>NZ_JAYGFK010000016.1:0-277104 GCF_046581935.1 Pseudomonas sp.
CAACCAATGCGGCGTGCGGTCAATCGACTGCGCAGCCTGCTTGAGGCGATCACGGGTTGCATCATCGAGCTTTACGCCAAGGGTAGTGGTAGCCATTGGTTTGTCCTGTATGAGCTGGAGCACGGCAAATAATCGCCGGGAACAATTTTGGACGTCGCCCCGCGACGGCCCCGAGGGGTGGCCGCCATGGGTGGCGGGTCACAAAAAATCTGGCGAGAGATTAAACCTCAGAAGGCGCAAGGTGCAACTAGGTGCAACCAAACAAAATCAAGGTTTCAGCAGCACTCAATATCACTGAGTCCCGCTGCCTTCTGGCGCAAGCCCAATACGGACCAGGCTCTAGCTAAAATCACCTGCAGCACAAGGAAAACGCTCGTTTTAAAAAACCGCACTGCTTCCGACGACAGGTATAACCAAAACACCGACATGGTTGCACCAAGGCTTTTATTCACACCTCAACTGAGCAAAGCACAACAGATCACTCTCCGTGCAGTGGCCGACGGAGTGCGCACACAACCTGCAAAACCAGCCACCGGACGATAATGCAGAAGCCCGACGGTAGGACTCAGGCGATGGAGCGCATAGCCGGGCGACATAATGTCGCGCTAAGCTCAGGTCGAGACTCACAAGGAGATGACCATGACTGCCAAGGAAGCGCAATTGACCGAACTGCTCAGCCTGTCCACGCGCACACTCACCCACCTGACGGCTGCTATTACTGCAATGTCGTTTGAACTGCTGAACACCCAGGACGGCACAGTAAACGCCACCGCGCACAAGATGATCGAGCGCATGCTGGCGATCAACAGTGAGCTGGATCAACAATGGCAACTGCTCAGCCAACTGGCTGGCACGCAGCCGGAACCCAGCAGCACGCTTGAGCAAGTAGTGCTAAAAAGCCTGGAACCGACAGCAGGTGAGTACTGAGTCAAAGTCATAAGCCGCAATAAATAGGCTGCCCAACTGACCGCAGCCCCAACCGGAAACGTGACGCCCGCCTGCATACCCCGAGCAACGCCAAGCCCGCGCGCCAGCCAATAAGCACCTTGACGCGCGACGCCATCACAAAGCCAGCGGCGCACCAACTTAAGGCTAAAACTGTCCACCTAGTCAATTATCAGTGCACACAGGCACGCGCCAGCGCATGCCTACCAGCCTGCGTACTTGCCCCTAGCAGAGCCGCCAGCGCCCTGTGGCGTGACAACACAGACAACTATTAAACTTGGCCTTTTTCTTGCTGTAGGATCAGCCAGCCTGACCACTCAGACAGGTTTAAAACGATAATTCAGCACTTTGGGGAGCACCACTCAATGAACCGTACTCTTTCCTCTCTCGTCCTGGCTGGCGGGCTGCTGGCGGGCAGCCAGGCCATGGCAGGCGACCTGCTGTACTGGCAGAACAACAGCCTGACCTATCTATATGGCCAGGACTTCAAAATCGACCCTGAGATCCAGCAGACCATCACCTTCGAACATGCCAGCGGCTGGAGCTTCGGCGACCTGTTCTTCTTCGTCGATACGATCAAGTACAACACTGAAGCCACCAACGGTTCAGGCGACGGCCACACGTTCTACGGCGAACTCTCACCGCGCCTGTCTTTTGGCAAAATGTTCAATACCAAGCTGGAATTCGGCCCTATCAAGGACGTGCTGCTCGCCGCCACCTATGAGTTTGGCGAAGACGACAACGAGTCTTACCTGATCGGCCCAGCCATAGACCTGGCCATCCCCGGCTTCGATTACTTCCAACTCAACACCTACCTGCGCACCCCTGATGGCAAGCGCGATGGCAAAAACGTCTGGCAGATCACTCCTGTATGGAGCTACACCATTCCGGCAGGTAAATCTGACATCGTTATCGACGGCTTCATGGACTGGGTGGTGGATAACGATAAAACCTACCACGCCAACCTGCACTTCAACCCACAAATTAAGTACGACCTGGGCAAGGCGATGAACTGGGGCGAGAAGCAACTGTATGTCGGTATCGAATACGACTATTGGAAGGATAAGTACGGCATCAAGGACAGCGGTTTTGTCAGCGACAACTTTGTCGGCGCTACCGATCAGAACACCGCCAGCCTGCTGGTAAAAGCGCACTTCTGATGCTCCTGCGCGCCTCGTCAGCGCATCTACACAGATGCTGGCGAGGCACGCAAAGGCAACATTGTTTACGTCATTTCACAGATTGCGGCGTAATTGGCGCGCAAATAGGGTCTTCTACTCTGAAGCCCAAAAGCGGAGCCCCAATATGCCCACTCTTATGCGCACCCTGCTGCTCAGCCTGTTGGTCACGCTGAGCGCTTGTAGCAGCCTGCACCCGCGCGACCCATTACGCATCGAACTCGTTGGTATCGAACCACTACCTGGTGAAGGCCTTGAAGCCCGCTTCGCGATCAAACTGCGCGTACAGAATCCGAATAACAGCACCATCGATTTCAATGGCGTGGACCTAGAGCTACGCGTCAACAACCAACCCCTACTCAGCGGCGTTAGCCCACAAAGCGGGCAAATACCGCGCTACGGCGAAGCCCTGCTCAACGTACCGGTCAGCCTCTCCGCCTATGCCGCACTACGCCAGGCCTGGGCCGCAGCGGGTTACCAGAATGGCCAGGGCCTGCCCTATGAACTGCGCGGCAAGCTAGCCAACGGTCTATTCGGCACCTGGCGCTTCAACGACTTTGGCACCCTGAATTGGCCACAGCCGCCAACCCAGTAAAACAGTAAAGGCAAAACCCTATACAATATGCGGCCTTTAATTCCAGCCACCAAAAGGACCCGCCGTGAGCACTCTGCCACCCTGCCCCAAATGCAACTCCGAATACACCTATGAAGACGGCGCACAACTGGTCTGCCCCGAGTGCGCGCATGAGTGGTCAGCCAATGCTGCAACCGACGCGGCGGATGACACCAAGGTGATTAAGGACTCAGTAGGCAACGTGCTGCAGGACGGCGATACCATCACCGTGATCAAGGACCTGAAGGTCAAAGGCTCGTCGCTGGTGGTAAAAGTCGGCACCAAGGTCAAGGGCATCCGTCTGTGCGATGGCGATCACGATATCGACTGCAAAATCGACGGTATCGGTGCGATGAAACTGAAATCCGAGTTCGTCCGCAAAGTCTGATTGCGCCACCGGCACAAGCAAAAGCCCCAGCACCTGCTGGGGCTTTTGCTATTCACGAGCAACCAGCTGTTTAGCGACCTTGTTAACGAAAAGAGCTTGCCGTCCAGGCATCTACTGCGCAATTAGCTAGCATCACTGAAAGAACAGCTGCTCACTCAACGCCAACCTCGGAGGTCGTCATGCGTATCACCGCGCTGTGCTTGTGGTTGCTGACGTCCTGCGCGATACAGGCCGATGACTGGAAGGTCGTGGGTGACGAGCAGTTCGCCCCCTACAGTTTTGTCACTCTCGAGGATGACCAACCGCGAGGCCTGGACGTCGAGCTGGTGGAAGCCGTAATGCAAGCTGCCAATATTCCCTACAACCTGCGCCTGTACCCCTGGGAGCGGGTCAAACGCATGCTTGATCGCAAAGAGGTGGCGATGGCCTTTCAGTTCGCCGGCACCCCCGAGCGCATGCAGCAGTACGAACTGGTCGGGCCGATCCGCACCGGCTCCACCGTGTTTATGACCACTGGCAAAACGGCTATCCGCGACTGGCTTATCCTGGATGACCTTTCGCCCTACGTCATCGGCCAGGTGCGCGGCTACTCTTACCAAACGGCCTTCGACAAAGCCGATCTGCGCCGCGACAGCAGCGCGCAGAACCCACGCCAATTGGTCTCGATGCTGCTGGCCGGACGTATCGACATCATCGTCGGCGACCGTGCTCAACTGATGTACTTCGTCCGTGAACAACGCGCCGAACATGAGGTGCGTGTTCTGTTCAAACCCTTAGTGGAAATGCCACGTTATGTGGCCTTCGCCAAGGGTGATCGCAGCCGTGCCGAGCAGTTCGCAGCAGCCCTTGAGCGTTTAAGACAGGCTGGCACATTGGAAATCATCTACCGGCGCTGGCAATAGATCGCCCGCCCAAACAGTCCTGGAGTTGCCATGCGCAGCCTTACCGTCTTACTACTCTGTACCTGTCTATTACTCAGCGCCTGCGGCCTGGGAGAAACAGCCGCAACCGCCAGCCTGCAAGCCGAACAGGCGGTGCAACTGCAAAAGCAGACAGAACAACTCAAGCTGCAAATTGAAGCGGCTAACGCGCAGAGCAACAAGCGCCTGGAACAAAGCTACTAAAAGGCGGGAAAGCGCAGAAGAATTAGTGGCGCCAATGCAGACCAGCGGTTCAAGCCAGCAGCCGACGCCCAGCAAAGCTGGTAATAACGCTTACTGCACCGGCAAGAAGTTCATAAACAGCAGCCCCTGGGCATAGCTGACCCCCATGCGCCGATAGCGCTCATCCAGCACATCAGTCAGCAGATCCAAGCGCGCCACAATCTTGCCGAACTCCACGGCATAGCTGAGGTTTCGCCCTTCAGCGGAAATCTCGTTGGATAGCAGCCATGGTTTGCCTAGCGCATCGGTGCGCTGAGCCAGCATCCAACTGGCCTTCTCGATATTGCGCGCGGCGTTGTGAATAAACTGCGGATCAAGCGTATCGCTCAGGTAATACTCGGTACGGCCGCCATGGGCGGTAATCAGCATGCTCGCCAGTGAATAGATAAAGGCCCCGACGCGATCGCCCTGATACTCGGCGCTCAGCGCATAACCCAGCGCTGCAATATCAGTACGCCCACCGAGCTGTGGCAGCGGCTGGTCCAGCTCGATTGCCCGTTGCACTTCTCGCTTAGCCGCGTCCACATTGGCCAAGCCGGTTTTGTGCCACTCGCGCGGATTACGCAGGTACAGCTTGTCCATCAAGCGATAGAGGCTGTTGAGGTTGTTGCGCATGCCGATAGTTGCCATGCGGTCAGCATGGCTCTGGAAGAACTCGGTGGGTTTGATTGGGCTGCTGTTGCTGATGATGCTCTGGTGGTCCTGCCGTGTGGAGCAACCACTCAAGGCCAGCAGCGTGAGCAAGGTGAACAGCAGCCCGGGCACAAGCAACCCCCGCCTCGCCATAGCCAAAATAGGCAGTGCATGGGCGCGCGTTTCCAGCCTTGGTAAACGCTGCACAGTACTCATCAGAGGAGGTCATCCGCTGCGGTGTGATGGAGTAACGCTAGCAACAAAATCCAGATTGGCCAATTTTTCTGCCAAAAGGCATGACTTACAGCACAATCAAGCACCTAGCTGCGTAAGCTCAAGTCGCGTCCCAACTGACCGCCACACATGCAAAAAGTTAGTAAGCTCGTGAAAAACTATCGAAAAAAGCCCGTCGCAGAGCGGTTTTAGCGATATCATCCGCGGCTTTTTGCTGCCGAGTCACCCATGCTGCGCCTGCTTACCCTGCTCTGCCTGCTTATTGCCCTCCCTGCTTTTGCTGATGCTCCACAAACCTTCAGCGCCGCCAAGAAGATTGCCTGGCGAATCTACGCCGTACGCCCCAGTACGTTCTATTGCCACTGCGCGTACCAAGGCAATCAGGTTGACCTCAACAGCTGCGGCTACAGCCCGCGCAAACAACTACGTCGCGCCCAACGCGTGGAGTGGGAGCATGTGGTGCCCGCCTGGGTGATCGGCCATCAACGTCAATGCTGGCAAAAAGGCGGGCGTAAAAACTGCGCACGTAACGACGCCACCTTCAAGGCTGCCGAAGCCGACCTGCACAACCTGGTGCCAAGCATCGGTGAAGTGAATGGCGACCGCTCCAACTACGCCCTGGGGATGCTCAGCGATACACCGCAGCAATACGGCGCCTGCCCCATGGTGGTTAACTTCAAGGCCAAGACCGCTATGCCACCGGTACACGCCCGCGGTGCAGCGGCACGCATCTACCTATATATGGCTGAGCACTACCAGTTGCGCCTGTCCAAACTCGACCGACGCACTTACGAAGCCTGGAACCGGCAGTACCCAGTCAGCGAATGGGAGCGCTGGCGTAACCAGCAAGTAGGCTGCGTTATGGGCCACAGCAACCCCTATGTCGGGGCTCTCGACATAAGCCAATGCAGCCCACTGCGCCGAGCTGCGGTGGAACAGCGCAAACGCGGCTAACGACCGCTCAGCGCTTTTACACAGCCTTTACACTGCCCGATGCAATGCCGAGCAATATCCGCGGTCGAAACCACAAGCCGGAAAGACCGGATTGCAGAGGAATATCAATCATGCTGTCGCGTATCCCCCTTATCACAAGCCTGGTAGCCAGCGTTGCGCTGCTTAGCCAAGCGCCGGCACAGGCCTCCAATCGTGACGCGGCGATTGCCGGCGCAGTGGTTGGGGCGGTCATTGGTGGTGTCATCGTCAGCCAAAGCCGCCCGGTGCAGGTTTATAGCCCGCCACCGCCGGCTTATTACCCACCACCGCCTGTAGCTTATTACCCACCACAACCGGTGGCCTATTACCCGGCTCAACCGGTGTACTACCCACCGCAGCCGGTGTATTACCAAGCAGCCCCGGTGTATTACGCCCCACAACCACCACGACACCAGCGCCGGCATGGCCATGACCAATACCGCCACGACGGCTATGGCCGCGGCTGGTAAAACAAAAAGTCCCGCATATGCGGGACTTTTTGTTGGAGCCAAGGCTGGCCAAGAGCCAACCGGTCTCACTCCGTACGGAAGCGGACCACGAGCTGCTTCAGCTCACCGCTCAAGCCGCTTTGCTCCTGGGCATAGCTCTCCACCTCGGATGCCTGAACAGATATCTGCGTCACCGCCTCGTTGATGGAGACAATGTTCTGGTTGATCTCCTCGGTCACCAGATGCTGCTCCTCAGTCGCCGTGGCGATCTGCATGGTCATGTCGCGAATCATCTGCACCTTGTTTTCAATGCTTTCAAAGGCTGCCATAACCTCGCCAGACAGCTCAATGGCCTTACCCGACTCGACCAAACTTTGGTCCATGCTCACCGTTACTTCCTTGATACGGTTAACCAGCAGGTTAAGGATGTTGTTGATCTGCTCGGTGGAATCCTGAGTGCGCTTGGCCAGGTTACGCACCTCATCGGCTACCACC
Organism: Pseudomonas sp.; assembly: GCF_046581935.1. Classification (GTDB taxonomy): domain Bacteria; phylum Pseudomonadota; class Gammaproteobacteria; order Pseudomonadales; family Pseudomonadaceae; genus Aquipseudomonas. Next base: position 7,071 of record NZ_JAYGFK010000016.1, read on the forward strand.
GCGAAGCCACGTCCTTGTTCACCGGCCCGGGCGGCCTCAATGGCCGCGTTTAAGGCCAACAGATTGGTCTGCTCGGCGATTTGCTGAATGGTCGAGAGGATATTGTTGATATTGACTGTTTCTTTCTCCAGCTCCTGAATCACCTTGCTGGAGTTCTGAATACTGCTGCCTAGGTTATTGACACCAGAAGTACTGCGAGCAATCACCTCTTTGCCATTACGCGTCGCCAGCAACCCCTGCTCCGATACCTCGGCGGTCTGCACACAGGTCTTGGCTACCTCATTGGCCGCCGAAGACATTTCCGTCACCGCCGTAACGATTTGCTCCACCGCGCTCAACTGGCGTTGCAGGGTGGCCGACATCGCGGTGGTGCGCTTATTGGTGTCGCTGGACACGCCATGCATGCTGATGGCGTTTTCCTTGATCACCTTGATCATGCCCTGGATCGACTCGATGAACTGGTTGAACCATTTGGCCAACTCACCCGTTTCATCCTTGCTGAACAGATCCAGGCGGCGGGTCAGGTCACCTTCCCCCTGAGCGATGGTGCGCAAGCCCTCCTTCACCAGATTGATCGGGTTGACGATACGGTTAGCGATAACCACCCCAGCGAAACCAAACACCAGCAGCAGAACCACACAGACAACCAGGGTTATCCATGTCAGCTCGCGGGCGCTCGCATAAATCTCATCGGCCTGTTTGAAGCCAACAAACTTCCAGCCCAACTCAGGCGAGGTGTAAACGTTGGCCATATAGTCGACGCCATCAATAGACACTTCGACCAGGCCGTTCTGGGTCTTCTCAATGGTTTTGAAATACTCGCTGGGCAGCTCGCTGACCTTCTTGAAGTTATTGTTCGGCTGCAGGCCATCCACCAGCAAAGTGCCGCTACCTTCTACCAGCATCAGAAAACCGGTGTCACCGAAGCGGACCTTTTGCGCCATGTCCGTGAGTGCTTTTAGCGACACATCCACCGCAACAACCCCGGCAAACTGGCCGGCATTGTCTTTGAAGCCCTTGAGTACCGACACATAGACCGCGTCATCTGCTTCCCAGTAGTAACCGTCACGGCGAGCCAGAGTGAAATTGGCGTCTTTACCGATGGTGTACCAGGGCCGCTTACGTGGGTCCCAATCGCCATAATCAGCTGTACCTGGCCACTCCACATACGCACCATTGGTATCGCTCATATAAACGTAACCAAAGGTGGGATTGTTGTTACCGATGCTGGAGTAGTAATCGAAAATTTGCTTTTCCCGCCCGCCATTCGCTGTAGCGACCTGACCAGGCTTGCGCGCGGCACCAAAATAGGTGCTCAGCTCACCGCCCTGGGTATCCTTCACGGCCGGGTATTCCGCCAGAGCGGAAACGGTGTAACCCACCGAATCAAAGAACGTGGCGAAGCTATTGTTTACCAGTTTCATATCCAAGCTGCTGGATACCAGAAAGTTCTCTTTGGCCTGCTCCGTGACATTACGAATCGTTAGCAACGCCACAACCAGCACCGGAATAAGGGTTGCCACGAGAAAACTCACCAGCAATTTAGACCTGATATTCATGGAGCATCGCCTTCAATGGTGTCTGTAGATAGGTTGTATCGACGGGATTAAGCAATTATTAAGCCTGACCACCTAAAAATCAGATGGTGTGTACAGAACACTGCGTAACCAAACCGCTTAAGACAGCTAAGCTCATAAGCCTAGGCAGCAAAATATGCCTTTGGGGGAAATGGAATGTCGCACTTACATGACCTGCAGGAGTTAGGCCCGCTGCACGAAAAAATGCATTTCCTTCTGCAAACCCTGCAGCACAAGTACCCCGAGGTGGAGCGCTTGGCTGTGGCCCTGTATGACCATGGCAGTGACTGGGTGAAAACCTTTGTTGCCGTGGAAAACCAGCCCAACCCCTTGCCGCTTTACCACGCCCAACTCAAGGACACCACTTGGCTGCTGGCCGTCGCCACGAACCAGACGCCGCGAGTCATCAACGACTTTAACGTGCTGCAGAACAGCCAGAAAACCCACGTTCGCGCGCTACTCAATGCCGGATACCAGGCCAGCTACACCGTGCCCATGTGCGTTAACGGCTACTTCTTCGGTTTCGTCTTCTTCAACTCGCGCACGCCAAACATATTCCACGGCATGCTGCTCAGCGAGTTGGATGTGCTCGGCCACCTGGCCAGCCTGATGGTCTACAACGAGCGCTCCATCGTCCGCACCCTACTGGCCACACTCAAGTCAGCCATGACAATGACCCATGCCCGAGACCCGGAAACCGGCAACCACCTCGAACGCATGTCACGCTACTCGCGGCTGATCGCGCAAAAGCTGGCAAGCCAGCATGGTCTCGATGACAGCTTTGTCGAACACGTTTACCTGTTTGCGCCTTTGCACGACCTGGGCAAGATCACCATCCCCGACCGCGTGCTGCTCAAACCCGGCCGCCTATCTGATGACGAACAACAAATCATGCGCCAGCATGCGCGGGCGGGCCTCGACCTGGTCGACCAACTGCTGGAAAACTTCGGCCTGGCCAGCGTCAGCCAAGTGCAGATGCTGCGCCACATAGTCCTGCACCATCACGAACTCTACGACGGTAGCGGCTACCCATCCGGCCTTGCTGGCGAGGCCATTCCTCTGGAGTCACGCATCGTCACCGTGACCGACGTGTTCGACGCACTCACCAGTGAGCGCCCCTACAAGCAAGCCTGGAGCAATGAGCAAGCTTTCACATGGATGCTCGAACGCTCAGGCAGCATGTTTGATCCCGCTTGCCTGCAAGCACTGTTGGCGCAGCGTGAAGACGTCATGCATATCCAGCAATGCTTCTGCGAGAACCTGTACGGCTGAGCCAGCCACTCACAAGCAACACGGCACCGACTACTCGTCAGTGCCCGCCGATTCGATATAACGCCGTGTGAAATCACCTGCCGTCATCGGTCGACCATAAAAATAACCCTGGCCTTCACCACAGGCATAACGATGCATAAGCGCGGCTTGCTCCGCCGTCTCAATCCCTTCGGCAATCACCTCAAGCTGGAAGCCCGCAGCCAAGCGCGTAACGGCCTCAATAATGACGTCATCACGCGGGCTACGGTCGGCTCCACTGACAAAGGAACGATCGATTTTCAAGCGGCTGACGGGGTAATCCTTGAGCAGGCTGAGAGAGGCGAAACCGGTGCCGAAATCATCGAAGGCGATCCCCACGCCCAGCGAACGCAAATGATGCAACGGCTGCATAATGCGCTGCTCGTTACGCAGAATGGTGTTCTCGGTGATCTCCAACTCCAGAGCGGTGGCAGGCAGGTTGAAATCGACTAACGCGGCTTCCACCATGCCGGCAAAATCGCGCACACGAAACTGCGCAGCGAACAAGTTCACCCCGATACGAAACGGCCTAAGGCCCATGCCGCGCCACTGCGCGGCCTGCTGGCAGGCCGTGCGCAGAATCCAATCCCCCACCGGCACGGCCAGCAGTCCGGCTTCGAGCACCGAGAGAAACACGGCAGGCCCTGTTACCCCCTGGGTTGGATGGTTCCAGCGGATAAGCGCCTCTGCCCCGCACAACGAGCCATCGGCCAAATTGACCTGCGGCTGGTAATACAACTCGAACTCCTGACGCTCCCATGCCTGGCGCATCGACGAGCTGATCACGCCCTTGCGCGAGGCCGTTTGGCGTAACTCGGGAGTGAAGACATTGACCAGATGGCGGCCATCGGATTTAGCCTGATAAAGCGCCAAATCGGCATTGCCCAGCAGTTGTTCCTCCGTATCACCAGCGCCATTGCTGACCGCGACCCCCACACTCGCACCGATAAAAATCGGCTGTTCCTCAAATTCAATCTGCTCCTCAATGACACCGATCAGCTCCCGCCCCAACGCACGCGCTTTTACCGGGTCGGTAGTACCGGTAACGAACACCACGAACTCATCACCGCCAAGCCGGCTAACCATGCACTCACTCGGCACGGCCTGGCGCAAACGGGCCGCCACGACCTGCAGGACAAAATCACCCGCGCTATGGCCCAAGGTGTCATTAACATCCTTAAAGCCGTCCAGATCGATCAGCAGCAACGTGGCCGTTTGTTGCGCAGCCAGCGCCTCCTGGATGCAGTGCTTGAGCCGTGAGCGGTTGGCGAGCCCGGTCAGGTAATCGTGGTCCGCCGCATATTTAAGCTGCTTCTCCACCTCCGCGCGCACGGTTATGTCACGGATGATCGCGCCAAAACAGCGCTCATCGCCTTCCTGCCACTGCGACAGCGACAGCTCGACGGGAAACTGCGAGCCATCACGGCGCAGAGCGTTGAGATTGACCGGCGAACCAATGATCCGTGCCGGCCCGCCACTGGCAACCCGCGTAAAACCTGCGGCGTGATAACCACGCATCGGCGCAGGGATGATCAAATCTAGCGGTTGGCCAATTGCCTCCTGCGCCGAGTAGCCAAACAGCGTTTCGGCCGCCGCGTTCCAGGAGGTAATTAGGCTGCGACTGTCGGCACAAATAATGCCGTCGGGCGAGGTGGCGGCAATATGCCGGAAGCGGCTGCGCACTTCATTGCCCTCGCGCTCAAAGCGGCGCAGGTCGATGTACTCGCACACCAGCGCGGCTAAATCCTTGAGAACCTGCTCATCACGCACAGAGAAATCATGCCGCGGCTTGTGGTCAATCAAGCACAGACTACCCAACGCGTAACCATCGCTGGTCAGCAGCGGATACCCCGCATAAAAGCGAATATACGGCGCGCTCGTGACCAGCGCATTGCTGCGAAAGCGCTCATCCTCGTGGGCGTCCGCCACAACGAATACGCCCTCCCCCATAATCGCGTGAGTACAAAACGAGACTTCTCGGCTCGTCTCGCTAACATCCAAGCCAACTCGCGCCTTGAAGAATTGATGATCACGGTGCACCAACGACACCAGTACGATAGGCACATCGAAGATCCGCGAAGCCATCTGCACGATGCGCTCAAACTCCCGCTCCGGCCGTGATCCCACCAGTTCCAGGGCATCAAGGGCACGAATGCGGGCTTCATCGTTTAGAGGTCGTGGGTATTCACTCATAGTCGGAACCTATACCGGAACATGACCTTCACTCTAGTGGAAAAACCGCCCTTTTGTGCCCGGCAACGCAGCATGGCCACCAAGGACAGCAAGCTGGCACTGCACGCCACTGCCTAGATTCATGCAGAAGCTTAGAGTGGCAAAGTTAGTCACTGCCGAATACGCAGCAGTGCTTACTAAATCCCCCGCAGAGGAGACACGCTGATGAATGCAAAGGCCACGTTCACTCACATGCAGGACGGCACTGCCGACGACTGGCAGATCATCGCCAAGGACTTTAAGCAGCATGCCGACAAGCTGCCCGCACGCATCCTGACCCACTTGCAACTGCTGGATGGCGACTTCGGAGGTTTCCCGGTGGACCGCCTGACCCACTCACTGCAAACCGCCACCCTTGCCTACCGCGACGGCCGGGATGAGGAATACGTGATCTGCGCCCTGCTCCACGACATCGGCGACACCCTCGGCAGTTACAACCACCCAGACATCGCCGCTGCCATACTCAAGCCCTTTGTCAGCCCAGAGAACCATTGGATGGTTGAGAAACACGGGGTATTCCAGGGCTACTACTTCTTCCATCACCTGGGCATGGATCGCCACCTGCGCGAGCAATTCAAGGATCACCCGCAGTACCAGGCCACCATCGACTTCTGCGCGCACTACGACGCCGCCGCGTTTGATCCGCAAGGCGAAGTACTACCGTTAGCGTTTTTTGAGCCGATGCTGCGCCGGGTATTCGCCCAACCAAAGCAGTCGCTTTACAAGATGGTGGAGTAGGCTTAGGGCGGGCAGCCTGCCACCCAGATCAGGCTGATGGTTTCTGCTCAGCAGAACCCCAAGCCATAGGCGACACAGAGAAGTGTGTGAGGGACAGCCTGACGGGCCCAGTCGTGCACTGGCAGTGCTGCCCGCCTACCTCACCTAGCTGTCCGCAAATGCCGAAATAACTAACCCTTTACTGAACGCAACGCCCCGCATGAAACGGAGCGGCACGCTCTGCGCGATCAGAGGCTGTCGGTACGCAGGCCGGCATACAGGCGAGTCATTTCATTCAACTGGCGGAACATGGAGTCAGCGTTAACCGCCACCATGGTCGGCACGAAATCCTTGGAGGCAAACGCCTTGCTCGCAAACTGCCACTTGGCGTCGGTCTTGCGCAGCGCCTCGGCGATCTCTGGATTAGGTGCTTTGGCGGCCTGAAGCTCACGCATGATGGTGCCGAACTCTTCCACGGACGCCTTGAAATCAGCATCCAGATTCGGCGCCGTAACACCCCAGGCACGCGCCATATAGAACATCGCCGTGCGCTGGGTCAGCACGCGGTTCCAGCCACTGCGATTAATGGAGTGGGAAGCGGCATCGCCGTTGTGCTTCTCAAACAGGTCAACCATCTGCTGGCATTCCTTCACCAGTGTCTCGGCCTTGGCCAATACCTGCGGCGCTTGAGCCTTGTCCGGCTGAGCAGTAATCAAAGGTTTGTAGTCGACCCAAGCAGCCTCAACCCGCGCCAGCGAAGCGCGGATTTCGTCATTGGGCGCGTAATCTTTGAGTTGCTGATGATGATCCTCAAACAGCGCGATGCTCTCATCACGCTGACGCATGGCCGAGTCGACCTTCACATCAGAGCCAATCATCAGGTAATCCTTGGCGATAATCTGGCCAAGGCTGCGCTGCAGGCCGGCCATGTTCATCGCTTCCAGCGGCGCCATTTGCGCCCAACTGGTCACGCTAACCAACAAACTACAACCGAGCAGCACTGCACGCATAAAACACTTCATCGACACGATATTTCCTCGATTCGCCTTATAGACGAGTCACAAAAAGCACATAGCTCACAACGCCGCAGCCGGTGTTGTGAGGTGAGGGGGACTGCTCGGTTCTTATAAAAATAGGCGCGCGAGTGAGTCGGGAAAACCACTTCAACGCCGGCAGCGGGCGCGCATCTTAATTCACCTTTGAGCCACTGACCTATTTAGGAAAATAGTTAGCCGGCTAACGGTTTCCACCAATAAATTCAGCGAGCGCCATCAATCCCAATAAACATAGAACATGCCAGCGTATTAGCTAAAAAATGAGAAGCGCGTCTTGCATTTATGCTCTAGGTTTCGCTGGCCATATCACAACACAGCCACCTTGCGGCCAGCTTTCTGCCAAGTGTGCTGCTCAGTGAGTCAAGAGAACGTGAATCGCCAAACAGGCGGAAGTATTCGCACAGAGTCGAGCCAAGCCTACTCCCAACCTGCCGCTACCAACGAGAGTGCACATGCCCTTGATCGTTCCCACGCGCCGCATGGGAATGCCGACCTCGACACTCTAGCGTCCACTAGCGGGCAGCAAACATCTGAGTCCAGTAGGCGACGCGCTACCGCAGTAAATCGGCCGCTGATTGACCGCAGGCATTCCGCCGCAGGTGTATTGTCATTACTTACTGGTTTCGCCCTTACGGCGAGTTACTTGATTCGCTGCGCTCACCCTGCGGGCCAGCCTTCGGCTGTTACTGCGCTTCGCTGCGTATCTCTTCACTCGCGCAGAAAATAACCAAAGAGAAAGCGCGCCCTGCATCCGGGTTTCGCTGCGCTCAACTCCCCTCGCTCCGGTGCTGTTCCGAGGGTCGGCAAGACGGGCCATCCATGGCCCGACATGCCTCGTTTGGCATCCATGCCAAACGCCCCTCTCCACATCACCTCCACTCGGCCTCCTGACGGGATTTGGGGACCGCGTTGCCTAGGTGACTTGTGGACGGCAGAGCGAAAGGCAAAAACAGAACAAAGGCCAAAGCATCGCGGCCATGGGCCGCTCCTACGGGTTCGTAGCCTGTAGGGCGGGTGAAACCCGCCATGCTTTTTGCTTTTCAACCAGCGATTTCACAGACGACGCCAAACGCCCCATCAGGAGGCCGAGTGGAATCGTTGTGGAAGGGAGTGAGCCGCATGGATGCGGCGAGAGGCTGGGCGCCACCGCGATAAAGGGCCAGGGACGGCCCTTGTACGCCGGCCCCTGGAGCAATGATGGAGCGAGGAAACGGAGCGAAGCGCAGTAACAGCCGAAGGCTGGCCCGCAGGGTGAGCGCAGCGAATCAAGTCGACGAAGTCGGGCCGGATGCAAGGGGCAAGACCTTTTGGTTACTTTTGGCGGGGCCGGCCATCCGGGCGTTTGCCAAAAGTGACCCGCCGTAATGGCGAAACGGAGCGCAGCGAAGTAACAGCCGCAGGCTGGCCCGCAGGGCGAGCGGAGCGAGTCAACCGTTAGCAACAACACATAGCGGCGGACACACACCCAAGACCAAAAGCCAATGCGCAAATCGTGGCGCATTGCCACCTATTCGCAGTAAGGTCGAGCCAACCCTATTCAAGGAAGAAGCATGGCAGCCAAATCCAGCCCACCTCGGCAGCAAAAACACCTTGCCGTGCTGATCGACGCCTACAACGCCTCCGCCGCAATCGTTGAAGGCCTGTTCGAGGAAATCGCCAACGTCAAACGCATCTACGGCGAACTCAACGCACATAGCACAGATTAATACCGAACTAAATGGTGGATGAAAAAGCGTCATCCACCCTACTCGCTACAGACTGAATAAATTAAATATATCAGGGAGTGTATATGGGAATTTTTGATTCCGGCATTGATCGAAACGAGTTTGAACAATTCAAGTCTGATTTTCTAGCCAAACTGTCAAGCCTAGAGAACTCTACTAACAGAAGAACCGCTGAGTTAGAAGCAGAAATAAAGCTAAAGGCGACTGATTCAGAGAATAGCGCTCGCGTTGCCGCAGAGAATGCGACTCAGATTGAGGCCAACATCCGATCCACTGAGCAACGGATCGGGGAGCTTTTACAAGCCCTCGAAAATTGCAACACCATTGCCACCGAAAAAGTCGCAGAAATTAATGATACTCAAACCAAGGCTCTAGAATATAACTCATCCCTTGAGTCTTCAATTGAGAGGACAGATGCTGCATTTAGTGAGTTCATAGAGAGAAAAGAATCACTAGATACATCCATAAACGAAACCCTTGAACAGGCTGGTAAAATCAAGCAACTTTTATCTGAAGGGGAATCCCTATCAAATAAAATTGATGAGATCATCAACCTAAACAACAAAGCAATTGAACAATGTAAAAATATAAACGACCTACTTGAGAGCGCGCTAAAAAAGAAAGTCAAAATTGATGATCTTCACAAGGAGATTTTTGGCTACGAAATTAGCGCAGATGACGGTTCAACTCAAAACATTGATGGTCTTCGCGATGAATTAGAAGAGGCTTACAGCGAAGTAAGAGACAAGGTTGAAAGCATCGACTCTACTATTGAAAAACTGGTTACCGATATAGTTTCGGCAAACCAAGAGAAAATGAATGAACATCAAGAAAAATTTGAACTTCTAGTCTCTGATTCTGGAAAGCAAATAAAGGCAGTTGATGACGAATTAAAAGCACTTATGCCCAAAGGTATGGCGGCCGGACTCAGCGCTGCATATGAAGAAAAAAAGGCTGAGGAAGTTATATCCCAAGGGAAATACTCGACCAGCTTTGGATATGCAATTATTGCCATGATTTGCATATCATGCATCCCATTCGGGGTTGATGCATACTTGTTAATTGAAAGAAATGCTGACATTGTGCAAGTAGTAAAAGACACGCCGAACTTAATACTATCAATACTGCCACTTTACTTCCCCGTACTTTGGTTCGCATTTTCAGCAAATAAAAAACTGAATCTCTCCAAACGCCTTATAGAGGAGTACACGCACAAAGCTGTTCTCGGCAAGACGTTTTCCGGACTATCAAATCAAATTATTAATTTGCCGCACGAATCTGCGGTTAAGGATGACCTCAGAACTAGGCTTCTTTTCAATATATTACAAGTTAGCTCAGAGAACCCAGGAAAGCTTATTACTGACTACAATAAATCGGACCACCCATTCATGGAAGCGCTAGAGAATAGCGCTAAATTAGGGGCTGCTATCGAGACCTTATCTAAACTTCCTGGCTTTTCTGCTTTGGCAGAAAAACTCTCGAAAAAATCAAACGACTTGTTTGATGGTCAGAATGCCAAGGTAGTAGATGGTTTAAATGCTCAAGACAAACTTGACTCCAACAGAGATACGACTGAGGATGCCGTCAAGAAAGAGCAATCTTAATTTAGGCCACACTCTGCCGATACTCCACTGAAAATCAATCAGCAAAAGGCCCACCAAAAAATGGGCCTTTCATTTCCTGCTATCAATCAATGCTACGCAAAATTTACCTCTCGATTCTTATCAGCCTTCCTCACCTGATACTCCCTCGCCGCCTGATGAAACGCCCCCAGTAGCGCGTTGTAATCCGCCTTCTCCCAATAGCGATACTCCGGATGCCACTGCACCCCAACGGCAAACGCCTTGGCACCGATCACGCTGACGGCCTCGATCTGCCCATCTTCAGCCACCGCTTCGATCTGCAAGCCTTCGCCAAGGCGATCAATCCCCTGACCATGCAGTGAGTTGACCTTAATTTCGCGCTCGCTGAGCAGTGTGTGCAGCACACCGCCTTCGGCCAGGGTGACGTTGTGCATCGGGCCGTAGGCCACGTCGTCCGGTACGTCCTTGACCTCACGGTGATCGAGACGGCCGGGTACGTTGTGCACTTCACGGTGCAGAGTGCCGCCGTACAACACGTTGAGTTCCTGCACGCCCCGGCAGATGCCGATAAAGGGAATGCCACGCTCGATGCAGGCGCGCATCAGGCGCAGCACGGTGGCGTCGCGGGGTTTATCGGCCAGGCCCAGGCCAGGGTGTTCGTCGCCGTAGAAGCTTGGGTGCACGTTGGACAGCGAGCCGCCGAACATGATGCCGCTGACACTATCGAGCACGGTGTCCATGTCCAGGTCGTCGCCGAAGGCCGGAATCATCAGCGGGAAGGCACCGTAGCCGGTGACTGCGCTGATGTACTTCTCGCCCACCAGATGAAACCAACCGATATCGCGGTCAGTCAGCTGCCAGCGGCACAGGGGAAGGCCAATAAAAGGTTTGTTCATAGCAAGTCCTCTTCATAAATAATTGAAGTGGGCTGCCCTTGGGAGAGCGGGCTTGCGGGTCACGCTATCCGTGAACCCGCTCACCCAAGGGGTGCCGTAACCGGCCAGGCCGGGCACTGCACCAACGCCGCGCCCGCGCGGCTGGTTTGTTGCGTGAAGCTGTTGCTGCTTGATGGGTATCGCTGCGCTCAACCCATCCTACGGTGCTACTTGTGTAGGAGCGGGGGGGACGCCTAGTCCTTGCCCGCGATTCGCGGTTGGCAACGATCGCGGCCAAGGCCGCTCCTACAGAATAATTGCGCCTGTGGGTGACTTGGCGTTGGCCTTGATCGCGGGCATGACGGAACGCCGCCCGGCCGCTCCTACAGGTAGTTCTGCGTATCAAAAAAGGGGGCTGATCCTGCGATCAGCCCCCTTGGTCTTTTAGTTAACCATTACTCGGGAAGGCAAACTGAGCCGCTTCATGCGAGGCGCGTTGCGGCCAGCGTTGGGTGATGGCTTTTTTGCGGGTGTAGAAGCGCACACCGTCCGGGCCGTAGGCGTGCAGGTCGCCGAACAGTGAGCGCTTCCAGCCGCCGAAGCTGTGGTAGGCCACCGGTACGGGCAGCGGTACGTTGACGCCGACCATGCCGACTTCGATTTCGTCGCAGAACAGGCGCGCTGCTTCACCGTCGCGGGTGAAGATGCAGGTGCCGTTGCCGTATTCGTGGTCGTTGATCAGTTGCATGGCAGCTTCCAGGCTGCCGACGCGGACGATGCACAACACTGGGCCGAAGATTTCATCGGTGTAGATGGTCATTTCCGGGGTGACTTTGTCGAACAGGGTGCCGCCGACGAAGTAGCCATTTTCGTTGCCCGCTACGACCAGGTCACGACCGTCGACCACCAGGCTTGCGCCTTGGGCGACACCAGCGTCGATGTAGCCTTTGACCTTGTCACGCGCAGCGCCAGTTACCAGCGGGCCCATGTCCAGACCGCAGGAGGTGCCGGCACCGATTTTCAGTGCTTTGATTTGCGGAGTGAGCTTCTCAACCAGCGCATCAGCAATCTGATCGCCGACGCACACGGCAACGGAGATGGCCATGCAGCGCTCGCCGCAAGAACCGTAAGCGGCACCCATCAGCGCGCTGACGGCGTTGTCCAGGTCGGCATCGGGCATCAGTACAGCGTGGTTTTTCGCGCCGCCCAGGGCCTGTACGCGCTTACCGCGCTTGGTGCCTTCGCTGTAGATGTATTCGGCAATCGGCGTGGAGCCAACGAAGCTCAGGGCTTTGACTTCCGGCGCAGCGATCAGCGCATCCACGGCTTCTTTGTCGCCGTGTACGACGTTGAGCACGCCTTTTGGCAGGCCGGCTTCTTGCAGCAGTTGGGCGATGTACAGGCTGGAGCTTGGATCACGCTCGGACGGCTTCAAGATAAAGCAGTTACCGCAGACGATGGCCAGCGGGTACATCCACAGCGGCACCATGGCCGGGAAGTTAAACGGGGTGATGCCAGCGACTACGCCGATTGGCTGCATGTCGCTCCAGGCGTCGATGTTCGGGCCGACGTTGCGGCTGTAGGTGCCCTTGAGGATTTCCGGGGCGGCGCAGGCGAATTCGACGTTTTCGATGCCGCGCTTGAGTTCACCGGCGGCGTCTTCCAGGGTTTTGCCGTGCTCTTCGCTAATCAGTTTGGAGATCGCGGCTTCGTGCTGCTCCAGCAGTTGTTTGAAGCGGAACATCACTTGGGCGCGCTTGGCCGGCGGGGTGTTGCGCCAGGCTGGGAAAGCGCTCTTGGCCGAATCGATGGCCAGTTGCATGGTGGCGCTATCGGCCAGGGCGACTTGTTTGCTGACTTCACCAGTGGACGGGTTGAACACGTCGGCGTGACGGCCAGTACCGGCGGTTAGTTCGCCGTGGATCAGGTGATTAACGATGCTCATGGAAACTCCTCGTAATTGTTCGGGAGGGCGGCGGCGCTGGGCGCAACCGCCAGTACTTACTTGATTTCGGTTTCAACAAAGACCACTTCGTGGTCACTGGCATTGATTACGTTGTGTTCGACACCGGCCTTGCGAAAGTAAGCCTGACCAGCCACCAGCGGCGCGTGTTTATCGCCCTCTGGGGTTTCCAGCAGCAGGGTGCCATTGCTCATGGGCACCACTACATAGTCATAACCGTGGCAGTGGTGACCGGTTTGCGCACCGGGGGCAAAGCGCCACTCGGTAACGATCACCTCATCGTTGTCCACTTGCACGGTCGCTACCGCTTGCGGGCGTGTGCTCATCAGTCGAGCTCAGCCAGTACATCACCCACGGCATTGAACACCGAGTCCAGCTGCTCAGGCGTGGTGTTGAAGGTTGGCCCAAACTGCAGGGTGTCGCCGCCGAAGCGCACGTAGAAGCCGGCGTTCCACAGTTTGATACCCGCCTCGAACGGACGAATCACGGGGTCGCCATCACGCGGGGTGATCTGGATCGCGCCGGCCAGGCCGCAGTTGCGGATGTCGATGACGTTTTTGCTGCCTTTGAGGCCGTGCAGCTTCTCTTCGAAGATCGGAGCCAGGGCCGCCGATTGTTCGATCAGGTTGTCACGCTTGAGCAGTTCCAGAGTGGCCAGGCCAGCGGCGCAGGCCACCGGGTGACCCGAGTAGGTGTAGCCGTGGCCAAACTCGACCATGTGCTCGGGGATCGCCTGGTTCATAAAGGTGTTGTAGATCTCGCTGGAGGCGATCACTGCGCCCAGCGGAATAGCACCGTTGGTGACCTGTTTGGCGGTGTTGATGATGTCCGGGGTAACGCCGAAGAATTCCGCGCCAGTCCATTTGCCCATGCGCCCGTAGGCGGTGATCACTTCGTCGAAGATCAGCAGGATGTTGTGCTGGGTGCAGATTTCACGCAGACGCTGCAGGTAGCCGGTAGGCGGCACGATCACCCCAGCGGAGCCAGACATTGGCTCGACAATCACTGCAGCGATGTTCGAGGCGTCGTGCAGTTCGATCAGTTTCAGCAGTTCGTTGGCCAGTTCCACGCCGCCGGTCTCGGCCATGCCTTTGGTGAAGGCCAGGTGCGACTGCAGGGTGTGCGGCAGGTGGTCGGCGTCCATCATCTGGCCAAACATCTTGCGGTTGCCGCCAATGCCGCCCAGCGAGGTGCCGGCGATGTTTACGCCGTGGTAGCCACGAGCGCGGCCGATAAATTTGGTTTTGCTCGGTTGGCCCTTCAAACGCCAGTAGGCGCGCGCCATTTTCACCGAGGTGTCGGCGCACTCGGAGCCGGAGTCGGTGTAGAACACGTGGTCGAGGCCGGCTGGGGTCAGCTCGGTGATTTTCTCGGCCAGTTGGTAGGACAGCGGATGGCCGTACTGGAAGCCCGGCGCGTAATCCAGAGTGCCGAGCTGCTTGGCTACAGCTTCCTGAATTTCCTTGCGGTTATGCCCGGCGCCACAGGTCCACAGCCCGGACAGGCTGTCGAAGATGCGCCGACCTTTGTCGTCGATAAAGTGGTTGCCGTCGGCCCCGACAATCAGGCGCGGGTCACGCTTGAAGTTGCGGTTGGCGGAAAACGGCATCCAATGCGCATCCAGCTTGAGCTGGCTGGCCAGGGACGGGACTTCGGTCTGCGGCATGTTCATGGTGCGGCCTCGCGAGGAAGGGCGGTGTTCTAAATAGAGAAGCAGTTGTCAGCAAAGGTGCCACGGGCTTAGAGTCAGGAAAACACGACTCTTTTTATCTTTAGTTAAGCCCTCACTAAACAATGAGCAGCACACGAATGAGCACACGTCGCCCCGCCCCGCTGGCCCAGGTCAGTGATTTTGATATTCGCCTGCTCAAGCTATTTCGCAGCGTGGTGGAATGCGGCGGTTTTTCCGCTGCAGAAAGCGCCCTGGGCATCGGCCGTTCGGCCATTAGCCAACAAATGAGCGACCTCGAACAGCGCCTCGGCTTGCGTCTGTGCCAACGCGGCCGCGCCGGTTTTGCCCTGACCGAGGAAGGCCGCGAGGTGTTCCAGAGCACCCAGCAACTGCTGGCCGCGCTGGAGAGTTTTCGTACCGAGGTCAACGGCCTGCACCAGCACCTGCGCGGCGAGCTGAATATCGGCCTGACCGATAACCTGGTGACGGTGCCGCACATGCGCATCACCCACGCCCTGGCGCGCCTCAAAGAGCGCGGCCCGGATGTGCGCATTCATATCCGCATGACCCCGCCCAGCGAAGTGGAACAAGGCGTACTCGATGGTCGCTTACACATTGGCGTGGTGCCACAGGTCAGTGCGCTGTCTGGGCTGGAATATCAGCCGCTGTATGACGAGCGTTCGCTGCTCTACTGCGCAGTCGGCCACCCGCTGTTCTATGTCGATGACCGCCAACTGGAGGATGAGCGCCTGGACAGCCAGGAAGCCATCGCGCCGACCTTCCGCGTGCCGCCCGAGGTGCAGAGCCATTACCAGGTGCTGAACTGCACCGCCAGCGCCTCGGACCGCGAAGGCATGGCGTTTCTGATTCTTACCGGGCGCTATATCGGCTACCTGCCCGACCACTATGCCCAGGCGTGGGTGCAACAGGGCCGCCTGCGCGTGCTGAAACCCGACAGCCGCTTTTATGACATCAGCCTGGCCTCGGTCACGCGCAAAGGCCGCCGTCCGCATCTGGTGTTGGAGAGCTTTCTCGAAGCGCTGGCGACCTCTTAAAAGGCACGCGCACCTTGTCGGTGCAAAAAATCCACGGCATATCGACCAGAAAAACTGCACAC
The DNA here is from genome assembly GCF_046581935.1 of Pseudomonas sp. Classification (GTDB taxonomy): domain Bacteria; phylum Pseudomonadota; class Gammaproteobacteria; order Pseudomonadales; family Pseudomonadaceae; genus Aquipseudomonas. The sequence continues at coordinate 22,876 of NZ_JAYGFK010000016.1, forward strand.
AGAATACAAAACAATCGTATACATAAGGCGCAACAAGACCTTCGACTATTGCTACGGAAAATCCGCACAAAGCTGACAACCTGGACAGCTTCTTGCAGTGGCCGGCGTGCCTGCGCGCATTTGCAGGTACGCCAACCCATTCACGGAACAGCCCCATGACCACTGAATCGCCAGCCACTTCCGATCTGCTTTACGGCCTTGATGACCGCCCTGCGCCATTGCCGGCGTTCTCCGCCGCGCTACAGCACGTGCTGGCCTGCTTTGTCGGCATTATCACGCCAACACTGATCATCGGCGGCGTACTCGGCCTCGCTGAGCAACTGCCCTACCTGATCAGCATGGGTTTGATGGTCTCCGGCGTGGGTACGCTGATTCAGGCGCGGCGGCCGTTCGGGATTGGCGCCGGCATGATCTGCGTACAGGGCACCAGCTTTGCTTTTCTCAGTGCGGTGCTCGGTGCCGGACTGATGGTCAAGGCACGCGGCGGCAGCCCGGACGATATTCTGGCGATGATCTTCGGCGTGTGTTTTTTCGGCGCGTTTATCGAGATGATCCTCAGCCGCTTTATTGGCCGTTTGCAGCGCATCGTCACGCCGCTGGTGACCGGTATTGTCATCACCATCATCGGCGTCAGCCTGATTAAGGTCGGCATCACCGATGTCGGCGGCGGAGTAAAAGCGGAGAACTTTGGCGCACCGATCAACCTGGCCCTGGGCGCTCTGGTGCTGCTGGTGATCATCGTGCTCAACCGCCTGAATAATGCCTGGCTGCGCCTCTCGGCAATCATCATCGGCCTGTTGGTTGGCTGCCTGGCGGCCTGGTTCTGCGGGGTGCTGGTGCCCAAAGCCTTGCCGGACCTGCCACTGATGAGCCTGCCCATACCGTTGCGTTACGGCTTCGCGTTTGACTGGATGGCCTTTATCCCAGTGGCCCTGATCTACCTGATTACCGCCATCGAAACCACCGGTGACCTGACTGCCAACTGCATGATTTCCAAACAGCCAATCAAAGGCCCCGAGTACCTGGCCCGCATCAAGGGCGGAGTGTTCGGCGACGGCATCAGTTCGCTGATTGCCGCGCTGTTCAACACCTTCCCCAACACCACCTTTAGCCAGAACAACGGGGTGATCCAACTCTCCGGCGTGGCCAGCCGTTACGTGGGTTACTACATCGGCGCGATTCTGATCGTGCTGGGGTTGTTCCCGCTGATCGGCGCGGTGCTCCAACAAATTCCCAAGCCGGTGCTCGGCGGCGCAACCTTGGTGATGTTCGGCAGCGTCGCGGCTGCCGGTATCCGCATCCTCGCCCAAGCACCGCTAGACCGCCGCAGCCTGCTGATCATGGCCACCAGTTTCGGCATCGGCCTGGGCGTTTCCAGCCAGCCGGAGCTGCTTAACCAGATGCCACAGTTGGTACAGAACGTCTTCGGCTCGGCCATCACCAGCGGCGGCCTTACCGCCATTCTGATGAACCTGCTGCTGCCGATGGACAGCGAACAGCGCCACTGACACTGGGCAGGCCTGAGGCAGCTCAGCGCGATGAGCACCGTAGCCATATAACTGCACACAGCGCATGCGCCATGCACAAAGGCAGTGCACGGCATGCTTGGCAGACGATTTTGTGTGCGATATCGCGGCCTTATGCTTGTCACTCAGCCAGCTGTGCGGTATCAGTGCACACGCTCCCAGAACAGTTCGGAATCACTCCATGACCTTTGAAGTACCGGCGCACAGCGCCCATTCTTCCGGCAAACCTGCCGGGCGCATTCGTCAGAAAAACGAAGAAGCCATTCTCGCAGCGGCCGAGGAAGAGTTCGCCAAACACGGTTTCAAAGGCACCAGCATGAATACCATCGCGCAGACCGTTGGCCTGCCGAAGGCCAACCTGCACTACTACTTCAACAACAAGCTAGGCCTGTACCTGGCGGTGCTGAGCAACATCCTCGAACTCTGGGACAGCACCTTCAACGCCCTGACGGTCGAGGACGACCCGGCCGAAGCGCTGGCCCGCTATATCCGCGCCAAGATGGAGTTCTCGCGGCGCTACCCCAAGGCCTCGCGCATTTTCGCCATGGAGGTGATCAGCGGCGGGGAATGCCTGTCCGAATACTTCAACCAGGACTACCTGAGCTGGTTCCGTGGCCGCGCCGCCGTATTCGAGGCGTGGATCGCCGCTGGCAAGATGGACCCGGTCGACCCCGTGCACCTGATCTTTCTGCTCTGGAGCAGCACCCAGCACTACGCTGACTTCGCCTCGCAGGTCTGCCGCGTCAGCGGTAAAGCACGCCTCACCAAGCAGGATATCGAGCACGCGGGCAACAACCTCATCCACATCATTCTCAAAGGCTGCGGGCTCACGCCACCGGTCTGATAAGCGCGTAGTAGAGCCGTCATCTAAACGTAACGATGGCTTTCTAGCATGCACTCCCTAAACCGAATGGGAGCCGCCTGCATGAACGATCACCAACTGACAGATATGGAGCGTCTGCTACTCAGCCGCCGGAGCTTTATCGGCGCGGGTGCTTTGGCCGGAGCTGCGCTGTTTCTCGGCGGCGGCCTGCTGGGCCGCAGCGCGCTGGCCAACGCCATTGCCGCCAGCCCGCTGCTCGGCTTCGCCAACCTGGCGGCCAGCACGGCCGATACCATCACCCTGCCGCCTGGCTATAAGTTCGATGTGCTGATCAGCTGGGGCCAGCCCTTGCACGCCGATGCCACGCCCTACCGGGGTGATGGCAGCCATAGCGCCGCCGAACAACTTAGTCAGTTTGGCGATAACAACGACGGCATGAGCTTCTTCCCGTGGCCCGGCAACCCGGACCGCGCGCTGCTGGCGATCAACAACGAGTACGTCAACTACGCCTACTTCCTGGTGCACGGCAAACCGCCGCAATCGCTGGAAGATGTGCGCAAGGCACAAAACGCCGTGGGCGTCAGCGTGATCGAAGTACGTCGGCACAACGGTGCCTGGCAGTTTGTTCAGGACTCGCGCTACAACCGGCGCATTCACGCCAACCTGCCGATGACCTTCGGCGGCCCAGCGCGCGGCCACGAACTGCTTAAAACCGCAGCCGACCCGCACGGTATCAAGGTACTCGGCACCTTCCAGAACTGCTCCAGCGGCATGACGCCGTGGGGCACTTACCTGACCTGTGAGGAAAACTTCAGCGACTGCTTCGACAGCACCGATGCCAACCTGGCGCTGAGCGACGATCAGCAGCGCTTCAGCGTGCAACTCGCCGGTGCCAGCGACAACCGCTGGCACCTGTATGACGAGCGCTTCGATATTTCCCGCCACCCCAACGAGCTGAACCGCCACGGCTGGATCACTGAAATCGACCCATTCGACCCGGACTCCACACCGATCAAGCGCACCGCGCTGGGTCGCTTCAAACACGAGAACGCCGCCCTTGCCACCAGCCGTGATGGCCGTGTGGTGGTGTACATGGGCGATGATGAGCGCGGTGAGTTCATCTACAAGTTCGTCAGCCGTGACCGCCTAACGCCTAACGACGCGGCAGCCAACCGTCACCTGCTCGATCACGGCACGCTGTTTGTGGCCAAACTCGACGCCAGCGGCGAGCAACCACGTGGCCAGGGCCGCTGGGTGGAATTGACCCTGGGCAAAAACGGCCTGACCGCCGAACACGGCTTCACTGACCAAGGCAACGTCCTGATTCGCGCTCGCCAGGCCGGTCGTCATGTCGGCGCCACACGCATGGATCGCCCCGAGTGGATCGCCGTGAGCCCCAAGGACGGTCAGGTGTATTGCACCCTGACCAACAACAGCAAGCGCGGCAGCGAAGGCCAGCCGGTCGATGCCGCCAACCCACGCGAGAACAACCTCTACGGACAGATTCTGCGCTGGCGTGAAAGCGGCAATGATGCCGCCGCTGACGTATTCGACTGGGACCTCTTCGTGGTCGCCGGCAACCCGGCCGTGCACCCCGACACGGCTAACGCCGGCTCCGCGCAGATCAACGCCGAGAACATGTTTAACAGCCCTGACGGCCTGGGTTTCGATGCGGCTGGGCGGCTGTGGATTCTCACCGATGGCAACTTCAGCGACAGCGGCGACTTCGCCGGCATGGGCAACAACCAGATGCTCTGCGCCGACCCAGACAGCGGCGAGATACGCCGTTTTATGGTCGGTCCACGCGGTTGTGAAGTGACCGGGCTGGCTTTTGCCCCGGACCAACGCTCGATGTTCGTGGGCATTCAGCATCCGGGCGAAGGTGGCGGTTCGACCTTCCCGGACCACCGCGCGGACATGCGCCCGCGTTCCTCGGTGGTGGTCATCCGCCGCGAAGACGGTGGTGTAATCGGCGCTTAACCTACGCCACACCAATTCGAAAAACACTCGCCAGATCCTTACACTGGCGGGTGTTTTTTCGTTTTAGGCCTTGTGCATGCCCTTTACCCTGCTCGGCCCTTGCGACTACCGCGAGGAGATTCGCAAAAGCCGCTTTCTCGCCCTCGCCGCGCCCGTTGCCAGCGCAGCCGAGGCGCAAGCCTTTATCGCCGCGCACAGCGACGCCAGCGCCAGCCATAACTGCTGGGCGTGGAAGGTGGGTCAGCAGTATCGTTTTAGTGATGATGGCGAACCGGGCGGCACCGCTGGCCGCCCCATCCTAGCGGCCATCGAAGCGCAGGACTGCGACCAGGTGGCCGTGCTGGTAATCCGCTGGTATGGCGGCATCCAGCTTGGCACCGGCGGTTTGGCCCGCGCCTATGGCGGCAGCGCCAACAAATGCCTGCAAGCGGCCGAGCGTGTCGAACAGGTCGCGCAGCAACTGGTCAGCCTGCATTGCCCGTTTGCCGATCTGGCGTTGGTCAAGGCGCGCCTGAACGACTTTGCCAGCCGCATCGAGGCGGAAACCTTCGACGCCAACGGCGCGCTGCTCAGCCTGAGCGTGCCTCAGGGGCAATTCGCTGCCCTGCAACAAACCCTGGCTGACCTCAGCCGTGGACGCCTGCTGCTGCAGCCGATTAGCGCGCCAGATTAGCCGTGCAATGCAGCCTCACCCGTGACGGCGGGTGAGGCTAACTGTTTAGAACAGACCGATGGTCCAGGCCGCGCCGAACAGCACCAGCGAGAAGCCCCACATCCACCACAGCGAGTAGCGAATGTGTCGGCCCAGGTCCAGGCCGGCCAGGCCCAAGGCCAGCCAGAGTGCCGGCGAGAACGGGCTGATAAAGGTGCCGATGATGTTACCGATAGTCAGCGCATAGACCACTGAAGCGGCGGATACGCCTTGGTTGCCGACCACTTCCAAGGTCACCGGGAGCAGGCCGAAGTAGTAGGCGTCGGTGCTCAGCATCAGCTCCATCGGCAGGCCGAACAGGCCAAGGATGATGTGCAGCTGGCCCACCAGCGGCGCGGGCAATACCTGCACCAAGTCCTGGGCGATGGAGGTGAGCATGCCAGTACCGGTGAAGATGCCGAGCATCGAACCCGCCGCCAGAATGATCATGCCCATGCTCAGCGCTGCCGGTGAATGCGCGGCAATACGCTGCATCTGCGCCTTGCCACCGGAGTAGTTGAGCAACAGCGCCAGCGACAGGCCGATCATAAAGATGTAGCCGGCCGGCAGAATGCCGCTAAACAGCGAGACCAGCACCAGCAGAAACAGCCCGGCATTCAGCCAGAGCCGCGTCGGGCGCTCCAGGGCGCGCTCTTCATCACTGACTTCACCCAGGGCATTGTCGGTTTCTACCAGTACGCCTTCATCAGCGGCTTTACCGGCAGCGATGCGGCGCTGCTCACGCCAGCCAAGCAATGCTGCCAGGGCGATCAGCAAGACCACGCCAACCACCTGCACGGCGATCAGCGGCCGCCATAGTTCGGTCACCTCAATGCCGGTAACCGCCGAGGCGCGGCCAAGCGGACCAGCCCACGGCAGCATATTGAAGATGCCCGCGCCGAGTGCCAGTAACAGCAGCATCAGATAGGGGCTCATGCGTAGCTGCTTGTACAGCGGCAGAAGGGCCGGAATGGTCAGCAGAAAAGTAGTGGCACCGGCACCGTCGAGGTGGGCGAGCATGCCGATCACTGCCGTGGCGACAGTCACCGCGATCACATTGCCGCGAGTCAGTTTCACCATGCCGTTAATCAGCGGGCGGAACAGCCCGGTGTCCTGCAGCACACCGAAGAAGGTGATGGCGAAGACAAACATCGTGGCAATCGACATAACGCGGCCGATGCCATCGGTGAAGAATCCAGAAATTGCTTCGGGGCCAAAGCCGGCGGCCAGCGCCCCAAGCAGCGGCACCACAATCAGCGGCAGAACAGGCGACATGCGCCCAATGAGCAACAGCACTACCAGGCTACAAATGGTCAACAAACCAATCAGGGTCAACAAACCGCGTTCTCCTCTTTGTTCTTGTCAATCGGGTTCTTGTCAATCGGGGGCCGCATGCACAACCGCGCGGAGCCTAAAGAGCGAACCTTTCACCAGCCTTTACCCGACAAGCGCTACCGGGACCATTTGTCAGGGAATATGTCGTTAGCACGACCCGGTTTGGCGCGAGCCGGCCCACGCCACGCACCAGAAAAGAGCAAGGATCGGGACTTGCGCTAACCGCTGAGGACAGCCCGCCACGCCTGGTGAATTTTCTGACTCACTGGCCAGCTTTTTGCTTTAACCCGAGCAGTTGTCATTCCCGAGCCACTGCCCATGTCCAGTTCCCCCTCTGTTCCACGCTTGCAGCTAAGCGCCATCAGCAAGCAGTACCCCGGCTGCCTGGCCAACGACCGTATCGATTTGACGATTGCCGCCGGCGAGATTCACGCGTTGCTGGGCGAGAACGGTGCCGGCAAAAGCACTCTGATGAAGATCATCTACGGCGTTACCCAACCCAGCAGCGGTGAGATTCGCTGGCACGGTGAGCTGCTTTCAATGCGCGACCCGGCCATGGCGCGCAACCTGGGTGTGGGCATGGTGTTCCAGCATTTCTCGCTGTTTGAAACCCTCACCGTCGCAGAGAACATCGCCCTGGCCATGGGTGCCAGCGCTGGCACGCCAAAGCAGCTGGAGCCGAAGATTCGTGAGGTCTCGCAGCGTTACGGCATGGCTCTGGAGCCGGGGCGTTTGGTGCACAGCCTGTCGATTGGCGAGCGCCAGCGGGTGGAGATCGTCCGTTGCCTGATGCAGGACATCAAACTGCTGATCCTCGATGAGCCGACTTCGGTGCTGACCCCGCAGGAGGCCGACGAGCTGTTCGTCACCCTGCGCCGCCTGGCCGGCGAGGGCTGCAGCATTCTGTTTATCAGCCACAAACTCGGCGAAGTACGCGCGCTGTGCCAGAGCGCCACAGTGCTACGCGGCGGCAAAGTGTCGGGCCATTGCGTGCCTGCCGAATGCAGCGACCTAGAACTGGCGCGGCTGATGGTTGGCGATGCCGAAGGCCTGGAAAGCAGCTACCCGAAAGCCGAGGGCGGCCTGCCGCGCCTGCGCGTGGACGACCTCAGCTGGCGCAATGCCGACCCATTCGGCTGCACCCTCAGCCACATCCGCCTGGAAGTACGCAGCGGCGAAATCGTCGGGGTTGCCGGCGTTGCGGGTAACGGTCAGGACGAACTGCTGGCCCTGCTCAGCGGGGAAACCCGCCTGCCGCGCAACGAGCGTGAACGCATCAGCCTGGACACGCAGCCGATTGCCGATCTGTACCCGGACGCGCGGCGCAAGCTGGGCCTGGCCTTTGTCCCGGCGGAACGTTTGGGCCATGGCGCCGTGCCGGACATGAGCCTGAGCGACAACGCACTGCTTACCGCTTTTCAGCACGGCTTGCTGAGCAACGGTTTGATTCAGCGCGGCAAGGTGCGCGCGCTAGCTGACGAGATCATCCAACGCTTCGCGGTCAAGACCCCGGATGCCGATACGGCCGCACGTAGTCTGTCTGGCGGCAACCTGCAGAAATTTATCCTTGGCCGCGAAATTCTGCAGAACCCGAAACTGTTGATTGCCGCGCACCCCACCTGGGGTGTGGACGTCGGCGCAGCAGCGGCGATTCACCGCGCGCTGATTGCCCTGCGTGATGCCGGCGCGGCGATCCTGGTGATTTCCGAAGACCTCGACGAGCTGTTCCAGATCAGCGACCGCATCGGCGCGCTGTGCAGCGGCAAGCTCTCGCCCCTGGCCGCCACAGCAGAAACTGAAGCGGTGGAAGTCGGCCGCTGGATGGCTGGCGAATTCGCGGTGCTGCCCCCTATAACAAGCCCGCTCGCAGCGCCTGCTGCCAGCCTGAGCTGACGGAGTTTTAGATGCTGTTATCCCTCGAACCACGCGGTCAGCAATCACGTGCCATGCTCTGGTTATCGCCACTGCTCGCCGCCGTGCTGACCCTGTGCAGCGGCGCGCTGCTGTTCACCCTGCTCGGCCATGACCCGCTGGAAACCCTGCACACCCTGCTGATCGCGCCGCTGGCCGATTGGTACGGAGTATCGGAGCTGCTGGTCAAGGCGCTGCCAATTCTGCTCTGCGCCCTGGGCCTGGCCGTGGCCTACCAAGCGCGCATCTGGAATATCGGTGCCGAAGGCCAGTTGCTACTTGGCGCATTGGCCGGCAGCGCCATGGCGATTCAGATCATCGACTGGGACAGCCGCTGGGCGCTGGTCTGGGTGATGCTCACCGGCATGGCGGCGGGCGCAGCCTGGGGCGGCCTGACGGCGTGGCTACGCACGCAGTTCAATGCCAACGAAATCCTCACCAGCATCATGCTCAACTACATCGCCCTGAACCTGCTGCTGTTCTTCGTGCATGGCCCGCTGAAGGACCCGGCCGGTTTTAACTTCCCCGAGTCGGCGATGTTCGGCGATGCCAGCCGCCTGCCGCTGGTGAGTGAGGACGGCCGCCTGCACGCCGGCCTGTACTTCGCCCTGCTGGCGCTGGTGGCGGTGTGGGTGCTGCTGCAAAAAAGCTTTCTTGGCTTCCAGATTAAGGTGCTCGGCCTCGACCGCCGCGCTGCCGGCTTTGTTGGCTTTCGCGAGAAGCGCCTCGTGTGGTTCGCCCTGCTGGTCAGCGGAGGCCTAGCCGGGCTGGCGGGTGTCGGTGAAGTAGCCGGGCCGATTGGCCAATTGGTGCCACAGGTCTCACCGGGTTACGGCTATGCAGCGATTACCGTGGCCTTTCTCGGTCGCCTCAACCCGCTCGGCATCGTCTTCGCCAGCCTGTTGATGGCGCTGTTGTATCTGGGCGGTGAGAACGCGCAGATGACCATGAACCTGCCCCAGGCGATCACCCAGCTATTCCAGGGAATGATGCTGTTCTTCCTGCTCGCTTGTGACGTGCTGATCCTCTATCGGCCACGCTTGAAGTTGAAGTGGACACAGCGCGCAGCACTTAAACAGGCGACGACTTAAGACCGAGCATGTGGGAGGGGCTGGGCGGCATTCCGCTTTAGCGGCGACTGCTTTTTTATTCAAAGCATCGCGGCTACGACTGCATGGATGCAGGAGGTAGAGCGAAGCAGGATGCCAGAGCCGAAAGCCCCTCCCACAAGTCAGATAACCGACATCATTTTTACCTGCCGCGCTTAGCGCGCAGCTTGAGGTTTAAAACATGGATCTCGATCTACTAAGCAATATTTTCTACGCCATGGTGCGCACCGGTACGCCGCTGCTGCTGGTGGCCTTGGGTGAACTGGTGTGCGAGAAGAGCGGTGTGCTCAACCTCGGCCAGGAAGGCATGATGCTGTTTGGCGCGGTGATCGGCTTTATCGTCGCCCTGAGCACCGGCAACCTGTGGCTCGGCGTACTGCTGGCGATGGCGGCGGGCATGTTGTTGTCGACGCTATTCGCCGCTGTGGCACTGGGTTTTAACGCCAATCAGGTGGCCACCGGGCTGGCGTTGACCATCTTCGGCGTCGGCCTGTCGACCTTTGTTGGCGCAGCCTGGGTGGGCAAACCCCTGACCGGTTTCGAACCTATCGCCATCCCGCTGCTCAGTGATATTCCACTGATCGGGCGCATGCTGTTTGCTCAGGATGTGCTGGTATACCTGTCCTTCGCCCTGTTCGGCCTGGTGGCCTGGGTGCTGCTGAAAAGCCGCATCGGCTTGATCATCCAAGCCGTTGGCGAGAATCCCGATGCAGCGAGCGCCATGGGCCTGCCGGTACTGCGCGTGCGTACCCTGGCGGTGCTGTTCGGCGGGGCCATGGCCGGGCTGGCGGGCGGTTATCTATCGTTGGCCTATACGCCAATGTGGGCAGAAAACATGACCGCCGGACGCGGCTGGATCGCCCTCGCTCTGGTGGTATTTGCCAGCTGGCGGGTATTGCGTGTGCTGCTCGGCGCTTACCTGTTCGGCCTGGCCAGCATCATCCATCTGGTCGCCCAGGGTATCGGCCTATCGATCCCGTCCAACCTGCTGGCGATGCTGCCGTATGTGGCGACCATTCTGGTGCTGGTACTGCTCTCGCGCGACGCCATCAAAACCCGCCTGTTCGCTCCCGTATCACTGGGCAAACCCTGGCAGCCGGGGCACTAATTTTTTAACTTGCTCGCGGCTAAAGCGGAATGCCGCCCAGCCCCTCCCACGCAGCACTCCCACCACTTGTGGTAACTCGTGGGAGGGGCTTTAGCCGCGACAGCTTTTACAGCCACACAGCATCCCACAGCGGGTAATCACCAACCCGCTGCACCAGCCCCGCTCGCAAAGCGGTTGGCGACGATATAGCGCGCAACCGCCAACACATCCTCTTCGCGGCGTAGCGCATGGTCGTGAAAACCGTCCCGCCACAACCGCCCATGGCGGCCAATAAGTGGATTGATCTGCCGAGCGCTGCGACCTTTTACTCGTCGCATCAACTCGCTGAGTGAGCCGCGCTGCAGCACAAGCAGCCAGTGCAGATGGTCATACATCACTACCCAAGCCAAGGACTCAGCCAGACCATCGCCATGAGCCGCTCTTAGCTCTGCAACCAGCAGGCGACCAAGCTGGATATCCGTAAAGATCGGTTCGCGCTTCTCGACAGTGGCCGTTAGCAGGTAGATACGCTGATGCTCAGAAAAGCGAGCGATGCGCAGGTGCTTTGAGTGGGGCATTCCGTTGCCTCCTGATAGTTTTCGCTGCACAGGTTATAGCTGCTTGAAACGCACTATCGCCAGTCGCGGCTAAAGCGGAATGCCGCCCAGCCCCTCCCACAAAAGCCGTTTCCCAAGATTGCTGCGTCCCGTGGGAGGGGCTTTAGCCGCGACACCCCAAGAGCACCATCGCACCAGCAGGAAGCAAAGCAATCCTGTTACGCACCAGCACAGCACCACAGCAGAACCCCGCTTCGGCGGGGTTCTGCGTAATAACGCGGCATTACCCGCTAATTGTCCAGTTGGTCAGCTTTTTGCAATTCAATTGGCAGCTGTTTAACAACAACGTACCCACACACATCGGAGTTCCACTGACCATGTTCGAGAAGAGCAAAAAACCGCTGCTGCGCGCCCTTGTAGCCGCCCTGGGTTTCAGCGCCACCCTGGGCGCATCCGCTGCTGACCCGCTGAAGGTCGGCTTCGTCTATATCGGTCCGATTGGCGACCATGGCTGGACCTACCAGCACGAGCAAGGCCGTCAGGCGGTGATCAAGGAACTCGGTGACAAGGTTGAAACCAGCTACGTGGAAAACGTGCCTGAAGGTGCCGACGCCGAGCGGGTTATCCGCAACATGGCCAAAGGCGGTTACGACCTGATTTTCACCACCTCCTTCGGCTACATGAACCCGACGCTGAAAGTGGCCAAGCAATTCCCCAAGGTGACCTTCGAACACGCCACCGGTTACAAGCAGGACAAGAACGTTGGCACTTACCTGTCGCGCTCTTATGAAGGCCGTTACGTGGGTGGCTTCCTCGCCGCGAAAATGACCAAGACCAAGAAAATCGGCTACATCGCCTCCTTCCCGATCCCGGAAGTAATCCGCGATATCAACGCCATTCAACTCGCGCTGGACAAGTACAACCCAGGCACCGAGATCAAAGTGGTGTGGGTCAACTCCTGGTTCGATCCGGGCAAAGAATCCGACGCGGCCAACGCGCTGATCGACCAAGGCGTGGACGTGGTATTCCAGCACACCGACAGCCCGGCACCGATCCAGACCGCCGAACGTCGTGGCGTTTACTCGGTAGGCTATGCCTCGGACATGGCGCATTTCGGGCCAAAAGCCGTGCTCACCTCGATCGTCAACGACTGGGGCCCGCACTACGTCCAAGCCACCCAGGCGGTGATCGACGGCACCTGGAAGTCGCAGGATTTCTGGGGCGGTTTGGCTGAAGACACCATTCGCCTGCCAATCAGCGACCTGGTACCGGCTGACGTGAAAACCGAAGCAGAGCAGCTCATTGCCGACATCAAGAGCGGTGCTTTCCACCCGTTTACCGGGCCAATCAAGGACCAAAGCGGCGTAGAGAAGATCCCAGCCGGCGTGGTCGCGACCAATGCCGAACTGGCCTCAATGAACTACTACGTGGAAAACGTAAAGGCTGAACTGCCGAAGTAAGCCATAACCCAGATGCCGTCCCTGCCTCACCGGCAGAACCGCATCAGAAGGACGATGCCTTAACCGGTATCGTCCTTTTTCGCTGCCCTGGGTACGAGAAGACTCGCAGCACGCCCCACCCGAGGCTAACCATGAACGCTCTACCAATTATCGACATCGCCCCTCTCTACAGCAGCGACCAATCCGCCTGGCCTAAGGTGGCTGAGCAAATTGACCGTGCCTGCCGTGAGTGGGGCTTCTTCTATATCACCGGGCATCCCATCAGCCCGGCGCGGATCAACGAGCTGCTGACTGCCGCCAAGACCTTCTTCGCCCTGCCAGCGGCTGAGAAGCTCAAGATCGACATTACCCAGACCGCTCACCATCGCGGCTACGGGGCCATCGCCACCGAGCAGCTGGACCCGAACACACCGAGCGATCTGAAGGAAACCTTTGATATGGGTTTCCATATGCCTGCCGAGCACCCGGAGGTGCTCGCCGGTAAGCCACTACGCGGCTCCAATCGGCATCCACAGCTACCCGGCTGGGCTGCACTGATGGAACAGCACTACCGCGATATGCAGGAACTGGCGCAGACCCTGCTGCGGGCCATGACCCTGGCGCTGGATATCGAGCGCGACTTTTTCGACAGCCGCTTTCGCGAGCCGATCAGCGTGCTGCGCATGATCCACTACCCGCCGCGCCACACCGCCAGCAGTGCCGAACAGCAAGGTGCCGGCGCGCATACCGATTACGGCTGCATCACCCTGCTCTACCAGGACGACGCCGGTGGCTTGCAAGTACGTAACCGCGAGGGTGAGTGGATTGATGCACCGCCGATTGCCGGCAGCTTTGTGGTGAACATCGGCGACATGCTCGCGCGCTGGAGCAACGACCGTTACACCTCCACCCCGCACCGGGTAGTCAGCCCGCTGGGCGTGGACCGCTACTCCATGCCGTTTTTCGCCGAGCCGCACCCGGACACCGAAATCAGCTGCCTGCCAAACTGTTCAGACGCCGCCAACCCGCCCAAGTACCCGCCCGTCACCAGCGCCGAGTACCTGCTGTCGCGCTTTGCCGACACTTATGCGTATCGGCGCGAAGAGCAGCAGGGTTTATAGCTGAGGCTTCCCGTGGGAGGGGCTTTAGCCGCGAGCTTTGGCGTTTCTGATGGTTCCCACGCTCCAGCGTGGGAACCCCAGCCTGGGACGCTCCGCGTCCCACAGACGCAGAGCATCTGCAGCTGCATTACCACGCGAAGCGTGGGAACGCTCAAACCAACCTTGCGAGTCACCGTTCGATTCGGCGAAATCCTGTCCTTACAGTTAAACTTGCCAACGATTACGCCTGATAACGAGAACTGACCATGTACGACTGGCTCAACGCCCTGCCCAAGGCCGAACTGCACCTGCACATTGAGGGCTCGCTGGAGCCCGAGTTGCTGTTCGCCTTGGCCGAACGCAACAAGATCGCCCTGCCTTGGAATGATGTCGAAGCGCTGCGCAGTGCGTATGCCTTCAACAACCTGCAGGAGTTTCTCGATCTGTACTACGCCGGTGCCGACGTGCTGCGCACCGAGCAGGACTTCTACGACCTGACCTGGGCCTACCTGCAAAAGTGCAAGGCGCAGAACGTTATCCACACCGAGCCGTTCTTCGACCCGCAGACCCACACCGACCGTGGCATTCCCTTTGAAGTGGTGCTGCGCGGTATCAAGCAGGCGCTGGTCGATGGCGAGAAACAACTGGGCATCAGCCACGGTTTGATCTTGAGCTTTCTGCGTCACCTGTCCGAGGAAGAAGCGTTTAAAACCCTTGAGCAAGCCATGCCGTTCCGCGATGCCTTTATCGCCGTCGGTCTGGACAGTTCAGAGATGGGCCATCCGCCGAGCAAGTTCCAGCGAGTATTCGATAAGGCGCGCAGCGAGGGTTATCTGACCGTGGCCCACGCCGGTGAAGAAGGCCCGCCGGAGTACATCTGGGAAGCCCTGGACCTGCTGAAGATCGAGCGCATCGACCACGGTGTACGCGCCATCGAGGACGAGCGGCTGATGCAACGCATCATCGACGAGCAGATCCCGCTGACCGTCTGCCCGCTATCCAACACCAAGCTCTGCGTGTTCGACGACATGCGCCAGCACAACATCCTGCAAATGCTCGAACGCGGGGTGAAGGTCACGGTGAACTCGGACGACCCGGCCTATTTCGGCGGCTACGTCACCGAGAACTTCGCCGCGCTGCATAACAGCCTCGGCATGACTCAGGAACAGGCCAAGCGCCTGGCGCAAAACAGCCTGGATGCGCGCCTGGCCTAAAGCCAAGGCGACCCAGCAAGCTGGCATGATTTCCCGCTGCGGCGTAGCGCGGCGGGAGATATTGCACGATGATAGCAATGCGCAATCAGGCTGCGCTTCTCGCCAACATTGCATTGCTGAGGTTGCATTATGAAGAGGCCATGGCGCTGCGCTTATCTTTTGGAATCACTCGCATTACTGCTCGGCCTCTCGCTGCCGGCACTTGCAGAAGAAAAGCTGCGCATCGTTACCGAAGAGCTGCCGCCGTTCAATATGACGATCGACGGCCATCTCACCGGGCTTTGCACAGAGATAGTCGAAGCCATACTGGACGAAATTGGCGAAACAGCGACGATCCAGTCGATGCCCTGGGCGAGGGCCTACGATATCGCCACAAACACCGAGAACGTGCTGATCTATTGCATGGCACGCACCGCTTCGCGCGAGCTTAAGTTCAAATGGGTCGACACTATCGCCCAGACCGACTGGTACCTATTTTCACTCAATCCAAACTTACGCCTGAATAGCCTGGATGAAGCGCGCCGTCTGCAGATTGCCACGGTCAAGGACGATGCCGGCGAACAGTACCTGATCGGCCAAGGCTTCGCTGTTGGGCAAAACCTGCAGTCGAGCAACAAGTACGAGCACAATTACGAAAAACTGCTCTTGGGTCGTGTTGATCTGTGGATTGCCAATGAACCAAACGCCGTGTACTTGGTGCGCAGTGCTGGTCAGGACCCAGCGCAGACACTGCATCGCGCCTTGGCACTGGCTAATTTGGGTGGCGCTCGGGGGCTAAGTATGGCCTTCAGCCTGAAGACCCCCGATGCGACGGTCGAGCGATTCCGCACAGGCCTGCAAAAAATTCGCGCCAGTGGCCGTTACGACACCATCACCCGCAAGTGGCAATAGGACTTCGCCAATGCCTGAACAGCCGTTGAGCAGTATAGAAGGACAAGCAGTGCCGCCCCTCATCGATCACTCGTTGGGGCGTCGCCTCGTGCTGACGACCTTGGCGTTTTGCGTGTTATTTATCCTGCTCAGTACCACCGTACGCACCCTCTCTGCCTGGCAGTACAACCGGGATGCCATGAGCAACGACCTGCAGCTGATCGATCAGGTATTTCGCGGCACACTCTCCAAGGCAATCTGGGAAATGGACCAGGACTCGCTGCAAGCCCAGTTGGACAGCGTCGCTCAGGTTGCCACTGTCAGTAATGTTGAACTGCACATACTCAAGCCGGGGCGTGCCCCCGAGGTGCTCCAGCGCACAACACCTGACACCTCAACCACCTCAAGCCAAGCTCCGACACTGCAGCGCGTATTGACCTATACGCCCTTCCCCGGGGGAGAGGAAAAAGTTGGCGAGCTACGCCTGGTCGGCAACTCAGCCCTGCTCTGGCGGCAGTTAATCAGTGATGTCGCCAGTATTGTCGTTACTCAGGTGCTGCAATCCCTGCTACTGGCCGGAGTAATCATGTGGGCGTTCAATCGTTCGGTAACGGTTCACGTCCGACACATCGCCAACCACCTGAGCCAGCTCTCACCTGCCAGTCTGCATCGCGCGCTGCGACTGCAACGCCGCGGGCAGCATAAGGACGAGCTAAGCCTGCTGGAGAGCGGCGTGAACAACCTGCAGAACAAACTCTCCAGCTACATCGAACGCCAACACAAGGCAGAACAAGACTTGGCCGCCCACCGCGACCGCCTGGCAGAACTGGTGGAAGAACGCACCGTTGAGCTACGCGCCGCCAACGACCTGCTGCGGGAACTGAACCGTCGCGACCCATTGACCAGCATTGCCAACCGCCGCCACTTTGACGAGGTCAAGGAAATCGAGCTACGCCGCGCCCGGCGTCGGGGCCAGCCACTTTCGGTATTAATGTGCGACGTCGACCATTTCAAGTTGTACAACGACAACTATGGCCACAATGCGGGCGACCTGTGTCTGCAACAGTTTGCCCAGTTGCTGACACAGGTGTTCTGCCGAGCCGGCGAACTGGTTGCCCGGCTCGGCGGCGAAGAGTTTGCCGTACTGCTGCCAGGACTCGATGCCGAGCAAGCAGAGAATGCCGCACAGCGCTTGCACCGCCTGCTTGAACAGCAGCCGATTGCCCACGCCTACTCGCCTGTAGCGCCGCATATAACACTGAGTATCGGCGTCGCCCAACTGGGCAATGCCCCAGACAATTTCGAGACCCTGCTACAACGTGCAGACGAAGCGTTATATCGCGCTAAGCATCAGGGACGAAACCGTACATCCACATCCGACTAAAGAGGCTCATCATGAAGACCATACCCCATGGTGCCTGGCTTGCAGCCCTGCTTATGCTGTTGTGCAGCGCTGTCCGTGCCGAGACGATCCAGGCGGTTACCGAAGACAGCCTGCATGCCTTTATGGATGGCGATAAGGTTTCTGGCCCGGCCACTGCAGTGGTTGAACGCACGCTCAATGCCGCCGGCCTGGAATACCAGTTGGCGCTATACCCCTGGGCACGCGCCTACGACATGGCCCTGCAGCAACCCAACGTGCTCATTTATCTGATCTTGCGCACGCCAGAGCGCGAGCAGCTGTTCAAATGGGTGGGCGAAGTGAAGCCCTATAAGGCTTACCTCTACAAACTCAGGCAGCGCCAGGACATCCAGGTGAACAGCCTGGAAGACGCCAAGCGTTACTCAATCGGCGTGGTACGCGACGACGTGCGCCACGCTTACTTGAAGTCCCAAGGCTTCACCAAGCTATTTGTAGCGCCGCAGAATCACAACAACATGCGGCAACTGCTTAATGGGCAGATCGACTTGCTGCCATTGTTAGAGGGAGACGCTAAACGCCTAAGCAAGGAAGCAGGCGCTGATTTCACCAGCCTAGAGCAAGTTATGCCCCTGGACGGTCTTATCACCGGCCTCTATCTGGCCTACAGCAACGCCACTGAGGACGCGATTGTTGAGCGGACTCGCCGCGCCTTCGAGCAATTGCGTAGCAGCGGCGAGATAGTGCGATTAATGGAAAATAGCCAGTGACGCGCGGCTCAATCGCGCCGCACACGCCGCTTGCCGGTAACCATCGACAACGGCAGGTTTTCCTTCAGTCGATAGCTTTCAAACAGCGCCGCTGCGATGTGCAGGCCGACTAGGGCCATCAGCGTATTGGCACAGAAATCATGAATTTCCAGCGGTAAATCGGCACCCCAGAAGTAATCGACTTCCTCCATCAGAAAGCCGGTCACGCCCAGACCGAGCATCAGCAGCATCATGCCGATCATCACCAAACCGCCAAGTGGCGAATGCCCCATGCGGTGGTAGTCACGCCCGCTGACGAGCGCTTTAAGATGTTCGCTCAAACGCGCCCGAGTCGGCCAAAAGTCGGCCCAGCGCGCTGCCGGTGATCCAACAAAACCCCACACCAGCCGAATCGCCAGCCAGGCTACGGCGTAATAACCAAACCAGCGGTGCCAGTTTTCGCCCTCTTCAGTGAAGAAGTAATTAGCCAGAAAAGCGCCCGCCAAGGACCAGTGAAACAGCCTAACCACTGGGTCCCACAGGCGTAGGGTCGGTGTGTTCATCAGCCTTCAACGCCACCTTTGATGACCTTACCGGTGACCGGGTCAAAGTAAATTTCAACCTTCTGGCCATCCTTGTTGTGGCCGTAGATTTCATAGCAGTTACCGCTGGTCACTTTGAACTTCTTGATTTCGTAACCCTGAGCCTTGAGGTCAGCCTGGAACTTGTCCTGATCCTGCCACTGCGCTTTATCAGCGGTGGTGCATTCGGTCGCGGCGAAGGTCAGCGGGCTGGCCAGAGCCAGAGACAGCAGAAGCAATTTACGCATGATGTAGTCCTCGTGATGCAGGGGAAGTTGTGTGTCTGCGGGGACTACTGTCGCGCCTGAACCTTAAGGCTGTATTAGCGCGTGCAGATTCATCGCGCAGAGGCGGTTCGGGGAAGATCGTGCAAGCCAGCGAACCGTGCAGATGTGGAATGCCGCCCAACCCCTCCCACGACTGGACACCTTAGAAGTCGAAATCGACCTTGGCCCAGAGGGTCCGCCCCGGTTCGTCGATACGGGTGTCGGCGGGGAAGCCGAAACCGGCGTCGCCGGCCAGGTTGAGGTGCTCGGCGTAGTTTTTGTCGAGCAGGTTGTCGACCCCGGCACTCAGCTTGACCTGCTTGGTTACCCGGTAAGCGCCGTTGAGCGAGAACACGCCGAAACCAGCACTCTCGCCTAGGTCCTGCCCGACCACGTTGCCACGCCCGTCCGCCACGCGACCCTGGCCATCGACCACCCGCCACAACGCGCCGACACTCCAGTCATCACGCTGGTAGGTCAGCCCCAGGCGGGCTTCCAGTGGCGGCATTTGCGGCAGCGCTTCGCCATCGGAGCTGTTCTTGCCCCAGGCGTAAGCCAGGGTGGCATCGGTCTTCCAGTTGGCAGTCAAGTCATACGCCACACCCAGCTCGCCGCCCATGATGCGCGCGTCGATATTGTCGGCCTGAGTGCTCATGCCGCGGTAATCAAACAAGATGTAATCGCGCACCTGACCGACATAGGCCGAGGCCCAGGCCTGCAGCGCTTTATCGCGATACTGAATACCAACGTCCAACTGCGTGGTTTTCTCCGGTTTGATGCCATCGAAGGCGTTGTCCGCACCGGCCGGCCCATTAAGCTCAGCAGAAAACAGCTCCCAGTAATCAGGGAAACGCTGCACATGGCCGATACCTGCATACACCGTGGTCGGCGAGCCAGTCAGATCATGCTCGTAGCGTACAAAGCCGCTGGGCAAGGTATCGGCACGGGTTTCGCCGGCTGTTGGGTTAGCCGTCGGCATGCCCATCATGCTGCTGAAGCTCTGCCGATAATCCTTGGCCGAGGCGCGGTCCAGACGTGCACCGGACACCAGGCGATTACGTTCGGCCAGTTGCCAAGTGGACTCAGCAAACACGCCGTAGTTGTGCATCAGAGCGTCCTTGTCCCAAGGAAAACGGTCAGCGTCGGTGTAGTCGCCCATCATGCTCAAGGTGGAACTGCGCTGGCGGTGCTCGCTGCGCTGGGCGTCGACGCCGGTAATCAGCTCGACGTCCTGCCACTTCCAGGTGGCGGCCAGGCGCGCACCAAGGGTGCGGCGGTCGACCTGGGCCGCCATTGGGCCACTCATCATGCTGGTGAGGTCCGGCATGCGCAGGCGAAAGTTATCCATGATGTGATCGGCGTAGTTGTAGTAGAGCTTGGCCTCGACTTTATCCAGCACGCCACCGAGATTGCTGCGCTCAATGCGCAAACCGAGGCTTTCCCGCTTGAACTGGGTGCCGTCCATGCCACGACCGCCATAGCGCGCCTCGCCATCGCCACGGCCGGCAGTCAGCTCGATCAGCGTGTCGGCATCCGGGGTCCAGCCCAGCGCCACATCGCCGTTCCATTTGTCCCAGCGCGAGGGGATGGTGTCGCCATTACCGTTGTCGTAATCATCCGAATGCGAGCGGTTGCCGGTGAAGCGCAAGTAGCCCAGCTCGCCGCCGACAGCGCCATCGAGCGTCTGGTCGAAACGGCCGTTGGAGCCGGCCAGCACACTGGCATGCAGGCGGGTGCCCAGCTCACCAAAACGCTCCGGCTCACGGTCAAAGCGCACCACTCCAGCCGAGGCACCAGGCCCCCAGATCACCGTTTGCGGGCCTTTGCTGACGGTCAGCAGGTCATAGGTTTCCGGCGAGATATACGAGCTGGGCGAGTCCATTCGTCCCGGACAGGCACCGAGCATCTGCCCGCCATCGGTGAGCAACAACAGGCGCGAGCCAAACATCCCACGCAGCACCGGGTCGCTGTTGCTGCCACCACTGCGAATCGCCGAGAAACCGGGAATGGTCTTCAGGTAATCAGCGGCATCACTGGCCGGCACTGGCTGACGCGCTTGCTTAGGGTCTGCCACCACAGTCAGTGGTGAGCGCTGCTGTACGGCGGTAATCACCAACGGCGGCAACTGCAGCTCGGCAGTTTGTTCAGGCGTTTGTCCTGCATGCCCCTGAGCAGCCCAGAGCAGGCCGACACACAGCGGAGCCAAACGAAAAGGTGCAGCACTTATCAATAGCGAACGAGTAGACATGGGGATTCCAAAATCGAGACAAAACTAGAGAGTGGCCAGCGCCGCGAAGCGGCAGTGACACAGGCAATAGGCTGATGACGATCAGGAGTAAACGGGGGGCGCGCGGCTACGTGAACCAGGGAAGATGGCCGAACGCGCCACGCCGCTGCGTACCGGCGCATTGTGTCGATCCACTGCATTAGTTGCAGCCAGCGCCAGTGTTGGGCTGGCGCAGCCGGTTGCCGGGCTGTGCAACAACAGCGTGCAATAGCCGCACTTGGCCCACGGGGCCTCATGATTCAGCGAGCGGTCATGACTACCACTGTGCTCGCCACAGGCCAGCTCAGTCAGCCAGGCCGGTTCGGCAGGTTGACTAAGTTGTGACCATAACGGCCCGACACTGAGCAACAGCATGGCCAATAAGGCCAGGCAAGTCGCGCTGTAGTGGGCAGTTAGAGAGCGTTTATGGGGCATCACGGCAACTCAAGAATGCTGCGCTGATTATGGCCAAAGACCGGGGAAACACGGCTGATACAGGTCAACGACTTGGCCACCGCAACCCCACTGCCACACAGCGGGGCTCGGCGCTGCGGGTCAGTGGGCGTGGCCTTCAGCGTGGTCATGGCCTGCCGGGGCTTCCTTCTGTACAGCCACCTCGACCTCAACCTTGCCGGCCTTTTCAAAAGTCAGGGTCAGCGGGAAACGCTCGCCGTCTTTGGCCTGCTGCTTCAGGTTGAACATCATCACGTGGTAGCCCATGGGCTCGAACTTCACCTCGCCGCCAGCCGGGATGGTCACGTCTTGCACCTGCTGCATTTTCATCACGCCGTCTGCGTGCACGTGTTCATGCAACTCGGCCTTGCCTGCGTGCGGGGTGCTCACGCTGAGCAGACGATCAGCCTCGCTGCCCTTGTTGTGCACCACGAAATAAGCCGCTGCGGTAGGCGCTACTGCTGGCATCTCACGTGACCAAGGGTGGTCGATATGCAGTTGGCCGGCTTGGTATTCGTGGGCCTGGGCCAGCAGAGCCGGCAGCAGCAGGGTTAAGCCGAGCAGGGTTTTCTTTAAGCTCATGGGTGTTGCCTCCTTTGGGGAAAGAAAATCAGAAGTCCAGGGTTAAACCGGCATACAGCGCGCGGCCATCGCCAGGCGCATGCAGCGAGTCCAGCGCAGCATCTGGGTCATACCAGACGTATTCGTAGTAGCGGTTGGTGACGTTCTTCAGTTGCATGTCCACGCTCACCGTCTCGCTCAGGCGGTATTCGGCACCGAGGTTGAGCAGGGTGTAACCGCCATATTGGCCCGTGCTGTTGGTGCGTTCCAGGTAGTAATCACTCTGGCCGTTGACCCAGGCGCTGAGCTTGAGTTGGTCATTGGCTTGGTAATCAGCACCTAGGGCATACAGATGATGGGGTACGTGATCCATCTCCTTACCTTTGCTGGCTGGCAGGTTGGGGCTGGGTTCGAGAATTTCTGAGAACTGCCGCGAGTAGGACAGCCAGACGCGTGCCTGATCGTTGGGGTATAGGTTGAGCTGCATGTCATAACCGCGACGCAAGGTTTCACCGACGTTTTCAGAGTCGCCGAGCGCATCGTTCAGCTTTCGCTGCACCTCATCGGTAGCATGCTGCTCCCAATAAGCCACGCGACCATCAAGCCAGGCCACCGGGCTGAACTTGATGCCCGTTTCCCAGCCTTCGTTGATCGAGGGTTTCAGGTCATCATTCTGGCTGGCCAGGCGATAAGCACCCGAGCCC
This sequence comes from Pseudomonas sp., assembly GCF_046581935.1. GTDB lineage: Bacteria > Pseudomonadota > Gammaproteobacteria > Pseudomonadales > Pseudomonadaceae > Aquipseudomonas. Next base: position 45,458 of record NZ_JAYGFK010000016.1, read on the forward strand.
ACGCCGATCTGGAAGGTGCGGCCCCAGTTGGCGTAGAAGCTGGCCTCCTTCCAGGGCGAATACACCACACTGAATTTGGGCTGTTTGATCGTGCCATAGTCGTTGGCGCTGGCACGCTCGCCACTCAGCTCGTTGTGATAATCACCTTCGACGCGATCAACACGATAGGCCGGGATCAACTTGAGACTTTCCCATGGCTGAATCACGGCCTGTACATAGGCGCCGGTAGTGGTCAGGTCAAACACCTGATCGCGGGTCTGGCTGGTGCGCGCTTGGTTTACGGTGCGATAGCGCTCGCTGATCACCTCCTGGCGCTGAATATCGACACCACCCTCCAGGGCAAAGTCATACAGCCCTTGCACCTCGGGACGCCAGGTCAAACTGCTGAGCGCACCGTATTGATCTTCATCGTTGAAGCGCTCCTGCTGGCCACTGGTCAGCCAGTATTTGGTCCAGCGCCGATCCTTAAAGTGGTTGTAATACGCCTTGCTCGACCAGGCCAGGTTTTCGGCCACGTCGGTGTCCAGATGCAGGCTGAGCGAGTCCATGCTGCGCTCGCCTTCATCGCTAGCGTTGTTGGTGTAGGACTGACGCGGATGATCATGAGCATCGTCATGACTCAGGTAACCGGCTTCCAGCGCATCGGCCTCGTAGTGGCGGGCGATCAACCCGGCACGCCAGCCAGCATCAGCGGTATAGAACCACTTACCAGCGAAGCTCTGCCGCTCGCTATCGGCATGATCGCGGTAGCCGCCGCTCTTCTGATACGCGACGAAATAGTTCTGCGCCCAATTGCCCGCTTCGATGCCTTTAACCAGTTGCAGCTCCTGAGTATCAAAGCTGCCACCGCGCAGGCGTAACTTGCCTTCGTTACCGCCCTGGCGAGTATTGATAGAGGCATTACCGGCGATGTTGTGCAGGCCATAGCGCGGGTCGTTGGTGCCGCGTACCACTTCGATATCTTCAATATCCAGCGGGTAGACCATGTCGATAAACGGCATGTTGCCGTCATTGGTGTTGCTCGGGATGCCGTCGATCAACAGCTTGACCGCGTTAACCTCGCCCTCACCATTAAAGCCGCGAAACGACAACTTACCCGAGGTGGTGCCCTGGTTAAACTGGGTGAGCATCACGCCCGGCACGCGGTTGAACAGCTCCCAGCTGTATTGCACCGGCTGCTTTTCCAGCACATCGCTGCCCACGTAATCCACCGAGCTGAGAATGTTGTAACTCGACAGTTTGCCCTGCTCATCTGGGGTAACGGTCACGCTGCCCAGCGCCAGAGCGCTGTCGGCCAAGACGGGAAAAGCCTGCAAGCCCAGAGCAACAGCAGCAAGGTGGATACAAAAATTCAGCGGTTTGATAGCTAATTGCATGTATAGAAAATCCTGTTCACGTGCGCATACGGCGCAGCACATACCTGTCGGCGAGGGGAAATCACCTGTCAGCCGACAGCCTTTGGGGAGCGCGTCAGGCGGCCGGGGTACTCGGCAGCGTCTACCGACGCCACAGGCCAAGCAGCCAATCCAACGCCCACACCAGCAATAACGACGCACCGACCAGCGGGAATAGCGCCCCGAGCAGCAGCATTACGCCGATCGCCGTCTTCCAGCGCGGCAGGTCGTGACGCAGCGGAGGTACGCCAAAGCGCCCGGCTGGACGGCGCTTCCACCAGATCACCAGGCCGCTGACTGCACTGAACAGAATCAGCAGGCAGACCAACGCCATCAGCAACTGATTGATCAGGCCGAACATCCGCCCTTCGTGGATCATCACCCCGCTCTCGACCGCCTTCGCCACCAGGCCGTAGTCCTGCCAGCGCACATCGGCGAGCACAGCACCGCTGTATTGGTCCAGGTGCAACGTGGCGTCGTTATGCGGGTCGCTGGCGAATAACGCGACGGTGTAAACACCCTGCTCGCCCTTGGGCAAGGTGATGCTGTAACCCGGCTGCACACCGCGCTCGGCAGCGCTGTCGACCACCTGCTGCAGCAAGCCGCCGGCCCCGGCAGGTGCCGAGGGACTCGCATGGCCCAAGTGCGCGGCATGCGGGTCAGACGCTGGCAGTGGCGTGGTTTCCACGGCCCAGGCGACAGTCTGCTGGCTACTGCTGTTGAGGCTGCCGGTGAGCTTGCCGGACTGCGGTACGTCATCCCACATGGCGGCGGGGAAGTGGTTCCAGGCTCCGGCGAACTGCGCGCCCCAATAGCCGGTCCAGGTCATGCCGGTAAGCAGCATAAACAGCAGCGCCGCGCTGCCCCAGAACCCCGTCACTGCGTGCAGGTCACGCCACAGCAAGCGCCCACGCGCATTCAACCGAGGCCACAACACCCCCGCCCCGGAGCGCCCACGCGGCCACCATAAGTAGAGGCCAGAGACCACCAACACGATGCCCCAGCCAGCGGCCAGCTCGATCAAGCGATCACCCACGGTGCCGATCAGCAAGTCGCCGTGCAGCTTGCGCGCCGCCGCTTGCAGGTTCCACAGCGCGTCCTGAGTGCCTAGCACGCGGCCGTTATAGGGATCGAGAAACAGGTTTAGCTGCTGCCCGCCCAAGCTGAGCACAAACTGCGCACTGCGCTCAGCCGCTGCTGGCGGCAGGTATTGGCTCACCGTGGCCTGCGGGTAGATCTCGCGTACCCGCGCCAACTGTTGGTCGGCACTCAGGCGCTGCTCGGCCACCGGCACCGTTAACAAGTCTGCATACATCAGCTCATCAAGCTGCGGTTTGAATAGGTAGATCAGGCCGGTGAGCGACAGCAGGATCATGAACGGGATGACAAACAACCCGGCGTAGAAATGCCAGCGCCAGGCCAGGTTGTAGAAAGACAGCGGCCCACGCACACGCGCGCCTGCAGCGGAGTCGGAAAACGACGACATGAAACTTCTCCAGAGGCGTGCGCAAAGGACACGCACGCTATTCACACGAAAGAGAGCCCTTTAATGGGCGCAGTTATCAGGCGAAAACAGGAGAAGCGCGGGGGTTGGCCGAAGGCCAGAGATAGCGAACAGGACGCGGAGCAAAGAAGACGCTAAGCCGTGGTGCGCGGCAGGGTGCCAGCAGCCCCAACAGACCGAAGAACGCGGCAAGGATGATGGCGCTGAACGTGGAACTCAGGGAGCAACCGGCGCCGGTAGCCGGATTGGGTGCCACAACACCCGAGCCATCCAGGTCCGCCCCGGCACCGAAGTTGCCTTCAAAGGAACAGTACTGGCTGCTCAGGCCGCTGAGCTGCAAACCGGCCATTTGCCCGTGACCAATACTGCAGGCGAGCGCACTGAACAGCACGCTGAAATACAGCATCCAGGCCAGCAAGCGTCGATCAGTACGGGTCAATTTCATGGGGCGCGACTCTAGCATTGCTCTTGCGCGTGATTCGCGCGGCACGGCTGCGGTTGATTGCCGCAGCGTACCGCCGGCAATTCTAGTGCGGCCAGGGCGCATCCGCCAACAAAGCACTGCACCGCGCCTGCACAAACTCACGCAGCAACAACACCGGTTTGCTCAATTGCGCACGGTGCGCGCAAATCAGGTTAAGCGGCGTCGGCTCGCCGCGCAGCTCGGGCAGCAGCACCTGCAAGCGCCCTGCCCGCACATCACCGGCCACATCCAGCCAGGATTTGTACACCACGCCAGCGCCACTCACCGCCCAACGGCGGACCACATCGGCATCGTCACTGATGCGGTCACCCTTGACGCTGATGTCCTGCTCGCGCCGGCCATCGCTGAAGTGCCAGCGGTCATGCACGCGGCCACCGAGCATATACAGCAGGCAGTTGTGCTCAGCCAGCGCTTCGACAGATGCCGGCACGCCGTGCTGTTGCAGGTACTGCGGCGAGGCGCAGAGCACCCGCCGGTTTTGCGCCGCGACCGGCAAGGCGACCAGGCTGGAATCTGCCGGTGCGCCATAGCGCAGGGCAATATCTACCGGCTCGCGAAACAGATCAGCCACCCGGTCGCCGAGTAACAGGCGCAATTGCACGTGCGGATGCGCCTGCTGAAAGTCATCCAGCCAGGGCAATAAGGTGTTGCGGCCAAAGTCCGAGGGAGCGGATAGCTGCAGCGGGCCGCTGATGCCGACCTTGCTACCCGCCAACTGCTGCCGACCGTCATCCAGGCTCTGCAACGCCAAACGCGCATGCCCTAGAAACAGCTCACCTTCAGGCGTCAGCCGCAGGCTGCGGGTAGAACGGCTGAACACGCGCACCTGCAATTGCAGCTCAAGGCGTTTAAGCCCGGCACTGGCCACCGCCGGAGAAATATCCAGACGCCGCGCGGCGGCCGAAAGGCTACCCAACTCAGCGGTACAGACAAACAACTGCAGGTCATCAAAACGCAGCATGACAATTCATTATCAAAAAAATATTGAAAGAGACTCTATTCGCAGGCTGTTTTTCTCGTCAATCAAATAACCGAGCATGGCCACCTCAGCAACTGGAGCCCAACCATGTCGAGCCCACTCACCCTGATCGCCACTCTCACCGCACGCCCCGGCCACGCCGATGCCGTCGAAGCCGGCCTGCGCCAACTGGTGCCGCCCAGCCAGGCAGAAAATGGTTGCCTGCAATACAACCTGCACCGTCACCAGGAGCACGCCAACCGCTTCATCATGGTCGAGCAATGGCAGGACGCCGCCGCCCTTAGCGCACACCAACAGACCGCGCACTTCCTGCAATTCGGCCAAACCTGCGGCGACTTGCTGGAACAGGTCGACCATCAACTGATGCAACGCATTCTTTAAGGAGCCCGCATGAAAGCCATCGCCTATTACCACTCCCTGCCCGCCGATCACGCCGACGCCCTGCAGGATGTTGAACTGTCGGCACCCGTACCGGGGCCGCACGATTTGCTGGTCGAGGTCAAAGCCATTTCGGTCAATCCGGTGGACACCAAGATCCGTCGCAACGTCGCCCCTGAAGACGGCGCTGCCAAGGTGCTTGGCTGGGACGCCAGCGGCATCGTCAAGGCTGTGGGCAGTGAGGTCAGCCTGTTCCAGCCTGGCGACCGGGTGTATTACGCCGGGGCAATCAATCGCGCTGGGGCCAACAGCGAACTGCACGTGGTGGATGAACGTATCGTTGGCAACATGCCGAAGACACTGGCGTTTGCCGAAGCCGCTGCGCTGCCGCTGACCGCGATCACCGCCTGGGAGTTGTTGTTTGAACGCCTGCAGATCGAGCAAGGCAGTGCCGATCAGGGCCAAAGCCTGCTGATCGTCGGTGCGGCGGGCGGTGTCGGTTCGATTCTGCTGCAGCTGGCGCGCCAGCTCACGGGTCTGACCGTCATTGCCACGGCGTCACGCCCAGAAACCCAGGCGTGGGTACGCCAGCTCGGCGCGCACCACGTGATCGACCACCGCCAGCCATTGAGCGAAGAGCTGAAACGCATCGGCATCAATCAGGTCACTCACGTCGCCAGCCTGACCCAGACCGATCAACACTATGCGCAGTTGGTCGAAGCCCTGGCCCCGCAAGGCCGACTGGCCTTAATCGATGATCCCGAGCAGGCGCTGGATATCATGCAACTCAAGCGCAAAAGCCTCTCGCTGCACTGGGAGCTGATGTTCACCCGCTCGCTATTCGAAACAGCCGACATGATCGAACAGCATCGCCTGCTGGAGCGGGTTGCCGAGCTGGTCGATGCCGGCACCCTAAAAACCACCCTCGGCGAGCACTTTGGCAGCATCAACGCGGCCAACCTGCGCCGCGCTCACAGCCTGCTGGAGAGCGGCACAGCCAAGGGCAAGATCGTCCTCGAAGGTTTCTGAGACGAACTATCGACGTGCGGGGTTGCGCTGCACAAACACGGCACAGAAGCCATAACCACCCAGGCTCGTAACCACACGAGCCGGGGTTGATGCACTCAGCCAAGGGCCAACTAGACTAAGCACATTGTTTGCGGCAGGCTTGCCGCCCCATAATCCCGCCAACTTATCCGACCTAGCTAGCCATTGGAGGCCAGGGATGCGACCCGATCTTCAAGCAGCACTGCGCCTGGCGGGCATATACCTGCTATTCAGTGCTGTATGGGTACTTGTCAGCGACCCTCTGCTGCACATGCTCAAGGACAGTACCCTGGCAGCCGAGCTGCATACGGCCAAGGAGCTGCTGTTTATCGCGCTCAGCGCCGGGCTGATTTTTCTGTTCAGCTACCGCGACCGCAAAGCCCAGAATCAGTTGCTACAAGAACTCACCCACAACAGCCAACTGCTCAAGCATGTGCAACGCAATGCGGCCCTTGGCAGTTGGGAATACCACGACGACTTTGATTGGAGCCCGGAAGCCTTGAGCCTGCTCGGGCGAGAGGCGGACAGCCAACATAGCAGCCTCGAACAGTTCCTCAGCTGGCTGCACCCAGCCGAACGCAACACCACTCAGCAGGCGCTACTTGCGCTACTGCATGAGCACACAACCCTGAGCATCAACATGCGCTTGCTGCACCCCAACCAACAGGTCATCTGGTTGAGGCTGCGGGGCGAGGTCGACGCCAGCGGAAAAATCCTCGGCACCTTACAAAACATCAGCGCGCACAAGCGTGATGAAAACGCCCTGCGTGAAAGCGAGCAGCGCTTTCGCCAATTGTTCGAGCAAACACCGCGCATCGCCGTGCAGGGTTATGACCGCGACCGCCGGGTGATTTACTGGAACCAGGCCAGCACGCGACTCTATGGCTATGCCGTGCATGAGGTCATGGGCCGTCGCCTGGAAGAGCTGATTGTGCCGCCTCTAACACGCAGCGCTGTAGCCAATGCAATTAACCAGTGGCAACTCGGTGGCCCGCCGATTCCGGCAGCGGAGATCCAACTGCAACGCAAGGATGGCAGCCTGATCTGGGTTTACTCCAGCCATCTAATGATGCGTAACAGCCTCGACCAACTAGAGCTTTACTGTGTCGATATCGACATGACCGAGCAGAAGAAAATGGACAGCGAGCTGCAGGTCAGCGAAGGCCGCTATCGCTCATTGGTTGAGCACTTAGGCGATGCAATCTTCATCACCAACGCCGACGATCAACTGAGCTTCCTCAACCCGGCCTGGGAGCAAATCAGCGGCTATCCGCTGCACGAAAGCCTGGGCTGCCCACTGCAACGGTTTATGCCGGAACTAGGCCTGGCGCCGCTAAGCCAGCACTTGCAAGACCTAAGCAATGGCAAGCTGGATAATCTGCGCCTGGAGTGTCAACTACGAACCCGTAGTGGCCAAACACGCCGGGTTGAGCTGCAACTCAACTTCAGCCCGCTGCAACCAGGCCTGCATGGCACCCTGCGCGATGTACATGAGCGCCATCAGACCCAGCAACTGCAACAAGCGCGCAATGCGGTGCTCGATGAACTGCTGGGTTTACATCCTTTGCAGACCATTCTTGCCGGCATCACCGTCCGCCTGGAAAAGCTGCAACCGCAGATGCGCGTATCAATCATGCTGCTTGATGCCCAGCAGCGCCTGCATATCGGCGCAGCACCGAGCCTCCCGACGGCTTACTGCCAAGCTATCGACGGCATTCAGGCAGACCTGGAAGTCGGCTCCTGCGGACATGCCGCCTGCAGCGGCGAGCTGGTCATTGCCGAAGACCTCAGCAGCCATCCTTACTGGAAAGACTTCCAGGATATCGTCCGCCCTTCAGGCCTGCGCGCCTGCTGGTCACTGCCATTCAAGGATGACAGCGGACAGGTACTGGGCACCTTTGGCATCTACTACCTGCAGCCAACCCGGCCGAGTTCGGCGGATATCGCCCTGGTTACCGAGTTCACTCGGCTGGCCGGTCTGGCGGTCCATTCAGCACGCCAACGCTAAGCGGATAAGATCAACGGCACGCCATCAGTCACTAAGTTGTTACAGGTCAATGAATAGTCATATTGAAGGACTAGACTGCCCTCTCTTGCAGAGGAGATCCGTTGATGAACGTCATGATCCAACCGGTAAAAACAGCCACAGGTCGCGGCTGGCAAGTATGCCTAGACAAACATAGCGTCACGTTTCGCAGTGAGGCCGAGGCGCGGCAGTTTGTTAGCACACTGCAAACTCGCCTGAGTGCGCCTCATATCTTGCCGCCGTTGCAGCAACGCATCGCTAGCTAAGCCAATGCGCCAGCAGTTCGGCGCTCAGCCCAGCGGGTAAATAGCGAGAAGAACACCGCCAGCACCCCGCAGCTGAAAATCACCACGGCAACGGGCCAGGCGCTGCCGTCATGCAGTACACCAACCATAGCGGCCGCAGTGGCCGCGATGACGAACTGCAGACTACCGAGCAGCGCCGAGGCACTGCCCGCATGACGCCCCTGCCCAGCCATCGCGCAGGCTGAAGAGTTGGGCAGCAAAATACCCAAACTGGCAATGCAGCCAAATAGCGGAATCAGCAGCGGCCATAAGGCCTGTGGCTTGGCCAATGCAACTAGGAGCAGGGCCAGGCCGCTAGCCAGGTAGAACCACACGGTCTTACCCAACCAGTATTGCGGCCCGTGCCGCGCCACCAACCAGGCATTCAGCTGCGCCATCAAAATAAAGCCCAGCGCATTACTGCCAAACAACCAACCGTAATGCTCTGCTGGGATGCCGTACAACTCGATAAACACAAACGGCGAACCGGCAATGTAAGCAAACATCCCGGCAATGGCGAAACCGCCAGTAAGCGCATAACCGAGGAATGGCAGGTCGGCAAACAAGCGCTTGTACTCACCGATAGCCCCGCGCAAAGGGGCCGGAGCAATATCTTTTGTCAGAGTTTCCGGCAGCCACTTAGCCAAGGCCAGCAAGCAAGCAAAGCTGAACAATGCCAAGCAGATAAAGATCGACGGCCAGCCCAGCGTGCTCAGCAGCAAACCGCCGGCCAGCGGTGCCAGAATCGGCGCCAGCCCCATCACCAGCATCAACTGGGAAAACACCTTGGCCGAGCGGATCGGGTCACACAGGTCACGCACCACCGCTCGCGAGATCACCATCCCGGCACAACCACCCAAGGCCTGCACAAAGCGCGCGGCGATCAACCACTCCAGGCTGGGCGCCAACGCGCAGGCCAGCGACGCCAAGCTGAATAGCGTCACCCCGACCAGCAGCGGCGTGCGCCGCCCGAAGCGATCAGCCAACGGGCCATAGACCAGCTGACCAATGGCCAGGCCGACAAAGTAGGCGGACAACGACAGCTGCACGTGCTCTACATCGGTATCAAACGCATGCGCCAGGGCCGGGAAACTCGGCAGATAAAAATCGATGGCCAGGGGGCCAAAGGCGCTAATCGCACCGAGGATCAGCAAAATTCGTAAAGGCATGGATATCCAGATAGGTAAGGGCTAATGAGCGATTTAACCCGGACAACGCCCCAGCTAAAAGCTCACGGTAAGACTCAAACAGGCATCTCGGCCCGACTGCAGCGACCCGCAAATTCTTCATAAGTAGAGCGGCGCAATTAGCGCAATAACCAAGGGAGTCGCCCGAACATGCAGATGATCCCCGGAACCAATCAAAGGCCGACTAGCGCGGGCAACAAAGGTGATCGCGCAGGGAGAAAGGCAACGAAATCATGGTAATTGGGCTAGCTGCACAGTTTGCGTGCCGGCAATACTATTTACAACCGCGCATGTATGTAAATAGCGCATAGACCCTAATTTCATTACACTCCAGGCCTGAGCCTATCCAGAAACCAGCCTTTATCCATGCGCAGAACCAAAGAAGACGCCGAAAAAACCCGCATCGCCATTCTTGAAGCAGCCGAAATCTTATTTTTGGAGAAAGGTGTCGCCCACACCAGCCTGGAGCATATCGCCCGTCATGCCGGCGTGACCCGAGGCGCTGTGTATTGGCACTTCGCCAACAAAGCGCACCTGTTCAGCGCGATGCTCAGCCAAGTACGCCTACCGCCCGAGCAACTAACCGAGCGCATGCGCGTATGCCCCGAAAATAATCCTCTGCAGGCATTGCGCGAGGTTTGTATCGATGCGGTCGCCAGCTTGGCACGCAGTGAGCAAAAGCGCCGGATATTCACCATTCTGCTGCGGCGCTGTGAGTTCACCGAAGAGTTGCGCGAGGCCGAAGAGCGGCACGAAACCTTTATCAATCTGTTCATTGATCTCTGCGAACAACAGTTCAGTAGCCCAGCAGTCAATGTGCGCCTGCACGCAGGGCTCAGCCCGCGCTTAGCCGCACGAACAGTGCATGCTTTGCTAGTCGGCTTATTCCACGACTGGTCGCGCGACCCCAATTTGTTTGACCCACTGACCGACACCGGGCCAATGTTCGATGCCTGCTTTCGCGGGCTGATCAGTGATTGGCCAGCCCAATAAACAGTTAAGCGGCGGTTAAGCCAGGCCTGCGCTGTAGCCGGCCTCGGCAATCGCGATAATCAGCTCGTCACTGGACAAACTGCTGCTCACCCGCACCTCGCCGCCCTGCAGTTTTACCTTGACCTCAGCCGCCGCATCCCGCGCCAGTAAGGCTTCAGTTACTGCCTTGACGCAATGATCACAGGTCATCCCTTCGACGCGAAATACATGAGCGCTCGTTGCTTGCATCACTAACACCTAAATTGCCTGATTGGGCGCACAGTGTCCGCCTTGCCCACGGGGTAAGGTCAAGCCATAAAAACCTGGATCATTTTTAACGCCAAGATGCATCACCATAAAACAGCGCTTGACCTTACCAAGGGGGAAAGGTTGATCCTGTAGCGCAATCCAACGGAGGGCGTTTAATGCCTAACCTCAGCACTTTTGATCTGCCGATCAGCGGCATGACCTGCGCCAGTTGTGCAGGTCGAGTTGAACGCGCCCTGGCCAAAGTGAACGGCGTCAGTAGCATCAGCGTCAACCTGGCCAGTGAGCAAGCACGTGTTGAAGCACCAGCTGACAGCCTGAAAACGTTGCTCGAAGCAGTCAGCGCCGCCGGTTACCAAGTGCCCAGCGAGCGCCTGGAACTTTCCATCAGCGGCATGACCTGCGCCAGTTGTGCGGGGCGTATCGAACGTGCACTCGCGCCGCAGCCCGGGGTGCTCTCGGTCAGCGTCAATCTGGCCAACGAACGCGCGCAATTACAGGTGCTGCGCGGCACGGATTTAAACAGCTTAATCCATGCTGTCAGCCAAGCCGGCTACCAAGCCTGCCAGGTCAGTGACCCGCAAACGACCCAGGTAACGGCTGCCAAACACCTGCAACACGAGCGCTGGATGCTGCTTCTGGCCATCGTACTAACCCTGCCGCTGGTTATCCCGATGCTCGGCGCGCCCTTTGGTCTGCACTGGATGCTGCCGGCCTGGGTGCAGTTCGCCCTGGCCACGCCAGTGCAATTTATCTTTGGTGCGCGGTTCTATCGCGCGGCCTGGCGTGCATTGTGCGCCGGCGCGGGCAATATGGACCAACTGGTGGCCATCGGCACTAGCGCGGCTTATGGCCTGAGCCTGTATCAATGGGCAAGCAGCCCGGCAGGCGGCACGCCACATCTGTATTTCGAAGCCTCGGCAGTGATCATCACCCTGATTCTGCTCGGCAAATACCTAGAGAGCCGCGCCAAACGGCAAACCAGCAGTGCCATCCGCGCTTTGCAAGCCTTACGCCCAGAGCGCGCCTTGCGGCTGCGTGATGGCAATGAACAGTGGGTAGCGCTGGGTGAGCTGCAGCTAGGCGACATCATCGTGGTCAAGCCTGGCGAGCGCTTCCCGGTTGATGGCTTGGTAAAGGAAGGCCAGAGCGATGCCGACGAAGCACTGATTAGCGGCGAAAGCCTGCCCCAGCCCAAACAGCCCGGTGACAGCGTCACTGCTGGTGCCATCAACGGTGAAGGTCGCCTGCTGATCGAAACCACCGCGCTAGGCGCAGAAACCGTATTGTCGCGCATCATTCGCCTGGTCGAAGATGCCCAGGCGGCCAAGGCGCCAATCCAGAAACTGGTCGACAAAGTCAGCCGTATTTTCGTCCCCAGCGTATTACTGATCGCACTGGCCACGCTGCTGGTCTGGCTAGCCCTCGGTGCCAGCGTCGAAACAGCACTCCTCAATGCCGTGGCCGTACTGGTGATTGCCTGCCCCTGTGCCCTCGGCCTGGCGACCCCCACGGCAATCATGGCCGGCACCGGCGTGGCAGCGCGCCACGGCATCCTGATCAAGGACGCCGAAGCCCTGGAAGTCGCTCACTCAGTAACGTTGGTGGCCTTCGACAAAACCGGCACGCTGACCTCGGGCGCGCCGCGTATCGCCCACCTACAAGCTTGCGACGGCGACACCAGTCAATTGCTGCAACTGGCCGGAGCCCTGCAACGCGGCAGTGAACACCCGCTGGCCAAGGCCGTACTCGACGCCTGCAGCGAACAACAGCTGACACTCGCTGAGGTCAGCGACAGCAAAGCCCTGGCCGGACGCGGTATCGCCGGAAAAGTTGGTGATAGGCAATTAGCCTTGGGCAATAAACGCCTACTGGAAGAACACTGGCTGCAAAACCTGACATTGATGGCTGAAGCGCAGGCTTGGGAGGCCGAAGGCCGCACCTTGTCGTGGCTTATAGAGCAGGCACCACAACCGCAAGTGTTGGGCCTGTTTGCCTTTGGTGACACGCTCAAGGACGGCGCGGCAGAAGCCATTGCTGCTCTGACTGCACAGGGTATCGACAGCCACTTGATCAGTGGCGACAACCTAGGCAGCGTGCACGCCGTCGCTCAAGCACTTGGCATCACTGCCGCGCACGCGGAAGTACTGCCGGCAGACAAGGCCAAAATCATCACCGAGCTGAAACAAGGTGCGGTGGTGGCCATGGTCGGCGACGGCATCAATGATGCGCCGGCCCTGGCCGCGGCCGATGTCGGCATCGCCATGGGTAGCGGCACCGATGTGGCCATGCAGGCGGCGGGCATTACCCTGATGCGCGGCGACCCACGCTTAGTGCCCGACGCCCTCGATATCAGCAAGCGTACTTACCAGAAGATTCGGCAAAACCTGTTCTGGGCCTTCGCCTACAACCTGATCGGCATTCCCCTGGCGGCGGCCGGTTTTCTCAACCCGATGCTGGCGGGCGCGGCCATGGCTCTTTCCAGCGTGAGTGTGGTGAGCAATGCCCTGCTGCTGAAAACCTGGAAGCCGAAGCATGATGATCACGAGTAGCCCGGATGCAATCCGGGTGGGATTTGTCCGGCAAGTCGTTTCCCCGGATTACATCCGGGCTACCAGACGGTCATACGAACAAAGGCACCGTAACCCATCATCGGTATATGCCATGCAACGAGCACCGCTTGATGGGTATCGCTACGTTCAACGCCATCCTACGAACAACCTATGCGAGACGAGCATGAATATCGGCCAAGCGGCGAAGCAGAGCGGCCTCAGCGCCAAGATGATCCGCTATTACGAAAGCATCGACCTGCTACCCGCCGCCGACCGCACAGACAGTGGCTACCGCCAGTACAGCGCGCAAGACCTGCACCGCCTGGCCTTTATCAAGCGCTCGAGAGACTTGGGGTTTTCTCTGGCGGAAGTCAGTCAGTTGCTGGCGCTGTGGCAGGACCGGCAACGCGCCAGCGCCGACGTTAAAGCCCTGGCCGCCAGCCATATCGCCGAGCTGGAGCGCAAGATCAGCGAACTCAGCGGCCTGCGCGACACACTCACAGAGCTGATGGACAGCTGCCAGGGTAACGACCGCCCGGACTGCCCGATTCTCAAGGATCTAGCGTCCGGTGGCGGTCATAGCAACACCTAATCCGCCGAACCGTAGCCCGGATGTAATCCGGGAAGCTGCGCCACAATCCACAGGCCCCGGATTACACCTGGGCTACATAACTGTTTTTAACGCCGGATGGCCGACGCGCAGCAGATCACATGCAGGTTCTTAGATCGCCTGCTGCAAAGCCCGGCAATCCACGGCGAAATGGTCAACCAGCTCAGGCCAGAGGTTTTCTGGCAGGTTGACCAAGACGCTACGCGCCCCTGCCGCACGTGCACATTCCAGGTCAAAACGGTAATCGCCGACCATCACCAGCTCCGTCGGCGCAACCTGCCAAGCCTTGGCAAAGTGCAGCAAGCCGCCGGGATCGGGCTTGGGCGGCGCTTCATCGCGGCCAATCACGTCAACCACGGCAAAGCAGTCGTCCAGGCCGATGGCACGCAAGGTCAGCAACGCCAGCTCATGGGCATTGCGGGTGAGGATGCCCAGCCGGCAGCCACGCGCATGCAGCGCACGCACCAATTCAATCGCACCGGGAGCAGGTTCGGCAGCCAGCGCCAGTTCGCGCTCATGCTCCAGCAGCCAGGCGTGTTTGGCTGTGGCAAGCGCTTCCGGCAAGGCGGCCAGATGCCCCAGAATGTCGTCCTCCAGAGGAATATCCAGCGCCCGCTTGATCGCCTCAAAGTCATGCACCGCCATGGTCAGGGTGCCGTCCATATCGAACACCCAATGGCGGGCAGCGTTTAGGCTCACTTCCAGTCCTCACGCACGCGGGTCAGGCCTTCCTGCGCCACCGAGGCGACCAACTGGCCCTGACGATTGAAGATGCTGCCACGGGAGAAGCCACGTGCATTGCCGGCCCAGGGGCTGTCCATGCTGTACAGCAGCCAGTCGTCCATGCGCAGGTTGCCGTGGAACCACAGTGAATGATCAAGGCTGGCGACCTGCATAAACTTCTGCCACACCGATACACCGTGCGGCAGCATCGAGGTGGTCAGCAGGTTGAAGTCGCTGGCATAGCCCAGCAGGTACTTGTGCAGTTGTGGATCATCCGGCAACTCACCCGCGGCGCGGAACCACACATGCTTGACCGGCTCACCGAGCTCCGGTGCAAAGGGATTGCCGACGGTTACCGGGCGAATCTCGATAGGCTTCTCGCTCACCGCTCGTTCGCGCATGCGCTCTGGCAAGGCATCGGCAATCAAACCCGCCAACTCAGTCTCCGACTTCAGCCCTTCTGGCCCCGGCACATCAGGCATTTGATTCTGATGATGGAAGCCTTCCTCATCGAACTGGAATGAAGCACTGCAGGTAAAGATCGGCTTGCCCTTCTGGATCGCCGTCACCCGCCGGGTGCTGAAGCTGCCGCCATCACGCACCCGCTCCACCTGATAAACCACCGGCAGCGTGGCATCGCCAGGGCGCAGAAAGTAGCCGTGCATGGAATGCACATGACGCGCGGCATCCACCGTCTGGCTGGCCGCCGACACGCACTGGCCCAATACCTGGCCACCATACAACTGGCGAAAGCCGAGATCCTGGCTGACGCCGCGAAACAGATTTTCTTCGATGGTTTCCAGGGTCAGCAGGGCGACCAACTCATTCAACACCTGACTCATGCATGCTCTCCTGTTAACTCATCTGGCGGGTGCGAGATGGTAAAGACTTTACCAACACTTGTCGGCCCGTCTGAAAGATGGATGCAGACAATCATGGCAGCATTTTAGCCAACCGGCCGCCAGGCTTGAGCACGCGTGGAGCGCTCGCCATACTGCGAGCACTCTCGCACGAGCTCTCCCACATGCGCCTGCCGCTGGTCTACCACGACGATTACAGTCCGCCCTTCCCGGCCAACCACCGCTTCCCCATGGAGAAATTCCGCCTGCTGCGCGATCACCTGGTAGGCAGCGGCCTGTGCACGGACGCCGAACTGCTACGTCCCGAACTGTGTCCGCCCGAGGTGCTGGCCCTGGTTCACTGCCCGGCGTATATCGAACGCTATGCCAGTGGTGCGCTGGCCCATGAGGAACAGCGTCGCCTTGGGCTACCCTGGAGCCCAGCCCTCGCGCAGCGCACCATTCGCGCCGTCGGCGGTTCGCTGCTGGCGGCCGAACAAGCCCTGCAACATGGCCTTGCCTGCCACCTGGCCGGCGGCACCCACCATGCCCATTACGATTATCCGGCCGGCTTCTGCATTTTTAATGACCTGGCGGTAATCAGTCAGTACCTGCTGGCTAGCGGTAAAGCGCAGCGCGTGCTGATCTTCGACTGCGACGTGCACCAGGGCGACGGCACCGCGCGCCTGCTGGAAAACACCCCGGACGCCATCACCGTGTCCCTGCACTGCGAGAAAAATTACCCGGCACGCAAGGCCGCCAGCGACTGGGATATCCCGCTGCCCAACGGCATGGCCGATGACGCCTACCTCAAGGTGGTCAACGACACCCTCAACTACCTGCTGCCGTTGTACCAACCGGATATCGTGCTCTACGACGCCGGCGTCGACGTGCACCAGCACGATGCCCTCGGCTACCTCAACCTCACAGATGCCGGCCTCGCCGCACGCGACGAGGCCGTACTCAACCACTGCCTGGGCCGCGACATCCCGGTAGCTGGGGTGATCGGCGGCGGCTACGACAAGGACCGCACGGCTCTGGCCAAACGGCACGGGATACTGCACCACAGCGCCGCCAAGGTCTGGCAGGCGCGTGAGCTGGGATAAAAGCAACACGTGCGCGGTCACATCGCGCATCAGCACGACCAAGGAATCTCGCACGCCATGAACGGAAAACTCAGCACACTGCCAACCCTGCTGGCCACCCTCGCCTTCGGCATCAGCAGTGCCGCGCCAGCAGCCGATACGCTGCAATCGCTGGTGGACGCCACCATCCGCCCGGTGATGGCGGAATATGACATCGCCGGCATGGCCGTGGCGATCAGCCACAACGGCCAGGCGCACTACTTCAACTATGGCGTGGCACGCCTGGACGACCAGCAGCCCGTGACCAGCGATACCCTGTTCGAAATCGGCTCAGTCAGCAAAACCTTCACCGCCACCCTCGCCGCCCTGGCCCAGACCACCGGCAAGCTGAGCCTCGCGGACAGCGCCGGCCAGCATTGGCCCGAGCTACGCGGTAGCCCGCTGGAGCACGCCAGCCTGCTTAACCTCGGCACCTACACCGCCGGAGGACTGCCGCTGCAATTTCCCGACAAGGTGACCGACCAGGCCAGCATGCTCGCCTATTACCGCCAGTGGCGGCCCGAACATATCGCCGGCACCCACAGACGCTATTCCAACCCCAGCATCGGCCTGCTCGGCATGCTGACCGCGCGCAGCATGGGCCAACCGTTCGCCACGCTATTGGAAGGCACGCTGTTCCCCGCGTTCGGCATGCAGCACAGCTATATCCAGGTGCCTGCGGCGCAGATGCCGCGCTATGCCTACGGCTACACAAAAGACAATCAGCCGCTGCGAGTTACGCCAGGGATGCTCGACGCCGAAGCCTACGGGGTGAAAACCAACGCCAAGGATCTGCTGCGTTTTGTTCAGGCCAACATCAGCCCTGCTGGCCTCAACCCTGACCTGCAGCACGCTATCGGCATTACCCACGCCGGTTATTACCGCGTTGGCGAAATGACTCAGGGCCTCGGCTGGGAACGCTACCCCTACCCGATCAACCTGGAGCGCCTGCAAGCTGGCAACTCCCCAGCCATGGCTCTGGAATCGCAACCCGCTACGCGCCTAACCCCACCCGAACCAGAGCCGGGCGACAGCCTGTTCAATAAAACCGGCTCGACCAACGGCTTCGGCGCTTACGTTGTATTTATCCCCAGCCAACAGCTAGGTCTGGTCATGCTGGCCAACAAAAACTACCCCAACGCTGCCAGAATCAAAGCCGCACACGCCCTACTGAGCGCACTGGATACGCACGCCACCACACACTGAATGGAATACCGCCATGGATGACTCGTTTGCCCTGAACAAAGCCAACTGGGACGAACGCGCCGCCTTGCATGCGGCTTCGCCCGATTACCAAATTAAGCTGTTTATCGCCTCGCCCGAGCATTTATCCGAAGTCGTGCGTTTTGATCTGCCGCGCCTCGGTGATATCCGCGGCCTGCACGCGGTGCACCTGCAGTGCCATATCGGCACCGACACCCTGTCGCTAGCTCGCCTAGGCGCGCAGATGAGCGGCCTAGATTTTTCCGCCGCCTCACTGGAGCAGGCCAACCGATTGGCGAGCACCTGTGGCGAATACATCGAGTACGTCGAAGCCTCGGTCTACGACGCCGCTAAGGTGCTCGGCGCGCACTCGTTCGACTTGGTCTACACCGGCATCGGTGCGCTGAACTGGCTACCGCACATCGATGACTGGGCGCGCAATGTCGCCGCCCTGCTCAAGCCTGGCGGACGCCTGTTTCTGCGAGAAATGCACCCCGTGCTAATGACGCTCGACCAGGACTGTGAGGACGCCCTGCAGATGATCCATTCCTACTTTGAACATAACGAGCCGCAGATCTGGGATGACGAAAACACCTACGTAGCAACCGACACCCCGCTGACCGCCACCACCACTCATGAATGGAACCACGGCCTGGGCGAAATCATTACGGCACTGCTGCGCCACGGCATGCACTTGTCCGCACTGGAAGAACACACCAGCATCCCCTGGGAAGCCCTGCCAGGCCAGATGAGCCTGGGTGAGGATGGCGAATGGCGGCTGAACAACCAGCCGGAAAGACTACCGCTGAGCTATACGCTGCAAGCGGTAAAGGCTGGCTAAACCGTAGGATGGCGTTGAGCGCAGCGATACCCATCGACAGATATCGCTGCAACGCCAGGAAAGTGATGGGTATCGTGATGCTCAACCTGCTCTAAAAATCCTGGCCCTTTCCCGACTAGCCCGAAGCAATCCACAATAGGCATGTTTTACTAGGGCCACATAAAGAGCGCAGAGCACCCGCAATGAGCGAGCAAAAAATCGAGCAGGGCTTTATCGACAAGCTAGTTGAGCTCAAGTACACCTACCGCCCCGATATCACCGACCGCGTATCGCTAGAGCGTAACTTTCGCGAGAAATTCGAGGCGCTCAACCGCGTCAATCTGACCGATGGCGAATTCGCCCGCCTGCTCGATGAGATTGTCACCCCTGATGTGTTTGCGGCGGCGCGCACCCTGCGTGAGCGCAATGCCTTCACCCGCGAAGACGGCACCCCGCTGAACTACACACTGGTCAATATCAAAGACTGGTGCAAAAACACCTTCGAGGTGGTCAACCAGCTGCGTATCAACACCGACAACAGCCACCACCGTTTTGACGTGCTCATCCTCATCAACGGTGTGCCGTGCGTTCAAGTTGAGCTGAAAACCCTGGGCGTTAACCCTCGCCGCGCCATGGAGCAAATCGTCGAATACAAAAACGACCCTGGCAACGGCTACAGCAAAACCTTGCTGTGCTTCCTGCAGATGTTCATCGTCAGCAACCGCGACAACACCTACTACTTCGCCAACAACAACGCCCGTCACTTCTCGTTCAACGCCGATGAGCGCTTCCTACCCATCTATCAGTTTGCTGACGAGGCGAACAAAAAGATCACCTACCTCGACCGCTTCGCCGAGACTTTCTTGGTCAAATGCACGCTTGGTCAAACGCTCAGCCGCTACATGGTGCTGATCGCCAGCGAACAGAAGCTCATGATGATGCGCCCGTATCAGGTCTATGCCGTCAAAGCCATTGTCGACTGCATCGAGCAAAACTGCGGCAACGGCTATATCTGGCACACCACCGGCAGCGGCAAAACCCTCACGTCCTTCAAAGCCTCCACCTTGCTCAAGGACAACCCAGAAATCGAGAAATGCCTGTTCGTGGTCGACCGTAAAGACCTCGACCGCCAGACCCGTGAGGAATTCAACAAATTCCAGGAAGGCTGCGTCGAGGAGAACACCAACACCGCTGCACTGGTACGCCGGCTGCTGTCCGAGGACTACGCCGACAAAGTAATCGTCACCACCATCCAGAAGCTCGGACTCGCCCTGGATGAAAGCAGCAAACGCAATAAACAGCGCAAACGCAACGACCAGCCGACCTACAAAGAGCTGTTGGCCCCACTGCGCGACAAACGCATTGTGTTTATCTTCGATGAATGCCACCGCTCGCAGTTTGGCGACAACCACAAAGCCATCAAAGCATTCTTCCCCAAAGCCCAGCTCTTTGGTTTTACCGGCACGCCCATCTTTGTAGAAAACTCATCACGGGTAAAAGTGGAAGGCGAGCAGGCGTCTTACCAAACCACTGTTGAACTGTTTGAGAAACGGCTTCACACCTACACCATTACCCACGCGATTGAAGACGCCAACGTGCTGCGCTTCCATATCGACTACTTCAAGCCAGAAGGCAAAAAAACGCCCAAGCCTGGGGAAGGTTTAGCCAAGCGCGCCGTGGTCGAAGCCATCCTCGCCAAGCACGACATGGCCACCGCCCAGCGCCGCTTCAATGCCATCCTGGCGACGGCCAGCATTAATGACGCCATCGAATACCACAGCCTGTTTGCCGACGTGCAACAAGCCAAACAACTGGCCGACCCGGACTACCAGCCGCTGAACATCGCCTGCGTATTCTCGCCGCCTGCCGAAGGCAATCCCGACGTCAAACAAATTCAGGAAGACCTGCCGCAAGAAAAGCACGACAACGAAGAAGACCCAGAAGGCAAAAAAGCCGCGCTCAAAGCCATCCTGGCCGCCTACAACAAGCGCTATGGCAGCAACCACAGCATCGGCGAGTTCGATCTCTACTACCAAGATGTGCAAAAGCGCATCAAAGACCAGCAGTGGCCCAATGCCGACCACCCGCATGCGCAGAAAATCGACATCACCATAGTGGTCGATATGCTGCTCACCGGCTTTGACTCCAAATACCTGAACACCCTGTACGTGGATAAAAACCTCAAGTACCACGGTTTGATCCAGGCCTTCTCGCGTACCAACCGCGTACTTAGTTCCGTCCAGTTACCTCACAAGGAGCCTACGGGGATAAAACCGTTCGGTAACATCCTCGACTTCCGCCATCAACAAGAGGCCGTGGATACAGCCATAAGCCTATTTTCTGGCGAAACACCCAGCCCACAGGCCCGCGAAATTTGGCTGGTAGACAAAGCCCCGGTGGTGATTGAAAAACTTCAGGCCGCAGTGCAAAAGCTCGATGATTTTATGCAATCCCAAGGCGTGGCCTGCGCGCCGGAGGCCGTGCACAACCTAAAAGGCGACGATGCTCGTGCAGCGTTTATCAGCCACTTCAAAGACGTGCAGCGCCTAAAAACCCAGCTCGACCAATACACCGACCTCACCGCCGACAACGCCGCCGCCATTGAACAGATTTTGCCCAAGGAAAGCCTGCTGGGCTTTCGCGGTGCCTATCTGGAAACGGCCCAACATCTCAAGGCCCAGCAGGGCAAGAACGACAAGGGCGAAGGTGACAAGAGCAAAGCCGTGGACCAGCTCGACTTCGAATTCGTGCTCTTCGCCTCTGCCGTGATTGACTACGACTACATCATGGGGCTGATGTCGCGCTTCTCACAGCAAGAGCCGAGCAAACAGAAGATGAGCCGCGATCAACTGATTGGCCTGATCCAGGCCGATGCCAAGTTTATGAACGAGCGCGAGGATATTGCCGCTTATATTGCCACCCTCAAGGCCGGCGAGGGCCTAAGCGAAATCGCGATCCGTGACGGGTATAGCCGCTTCAAGCAAAACAAAGACGCCGCCGAAATCGCGGATATTGCGATCAAACACAGGCTCGCCCCAGCCGCCTTGCAAGCCTTTGTCGAGGGCATTCTGCAACGTATGATCTTCGACGGCGAACAACTCAGCGACCTTATGGCCGCGCTTGATCTGGGCTGGAAGGCACGTGCAGAAGCAGAAGTGGAATTGATGAAAGAACTCTACAAACTCCTTATCAAACGTGCCCAAGGCCGCGAAATTTCAGGACTGAGCGCGTATGAATAGTAAGACACAAACAACCGACACGAGGAAAGACAGAAAGCCCGCGCTAGTGCCGAAGCTTCGGTTTCCGGAGTTTCGTGAGGCAGGTGACTGGACCACAGAAACGCTAGGTTCGCTGGTCACTATCAGCACCCAAAAAGTAGGCAGCAACACCTGCATCCCAATGAGCATCACATCTGGCGTAGGTTTGGTGAGCCAGCAGGAAAAGTTCGGACGGATTATCGCCGGAAACTCCTATAAAAATTACTTGCTCTTGAAACAAAACGACTTTGCCTACAACAAGAGCGCTACTAAAGAATATCCAGAGGGGTTCATCGCTCTGTATGTAGGTAGCGAGTTGGCTGCCGTGCCAAACAGCATATTCACCTGCTTTCGCGTTAAGGGGCTCTCTTCAGCCCCCCAATATTTGAACTACCTGTTTCTCGGCAACCTTCATGGACAGTGGTTGCGTAATTTTATTGAGGTTGGGGCTCGTGCTCACGGGTCACTGAGCATCAATGAAAGAGATTTACTTGCCTTGCCTGTGCCGTTACCAAAAGGGGAGCGATCTCTAGCCGAACAACAAAAAATCGCTGACTGCCTGATCTCGTTAGACGAGCTGATCGTCACGCAAGACCGCAAAGTGGATACCCTTAAAAAACATAAAAAAGGACTGATGCAACAGCTTTTCCCCCGAGAAGAAGAAACCCAACCCCGCATGCGCTTCCCTGAATTCCAAAACGCCGGGCAGTGGGAGGAAACGATTTTGGGGAAAATGGGCGAGCTCATAAACGGCCTGACATATAGTCCAGATGATGTACGTGAGTCTGGTCTATTGGTGCTGAGGTCATCGAATGTTAAAAATGGCGAGATAGCGCTTGATGATTGCGTCTTTGTTGACCCAGCCATCAAGGGCGCAAATTTATCTCAGCCAAATGATATTTTGATCTGTGTCAGAAACGGATCAAAAGCGTTGATCGGCAAAAGTGCTCTTATCCCTCGCGATATGCCGTTATGTACACACGGCGCGTTCATGACAATTTTCCGCGCTCAAGCTCCCCAATTTGTTTTCCAGCTGTTCCAGACGGCAAAATACCAAAAGCAAGTCGCAGGAGACCTTGGCGCTACGATTAACTCAATAAACGGCCGTCAACTTTTGAAATACAAGTTCATCGTTCCCAAGTCCGCCGAACAACAACGTATCGCAGACTGCCTTACCAGCCTTGACGCCCTGATCACTGCGCAAACACAAAAGCTCGAAACCCTCAAGAATCACAAAAAAGGGCTGATGCGGCAGCTCTTTCCGTTCATGACGGTGGTTGAGGCATGAGCAACGACCCCAAGATCAACAGGTATGCCAACCTCAAGACACTCGCTAGGAAGCTGCGCGGCGATCTAGGAGGGACCGATCTCATTCTCGTCTATGCATACAATCGGACCGGGAAAACGCGGCTCTCAATGGAATTCAAGGGCATCGGAAAGCGTAAGACGAAGAAGAATCCGGATGGCTTCGCGGATACCCTTTACTTCAATGCCTACACCGAGGATCTGTTCACTTGGGACAATGACATTGAGAATGACACTGCTCGCGGTCTAGAAATAAACCAGGCATCGCGATTCTTTGATGGATTCAAGAACGAGCCTCTGGAGCCGGCTATTGATGAGTACTTGCAGCGCTATGCCGACTTTGACTTTGACTTCAAGTACCAAGAAGTGCAGCTGGGCAACGAGTCCTTTTACCGGCCAGTGTTCGTTAGCTTCCGCAAAGGGGAGCAGTTACACATCAAAATATCCCGTGGTGAGCAGAACATCTTCATCTGGTGCGTCTTCATGGCCATCTGTGATCAGCTTTTGAAGTATCCCGACGCTTATCCGGCGGTGAAGCACGTCTATATCGACGATCCAATTTCATCACTGGACGATAACAACGCCATCTCCGTCGCCTGCGACCTCGCCAAACTCCTTCGTCGAGCAGCGAGCAGGACAGCACAGGATGGCGCAGCGGCTCCTGTGAAGATCGTTTTCTCTTCCCACCACGCCCTCTTTTTCAATGTGATGTGCAATGAAATTGGGAGGGCAAAGGAAGGAGAACCGAAGGTGTCTCACAAGCGCTACTACCTGCACCGCGCTAATAGTGAGGATGCCTTCACCCTGCGGGCCACCGAGGACACGCCGTTTTTCCATCACGTTGCGGCACTCGCCGAACTGCAGGTGGCCGCCTATCACAACTCCGGCAAGCTCTACACCTTTCACTTCAATGCGCTGCGCAGCATCATGGAAAAAACTGCCTCGTTCTTTGGCCATGCCGATATTTCCTTCTGCCTTAAAGCGCTTGCGAGTGAGAAAGACACAGCACTCTACAACCGTGCCCTCCAGTTGCTGAGCCATGGAAAATACGCCATCCATGAGCCGACCGAAATGGGCGAGGACAACAAAGACCTGTTCCGCCGCATTCTCAAAGACTTCATAAGCACCTTTAAATTTGCCCTGCCTGACCTATCGGGTGCGGAACCAGCGCCGGCTGCTCCCACCTCAGGCCCAAAAGCGAAACCAGCACATGAATGACACCAACAGAAAACAACTTGGCCAAACCCTTTGGGCCATTGCTGATCAACTGCGCGGAGCTATGGATGCGGACGACTTCCGCGACTACATGCTGTCCTTCCTTTTCCTGCGCTACCTCTCGGACAACTACGAGATCGCGGCCAAGAAGGAACTTGGAAAAGACTATCCAGAGTTGCTTACTGACGTTTTGCTAAAAAAGGGAGCATCGACTCCTCTGCAAGTCTGGTATGAGGGAAACAAAGCTGACATCCCGGCCTTTGAGAAGCAGATGCGCCGTAAGGTGCATTACGTCATTGAGCCCGCCCATCTGTGGAACAGCATCGCCAATATGGCCCGCACCCAGGACTATGAACTGCTCGCCACGTTGCAAGTAGGCTTTAAATACATCGAGACTGAGTCCTTTGAGAGCACCTTCCAGGGCCTTTTCTCGGAAATCGATCTGGGTTCCCCCAAGCTGGGCAGAAGCTATACGGAGCGCAACGCCAAGCTCTGCACCATCATCCAGAAAATCGCTGAGGGGCTGGCAGACTTCTCCACAGATATTGATGCGTTGGGCGACGCCTATGAATACCTGATCGGTCAGTTTGCCGCTGGCTCAGGCAAGAAGGCGGGCGAGTTCTACACGCCCCAACAGATCTCCGACATCCTATCTGCCATCGTCACCCTCGACAGCCAAGACCCAAAAACCGGCACCAAGAAGCGCCTAGAAAGTGTGCTGGACTTCGCTTGTGGCTCGGGCTCACTACTGCTGAATGTGCGCAAGCGCATGGGGCCACATGGCATTGGCAAGATTTACGGCCAGGAAAAAAATATCACCACCTACAACCTGGCTCGCATGAACATGCTGCTGCACGGGGTGAAGGATACCGAGTTCGATATTTACCACGGCGACACCCTGAGCAACGATTGGGACATTCTGCGCGAGCTAAACCCTGCTAAAAAGCCAACGTTCGATGCGATCGTCGCCAACCCGCCCTTCAGCTACCGCTGGGACCCGACAGAAGCCATAGCCGATGATGTGCGCTTCAAAAACCACGGTCTTGCCCCCAAGTCGGCTGCCGACTTTGCCTTTCTGCTGCACGGCTTTCACTTTTTAAAAGACGAAGGCGTGATGGCCATTATCCTGCCCCACGGCGTGCTGTTCCGAGGCGGTGCTGAGGAGCGAATTCGGACCAAGCTGCTAAAAGACGGCCACATCGACACCGTGATCGGCTTGCCATCCAACCTGTTTTATTCAACAGGTATCCCGGTGTGCATTCTCGTGCTTAAGAAGTGCAAGCAACCAGACGACGTGCTGTTCATCAACGCGTCTGAACACTTCATCAAAGGTAAGCGCCAGAACCAACTGACCGACGAGAACATTGCCAAAATCATCGATACCTATCAGTTCCGCAAAGAGGAACCCCGCTATGCTCGCCGCGTGGAGATGGGGGAGATCGAAAAGAACGACTACAACCTGAATATTTCCCGCTACATCAGCACGGCGAGTGCCGAGACCGAGATTGAGTTAGAGGAAGTACATGACGAGCTGGTTGAGCTGGAAAAAGCTATTCAGCAGGCACGAGACAAACACAATACCTTCCTCAAAGAGCTGGGCCTGCCCCCATTAGTCTGAGCCGCAGACAGGGATAACAACCGTAGGATGGCGTTGAGCGCAGCGATACCCATCGACAGGTATCGCTTCGTCGCCAGACAGAGTGATGGGTATCGCGATGCTCAACCTGCGCGGCCCGACCCATCCACGTACTACGCAAAGCCCAAACCTACTCTGCCAACACCTTATCCAGCGCCTGTTCCAAGGTCGCCACGCTGCGGTCGATATTGCCCAGCTTATCCAGCCCGAACAGGCCGAGGCGGAAGGTCTGGAAGTCCGCTGGCTCGTCGCATTGCAGCGGCACGCCAGCGGCGATCTGTAGGCCTTGGTCGGCGAATTTGCTGCCGTTTTTGATCTGTGCATCAGTGGTGTAGCAAACCACTACGCCAGGAGCTTCGAAGCCTGGCGCGGCGACGCTTTTAAAGCCTTTGCTGGCCAGCATGGCGCGCACGCGATCACCCAGTTCCTGTTGTTGCTGGCGCACGCTGGCGAAACCAATGGCGGCGGCCTCACGCATGGCATCGCGAAAACGCGCCAGAGCATCGCTGGGCATGGTGGCGTGGTAGGCGTGACCGCCCTGCTCGTAGGCCTGCATGATCTGCAGCCATTTTTTCAGGTCGCAGGCAAAGCTGGTGCTCTGGGTCGCCTCAACGCGCGCCTGAGCGGCTTCGCTAAGCATCACCAAGGCGCAACAGGGCGAGGCGCTCCAGCCTTTTTGCGGGGCGCTGATCAGCACGTCGATGCCGCAGGCCTGCATGTCCACCCAGAGCGTGCCGGAGGCGATGCAGTCGAGCACAAACAAACCACCGACCGCATGTACGGCATCCGCCACGGCACGCAGGTAGCCGTCGGGCAGGATCATCCCGGAGGAGGTTTCCACGTGCGGGGCGAACACTACCTGGGGCTTTTCTGCGGCGATGGTCGCCAGCACATCGGTCAACGGTGGCGGGCTAAACGCAGTCTGGCTGCCCTCGGCTATCGGCCGGGCCTTGAGCACAATCGATTCAGAGGGGATCTGGCCCATCTCGAAAATCTGCGTCCAGCGGTAACTGAACCAGCCATTGCGGATCACCATGCACTTCTGCCCAGTGGCCAACTGACGCGCCACGGCTTCCATGCCATAGGTACCGCTACCCGGCACGATGGCCACGGCTTGCGCGTTGTAAACCTGCTTCAGGGTGCTGGATATCTCCCTCATCACGCCCTGGAACGCCTGCGACATATGGTTGAGGGAGCGGTCGGTGTAGACCACCGAGTATTCGATCAGGCCGTCAGGGTCGATGCTGGGGTAGAGGTCAGACATACAGGGCTCCAGTCAGAAAAAAGCGCAACCACGACCCTGCCCGAAGCTCGCCGAAATGACAAGGTCAAGGCTGCCTCGGTTAGAATGCCAGCCCGTTAACTGCACCGATCTCGTCATGACCGCCACGATCCAACCGCCTGCTCCTCGCGTTGCCATTATCGGCGGCGGCCCTGCCGGGCTAATGGCGGCCGAGGTATTGGCCCAGGGCGGCGTGCAGGTCGCACTGTATGACGGCATGCCCTCGGTAGGGCGCAAGTTCCTGCTGGCCGGGGTTGGCGGTATGAACATCACCCATTCCGAAGCCAAACCAGCCTTTATCGGCCGTTATGGCCAGCGCCAAGGCGAGGTGGCCAAGCTGCTGCAGGACTTCGATGCTGACGCCCTGCGCGCCTGGATTCACGGCCTGGGCATCGACACCTTTGTTGGCACCTCGGGCCGCGTGTTCCCCTCCGATATGAAGGCCGCACCGCTGCTGCGCGCCTGGCTCAAGCGTCTGCGTGAGCTCGGCGTACAGCTTCATACCCGCCATCGCTGGCTGGGCTGGGATGAGCAAGGCGCCCTGCGCATTGCTTCGCCAGACGGCGAGCGCGCCGTAACAGCTGATGCCACCCTGCTCGCGCTGGGCGGCGGTAGCTGGGCGCGGCTAGGCTCAGACGGTGCCTGGGTGCCACTGTTACAAGCGCGCGGCGTACAGATCGCGCCTTTGCAGCCAAGCAATTGCGGCTTTGATGTCAGCGCTTGGAGCCCATTGCTGCGCGATAAATTCGCCGGCGCGCCGCTGAAAAATGTCAGCCTGCGCCTGCCTGACGCAACCCCACGTCTGGGTGAGTTCGTGCTAACCGCCAGCGGTATCGAGGGCAGCCTGGTGTATGCCCTGTCGGCGGATATTCGCGAAACCATCAACCGTCACGGCAGCGCGACTATTTACCTCGACCTGCTGCCACAAACCCCAACGGCCAAGCTACAAGCGGCGCTTAACAATCCACGCGGCTCGCAATCGATGGCCAAACACCTGCATCGTCAAGCCGGTATCGATGGTGTTAAGGCAGCCCTGCTGCGCGAATTAGCCAGCGCTGAGTGCTTCAACGACCCACTGCAACTGGCCAGTGCGATCAAAGCCCTGCCCATCACATTGATCCGCCCACGCCCGCTAGACGAAGCGATCAGCAGCGCCGGCGGCGTGCCGTTTGAGCAATTGACGCCCCATCTGATGCTCAAACAATTGCCCGGCACCTTCTGCGCCGGGGAAATGCTCGACTGGGAAGCCCCCACCGGCGGTTACCTGCTGACCGCCTGCTTCGCCAGCGGGCGCAATGCCGCCCTTGGCATCCTCAGCTGGCTGCAACACCCAGCAGAATAAGCTGCAACACACACAGCCTAAGCGGCTATGCTTGAACGAAACCGCCCGAGAGCGGCGCTCTTCAACGCGCACAGGTAATTCTTAGCCTTGATTCCTCTAGTGGTCTGTGACGACTCTAATATGGCGCGCAAGCAATTGATCCGCGCGCTGCCACCTGAATGGCCGGTCAGCATCAGCCAAGCCACCAATGGCCAAGAAGCGCTTGCAGCATTGCGCCAAGGGCTAGGCCAAGTAATGTTGCTTGATCTGACCATGCCGGTGCTCGATGGCTATGAAACCCTGGCAGCTATGCGCGCCGAAGGTTTGGCCTGCAAAGTGGTGGTGGTATCCGGTGACGTGCAAGATGAAGCCGTACGGCGGGTCAAAGAACTCGGCGCCCTGGCTTTTATCAAGAAGCCAGCCGATCCCGAGATACTGCGCAGCACCCTGATCGAACTCGGCCTGTTTGACCCCAATGCAAAACCCGCCCCGTCCACCCAGACCGCCGTACTGGACGAGCTGAAAGTCAATTTCCGCGACGCCCTGCGTGAAGTGACCAACGTCGCCATGGGCCGTGCGGCGGCGCTACTGGCCAAGGCACTCGGGGTATTCGTGCAACTGCCCGTACCGCAGGTGAATATCTTTGAAGTCAGCGAACTGCACATGACCCTGACCGATGCCATGCAAGGTGAGCGCATGAGTGCGGTGTGTCAGGGCTTTATCGGTGACGGCATCGCAGGTGAGTCGCTGCTGCTGTTTCATGACTCAGAAGTGGCCGACATGGCACGCCTGCTCAACTGGCAGCCAAAGGACGATCTGGAAACCTCAGAGATGCTTCTGGATCTGGCCAGCATCCTGATCGGCGCGTGCCTGTCAGGCATTGCCGAGCAAATCGACGTGCGTTTTTCCCAAGGCCACCCGCAACTGCTTGGCCAGCACTCTTCCATAGAGCAACTGATTCACCTCAACCAAAAACGCTGGCGAAAAACCCTGGCGATTGAAGTGAGTTACAGCCTGGAGGCGCACAACATTCACTTTGATCTGCTGCTGCTGTTTACCGAAGACTCAATCAAGCGCCTGACCAACAAGATCAACTACCTGATGAACTAGGCGGTACGTTCATGCCCGCACAGATTGATATTAAAGAAGTGCACTGGCTGCTCGACATCGTGCAGTGCATCGATGTCGGCGTCATCGTTCTCGACCGTAAATACCAGGTCGAGGTGTGGAACAGCTTTATGGAAAACCACTCCGGCATGGGCCCGGATGAGGTGCACGGCAAAACCCTGTTCAGCCTGTTCCCGGAAATCGACGAGACCTGGCTACGGCGCAAGGTCGACACCGTGGTGCAACTGGGCACCCGCGCCTTTAGCTTGTGGGAACAGCACCCCTACCTGATGCACTTCAAGAACTACCAGCCGATCACCGGCCAGGAAGACTTTATGTACCAGAACGTCACCCTACTGCCGCTGGCCGGTGGCGCGGGTGAAGTCGAGCATATCTGCGTGGTGATCTACGACATGACCGCTGCCGCAACCCACAAAAAGCAACTGGCTGCAGCCCAGGCAAGTCGCTAACCTGCCTCTCGCCAGGCCCCACAGAGGGCCGGCGCATCCGTTATCAGCCTGTTCTGACCATTGCCCGTACAGGATACGCCCCCGATGTTGCAAAGCGTTGAACTGAAAACCTTCGTGCCAGCCCGTGATTTTGCTTTGAGCCAAGCGTTCTATCAGGCGCTAGGTTTCAAACCTGGCTGGGTCGGCGATGATCTGGCTTATTTCAGCCATGGTGATCACTGCGCCTTTCTGCTGCAGAACTTTTACGTCAAAGAGCAGGCAGAGAACTTCGTTATGCACCTGTTGGTCGAGGATGTGGATGCATGGTGGCAAAAGGTCGTAGATGAGCGGCTCGACGAGCGCTTTGAGGTGCGCCTGGTAGCGCCACAGGATCAAACCTGGGGCATGCGCGACTTCGTGATCTTCGACCCCAGCGGCGTACTCTGGCGCATTGCGCAGAACATTTAGCCTATCTGGTGGACAAGCTTCGCGTTGTCCACCCTACGGCTGCCTTTTCCACCTTGCGGCAGAGGTTACTTAGCAAACTTGCCGGGCTTGCCCGCTTTACCACCAAAGCTCGGCACCTTGCGCACGGCTTTCACCGCAGGTGCTGCCGGCGCATCGGCTTCCATCCAGCGGCCCAAACTACCGCCCTTGCCGCCGCCGACCACTTTCGGCTTCTTGGCTTTCTTCGGCTTTTTCACCACCTGGCCCCCAGGCAACGTCTGCGGCACACGATGGTCGGGGATAAAGTCGGGCTCGTCGACGCGCTGCAGCACCTGCTGCGTCAGGGTTTCGATGGCCGAAAGCAACTGCACTTCATCGGCGCAAACCAGTGATACTGCCTGCCCCACAGCACCAGCACGCCCGGTACGCCCGATACGGTGCACATAGTCTTCAGCGACGATGGGCAGGTCGAAGTTGACCACCAGCGGCATGTCGTCGATATCCAGACCACGGGCCGCCACATCGGTGGCCACGAGCACCTTGACCTCGCCATCCTTGAAACGCTGCAAGGCCCGCTGGCGAGTAGCCTGGGGTTTGTCGCCATGAATCGAATCGGCGCTGATGCCGTGGCGCTGCATCTCGGCTTCCAGCTCATCGACGCCCTTGCGGGTTTTCACGAAGACCAAAGCCTGGCTCCAGCGTTTACTTTGGTAGAGGTGCAGGAACAGTTCGGTCTTGCGCTTCTTGTCCACTGGGATCAGCCACTGCTTGACCGACTTGGCGGCGGCATTGCGCGGACTGACTTCAATGCTCAGCGGGTCATTGAGCATTTCGCCGGCCATGCTGCGGATCGCCTCGGAGAAGGTCGCGGAGAACAGCAGAGTTTGGCGCTTTTTCGGCAGTGCACGGAACACGCTCTCCAACTCGTTGGCAAAGCCCAGGTCGAGCATGCGGTCGGCTTCATCCAGCACCAGGGTCTGCACCTGGTTGAACTTCACCGCGTTCTGTCGATAGAGGTCGAGCAAACGGCCCGGAGTGGCCACCAGCACGTCCACGCCTTTGCGCAGCTTCATCATCTGCGGGTTGATACTGACGCCGCCATACACCGCATAACTGCGCAGCGGCAGGTCCTGCCCGTAGGTGATAAAGCTCTGCAGCACCTGCTCGGCCAGCTCGCGAGTGGGCACCAGCACCAATGCGCGCACCGAATTGCTGGCCACCTGCGGGCCTTCCATCATCAGCCGTTGCAGCACCGGCAGGGCAAAGCCGGCGGTCTTGCCCGTGCCGGTCTGCGCCGCAGCCATCAGGTCGCGACCCTGCAGGACCGGCACGATGGCCTGGGCCTGCACTGCGGTGGGGGTTTTATAGTCGAGGCTGTCGAGGGTGCGCAGCAAAGGCTCGATCAGGCCGAGAGAGGCAAAGGTCATAGGGCGTACCACAAAGGGCTAAAAGTCGATGGCGCTGAGTTTATCCTGCCTGGGTGCAAACGGCCCGGTTGTCTTCAGCAGGCCATCAATACAAAGCCCGGATTAATCCGGGCTTTGGCAGCGAGCGTAAACGCGCTGGATCAGAACCTGCTTACGATCTCGCGAGCTAGAGCCATGCAAGGCAAAAACAGGCGAGGAAGCGGAGTTTACTGGTGTAAATGAGCATTCCAAGCCTGTTTTTAACGCGGCAGGGCCGACGCGCAGCAGATCGTAAGCAGGTTCTCAGGGCTTGTGCGGGCGCGAGAGAAACTCATGCGACTGCATTTCCAACAGCCGGCTGAGCGTACGTTGGAATTCGAACGTCAGGCGACCACCGGTATAGAGGTCTTTCAGCTCCACCTCGGCGGAGATGATCAGCTTGACGTTGCGGTCGTAGAACTCGTCCACCAGGTTGATAAAGCGCCGCGCCATATCGTCTTTGGCGGTGCTCATCTGCTCGACGTTAGATAACAGCACCGCATGGTAGACCTTGCCCAGCTCGATGTAGTCGTTCTGGCTGCGTGGGCCGTCGCACAGTTCGCGAAAGTCGAACCAGGCCACGTCGTCACCCACCTTGCGCGCAACAATGGCGCGGTTTTCGATCATCAGCGGCTCGTTTTCCTCGACCTTACAGCCCTCGGGCAGCAGGCTGAAAAAACTCTTCTGCAAGCTTTCTTCAGCTGCCGCATCCAACGGCCAATGGAACAGCTCGGCTTGCTCAAGGGCACGCAGGCGGTAGTCGATGCCGCTGTCGACGTTGACGATTTCGGTGTGCTGCTTGAGCAGGGCAATGGCCGGCAAGAAGCGCGCGCGCTGCAGACCATCTTTGTAGAGACCATCGGGCACGATATTGGAGGTCGCTACAAGGCTGACGCCATTCTTGAACAACTCTTCCATTAGAGTCGCCAGGATCATCGCGTCGGTAATGTCGGAGACGAAGAACTCGTCGAAACAGATCACCCGCGCCTCGTCGGCGAAGCGCTTGCCGATAATCGTCAGCGGGTTCTTTTCGCCCTTCAGGGTGCGCATTTCTTCATGTACACGCTTCATAAAGCGGTGGAAGTGGGTGCGCACCTTGCGCTCGAACGGCAGTGCATCGAAGAAGGTATCGACCAAATACGTTTTACCGCGACCGACGCCACCCCAGAAATACAGGCCCTTGACCGGCTCCTGCGACTTTTTACCGAACAGCTTGCCGAACAAACCGCTGCTGCTGTTTTCGCTGGCAATCAGGTCGTCATAAAGACGCTGCAAATGGCGCACTGCCGTTTCCTGAGCCGCGTCATGGAAAAAGTCGGGGCGTTTGAGGTCAGCCTGGTAGCGTTCTAGGGGCGTCATAAGTCGTTTAGAGCCTGTTCAAAGTCTGCTGCGCGTAGAGCCTGCTGCATTAGAAGCAGGCTCTACGCCGGGCAAGTAAAACGGGGGCGTCACTTTAGCGACGCCCCCGTTGGTTGGCAATCAGCCAGCACGGCTAAGCGAAGAAAAACCGATTAGCGTGCCTCATCCTGCCTAGTGCTTATTCAGCAGGTGCCAATGCCTCACGCAAGCGCTGGATCGCCGCATCGCAGGCACTGCTGTCGGCAAACTCCGGGCTATGCGCCACACATTCGCCGTCCAACCAGACGCCGAAGCCGCCGTCCTGCTCACGCACATCCAGCGCTTCGCCGGATTGCAGGCGCTTGTTGACCATGCCTGCCGCCTTGCCATCGGCAAACGATTTGGACAGCAGCAACTGTTCGCCAGCGGCATCCAGCAGGCGGAAACGGAAACTGCCGTCGTCATCGCGGAAGCTGACAAAACGCGCGCCCTTGCTGGCTTTCTTCTTCTCGCCTGCGGTATTGACTGCTTGGCTACGGAAAGAGCGCAAGCCAACGGCCTCACGCAGCTCACCGAGGAACGGCGTGGCGATCTTGCGCGCCTTGGCAGCGCCTGACAGGAGAATATCCTCCAGGTCGGCGGGCTTACTGATCAGCGCGTGGTAACGCTCGCGCGCTTCTCCCAGCTCGGCTTCCAGCAGGTTAACCAGCGCCTGCTTGGCCTCGCCCCAGCCCAACCCACCTTCCAGTGCCGCACGGAAATCCGCCTGCTGGGTGGGTGCGGCAAAGGCTTGATACAGGGTGAACAGGTGTGAGTTATCCGGATCTTTTGCTTCGCCCGGCAACTTCGAGTCGGTGACGACGCGCGCTACGGCATCCTTGAGCTGCTTGGCACTGCCAAACAAGGGAATGGTGTTGTCGTAGCTCTTGCTCATCTTGCGACCGTCGAGGCCTGGCAATGTCGCCACGTCTTCCTCGATAACCGCCTCGGGCAAGGTGAACAGCTCTTTGCCATTACCAAACAAGTGGTTGAAGCGCTGAGCGATATCGCGAGCCATTTCCACGTGTTGGATCTGATCACGGCCAACGGGCACTTTGTGTGCGTTGAACATCAGGATGTCCGCCGCCATCAAAACCGGATAGCTGAACAATCCCATGGTGATACCGGCATCCGGGTCTTCACCCTGCTCGACGTTCTTATCCACAGAGGCTTTGTAGGCGTGAGCACGGTTGAGCAGTCCCTTGCCGGCAACGCAGGTGAGCAACCAGCATAGCTCGGGAATCTCAGGGATATCCGACTGGCGGTAGAAGGTTGCCTTGTCGGTATCCAGCCCCAGCGCCAACCAGGTGGCTGCAATTTCCAAGCGTGAGCGCTGGATACGTGCCGGCTCGTCGCACTTGATCAGGGCATGGTAGTCGGCGAGAAAATAAAACGAATCAGCATCAGCGGCGCGGCTGGCGACGATGGCCGGGCGAATTGCCCCCGCATAGTTGCCCAGGTGCGGCGTGCCGGTGGTGGTGATGCCGGTAAGGATACGAGTGGTCATAACGTTCGCTTATCAACTCAGGCTAAGACAGCCTGCAGGGTCAGAGACGCGGCAGTAATAGATCTTTGAGATCCGTTAACTTGCCGTGAAAAAAGTGCCCGCATTCTGCCACTTTCAGCAGCTCATGGGCACGCCCGAGTTCCGCCGACCAGGCGTAAACCACCTGCGGGTCGATCACTTCATCGTCTTCTGGCTGGATCAGGATCAATGGGCAATTGCTCGCCGGCGGATTATCTGCGGTTAGCCGGTGCACCGCTGGGGCGACCATAAACAGCTTGTCGGGCGTTACCCCCTGAGCCTCCAGGCGCGCACCAAGCGCAGCGGCGACAAAGCCGCCAAAGGAAAAGCCCAGCAAGGCCAGTGGCAAATCGGGGTACTGTTCGCGCAGCCAGAGCGCCACAGCTTCAGCATCATCCACCTCGCCGCTGGCCATATCGTGGCTGCCGGCGCTGGCCCCGACACCACGGTAATTAAACCGCAACGTCGCCAAGCCACTGTCACGGGCAGTGCGCTGCAGGGTAGAAACAACCTTGTTGAGCATGGTGCCACCCTGTATCGGATTGGGATGGCAAATTAGCGCCACGCCACGTGCGTCAGGGGTATCCAGCCACAAGGCTTCAAGTTGGCCACTCGGGCCGGCAATCATTATGGGGGTTTCGCGGGTGAGCAACAGGGAACTCCGTGACCTCACAGTGGGTCGACTCGTCTAGCTGACAGCCTGCGCTGCATAAACAGCCATACTGCCGCACACATCTCGGCTATACAGCGCAGGTTCGAGCCGTTAACGTAAAGCAAAGCCGTTTAGAGAGGAAGGACTCGTGGAACAGACGCTTACCGCCTGGTTGCTACCCGCCATTACCCTGGTAGCCGGCATTGCCATTGGCTTCCTGATTGCGCGGCTGGCCCCCAACGCCGCCCCCAACCGTACCCAACGCCAACTGGACGAAATGCAGGAGCGTTTCGATAGCTATCAAAGTGAGGTGGTCAGCCATTTCAACACCACCGCCAGCATGGTGAAAAAACTCACCCAGAGCTATCAGGACGTGCAAGAGCACCTGTCTGATGGTGCCAATCGCCTGGCCCTAGATGAGCTGACCCGCCAACGCCTGCTTGCAGCACTGCACGCTGATGATGGCACCGAGAAACGCGAGCGCCTGACCCCGCCGAAAAACAACGAAATGCCTAAGGACTACGCGCCGAAAAGCGCCAATGTGCCGGGCATGCTCGACGCAACCTACGGCCTGAAGAACAAGTAATCGCTCGTAGGACACCCTGCAGCTCTGAGCAAAACCACGACGAAGCCCCGCTGGATTTATTCAGTGGGGCTTTTTCTTTCCCATGGTCGAGACCTCGGCCGCAGAAGCTCTTTTCTGCTTCTTTCATACTGGAGCCAATTACCACCCCGCCCCTCTGCCGGCACTACGGCTAAGTTCTGAGAGCGCAATGAAAACCCTGATTGCCATGATTATGCCCAGCCTACTGGTAGGCCTGGCTCACGCAGAGCAACTCACCTGCCGGGTGGTTGCCATCAGCGACGGCGACAGCTTCGACTGTGTAACCGCTGCAAACACGCAGATTCGCGTGCGCATGGCCGAAATCGATGCCCCCGAACGTAATCAACCTTACGGGCAACAAGCCAAGCAGGCTCTAGCAGGGTTAATTTACGACAAGTCGGCCATGCTGAAAGTGCACAGCATTGATCGCTTCGGCAGAACTTGGGCCCGCGTATTTATCGGCACACTCGATGTGAACTACACACTGGTTCAACAAGGCACGGCCTGGGCGTACAGCGAACAACTCAAGGATGAAAAGCTACGCGACGCCGAAACCTTCGCCCGCAACATGAATAAGGGACTGTGGGCGCAACCTGCCGAAGACATCGTCGCACCGTGGAAGTGGCGCTATGCAGGTAGGATCAACCAACACGCCAAACAACAACTTCGCCCGAAGACCTCGTTCTCACAATTTTAGACCTCACGCAGCGACGGCCCGCAAGCTGTCCGCAGGTGGGACAGGCCATAAAAAAACCCGCACTAGGCGGGTTTTTTATAACGAGGCAGCGGCTTAAATCGCGCCACGCTCACGCAGCAGAGCCAATACCTGTTTGACGCTCTCCTCTACGGACACCGCCTGCGTATCGATTACCAGATCGGCATTCAGCGGCACGTCATACGGGAAGGACTCACCCGGGATATTGTCGCCACCGGCGGCATACAGCCCTTGCGGATCACGCTCAGCGCAAACCTGCGGCGACGCCTGCACGTATACGGTGATCAAGCGCTCAGCGCCAATCAGCGCCTTGGCCTGTTCACGGCCTTCGGCATCCGGTGCGACAAACGCAGCCAACGTCAGCAGGCCTGCCTCGTTAAACTGACGCGCCACATGCGCAGCACGACGCCAGTTCTCGGTACGCCCGGCACGGTCCTGCGGCAAGCCCTTGTTCAGGTCGTGGCGCAGGTTCTGCCCATCCAGCACATACACGGCACGACCCGAGTCGAACAGCTTGCGCTCCACGGCATAGGCCAACGTGCTCTTGCCAGCTCCAGACAAGCCGCTGAACAACACGGTGGCAGGCTGCTGACCGAAGCGTGTCGCACGCTCTTCGGTGGAAACATGAGCCAGCGCGCCGTGATGACCAGCAGAGCCCTGGGCGCCGACTGGCTCAGCGATAATCATGCCGGCACCGACGGTGCCATTGGTCAGGCGGTCGATGATGATAAAGGAACCAGTAGTGCGGTTGTGTGCGTAGCCGTCCAACGCAATCGGTGCATCCAGGGCAATGCGCACCTGGCCGATTTCGTTGAGTTGCAAGCTGCTCGCCGCGCCCTCTTCCAGGGTATTTACATCAACCCGGTGAGCGATGCTGGCAATCGAGCCAGGCACATAACTGGTGGCGCGCTTGATGTCATATTTCTTGCCCGGCAGCATCGGCTCTTCAGCCATCCAAACCAGCATGGCATCAAAGCTGTCACTGATCTGTGGGCGGTTGTCGCCATGCACCAGCATGTCGCCACGCGATACGTCGATCTCATCTTCCAGGGTGATGGTGATCGCCTGGCCTGGACCGGCCTGCTCCAGCTCACCCTCAAAGGTGACGATGGATTTGACCTTGCTACCCTTGCCCGACGGCAGCGCGATGACTTCGTCACCCTTGCGCACAATGCCGCTGGCCAGGGTGCCGGCAAAGCCACGGAAATTCAGATTCGGCCGATTGACGTACTGCACCGGGAAGCGCAGATCGTCGAAATTACGGTCGCCTGCCACTTCCACGGTTTCAAGAATCTCCATCAACGACTGGCCGGTGTACCAAGGCGATTGCTCGCTCTTGTTGACCACGTTGTCGCCCTTCAGCGCCGACATCGGCACGAAGTGCATCGAGCTTGGCTTGAAGGCAATGCCTTCGACAAACTTCAGGTAATCGGCCTTGATCTGCTCAAATACGCCCTGATCGAAGCCTTTGAGGTCCATCTTGTTGACCGCAATGACGATGTGCTTGATGCCCAGCAAGGAGGCAATAAAGCTGTGGCGCTTGGTCTGGGTCTGCACGCCGTAACGGGCGTCGATCAGAATGATCGCCAGGTCGCAGTTGGATGCGCCAGTCGCCATGTTGCGGGTGTACTGCTCATGGCCGGGGGTGTCGGCGATGATGAACTTGCGCTTGGTGGTGCTGAAATAGCGGTAGGCCACATCGATAGTGATGCCCTGCTCGCGCTCAGCCTGCAGGCCGTCAACCAGCAGCGCCAAATCGACCTCTTCACCCGTGGTGCCGGATTTCTTCGAGTCTTTGGTGATGGCGTCCAGATGGTCTTCATAGATCATCTTGGAGTCATGCAGCAGGCGGCCGATCAGGGTGCTTTTGCCGTCATCGACGTTGCCGCAGGTGAGAAAGCGCAGCAGCTCTTTACGCTCGTGCTGGCCGAGGTAGGCGAGGATGTCCTCACTGATCAAATCGGATTGATGCGACATATTAACCCCTTGCTTAGAAATAGCCCTGACGTTTCTTCTCTTCCATCGAGCCGGAGGAGTCATGGTCGATGACTCGGCCTTGGCGCTCAGAGGTTTTGGCCAACAGCATTTCCTGAATAATCTCCGGCAAGCTGGTTGCCGTGGACTCCACCGCGCCGGTCAGCGGGTAGCAGCCCAGCGTGCGGAAGCGCACCATCTTTTTATGGATACTGGCTTTTTGCTCTGGGGTGAGGTGTTCGAGGATGCGCTCGTCGTCGATCATGATCAGCGCGCCATTCATCTCGATAACTTCGCGCTCGGCGGCGAAATACAGCGGCACGATCGGGATGCTTTCCAAGTAGATGTACTGCCAGATATCCAGCTCGGTCCAGTTGGACAGCGGGAATACCCGGATCGACTCGCCCTTCTTGACGTTGCCGTTGTACACATTCCACAGCTCGGGCCGCTGATTCTTCGGGTCCCAGCGGTGCTTGCTGTCGCGGAAGGAATACACGCGTTCTTTGGCGCGGGACTTCTCTTCATCGCGGCGCGCGCCACCGAAGGCGGCGTCGAAACCGTACTTGTCCAGCGCCTGCTTGAGGCCCTCGGTCTTCATCACGTCGGTGTGCTTGGCACTACCGTAAGTGAAGGGGTTCATGTCCTGCGCCACGCCATCGGGGTTGGTGTGGGTAATCAGGTCCAGACCGTACTCGTTAACCATCTTCTCGCGGAAGCTGTACATCTCCTGAAACTTCCAGCGCGTATCGACGTGCATCACCGGGAACGGCAGCTTCCCCGGAAAGAACGCTTTGCGTGCCAGGTGCAGCATCACGGCAGAGTCTTTACCGATGGAATAGAGCATTACCGGGTTGTCGAATTCGGCGGCCACTTCACGAATGATGTGGATACTTTCCGCCTCCAGCTGTTTCAGGTGGGTCAGTTTATCGAGCATGGCTACTCACGAATGCGATGTGTTTGGGCCGGCGGGCCGTGGACGAGCGCGCACTCTAGCACAGCACCCTCTTCTATTCAGGGGGCCGGTTAGATCGAAACGATCTAGCTTTATACCGGCAGGAAAGGCCTCTGCGGCGCATCAGATGGGGTTAGGGCAATCGATAAACAAATGCTCGATGGCAAACCGCCTAGCCAGGTAATCACCCAACGCCTGCACACCGTAACGCTCAGTGGCATGGTGACCGGCAGCAATAAAGCTGACGGCATTTTCACGAGCACTGTGAAAGGTTTGCTCGGAGGCTTCCCCCGTCAGGTAGAGGTCAACGCCTGCGGCAATCGCTTGGTCGATATAGCCCTGACCACCGCCCGTACACCACCCCACTCGGCGGATCATTTCATTGCCGGCAACCAACAGCGGCTCACGGCCGAGCACTCGCTGTACATGGTCAGCGAAATCACGCGGGCTCATGGCTTCAGTCAATGAGCCAATCAAGCCGACAGTACGTGGGTTATCTGGCTCCAGCGGCCCCTCAACAGTGATGCCCAGTTGCGCAGCCAACTGCACGTTATTGCCTACTTCAGCATGCACATCGAGCGGCAGGTGATAGGCCAGCAGGCTGATATCGTTGGCCAGCAGGGTTTTCAGGCGGCGCTGCTTGATTCCGGTGATGCACGGATTTTCGCCCTTCCAGAAGTAGCCATGGTGCACCAGCACCACGTCGGCTTGCGCCTCCACGGCGGCATCAAGCAAAGCCTGGCTGGCAGTCACCCCACTGACGATACGCCGCACCTGCGGACGCCCCTCGACCTGCAGGCCATTGGGGCAGTAATCACTGATGCGCGCGGCATTCAAATAACGGTCGGCTTCGCCTACTAGAGTCGCCAAAGCAATGGCCATAGTGTTTCCTTATCAATAGTTGCGAGACGCTGCTTTATTGTCGGCCGCTTCTCTATAATGGCGCACCTTAAGGGGCGCACCTGCCCCCTGCAACTCTCAGGATTGGATCGATGTTCAAGGCCCTGCGTTTCCTCGGCTGGCCCCTGCTGGTCGGCGTGCTATCGGCACTGCTGGTCATGCAGTATTTCCCGCAATGGGTCGGTTTACCGGGGCAGGATGTGCATGTGCGCCAAGCGCCCTTCTATAGCCGCATGCAAGAAGGGCCGGTGTCCTATGCCGATGCAGTGACCCAGGCCTCACCGGCCGTGGCCAACCTGTACACCACCAAATTCGTCAACAAACCCACGCACCCGCTGTTCGAAGACCCGCAGTTCCGCAAGTTTTTCGGCGACAACCTGCCCAAGCAACGGCGCATGGAATCGAGCCTCGGTTCGGCGGTAATCATGAGCCCGGAAGGTTACCTGCTGACTAACAACCACGTGGTCGCCGATGCTGACCAGATCGTCGTGGCGCTGAAAGATGGCCGCGAAACCCTCGCACGGCTAATTGGCAGCGACCCGGAAACCGACCTCGCCGTATTGAAGATAGACCTCAAGAACCTGCCATCCATCACTCTCGGCCGCTCGGACAATATCCGCATCGGCGACGTCAGCCTGGCCATTGGCAACCCGTTCGGCGTCGGCCAAACCGTGACCATGGGCATCATCAGCGCCACCGGGCGCAACCAGCTGGGCCTCAATACCTACGAGGACTTTATCCAGACCGACGCGGCGATCAACCCCGGCAACTCGGGCGGTGCACTGGTGGATGCCTACGGCAACCTGGTTGGCATCAACACGGCGATTTTCTCCAAATCAGGTGGATCGCAAGGCATCGGTTTCGCCATCCCCACCAAGTTAGCGATGGACGTGATGCAGGCGATTATTGAGCATGGCCAAGTGATTCGTGGCTGGCTGGGCATTGAAGTGCAACCACTGACGCCAGAATTGGCCGAATCCTTTGGCCTGGATGGACGTCCCGGCATTGTCGTCGCTGGCATCTACCGTGACGGCCCAGCACAAAAGGCCGGCTTACAGCCCGGCGACCTGATCCTCAGTATTGATGGCGAAGCAGCAGGTGATGGCCGCAGCTCGATGAATCAGGTGGCTCGCACCAAGCCTGGCGAGGAAATCAGCATCGACATCCTGCGCAACGGCAAGCCGCTGAAACTAACTGCGGAAATCGGCGTAAGGCCACCCGTCAACGCGAACTGACCGCCATGTCTTACGCGCTGGCTCGCCAGCAAATCAACAGACAATAAAAAGCCGGAGCAGCAGAACTGCTCCGGCTTTTTACAGTGGGCTACTTACAAGCTTTGCAGAGCAT
Organism: Pseudomonas sp.; assembly: GCF_046581935.1. Taxonomy (GTDB): domain Bacteria; phylum Pseudomonadota; class Gammaproteobacteria; order Pseudomonadales; family Pseudomonadaceae; genus Aquipseudomonas. The sequence continues at coordinate 87,361 of NZ_JAYGFK010000016.1, forward strand.
CCAACAGCGCCTGATTCTGTTCCGGCGTGCCAATGGTGATGCGCAGGAACTGGGCAATGCGCTGCTGCTTGAAGTGGCGCACGATCACGCCCTGTTCACGCAAGCCAGCGGCCAGGGTCGCTGCATCTTTCTCCGGGTGACGGGCAAAGACAAAGTTCGCCGCTGAAGGCAACACCGCAAAGCCGAGCTTCTCCAGCCCAGCCACCACAACCTCACGGTTGTCGATCACTTGCTGACAGGTCTGCTGGAAATACGCTTTGTCCGCAAACGCCGCCGCCGCACCGGCAATCGCCATGCGATCCAGCGGATAGGAGTTGAAGCTGTTTTTGATCCGCTCCAGTGCCTCGATCAAATCCGCATGGCCGACCGCAATCCCGACCCGCAAACCCGCCAGGGAACGCGACTTGGACAAAGTCTGGCTAACCAGCAAATTCGGGTATTTATCGACCAGACTGATCGCCGTCTCACCGCCGAAATCGATATAAGCCTCGTCGACCAGTACCACGGTATCGCTATTGGCCTTGAGCAGACGCTCGATGGCATCTAGGCCCAGCGCACAACCGGTTGGCGCATTCGGGTTGGGGAAGACGATGCCGCCGTTGGGCCGCGCATAATCTTCAACACGAATCTGGAACTGCTCATCCAGCGGCACCTGCACGGAGCCGATGCCATACAGGCCGCAATACACCGGATAAAAGCTATAGCTGATATCCGGAAACAGCAGCGGTTGGCCGTGCTGAAACAGGCCATTAAAGGCGTGCGCCAGCACTTCATCAGAACCGTTACCGACGAATACCTGGTTGGTTTGCACGCCGTAGTAATCAGCCACCGCCTGCTTCAGCCGGTCGCTATTCGGGTCCGGGTACAGGCGCAGGCTGTCGTTCAGCTCAGCCTGCATCGCGGCGATTGCCTTAGGCGACGGGCCATAAGGGTTTTCATTGGTGTTGAGCTTGACCAGCTTGGCCAGTTTCGGCTGCTCACCCGGCACATAAGGCACCAGGTCTTTGACGAAGGGGCTCCAGAATTTGCTCATCTGCCCTTCTCTCCTCGAATTCGTTGCGTTGTTGATGGGTATCGCTGCGCTCCACCCATCCTACGGAAACCGTTATGGCTTGATGCGGTATTCGGCGCTGCGGGCGTGGGCGGTTAGCGACTCACCACGCGCCAGTACGCTGGCAACCTTGCCCAGTTCCGAGGCACCTTCTGCCGAACAATGAATGATCGACGAGCGCTTCTGGAAGTCATACACCCCCAGCGGCGAGGAATAGCGCGCCGTGCCGGAGGTTGGCAGCACGTGGTTGGGACCGGCGCAGTAATCGCCAAGGGCCTCGGCGGTATATCGGCCCATAAAGATCGCGCCCGCGTGACGGATCAGCGGCAGGTACTGCTCGGGGTTTTCCACCGACAGTTCCAAGTGCTCCGGCGCAATGCGGTTGGCCACTTCAATGGCCTGCGCCATATCCGCAACCTGAATCAGCGCACCACGACCCTCAAGCGAAGTGCGAGCAATCGTCTCGCGCTCCAGGGTCGGCAGCAGCTTGGCGATGCTCTCGGCGACACGGTCGAGGAAGGCCGCATCCGGGCTGACCAGAATCGACTGGGCGTCTTCGTCGTGTTCGGCCTGGGAGAACAGGTCCATGGCGATCCAGTCCGGATCAGTCTGGCCATCACAGACCACAAGAATTTCCGAAGGACCGGCGATCATGTCGATGCCAACCTTGCCGAATACGTGGCGTTTGGCGGTGGCAACATAGATATTGCCTGGGCCAACAATCTTATCCACCGGCGGCACGCTTTCAGTGCCGTACGCCAGCGCGGCGACAGCCTGAGCACCACCGATGGTGAACACCCGGTCGACGCCAGCGATGCAGGCAGCAGCCAGAACAATCTCATTGATCTCGCCACGCGGCGTCGGCACCACCATCACCACTTCCGGCACGCCAGCAACCTTGGCCGGAATCGCATTCATCAGCACCGAGGACGGATAGGAGGCTTTACCGCCCGGCACATACAGGCCAGCGCGATCCAGCGGCGTGACCTTCTGGCCCAACACCGTGCCGTCGGCTTCGGTGTAGGTCCAGGACTCCTGCTTCTGCCGTTCGTGGTAAACCCGCACGCGTTCGGCGGCTTTTTCCAGTGCACTGCGCTGCTCGTCAGTGATACGCGTCAGGGCCAGCTCCAAACGCTCACGCGGCAGGATCAGATCCGCCATGGAGGCCACATCTAGGCCGTCAAACTGCTTGGTGAACTCGACCAATGCGGCGTCACCACGCTCACGCACGGCTTTGATGATATCCAGCACGCGATGGTTGACCGCATCGTCCGAGACACTTTCCCAGCTCAGCAGATGATCCAGATGCTGGGCAAAGTCCTGGTCAGCGGCATTGAGTCGGCGGATAGCGATAGGAGCGGTCATAGCGGGCCTCTTAATTGGCAAATGCTCAAGCGCCCGTAGAGTAACAACCACTCCGCGCGGGCACCTGAGAATTTTGGCTATAACGCGGATAGGCTAGGCCGCACAGTGGCGGCCATAAGACTCAGCGGGGGTGTCGCGCTTCAACCGCATCGCGCAGGGTGTCGATCAGCAACTGAATGCGCGCGTGCTGCATCTTCATCGACGCTTTGTTAACCACCAGACGCGAGCTGATCGTAGCGATCAGTTCCTGGGCTTCCAGGCCATTGGCGCGCAAGGTGTTGCCGGTGTCGACCACGTCAATGATCTTGTCGGCCAGACCCACCAGCGGTGCCAGCTCCATCGAGCCGTACAGCTTGATGATGTCGACCTGACGCCCCTGCTCAGCGTAATAACGCTTGGCCACGTTGACGAATTTGGTCGCCACACGCAGCCGACCTTTCGGCTCAGACGCGCCGACAGCACCTGCTGTCATCAGTTTGCACCGGGCAATACGCAGGTCCAGCGGCTCGTACAAGCCCTGGCCACCGTACTCCATCAGCACGTCTTTGCCGGCTACACCGAGGTCTGCCGCACCATGCTCGACATAGGTCGGCACGTCGGTAGCACGCACGATCAACAGACGCACATCATCCAACGTGGTCGGGATGATCAGCTTGCGGCTTTTGTCCGGATTTTCGGTCGGCACGATGCCTGCTGCTGCGAGCAGCGGCAGGGTATCGTCGAGAATGCGACCTTTGGAGAGAGCAATAGTCAGCATGGTATCAACCCGGCACTCGACGAATTTTGGCACCCAAGAGCTGTAGTTTTTCTTCAATGCACTCGTAGCCGCGGTCGATGTGATAGATACGGTCGATCAACGTGTCGCCTTCAGCAATCAGTGCCGAGATAACCAGGCTGGCCGATGCGCGCAGGTCAGTCGCCATAACCGGCGCGCCCTTTAGCTTCTCGGTGCCGGTGACAATGGCAGTATTACCTTCGACCTGGATCTGCGCGCCCATGCGAATCATTTCATGCACATGCATAAAACGGTTCTCAAACACGGTTTCGATCACAGCACCAGTGCCTTCCGCAATCGCATTCAAAGCAACAAACTGCGCCTGCATATCGGTCGGAAACGCTGGATACGGAGCGGTACGCAGGTTTACGGCCTTCGGCCGCTTGCCGTGCATGTTCAACTCAATCCAGTCATTGCCACAGGTAATTTCAGCACCGGCTTCCTGCAACTTGGCCAGCACCGCTTCAAGAGTAGTGGGGTCAGTGTCCTTGACCTTGACCCGACCACCCGTGATAGCCGCAGCAACCAGGTAGGTGCCGGTCTCGATACGGTCGGGCATCACGCTGAAGCGCGCACCGTGCAGACGCTCAACACCGTCGATGGTGATAGTGTCAGTCCCGGCACCGGAAATCTTCGCACCCATGGCGATCAGGCAGTTGGCCAAGTCTACCACTTCCGGCTCGCGCGCGGCGTTTTCCAGCACGCTACGGCCTTTGGCCAACGTGGCGGCCATCATGATGTTTTCCGTACCGGTCACACTAACGGTATCGAAAAAGAAGTGCGCGCCACGCAGGCCGCCCTCGGGAGCCTTGGCCTTGATATAGCCGGCTTCGACATCAATGATCGCGCCCATGGCTTCCAGACCACGGATGTGTAGGTCAACCGGACGCGAACCAATGGCGCAACCACCTGGCAAGGCCACTTCTGCATAACCAAAACGCGCCACCATTGGGCCAAGCACGAGAATCGATGCGCGCATGGTTTTCACCAGCTCGTAAGGCGCAACCAAGGTTTTGATCGCCCGCGCGTCGACTTCCACGCTGAGTTTTTCGTCGATGATCGGCTCGATACCCATGCGACCGAACAGCTCGATCATGGTGGTGATGTCATGCAGGTGTGGCAGGTTGCAGATGGTGACAGGTGCGTCACCGAGCAGGGTGGCAGCGAGAATCGGCAGGGCAGAGTTCTTCGCCCCGGAAATGCGGATTTCGCCATCGAGGCGCACACCGCCGGTAATAATCAGTTTGTCCATGATTCTCTCGGTTTAGGAGCGCGCGGCCCAATCGGCACGGCTGAAGAATTTCATACTCACGGCATGGATGCTGCCATCAGCGATCCAGGCATTGAGGTGAGCGTAAATCTGTTGCTGACGCTTGACTGGGCCAAGGCTCGCCAGTTCATCGCTGATCAGATTCAGCTGAAAGTTGCAGCCTTCGCCTTCAACTTCAACTTGGGTATCCGGCAATTTAGCCTCAAGGAGACTCTTTACTTCTAAGGCCTGCATGCTCAACCTCGATCAATGCATGAATTAACACAGCCGAGCAGACGCTCGTGGGCCGAGCATCATACAAAAAAGGCTCCTGCCTGCGAACCCCGCATTGTTGCCGCCCGACTGACACCACTACTCACGGCAAGCTCAAGCTTGCAGCGGCAGGATTTCCAGCAAGCCGCAAACTTTAGCGATTTCCCGCATATCCTTGGGCAGATTGCGCACCGCGAGTGTTTTGCCGGCAGCGCTGGTGTCGCGCATAAAGGCCAATAACAAGGACACACCAACACTACTGGAGCGCTCCACACCAGCGCAGTCAATCACGCAAACATCAGGCTGACTGGCCTTGAGCAAGCGCGCGCCCTGCTCTCGCAGGGCCGGGGCGTTTTGGTAATCGAGCACCCCAAACAGCTGCAAGACCCCAGATTCAGCCTCACTGATACGCGCTTGGCTCACGACGCGTTCGCTCCTTGCCGGGCCTTGGCAACCGTCTGAGTCCAATTGTCGATGACCTTATCCAGGTCATTGTGGTTGTCCTGCATGGCTTGCGAGAACTGGTCGCGGAACAACTTACCGACGTTGATGCCGTTAATAATCACGTTACGCATCTTCCAGGTGCCGTCCTGGCTAACCATGGTGTAAGACAACGGATAGACTGCTCCCTTGCCATCCTTGATCTCCATGTTCACCGAAGTCCGCTCTGGGTCCTGCTGACCGCTAACCGGCAGCACACGGATATCCTGGTTGTTGTATTCAAGCAACGCATTGCCATAGAACTGCATCAGGCTGCGTTTGAAATTTTCTTCAAACCGCAGCATCTGCTCGGGCGTCGCCTGCCGCGAATAACGCACAGTCATCACGCCACGGGAAATCCCCTCAACATCCACAACCGGCCCTAGGATCGTATTCAAAGCATCGTAGAAGGCACCAGGATCAGTGCGGTACTGCTCCTTGTTGGTTTTGAGGTCAGCTAGCAGGGTCGTGGTGGTCTGCTGCACAACCTCATGAGCCGCTGGAGCTGCCAGCAACGAGGAGGAGATAGCGGCCAAGCATACGAAAAGACCGTTACGCAGTATTTTAATCATGTGCAAAACCCCTTATTTGTTGGCCTGGTCTTTATTGACCGAATTGAGCAAAAACTTGCCAATCAGGTCTTCCAGCACCAGCGATGACTGCGTGTCGTGAATGGTACTCCCGTCATGGAGAACCTCCTCCTCACCACCAACGCTAATTCCGATGTATTTTTCGCCCAACAGCCCGGCGGTCAAAATCGAAGCAGTAGAGTCCGCTGGCAGGTTATCCACGGCGTTGTCCAACTGCATGGTGACACGCCCCATATAGCTATTGCGATCCAGGTCAATCGCAGTCACTTTGCCGATCGTCACACCCGCCATGGTGACTTTCGACCTCACAGTCAAACCGGCGATATTCTCAAAGCGCGCGTACACCTTGTATGTATTGTCACCGCTGCCAACGGTCAGACCACTGACACGCAAGGCCAACAGCAACAAGGCCAGCAACCCAGCCAACAAGAACAAGCCGACACCCACTTCCAGCGTGCGGTTCTGCATCAGAAATCTCCAAACATCAAAGCAGTCAGAATAAAGTCCAGCCCCAATACGGCGAGCGAGGCGTACACCACCGTTTTAGTAGTGGCACGGCTAATCCCTTCCGAAGTCGGCTCACAGTCATATCCCTGAAACACGGCGATCCAGGTCACGACGAACGCAAAAACGATGCTCTTGATTACACCATTGAGCACATCCTCACGAAACGAAACACTGCTCTGCATATTGGCCCAGAACGAGCCCTCATAGACGCCGAGCCAGTCGATAGCGACCATTGCGCCACCCCAGATACCAACCACGCTGAAGATCATGGCCAACAACGGCATCGAGATAAAACCGGCCCAGAGGCGCGGCGCAACGATGTATTTGAGCGGGTCAACACCGATCATTGCCAGGCTCGACAGCTGCTCGGTGGATTTCATGTTGCCGATTTCCGCCGTTAACGCCGAACCAGCACGCCCAGCAAACAGCAAAGCCGTCACTACTGGTCCTAACTCGCGCAGCAAGGTCAGAGCAACCATCTGCCCTACCGCTTGCTCCGAACCGTACTGAGCAAGAATGCTGAACCCCTGCAACGACAGCACCATACCAATGAAGATGCCCGACACCACAATAATCGCCAGAGACATCACACCGACCGAATACAGCTGCTTAACCAATAGTTGAAAGCTGTTACCCGCAGCACTACGCCCCAAAAGAGCACGCAACAGGAATACCGCTGAGCGCCCTAGTGTGGCCACCACATCAATACCGGCGCGCCCGAACAGACGCACCCGCTCGAGCACAGATGTCTTGCGCATCAGCGCCCCCCTAGCAGATCGTCGCGGTAGTTGGCCGCAGGAAAGTGAAACGGTACAGGCCCATCCGGCGTGCCTTGCATGAACTGGCGCACACGCGGACTGTCCGACGCCTTTAGTTCAGCTGGAGTCCCCTGCCCTAGCACCTGAGTGTCGCCCACTATATAGATGTAGTCCGCAATACTCGCGGTTTCTGCAAGATCGTGAGACACCACCACACTGGTAATACCCAAGGCGTCGGTCAGCAGGCGAATCAGGCGCACCAGAACCCCCATGGCAATAGGGTCCTGACCGACGAAAGGTTCGTCATACATCAATATTTGCGGATCCAGGGCAATCGCGCGGGCCAACGCAACGCGGCGCTTCATGCCGCCCGATAGCTCATCAGGCATCAACTCAAACGCACCGCGTAAGCCAACCGCCTGCAACTTCATCAGGACGATGTCACGGATCATTTCTTCTGGCAGCTTAGTGTGTACACGCAATGGAAACGCGACGTTCTCGAACACATCCAAGTCAGTGAACAGCGCGCCACTCTGAAACAACACACCCATCTGCTTGCGCATATCGAATAACTCGCTACGCGACAGGCTCGGCACGTTCAATCCATTGACCCAAACCTCCCCTTCAGAGGGTTTGAGCTCGGCAGCAATCAGACGTAGCAGCGTGGTTTTACCACAGCCGGACGGCCCCATAATGCCGACCACCTTGCCGCGTGGAATCTGGATATCAATATTCTTAAAAATATCCCGCTCGCCGCGCTTAAAGCTCACGCTCTTCAGCTCAACTGCATACGGGCTCTCGGCACTCATCTGGACTCCTTGCTTAACGCCTGCCTGACTGACGCACAACCCAAAGAAAAGGGCACTAATCGCCGTCGAACGCACCGAAATGGGCGCGAACTATACCATTGCGACATAGCCCACCCAAGATTGAACTTAGCGCTACAGCCAAGCACGTCACAGCCGCAACCTGTAGTACACCGTCGAAATACTGGGCAGGCGCTGCATTACCGTTATAATCGACAGCTTTTAACCAGCAGACCACAGAGTTTCGATGAGCCAGCCAACCGACCTGATCCAGTCCGCACAGCGCACCATCCGCCTTGAGCTTGAGGCGATACAGGACCTGCTGCAGCGCATCGACGGCGATTTCATCCGTGCTTGCCAACTGATTCTTGAAAGCAAAGGCCGCGTAGTAGTGGTCGGGATGGGCAAATCCGGCCATGTCGGCAACAAAATTGCGGCAACCCTAGCCAGCACCGGCACTACCGCTTTCTTTGTACACCCGGCTGAGGCCAGCCATGGCGACATGGGCATGATCACCCGTGACGACGTGGTGCTGGCACTCTCCAACTCAGGCTCCACTGCGGAAATCGTCACCCTACTACCACTGATCAAACGACTCGGCATCACCCTGATCAGCATGACCGGCAATCCGGAATCGCCGCTCGCCAAGGCCGCCGAAGTCAACCTGGACGCACGTGTATCCCAGGAAGCCTGCCCACTGAACCTGGCACCGACCTCATCTACTACGGCATCACTGGTATTGGGTGACGCCCTGGCCATCGCCCTGCTTGAGGCCCGCGGATTCACTGCCGAGGACTTCGCTTTCTCCCATCCGGGTGGTGCGCTCGGCCGCCGCCTGCTGCTCAAGGTCGAGAATGTCATGCATGCCGGCGACAGCCTGCCGCAAGTCAAGCAAGGCACCAGCCTACGCAACGCACTGCTGGAGATGACCCAAAAAGGCCTCGGCATGACCGCCGTACTGGGACACGATGGTCAACTTGCTGGGGTCTTCACCGACGGCGACCTGCGCCGCGCCCTTGATAAAGGTATAGACGTACGCGATGCATGCATCGACGACGTCATGACCCGCCACGGAAAAACGGCCCGCGCCGACATGCTCGCTGCCGAGGCCCTGAAAATAATGGAAGACAACAAGATCAGCGCACTGGTCGTGGTAGACAACAGCGGCCGCCCGGTCGGCGCCTTCAATCTTGGTGATCTGCTGCGCGCAGGAGTAATGTGATGAGCAACCTACTGCAACGCGCCCAAGCTATTAAACTGGCGATCTTCGACGTCGATGGCGTGCTAACCGACGGCAAGCTGTATTTCCTTGTCGACGGCAGCGAGTTCAAAACCTTCAACACTCTCGACGGCCACGGCATCAAAATGCTGATCAACTCAGGCGTGCGCACCGCGATCATCAGCGGCCGCAAGACCCCAGTTGTTGAGCGCCGCGCACAAAACCTAGGTATTCAACACCTTTATCAAGGCCGCGAAGACAAACTGGTGGTACTGGACGAACTGCTCGGCAAACTGGGCCTAGACTATGCGCAAGTTGCCTATTTAGGTGACGACCTACCTGACCTGCCGGTGATCCGCCGTGTAGGCCTGGGCATGGCGGTCGCCAGCGCCGATAGCTTTGTTCGCCAGCACGCTCATGGAGTAACCCAAGCCCGAGGTGGCGAAGGTGCAGCACGCGAGTTCTGCGAACTGATCATGCATGCCCAAGGCACCCTTGAAGCCGCTCAAGCCGCTTATCTATAGGCCCACAATGCCCCGCAAGTTATTCAATATTGCCCTGCTCGTCGTTGTCGCACTGCTGGTTGCGACTCTCGGCTACTGGAACCTCAACCCGGAAAGCTTTAACGGGCAACCCGCCAAAGCGGAAGCCAACAACGCCGTCGACTTTTACGCCACCAACACCTATACCGTGCAGTACCAAGCCGACGGCAAACTGCACTACGACCTGACAGCCGATAAGGTCGAGCACATCAAGGCCAGCGACATTACCCTGATGACGAAGCCGAATATGAACCTGTTCCGCGGCACTGAGCTGCCCTGGAAGATCCGCAGTGATCGCGGCGAAGTATCCCCAGGCGGCACCGAAGTTGAGCTGATTGACCAGGTCCGCGTCGACCGCACTGACGCCAAAGGCCGCCCAACCATACTCACTACCAGCCGCCTGACCGTATTCCCCGAGAAGGAATATGCGCAGACCCAGCAAGCCGTTAGAATTGTCGCGGCCAATGGGGTGACCACGGCACAAGGAATGAAAGCGTACATGAATGACGGCAGGATGCTCCTGCTGTCCAACGTAAGAGGTCAGCATGAGGCTCGTTAACACCCTCCCCCTACTACTCAGCCTCAGTGCCGCACTCGGAAGTGTCAGCGCCTGGGCTTTACCGTCTGATCGTGAACAGCCAATCCGCATCCAGGCTGACAGCGCAGAGCTTGATGACAAGCAAGGCGTTGCCGTCTATCGCGGTGACGTCGTCATCACTCAAGGTACAATGAAGGTCACTGGCGACACCGTGACTATCACCCAAAACGCCCAGGGCGATGTTGAGGTATTCACCTCAGTCGGCAAACCAGCTTATTACGAACAACAGCCATCGGCTGACAAACAGATCGTCAAAGCCTACGGTCTAACCATTCAGTACTTCATGGCTAACGAGCGAGTCATACTGATCGATCAAGCCAAAGTAATTCAAGAAGGCAACACCTTCGAAGGCGAGAAGATCGTCTATGACACTCGACGCCAGATCGTCAACGCCGGACGCGCCACAGGCAATAACGTCACCGCGCCGCGCCCTCGCATCGATATGGTGATCCAGCCGAAGAACAAACCAGCCGACAAGCAGGCGCAGTAATAATGGCCACATTAAAAGCCCAACACCTGGCCAAAAGTTACAAAGGCCGCCAGGTCGTGCGCGACGTCAGCCTGAACATCGAGAGCGGCCAAATCGTCGGCCTACTCGGCCCCAACGGCGCAGGTAAAACCACCTGCTTCTACATGATTGTTGGCCTGGTACAGGCTGACCAGGGCCGCGTACTGATCGATGACCTGGATGTCAGCCACCAACCGATGCACGGCCGCGCACGCGCCGGCATCGGTTACCTGCCGCAAGAGGCCTCGATCTTCCGCAAGCTCAGTGTGGCCGACAACATCATGGCCATCCTGGAAACCCGCAAAGACCTCAGCCGCAGCGCTCGCCAGCAAGAACTCGAAAGCTTGCTGCAGGAGTTCCACATCACCCATATTCGCGACAACCTAGGGATGAGTCTGTCTGGCGGTGAGCGACGCCGCGTAGAGATTGCCCGCGCCCTGGCAACCAACCCTAAGTTCATCCTGCTAGATGAACCCTTTGCAGGCGTCGACCCGATTTCCGTAGGCGATATCAAGCAGATCATCCATCACCTCAAAGCCAAAGGCATCGGTGTACTGATCACCGATCACAACGTCCGCGAGACCCTAGACATCTGCGAAACCGCCTACATCGTCAGTGATGGCCAACTGATCGCCGAGGGCGATGCGCAAACTATTTTGGCCAACCAGACGGTAAAAGAAGTCTATCTGGGCCATGAATTCAGGCTGTAAAACAGCTTTTCTCTGGCCAACTGCAGCCAAGGCTAGGCAAAAGCCTTAAAGTCAGGCATATAATTTGCTTCCTAGTGGCGATTTTTTAAACCGCCCTGTAGTGGATTGCGCACAGACGCCGGTAAATAAGGTCTGCAATGAAACCATCGCTAGTCCTGAGAATGGGCCAGCAGCTGACGATGACACCGCAGCTGCAACAGGCCATCCGCCTACTCCAACTGTCGACCCTGGATCTGCAACAAGAGATCCAGGAGGCCTTGGAGTCCAACCCGATGCTCGAACGCCAGGAAGATGGCGATGACTTCGACAATTCGGACCCTATGGCCGATGGCGCTGAAAGCGCTAGCGCCAACACGAGCGAACAGCCCGAAGCACCCTACCAAGAAACCAACTATCAGGAGTCCACGCAGACGGTGGACAATCTGGAAGAAGGTGACTGGGGTGAGCGCATTCCTAACGAGCTGCCAGTCGACACGGCCTGGGAAGATATCTACCAGACCAGTGCCAGCAGCCTGCCCAGCAGCACCAACGATGACGACGAGTGGGACTTCACCACGCGCACATCCAGTGGTGAGAGCCTGCAGAGCCACCTGCTCTGGCAACTCAATCTGGCCCCCATGTCCGACAAGGACCGTCTAATCGGCGTAACCCTGATCGATTGCATCAACGAGCAGGGTTACCTAGACGAAACCCTAGAAGAAGTGGTCGATGCCTTCGATCCTGAACTGGATATCGAACTCGACGAAGTCGAAGCCGTACTGCACCGTATTCAGCAGTTCGAACCCACCGGCATCGCTGCACGCAATCTAGGCGAATGCCTGCTTCTTCAGCTGCGCCAGCTTCCTGCGAAAACACCGTGGCTTAGCGAGGCCCAGCGCCTGGCCAATGACTACCTAGACCTTTTAGGAAGCCGCGATTACAGCCAGTTAATGCGCCGCATGAAGCTCAAAGAAGATGAGCTGCGCCAAGTTATTGACCTGATCCAGAGCCTCAACCCGCGCCCCGGCTCACAAATCGAGTCCAGCGAACCTGAATACGTAGTACCAGACGTAATTGTGCGCAAACACAACGAGCGCTGGTTAGTGGAGTTAAACCAAGAGGCCATGCCGCGCTTGCGCGTCAATGCGCAGTACGCCGGCTTCGTCAAACGCGCCGACTCCAGCGCCGATAACACCTTCATGCGCAACCAGCTTCAAGAAGCACGCTGGTTTATCAAAAGCCTGCAGAGCCGCAACGAAACACTGATGAAAGTGGCTACGCAGATCGTCGAGCACCAACGTGGCTTCCTCGACTACGGCGACGAGGCGATGAAACCCCTCGTGCTGCACGATATTGCCGAGGCGGTGGGCATGCATGAATCGACCATTTCTCGCGTTACCACGCAGAAATTCATGCACACCCCGCGCGGTATTTACGAACTGAAATACTTCTTCTCCAGCCATGTCAGCACCTCTGAGGGCGGTGAATGCTCGTCAACCGCGATCCGTGCCATCATCAAAAAACTGGTCGCTGCGGAAAGTGCGAAAAAGCCATTGAGTGACAGCAAGATCGCTGGTTTACTGGAGGCACAAGGCATTCAAGTAGCCCGCCGCACGGTCGCCAAGTACCGTGAATCCCTCGGGATAGCGCCCTCCAGCGAGCGTAAACGATTAATCTAAGGCGGTAGAAAACGGAAGATCGATCACACTGCACAGAACAATCCTAGCCACGTCTTTTTTGTAAAAGCGGCCATACTGCCAGCAAGCAATCAACGTCAGTGCCAAGCTCGTTCTGACAGAGTCTTCCACGTCACAGTGTTCCGGCGGCAGGCCTATCGCCTGCCTCTTACACACGGCAACAAGGAGAAAGCGGTATGCAAGTCAACATCAGTGGACATCAGCTGGATGTGACCGACGCCCTACGCGACTACATCGTCGAGAAACTCGGCCGATTAGAGCGCCACTTCGACAAAATCACCAACGTGCAAGTCATTATGGAGGTCGAGAAACTCAAGCAGAAAATCGAAGCGACCCTGCACATTGCCGGCGGCGAAGTCGTCGCCAACGCCGAGCATGACGACATGTACGCCGCTATAGATTTACTAACCGACAAACTCGACCGACAACTCATCAAACACAAGGAAAAACAGCTCGATCGTCAACAAGGCGCTATGGCCCGCTGACGTCGTCTATCTCCTATGATCCGACTTGAAACCATCCTGACCCCCGGCCGTTCCCTCGTGAACGTGCCGGGCGGCAGCAAAAAACGTGTTCTCGAACAGATTGCCAACTTGGTGGCGCGCGAGCTGCCGGACCTGGATGGCCAAGATATTTTCGAAAGCCTGATAGCCCGCGAGAAACTTGGCTCGACCGGTTTCGGTAATGGCATCGCCATTCCGCATTGCCGTCTGACAGGTTGTAGCGCCCCCATCAGCGCCCTGCTGCGCTTGGATGCGGCTGTCGATTTCGATTCCATTGACGGCGTACCGGTGGACCTGCTGTTTGTCCTACTGGTGCCAGAAGCCGCAACTGATGCGCACCTGGAGCTGCTTCGGCAAATCGCCAGCATGCTCGATCGTGATGACGTCCGCGCGAGCCTGCGCCACGCCGAAACCAGCGAGGCCCTGTATCAGGTCGTAGTGGACGTACAAAGCCAACTCAACCGAGCCTGAGCATGCGCCTGATCATCGTTAGCGGGCGCTCCGGCTCAGGTAAAAGCACCGCCCTCGACGTGCTTGAGGACAACGGATTCTACTGCATCGACAACTTGCCGGCCGGGCTGTTACCGGAGCTGGCCGAACGCGCACTGCTACACACAGAACTGTTGCACCCGCTGGTTGCTGTATCAATTGATGCCCGTAACTTGCCGAGCCAGCTCAAGCGCTTCCCAGAACTGCTCGATGAAGTACGCGCACGGCATATCAAGTGTGACGTGATCTATCTGGATGCCGACGAAGAGACCCTGCTCAAACGCTTCTCGGAAACCCGCAGACGCCATCCACTGACCAACGAAACACGCTCACTGGCAGAAGCCATCGCCGATGAGAGCCTGCTGTTGGGTCCGATCATCGACCTCGCCGACCTAAAGATCGACACCACTCACCTAAACCTGTACCAGCTGCGCGACAGTCTCAAGTTGCGCCTGCTCAACCAGCCCGAGCCTGGCACGGCATTTCTACTGGAGTCCTTTGGCTTCAAACGTGGCATGCCAGTAGACGCTGACTTGGTATTCGACGTGCGCTGCTTGCCCAACCCTTACTGGAAGCCAGACTTACGCGATTACTCTGGTCTCGACCAGCCTGTTGCAGACTACCTCTCAACCCAGGCCGATGTTGAGGAAATGTACCAGGACATTCTCGCCTACCTGAGCAAGTGGCTACCGCGCTTTGCCGCCAGCAACCGCGCTTATGTCACGGTAGCGATTGGCTGTACCGGTGGGCACCATCGCTCGGTTTACTTGGCCAACCGCTTAGGGGAAGCCCTAAAACCCATCCTGAAAAACGTTCAGACTCGCCACCGCGACCTCAGTTAAGGAATTGCCGCGATGCCCGCCCGCGAAATAGTCATTATCAACAAGCTTGGCCTGCACGCCCGCGCTGCCGCCAAGTTTGTTGGCGTTGCCGGGCGCTTTCCTTGCCAGATCAAAGTGGGTCGTAGCGCAGAGAGCCTGGTTGACGGCAAAAGCATTATGGCGGTGATGATGCTAGCCGCCGGCAAAGGCACTGTCGTGCACTTGCATGCCGAAGGCGAGCAAGATGGCGAAGCACTGCAGGCACTGAGCGACCTAATCAACAATTACTTCGATGAAGGCGAATAAAACCGCCGACAATAAAAAACGTTCGGCAAAGATCTTTAACGTCGCGTAGCGACGTTAAGCAAGGTGGCCGCCACGTATGGCAAAAAATAAAAAGGGCTGTCCACGGCAATGGACAGCCCTTTTTTGTGCCAGACGGCTTTAGGGGCTCACTCGCGGCTCGCGATGAAACGGCAACAGACCCTAGCTACCGGCCACCGTCATCCGCTCGATCAACACCGAGCCGGTACGAATATTACTGCGCAGCTCCAGATCATTACCCACTGCGACAATCTGCTTGAACATGTCACGCAGGTTGCCGGCGATAGTGACTTCCTGCACCGGAAACTGAATTTCGCCGTTCTCCACCCAGTAGCCGCCAGCACCACGCGAATAATCACCGGTAACCATGTTCAGGCCCTGACCCATCAGCTCGGTGACTAGAAGTCCTCGCCCCATACGCTTAAGCAGAGCCTTCTGGTCTTCATCGCCATGGCTGACAAACAGGTTGTGCACACCGCCGGAGTTGGCGGTACTCGGCATACCCAGCTTGCGCCCGGAATAGGTGCCGAGCACATAGGACAGCAGCTCACCGCGCTCGACAAAGGATTTGGCATAGGTGGCCAGACCATCACCATCAAAAGCAGCACTGCCTAGCGCACGCGGAATATGCGGGCGCTCATCGAGTGTTAGCCACTCGGGAAACAACTGCTGCCCCAGCGCGCCCTCGAGGAACGACGACTTGCGGTACAGATTGCCGCCAGAAATAGCCGCTAGAAAGCTGCCAAACAGCCCGCCCGCTAGCTCTGCGGCAAACAACACCGGCACCTCACAGGTCGGCACCGGGCGCGCGCCCAAACGGCTGACCGCCCGCTCAGCAGCGCGACGGCCAATGCTACCCGCATCAGCCAGCAATTCACCTTGGCGGTTAACGTCGTACCAGTAATCGCGCTGCATCTGCCCGCCCTGTTCGGCGATCATCACGCAGCTCAAACTGTGCCGCGTGCTGGCATAGCCATTTACAAAGCCATGGCTATTACCGTACACCCGACAGCCTTGATGGGTATTGAGGGTGGTGCCATCAGCATTTTTGATCCGTTGATCGGCGGCAAAAGCCGCCGCCTCACAGCTCAATGCCTGCTCAATGGCCTGTTCCGGAGTGATCGACCAGGCGTGGTACAGATCCAGCGGCGGCAGCTCGCGAGCCATTAGGCCCGCATCGGCCAGGCCGGCACATTCGTCTTCGGAGGCATGCTTAGCAATCGCCAGCGCAGCGGCGACGGTTTCCCGTATGGCGGCCTCGCCGCTGGCGGAAGTGCTGGCAGAGCCCTTGCGCTGACCAACATACAGCGTGATACCAAAACCCTGGTCACGGTTGAACTCGACCGTTTCTACCTCACCCTGGCGCACGGTGGTGGATAAGCCCTGCTCCACCGAGACGGCCACCTCACAGGCGCTGGCACCCTGCTTTCTCGCTTCGGCAATTATCTGCTCGACTTGGGCCTGCAATTGCGGCACAGCCTGCGGGCCGACGATGTCTACTGCACTCATAAGAACTCCTGAACGATAAGCGGCAAGCGCGGCCACGCAGGCCAGACGCTTACAGCTGGAAACTTGCTGCTATCATGTCGGCGTTTTCCACTGGACCGCCACCATGTCTGAATACCTTGACGACTTCTCCGGCGAGAAGAGCAAAACCCAGGTCAAGCGCGAGTTTCATGCGCTACAAGATCTGGGGCAACGCCTGACCACCCTGAAACTCGATCTACTGAACAAACTGCCGCTGACCGACGAGCTGCGCCGCGCGCTTGCCGAAGCACCTAAACACACTGCCAATGCCGCAAAAAAGCGCCATGTGCAGTTTATCGGCCGGTTAATGCGCGATCAGGACGTCGAATCCATCCTGACCTTGCTCGACCAGCTTGATGCCTCGACGCGTCAGTACAACGAGCGCTTTCATAATCTGGAGCGCTGGCGCGACCGTTTGATCAACGGCAACGATGACACTCTGGAGGCCTTTGTCGGCGAGTATGCCGATGCCGACCGCCAACACCTGCGCCAACTGATCCGCCAGGCCCAACACGAACTGGCACAAAACAAAGCGCCCGCCGCTTCACGCAAAATCTTCAAATACATCCGTGAGCTGGATGAGACCCAGCGCGGTCTGCGCTGACCCCGTAGCAATCCGCAACCTAATATCTAGGTTGCGGTGAGCGCGACGAAGCCCAATGCAATATTGGGCTTCAGCGAGACACCAGCCTAAACGCCGTAGAGCCAGCAGACAAAACCACCCAGTACCACAGCAACCACTTCAACAAACCCTAGGGCACCTAGCCAACGCACACTGCGCACGGTCTTGCTTGGACGAATGCGCCCAAGCGAAAACACGATAATCGTCCAGCGGCCCAACGAATAGCACAGCCACTCAAAGAACCAGCCGAACAGCAGTTCGCCAAACAGCTCAGCCACAACCTATGCCCCTGTGCCACCCACAGTAATCGCATCAATTTTCAAGGTTGGCTGACCAACTCCCACCGGCACTGACTGACCGTCCTTACCGCACGTGCCAACGCCGCTGTCCAGCGCCAGGTCGTTACCGACCATCGACACCTTACTCATCGCCTCCGGGCCATTGCCGATCAGGGTTGCGCCTTTGACCGGCGCGGTGATTTTGCCATCTTCAATCAGATAGGCCTCGCTGGTGGAAAAGACGAACTTGCCACTGGTGATATCCACTTGGCCGCCGCCGAGGTTGGCGCAATAGATGCCTTTCTTCACCGAGCGGATGATTTCTTCGGGATCGCTCTCGCCGGCCAGCATGTAAGTATTGGTCATACGCGGCATCGGCAGGTGCGCATAGGATTCGCGCCGGCCGTTACCGGTGGCAGCGACGCCCATCAGGCGAGCATTGAGTTTGTCCTGCATATAGCCCTTGAGCACACCGTTCTCGATCAGCGTGGTGCACTGAGTCTGTGTGCCTTCATCGTCCATGCTCAGCGAGCCACGGCGCTCGGCCAGGGTGCCGTCATCGACAATAGTGCACAGGCTCGACGCCACCTTCTCACCGATTTTGCCGCTGTAGGCCGAGCTGCCCTTACGGTTGAAATCGCCTTCCAGCCCGTGACCGACCGCTTCGTGTAGCAGCACGCCGGACCAACCTGCGCCCATCACCACTGGCATGCTACCCGCTGGCGCGGGAATCGCTTCCAGGTTGACCAGCGCCTGGCGTAGCGCCTCACGGGCATAGCCCATGGCGCGTTCTTCGTTGTTGCTGGTCTGCTCAAGAAAATAGCGGTAATCAGTGCGCCCGCCGCCACCGTGGCCACCACGTTCGCGGCGACCGTTTTGCTCGACGATCACGCTGACATTGAAGCGCACCAGCGGCCGAATATCCGCGCCCAGACTGCCGTCATTGGCGGCCACCAGAATGCGATCCCAAACACCGGCCAGGCTGACAGAAACCTGTTTGATCCGCGGATCGAGCGCGCGAGTGGCGACATCAATGCGCTTGAGCAGCTCGACCTTCTCCGCACGCCCCAGTACATCCAGCGGGTTGTCTTGGGCATATAGCGGTTTGATCAGCGGACTGCTGAATGTCTGTACACGACCATTCTGCCCAGCCCGAGCAATCGAACGAGCCGCACGCGCGGCCTGACTCAGGGCATCAGCAGTGATCGCATTACTGTAAGCAAAACCGGTTTTCTCGCCAGACTGCGCGCGCACACCGACGCCCTGATCGAGGTTGAAGCTGCCTTCTTTGACGATGCCATCCTCTAGCGCCCAGGTTTCTGACACCTGGCTCTGAAAGTACAAATCGGCAGCATCGATTCCCGGCCCAGCCAGATCAGCCAAAACCCCAGGCAGATGCTCGATGGTCAAACCGCCCGGACCCAGCAGATGTTCACTGACGGACACCAACATATCGCTCATAACTACTCCAAACCTGGCAGCCGCGGTTCGGCCGCTGCAAAAAATCGTTTATGCCGCGCCACCGGCATGCGCTGGCGGATCGCCGCCTGCTCCATGGCATTGCGCTCAGCCAACAGCACACCGGGGCCTTGCGGTAACTCACCGAGTACTTGCCCCCATGGGTCGACAATCGCCGAATGACCAAAGGTCTCGCGTCCGCCCGGATGAGTACCGCCCTGTCCGGCTGCCAGCACATAGCACTGGGTTTCAATCGCCCGTGCACGGTTCAATACCTGCCAGTGCGCCGCGCCGGTAACGGCGGTGAATGCCGCCGGCACACTGATCAATTCCGCACCAGCAGCACGTAACGCGCTGTACAACTCAGGGAAACGCAGGTCATAGCAGACCGTCATCCCCAATCGACCAAAGGGTGTATCCGCCACCACCACCTGACCGCCAAAGGCGTAATCGTCAGATTCGCGATAGCGGGCGTGGCTGTCGCTGACATCCACATCGAACAAGTGCAGCTTGTCATAACGCGCAACACGCTGACCGCCATCATCGACCAGCAAAGAACAGGCATGAGCCTTTGCATCGGGCTGACCATCTGGCGGCAAGGGCAAGGTGCCGGCAACAATCCACAACTGTAAGTCGCGGGCGGCCTGTTCTAGCCAGGGCAGTATTGGACCCTCGCCAAGCGCTTCGGCCCGCCCCAACGCAGCCTGGTCACGCCGACCCATGGCGGCGAAATTTTCCGGCAAAACCGCCAAGCGTGCGCCCTGCTCGGCAGCCTGCTCGAGCAACTGCCGAGCCTGCGCCAGATTAGCCAGGACATCGGCTTGGCTGACCATTTGAATGACTGCGAGGGTCATGACTGTTGCATCTCAAGCAGGATGATGGGCAACAGCTTACAAGTCATACCGGCTGCTGCACACTGGCCTGTGCTTACTGAGGTTTTTCAAAGGGTTTATCGAAGCTGATATCCGGGTTCTGCCATGGACCTGTGACGTCGTACTGCACACTGGCAAAGCGCGCCACGCGGTCACCCAGCAGCTTGTCCGCGACAAATAACGCGCCACCAATGGCAGGAGCGCCGACAATCAGCGCAGCCAGCGGAAGATTATTGGTAACCGGCAGGGTAACCAACAGCTTGGCATCGATCCGATCATTGGCCATATCCAGGGTGCCATTGAGCTCCAAGTTACTCGACGGGCCTGTCAGGGTGATCGGCTCACGGGTGACGAAGACACCGTTCTTGGCCTCCAGCAGACCTTTGACACGGTCATAGCTCAACCCCTTGCCCAGCAAATCAGAAAAATCCAGACGCAGGCGACGACCAATCGAGTTGAAGTTCAGCAGGCCAAACACCCGCAACGCCGAAGCAGGCCCCTCAACTTCAGAGAACTGGCCTTTACGTAACGACGCATCCAGCGTGCCACTAAAGCGCTTCATCGCGAACCAGGCCGGAGAGCCGGGCCAATCACCCTCCACATCCAGATGAAAGTCGCGGCTGCTGGCGGTCGGGGCAAAGCCCCAGGCAATCAGCACATCGGCCAGGTCAGCCCCTGCTAAACGACCAGAATAAGCCGTACGCACACCATTGCCGGTCTGCTGCCAGGTAGCCCGTCCCGCCACCTGCAACCCTTTGAGGTTGAGGTCCAATTCGCTGAAGTGCACACCACCACTGACCGGCCGCGCCTTGAATGCCCAACGCCCCAGCGGCTCAATACCCTGATAAACCGAAGCAACCTGCACATCCATGGCCGGGAAGTCGCGCGGATCAAACGCCGATAGCGGATCACTACTCTCCACCTCAGCAGCACCTACGACCTTGGTTTCGGCTGCGGGCAAGCGCAGATAATCAAGCTGTAAAGCAATTGGCTGCGCGGCATCATCGGGCAAACCAACCTGCCCTTTCAGGCGCTGGCTGTCGAGGTTGATGGCCCAGGTAGAAGCATCACGCTTAACCCCAACCTCCAACTCGTCGAGGCTTATGCCAAAACCATTAAAGTGGCCAATGTGCAGCTGTGCATCCTTGAATAACTGCTGAGCATCATTTTTCGGCAACTTGGTATAGGGTTTTAAGGCCTGCTGCCAGGCCGGCCAATCCAACTCGGCGACCCGGCCGCGCAAGCGCAACCCCTGACTGGTCGGCAGACTGGCCGGACCATCCGCCAGGCGCAGCTCGCCACGCCCCTGACTGATCTGCCCGGGAAGCGCAGCAAAAGACAAGCTGAGCAGATCAGCGTAATCCAGCCAATAACGTTGCTCGCGCCCGCCCAGGCTCATACGCCACTCACTATTACGCTCTTCGTCGATGGCTTTACCAAAAGGAGCCGGCAGTGCAATCGCCACCCCCTTGAGGCCGGAGTTGACGCGCAGTTGGCTATCAGCCGCATCCAAACTCAGGCGTAGGCGATACGGCAGCGTACCGCTGACCGGCAGCGGCTGAGTCACGCCCAGCCAGTTACTCAGCTCACTGACCGCAATCTGACCGCTGGCCTCAATACGGCTCCGAGCTTGCCCACGCGAGCCATCGGCCACTGCCTTGCCACGCACCGCATGGCCAAGTACCTGTGCCCGAATATCCGGCGCACTGAGACCACTGGCGGTGTTGTAACGAAATGCCCCGCTCAACTGACTGAACTGCAGCGGCGGATTAGGCAGGCTGAGCTGCGCAGCTTCGGTGGCAAAATCCACCACCACCTCAGGCGGCAAGCCTTTATGCAGCGGCAGGTCGAGCTTTAACTTACCAGCCAGAGCACCTTCACCACTCCAGCCGGCGAACGTAGGTGCTGTACCAATGGGCGCTTGTTGCAGAATCTGCAACGCATCGGCAACGCTGCTATTAAGGTCGGCGTTGAGCAACAAGCGCGACGGCTGACCTGGCAACGCCGTGGCAATCACAGCCTGCGCATTCGTTACCTGGCTATCCAGAATACGCCCTTCGGTCAGATCGACACGTACGCCACTGCCCTCGATTAACACCCGCCCACGCCCTTCACGCAGTGAGGGCCAGCCAGGCTGAAAGGCCAGCTCGGCATCGTGCACGGCAAAAAACAGACTGATGCTGTGCGCGACTTTCTCCGCCCCCTTGTTCAGTGAGCCCTGATATTGAAAATAACCTTCATCGACAGCACCGCCACGTATTGCAGCTTTCAGCCAGGCATCCAGCTCATGGCTCATGCCTGGGGCGAGGCTCGGCAGGTACTTCTCGGTAAACCGCGCATCGCCATTACGCAGGCCGACGCGCAAATCCATGTAATCCTCTTCAGCCGGGTCGCTACGCAAGCGAATCAGAAAATCCCCGGCTGTAGGACCTTCCTCACCCACCACCTTCAGGTAGGGACTGCGCAAGGTAAATGCCTGTTCATCCAGCTGCCAGGTGAGCAGGGCATTGGCGGTTTTGTAGTGCCAAGGCTTGGGGAACAGGGTGTCCAGATGCAGGGAAAAATCTTCGCTATCGAGGCGCAGCTCGCCCTGCCCCAGGTCACCACTGATACTGCCGCTGACGTTTTCCGCCGCCGGCGAGCCGTGGTACGCAGCAAAGCCGACCTGCTCTAGGTTAGCGGCGAACTGCAGACGCTTGTTGTCGGTTAGACGAGGTCGATAGTCGAGCTGAATATTGCGCAATGCGCCATGCGGCTTAAGCTGCGCCAACACTGCCAGCGCGTTATCCGGCAGCGGGGCCAGCGCAGCCACCAGCGGCTGCAGTGGCCCCAGGTCGAGCCGATCAGCGCTGAGCAACCATTGCTCTTGTAGCTCCGGGCTTTCCGCCTGCTGGGTCAGCGCCAGGCTGACATCACCCCAGCGCTTATCTCCTCGGCTAAAGGCCAGATCATCCAGCAATAACCTGAACCCTTGATCAGTACGGGTGAAATAGGCATTTAACGCCAGGTTCTCCAGCGCAATCGACTCACGCTCGGCATAACCAGCCTTGATCTGCGGCGCATGCAGGCGACTGACAGCACGCTGCATGCCACCCTTGGCCCAGCTCAGCCAGACTTCACCACCTAACTGCAACTGCTCAAGGTGCCACTGCGCCAAGAGGTCTTTCGGTATCCACGCAGCCCAGTCGCTCTGCGGCAGGCTCAGGTAGACATCGGCCTGGGAGTCCTGCCAATGCTCAGCCTGCAGACGTGTACGCACTTGCAAGGCCAGTGGCTGGCCATCGGGCAATAACAGGCGACCATCCAACCGCTGGCGCACGCTGCCATTGAGCAGGCTCAGGTTGACGTAAGTAAGCGTGCGCGCAGGCTGCGCATAGGCTTGCAAGGTGACTTGGCTATTGAGCAGCGACAGCCGCTTAACCACCTGCGCTTGGCGCAGTACCTGGGCAAGATCAAACGGCGCGGTCGGGTTACGTTGCGGCAAGCCCTTGAGCGACCACTGCCCCTGGGCGTCCTGTGCCACCCGCAACTGCAAGCCGTCCAACTCAAGCCGGGCCACTCGCAGCTTACGTGCCAGCAGACTGCCAAGCACATCCGGGACCACACGCACCTGATCCAGCTGCAAGGCACCAACGCCATCCCCCACCGTCACATCATGGGCCGTCAGCACGGGCGAGAAACCTTGCCAAACGCCTTCTAGCGCGCCGACTTGTACCGGCATGGCCAGCGCCTCACGCGCCTTGTCTTCAACCTCAAGACGGTATTCAGCGACTAGCGGCACCAGCTCGCGGCCCAGGCTGACATACAACGCGGCGAGCACCAGTATTAGGGCGCAGAGCCCCAGTGCGGCCCGCAGCAGCCAAGCCACGCCACGTGCTAATTGTTCCATTCAGTTCAAGCCTTGGCGCATATCAGAGCAACACCACATCGTATTGCTCCTGGGAGTACATGGTTTCCACCTGAAACTTGATGGTACGGCCAATAAAAGCCTCAAGATCGGCCACATTGCCCGACTCTTCATCGAGCAGGCGGTCGACCACTTTCTGATTGGCCAACACCCGATATCCTTCTGGCTGATAGGCCCGTGCCTCGCGCAAAATCTCGCGGAAGATTTCGTAGCAGGTGGTTTCCGCAGTTTTCAGCTTGCCGCGCCCTTGACAACAACTGCACGGTTCACAGAGCACCTGCTCAAGGCTTTCACGGGTACGCTTACGGGTCATTTGCACCAAGCCCAGCTCGGTGATGCCGATGATATTGGTCTTGGCGTGATCGCGCTCCAGTTGCTTCTCCAAAGTGCGTAGCACTTGGCGTTGATGCTCTTCATCTTCCATGTCGATGAAGTCGATGATGATGATGCCGCCCAGATTCCGTAGACGCAGCTGGCGGGCAATCGCCGTGGCGGCTTCCAGATTGGTCTTGAAGATGGTCTCTTCCAACGTGCGATGGCCGACAAATGCACCGGTGTTCACATCGATCGTACTCATCGCTTCGGCAGGGTCTATGACCAGGTAACCACCAGACTTCAGCGGCACCTTACGCTCCAAAGCCTTCTGAATCTCATCTTCGACGCCGTACAGATCGAAGATTGGCCGCTCACCCGGGTAGTGCTCCAGACGGTCAGCGACTTCCGGCATCAGCTCATCAACAAACTGAGTAATTTTCTGGAAGGTCTCACGCGAGTCGACACGGATCTTCTCGATCTTCGGGTTGACCAGGTCGCGCAGGGTGCGCAGTGCCAGACTGAGATCTTCATAGATCACCAGCGGCGTTGGCGCGACCTTCATTTGCGTGGCGATTTGCCCCCACAAACGGCGCAGATAACGGATATCTGCCAGGATTTCATCCGCACCGGCACCATCAGCCGCCGTGCGCAAGATAAAACCACCGGACTCCTCAATGCCTTCGGCCGCCACGCAATCGGCAACCACCTGCTTGAGGCGCTCACGCTCGGCTTCATCTTCTATTTTTAAGGAAATGCCGACATGAGCCGTGCGCGGCATATAAACCAGATAACGCGAAGGAATCGACAGCTGAGTGGTCAGGCGCGCGCCCTTGCTGCCAATCGGGTCCTTGGTGACCTGCACCACCAGGCTCTGACCTTCATGCACCAGGGCGCTAATGCTTTCCACGGCTGAGCCTTCACGACTGGAAATTTCCGCCGCATGAATAAACGCCGCGCGCTCCAGGCCGATATCGACAAACGCCGCCTGCATACCCGGCAGCACACGCACGACCTTGCCTTTGTAGATATTGCCGACGATGCCACGCTTTTGCGTGCGCTCAACGTGCACTTCCTGCAGCACACCGTTTTCCACCACTGCCACGCGGGATTCCATTGGCGTGATGTTGATCAGGATCTCTTCACTCATGCGCTCATCTCTTCTGAGATAAAGCTGAAAGCCCAGGGACTGCGCCGATTAAAGGCTATCACTCACCCACGACCCGCAACCTCTTGACTGTGATCTGGCAACGTCTGCCAGCACGGAATAGCAAATTCTGCGAGCAACGCCGCTGTCTCACACAGCGGTAACCCTACCACTGCCGAATAGCTGCCTTGCAGTTGACTGACAAATACCGCCGCCAATCCCTGGATGCCATAACTGCCAGCTTTGTCCTGTGGTTCACCACTGGCCCAGTATGCCTCTATCTCAGCAAGGCTCAGCCGGCGGAACGTCACCTGACTGGTGACGACCTGCGCCACCACCCGCTCGCGACTGGCAAGCGCCACGGCGGTAAGCACTTCATGGCTGCGCCCGGACAATGCCTGCAAGGTTTCCAGCGCTTCAGCACGGTCAGCAGGCTTACCCAGCACCTGCCCATCAAGCACCACTGCGGTATCAGCGCCAAGTACCACGGCATCGGCGGCATCACTCAACGCGAGCAAGCCAGCCTGCGCCTTGGCACGCGCCAGACGTTCTACATAGGCGAGCGGAGGCTCATCTGGCAATGTTTTTTCATCAACAGGGGCAATTTGCGTGAAGAAGGGCACACCGATCTGCGCCAGCAACTCACGCCGACGTGGCGATCCGGAAGCAAGATAGAGGCGGGCCATGCTGACTTCTCCCTGTCGGATAAACGCAAGGCCGCGCGGCCTTGCTTAATTGACGCCCAAGCGCTGATGCAGCCCGCGCAACAGAGTGAAGACCCAGGGCCAGAGTAAGGCGCTGACCAGCGCCGGCAGAACAAACGCCAAGGTCGGAGGACGGCTGCCGGTCAGCGCGTTAAGCCACAGCTGGACCAACTGCGCCAAACCAAAGACCACCAGCAATACGGTGCTTTGCTGCCACATAGGGAACATGCGCAGGCGCTGATGCAGGGTCAACACCAGAAAGGTAATCAGGGTCAGAATCAAGGCATTCTGGCCAAGCAAACTGCCATTGAGCACATCCGCCAGCAAACCAAGGCACCAGGCCGTCGTCATGCCCACCCGCTGCGGCAAAGCCAATACCCAATAGGTCAAAAAAAGCGCCAGCCACAACGGCCGCCCGAGCTCCATAAACTTCGGCATACTCGCCACGCTGAGCAACAGTGCCAAGCCCAGGGTCAACCAGACGAACCAAATATTGCTTGAGCGTGCGGCCATCATTGCGCTGCCTCTGACGGGTTAGCGGGGGCCGCTGGTGCTACTGGGGCCTGACCACCAGGTTTCGCCTGCTGCTGAATCTCACGATCCAGGGCTTCTTGGGCTTGCGCCGACTCGGTGGCACGCTGCTCCGGCGTGCGCGGATCGGTAAACACCAGCAGCATGTAACGCGTGCGGTTGAGCATCGCGGTCGGCACTGCACGGACAATGGCGAACGGCTGCCCAGAGTCGTGAATCACTTCACTGACGATGGCAACCGGATAACCAGCGGGGAACCGCTGGCCAAGCCCGGAACTGACCAGCAAATCACCCTCTTTGATATCCGCCGTATCAGCAACATGGCGCAACTCCAGGCGCTCCGGATTGCCGGTGCCGCTGGCAATAGCACGTAGGCCGTTACGGTTAACCTGCACGGGAATGCTGTGGGTGGTGTCCGTCAACAGCAGCACGCGCGAGGTATAAGGCATCACCTCAACCACTTGCCCCATCAAACCACGGGCATCCAACACGGGCTGCCCCAGCACCACACCGTCCTTGGAACCCTTGTCGATCAGAATGCGATGGGTGAAGGGGTTGGGATCAATACCGATCAGCTCGGTGGCCAGCACCTCATCGTCAACCAACGCAGCCGAGTTGAGTAGTTCGCGCAAGCGCACGTTCTGCTCGGTCAAAGCGGCGAGTTTTTGCAGGCGGCGCTGCATCATCAACTGTTCGGCCTTGAGCTTTTCGTTCTCCGCAGCCAGCTCATTGCGGCTGCTCAGCTCTTGCGTGGCGCTTTCCCAGAGGCGCACAGGCAAACGCCCGACCCAGTAAACCGGCTCGACGATCAAACCCAGTTGAGCACGCACCGGCTGCAGCAAGGTAAGACGCGCATCGACCACCATCAGTGCAGCCGACAACACGGTGAACACCAACAGGCGCACACCCAGCGAAGGACCTTTGGCAAATAGCGGTTTTATCGGCAGCTCCTCACAGCGTCAGGCAGTAAAACAAAAGCAGCAATCGGACAGGGCCCGATTGCTGCTCAAGACTTGGAGCGGTCGCCTCTTATTCCGAGGACAGCAAGTCCATGGTGTGGCGATCCATCATATCCAGAGCCTTACCGCCGCCACGCGCCACACAGGTCAGCGGGTCTTCAGCGACGATTACCGGCAAGCCGGTTTCTTGCGACAGGAGTTTGTCCAGATCACGCAGCAGCGCACCACCGCCGGTCAGCACCAGGCCGCGCTCAGCGATGTCGGAAGCCAGCTCTGGCGGCGATTGCTCCAGTGCGCTTTTAACCGCCTGAACGATAGTCGCCAGGGATTCCTGCAGCGCCTCGAGCACTTCGTTGGAGTTCAGGGTAAAGCTGCGCGGTACGCCTTCAGCCAGATTACGGCCACGTACATCAACTTCACGCAGTTCGCCACCCGCGTAGGCAGTACCGATTTCCTGCTTGATCCGTTCAGCGGTGGATTCACCGATCAGCGAGCCGTAGTTACGGCGCACGTAAGTGATGATGGCTTCGTCGAAACGGTCGCCGCCGACGCGGACGGATTCGGCGTACACCACACCATTGAGCGAGATCAGGGCGATTTCAGTGGTACCACCACCGATATCGACAACCATCGAGCCACGTGCCTCTTCAACCGGCAGGCCGGCACCGATGGCCGCAGCCATTGGTTCTTCGATCAGGAACACTTCACGAGCGCCAGCACCAAGGGCCGACTCACGGATAGCACGACGCTCAACCTGGGTCGACTTGCACGGCACGCAGATCAGCACACGCGGAGACGGCTGCAGGAAGCTGTTCTCGTGAACTTTGTTGATGAAGTACTGGAGCATTTTTTCGCAAACGCTGAAATCAGCGATCACGCCGTCTTTCATCGGACGGATGGCGGCAATGTTGCCCGGCGTACGACCAAGCATGCGCTTAGCCTCGGTACCGACTGCAACAACGCTTTTCTGATTACCGTGGGTCCGAATGGCCACAACCGATGGTTCGTTCAGGACAATACCGCGCTCGCGCACGTAAATAAGGGTGTTGGCAGTGCCCAGGTCAATCGAAAGATCGCTGGAAAACATGCCACGCAGTTTTTTGAACATGGGATAGGGACCCTAGGCAACGCGTGGGTAAAGGCAAAGCGCGGTAAAGGCGCTGCTAAAAAGTGCGGCAAACTCTAACAACGGCAGGGATTTTGAGCAAGGCACCAATATGTTAGATTGCCGGCTTTTCCGGGCTTTAAAGCCCGTCATCGCGGCCTTTGACCACCACCTGCCACTATCTGTTCCCTGCGCACTCGCGCATGGCGACATGTTCACATTTCCAAAGCAGCCCGTACTGCGCTGCTTTGTATAGGGAGAAACCTGATGGCGCTTGAACGCTCCGACGTGGAGAAAATCGCTCATCTGGCCCGACTGGGCCTGAATGAAGCTGATATTCCGGGTACCACCGAGACCCTTAACAATATTCTCGGCCTGATTGACCAGATGCAGGCCGTCAATACGGATGGTATCGAACCTCTGGCTCACCCACTGGAAGCCACTCAACGCCTGCGTGCTGACCAGGTCACCGAACGCAACCAGCGCGAGGCCTATCAAGCCATCGCCCCGGCCGTGGAAAACGGCCTGTACCTGGTTCCGAAAGTCATCGAGTAAGGGAAAAGCCTAGCCATGCATCAATTTACCCTGGCCGAGATCGCCCGCGGACTCGCCGACAAACAGTTTTCCGCAGAAGAGCTAACCCGCAGCCTGCTGGCACGCATCCAGCAGCTCGACCCGCAGCTCAACAGCTTTATCACCGTCACCGAAGAGCTGGCGCTAGAGCAGGCGAAAGCCGCTGACGCACGCCGCGCCAACGGTGAAAACGGCGCGCTGCTCGGCGCGCCGATTGGTCACAAAGACCTGTTCTGCACTCAAGACGTGCTCACTAGCTGCGGCTCGAAGATCCTCACCGGCTTCAAGGCTCCGTATAACGCCACTGTGGTCGAAAAACTCGCAACCGCCGGCAGCGTAACCCTGGGCAAGCTGAACATGGACGAATTCGCCATGGGCTCGGCCAACGAATCCAGCCACTACGGCGCGGTGAAAAACCCGTGGGACGTCACCCGCGTACCAGGCGGCTCCAGCGGCGGTTCGGCGGCAGCGGTGGCTGCCCGCCTGCTGCCCGCGGCCACCGGCACCGATACCGGCGGCTCGATCCGCCAACCCGCCGCACTGACCAACCTCACCGGGATCAAACCAACCTACGGCCGCGTCTCGCGCTGGGGCATGATCGCTTACGCCTCCAGCCTCGACCAAGGCGGCCCGCTGGCGCGCACCGCTGAAGATTGCGCACTGATGCTGCAAGCCATGGCCGGTTTCGATAGCAAGGACAGCACCAGCGTTGATCAGCCGGTTGATGACTACCTGGCCGCACTGACTCAGCCGCTCGCAGGCCTGCGCATCGGCCTGCCGAAGGAATACTTCGGCGCTGGCCTCGATGCCCGTATCGGCGAGAAGGTGATGTCGGTGGTCGAAGAACTGAAGAAGCTCGGCGCAACCGTTAAAGAAATCAGCCTGCCGAACATGCAGCACGCCATTCCGGCCTACTACGTGATCGCCCCGGCAGAAGCCAGCAGCAACCTGTCGCGCTTCGATGGCGTGCGCTTTGGCTATCGCTGCGAAAACCCGGTAAATCTGGAAGACCTGTACAAGCGCTCGCGCGGTGAAGGCTTCGGCGCAGAAGTGAAGCGCCGCATCATGGTCGGCACCTACGCGCTGTCCGCCGGCTACTACGACGCGTATTACCTGAAAGCGCAGAAGATCCGCCGCCTGATCAAGAATGATTTTGTCGCTGCCTTCAACGACGTCGACGTGATTCTCGGCCCAACCACGCCAAACCTGGCCTGGAAGCTTGGCGAGAAGAACAACGATCCGGTCGCCGCCTATCTGGAAGACATCTACACCATCACCGCCAACCTGGCCGGCATCCCCGGCTTGTCGATGCCTGCGGGCTTCGTCGACGGTTTGCCGGTCGGTGTGCAACTGCTCGCCCCTTACTTCCAGGAAGGCCGCTTGCTCAACGTCGCCCACCAGTACCAACAGGTCACTGACTGGCACACACAAGCGCCGACTGGCTTCTGAGGAATAAACAGATGCAATGGGAAACCGTAATCGGGCTGGAAATTCACGCCCAGCTCAGCACCCAATCGAAAATTTTCTCCGCCAGCGCCATCACCTTTGGTGCCGAGCCCAACACCCAGGCCAGCCTGATTGACCTCGGCATGCCCGGCACCCTGCCAGTGCTGAATGCCGAAGCCGTGCGCATGGCCTGCAAGTTCGGCCTGGCCATCGATGCTGAAATAGCCAGCAAGAACATCTTCGCCCGTAAAAACTACTTCTACCCGGATCTGCCGAAGGGCTACCAAACCAGCCAGATGGACCACCCCATCGTTGGCAAGGGCTTCCTTGATATCACCTTGGAAGACGGCAGCCAGAAGCGCATCGGCATCACCCGCGCACACCTCGAAGAAGACGCTGGCAAAAGCCTGCACGAAGACTTCCAGGGCATGAGCGGCATCGACCTCAACCGCGCCGGCACGCCGCTGCTGGAAATCGTTTCCGAGCCGGACATCCGCTCGGCCAAGGAAGCGGTGGCCTATGTCAAAGCCATCCACGCCCTGGTGCGCTACCTGGGCATCTGCGACGGCAACATGGCCGAAGGCTCGCTGCGCTGCGACTGCAACGTCTCGGTTCGCCCGAAAGGCCAGGCCGAGTTCGGCACCCGCGCCGAGATCAAGAACGTCAACTCGTTCCGCTTTATCGAAAAAGCCATCAACCATGAAGTGCAGCGCCAGATCGAGCTGATCGAAGACGGCGGCAAGGTGGTGCAGGAAACTCGCCTGTACGATCCGAACAAGGATCAGACGCGCTCCATGCGTAGCAAGGAAGAAGCCAACGACTACCGTTACTTCCCCTGCCCTGATCTGCTGCCGGTGGTGATCGAGCAGAGCTTCCTCGACGAAGTGCGTGCCACTTTGCCGGAGTTGCCGGTCGAGAAGCGCGCACGTTTCGAGCGCGAGTTCGGCCTGAGCACCTACGATGCCGACGTGCTGGCCGCCAGCCGCGAACTGGCCAACTACTTCGAAGCCGTGAATGCCGTGTGTGGTGACGCCAAGCTTGCCGCTAACTGGGTGATGGGCGAGCTGTCCAGCCTGCTCAATAAAGACAACCTAGAGATCGAGCAATCACCCGTCTCTGCCGAGCAGTTAGGCGGGATGATCCTGCGCATCAAGGACAACACCATCAGCGGCAAGATCGCCAAGATGGTCTTCGAAGCCCTGGCCGCCGGTGAAGGCGCGAACGCTGACGAGGTGATCGAGAAGAAA
Organism: Pseudomonas sp.; assembly: GCF_046581935.1. Classification (GTDB taxonomy): domain Bacteria; phylum Pseudomonadota; class Gammaproteobacteria; order Pseudomonadales; family Pseudomonadaceae; genus Aquipseudomonas. The sequence continues at coordinate 119,293 of NZ_JAYGFK010000016.1, forward strand.
GGCCTCAAGCAGGTCACCGACTCCGGAGCCATCGAAGCAATGCTCGATGAAGTGCTGGCCGCCAACGCTGAGCAAGTCGAACAGTACCGCGCCAGCGACGAAGCCAAGCGCGGCAAGATGTTCGGCTTCTTTGTCGGCCAAGCCATGAAGGCCTCGAAAGGCAAGGCCAACCCTGGCCAGGTCAACGAACTGCTGAGGAAAAAGCTCGAAGGCTGAGCCGCCCCGGCTTTCTCGCGACAACTATAACGACGCCGGGCTTGCCCGGCGTTTGTCGATAAGGAGGATCTACGAATGTCCAGCCGTAGCCCGGATGCAACCCAGGAACAACCACGCCCCCGGATTACATCCGGGCTACAGACCTGCACGCCGATCCGCACCTGCCTGATACTTAGCGCATTGGCATTGCTTGCCGGCTGCGCCAGCCATGGCCAGATCGACCCACACGGTTATCGCGCCGAAGGCCAGGCTTCCTATTACGGCGCACGCCACCACGGCAACAAGACCGCCAGCGGCGAGCGCTTCGACCAGCACGCACTGACTGCGGCACACCGCAGCCTGCCGTTCGGCAGCTTGCTGCTGGTCACCAATCTGCGTAACGACAAGAGCGTAGTGGTGCGCATCAATGATCGCGGCCCTTACGCCAAGAAGCGCATTATCGACCTGTCACAAAAAGCCGCCGAACAGCTGGATATGTTGCGCGATGGCGTAGCCCCGGTGCGCCTGGAGCAACTCGTCGAGTAAACACAGCTGTTTACAAAGAACCCGACAATCACATCGACCAGCCTCTAGCGAGGTAATCGCCGATGATTAAACTAGCGCCACTTTTCTGGAGCCCCCTGTAATGACCCTGATGACCTTTGTTTACCTGATCGCCGGCCTGGTGCTGCTGGTGGCCGGTGCTGAAGTATTGGTGCGCGGCGCCGCCAAACTGGCCGCACAGTTCGGCATTCCACCGCTAATCATCGGCCTGACCGTCGTGGCCTTTGGCACCAGCGCGCCAGAAACCGCAGTCAGCGTGCAGGCGGCCTTCAATGGCAGCGGCGACCTAGCGATTGGCAACGTAATCGGCAGCAACATCGCCAACGTCCTGTTGATTCTCGGCATGACAGCGCTGTTTGCGCCCCTGATCGTCTCGCGCCAACTGATCCGCCTCGATGTGCCGATCATGATCGGCGCCAGCCTGGTGGTGTATGCCCTGGCCTGGGACGGCAGCCTTAGCCGCCTCGACGGTGCCCTGCTGTTTGCCGGGGTGGTTAGCTATACCGGCTTCCTGATCATCAGCTCGCGGCGCAGCAAAAGCCCAAGCGAAGATGACGAATTCGCCGAAGAGTTCGGCCTTAATGAGCCGGCAAAACCTTATGCATGGGCCATCAACCTAGGCCTGATCATCGCCGGCCTGGTGCTACTGGTCAGCGGCTCTAACTTCCTGGTCGAAGGAGCCGTCACGCTGGCGCGCGCCTTGGGTATCTCGGAACTGGTAATCGGCCTGACCGTGGTGGCCATCGGCACGTCACTACCAGAGCTGGCAACCTCGATCACGGCCGCCCTCAAGGGTGAGCGAGATATCGCCGTGGGCAACATCGTCGGCAGCAATATTTTCAACCTACTCTGCGTACTGGGCCTGGCCTCGCTGGTCTCACCACAGGCCATCAGCGTAGCCGCCAGCGCCCTGGCCTTCGACTTCCCGGTCATGATCGCCGTGGCCGTCGCCTGCCTGCCGATCTTCTTCAGTGGTTATCGCATCAACCGCTGGGAGGGCTTGCTGTTTCTCGCCTATTACGCGGCCTATACGGTTTATCTAGTGATGTCGTCTACCGGCCAGCCCTTCGCTGAACTATTCGGCCACGCCATGCTTGGTTACGCCCTACCGCTAACCGCCGTGACATTGCTGGTCATCGCTGGCCGCGCCTGGAAAAAACAGCACAAGGAGGCAATCTAAACCATGAGCGACAATCACCAGCAAGGCCTCAAAACGCGCCGAGAAGTCATGGGCGACGTCTTTGTCGACCGCGCCTTGGGCAACGCGACTGAGTTCAGCCAACCACTGCAGGATTTCGTCAACGAACACGCCTGGGGCGGGGTGTGGACCCGTGAAGGACTGGATCGCAAGACCCGCAGCCTGATTACCCTGTCCGCACTAACCGCACTGAAATGCCCACAAGAACTTAAGGGCCATGTACGTGGCGCGTTAAACAACGGCTGCAGCGTTGCAGAAATTCGCGAGACGCTGCTGCATTGCGCGGTGTATGCAGGCGTACCGGCGGCTATAGATGCCTTTCGCGCGGCACAGGAAGTGCTCGACGATTTTCAGCAGACTTGATACGACAAAACCAAAGCGCGCTCGCTAAATCCAGCCGCCCCACTGCAACAGCAGCAGCCCGAGGTTAGTGGTGACCACGGCCGCCAACGTGGTGATGACGATGATCGCCGCCGCGAGCTCGTGATTGGCACCTACTGCGCGGGCCATGACGAAGCTGGCCGCCGCTGTGGGACTGGCGAAATAAAGAAAAAGAATCGCCAGATCCGCCTCACGAAAGCCATACAACCAGGCGCCGAAGGTGGCCAGCAAAGGCAACCAGACCATCTTCATCAAGCTTGCGCTAATCGCCGTACCACTGCCTTGGCGTAGCGAGGCCAAACTGAGGGTGCCACCGATGCAGATCAGCGCTAGCGGTAGCGTCATCTGCGCAAAATACTCAGCCGAGATAAGCAACCAGGCGGGTAACGGAATCCGCCAGTAGGCGAAGGGAATCGCTAGCAGCACACCGATGATCAGCGGATTGACCAGGATGCTTTTGCCGATGGCCAGCGGACCGGTTTTGGCACCAGGGCTGTAGATGGCCAGCACGATAGCCGACAGCACGTTGTAGCAGAGGATCACCACACCGCCGAGCACCGCCCCCAAGGAGAGACCGTAGTCGCCATACAGACTGGTGGCCAGCGCCAGACCAATAATGCCGTTGTTACCGCGAAAGGCGCCCTGGGTATAGATGCCGCGATCCTCGCGAGGGATACGCCAGATTGCCCAGGCCCAGGCAAGGGCGAAGCAAAGCAGAGTGGCAATAACAAAAAATACTAGCAGCGCCGGCTGCAACGCCGCACTCAGGTCAGCCTTGACGATGCCAAGAAATAACAAAGTCGGCATGGTGCCGCGAAAGACCAGGCTTGAGGCGGTATTGATAAAAGCCGTATCAATCCAGTGCAGGCGTTTGAGGCCCACGCCAAGAAATAGCATGGCGAATACCGGCGCAGTAATCGCAAGGGTCTGCTGGATGACGGCAAGCATGGAAACACCAGAGGGGTTGTCTGACGAAATATGTTAGCTTGCTAAGCATAACCTTACTACCGTCGTGCGCATGTGCACGCTGCGCTCTTCAGCGGCGTACTGGGCGTTTTTGCAATTTGCGCTGCAAGGTCCGCCGGTGCATGCCCAAGGCACGCGCGGTAGCCGAAATATTGCCTTCATGCTCACTCAGCACGCGCTGAATATGCTCCCACTGCAGGCGATCAACCGACATTGGGTTATCCGGCACCAGGGTGTCCAGATCGGCATGCTGGGTGAGTAGCGCAGCCAGCACGTCATCGGCATCGGCCGGCTTGCACAGGTAGTTGCACGCACCGCGCTTAATCGCCTCAACCGCCGTGGCAATGCTCGAATAGCCGGTCAGGATCACCACGCGCATCTCGGCGTCCAGCTCCAGTAGCTTGGGCAGCAGCACCAGGCCGGAGTCGCCCGCCATCTTCAGGTCAACCACGGCGTAATCCGGCAAGTCCTGCTCGGCCAAGGCCAGCCCTTCCTCGGCGGAGCATGCGGTGGAAACCCGCAGACCACGGCGACTCATGGCACGCGCCATAACACGGGTAAATGTGGGGTCATCATCGACCAGCAAGAGGTGAGGTTGTTCTTCACCTTCGAAAAGCACTTCGTCGCTCATTCGGGTACGTCCTTAGCTTCGGCCATAGGCGCGCGGCAATTTCAGCTCGGTGAGCGTGCCGCCTTCTTCATGGTTATACAGTTTAACCGTGCCACCGGCACGGGTGACGCTGGCTTGGCTGAGGAACAAGCCCAGACCAAAGCCCTTTCCCTTCGTGGTGAAAAACGGCCGCCCCAGCTGTTCAGCAATTGCCAACGGTACGCCAGCACCGAAGTCGCGAATACTCAGGCGTAACCACTGATGATCCCAATCCAGGCGAATATCGAGCTTGTCCGGGCAGGCATCAGCCGCGTTGTTCAGCAGATTGAGCAAGGCCTGGGTCAGATCAGCCGGCGGCATCATGCGCGGCGGCGTACCACGCCCCAAACACTGATAGCGATAACTGGCTTCCGGGCGCATCAGGTGCCAGCGATTGAGGGTGGTTTCCAGCCACTCCACCGAGGACAGCTCGACCACCGCCTGACGCCGGTCAGCCTCGGCGGCGCGTACCAGATGTTGCAAGGTTTCTTTGCACAGTTTGACCTGCTCTTGCAGGACCGCCAGATCCTCTTGCAAAGTCGGCTCCTGGTGTTCGCGGCGCAGTTCTTTAATCAACACACTCATGGTCGCCAACGGCGTGCCCAACTCATGCGCCGCACCGGCAGCCTGGGTGGCAACCGCCAACAACTGCTGGTCGCGCAGTCCCTCCTCGCGGCGCTCAGCACGCAGCTCTTCCTGGCGACGCAACTCTTCGGCCATTTTCGCCACGAAGAAGGTGATCAGCCCGGCAGCCAAGGCAAAGCTCAGCCACATGCCATAAATCAGCAGGCTTTCCCGGGAGCCCGTGGGCAGCTGCAACGGGTGCGACCAAACCAGCAGAAAGGTGTAACCGCCCAGCGCCAGGCCGGACAAGGTGATGGTGTAAAACCAGGGCAAGGTCGCGGCAGCAACGGTCAGCGGTACCAAGTAATAGGAGACAAATGGATTGGCCGAGCCGCCCGAGTAATACAGCAGCAGGCTATGGATGATCAGGTCAAAACCCAATTGCACGGCATATTCCTGCTCGGTTACCGGCCATGGACCACGCAGGCGTAGCGCCGTAAGCAGGCACAGCACCAAGGCGACACCAAGGGTGATGCTCAGTTGCAACCATGGCAGCGGCAAGGCACCGGACTTGTACGCCAGCCCCACGGAACCGGCCTGCGCCGCCAGCACCAGAATGCGGATCAGGGTCAGTCGCCAGAGGTTTTGCCGGCTCGCCGACAGTAGCTGCACACGTGCGAGCATAGAATCTCCAAGGTACGCAAAGATGCCCATTGCATGAGCGGCAGGAGTATAACCAAGCCTCCGTGCGCCAAACTGCGGCAACACGCCGCAGCGCTAGGGTCTATTGCCGTTTCACTCGCGGCGACGCCGGAGCCACTTTGAAAAAAGTGGAACCCGGTTTAACCCGATTAGTCAGATAGCTACGTCTACCCCCTGGAAAGCCGCGCATAAGTCATGCGCCCATCACCTAAAGGAATCGTCATGCTGCCATTGTCACGTTTCGCCACCGTCATGCTCTTGAGCGCCACCACCCTATTGAGCGCCACGGCTATGGCCGAAGATGCGCACTACAACCAGGTCGCGTTGCGTGCTGAGGTCAATCAGGAAATCGCCCACGACCTGATGCACGTCACCCTCTACAGCGAAGCCCAGGACAGCGATCCAGCAGCCCTGGCCGCGCAAATCAGCAAAACCCTCAACGCCAGCATTGCCCAGGCGCGCCAGGTAAAGGGCGTCAGCGTTGCCTCCGGCAGCCGTAACAGCTACCCCGTTTACGATGACCAAGGTCAGAAAATTACCGCCTGGCGCGAGCGCGCGGAACTGCGCCTGGAAAGTGCCGACTTCAGCGCACTGTCCAAACTCACTGGCGAGATGCTGCAAACCCTGAAGATGGGCGGCATGAACTTCAGCATTGCCGACAGCACCCGCAAAACCCATGAAGATGCCCTGCTCAAAGATGCCGTCGCGGCGTTCAAAGCGCGCGCCCAACTTACAACTGAAGCGCTTGGCGGCAGCGGCTATAAATTGGTCAGCCTGAGCTTGAACACTGGCGGCTTCCAGTCGCCGATGCCAATGCGCATGCAGGCCATGAAAGGCGCAGAAATGATGGATGCAGCGGTCACCCCGGAGTTTGGTGCCGGCACCAGCCAAGTCAGCATCAATGCTGATGGCGTGATTGAAGTGCTGATGCCCTAAGCAGCAATGCAAAGCCGGCGACGTTAAAAACCGGCCTTCGCCGGTTTAACTCGGCGCAGGCTGTTACTTATGTAACGCCTTGCACGGCTCTCGCCCGCAAGACGCTGTGCGAGCCCCAAAAGAGCACCATCTGTTACGCACAGAAGCAACGCCGTTATCCGACGATAGCGGCGTTTTGCTATCTATTCAGCGCATAGTTATAGATATGCGACAGCAACATCTCGCTCGACCGTCATTCCTGTTCTCAATGCGACATGTCGCCTGCCTACGGCATAAGCCCTGCATAGGTTCGCCCAAGGCCTCCATAAGAGGCCCCTCAGGATCACAACCACAACAACCATGAGGTCACTATGCGTAAGAACGCCGTTATCCAGGCTCTACTCGCCGCAGGGCTGATCGCCAGCACACCGTTGGCCAGCGCGGCCGGCAATTTGGTGTTTTGCTCAGAGGGCAGCCCAGCGGGGTTCGACCCAGGTTTGTACACCACCGGCACCGACTTCGATGCCGCAGCGGAAACCGTGTTCAACCGCTTGAGCCAGTTCGAGCGTGGCGGCACCGCCGTGATTCCCGGCCTCGCCGAAAAGTGGGACATCAGCGAAGACGGCCTGAGCTACACCTTCCACCTGCGCCCAAAGGTGAAGTTCCATACCACCGAGTACTTCACGCCGAGCCGCGACTTCAACGCCGATGACGTGCTGTTCACCTTCCAGCGCATGCTCGACAAGGATCACCCGTTCCGCAAAGCCTACCCGTCGGAATTCCCCTACTTCACCGACATGGGCATGGACGCCAATATCGCCAAGATCGAAAAACTCGACGACATGACCGTCAAGTTCAGCCTCAACCAAGTCGATGCCGCCTTTATCCAGAACCTGGCGATGAGCTTTGCCTCGATCCAGTCCGCCGAATACGCCGACCAACTGCTCAAGACCGGTAAAGCGGCTGACATCAATCAGAAGCCGATTGGCACCGGGCCATTCGTGTTTAACCGCTACCAGAAAGATGCGGTGATCCGCTTCAAGGGCAACAAGCAATACTGGCAACCGGATGAGGTGAAAATCGACAACCTGATCTTCGCCATCAACACCGACGCCTCTGTGCGCATGCAAAAGCTCAAGGCCGGCGAATGCCAGGTCACCCTGTTCCCGCGTCCGGCGGATCTAGAATCGCTGCAGCAAGACCCGAACCTGATCATGCCGGAACAGGCGGGGTTCAACGTCGGCTATATCGCCTATAACGTCACCCACCCGCCGTTCGACAAGCTGGAAGTACGCCAGGCGCTGGACATGGCGGTGAACAAGCAAGGGATCATCGACGCGGTTTACCAAAAGGCCGGGCAGCTTGCGGTCAACGGCATGCCGCCAACCCAGTGGTCCTACAACGACAGCATAAAAGACCCCGCCTACGACCCGGAAAAAGCCAAGGCGCTGCTCAAGGCCGCAGGGGTCAAGGAAGGCACAGAAATCACCCTATGGGCCATGCCCGTGCAGCGCCCCTATAACCCCAACGCCAAGCTGATGGCCGAGATGCTGCAAAGCGACTGGGCCAAGATCGGCATCAAGGCCAAAATCGTCAGCTACGAATGGGGCGAATACCTCAAACGCGCCAAGGCCGGCGAGCACGATGCGATGCTGATTGGCTGGAGTGGCGACAACGGCGACCCGGACAACTGGCTGGGCACTCTGTATGGCTGCGACGCGGTAGATGGCAACAACTTCTCCAAATGGTGCGATGCCGACTACGACAAGCTGGTCAAGGCAGCCAAGCGAGTAACCGACACAGCCGAACGCACCGAGCTGTACAAGCAGGCCCAGGTGATCCTCAAGCGCGAAGTGCCGATCACCCCGATCGCCCACTCCACGGTCTATCAGCCCATGAGCAAAAAGGTTGAAGACTTCAAAATCAGCCCATTCGCGCTGAACTCGTTCTACGGTGTCGACGTCAAGTAACGGCAGCCCTCAATACCCTGGCGAGCGGTTTACCCAGCCGCTCGCCAGGGTACTGACCGAGAACCGCACGGATATCAACCGCTCAGCGGCTTAACCTATGCCGTGCGGCCATGCACCACTCACACCCAGCGAACAGCTGCTGAGGTAGCCATTGCACACCCCCCAACAACAGCATCTAGCCATGCAGCCTGATGCACGCTTACTTCGATTGGAGCACTGACCCGCATGCTGGCTTTTATTGCACGCCGCTTGGCATTGCTGATTCCTACCTTCTTCGGCGTCACCCTGCTGACCTTCGCGCTGATCCGCATGATCCCCGGCGACCCGGTGGAAGTGATGATGGGCGAACGCCGGGTCGACCCGGAAATGCACGCCCAAGCCATGGAGCGCCTGGGCCTGAACAAACCACTGTATGCCCAGTATTTCGATTACATCGGCAAGCTGGCCCACGGTGACCTGGGTGAGTCGTTGCGCACCCGCACCAGCGTTTGGAGCGAGTTCACCACGTTGTTTCCCGCCACGCTGGAGCTGTCCCTCGCGGCCTTGCTGTTCGCCGGCAGCCTGGGCCTGATCGCCGGGGTGATTGCGGCGCTCAAGCGCGGCTCACTGCTCGACCACGGCATCATGGGCATCTCCCTCGCGGGCTACTCCATGCCGATTTTCTGGTGGGGGTTGCTGCTGATCATGTTTTTCTCGGTTTGGCTGGGCTGGACGCCGGTGTCCGGGCGCATCGACCTGTTCTACGACATCCCGCCGGTTACCGGCTTTATGCTGATCGACACCCTACTAAGCGACGAGCCGGGCTCATTCGTTGACGCCCTGCACCATCTGATCTTGCCAGCCATTGTCCTGGGCACCATTCCCCTGGCCGTTATCGCGCGCATGACCCGCTCGGCAATGCTCGAAGTGCTGCGCGAAGACTATGTGCGCACCGCCCGCGCCAAGGGCCTATCGCCCGCGCGGGTAGTTTTCGTGCATGGTTTGCGCAATGCGCTGATTCCGGTACTCACGGTGTTTGGCCTACAAGTCGGTGCACTACTGGCTGGCGCAGTGCTTACCGAAACCATCTTCTCCTGGCCGGGCATCGGCAAATGGCTGATCGAATCAATCGGCGCACGCGACTACCCGGTGGTGCAGAACGGCATCCTGCTGATCGCCTGCCTGGTCATCCTGGTCAACTTCGTCGTGGACATCCTCTATGGCCTGGCTAATCCACGTATTCGCCATCAGCGCTAAGGACAGTCTCATGCATAGCCGCATTGTTTCCGTAGGGTGGATGGCGCTTTATCCATCCACCATCGCTACACCCAAACGGTGGATGAAAAGAGCGTCATCCACCCTGCGCAGGCCCGTTCAGGAGGCTCGCCCATGACAACCACCACTATCGACCAGAGCCTGCTCTACCCCTCTCCGCTCAAGGAGTTCTGGCAGGCCTTCGCCCATAACAAAGGGGCGGTCGCCGGGTTGCTATTTATGATCGCGCTGGTGATCTGCGCGCTTTTTGCACCGTGGATTGCGCCGCACAACCCCAGCGAGCAATTTCGTGACTTTATGCTGACCCCGCCGGCCTGGCTGGAGGGCGGTCAATTGCAGTTCCTGCTGGGCACCGATGAAGTCGGTCGCGACCTGCTCTCGCGGCTAATCCACGGCGCGCGCCTGTCGTTGCTGATCGGCCTGGCTTCGGTGCTGATGTCACTGCTGCCCGGCATCCTTCTGGGGCTAGTCGCGGGTTTCTTTCCGCGCCTGCTCGGCCCGTCGATCATGCGCCTGATGGACATCATGCTGGCCCTGCCCTCGCTGCTGCTGGCGGTTGCAATCGTCGCCATCCTCGGCCCTGGCTTGATCAACACCATCTTTGCCATCGCCATCGTCTCGCTACCGTCTTACGTGCGCCTGACCCGCGCAGCGGTGATGGGCGAACTGAACCGCGACTACGTCACCGCCGCGCGCCTGGCGGGTGCCAGCTTGCCGCGGCTGATGTTTATCACTGTGCTACCCAACTGCATGGCGCCGCTGATCGTGCAGGCCACGTTGAGCTTTTCCTCGGCGATTCTCGATGCCGCAGCCCTGGGGTTTCTCGGCCTTGGCGTGCAACCGCCAACCCCTGAGTGGGGCACCATGCTGGCCTCGGCGCGCGACTACATCGAGCGCGCCTGGTGGGTGGTCAGCCTGCCCGGCCTGACCATTCTGCTCAGCGTGCTGGCAATCAATCTGATGGGCGACGGGCTGCGCGATGCACTCGACCCGAAACTCAAGAATGCGCAGTGAGGAACTTCGTGTGAGCCTACTCGACATCAAAAACCTCAGCGTGCGCTTCGGCGATAGCAAGGCCGTACCGGTGGTCGACGGCCTCGACCTGCGCGTCGAAAAGGGTGAAGTGCTAGCCATCGTTGGCGAGTCCGGCTCTGGCAAATCGGTGACCATGATGGCGCTGATGGGCCTGATCGACGCCCCGGGCATCGTCAGCGCAGACAATCTGCAGTTCGATGGTACCGACATGCTGCGGCTCAAGGGCCGGCAGCGACGAAGTATCGTAGGTAAAGACCTGTCGATGGTCTTCCAGGACCCGATGACCGCGCTTAACCCCAGCTTTACCGTGGGGTTTCAAATCGAAGAAGTGCTGCGCCAGCACCTAAACCTGAAAGGCCAAGCCGCTCGCCAGCGCGCGCTGCAACTGCTCGACCGAGTCGAAATACCTGCGGCCGCCAGTCGCCTAAATGCCTACCCGCACCAACTCTCCGGCGGCATGAGCCAACGGGTGGCGATCGCCATGGCCATCGCCGGCGAGCCCAAACTGCTGATCGCTGACGAACCCACCACAGCGCTGGATGTAACCATTCAGGCGCAGATCATGGACCTGCTGGTCAACCTGCAACGCGAACAGAATATGGGCCTGGTACTGATCACCCACGACCTCGCCGTGGTCGCCGAAACCGCACAGCGAGTCTGCGTGATGTATGCCGGCCAAGCGGTGGAAATCGGTAGCGTGCCGCAGCTGTTCGACACACCAACCCATCCTTACACCGAGGCACTGCTCAAGGCGATTCCCGAGCACAGCCAGGGTCAACGTCGCCTATCGACCTTGCCCGGCATCGTCCCGGGGCGCTACGACCGCCCCGCTGGCTGCCTGCTTTCACCGCGCTGCCCCCACGCCCAGCCAGATTGTCACAGCCAGCGGCCAAGCCTGGACGCCCACGCACGCGGCGCCGCACGCTGCTTCTATCCGCTCAATCTGACTGCGGAGGTGGCCTGATGAGCGCCGTCCTGACTGCCCGAGACCTTACCCGCCACTACGAAATATCCCGCGGCTTTTTCCAGCCAAACGCCCTGGTACAGGCGCTGAATGGCGTGTCCTTCGAGCTGCAGGCAGGCAAAACATTGGCCGTGGTCGGCGAATCCGGCTGCGGCAAATCCACCCTGGCTCGCGCGTTGACGCTGATTGAAGAGCCCAGCTCCGGCAGCCTGCAGATCGCCGGACAAGAGGTCAGCGGCGCCAACAAGGCACAGCGCAAGCAGCTGCGCCGTGACGTGCAGATGATTTTCCAGAACCCCTACGCCTCACTCAACCCGCGGCAAAAGATCGGCGATCAGCTCGGCGAACCGCTGCTGATCAATACCCCGCTGTCGAGCGTGGAGCGCCGGGAAAAGGTGCAAGCGATGATGCAGCAGGTCGGCCTGCGCCCCGAGCACTACCAGCGCTATCCGCATATGTTCTCCGGCGGCCAGCGCCAGCGCATAGCCCTGGCGCGAGCGATGATGCTGCAGCCCAAAGTATTGGTGGCGGATGAGCCAACGTCAGCGCTGGACGTGTCGATCCAGGCCCAAGTGCTCAACCTGTTTATGGACCTGCAGGAGCAATTCAACACCGCTTACGTGTTTATTTCGCACAACCTTTCGGTGGTACGCCATGTTGCCGACGATGTGCTGGTCATGTACCTCGGCCGCCCGGTGGAGATGGGTCCTAGCGAGCAGATCTACCAGCGCCCACTGCACCCTTACACACAGGCGCTGCTGTCGGCGACGCCGACCATCCATCCCGACCCCAGCAAACCGAAGATCAAGATCAGTGGCGAGCTGCCCAACCCACTCTCACTGCCCAGCGGCTGCGCCTTCCATCAACGCTGCCCACACGCCAACGAGCGTTGCCAGAGCGAGCAGCCCGCCCTGCGCCTTCTGGATGCGCGGCAAGTGGCTTGCCACCATGCAGAGTTGATCAATAGCTAGGATGCAAAACGGGGCTTATTGCGACTCAGCGGAGCCCCGATAAAACAGGCGATATGCCAGCAAGCCAATGGCCTCATTGAGCAATAAACCGCTCTGCCAGACGGCCTTACTTTCCGGCAACCAGCCGCCTGCTGGGCGGCCATTGGGCGTACCCAGAAAGCCCATCGGCGCGCTGATCACCTGCAAACCCGCCTGCTCAAAACTCCAGCGCGACCGGGGCATATGCCAGGCCTGGGTGACTAACACCACACGGCTAATGCCGGCCTTTTTCAGCAGCTCAGCGGTGTAGATCGCATTCTCCCAGGTGGTGCGACTCTCGCCCTCCTGCCAACGCACCGGCAAAGCATAATCACGCTGCAGCACCTCAGCCATCAACGCCGCTTCGCTGGGTGGCACGCCGTAGTGCAGCCCTCCGGTGGTCAGCAGCGGCAAACCTGACGCCTTGGCCAAGCGTGCGGCGTAACGCACCCGCTCCAGCGCCAGCAGGCTAGGTTGATCCGCCCCCCAGCCCGGGTCAGCCTGCTCACGCCCACCACCCAAGATCACAATCACATCAGCTTGCCGAGCCAAATCAGCCCATTGCGGCTCATTCAATGCACGCTCGGTTTCCAGCATTCGCGCCGAATACTCGACCACCACAGGTAGGCTGAACAGCCACATGCCGCCTAAGCCGGCAACGAAGCAAGCTGCAGCCAAGCGCGGAAAACACCGACGCAGCCACCAAGCGGCCAACAGCAAAAGCAGAAACAGACCCGGCGGGAGAAAAACCTGTTTGAGGATGTAGCGAATCGGCATGGCGCACCTCCAGTGGTGCGCGCAAGCCTAACGATGATTACTCGCCCGAAACAACTGCGAACCGCACGCCTTGCAAGCCTGTACACCACTACCGGAATGCCAGCCCGCTGGCGTAGCGCAAAGCGCGCAGTGCAACTGTAAGCGGCGCTTGAGCAAAGGCTTGCTCTTACCTGGCAACACGGCACTTATCTTGCTCGCGCTACGCAAGCCCTTACGCGCGCTGGGTAAGTGCTCGATCTGCGCCATTTCTTGGGCCGCCGCATGCCAGCCGCGCAGCCAGCTCAGGTCACGATCAAGGTATGCGCGGATCAACTCCATTTCCGCCGCAGTCAAACCACGCAACTCCAAATCCCGAGACGGCTGTGCAGACAGCCCACTCAAGCTGTCCGCCTCATCCAAGGCCATAGCAAGACGTTGCAGCAAACGCTCATAGAGACCACCAGCAGGAGCACTGCGCCTTAACTCTGCCATTTATCACCTCATACTGGAGTACCTATGCGCCCCATAGTGCAAGCTTAGCGCTCACCCCTTAATCAACAGCCCGTTGCGACAAACGGCGAAGCCCGCCAGTCATAAGATGGGGCCAGCGTAATCAAGGTTTCCCTGAATAAGCGGGGCTCATGTATGCTACGGCGTTTCCCGCAAGCCCTTATTCCAAGCGCCGGTAGCCATGCAAGAACAGTATTCGCCCCGTGAAATCGAAGCCGCCGCGCAGTCCCATTGGGATGCGCAGAAATCCTTTGTAGTGAGTGAGCAACCAGGCAAGGAGACCTTCTACTGCCTGTCGATGTTCCCCTACCCGAGCGGCAAGCTGCACATGGGCCATGTGCGCAACTACACCATCGGTGACGTGATCGCGCGCTACCAACGCATGCAAGGCAAAAACGTCCTGCAGCCAATGGGCTGGGACGCTTTCGGCATGCCGGCGGAAAACGCCGCGATGAAGAACAACGTCGCACCGGCCAAGTGGACTTACGAAAACATCGCCTACATGAAGACCCAGCTCAAATCGCTGGGCTTGGCTGTGGACTGGACCCGTGAAGTCACCACCTGCAAACCGGACTACTACCGTTGGGAGCAGTGGCTGTTCACTCGCCTGTTCGAAAAAGGCGTGATTTACCGCAAGAATGGCTCGGTCAACTGGGACCCCGTAGACCAGACCGTACTGGCTAACGAACAAGTAATCGACGGTCGCGGCTGGCGCTCGGGCGCAGTGATTGAGAAGCGTGAAATCCCCATGTACTACTTCAAGATCACCGCCTATGCGGATGAACTCTTGAGTAGCCTGGACGAACTGGATGGCTGGCCGGAACAGGTCAAGACCATGCAGCGCAACTGGATCGGCAAAAGCTTTGGTGCCGACGTGGTGTTTGACTATGACCTCAGCAGCGTCGGCATCGACGGCCAACTGAAGGTCTACACCACCCGCCCCGACACCTTGATGGGGGCCACCTACGTCGCCGTTGCCGCAGAACATCCGCTGGCCCAGCGCGCCGCCGCAAGCGACCCGGCCATCGCCGCGTTTATTGCTGAATGCAAAGCCGGCTCCGTGGCCGAGGCCGACATGGCCACCATGGAGAAAAAAGGCGTAGCGACCGGCCAGTTCGTTATCCATCCGCTTACTGGCGACAAGCTGCCGGTATTCGTCGCCAACTATGTGCTCTGGGGCTACGGCGAAGGCGCGGTCATGGCCGTACCGGCACATGACGAGCGTGACTTTGAATTTGCCAATAAGTACAGCCTGCCAATTACCCAGGTGTACGCAGCCGAAGGTCAGACGTTCAACGCCACTGAATGGCAAGCCTGGTATGGCGAAAAGAGCGGCCTGAGCACCCTCAACTCCGGCAAGTACGACAATCTCGACTTCACCGCCGCCTTCGACGCCATCGTCGCCGACCTGGAAGCAAACGCCCATGGCGCGCGCAAGACCCAGTTCCGCCTGCGCGACTGGGGTATCAGTCGCCAGCGCTACTGGGGCTGCCCGATCCCGATTATTCACTGCGACACCTGCGGCGACGTACCCGTACCGGAAGACCAGCTACCAGTCGTTCTGCCAGAGGATGTCGTGCCCGACGGCGCAGGCTCGCCCCTGGCGCGCATGCCTGAATTCTATGAATGCACCTGCCCGAAATGTGGCGCAGCCGCCAAACGCGAAACCGACACCATGGACACCTTCGTCGAATCGTCCTGGTACTACGCTCGTTATGCTTCGCCGCACTACACCGGCGGCATGGTCGACCCTGAAACGGCCAACCACTGGTTGCCGGTGGACCAGTACATTGGCGGGATTGAACACGCCATCCTGCACCTGCTGTATGCGCGCTTCTTCCACAAGCTGATGCGCGACGAAGGCCTGGTGTCGTCCAATGAGCCGTTCAAGAAGCTGCTTACTCAGGGCATGGTGGTCGCTGAAACCTACTACCGCACGCTGGATAACGGCGGCAAAGACTGGTTCAACCCAGCCGATGTTGAACTTGAGCGCGACGGCAAAGCCAAGGTCATCAGCGCCAAGCTGAAATCTGACGGCCTGCCGGTGGAAATCGGCGGCACCGAGAAGATGTCCAAATCGAAGAACAACGGCGTCGACCCACAGTCGATGATCGATCAGTTCGGGGCCGACACCTGCCGCCTATTTATGATGTTCGCTTCGCCGCCGGACATGAGCTGCGAATGGTCTGATTCCGGCGTTGAAGGCGCCAACCGCTTCCTGCGCCGCGTCTGGCGCTTGGCACAAAGCCATGTCAACCAAGGCACAACCAATGCGCTCGACCTCGCCAGCCTGACTGACGAGCAGAAAGCCATACGCCGCGCGACACACCTGGCGATCAAACAATCGAGCATCGATATTGGCCAGCACCACAAATTCAACACCGCCATTGCCCAAGTGATGACGCTGATGAACGTACTGGAAAAAGCGCCGCAAGCCACTGGCCAAGACCGCGCTCTGCTACAAGAAGGCCTGGAAGCTGTGGCCTTGTTGCTGGCACCGATAACTCCGCACATCAGCCACCAACTGTGGCAAGAGCTGGGCCACGACGACGCGATCATTGACGCCTCCTGGCCACAAGTGGATGAAACCGCCCTTGTACAGGACAGCCTAACCCTGGCGATCCAGGTCAATGGCAAACTGCGCAGCCAGATCGAAGTGCCGGCCTCGGCCTCGCGCGAGGAAATCGAGAACAGCGCCCGCAACAACGAAAACGTCCTGCGCTTCACGGAAGGCCTAAGCATCCGCAAGGTCATCGTGGTGCCGGGCAAACTGGTCAACATTGTTGCCAACTGAACAGTCGCCAACTGATAACGCTCGGCGCAGCCACAGAGTGGCACGCCGCAAGATACGCCAAGGGGATAAAAGATGATCAAACGGAATCTGCTGGTA
This sequence comes from Pseudomonas sp., assembly GCF_046581935.1. Taxonomy (GTDB): domain Bacteria; phylum Pseudomonadota; class Gammaproteobacteria; order Pseudomonadales; family Pseudomonadaceae; genus Aquipseudomonas. The sequence goes on from NZ_JAYGFK010000016.1 coordinate 135,795, forward strand.
ATTGGCCTAGCAACCCTGCTCAGCGCATGCGGCTTTCAGTTGCGCGGCACTGGCGATGTACAGTTCGCCCTCAAAGAGCTCGACGTCAGCGCACGCGACGCTTATGGCGACACCGTCAAGCTAGTCCGCAAAGTGCTGCAAAATAACGACGTTCACGTTTACTCTGGCGCGCCTTATCGCCTGGTGCTGAGCCGCGAACAGGAAAATCGTCGCTCCGCCAGCTATACCAGCGCCGCCCGCACTGCCGAATATGAACTGACCAAAACTCTCGAATATGAAATCCGTGGCAGCAAAAACATCCTGCTAATGAGTGACAAACTGGAAGTCCAGAGCTATTACAGCCAGGACAATAACAACCTGATTGGTGGCGATCAGGAAGCCGCGCAGATCCGCAAAGAAATGGACCGCGAACTAATCCAGCAACTGGTATTGCGCCTCCAGCAAGTCAGCCCTGACCAGCTTGACCAACTTCAGCAAACGGCAGAAGCCAAAGCCAAAGCTGAAGCCGACGCACTTGAGGCCGCTCGCCAACAACAGGCAGCGCAACCACAGCAGTCGCCGATCCAGCTACCAATCCCCGCCCAGTAAGCTCGCCGGGCCGCGCAAGCGGCCCCGCCTGGCACCGCAATGAAACTCAATCCCGCCCAGCTCAGCAAACACCTGCAAGGCAGCTTAAGTCCGGTCTACGTGGTCAGTGGCGACGAGCCACTGCTCTGCCAGGAGGCCGCCGACGCCATTCGCGCCGCCACCCGCCAGCAAGGGTTTAGCGAACGCCAGGTGTTCAACGCCGACAATAACTTTGACTGGGGCAACCTACTACAGGCCGGAGCCAGCCTCTCGCTGTTTGCCGACAAGCGCCTGCTGGAACTGCGCATTCCAAGCGGCAAACTTAGCGACAAGGGCAGCGCTCTACTCGAGTATCTGGCTCGCCCAGCCGAAGACACAGTGCTCCTGATCAACCTGCCTAAGCTCGACGGCAGTGCGCAGAAGAGCAAGTGGGGCAAAGCCCTTGTCGACGGCGCACAAACGCAGTTCGTGCAGATTTGGCCGGTGGATGCTAACCAATTACCACAATGGATTCGCCAGCGCCTGGCGCAATCAGGCCTCAACGCCAGCGCCGAAGCAGTCGATATGATTGCCATACGTGTAGAAGGCAATCTGCTCGCCGCCGCCCAGGAAATCGAGAAACTCAAGCTGCTGGCTGAAGGCAATCAGATCGATGTAGACACCGTGCACGCCTCGGTTGCTGACAGCGCACGCTTTGATGTGTTCGGCCTGATCGATGCCGCACTGAATGGCGAGGCCGCGCACGCCCTACGCATGCTCGAAGGATTACGCGGCGAAGGCGTAGAGCCCCCGGTCATTCTTTGGGCGCTGGCGCGGGAAATCCGCTTACTGGCCACCATCGCTCAGCAATACGCCCAAGGCATACCCCTGGAAAAAGCCTTCAGCTCAGCTCGCCCTCCCGTCTGGGACAAACGGCGGCCGCTGGTCAGCAAGGCCCTGCAACGCTTGTCCGCCACACGCTGGGCCGCCTTGCTCCTTGATGCCCAACAGATCGACGCGCAGATCAAAGGCCAAGCATCCGGCGATCCCTGGCGCGGCCTGAGCATGCTGACCCTAAGTATCTGTGGCCAACGCCTGGGCCTCAGTAGCTAAGCGCTGGACATCGCAATCACAGCGGGTCATGCTTTGCCCGCCTGCGAGCTGCAGGCCACCTCAAGAGGCAAAGCCATGGCGAAGAAAACCAAGCACAGGCCGAACAAGGCCAAATCCCTAATTGCCCAGCCCCTGTTTCGCTCACGCCAGGAAAAACCCAGCAAAGGCAAAGGCAGCTACCGCCGCGGAGCCTCCCAGCAAAACTGGGAGGCTTCATACTTTCTGGCAGCCTGAAACGCCCGCTGCAGCCCATACGTAAGCATTCGTGCTAAGGTTACGGCCTGCGAAACGTGCCGAGACAACCATGCCTTACCTGCTGCTTCGTGGCCTTTCCCATAGCGCCACCGCCTGCTTCCTACTGCTTCTGACCGCCTGCGCAGAAGTACCTGCACAACCACTCAGCGCCGCACAGACGACAGCTACTGCCGCCAGCCCGACCGCTACAGAAGCAAACACCCCGACGCCACTGCTCAGCTTTGAAGAATGGCGCATGCTGTTACGTAGCGATGCAATTGCCGCAGGAATCGATGCAGACCTGTTCGACCGCACCTTCGCCGGGATCACCCTAGATCCAAATGTCATCAAAGCCGATAGCAGCCAGCCGGAATTTTCTCGCCCAGTCTGGGAGTACATCGACGGTGCAGTATCCGTATCCCGCGTGGCCCAGGGGCGCCTGCTCAAAGCCCAACATCGCCCAACCCTGAAAGCCATCCGTAGCGCCTACTCGGTTGACCATGAAGTGTTGATCGCCATTTGGGGCATGGAAAGCAATTACGGCAGCAATATTGGCAGCAATAATGTCATCCGTTCCCTAGCCACACTGGCCTACGATGGCCGCCGCCAGGTGTTCTGGCGCAGCCAACTGCTGGCCGCCCTGCAGATCCTCCAAGCCGGTGACGGTCCGAAGCAGGGCCTGCTCGGCTCATGGGCTGGGGCCATGGGGCAAACACAATTTATGCCGACCACGTTCAATCAACATGCCGTGGACTTTGATGGCGACGGCCACCGCGACCTGTGGTATTCAACGCCTGACGCCCTAGCCTCCGCCGCTCACTACCTGCATGCATCAGGTTGGGAAAATGGCCAACCGTGGGGCTTTGAAGTAGGCCTGCCGCAGGGCTTCGATTACGCTCAAGCAGACCCAGAAATACGTCGCAGCCTAGCGCAGTGGCGCGCACTCGGCGTCAAGCCACTGCGCACAGTCGATGCCAATGAGCAGAGCCAGGCCACGCTGTTCCTTCCGGCCGGCCATCGCGGCCCAGCCTTCCTGCTGCTGAACAACTTCCGCAGCATTCTTAAATACAACAATTCCACCGCCTACGCCCTGGCCATTGGCCTGCTGTCAGACGCGCTGGATGGCAATCCTGGTGTACAGGCAACCTGGCCACGCGATGATCGGCAGCTAGGTCGCAGCGAGCGTATTGAGTTGCAGGAACTGCTAACCAGCAAAGGCTACGAGCCCGGCGCAGCAGACGGCATTATCGGCGCCAACACGCGCAAAGCCGTTCGCGCCTTCCAACAAAGCTTAGGCCTGCCAGCAGATGGCTACCCAAGCCATGAGTTACTCCAGCAGCTTAAATAGCCGCAAACACAGCAGCGTTGTACCGTGCTGATGGCGTGTGCCGCACAACGCGCTACGGACTGAACAGTCAGCGCGTGTGATAAACTGCGCGGCGGCCACAAGCCGCCTCGTCCACGGAGCCCGATTGCCGATGTCCGATATCCCCTCGCCCCAAAACGTTGCCAGCGGCGACAAGTTCCGCACGCCTCAAGGCATCACCGCAATCAAGGACGGACAAAAGCGCCGCGCCTCAAGCGAACCCCAAGTATTCGAGCCCAAGCCTAAATGGCTGCGGGTCAAGGCTCCCGGCGGTAGCCGCTTCGAAGCGGTTAAGCGCAATGTCAGCGAACACCGCTTAAGCACCGTGTGCCAGGAATCCCACTGCCCAAACATGGGCGAATGCTGGTCCAACGGCACCGCCACGATCATGCTGATGGGCTCCGTATGCACCCGCGCCTGCCGTTTTTGCGCGGTGGATACCGGCAATCCTAACGGCTGGCTGGACTTGGAAGAGCCGCAGAACACCGCCAAATCGGTCGAGCTGATGGCGCTGCGCTATATCGTGCTGACCTCGGTGGATCGTGACGACCTCGACGACGGCGGCGCGGCGCACTACGCCGCCTGCGTACGCGCGATCAAGGAACGCACCCCACAGGTGGTGGTAGAAGCCCTGACACCGGACTTCGACGGCGACCTGCAAGCGATCGAACGTGTTGCCGACTCCGGCCTTGAGGTGTTTGCGCAGAACGTCGAAACGGTCAAACGCCTGACCCATGAAGTGCGCGACCCCCGTGCCGGCTACGAGAAAACCTTGCGCGTACTGGAGCACGCCAAACGTCACCGCCCGACCATGCTGACCAAGACCAGCCTGATGCTGGGCCTAGGCGAGACCGACGAAGAAATCATCGAGACCATGAATGATCTGCGCGCCATTGGCGTCGACATCCTCACCCTCGGTCAGTACCTGCAACCCACCCGCCACCACCTGAAGGTACAGCGCTGGGTCAGCCCGGAAGAATTCAATCGCTTCCGTGAAATCGGTCTGCAGAAGGGCTTTATGGAAGTCGCTGCCGGCCCACTGGTACGCTCCAGTTACCGTGCAGACAAGGTGTTCGAGAAGAACAACCTGGGTCTGGCCGCTCCAGTGCCAGTACCGGGCCAGCAGCTCGATAACAACCTGATTCCAACCCTTAATCTGAATTGATTACATGCCCTAGCCTACGCATCGCGCAGGCTAGGTTGTAGTCGAAGTATGGGGCTGGTTATACGGCGATTACACCTGGCAAGGTTTGCTGCTGCGCATAGTCGAGATGCTTGACCAACTGCTCACGTAACCGCGCACTAACCTCAGCTAGCGCGACCGGCTCGCCCAACTGATCAGCGAGCTGAGTCATCGCCATGCCCGCATAACCGCAAGGGTTGATGCGCCTAAAGGGCTGCAGATCCATATCCACGTTAAGCGCCAAGCCATGGAAGGAACGCCCGTTACGAATACGTAACCCGAGGGAAGCGATCTTTGCGCCATCCACGTACACCCCAGGCGCATCAGGCTTGGCAGCGGCACTAACCCCGTAGCTGGCCAACAACTCAATCAAGCTGCGCTCCATTCGGCTAACCAGCTCGCGCACACCGACACCACTACGGCGTACATCAAGCAGCAGATAAGCCACCAGTTGCCCAGGCCCGTGATAGGTCACCTGGCCACCGCGATCCACCTGCACCACCGGAATATCACCAGGAAACAGCACATGCTCAGCTTTGCCCGCCTGCCCCTGGGTAAATACCGGGGCATGTTCTAGCAGCCAGATTTCGTCAGGCGTAGTGGCATCACGCGCATCAGTGAAGCGCTGCATCGCATGCCAGGTAGGCTCGTAGTCAACCTGGCCCAGCTCACGAAAGCCGAGCGGCAAGCTCATCACAGCACCATGTGCACGATACCGGTCGCGCGTAGCGCGCTATTGATATCGCGCAACTGATCCTCTCCGGTAGCGATGATGTGCAGCTGCACAGTGGTGTACTTACCGTTACTGCTCTGGCGCTCAGCCAGCGTACTGAGATCGACCTCAGCATGCTTGCTAAGAACCTCGATCACTGTGCTTTTGTAATGCTCACCGCTATCACCGACCACCTTGATAGGGTAATCCGCGCAGGGAAATTCGATTGTGTGCGATTTAACGTCTGGTTGACTCATGGCAGTAACGGCCTCGTAAGCCGTGGCAGCAGCGCCCCTGCGGGTCGGCAGAGGCGAACTGGTCACGATATCAGTTGAATAATCCGAAGAAGAACAGGCTGATGCTATCCCACAGGCGGCGGAAGAAACTACCTTCCTCTACGGCGTCAAGGGCGATCAAATCGGTGCTTTGCACCACTTCGTCGCCTAGCTTCACCTCAACTTTACCAATCACATCGCCCTTGGCAATCGGGGCGATGAGCTGAGGATTAAGGGTCATGCCAGCCTGCAGTTTATCCAGCTGGCCTTTCGGCAGGGTCAGGCTCAGGTCGCTGGCTAGACCAGCCTTGACCTGACGAACAGCGCCCTTCCACACCTGCGCCTGCGCCAGCTCTTGGCCTTGCTTGTAAAAGGTGCGCGTTTCGAAGAAGCGGAAGCCATACGTCAGCAGCTTTTGCGTTTCGGCGGCACGCGCCGTTTCGCTATTGGTACCAAATACAGCCGTAATCATCCGCGCGCCATCACGCACTGCAGAAGACACTAGGCAATAACCAGCTTCGTCGGTGTGGCCAGTTTTCAAGCCATCAACCGTTTTGTCGCGCCACAGCAGCAGGTTGCGGTTGGGCTGCTTGATATTGTTCCAGAAGAACTCCTTCTGCGAGTAGATCGCATAGTGATTAGGGTCTTCATTGATAATCGCGCGCGCCAGGATTGCCATATCGTGAGCACTGGAATAGTGCTCGGGGTTAGGCAGACCAGTGGCATTCATAAAATGGCTATTGCTCATGCCCAGACGCTCAGCAGCGGCGTTCATCAGGTCAGCAAAAGCCTCTTCGCTGCCGGCAATGTACTCAGCCAAAGCCACACTGGCGTCGTTACCCGATTGGATAATGATGCCGTGTAGCAGGTCGCTGACGCTGACCTGCGTACCCACCTGGATAAACATCCGCGAACCGCCGGTTCGCCAGGCTTTTTCGCTGACGGTGACCATATCCTGCTCGCCAATCTGGCCTTTGCGGATTTCCAGCGTGGCAATGTAAGCGGTCATCAATTTGGTCAGGCTGGCCGGCGGCAGACGCTGGTCACCATTGTTTTCCACCAGCACTTTGCCGCTAGCGGCATCCACCAGCACGTAGGATTTGGCGGCAAGCTGTGGCGCGGAAGGAATCACTTGCTGATCGGCCCAAGCAGCCGATGCACTGAGTAGGGAAAGTGACAGGAAAACGCGTTGCGCAAAGCTGATGATATTCATCCGTCTCTCTAGATTGCTGATGGTGGAACAGCCCCAAAGGGCTTAGTCAGTGCTGCGCCTGGCCAGTGGTTAACCGGACAAGCTGGTTATTTAGTCACGCGGGGAAACAATAAGTGCCCCGTCAATCCGCCTTAACTAAGGTCGGCTCGCCGAGATTGGCCAGGCGCACGCTGTTCTGCAGCTGCTCAGCCTCGCTCTGGCTGCTCAGAGGCCCCAGGCGTACGCGGTGCAATATCTGCTGGTTGAGCACCACTGAGCTGACGAACACCGGGGCAGCCACCGTCTCGCTCAACTTGGCTTTGAGAAGTTCCGCAGCGTCCGGATTGGCGAAGGCGCCCACTTGGAGATACAGGCCAGAGGCTCCGACTGAAGCGTTTTTTTTTGAGTCAACCTGCACGGGCAAGGTAACGCCAGCGTGCTGCTGGGGAGGAGGCGAATACTGCTCGACCGGTGCGCTGGCTGCCTGCAACTGGGCAGCCTGTACAGGCGAGACCTTGGCCATCTGCGGCTGCGCCAGCACCATCGGCACAGGAAGGCCTTGCTGAGCCCACCATTCGGCCGGATCGATACCTTCCACCTGAACCCGGGCGGTGCCCTTCTCGGCGTAGCCGAGCTTCTTCGCCGCAGCGAAGGACAGGTCGATAATACGGTCAGAGTAGAACGGGCCACGGTCGTTGACCCGCAGGATCACCGACTTGCCGTTTTCCAGGTTGGTCACTCGCACATAGCTGGGCAGCGGCAGGGTTTTGTGCGCTGCGGTCATGCCGTACAGGTCATAGGCCTCGCCGTTGGCTGTGGCCTGACCGTGGAACTTGGTGCCGTACCAAGACGCCGGGCCAGTCGCCTTGTAGCGACGCGCATCAGAGATAGGGTAGTACTGCTTGCCGAGAACCACATAAGGGCTGGCTTTCACCGGACCGTAATGCGGCATTGGGATGGCGTCCTGAATCTTCGAGACATCAACATCCCACCATGGCGCGCCATCCTTGTGTGGACGGTTGAAATCATCGGGGCCGGAAACCCCGCTTCCCGCCTGTATCGGCGCAACCGGCTGTGGCGCACGACTCGACGAGCAGCTGGCCAACAGCAGCGCCAGGCTGCCATATAGGGCCAATTTGAAAGGCAAACGCGACATCAGTTATTACCTCGTGCAACAACCAGCGCTTCAGCCAGCTGATTGACCGCCATGGCATACATCACACTGCGATTGTAGCGGGTGATCACGAAGAAGTTAGGCAAGCCTAACCAGTACTCGGCGCCCTCAGCTCCTTCCAGACGGAATGCTGTCACTGGCAAATCATCACTCACCGGGTCGGCACTTGACCAGCCTAGCGCACGCAGCTCAGCCATGTTTTTCTGTGGGTCCAGCCCCTCGGTTAGCCCCAATTCGGCCTGCTCACCCTTGACCTGGGCAGCACTGACCACCGGTTGCCCAGGCTGCCAGTCGTGACGCTTGAAGTAGCTGGCAACGCTGCCGATGGCATCATCCGGATTGCTCCAGATGTTGATATGGCGGTCGCCGTCAAAGTCCACGGCATAGGCGCGAAAGCTGCTCGGCATAAACTGCGGCAGGCCCATGGCACCAGCGTACGAACCAGTCATGCTCAACGGCTCGACCTGTTCCTCACGCGCTAACAGGAGGAACTCACGCAGCTCCTTGCGAAAGAATGGCGCGCGCGGCGGGTAATCAAAGGCTAAGGTCGACAAGGCATCCATCACCCGATAGCTACCCGTGTTGCCACCGTAGAAGGTTTCTACCCCGATGATCGCCACAATCACCTGCGCGGGTACGCCGTATTCGGCTTCGGCACGGGCCAGGGTCGCCTCATGCTGCTTCCAGAATTCAACACCCTTGCTGATGCGTTTGTCGGTGATAAAGATCGGCCGATAGTCTTTCCACGGCTTAGCCTTCTCCGCCGGGCGCGAAATGGCGTCAAGGATTGCCTGCTTGCGCTCAACGCCGGCAAACAGTGCAACCAACTGCTCACTGGCAAAGCCATAGTCGCGGGTCATCTCGCCAATAAACTCAGCAACCTGCGGTGACTGCTGATAGTCCCCGGCCAGCACTGGTTGAACCATCCCGCACACCCCAGCCAACGCTAGCCAAGGTGCAGTACGTTTCATCCAGCCACGCGTGTTTTGCATTGAATTCATAATCCCAATCAAGCCTGCGTCATCCACTTACGGTGAGTGTGGATCGACATCAAAATCCCAAATCCTGCCAACAACGTGATCAGCGAGGTGCCGCCATAGCTGATGAAAGGCAATGGCACCCCCACCACCGGCAACAAGCCGCTGACCATGCCGATATTGACGAAGACATAAACGAAGAAGGTCATGGTCAGCGCGCCGGCAAGAAGCTTACCGAACAGCGTCTGCGCTTGCACGGTAATCACCAGGCCGCGACTGATCAACAGCATGTACACCAGCAGTAACAAACACACGCCGACCAGCCCAAACTCTTCGGCCAGCACCGCAATAATGAAGTCGGTATGACTTTCCGGCAGAAAATCCAGGTGCGACTGCGTGCCCAGCAGCCAGCCCTTACCAAACACACCACCTGAACCGATGGCGGCTTTGGACTGAATAATGTTCCAGCCACTACCCAGCGGGTCACTTTCCGGGTTGAGGAAGGTCAGCACGCGCTGCTTCTGGTAATCACGCATGACGAAGAACCACATACCGACGGCAATCGGCACTACGGCAGCCACCGCACCAATAATCCAACGCCATTGCAGGCCAGCAATAAACAGCACGAAGCCGCCAGAGGCGATGATCAGCAAGGACGTGCCCAGGTCAGGCTGCAGCATAATCAGGGTAAACGGCACAATGACCAGCGCCAGGCTGATGCAGATATGCTTCAAGCGGGGCGGCAAGCTGCGGCTGGAGAGGTACCAGGCAATGGTCGCCGGCATGATCAGCTTCATAAATTCCGAGGGCTGAAAACGTATCACTCCGGGGATATTGATCCAGCGCGTGGCGCCCATGGCGTTATGCCCCATCACATCCACTGCCACCAGCAACGCCACCCCACCGACATAAGCAAGCGGCACCCAGCGCGCCATAAAGCGCGGCTCAAGCTGAGCGATGATGAACATGCCAACCAAGCCAATACCGTAGGAACTGGCCTGCTTCATCAGCATATCGACGTCTTTGCCACTGGCGGAATACAGGACCACTAGGCTTCCGCAGGCCAGCACCAGCAACAGCAACAGCAAAATACCGTCGATATGCAGGCGCTGCAGCAGGGTCGCGCGGCGGCGCATCAAGTCTTCGGTGGACAGATTACGATCGAAACTACTGCTCATGGTGCCGCGACCTCAGCCGCCACAGGCGGAGCAAATTCAGCCTTAAGCTGGCCATTTTCATCCAACAACCAGGCATCCATCACCTGTTTGACCACAGGCGCCGCGACACCAGAGCCAGACTCACCGTTCTCAACCATCACCGAAACGGCAATCTGCGGGTTATCCACCGGCGCAAAGGCGACAAACAGAGCATGGTCACGATGGCGCTCTTGTACTTTGCTGCGGTCGTACTTCTCACCCTGCTTGATCGCTACAACCTGGGCCGTACCGCTCTTGCCGGCAATCCGGTAAACCGCTTGGTCACCGACTTTGCGGGCAGTCCCGCGCGCGCCGTGCATCACCTGCTCCATGCCGTGCCGGCCGTTGTCCCAGAACTTCGGATCACGCAATACGATATCCGGCATCGGGTCAGGGTCGACTGGCTTAAGCCCCTCAATCGTTTTGGCCAGATGCGGACGAATCCACTTACCACGCGTGGCCATCAGCGTCACTGCCTGAGCCAGCTGTAACGGGGTGGCCTGCATATAGCCCTGGCCGATCCCCAGAATTAACGTTTCCCCGGGGAACCAGGCCTGCCGGTAACGCGCGCGCTTCCAGTCGCGCGAGGGCATCAAGCCTGACGCCTCCTCGAACATATCCAGTGAAACGCGCTGACCAATGCCAAAACGACTCAAGTAGTCATGCAGGCGGTTAATGCCCATCTTGTGCGCCAGCGAGTAAAAGTAGGTGTCGTTGGAGCGCATGATGGCCATATCCATATCCACCCAACCATCACCGGTTCGGTTCCAGTTACGGTATTTATGGTCATAGTTGGGTAACTGGAAATAGCCGGGGTCAAACACCCGAGTCTCAGGGGTTATCGCCCCGGCATCCAAACCAGAAACCGCGACCATTGGTTTGATGGTCGAGCCGGGCGGATAAAGGCCGCGCAATACGCGGTTAAACAGCGGCCGATCAATCGAGTCGCGCAAATCGGCATAGGCCTTGAAGCCAATACCGGTGACAAATGGATTAGGGTCGAAACTGGGCTGACTGACCATCGCCAGCACTTCCCCGGTTTGCGGTTGAATCGCCACAATCGCCCCACGCCGTCCGCCAAGCGCAGCTTCGGCCGCCTCCTGCAAACGCACATCAAGGCTCAATACAATGTCTTTGCCAGGTTTCGGGTCGGTACGATTGAGCACGCGCAAGACCCGGCCACGGGCGTTGGTTTCGACTTCCTCATAACCAACTTCGCCGTGCAGTTCGCTTTCATAAAAGCGCTCAATGCCGGTTTTACCAATATGGTGCGTGCCGCTATAGGACACCGGATCAAGCTCTTTCAGCTCTTTCTCGTTGATCCGCCCGACATAGCCCACCGAATGGGCGAAATGCTCACCTAACGGGTAATGCCGCACCAACTGCGCCACCACCTCGACCCCAGGCAGACGGAATTGGTTGATGGCGATGCGGGCAATCTGCTCTTCGCTCAGCTCGAACAACACCGGCACCGGCTCAAACGGCCGCCGCCCCTGGCGTACCCGGCGTTCGAACAACGTGCGCTCATCCGGGCCCAATTCCAGCACTTCGACAATGGCATCGAGCACTTGCAGCCAGTCACCGGCGCGCTCGCGGGTCAGGGTCAAACTGAAGCTTGGCCGGTTATCGGCAATGATCACGCCATTACGGTCGTAGATCAGTCCACGACTTGGCGGAATCGGCTGTACGTGGATACGGTTATTCTCGGCCAGCGTGGTGTGGTAATCGAACTGCACCACCTGCAGGTAATACATCCTCGCCAGCAGCATCGAGGTCAGCAACAAAACCGTCATAGCACCGACCACCACCCGCCTACGGATAAGGCGACTGTCTTTTTCGTGATCTTTAAGACGAATGGGTTGCGGCATCGGTGGCTGCTGACTACTTGTGGTATGGATGGCCGGACAACACAGTCCAGGCGCGGTAAATCTGTTCGCCGATCAAGATACGCACCAAGGGATGCGGCAATGTCAGCGGTGATAACGACCAGCGCTGCTCACTGCGCGCCTGCACCTCTGGTGCCAGCCCTTCCGGACCGCCAACCATCAAATTGACAGTGCGCGAATCCAGGCGCCACTTGTCGAGCTCGACCGCCAATTGCTCGGTACTCCATGGTCGCCCTTCGACTTCCAGGGTGACGATGCGTTCCCCTGGCTGCACCTTGCTCAGCATGGCCTCGCCTTCCTGACGGATCATCCGCGCCACATCGGCATTCTTGCCGCGCGTGGTCAGCGGAATTTCCACCAGTTCAAGCGACAACTCGCTGGGCATACGCTTGGCATATTCCTGCCAACCCTCTTCCACCCAGCGCGGCATCCGCGAGCCGACCGCAATCAGTTTGATCCGCACCGCTGCGTATCCTTATTGCTGCTCGGCGTCAGGTTCTGCGCTGAACTGCGCACGGCTCTGCTCGGCACCCTGCCACAGGCGCTCAAGGTCGTAGAACTGGCGCGCGGTTGGCAGCATTACGTGCACGACGATATCGCCAAGATCGAGCAACGCCCACTCGCCGGTGTCCATGCCTTCAGTGCCAATCGGGCGTACGCCCTGCTCTTTAACCTTCTCCAGCACGTTGTCGACCAGCGACTTGACGTGGCGGCTGGACGTGCCGCTAGCGATCAGCATGAAATCGGTGATGCTGGTTTTGCCGCGCACATCGATGGTGGTGATGTCCTGCGCCTTGATTTCTTCCAGAGCGCTGATGGCCAGTTTGGCCAGGTCTTCGCTCGGCATTGTTTTTGCGTTCGTCATAAGTAACTCGTTTGCCTCGTGTTCAATTCGCGCCACGGTACAGTCCGTGGGCATGGATATAGGCCAGTACCACGTCAGGCACCAGAAAGCGTGCCGACTTTCCGCTCGCTAATAGCGCGCGGATCTGGGTGGCAGACACCGCCAGCGGTGTTTGCCAGATAAAAGCAATCTGACCGCTCGGCCCACTAAAGGCCGATGGATCACTCACACTGCGCGCGGCGAGCAGGTTACGCAGCGCTTCCGGGGCTTCACTATCAGCATCCGGCCGCTGCAATACCAAAATGTGGCAATGCAGCAGTAACTCATCCCAACGCTGCCAACTGGGCAGGCCACAAAACGCGTCCCACCCCAACAGCAGAACCAACTGATCATCTGCCGCCAACTCACCGCGCAACGACTCCAAGGTGTCGATGCTGTAGGACGGTTTGTCGCGCTGCAGCTCACGGTCATCCACCCGTAATACATCGGCATCCGCCACTGCCAGCCGGACCATGGCCAGGCGATCCAGGGCGCTAACCTGCGGCGCCGTGCGATGCGGTGGCCGCGCGCTGGGTATCAGCCGTAGCTCATCCAGCTGCAACGCCTCGGCGACTTCCACGGCGCTGCGCAAATGGCCAATGTGCACCGGGTCAAAGGTGCCACCGAGCAGACCGATGCGTCGCGCGTCGGTACGTCGACCGCTGTCGCGTCGGGCCATCAGGTACGGATATGTCCGTCGCCAAACACTACGTACTTCTCACTGGTCAGGCCGTCCAGGCCGACCGGACCACGGGCGTGCAGCTTGTCCGTGGAAATACCAATTTCCGCACCCAAACCGTACTCAAAGCCATCAGCGAAACGGGTCGAGGCGTTGACCATCACCGAAGCGGAGTCCACTTCAGTGAGGAAGCGCCGCGCATCGCTGAAGTTCTCGGTAATGATCGAGTCGGTGTGTTGCGAGCCGTAATGGTTGATGTGCTCGATCGCCGCATCCAATGAGTCGACGATACGAATTGCCAGGATCGGCGCGTTGTATTCAGCAAACCAGTCGTCTTCGCTCGCTTCCAACACATCACTGCCAAGCAGTGCGCGGGTCGCGGCATCGCCACGCAGTTCAACGCCTTTGTCGCGGTAGATGGCGGCCAGCGGCGGCAACACCTTAGCGGCAACAGCGCTATGCACCAGCAAGGTTTCCATGGCGTTGCACGGCGAGTAGCGCTGGGTCTTGGAGTTGTCGGCAACCCGTATCGCCTTATCGAGATCAGCGGCCACGTCGATGTAGACGTGGCACACGCCATCCAGATGCTTGATCACCGGCACCTTGGCATCGCGACTGATGCGTTCGATCAAGCCCTTGCCACCACGCGGCACGATCACGTCAACAAACTCGGGCATGCTGATCAACGCACCAACGGCCGCGCGATCAGTAGTTTCTACCACTTGCACAGCACTGGCAGGCAAGCCAGCCTCGCGCAAACCAAGCTGAATGCAACGAGCAATGGCCTGGTTGGAGTGAATGGCTTCAGAGCCGCCACGCAGAATAGTCGCGTTACCGGACTTGAGGCACAGGCTGGCGGCGTCGATGGTCACGTTCGGGCGCGACTCATAGATGATACCGATCACCCCGAGCGGCACACGCATCTTGCCGACCTGGATGCCCGACGGCAGGTAACGCATGTCGCGGATCTCGCCAATCGGGTCCGGCAGTGTGGCGACCTGACGCAAGCCCTCGATCATCGAGTCGATCACCGCCGGCGTTAGCGCCAGACGGTCAACCATGGCCGGCTCCAGACCATTGGCGCGCGCAGCGGCCAGGTCCTGCTCGTTGGCGGCGGTCAAATCGCTGCGAGCCGCGTCCAGCGCTGCTGCGGCAGCCTGCAGAGCACGGTTTTTCTGCGCGGTACTGGCACGCGCGAGCACACGCGAAGCGCTGCGGGCGGCTTGTCCCAGGCGGGTCATATAGTCGAGCACGGACTCAGTCATGGTTTTGGCAGGTCTGGCGGTTGAAAAAAGTCGCTGAGTATAACGGTCGCGCCGCTCCACGCCCAGCGCTGTGCGGCGGACGGTAAACACACCGTTCGCTATCGCCGGCGGTAACGTCGCAAGCCTTGGCCGGCGCACGCCTTAGAGAAACAGTGACACCACAGCCCATCAGCCGCCCGAAGGTTAGGTAAACAAAAACCGCGCAAATGTTTACCTTGCAGTTGAAAGCAAAACAGGCGGCCGACCGCCGGAGTGGGATCAGCATGCATTACCGAACCGATTACTGCGCCGCACGACTCAACGAAGCGCCACAGGTACTGCACCTCGGCGAACTGCACCTGCATTACCAGGCCTACGCTTGCCGCAGCCATGACCCACGCCCCCCCGTGCTGCTGCTCGGCGGTGCATTCCAGAGCTTTCGCTCATTTGCCAATGAAGTCAGCGAACTGCTCGGCGAACACCCGGTGATCCTCCTCGATCTGCCCAGCCAAGGCAGCAACCTGCAACTGGTGCCTCACGTCAGCCTGGAGCAGTTGGCAGACCTGATCGCCGCCTTTGCCATAGAACTGAACCTGCCACCGCTGATGCCTATCGGCCTGTCCTATGGTTCAGCCCTGGCGGCACTATTTGCCGCCCGCCATCCCGAACGTTGTGCTCGCTTGCTGCTGGCCGGCATTACCGCCTTTGGCCGCCCTGGTGCGCGCCTGCTACTGCAGGAAGGCCTGGCGCTGCTGGCTGAAGGGCGCAGTGAGGCCTTTGCTCACGGAGCCCTGACCAGCCTGCTCAACCCGTTACGCCAGGAGCAAATAGGCGTTGCACCGGTCTTTCGCAAAGCCCTGCTACGGCAAATCCAGCGCCTGTCTGCGACGGACATTGAGCGCTACCAGCAAAACAGCCAGCGCCTGCTGAACTTCCGGGGGTTCAACCGCCACCCCAGCTGCCCGACATTGGTGCTGGCAGGCGAATATGACCATTTCACCCAGCCCTGGGAGCACGCGCACTTTGCCGCCGCCTGCGACCAAGCCAGCTGCGCGCTGATCCACAACGCCGACCACCTGGCACAATTCGAGCAGCGCCAGGCATGTGCCAGCCTGTACAACCCGTTTTTATGCGGTGAACCCCTGCCAATGCGCAGCACCGGCAGCAGCCTGCTGGCCCACAACCAATTGCTGCAGCTGGAAAAACGCCACGAAACACGCTTACCACCCAGCCAGCGACACGCTCGCCTGCAGCACGCAGATGGCGGCGAATGGCCTGTGGAGGTCAATCAACTCGGCTTCTTTGGCGGACTGTTGCGCGGCGATCTGCCGCAGATGCTCGGCACGCGCGGCTGGCAGCTGCTGTGCAGAGACCTTCCAGCCCAACCCGTACTGCCGCTGCGCCAAGACTCACAAGGCTTGGCCTTTGTCTTCTCGCATAGCGAGCAGCAAGCCAGTCAAGCGCTAGCCGCGCAGTTTCAGCCGCAGCAACGGCCACTACCGACCGCCGCCTGCGCCTAAACACTGGCCTCAATCACCCGCACTAAGCCGGCACCGCGCGAGGGTGCCAGCCCAAGGGCCTGGCTCGCGCGGCTCGGATCAAACACCGTGACCTGGCTAAACCCGCATTGCTTGAAGCCCTGCACAATCGCCTGATCATTACGGTAATGCAGCGGGTAGTTGCCACGGGTTAGCCGGCCGACCAGCTCAACACCCCAGCGCAACTGACGGTAACGCGGGTGCTCGCGCAGGTCCGGATACAGCTCGGTGAGGTAAATAGCCCGGGGGAACTCGCGCAACTGCTCGGCCAGCCGCGTCCAGAACGACTCGATCAGTGCCAACTCAAAGTAATTCACCAGGCCCTCGGTAATCACTACCACCGACTTGCTGTGATCCAGTTCGGCGAACAACGCGCCCAACCGCTGCTTACCCTCTGTGGCGAAAATATCCACCGCACGCACTTGATGCTGATCGCCCAACCAACCTTCGCGCCCCAACAACAAGCGCTTGCGTGCGGCCATCATCGGCAAATCCGCCTCGATATAGCGCAATTGCGGATAGCGCGCGGTAAACCGCCGACCGCGTGGCGACAGACCACAGGCAATTTCCACCACCTGACAAACGCCCTCCTGCTCGATCGCCGCAGTGAGCCGAGCATCGATCTGCAAGTGGCGCTGCAGCAACAATTGTTCGAGATCCAGACCAAATCCGACTCGCGCAGCCCAGGTAACCGGGCTAAGCACAGCATGCACAAAACGCCCAAACCCGGTGATAAAAGCCGCATCTGCCAATTGGTGGCGATACCACACATAACCGGTGTAATGGGCGCTGGGGCTGATATGGGCGCTGCTGGCACGTACACGTTCAGGCATGATTCAGACTCTTATTGTTATGATCACGAGGCCTATTAACGCCTCCTTACTGCCCCTGTGAGGCCGCATAATCGCCAGCCTATGTCCTGCCGAGCACCCACAACACTGCATGCCAACCGATCCCAACCTTAGTTTGCCCTGGCCCCAAGGCCGCGCCCTGCCGGCCAGCTTCTTCGACCGCGATGCACGCCTGCTCGCCCGTGAATTGCTCGGCAAGGTGATTCGCCATAAGTGCGGTAATTTTTGGCTAAGCGCGCGAATCATCGAAACCGAAGCCTATTACCTGGCCGAAAAAGGCAGCCACGCCTCCCTCGGCTACACCCACAAACGCCGCGCGCTGTTTATGGATGGCGGGCACATCTATATGTACTACGCACGCGGCGGCGACTCGCTGAACTTCAGCGCGCAGGGTGCCGGCAACGCTGTGCTGATCAAATCCGCCTATGCATGGCAGGACATACACAGCGGCGAACAGGCACTGGCACTGATGCAGGCCAATAATCCTGATGCCCAGGGCCGAACACGTGCCCTGAGCAAGCTCTGCAACGGCCAAACCCTACTGTGCAAAGCGCTTGGCTTGCACGTACCGGATTGGGATGCGCAGCCCTTCGATGAGCAGCGCCTATTTGTCGAAGACCTTGGCGAGCGCCCCCAGCAAATCGTGCAATGCACACGCCTGGGCATCCCCCGCGGCCGTGATGAACAACTGCCGTACCGCTTTGTCGACGCGGCCTTTGCCCGTTACTGCACGCGCAACCCACTGCGCCGTGGACAGATTGCCGGCAAGGATTTCTACCTACTCAACCCCGAGGATGACCACCGATGAGCCAGTGGCTCGACAGTTTGACCCTATGGCTGAGCGCCAACCCCGAATGGCTGGGCCTGGCGATCCTGCTGATTGCCTGCGTCGAGTGCCTGGCGATTGCCGGCATCATTGTGCCCGGCACCATCCTGTTATTTGCGGTTGCCGTGCTCGCCGGTAACGGTGCCTTGTCACTATGGGAAACGCTGTTGCTGGCCTATGTCGGCGGCTTGCTCGGTGATGCGCTGTCCTACGCCATCGGCCGCTACTTCCAGCAAGACATCCGCCGCTTACCCATCCTGCGTAACCACCCACAATGGCTGAGTGCGGCAGAACGCTATTTCCAGCGCTATGGCGTTGCCAGCCTGCTGGTCGGGCGCTATATCGGCCCACTACGTCCCATGCTGCCCATGGTGGCAGGCATGCTGAGCATGCCGCTGCCGCGCTTTATCGCCGTTAGCCTGTTGGCCGCAGCGGGCTGGGCAGTGGCCTATATGCTGCCCGGCTGGGCCACCGGCGCCGCCTTACGCCTGCCATTGCCCGAAGGGTTCTGGCCAGAGGCCGGCGCAGTGGCAGCCGGCGTAGCCATCGTAGTGGTGTTGAGCATCCAAGGCAGCATGCGCAAACAGCGCCATACCAGCCTGCTGGCGGCGGGCGCCTGCTTGACGCTGCTAATCGGCCTGATGCTCAGTTGGCCGCAGCTCAGCCCACTCGACCAAGGTTTGTTGGCGCTGGTGCAGGAGCAACGCAGCACCAGCCTAGACACCCTGATGGTACTGATCACCCGAATGGGCGACTTTCGCACGCAGTTGGCGGCCGCCATCGTGCTGTGCCTGATTCTGCTGGCCAGCCGCCAGTGGCGCACACTGTGTCTGGCCATCGGTGCCATGTTGGGTACCGCCCTGGCCAATGGCGCACTGAAAGCCCTGTTCGCGCGCAGTCGGCCAGATGTGCTGCTGGACCCGCTGGGCAGTTTCAGTTTCCCCAGCGGGCACAGCTCGGCGGCCTTCGCCTTTTTCCTGCTTATCGGCATCCTCGCCGGCCGTGGACAACCACCGCGCATGCGCCTGACCTGGCTGCTACTGGCTTGCCTGCCGGCAACAGCAATTGCCGCATCACGGGTATACCTAGGCGTGCATTGGCCCAGCGACATCATCGCAGGGGCTGTGCTGGCAGGCTGTTTCTGCGCCTTGAGCCTGGCCATCGTGCAATGGCGCGCGCCACTGCAGGCGTTGCCAGCGAAGGTTTGGTGGCTGCTGCTACCGACGAATATCGCCCTGCTCGGTGGAATCGCAACCTGGCAACTGTCGGCGGGCTTGCTGCGGTATAGCTACTGAGCACTACCCTGCAACAGCTCCAGCAGCTGTTGCAGCAGCTCCAGGCGTGGCTCCGCGCCCTGCAAGCTAAGCAACTGCAGCTTCTGCTCTGGCTCAAGCGGCAGCAGGTAGGCCAACTGGTTAGCCAGCGCGTCTTGGCTCACTACGTCACTCTGCATCCCCAATGCAGCCACCAGCGGGTGAGCGCTCAGTGCGCTGAGCAACGCCGCCAGATCGGCATGCTCAGCGGCCAAGGGCTGCTCTGGGTGCTCTTCCAGCCACTCCACCTCAGCCAGGGTCAGTTGGTCCGGCAGCACTTGAGCGCGCTGCACGCGAAAGCGCCGAGCACCCTCGACACGAATGCCCAATAAACCATTGGGCAACTGCTGGAAGTCGCGGATCAACGCCTCACAACCGACTGCAGAGAACTGCCCGGCTGCCTCACCAACCTCGGCCCCATCAACAATGCACACCACACCAAAGCCCTCGCCCTGCTTCATGCAGCGGCTGATCATATCCAGGTAACGGGCTTCGAATATCTGCAGGTCGAGCATGCAGCCAGGGAAGAGCACGGTATTGAGCGGAAACAGCGGCAAGGTCACGATTTATCCTCAGAGCCAGAACAGGATGGCCAACGGTAAGAACACAGCAGTGAAAACGCCCATCAGGCTCATCGCCAGAGCAGCAAACGCGCCACACTCCTCGCCCTCCTGCAAAGCCCGCGCAGTCCCGACCGCATGCGCGCTCAGACCCAAAGCCATGCCCAATGCTGCCGGATGTTGCACGCCAAAACGCTTGAGCAGAGACGGACCGATGATCGCGCCGATGATCCCAGTGATCATCACGAAGACCGCCGCCAGGGCGGCAATACCACCAATCTGATTGGCCACCAACATGGCAATCGGCGAAGTGACCGATTTCGGCGCCATGCTCATCAGTACGATGTGCTCGGCACCAAAGGCCCAGGCCAAGGTCACCCCCATTGCGGTGGCAACCACGCCCGCCACCAACAAGGTAATCAGCGTCGGCCAGAGTAATTGGCGGATGCGCCGTAGATTGACAAATAATGGCACTGCCAGCGCCACAGTGGCCGGCCCAAGGAACAGCGTCAGCGCGGCGGCGCTCTCCTTGTATTCGGCAAAGGTCAAACCGCACGCCAGGAGAATGCCAATCACTGCAAGCATCGACACCAACACCGGCTGCAGGAACACCCAGCGGGTTTTCTCGTAGGCAGCAATCGCCAGTTGATAGGCGCCGAGGGTGACACCCACGCCAAACAGCGGATGGTGAGTCAACGCCTGCCAAGCGGCGTGCCATTCCAACGTCATACGTCCTCCCGGCGCTGCTGGCGGTCGATCAGTTTCTGCATCAACCAACCAGCAAACACGATAGAGATCATCAACGACAACAGCAGCGCACCGGTAATCGCCCAGAAGTCAGAAACAATATCCTGGGCATAGGCCATCACCCCCACCGCTGGCGGCACCAGCAGTAACGGCAGGTATTTCAGCAGGCTACTGGCAGCTTGCTGCAGAGGCTCGCCAACCTCGCCACGCAGCAACAAAAAGCCAAATAGCAGCAACATGCCGATGATCGGCCCCGGCAGCATCGGCATAAACAAAACATTCAGCGCGGTACCGAGCAACTGACACAGCACCAGCCAGGAAAGGCCGCGTAGCAGCATGATGGGTAATCTCCGAATCGTATGATCCTAGGCACAGAGCGGCGCATTATAAGCAGAAGCAGCCCGCAAACGGCCGGTTTACAGCGCTTGCGCAGGGTTTTCAGGCACATCGCCGGGCCGCAAACCGGTACTTGACCCTCCGCCGAACCCATGATGATCTTAGGCCAGAAGGATTCACGCCCCCAAAAACAACACCCGCGTCTTCAAGGAGAAACCATGACTTCAGTACCCGCCGCTGAATTACCCAGCTATATCGGAAAGGAACTCGGCCGTTCCGACTGGCTGACCATCGACCAGGAACGCATCAACCAGTTTGCCGAATGCACGGGCGATCATCAGTTCATTCACGTAGACCCGGAAAAAGCCAAGCTAACCCCGTTCGGCTCCACCATCGCGCACGGCTTCCTTTCGCTGTCACTGGTGCCCAAGTTGATGGAAGGCATCATGATCATGCCTAAAGGCCTGAAGATGGCCGTCAACTATGGCCTGGACAGCGTGCGTTTTATCCAGCCAGTCAAGGTCAACTCCAAGGTACGCCTGGTCGTCACCCTGACCGATGCCCACGAAAAGAACCCTGGCCAATGGCTGCTCAAAGCCAAGGTCGTGCTGGAGATTGAAGGCTCGGAAAAACCGGCCTATATCGCCGAACCGCTGACGCTCTGCTTCGTCTGATTGCAGCTGTCAGCCCAAGGCGCACAGGTCTCTGCCTGCGCGCCTTTTCTCTGCACTGGTATTTTGCCTCGCGGACAAGCGCGCTCTATCACGGCACAGAAAGCGCTTTAAGGCATACTCAACTGCGCCCACTAGCCTGGACTTTCCCGCATGCACCGCCTCTCCTTATTGGCTCCCATGAGCCTTGCTCTGCTGCTTGTCGCCTGCGGCGACGGTGAACCGCTGCTGCCTGCCAATGCTGTACTGCCCGACGGTGGCCGCTACCGTGGCGAGGTGGTTGATGGCCTGTTGCAAGGCCCAGGCCGCCTGGATTACCGCGATGGCAGTTATTACCAGGGGCAGTTCAAGGACGGTCAATTCAACGGCCCCGGCGAATGGCGTAGCAATCATGGCGAGTTTTACCGTGGCGAATTTCAGGACGGTAGCTTCCACGGCCAGGGCAACCTCAGCTACAGCGACGGCAGCCGCTACGAAGGTGGTTTTGCCGATGGCAACCCCAGCGGCGAGGGGCACCTCAAGAGCAAAGACCTGGAGTATCGCGGCGAATTCAGCAAAGGCCTGTACCAAGGCCTGGGCACATTGCAGTGGAGCAACGGCTCGAGCTTTCAGGGCCAATTCCGCCAGGGTGAGCCGCATGGTCAAGGCGTGCTCAGCGACGCTGAAGGCAATGAGTACATCGGCACCTTCAGGAACAACCAGCTCAACGGCCAGGGTAGTTTCAAGAGTGTTGATGGTGACCTTTACAGCGGGCAATTCCGCAACAACCAGTTTCACGGCAAGGGCCGCTACCAAAGCGCCGATGGCGACGTTTGGAGTGGGCGCTTCATCGACGGCAATCTAACCGGCAAAGGCGAATTCAAAGGTAGCGACGGCAGCCACTACGCAGGCCAGTTCAGCAATTGGCGCTACCACGGCGAAGGCCGCTTGAGCCTGGCCGACGGCAGTGTGTATCAGGGCCACTTTGCCTACGGCGATTACCAGGGTAACGGCAGCCTGACCCTAGCTGACGGCAGCCAGCAGAACGGCACCTGGCAGCACGGCCGGCTGATTCGTGATGCACAGGGCAAAGCCGTACCCGACACCCTGGCCATCGGTTTGCTGGAGCAAGGCCGGCTGCTCGATGCTGCCATCGGCAAATTGCCCGCCTCGACCCCGGCCATTGAGCTGTATGCCCTGACCCTGGCCGGCGATGGCAAACAAAGCGTGTTTATGCGCGAGGCAGATTATGTCGGCGACCTGCTGCAGGAACGCTTCGCCGCATACGGCCGCATCACCCTGGTCAACCACCGCGACCACCTGGCAGATCGCCCGCTCGCCACCAGCGCCAGCCTGGCCCGCAGCATCCAGGCGCTGGCCGAGCGCAGCGGCAAGGAAGACCTGATTTTCATCTACCTGACCAGCCACGGCTCGGCGCAACACGAACTGAATCTAGATCAGCCACGGCTGCAGCTCGAAGACCTACCCGCCAGCGAACTGGCAAACCTGCTCGCGCCCCTCAAGGACCGCAACAAGATCGTGGTGATCTCGGCCTGCTACTCAGGCGGCTTTATCCCCAAGCTGCAGGATGAGAAAACCCTGGTAATCACCGCTGCACGGGCTGACCGGGTGTCCTTCGGCTGCTCGGAGGAAAACGACTTCACCTACTTCGGCCGGGCCTTGTTTGCCGAGGCGCTGCAACAGACCGACGACTTACAGCGCGCCTTCAAACTGGCCAAGGCCAGTGTCGCCGAGCGTGAAAAAGAGCAGGGTTTCGAGCCGTCCGAGCCGCAGATATGGCCGGCCAAAGCGGTAATCGCCCAATGGCGAAAACTGCGCGAACAGCAAGCCAAGCGTGCGCTAAACAGCGCACTTGAAGCGCAATCTGCGGTCAACCCCTAAACTCATGGGTAACCGGCACGTCACGCGCACGCCCAACAGCCTGTTAAGCTGATTTTTTATGAGCGGAGAACCCCAGCTATGTATTTGACGCCCCAGCACATACTGCTCGCAGGAGCGACCGGCCTGACTGGCGAGCATCTGCTGGACAGGCTGCTCAACGAGCCGACAGTCACCCGCGTACTGGCCCCCAGCCGCCGCCCGCTGGCCGAACATGCCCATCTGGAAAACCCACAAGGCGAGCTGCTGGCCCTGCTGCCGCAACTGACCGGCCCGGTCGACAGCGCCTTCTGCTGCCTGGGCAGCACAATCAAACAAGCCGGTTCGCAAGAGGCCTTTCGCGCCGTCGACTACGACCTGGTGATCGCCTTTGCCGAGCGTGCACGCGCCCTCGGTGCTCGCCACCTGCTAGTGATCAGCGCCCTTGGCGCGGATGCCAATTCGGCGGTGTTCTACAACAAGGTCAAAGGCGAAATGGAGCAAGCCCTGCGTGCGCAGGACTGGCCACAACTAACAATCGTGCGGCCCTCGTTATTGCTTGGCGTGCGCCAGGAATTTCGCCTTGGCGAGCGTCTGGCCGCACTGTTTATGCGCTGGCTACCCGGTAAATACCGCGGCATTGAGGCCACCGTGCTGGCCCGCGCTTTGTGGCGTCTGGCCTTGGAAGAAGACGCCGGCACCCGCGTTATCGAATCAGACCAACTGCGCCGCCTCGGCCGCTAACCACAGAAGCCATCGCCCTATGAGCACCACCCCGCACGACCTGATCAGCGCCCTAAGCCATGCCGACATGCTGGAGATCGACGACCTGCATGCCTGGCAATTCCAGCTTGATAACGAGCAACTGGCGCAGCACCTCGCCGGCAGCCAAACGCCTGGCGACGCGCCACTGCTAAGCATCGAATGCATGGATGGCCGCGCCTTACGCAAATGGCACTTCAGCCTGGCGCAAGTCGTGGCGGCACGCTTCGACGGTGAAGCCGATGCCTGGCGGGTCAACGGCAATGCCGGCACTCACCTGATCAAATGTTTTGCCGCCGTCAGTGGCGACAACAGCGACCTGCCGGACGACGCCAGCAACGACGCCGACTAAAACCAGCGAGGACACCCGCGTGGGCCTTTATGACCGCTACCTGCTACCGCACCTGATCGACTTCGCGTGCGGCATGGGCGCGGTGATGAAGGCCCGCTCGCAACTGGTGCCGCACGCCCAGGGCCGGGTACTGGAAATTGGTATTGGCAGCGGACTCAACCTGGCTTTCTACGATGCCAGCAAGGTCAGCGTGATCATTGGCGTCGACCCCAGCGCAGCCATGCAAAAGCTGGCCAGACAACGCGCCGCTGCCATCAATATTCCGGTGGAAATGATTGCCCTGGAACTGGGGCAGATCCAAGCTGACGACGCCAGCTTCGACAGCATCGTCTGCACCTTCACCCTATGCACCATCCCCGACGCGGTGGCCGCTCTGCAGGAGATGCGCCGCGTGCTCAAGCCCGGCGGCCGCTTGCTGTTCTGCGAGCACGGGCAAGCGCCCGAGCTGCCCGTGCTGCGCTGGCAAAACCGCCTGACGCCACTGTGGAAGCCGCTGGCCGGTGGCTGCCACCTCAACCGCGACATTAAGGCGCTGATCGAGGCCGGCGGCTTTCATATTGGCGAGCTGAACAATCGCTACCTCAAAGGCCCAAAGCCCATGACTTACATCTACCAGGGCTGGGCGGCGTGAGCAGTACAGGCAGGCAGCACTAAACGTCGCGCAACTGCAAAGCGTCCACCAGCCCCGCCGCGATAGCCATGCCGACCAGATCAGCCAGAGTTTCCGCCTGCATACGCTTCATCACCCTTGAGCGGTACAGGTCGATGGTCTTGACGCTGATAGCCAACTGCTCGGCCATCTCGCGGTTGGTGTAACCACGCACCAGCGGCAGCAGCACATCACGTTCACGCGGGGTCAGGCTGGCCAGGCGCTGCTCGACGCCCTGCAAGCGCAGATCCGCCTGCACGGCCGCCGGCGCATGGCTAAGGGCCTGCTGCACGCTGTCGAGCAACAGCTGTTCGTTGTAGGGTTTTTCGATAAAGTCCACAGCCCCCGCACGAAACGCGCGCACCACGATGGGCACATCGGCATGCCCACTGACGAAGATCACTGGCATCTTGATCGCCCGCGCACGCAGTGCCTCCTGCACATTCAGCCCGCCCATGCCGGGCATCCGCACATCGAGCAACACGCAGCCCTGGCTGTGCTCATCACAGGCGGCGAGAAACGCCTGCCCGCTGGTGAAAGGCAGCGCCTTGAGCCCCACCGACTCCAGCAGCCAAACGGTGGAGTCGAGCATGCCTTGGTCGTCATCGACCACATACACCTGTTGCGGTTGTTGCGTGCTCATTCATCACTCCCTTTGTTGTTATGCATTCACTGCGCAGCTATAGCCCCGTCCTCGCCGTGCAGTAGCGGCAGGCGACACTCCAGACACAGCCCACCCGGCATCCCCGGGTGCGCCTCCAGCGCCCCGCCAAAGCCTTCGATAATGCTACGACTCATCGACAAACCCAGCCCCAGCCCCTCCGCCTTGCTGGTGTAAAACGGCGTGAAGATATGCTCCAGCTCGCCCTGCGCCACGCCCGGCCCCTGATCGCGCACCCGCACACACAGCTGGCCATCTTGCTCAACGGCGCTGAGGTCGATACGCGACACTTGCCCCGGATGGGCCTCACGGTTGGCATCAATGGCATTGCGCAGCAGGTTGAGCAGCACCTGCTCCAGCAACACCCGGTCGGCATACACCGGCGGCAGATTGTCTGTCAGGTGCTCGGCGATGGTCACCTGCCAATTACTCGCTTCCCATTGGCACAGACGCACCGCCTCGCGCGCCACGTTGGCGATATCCAGCGCCTGAGTTCGCCGCTGGCCTTTGCGCAGGAAGGCGCGCAAACGCTTGATCACCTCCGAGGCATGATTGGCGTGCTCATTAATTCGCTCCAGCCCTTGGGCCACTTTATCCGCCGCCTCGGGATTAGCGCCCAACGCCTTCAGGTAGCGCTGACTGGCGCTGGCGTAATTGACCACCGCCGCCAGTGGCTGGTTGATCTCATGGGCGATACCAGAGGCCAGCTCACCAAGGGTCACCAATCGCGCCGTGTGCGCCAGCTCATCTTGATGGCGACGCTGCTGGGCCTCGCGCAATTCGCGCTCGGTCATGTCACGCGCCACCAGCGAGTAGTAATGCTCGCCATCACGCCCACGATGCGCCAGCAGCACCAGTGAAACCGGCAGCGGCGCACGTTGGCCCAGCGGTAACAGGCGTACTTCAGCACTCCACACGCCTTGGCTATCAGCGGTGATCCAGCCGGTTTGTTGCAGCCGCAGCAGATCATCCTCGGCCAGTAACTGATCCAGCACCGGTAGCGGCTGCTGCTCGGCAATATTCAGAGCATGCCGCGCAGAGGGATTGAGGTAGGTCAGTTGGCCATTGGGGGCGATAAACAACACCAGGTCGGTGTTGGCTTCAACCACTTCGGCCAGACGTCGCTTGTTTTCTTCGGCCAGCACCCGCGCGGTGATATCCCGTGACACGCTGACCACCTCAACCACCGCGCCGGTATAGGTTTCGCGGATGGCGCGGCTGGCGGTTTCAAACCACAGGTAATGACCATCGCGATGGCGAATGCGATAGGTCATGGTGTGATAGCCGTCCTGCTCCAATGCCTCTCGGGTGCTGTCAACCAAGTACGGCTGATCCTGCTCATGAAACAACGCCTGCACCAAGGTGCCACGCAGCTCTTCCGGCCAGTAACCGAGCAGCGTCCAACTGGCTGGCGAGGCATCGAGAAAGCAGCCATCGGGGGTGTGCCGGGAAATCAGGTCGGTGGTGTTTTCGGTAATCAAACGGTACAGCCGGCTGGCCTTGGCCGCTTCACGTTCGGCCTGCACCTGAGCGGTGGCCGGGCGGCAGCGCGCCAGCACCTGATGCTCGGCAGGGTCGGGCATAAATATCCACATCAGCACCTGGCCGGCGTGCTGCGCCTCGACCGCCTCGATGGCCCGCCCCTGCTGCAAGCATGCGCGCACCAGTTGCGGGGTGTTGACCGGCAGCAGCGCAGTCACGGCTGCCAACTCGCGCTCGCCCAGTAGCGCTTGCATGGCGGCATTCAGTTGCAGTGGTCGCGCGTCGATATCCAACAGCAAGCTGGGCTGCGGATCACTGCCCAGCAACAAGCTGCCACGCGCCTGCTGCGGCAAACTGGCGAGCAAGGCCAGCAGTAATTGATGAACCAAACCGAGCCAGTCGCTACCGGCCTGCTCGTGCAACTCAATCAGCAGCAAACCGGGCTGGCCGTCATCCAGCGCTAAGGCGAGTGCTTGACCATGATTAAGCCCGGCGCGACGGACCCGCCCGGCCAGCCAGCACGGCAGCTGCCGTAACGCGGCCAAGTCCAGCCGGGGCTGCTCCTGCAAGCGTGCAAACAGCAGTTGGTCACTGGCCTGCAGCGGGTCGCCAAAGCCTGGCGGCAAATGCGGCGCACTGCCTTCATGACTGTAGATCGCCGTGTTCGCCTGCCAGCGCAAAAAGAACGCCTGGCGCACCTCTGGGCAGGCATGCAGCGCGCGCAGCAAGCCATCTGCCCGCACCGCCAAGGGCAGGCTTTCACGCTGCATGTGCAACCAGCTATGCAACTGCACAGATATCTCATTCATCCGGATTCACATTCCTTACAGCCAATGCCCGCGAGCATCACGCCACGAGCAGCCAATTGCAAAGCGACCATGGGCTAAGACACTACGAATTAATATGGTAAATATACTATACAACTATGGTTTAACTTCCATATTTCACAGATGATATATATAAATACATCCAGAACAATACCGGGTCTATGCGTAGCACTCCACGCACACTGGCCCGAGCACCTAACCTGCCATGGGTACTCGCATGTCGATCTATGAACAGGGCCTTGAGCCTGCCGCCGTCAACCATATCGCCCTTTCGCCGCTGAGTTTTATCGAGCGTACCGCCAGTGTTTACCCACACTACCCGGCCGTGGTGCATGGCGCGATTCGTCGTGACTGGAGTGAAACCTATGCGCGCTGCCGCCGCCTGGCCTCGGCATTGGCCGGCCGTGGCATTGGTAAAGGCGATACGGTGGCAGTGATGCTGCCGAACATCCCGCAGATGCTCGAAGCGCACTTTGGTGTGCCCATGATCGGTGCCGTGCTCAACCCGCTGAACGTGCGCCTGGATGCCGAAGCTATCGCCTTTATGCTGCAGCACGGCGAGGCCAAAGTGCTGATCACCGACCGCGAATTCTATGACGTGATCCACGCCGCCGTCGGCATGCTCGATCATCCGCCGCTGGTGATCGATGTGGATGACCCGGAATACGGCGAAGGCCAAGCCGTCAGCGACCTCGACTACGAAGCCTTCCTTGCCGAGGGCGACCCGCAGTTTGCCTGGCAGTGGCCAGCAGATGAGTGGCAAGCGATCAGCCTCAACTACACCTCCGGCACCACCGGCAACCCCAAGGGCGTGGTCTACCACCACCGTGGCGCTTACTTGAACTCGCTGGGCAACCAGATGACCTGGGCCATGGGCAACCACCCGGTGTATCTCTGGACCCTGCCGATGTTCCACTGCAACGGCTGGTGCTACCCCTGGACCATCACCGCTCTGGCGGGTGTGCATGTGTTCCTGCGCCGCGTTGACCCGGCGAAAATCCTCACCCTGATTCGCAGCGAGCAAGTCACCCACATGTGTGGCGCCCCGATCGTGCTCAATGCCCTGGTGAATATGCCAGCCGAAGCCAAAGCCGCCATCGACCATCCGGTTAAGGCCATGGTTGCCGGGGCTGCGCCACCTGCCAAAGTGATTGGTGCGGTCGAAGAAATGGGCATCCAGGTCACCCACGTTTACGGCCTGACCGAGGTGTACGGCCCGGTGACCCTGTGCGCCTGGCATGCCGAATGGGACGCCTTGCCACTGGACGAGCGCGCAGTGATCAAAGCGCGCCAAGGTGTGCGCTACCCGACCTTGGAAGGGGTAATGGTGGCTGACCCGAAAACCCTCGAGCCGACCCCGCGCGATGGCGAAACCATCGGCGAGATCTTTATGCGCGGTAACACCGTGATGAAGGGCTACCTGAAAAACCCCAGCGCCACTGCCGAAGCCTTTGCCGGCGACTGGTTCCACACCGGCGATCTGGCGGTGTGCCACCCGGACGGCTACGTGGAAATTAAGGATCGCCTGAAAGACATCATCATTTCCGGCGGCGAGAACATCTCCACCATCGAAGTGGAAGGCGTGCTCTACCGTCACCCCGCCGTCCTCGAAGCCGCTGTAGTGGCGCGCCCGGATGAGAAATGGGGCGAAACGCCCTGCGCCTTTATCACCCTCAAGGCCGACCAGCAGCAAGTCAGCGAGGCGCACATCATCAGCTTCTGCCGTGAACACCTGGCCGGCTTCAAGGTGCCGCGCAGCGTGGTCTTCACCCAACTGCCGAAGACCAGCACCGGCAAGATTCAGAAGTTCGTCCTGCGTGATATGGCCAAGGCCCTCTGATTCTCCGTAGCCCGGCTGCAATCCAAGAACCACTCACCCGGTTCCCCGGATTGCACCCGGGCTACGGCAAGCACACACCGTTTACACAACAACAATAAAACCGGCCCTGGCGGCCGACGGAGAACCCTTATGCAAATTTTTAAGCGCCGTGACGGCGACGAACAACCGCACTGGCCAGTCGGCCCGTTCAAGGTGCGCCTGCCCTTTGTCCACTACCGCTGGGAAACCGCGGAGATGCTGCAAGCGCTGATCATGTTCGTGGTCAGCCTGGCGATGATCCCGCTGTTGGAAAAATACCTCGGCCTGCCCTACGACGTGGCCCTCGCCTATGTCGTGGTGTGTGGTGTTGGCTTTATGCTGCCGGCGCTGCTCGGTGTGCCCTTCGTGCCCGGCTGGATCACCCCCGGCATTCCGGTTGTATTGCTGTTTCTCGGCAATTTCAAACCCGGCCCGGAGGCGATTCAGGCGCTGTTTGCCCTGCAGTTTCTGGTCTTTGTGATCTTCCTGTTTCTCGGCGTCACCCGCCTGGGCAGCACCTTGGTCAGGCTGATCCCCAATTCGATGAAAGGCGGCATCATCATCGGCGCAGGGATAGCGGCGCTGATGGGCGAAATTTCCACCGGTGGTCGCCTGGCCAACACGCCGATCTCCCTGGTGCTGGGCAGCCTGATCTGCCTATACCTGATGTTTTCAGTGTCGTTCAAAGGCCTCACCGAGCGCCTGCCGCTGGCGCGCAAAATCGTCAACTACGGCATGGTGCCGGGTATGTTGATCGCGATTTTCATCGGTATCGCCGTCGGCGAATACAAGATGCCTGATGTGAAATTCGGCATAACCGCGCCAGCCTTCGCCGAGATGTGGAACTACCTGCCGTTTAGCGTTGGCTTCCCTGGCTTAGATGTGTTCCTGCTGGCCGTGCCCACTGCGGTTATTGCTTATGTCATCGCGTTTGGCGACATCATCGTCGGCCAATCGCTGATGCAGCGCGCCGATGAACTGCGCACTGACGAAGTGATCGAGAACAACATCGACCGTGTGCATTTGGTCACCGCCCTGCGCAACGCGCTGCATGCCTTCTTCGCGCCGTATCCGGGCTTGGCCGGGCCACTGTGGACAGCCGTGGCGGCAACTATGGCCGAGCGTTACAAGTACGGCCGCAAAGCCATGGACTCGATCTACAGCGGCGCAGGTACCTTCTGGATCACCGGTTTTATTGCGCTGTTTATGTTGCCGCTGGTGAGCTTCTTCCAGCCGGTCCTGCCGATTGCCCTGTCGCTGACCCTAATTCTCACCGGCTATATCTGCCTGATGGTCGGCTTTGAACAGCTGAGCAACAACACCGAGCGCGGCGTCGCCGGCACCATGGGTGTGGTACTCGCCGTATACGGCGCAGGCTGGGGCCTGGCTGCTGGTGCGGCGCTGTACATCCTGGTCGAGCGCACCCACTTGCTTAAATTCACCACAAAAACCTCCGTCAAAGGCCCCGCCGAAGCCGATTGATCGTGTACGGCCCACTTGATTGCGGGCCGTTTTTATTCCTGCAACAGCGCAGCAGGCAATCGCCTACTGCGCCGTTAAATCGCCACGTTCTGCGTGGCATCTGTGCGAGAAACTGCCAATGCCTGAGTACAACGCCCCGCTGCGCGACCTGCGCTTTGTCCTCCATGAAGTGTTCGATGCCCCGAGCCTATGGGCTCGCCTGCCGGCACTAGCGGAAACCGTCGACGCCGATACCGCTGATGCCATTCTGGAAGAAGCCGCCAAGGTGACTGGCGGCCTGATCGCCCCGCTCAACCGCAGCGGTGATGAAGAAGGCGCGCAATGGATTGCAGGCGATGTACGCACTCCGGCAGGCTTCAAAGAAGCCTATGCCACCTATATCGAAGGCGGCTGGGTGGGTTTGTCCGGCAACCCAGCCTACGGCGGCATGGGCATGCCCAAGATGCTCGCCGTGGCATTTGAAGAGATGCTTTATGCCGCCGGTTCCAGCTTCGCCCTGTATTCGGCGCTGAGTTCCGGGGCCTGTCTGGCCATCGACGCCCACGCCAGTGAAGAGCTGAAAAATACCTATCTGCCGCCGATGTACGAAGGCCGCTGGGCCGGTTCCATGTGCCTGACCGAAGCCCATGCCGGCACCGACCTGGGCATCATCCGCACTAAGGCCGAACCGCAAGCCGATGGCAGCTACCAGATCAGCGGCAGCAAGATCTTTATCACCGGTGGCGAGCAGGACCTCACCGAAAACATCATCCATCTGGTGCTGGCCAAGCTGCCCGAAGCCCCTGCTGGCGCACGCGGTATCTCGCTGTTTCTGGTGCCCAAGTTGCTGGTCAATGCCGACGGCAGCATGGCCGAGCGCAACGCCGTGAGCTGCGGCTCGATTGAACACAAAATGGGCATCAAAGCCTCGGCCACCTGCGTGATGAACTTCGACGGTGCCACCGGCTACCTGATCGGCGAGCCGAATAAAGGCTTGGCGGCGATGTTCACCATGATGAACTACGAGCGTCTGTCCATCGGCATTCAAGGCATTGGTTGCGCCGAGGCGTCTTACCAAGCGGCCCGCGACTACGCCCGCGAGCGCCTGCAAAGCCGCGCAGCCACTGGCCCAGAAGCCCAGGACAAAGCCGCCGACCCGATCATCGTGCACGCCGATGTACGGCGCATGCTGCTGACCATGAAAGCCCTTACCGAAGGCGGCCGCGCGTTTGCCTGTTATGTCGGCCAGCAGCTCGACCTGAGCAAATTCAGCGACGACAACAGCGAGCAGCAAGCGGCGGAAACCCTGGTTGCCTTGCTCACGCCAGTGGCCAAGGCCTTCTTCACCGACAACGGTCTGGAAAGCTGCGTGCACGGCCAGCAGGTGTTCGGCGGCCACGGTTACATCCGCGAATGGGGCCAGGAGCAATTGGTGCGCGACGTGCGCATCGCGCAAATCTACGAAGGCACCAACGGCATCCAGGCCCTCGACCTGCTCGGGCGCAAGATCATCGCCAACGGCGGCGTAGCGCTGCGCCAGTTCACCGCCGAGATTCGCCACTTCGCCGAGCAGCCCGATGCGCCGTACGCCGCCGCGCTGCTGGATGCCGTTGAGCGCCTGGAGCGCACCAGCAGTTGGCTGCAGGAACGTGCTGCGGGCAACCCGCACGAAACCGGCGCAGCGTCGGTGGAGTACCTGCACCTGTTCGGCTACACCGCCTACGCCTGGATGTGGGCGCGCATGGCCGCCGTGGCGCAGGCCAAGTGCAGCGAAGACGAAGCGTTTTACAGCGCCAAACTGGCCACAGCCGAGTTCTTCTTCGCGCGCTTGCTGCCGCGCACCCTCGGCCTGGAGGCCAGCATCCGCGCCGGTAGCGACGCGCTGTACGGCTTGCGTGCCGAGCAATTCTGACGCAACCCACCACACCCAAGTGGCGGGAACTGCGAACAACGGTTGAGCGTTTGCGTGGCGTCCACTCTGGACGTCGCGCTTTTTTATTCAAGCCATTGGCTGCCCAGGTAGCCAGTCAATAACGAGGCTCACGCCTGAGCAGTCCGCCAGGCGAAACCTCAGCACGGCCTATAACCCTAAGGTGTAATGGCTTAACAGGCGATTAGTCCTCCACCCTGCGACGCTGCTCACAACAATAAGAGATGCCTATGCGAACCCTGACCACCCTAACCGGCAACAGCCAGAAACTTGATGGCGGTGCCATGTTTGGCAATGCGCCAAAAGCCCTGTGGCAACGCTGGATGCAACCGGACGAGCTGAACCGCATCGACCTCGGCTGCCGCGCCCTGCTGGTGCAAGAAGATACGCGCAATATCCTGATTGAAACCGGCATCGGCGCGTTCTTCAGCCCCGAGATGAAGCAACGCTTCGGTGTCCAGGAAGAG
The DNA here is from genome assembly GCF_046581935.1 of Pseudomonas sp. Classification (GTDB taxonomy): domain Bacteria; phylum Pseudomonadota; class Gammaproteobacteria; order Pseudomonadales; family Pseudomonadaceae; genus Aquipseudomonas. The sequence continues at coordinate 169,603 of NZ_JAYGFK010000016.1, forward strand.
CGCCACGTGCTGCTCGACAGCCTGACGGCAACCGGTCTGAGCGATGCCGACATCGATATCGTAGTGCTCACCCACCTGCACTTCGACCATGCCGGCGGCCTACTCGCCGCTTGGGAAGACGGCCAGCCAGCACGTTTGCTATTCCCCAACGCCCAGTTCATCACCGGTCGTCGCCAATGGCAGCGCGCCTGCCAGCCCCACGCCCGCGACCGCGCGTCCTATGTCCCGGAATTGCTGGAGCTACTCGAAGCCAGCGGCCGCCTGCACTTGGTCGATGAAACCGAGCACTGCGAGCTACTGGGCGCGGACTGGCGCTTGCACTGGAGCGACGGCCACACCCCTGGCCAGCTGATCCCCGAAGTTGCCATGCCCGATGGCCCGGTGGTGTTTCCCGCCGACCTGATCCCTGGCGCACCCTGGGTACACCTGCCGATCACCATGGGCTATGACCGCTTCCCCGAAGGCCTGATTGAAGAGAAAGAAGCCCTGCTGGCCGACCTGCATACACGCGGCGGACGCTTGGTGTTCACCCACGACCCGGATACCGCCCTGGGCCGGGTGAAACGCGACGAAAAAGGCCGCTACGGACTTGAAGAAGCGGCAAAAGCAGCACATCTACTGGCGACTTGACACCATCAAGCCTTGACGTGCTGGCACTGCAGCGCCAGCATGGCCGTTTTGCGCGCGACCATTCATGCGGCCCGCGCCAGCCCCCGGGAAAGGGTGGCATGCTATGCCAGCAGAGACTGGCAGGACTCAGCGCCACATGGCGCTTCCATCTCAACAGATCAGGGGAACCGTCTCATGAGTTTGGCTTCTGCTCGCGCTTTCCTTGCTGCCAAGGCGCCTGACATCGTCATCATCGAGCTAGAAACCAGTACGGCTACCGTCGCCCTGGCTGCCGAGGCGCATGGAGTGTCACCCGGACAGATTGCCAAGACCCTGGCCTTTCGCATCGCCGAGCGCGATGTGCTGATCGTCGCCCGCGGCGATGCACGCATCGATAACCGCAAAATGAAGGAATGCTTTGGTGCCAAGGCACGCATGCTCGATGCGCAGACTGTGGTCGATCTGACCAGTCATCCGGTCGGCGGCGTTTGCCCATTCGGCCTGGCAACACCGCTCAGCGTTTACTGCGACCGTTCGCTGCTGGCCTTCACTGAAGTGCTGCCAGCAGCCGGCGCAACTCACAGCGCCGTGCGCATCGCCCCGCAACGCTTGGCCGAATTGGTCGACGCTGAGTGGATCGATGTCTGCCAGGAAGTGGAAACCGAGTCCTGCTGATCCAGCGAGTCGAGCCCCCCCCATCATTCGCCGCTGCCGTCTTCCCCGGATTTAATCCGGGCTACAAACCTCACAAGCCGCCGCTGACGCCTAGATTGAGGCCAATAGCTGTCGCCAGGGACAGTGGCAGCAACAGGGTGTCCAGCAAGGCACTAACCGGCAGATCGACCGCCGGATACGCCGGCGCTTCAGCGCCAAAACGCTCAGTGGCGCAGCAGCCACCTTGCAGCGCATACCAATCCAGACGCGTACCGGCATACACCACCGGCGCGCCCGGTTTGGCTGCATTCAGGGTGCGCACGCTGGCACAACTGCTGAGGGTCAGGCTCAACAGCACAGCGACCGTGGCACGCGCCAGCGGCTTATTCATCGGCAGTAATCTGATGGTGTTCACCCCAGCGCGGCAGCATGTCCTGCGGTACGCCTAGACAATTGAGGATGCGCGCCACGACAAAGTCGATCAGGTCATCGATGGTCTGCGGCTGGTGGTAGAAGCCCGGCGCAGCCGGCAGGATGGTTGCGCCCATGTTCGACAGTTTGAGCATGTTCTCCAGATGAATGCTGGAAAACGGCGCCTCGCGCGGCACCAGAATCAACTGCCGACGCTCTTTCAACACCACATCCGCCGCACGCTCGATCAAGTTATTGCAGGCACCGCAGGCAATTGCGGACAGTGTGCCCGTGCTACACGGCACCACCACCATCGCCGCGGGCGCACCGGAACCGGAGGCCGCCGGGGCCATCCAGTCTTCCTTGCCATACACGCGAATCTGCCCGGGCAACGCGCCGGTGTACTCATTCAAAAACGCCTGCATGGCCTGCGGCTTGGCCGGTAACGTGACATCGGTTTCCGTGGCCATCACCAACTGCGCGGCCTTGGAAATCAGAAAATGCACCTCGCGGTCTTCCCGCACCAGGCAGTCGAGCAGACGTAAACCGTACTGCGCGCCAGAGGCACCCGTCATGGCTAAGGTGATTCTTTCGGGTCCGCTCATAAAACCTCCAACGACCTGCTAAGTGGATAACACCACGCGGTTAGCCGCGCAGCGACCACGTAGCCCGGATGCAATCCGGGGTGAACCTTGTGTCCCGGATTGCATTCGGGCTACGCGCTTACTGACCGCACCGTAGGATGGGTGGAGCGAAGCGATACCCATCGACTTCAATCCGATGGGTATCGTCACTACGTTCCTCAACCCATCCTACAAACTTGTCCCGGACTACATCCGGGCTACGCACTGATTACTCAGCCAACGCCGCAGCCAATTTGCCATGCAGGCCGCCGAAGCCGCCGTTGCTCATCACTACTACCTGAGTACCGGGCGCGGCTTCAGCTTTTACCCCGGCGATAATCGCGTCCAGCGAGTCGCACACCTGAGTCGGCACGGTTGAGGTGGCCACAGTACCGGCCAAGTCCCAGCCCAGGTTCGGCGGCGCGTACCAGTACACCGAGTCAGCCTGTACCACGGATTCAGGCAAGCCATCGCGGTGCGCGCCGAGCTTCATCGAGTTGGAGCGCGGCTCAACGATGGCGATCAACTTGGCGTCGCCGATGCGTTTGCGCAGGCCATCCAGGGTGGTGGCAATCGCCGTTGGGTGGTGAGCAAAGTCATCGAAGATGGTCACGCCATTTACTTCGGCAACCTTCTCCATGCGCCGCTTGGCGTTGATAAAGCTGCACAGCGCAGCGATGCCCAACTCCGGCACCACGCCAACATGCCGCGCGGCCGCCAGCACCGCTAGGGCGTTGGCGACGTTGTGCTGGCCAGTCAACTGCCAGTCCACTACGCCAGCGGTTTTGCCCGCAAAACTCACCTCAAAGCGCGAACCATCTGCGCTAAGCAGATTCGCCTGCCATTCGCCGCCTTCACCGGTGGTTTGCACCGGGGTCCAGCAGCCCATCTCGATTACTCGCTTAAGCGCCGGTTCGGTGGTCGGATGAATGATCAGGCCTTCACCCGGGATGGTCCGCACCAGATGGTGGAACTGCCGCTCGATGGCGGCTAAATCCGGGAAGATGTCCGCGTGATCGAACTCCAGGTTATTCAGAATCGCGGTGCGCGGGCGGTAGTGGACGAACTTGCTGCGCTTGTCGAAGAAGGCGCTGTCGTACTCATCGGCCTCGACCACAAAGAACGGCGTACCGCCCAAGCGTGCGGAAATACCGAAGTTCTGCGGCACGCCGCCAATCAAAAAGCCCGGACTCATGCCGGCATGTTCCAGCACCCAGGCCAACATGCTCGAACTGCTGGTTTTGCCATGGGTGCCGGCTACAGCCATAACCCAACGGCCTTGCAGCACGTGGTCAGCCAACCATTGCGGGCCGCTGACATAGGGCAGGCCTTTGTTCAGCACATACTCCACCGCCGGGTTGCCGCGCGACAGAGCGTTGCCGATTACCACCAGATCCGGTGCCGGTTCAAGCTGGGCGGCGTCATAACCTTGGGTCAGCTCAATGCCCAGGGCTTCGAGCTGCGTGCTCATCGGCGGGTAAACATTGGCATCGGAGCCCGTTACGCGGTGGCCGAGTTCCTTGGCCAGCACCGCTAGCGAGCCCATAAAAGTGCCGCAGATGCCGAGAATATGGATATGCATGAGTGCCCTCAAAAAACCGCTGAAATGCCTAAAAAATAATGCCCGCAGGTTAGCACAGCGCCGCCTCCCAGCAGAGGCCCAGCCGGGCCGCCGGGTTCTGGCACAAGGGTTGCTCAAGGCCTACTATCAGCCAACCCGCTAACCATTTCTGCGCCCTGTCGTCGGCATCTATCTTCAGCACAGTGCACGCACAGCACTTATGGCACCGATTTGGCGCGGCCCAGACCCCAAGGGGAACACAATGCCCGGTTACAGCCACAGCGTCGGCGGTGAAACCTACCGTTTCGACGACCTCAAAGAGGTCATGGCCAAAGCCAGCCCAGCACGTTCAGGCGATTTTCTCGCCGGCGTGGCCGCCAGCAACGCCGGTGAACGAGTCGCCGCACAAATGGCGCTGGCCGACATTCCACTCAAGCAGTTTCTTGATGAAGCGCTAATCCCCTACGAAGCCGATGAAGTCACCCGCCTGATCATCGATTCCCACGATCTGCAGGCCTTTGCCCCGGTCAGCCACCTGACCGTTGGTGGCTTCCGTGACTGGCTCCTCGGTGACGAGGCGGATGAAACCAGCCTGCGCGCCCTCGCCCCCGGCCTGACGCCCGAAATGGCCGCTGCCGTGTCGAAGATCATGCGCGTGCAGGACTTGGTCCTGGTGGCGCAGAAAATCCGTGTGGTCAGCCGCTTCCGTAACACCGTCGGCCTGCGCGGGCGCATGTCCACTCGCTTGCAACCCAACCACCCGACCGACGAGCCCGCCGGTATTGCCGCAAGCATTCTCGACGGCCTGCTGTATGGCAACGGCGACGCCATGATCGGCATCAACCCCGCCACCGACAGCATCGCCAGCATCTGCGAAATGCTGAAGATGCTCGACGGCATCATTGGCCGCTATGAAATCCCCACCCAGGCCTGCGTGCTCACCCACGTCACCACCTCGATTGAGGCGATCAACCGTGGCGTGCCGCTGGATCTGGTGTTCCAGTCAATTGCCGGCACAGAGGCGGCTAACGCCAGCTTCGGCGTTAGCCTGAAGATTCTTCAGGAAGGCTACGACGCCGGTCTGAGCCTCAAACGCGGCACCTTGGGCGACAACCTGATGTATTTCGAAACGGGTCAGGGCAGCGCGCTGTCTGCCGGCGCGCACCACGGCCTCGACCAGCAAACCTGCGAGGCCCGCGCCTATGCGGTGGCCCGCCATTTCAAGCCGTTTCTGGTGAATACCGTGGTCGGCTTTATCGGCCCGGAGTACCTGTACAACGGCAAGCAGATCATCCGCGCCGGCCTGGAAGACCACTTCTGCGGCAAGCTCCTGGGCCTGCCGATGGGCTGCGACATCTGCTACACCAACCACGCCGAAGCCGATCAGGACGACATGGACGTGCTGCTGACCCTGCTCGGCGTGGCCGGGATCAACTTCATCATGGGCATCCCCGGCTCCGACGATGTAATGCTCAATTACCAGACCACCTCCTTCCATGACGCCTTGTATGCCCGGCAGAGCCTCGGACTGAAGCCAGCCCCCGAGTTCGCCGACTGGTTACAGCGCATGGGCATCATGACTCAGGCAGACGGTCGCCCGCACCTGAGCAACAGCCTGCCGCCGGCGTTTCGCCAGGCACTGGCACAGCTGAGCTAGGCACAGGAGCAGCTTATGTACGACGACAGCCCACTTAGCAGTGCCAACGAAAACCCCTGGCAGCAACTGCGTAATCTAACGCCAGCGCGTATCGCCCTCGGCCGCGCTGGCACCAGCATGCCAACCCGTGCCCAGCTGGATTTCCAATTCGCTCACGCCCAGGCCCGCGATGCCGTGCACCTGCCATTCGACCACGCCGCCCTGACCGCCAGCCTGGCCAGCCGGGAGCGGCCAAGCCTGCTGCTGCACAGCGCCGCCAAGGACCGCGACACCTACCTGCAACGCCCAGATCTGGGCCGACGCCTGAGCGACGAGTCCGCCGAACTGCTGCGCCAGCATCGCGCTGCCAATCCAGCAGGTTATGACCTGGCCATCGTGGTCGCGGATGGCCTTTCAGCCCTGGCCGTCCATCGCCATGCCTTGCCCATGCTGGAGCGCATTGAGGAGCAAGCCCTGGCCGAGGGCTGGAGCCTGTCGCCCGTCGCGCTGGTCAGCCAGGGCCGCGTGGCGGTGGCAGATGAAGTTGCCGAACTGCTCGGCGCGCGCATGGTGGTGATCCTGATCGGCGAGCGCCCGGGCCTTAGCTCGCCGGACAGCCTCGGTCTGTATTTCACCTACGCGCCCAAGGTTGGCCTGACCGACGCCTACCGCAACTGCATCTCCAACGTACGTTTAGAAGGCCTGAGCTACGGCATGGCCAGCCATCGCCTGCTGTACCTGATGCGCGAAGGCTGCCGCCGCCAGTTGTCGGGAGTCAACCTGAAGGATGAAGCCGAAGTGCCGCTGCTGACAGGCGGCGTGCAGCGCGAGAACTTTCTACTGGGCTAGGCCGCGCATGCGATTGGCGGCTCAGGGGAACGCTCGAAAGCAAGCAGATACGCTCAGCGAAAACATCCAAACGCTTGTTTGGATTGCGCTTTCCAAATGCTTTAGGCAGCATCGGGAACGTTCACAGGCAGCGCTGCCGTGTTGCCAAAGCCATCCACACGACTGAAGTAGAGGCTCACCATGCGCATTGTCCAAGCGACCCTGGAGCATCTGGATCAACTCACGCCACTGTTCGTCGATTACCGCGAACACTTCGGCCAACTGCCCTACCCTGACTCCTCGCGCAAATTTCTGGAAAAACGCATCAGCCGCAAAGAGTCGGTGATCTACCTGGCGATGCCCGATGACGAAGATAAAATCCTCGGCTTCTGCCAGCTCTATTCGAGCTTTTCCTCGCTATCGCTCAAGCGCGTGTGGATTCTCAACGATATTTACGTTTGCCAGGACGCACGCCGCCAACTGGTAGCCGACCGCCTGATCCAAACCGCCAAGCAGATGGCCAAAGACACCAACGCCGTGCGTATGCGCGTCGCCTCCAGCGTCGACAATGCCGTCGCACACAAGCTCTACGAATCCATCGGTTTCACCGAAGATACCGAGTTCAAGAGCTTTGTCCTGCCGATTACCGAAGACTTCACCGCGCCCTAAGGCAACCCGCAGCCAGCGGCGCGCAATGCGCAGCTGGCTTAAGCGGCTTGATCTCATTGACCAACTCAAGCCGAGGCGAACGCTCGGCTTACAGGCTGAGCCACAACCCCATCCCCAGCACCACCAGCACACCAATTGCCGAGAGCTGCCAATGCTGGCGATAACGCCGCCCACGTAACGCAGACGCGGATTGCTGCCGCAACGGTTGCCGCAAGGCATGCTGAAACTCCGACAACGCCTCAAAACGCGCCTCAGCCTTAGGTGCCAAGGCCCGCGCCAGCACGCCATCCCAGCCCACCGGCACACGCAGATTGAACTGCGCCAGCGGCACATAGCGGCAGTTTTTACCGGCATCCACCTGCGCCACCTCGGGCCAGCGCCCACAAATCAGCCAATACGCCAGTGCGGCCAAGGCAAACTGGTCTGCGCGACCATCCAGCGCCGCGCCACCACGCGCCTCAGGAGCCAGCGGCACCGCCTGTTCAGGCAATGGCAGTTGCGCCACACCGGGCAACAGCGCGGCATGCTCAGGCAGCAGCAACACCCGGCCGCCGTCATCCACCAGGATATTTCGCGGGTCCAACCACAACCCCTGCATGCCGCGCCGCTGCAAACCACGCACAGCCGCAATCAACTGCTCAAGCAAAACCAGCACCGTTACGCCATCCACCGGGCCACGCGCCGCAAGCCAGTCGAACAGACTGCGCATGCCCTTGGGCGGCAATTCAAACAACCAGAACGCATGCTCGCGCGGCTGATGCGAAGACACGACTTGCGGCAAGCTGACCACTGGGCTGCTGCGTAGCGTCCATTCGCGCAGCCAGAAGGCTTCATCCGCATCGTGCTCAGACAACCACAACATCGCCTCGCGGCCGCGTGGATCGACGGCATGAAATACCCGCCCCGGCGGGCCATAAGAGCACGCTGACAGCAGTGTCCAGCCATCCAGCTGTAAACCGGGTTGTGCCTTGACCACCGCCAGCCAAGGCGCACGCGGTGCCAGCACAGGCACCTCCTCAGCGACATCCGGTAGCAGCAGCACCGCCGCGCCAGGAGCCTGCAAGAGCGGCGCTAGCAGCTCAGACAACGCATCGCCACTCAGCGCGGCGCTGGCACCATGCAGGCCTTGTAGATCCGCCACGTCCAGCAATGGTTGAGGTGCCAGCAACAACAACTCGCCAGGGCTCAGCGTCAGGCGGTGCTGCACCAGCGCCAGCTCGGCCTGCTCGCCAAGCTGCATACCTTCGCGCCCCAGCAAGCTGTGTGCGTGGCCATGCTGAGAGCGCCACAGCCCAATGGCTCCGGCCTGGAGAAACTGCGCTTCGCCGTTCTGCACCAGTAATAACCCGGCATTTAACTGAGCCAGGCCGCGCCCTGCCTGGCGCTGACGAAACAGCTGCTGATTGAACCCCGCCAGCACCTGCCGCGCGGCCTGGGCTTCGCTCCAGCCAGCGGGCGTACAACAGCAGTCGGCCAGTAGACCATCCAGATACGCCTCCAGCGTACGCACCACATCTGGGCACTCGCGCGCCCAGAGCAGCGCGATCAACAGCACTGGCGGCCGCCCTTCACGCCCCGGCAACCAGGTCGCACGCGCACGCGCCGCCTGAGTTGCCAGGTCAAGACCATTGCCGCAGAGCAATTTGACTGCGGGATGATGCACGTGCTCGATCGACATTGGCTGCCCTCCCTGGGTTGCGGACAGCAATGTTGTGCAGCCTTTGTGCCGACTTGCCCAGGGCCGCACCCCGGCTTTATGGTAAACACCCCAAACCCCCGAGCAAACCCCATGTGGTCGTTACACGCCTGGCGTCGCAAACGCATCCTCGCCCGCCATCCTGTCGACAGCGCGCAGTGGCATGCCGTCATGCAGCAGCTACCGATCCTTGATGGGTTGGATGACGTTGAACAACAGCGCCTGCGCGAGCGCGCCGTGCTGTTCCTGCAGCACAAACACCTCAGCGCCCTGCCCGGGGTCGAACTCACCGACTACACCCGCCTGCTACTGGCCGTGCAGGCCGAACTCCCCTTGCTGCACCTGGCTGACCTCAACTGGTATCAGGGCTTTCATGAAATCGTCCTTTACCCGGATGACTTCGTCAGCCCGCAACGTCACCGCGACGCCAGCGGCGTGGTGCATGAGTGGGATGCCGCGCACAGCGGCGAGGCCTGGCTACAAGGCCCGGTAATCCTCGCTTGGCCAGGGGTACAGGCCAGCGGTCAGTGGGACGGCAACAACTTGGTAATCCACGAACTGGCGCACAAGCTGGATATGCTCAACGGCGACGCCAACGGCCTGCCGCCCCTGCATGGCAACATGCATGTAGAGGAGTGGTCCAAGGCCATGCAGAACGCCTTCGACCACATGAACGCCGAGCTGGACGCCAACCCACAGGCCAAAACCGCCATCGACGCTTATGCAGCAGAGAATCCGGCAGAGTTCTTCGCCGTCACCAGCGAGTACTTTTTCAGCGCCCCCGACCTGCTGGCGCAGGCCTTCCCAGCGGTTTATGCGCAGCTATCGCTGTTCTACCGCCAGGACCCACTAGCCCGCCTGCAACAGCTCCAGGCCAATAACCTGGCCTATCCGCGCAAGACAGAAGACAGGCCTTTAGCGACCAATGGCTAACTATCCCGGCGTAGCAACACCGAGGGAATATGCCTATAATCGCGCCACTTTTTTGGCCCACCCTCGGGAGTCGCCCCATGAGCTACAGCAAGATCCCAGCTGGTAAAGACCTGCCGAACGACATCTACGTCGCTATCGAAATCCCGGCTAACCACGCACCGATCAAATACGAGATCGACCACGACATCGATTGCCTGATGGTCGACCGTTTCATGGCCACCCCGATGTTCTACCCGGCCAACTACGGTTTTATCCCGCACACTCTGGCTGACGACGGTGACCCCCTCGACGTGCTGGTTGTGACCCCATATCCAGTTGCCCCAGGCTCGGTCATCCGTGCTCGCCCGGTTGGCGTACTGCACATGAGCGACGAAGCTGGCGGCGACGCCAAGCTGGTTGCCGTACCGCACGACAAATTGACCGTGCTGTACAAAGACGTTCAGGAATACACCGACCTGCCACCCCTGCTGATCGAACAGATCAAGCACTTCTTCGAGAACTACAAAGATCTCGAGAAAGGCAAATGGGTCAAGGTTGAAGGCTGGGGCGGCGCTGAAGAAGCCCGCGGCCTGATTCTCAAGGCAGTCGCTGCTTACCAAAAATAAGTAGTGACCACCCCCTAAAAGCCGGCCACAAGCCGGCTTTTTTATTGCCTAAAATAACCCTCCCCCGCCCGAATTAGCGCCTGACAACCTATATGAGTAAAGAGCCGCTGCTGTTGTGGCTCAATGAACCCGCATGCTCCGCTAGGGCCTTAAGCGTCGCCCAGCAATAAGGCGTTTAAGTAACCAAAAGATCATTCCGTACCGATTGCAAACTCGAAGCAGCCGGCCTGGTGTTGCATCAAGGCGATTCAATTCCCGCCGCCTGCAGCCAATGGGCGTAGGTTACGTCGACAGCTAGAGCGACTGCGCAGTGAGCGTGACAACACAACATCTGCGCGCCGCAAGGCGATAACTCCCGAGCACAAGCGCATACACAACCTAGAGGCCAGGGTCGCGGTAAGGCGCGGGAGAACCAACCCTAAAAAGGCTGCCGCACTCTTCATGTCAGACGCCCTCGCTGAGGGCCTTTGATCGAACTGTTGGGCGAGCGATTTCCACACTAACGCATAGCGGCTCAGCCCCAGGCAAACCAACTTGACGCTATAGGGCAATAAACACGTAAGCGGCGAGCATGGCGAGAGAAGTAGCACCTGGCACACAGGGCTTAGTGGAGAAAAACCGCCACAGTAACCATGAGTTGCTCGCTTATAGCATAAAGCTGACCTAGCGCCACCTAGACAATCGTTATCTAGCCGGCTTTTGGCCATTTCCCATGCAGATGCACATTCGCCCAAGAATACTCATGGCGCGAACAAGTTGATTATTGCTAATGGTTTGGGCGGGGCACTGGATACCGCACACGTTTCCCACCAACGGGCCGCCATTGCGGCTGGCGAGCTTACGGTAAAGCGGCCGGCATAGGCCATACCGCGCACATTACGCGCAAAAAAAACCCGCCTCCTTGTGGGAGGCGGGTTTTTATGGGCTGTGGCTCGCCGGTGGGCTACCAGAGCGGATTAAGGACTAACCCCAATCAAAGCCAGCGCTGTCAGACAATGCCGAAGTTGAAGTTGATGGATCCATCGCCACTGGCGTCCACACCGACCAACTCGATTACCAGATCAGAATTGGAGAACGCGCCATCAGCATCGGAGTCGACATATACGGTCGTCTTTACCGCTGAGTCGTCATAGTTAACATACACCGAGTAGCCGAAGAGAAACGCATCACTCACGGTCTGGTCTGTAGGTGCATCATCTTGCGATAAAGCTACATTAACGTTCAACAACGCCAAGCCTGACAGATCGATCGTCTCACCATTCTCGAAATCATCGATCGTGTCTATGCCAGCAGCTGTGTTTGACTCGTCGCCAGAGGTGAAGACGAAGGTATCTACACCAAAACCGCCATGCAGGAGGTCAATACCTAAGCCGCCATTGAGGGTGTCAGCACCATCGCCGCCATAGAGGATGTCAGCACCATCGCCGCCATTGAGGGTGTCAGCACCATCGTTGCCATAGAGGGTGTCAGCACCAGCGCCGCCATTGAGGGTGTCAGCACCTAAGCCGCCATAGAGGGTGTCATCGCCCTCTTCGCCATAGAGGATGTCATCATCATCGCCACCATTGAGAATGTCACCACCAGCGCCGCCATAGAGGGTGTCATTACCCCCGTTGCCGTCGAGCTCATTGTTCCCGTCGTTGCCGATAATGATGTTGTCCAGCGAGTTGCCGGCGCCGCTCAGGTCTAACGCACCCGTCAGTGTCAGGTTTTCGACGTTATTACCCAGCGTGTAGTCGATGCTTGCTATAACGGTGTCCGTGCCTTCATTAGCGAATTCACCAACGCTGTCAAGTACAGAGTCCACGATGTAGGTGTCATCGCCTTGGCCACCGAACATGGTGTCATCGCCCTCGCCGCCATTGATGGTGTCATTACCAGCGCCGCCATAGATTTCGTCGTCACCGGCATTGCCGTTAATCGTCAGATCGGCGCTGTAGGCGGAGTAGTCGATGGTGTCATTGCCGGCGGTGCCTTCCACGGTCATGCCCACTGGCACAGTGGTCGACGCCTGAATGATGGCCAACTGCTCTACTGTAGCGGTATCGGTGATGTGGATGGTGTAGGCATTGGTGCCCGGCAGAAGCCCGGCAAGCTCCGCTGCTGAGCCAGTGATGGTCGCGGTGACGATACCGCTAACGGCCCCATCAATGGTGTTCAGTTGCAGCACAGTAGGCGCTGGCTCGCTAAGCACGGTAACCGCATGGTCGCCCTTCACGTAAAGCCCTTTGCCGCCGTCTTGGCGGGCGTCGCCGTAAAGCTCTGCAGCGGTGCCCGTGATAGTGCCATAGGTGATGGTGCCAGTGGTGGCAGCATCGATGCTGGTCAATTGGCCAAGGGTCACGGTGTCGGTCACGGTGATGGCGAAGGCGTCATTGCCAGCAGCCATGGCTGCTAGGTCGACAGCGATGCCGCTGACGGCTGCTGTAACCACCCCGCTGGTGAAGCTAGCCAGTGCGCTGGCTTGGCCTACGGTCAAGGTGCCGCCGGTAACAGTCACTGCGTGGCCACTCACGAAGGTGCTGGCGTTGTCAGTGAGCGTGTCAGTGCCTTCTACGAAGAAGTCATCAACCACACCGGTAATACCGGCGTAGGTCAGGTCGATGCTGGTGGCAGCGTCGATGGTCGCCAGTTGCGCGAGGGTGGCGGTGCCGGTCACGGTGATGGTGTAGCTGTTATCACCAGCGTTCAGCTCAGCCAACTCAGCAGCGGTACCGCTGAGGCTGGCAGTCACATCGCCGCTGGTGCGGTCATCCAGCGCGTTGGCTTGGGCAGCGCTGATGTTGCCACCGGTGACGGTGACGGCATGATCAGTCGTGACGTAGGCCTGCGCGCTGACATTCAGGGTAGCGCTGTCTGGATAGAAGAAGTCAGCAGCCGTACCGGTAATCCCGGCGTAGGTAGCTCCGAGGTTAGTGGCCTGATTGATGCTGGTCAGTTGCGCCAGGGTGGCGGTGTCGGTCACGGTGACGGTGTAGGCATTCTCGCTTGGGCTCAGGCCAGCCAATTCAGCCGCAGTGCCGCTGATGGTGGCGGTGATCTCGCCAGTGGTGATGGCGTCCAGGGTATTGAGCTGCTCGACTGTCACCGCATCGGTAACCTCAGCATCAAAGTTGCCGAGGGTGATTTCGTTGTCGGTTACTGCGAGCAGCAGGGCATCGAACTCTGCTGCGGTGCCGGTGATGCTGGTCACGCCTGCGGCGTTGACGGCTACCGAGGTGGCGGCATTGATCGAGGCCAACTGAGCGACAGTGGCATCGCCGGTCACGGTGATGGTGTAGGCGTTGTCGCCTGCGGTCAGCGCCACTAGATTATCTGCGGTGTCGGCGATGGTGGCAGTTACCACACCGGTTGTGGCGGCGTTTAGGGCGTTCAGCAGTGTAACGGTAACCGAGCCGGTGCCCTCCACTGTTGCGCTGAAGTTGTCGGCAAGCTGGATGGTCGCGCTCTCTAACGAATCGAGCAGAGTGGTGAAGTCCACATCCAAACCAGTGATGCTGGTCACGCCAAGGGCATTTACCGGGATGGTGGTGGCGGTGTTGATGGTGTTCAACTGGGCCGCAGTCGCAGTGCCTGCCACGGTGATGGTGTAGGCGTTGTTGGTGCCGGTCAGGCCAGCCAGCTCGCCAGCATCGGTGTTGCTGATGGTGGCCGTCACGATGCCGCTGGTCAGGTAATCAAAACCGTTGGCTTGATCCACGCTGACAGCGTCATCTGTGATTACGGCGTTGAAATCGTTGGCCAAGATGATGGTCTGCGGGCTTGCGGTGGCGCCTACCTGCAGGGCAATTGCTTGTTCCAGCGTGCCGGTGATCTGGGTAACGCCGGTCGCGTCCACAGCCACATTGGTCGCCGTATCAATCTTGATCAGATCTTGCGCGGTTGCCTCGCCGATGACTTCGATGATGTAAGCGTTGCTGCCAGTCAGATTGGCCAATTCGCTCGCGTCGGTGTTGCTGATGCTAGCGGTTACGACTGCATCGGTCTTAGCGTCAAGCGTGTTGGCTTGAGCCACGCTCAGGCTTGAACCCGTTACGGTGACAGCATGACCCTCGACGTAGGTGTTGGCTTTGGCGGTGAGCGTGGTGCCGTTGTCTACGGTGAAGAAGTCCAGCTCAACACCGGTGATGTCTTGGTAGATCACTTCGCCGACAGTGGCGAAATCGATCACATCCAGCTGCTCCAGTGTGGCTGTGTTGGTCACCGTAACGGTGTATTCGTTGAGGCCCGGAATCAGTTGACCAAGCTCGGCAGCGGTGCCGCTGATGCTGGCCGTCACAATGCCGGTGGTGGCGTTGTTGATGGTATTCAACTGGGTGACAGTCGGCGCGTCAGTCACGGTCACATCAATGGCAGCAGTTACATAGGTGCCTGTGCCATTGTTAGTTTTCGCATCATTGATCAAGGCTACGGCGGTGTCGCTGACTTCGCTGTAGATCAAGGACACGGTTGTTGCCGCGTCGATGGTCGCCAGTTGTGCCAGAGTGGCGGCATCAGTAATGGTGATGGTGAGCGCGTTGTCACCAGCGGTCAGGTCATCCAATTCAGCAGCGGTGCCGCTGATGGTGGCGGTGATCAAGCCTTCGGTGACCGCATTCAGCGCGTTCAGCAGCTCGACGGTCACTGCACCAGTTACCTCGGCCGTGAAGTTGCCGAGTGTGATTTCGCTGTCCTCGACTGCGCTCAGCAGAGCCGCGAACTCTTCAGCGGTGCCGGTGATGGCGGTCACGCCAGTCGCGTTAACAACAGATGTGGTTGCGGAGTTGATGGTAGCCAACTGCTCAGCTGTTGCTTGGCCGGTCACTGTGATGCCGTAGGCGTTGTTACCCTCAACGGTCAACAGCGCCAAGATTGCGGCGTCGGTTTCGGTGATATCGGCGGTAACGCTACCGGTGGTTGCTGCGGCGAGGATGTTGGCTGCCTCTACGGAAACAACATCGTTTACGACAACGTTGTAGGCACCAGACAGCGACAGGGTAGCCGGCTCTACTTGGGTTGCCGCCAGCAGGATGTCGAAGGCCTCAGAACTACCTTCGATAGTTGTGACCGCAGTAGCGTCGACCGCTACGGTGGTCGCGGCGTTGATGGTGTTCAGGTCTTCGGCACTCGAGCTGCCGGTCACTGTGATGCTGTAGGCATTGTTGGTGCCGGTCAGGCTCACCAGTGCTGCGGCATCGGTTTCGCTAATGGTCGCGGTCACTACGCCGCTGGTAGCAGCATCAACAACGTTGGCTTGGTTAACATTGATGTCGCCAGTGATGTCGACGTTGAAATCGTCGGCCAACGAGATAGTTTCCTGTGCGGCGTCAATCAGCGCGGCCATCTGGTCGAAGGAACCGCTGATGCCGGTGACGTCGGTCGCGTCCACAACAACGGTTGTTGCGGCATCAATGCTAGTCAGCTGTGCAGCGGTTGCTTCACCGCTGACGCTGATGGTGTAGGCGTTGTTGGTGCCGGTCAGGCCGGCCAGTTCGGTTGCATCGCTGTTGCTGATGGTGGCCGTTACCAGCTGGTCAGTGAGGCCGTCCAGGACGTTTGCCTGGGCCACGCTCAGGGCGTCAGTCAGGGTAACGGCATGACCATTGCTAACGTACGTCGATGCGTTGCTGGTCAGATCCGCGCCGTTTACGAAGAAGTCAGCGCTGACGCCCGTGATGCCGGCGTAGGTCAGCTCGATGCTGGTGGCAGCGTCGATGCTGGCCAACTGCGCCAAGCTGGCGGTGTCTAAGACTTGGATGGTGTAGGCATTGTTGCTTTCTGCCAGTGCATCCAGCTCGGCGGCGGTGCCAATCAGGCTGGCAGTGACGATGCCAGTTGTCCGTGCGTCCAGCTCATTGGCCTGACCCACGGTCAAATTGGCGTTAGTCACTGTGACTGCATGGGCGCCGGTGACGTAGGTATCGGCGTTGGTGGTCAGGTCTCCTTCATCGAAGAAGTCACCGAGCCCACCGACAATGCCAGCGTAGGTAACGTCGAGGGTTGTGGCCGCATCGATGATGGCCAACTGCGCCAAGGTGGCGGTGTCAGTCACGGTGATGGTGTAGGCGTTATCGCCGGCACTCAGGCCATCCAATTCATCAGCAGTGCCGCTGATGGTTGCGGTGATCTCGCCTTGAGTGGCCGTATTCAGTGTATTGAGCTGATCGACGGTCACTGCGCCGGTTACCTCGGCATCAAAGTCACCGAGCGTGATTTCGTTGCCGGTTACTGCGAGCAGCAGAGCATCAAACTCTACTGCGCTGCCGGTGATAGTAGTCACGCCTTCGGCGTTGACGGCTACCGAGGTGGCGGCATTGATCAAGGCCAACTGGGCGGCAGTAGCCGGGCCCTCAACAGTGATGGTGTAGGTGTTCTCACCGGTCAGCGTCGCCAAGGTTACAGCGTCAGTTTCGGTGATGGTTGCGCTGATAAGGCCGGTGGTAGCGGCGTCGATGCTGTTTGCAGTCGCTACCGACAAGCCGTCGGTTACTGTAGCGGTGAAGTCCGCGGCCAAGGCAATGGTCGCCGGCTCTGCATTGGCACCCAACAGCAGGCTGGCAAAAGCGGCACTGGAGCCGGAGATCGCGCCTACTTCGCTAGCGTCTACCGCTGCGGTGGTGGCGGTGTCGATGGCAAGCAGCTGTTCAGCAGTCGCTGGGCCTGCCACAGTAATGGTGTAGGCGTTGTTGGTGCCGGTCAGGGTTGCCAGTTCGCTAGCATCGGTGGTGCTGATGATCGCAATCACGGTGCCGCTGGTGAAACCGTCCACAATGTTGGCTTGGACGACGCTGATGGAGGCATCAGTGATCAGGACGTTAACGTTTCCGGCCAGAGTGATGGTTGCTGGCTCGGCCTGAGCGGCATCGATCACGGCGCTCACGTCCGCAAAGGTGCCGGTGATCTGGGTGACGCTGGCTGCGTTCACAGCAACGGTGGTCGCAGCGTTGATGCTGGTCAGCTCTGCAGCAGTTGCTGCGCCGTTGACGGTGATGGTGTAGGCGTTGTCGCCGGCGGTCAGTGCCGACAGCGTTCCAGCTGTACCGCTAATGACGGCTGTTACAACACCTTCAGTTGCCGCGTTTAGAGTGTTCAACAGCTCAACAGTAGCGGTGCCGCTCACTGTTGCGGCGAAGTTATCGGCCAAATCAATGGTCGCCGGCATCGCGCTGGCTTCAGCCAGTAAGCCGGTGAACTGTTCAGCAGTACCCGTGATGACAGTAATCGCCGTCGCGTTTACCTGCACGCTGGTTGCCGCGTTGATGGTATTCAGTTGGGCAGCTGTTGCGGGGCCTGCAGACACAGTAATGGTGTAGGCATTATTACCCTCTACCAGTGCAGACAGTACGGTTGCAGTACCGCTGATGCTAGCGCTCACGACGCCGACGGTGGCGGCGTTGATGATGTTCAACTGCAGCACAGTAGGCTCATCGGTGACGGTAATGGCGTGCGAACCGCTCACGTACTTACCGCTACCACTATTCAACTGCGAATCTGCGGCGAGCGCACTAGCGGTGCCGGAAACGGTGCCGTAGTTAAGCGCGAGGGTGGTTGCTGCATCGATAGCCGCCAGCTGCGACAGCGTTGCAGTGTCGGTAACAGTGACGGTGTAGCTGTTATCACCCGGGATCAGTTGAGCCAAGTCTTCAGCTGTACCGCTGATACTGGCGGTAACAATACCACCAGCCGCTGTATTGATGGTGTTCAGTTGATAAACAGTCGGCTCACCATTGACGATGACGGGATGGCTACCGCTCACATAGTGGCCGCGACCGTCATTGAGTTGTGCATCGGCGGTCAGTTCAGCAGGGGACCCAGTCAGGGTGCCATACGTAACGTTGGCCGCGCCGTTGGCGGTGTCGATGGCTGTCAGGCCTTGAAGACTTGCAACCCCAAGCACGGTAACAGTGATGCCATCAGCGACGAACGCGTTGACTTGGTTACCATTCCACAAGTTGGCCTGGCTGTCGGCAAGGCTGTAAGTCCAGCTGCCTTCCGTAATCAGGTCGTCTAGGAGAGTTACTTCTGCAACGGTCAGGGACTCTCCGGACTCGCCAATGACGATGACGGAGTCCGCATCAGTGAGAGGAGCAACATTCCCGTTTGCCAGCAAATTGGCGGCAGTGTCTTGGATGCTGTAAGACCAAGTGTCGTCTGTGGTCAGAGCGGCAAGAAGGCCATGGTTGGCGATTGACAGCGCGCCAGCGTCATTACCTTCGACAGTCACAGCGTCCGCACCGACGATCGGTGCGGTGGCGCCATTGGTCAGCAGGTTGTCGACGCTGTCTTGGATGCTGTAGGACCAGGTGTCATTGGTCGTCCAATAGACGAGTTGAGCTTGCTGAGCGATGGACAGTGTGCCGGCGGCATTGTCAGTGAGAGTAACAACAGAGGCGTGATTAAGGATGCCATAGTTATCAGGGTTCAGCAGGTTAGCTACGGAATCTTCGACTTTGAAGTCAATATCCGCGGACAGCCCTGTGATCTCTTCTTCGCCTGATTGCAACACGGCCTTGATGTCTTGCAGCGAGCCGGTTAGTGCCGTTACAGCACTTACGTCGATGGGGCCGTCTACGCCGTCGATAAAGGTCAGTAGGTCGGAAGCAGCGGTCTCGCCAGACAGGCTGACGGTTAGGTTGGCCAAGCTGAGACCATCCGCATCTTGAATGGCCAGAATATCTTCCATAGTGCCGGTAATGGAAGTGACCGAGTCAGCATTGATAGAGTTGCTGGTACTTTCGCGCAGGTCCAGCAGGTCGGCAGCAGATACACGAGTGTCAGTCAGCGTGAGAACGGTATTTTCCCCGACGACATCAATCAGCGCCTCTAGGCTGGCCAGTGTGCCAGTGAGTGTAGTGAGCGCCGGTGCGCTGACTACGCCAGTGGTGAGCAGCCCTAGCGCTTCCAGTTGGGCAGTGGTCAGTACGCTGTCGTTCAGGACGACGCCCTGAGTACCGAGACCCGAAACTTGCGCGGACGGGGTACTTAACAGCGTGTTGATTTGGCTCAGCGAGCCGCTCAGCACAGTGATGCTGCTGGCGTCGACTTGCCCTGTAGTGGCCGCGTTGATAGCAGCCACATCGGAGGCAGAGGCTTCACCTTCCAGAATGACTTTTTCGTTGCCTAGGCCGGAAATGGTCTTGGCACTCTGCGCTTCGTAAACGGCGGCAACATCTGCTGCACTGCCGGTGACGGTCTTGAGCTTGGCGACGCTGAGTTTGGCGGTTGTGCCTGCGTCTATGGCTAGCAGATCTTGCGCGCTTGCTTCTGTGCCCACCAGAGTCACCGTGGCGTTTGCACGCAGGCCGCTGATCGTACCGTCGACAACGGCGTCAAACACATCGGCGACTTCGGCGGCACTGCCCTTGATGGTCTTCACGCTAGCGGCATTGACATCGATGTCAGTGCCTAGGTCAACACTCAACAGGTCCGCCGCTGCAACCGTACCGCCGGTCAGCGTGATGGCAGTGTCGTCCAAATTGGAAATGCCAGCGGCGTACAACGCTGCGATATCAGCAGCGCTACCTTGCAGCGTGGTCAGTGAGCTGGCGTCGATGCTACCGGAGGTCAGTGAGCTGAGTGCCTTGAGCATTTTTAATGCAGACGCGCCACTGATGCTGGTGTCGGTGAGCAAGACTTGAGCGCCGGGCTCTAGGGTGATGGCCTTCGCTTTCGCCTTCAGTACGCTGGACACGTCCTTCAGCGAACCGCTGAGCCCAACTTCACCAAGCACAGTGATAGTGCCGGTGGTCGCTTTATCAATAGAGATCAGCGTAGCGGCATCAATAAGGCCGCCGTCCAGAGTTACCGCCTCATTGCCGAGCCCAGTCACTTGCTTAGCTTTTTGAGCCGCATAGAGGGCGGCCACGTCTTGAGTGTTGCCGGTAACGGTGGTTATGCCGGAAATTTTCACCCGCGCGGTGACAGCTTCGTAGATCTCGCTGATTTCAACTGCAGATGCCTCGCCGGAGTCAGTCACGGTCAAGGTAGTAAATTTGTTGGCATTCTCAAGCAGTAACGAGTCGGAGCTACCCAAATCAGCTGATATATCGGCCAGCGAACCAGTGACGGTATGTTTGCTGCCAGCTAGCTGGGCCAAGTCTGCGATACTTACTGTAGCCATCTGTTGTTTCTCCATTCGCAATAATAAATCCCCGCGACTCGCGCGCGGGGAAGCTCAATTTGGGCGGTAACCAGCTCGTTTGGCCTGCTCACCTATGTCGCGTAACACTATTGGGAGCTGCCCCCGCGACACAAATGGGCGACGACCAACTTTCAATATCGCTACTAGTATGCCATTAATTTAATGGCAATTTAATGTTATCACTCACTAGCAGAGCTAAAGTCAACACCCTACTTATCGACGAGATGAGAGACTACGGAATCGCAAGGCTTTCACGGCAGAGCCCGCATGCAGGGAGATTAACAATCATGGTTATGGCTCCTGTGGCCGCCCGACAGCAGCGGGTTGCAGGCGCTAGGCGAGGGCACCTCCGGCATCATCGACTTGACGGCATTAGGCCACCCACCCCGCTCACTGACCGACCTACCATCACTCTCAAACCCAAGGGCATTGCCGGCGCTGCTACCCCACGACACTGGAGCAGGGCCCACAGCTTGCCGCCAAACACTTAAAGAAACTGATTGCCTGCAAAGTTGGTGGAGAACCTAGAAAACGTTAGCGTCGACCTCAGCCGCACGCTCAAGGTGCTGAAGACAAGCTCAGCGACCGGATCAACATCGAGGCATTGCTCACCGACACCAACCTAGCAGCGAATGCACTAGCCACACTTATGATTGCACTCAATGCCCAAAGCAGGGCCTGATCGACACCAGCAACCTGACATTACTGACCTGCTCGACCAGAAGCATCCATGCACACTGATCATCCTAAGCAAGGATACTTCAGGCATCAGCAGCTAGAGTGCAGGAATGGAGAGGGCGCGATGTTCAATGCCATCAACGCCGCCACCAGCGGTGCCGTAAGCACGAACATCATCGGCACTGCGGAGCAAATCGGAGAGCGCACACGGGGAGCAACGCCTACATCATCACGGTCGCCAATACCCAGGCACAACTGGCCCTGATCACGACCAGCAGCCCCCGCCTTCGACACTGACTGACGCCGCCTTACCAACATTGAAACGAGCAGGAAACACCATCTAGGCCAGCATGAGAGCGTAAGACGCGTAGTGCGGGAGTTTGCGAACATAACGGAGCAGCGCTTAAGGGTGATGGCAGGTTTCGAGCTTGAGGGGCGCAGCGAGGGGATTACAGCTGTAATCCCGGGGGCGGTGCTGTCAATCTTACAGCCCCCTTGTTACGGTATAACCAACCAGTCGTTTGCCCTGCGAATGTCCGCATCACCTAGCCGGCCGCTCCAGCGATGCAGCACCAGCAGGCTAGTGATGAATTTGTACTGGGCCTGGTACAGGTCGCGGCGGGCGCGGAATTCCTCCTTGATACTATCGAGCACATCAACCGCGTTTTTTACGCCGAACGCTAGGGCTTTCTCTGTTGCTATTCGCGATTTTTCGGCGGACTCCAGGGCTTGGCGTGTGGCCTTGATACGACTGAGACCTGCGGCCATACTTACATAAGCGGTGCGAGTTTCCCTGATTATCTGGCGACGTAAGGCCTCCAACTCTTGCTCGGCCGCACTTTTATCGCCCTGCAGGGCGACTACTCGGGCACTGGTCGAGCCACCACTGTAAAGCGGCACTTGCAGATCGAGCGAGGCCACATAATGATCCGCGCGAGGGGTCAGGTTGCCCTCGTAGCCGATATCGCTGCGCTGTGCTGTCAGGCTGAGCCCGAGCTTTGGCAGGTGCGCCGCCCTGGCCTCACCAAGAGCCGAGTCAGCGGCGCGCACGCCTTGCTCGCGCGCCTGCAACGCAGGGTTGCTGGCCAGCGCGGTGGTTACCCAGTATTCCTGCGGCTGCACAGGGAGGATGAAGGCCGGGGCTACACTGATGCGTTTCAGCGGTTCTTGGACCTCGCGACCAACCAGCTCTGAAATGGTCTCACGACTGATCGCAACGCGGTTACTCGCCTCAATCACGTCAGCTTTAAGGGTATCCACACGCGCAGCTAGTTCGAGCACGTCAGTGATCATTGCCATCTTGCGCTGGAACAGAGCATTGACCCGCTGCTGGTTGCGCTCGGTCGACTGTAGCTCGCTCTGCGCCAGAGACAGCTCGTCTTCGGCGGCGAGTACACTGAAGTAGCGCTCGACCAAATCGATGCTGGCTTGTATCTGGGCGTCTTCGTACTCGAACTCGGTTTGCTCGGCCAGCGCCGAAAACTTCTGATAGCTGCGCCACACCTGCGGGGCGTAGATGACCTGACTCAGACTCATGGCATAGCGCTTGCCGTTGTACTCGATCCTGTTAAGGCCATCCTCACGAAGACTGCGATTGTGGCTAGTGGAGGCATTGAGCTGTGGTAAAAACTGGCCGTAAGCCTCGCGCTTGCGTCCTGCCCCGCCCTGGGTACGGGCGTACGCCATCAGGATGCGCGGGTCAGCCTGGCGAGCCTCCTGCTGCAATTGCCAAAGATCCAAGTAGTTTTCAGCGGGCGTGGCGGCAGTGCTGGCCTGAACGACACAGGAGAGGGCCAAGCTGGCGAGACTAATAATAGCTAAGGGCTTCATGGCTCAGTCCTCGATCAACGAGCGGGCAAATGCGTTGCTCGCAGGTTGCATCACGTACTGCAGAAGCGTGCGGGCGCCAGTGTTAATCAGGACTTCGGCGGGCATACCAGGAACCAATTCTAGAACGCCCAGTGACTTGCGCCCCTTATCTGTCAGCTCCAAGCGGCCTAAATAATACGGCGCACCGGTGTCCTTGTTGACCAGTCGGTCGGCCGAGACTTGCACCAAGCGCCCTTCGATAACCGGTGTGGTACTGCTCTTGAAGGCGCTGAAGCGGATATCCGCCAACTTGCCAACCGCGATACGGTCAATATCCATAGGTGATATTTGGGCCTCGACAATTAGCTCTTCGCTGCCCGGCACAATATCCAGCAATGGCGTACCGGGACTCACCACACCGCCGAGGGTGTGCAGGGTCATGCCCATTACCATGCCAGACTCTGGCGCGGTAATTTCGGTCCGATGGGCACGATCCTGAACGGCGGAGAGACGCTCGCGCAAGTCATAGACAGTGGTGTGCACTTCGCCGAGCAACCCGGCCACCTCGGTGGCGAAGGTTTTCTTTAGTTGCAGTATCTTCAGCTGGGCCTCGCCAATTTGCAGCCGCGCGCGGGCGCTCTCGGACTGATGCTCCGCCACCTCAGCTTGCAGGCGGGCCAGGCTACGCTCCTGTTCACGTAATCGCTGCTTGTCCACGTAACCATCAGCCAGCAGTGCGCGCAGATCGTCGATTTCCTCCTGGTAGGAGGCCGCCAGTGTTTGCTTGCTGGCGATCATGGCCTTAATCCCGCGAATCTGTTGCTCAATCTGTACGACAGTTTTCTCGAGCAGGCCTATCTCGCCCAGCAGCGAGTTGCGGCGGGTCTGGAAGATACGTGCTTCGCTGTCTTGGGCCTCGCGCACACGCGAGTCATTGGCGCTTAGCTCCTCCACAGCAATCGGTGCGGGCAAATCGTCTCGCTCGGCTAGCAGGCGAGCCTCTAGCGCCAAGGCAGCAATCAACTGACTGCGTATCATCTCCATCTCAGCGCGCGCCTGAGTGTTGTCTAGTACCAGCAGCACATCACCGGCTTTAACCTGATCACCGTCACGCACACGGAGCTCGCGGACAATGCCTCCCTCGAGATGCTGTACAGTTTTGCGGTAGCTCTTAACCGTGACCACGCCGGGAGCCAGTGCTGCGCTGCTGAGAGGTGCCAGCGCGGCCCAACAACCAAAAAGACCAAAGGTCAGCAGCAGAATGGCCAAGCCGGCGCGCCGCGCAGGCTTGTCGTCGATTGGCAGGGTAGCGTCTTCGGTCGCGACGGACATAGGCGTATGCATAAGCTTATTCATCTGCACCTTATTGTTTCGCTGCTACGGGCTGCTTGCTCGGCGCCTTCGGCTGGACGCCTTGTAGCTGCGCCCAAACCTTGTCACGCGGGCCGAACATAGACAGTTCGCCATTATTAAGCACCAGCAGCTTGTCGATGTGTGCCAACACATTCGGTCGATGGGTAATGACGAAAACCGTGGCGCCGCTGACTTTGAGCTTCTTAAGGGCCTCGGCGAGCATTTTCTCACCGCTATCGTCGAGATTGGAGTTAGGCTCATCGAGGATCACTAGCCGCGGCTCGCGGTACAGTGCACGGGCCAGGCCAATGCGCTGACGCTGCCCGCCGGAGAGCCCGCCGCCATTGGCGCCGATCACCGTATCGTAGCCTTCAGGCAGTTGCAGAACGAGCTCGTGCACACCGGCCATGCGCGCGGCGGCGACCACTGCCTCGGCATCCAAATCGCCAAAGCGCGAGATATTTTCGCTGATACTGCCCTCAAACAACTCGATATCTTGAGGTAAGTAGCCAATATGTTGGCCCAGCTCGTCGCGACGCCATTGCGCGATGTCGGCGCCGTCTAAGCGCACGGTGCCGCCCAGGGTTGGCCAGATGCCCAACAGCGCACGCGCCAGGCTCGATTTCCCCGAGCCGCTGGGGCCGATGATACCCACAGCATCACCAGCCTCCACACGAAAGTTCAGGCCGCGGAGAATCGGCTTGCGGCTTTCAGGTGGCGTCACAATCAGATTTTCCACGTTGACCACCCCGTGCGGTGCCGGCAGTGACATACGCTGAGGCTCGGCGGCGACCTTGGCCAGCAGCTCATGCAGCCGGGAGTACTGCGAGCGGGCGCTGACAAACCCCTTCCACGCGCCAATCAACTGATCAATCGGCGCTAACGCCCTGCCGAGCAAAATCGAGCCGGCGATCATCAGCCCCGGTGAAATTTCCTGCTTGATTGCCAGGTATGCGCCGAGACCTAGCACCAGTGATTGCACGATCTGACGGAAGGTCTTGGAGATCGCCGCAATCGCCCCGGCGCGATCACTTGCGACGCTTTGAAGGCTCAGCACCTGATGCGTGCGGGCCAGCCATAGTTTTTGTAGGCGTGGTAGCATCCCCATAGACTCAACCACCTCGGCATTGCGCAAGCTCTTGTTGGTAAAAGCTGTGGCTGCCATTTGCTGGCGGTTGGCGGCTTGTAGCGGCGTATGGGTGAGTTTTTCGTTGACATAGGCCAACGCAGATAGCAGCAAAGCGCTAATCAACGCCATACAGCCGAACCAAGGATGGAACATAAACATAACCGCCATATAGATTGGTATCCATGGCGTATCGAAGAAGGCAAACAACCCATTACCCGTCAAAAATTGGCGCAGGCCACTGAGGTCACTAAGCGGTTGGGCAGAGGCGTTCATGCCGCCGGTGTTCAGCGCCTGTTTGAAGCTGGCCTCATACAAGCGCGAGGCCAGTAGGGTTTCCAGGCGGGTACTGACACGCACCATTATGCGAGAGCGCACCCACTCGAGACCGCCGAGCGTGATCATCAGCAACAACATGATCAGCGTCAGCATTAGTAGAGTAGATTGACTACTGCTTCCCACGGCGCGGTCGTAGACCTGCAACATGTAAAAAGAAGGCACTAGCATCAACAGGTTAACGAAGAAACTGAAGAAGCCGACTGACAAAAAGCTGCCCTTGCACACGGCGAGGGCGTCTTCCAACTCGGTTTTTACATGCACGGTCATGGGTTCGATTACCTGAGACCGGCACAGAGGCAAGTCCGAATAAAGTCGTGATCAGTGTGGGTGCAAAGGCACCTCTGGACCGGAAAAATCAGGGCGCTACTTTAGCGACAGCGGCCTGATAAAGCTATACGCAAGCCCCTCGCCCTGCCGCGGTCAAGCTGCGGGCCTAATAATCCCCATTTCCCATATTAATGGCGTAGATAGACTAATTAACCTTACCCACTGATCCAGTTTGATAGCCACAACAGTCCGCAGCTGACACCCGCATTTACACATCAGGCCCATACAGCTCGTCCAATTACAGAGCAGCTAAAACTACAACTGCAGCGGTTTACGGCCAAAAGAGTAAAGAATGAAACGCTGAGCAATACCACCGCCAGCAACTCGACGATTTCCATCTTCCGTCTTTAAAACCGCCCTACCGGTAACCGTCCTAACTTCTGAAATACCGTCAAGCGCAGCAGCTCTGCGAAAGGCCGCCAGAAAGTGAGACTCACCATCAGGCAAAACCATGAATGGCTTTGGATACTCCCGCGTAATGCGGGGCAAAATCGGCTACCAGCACCGCTAGACATTACAGGAGCCAATATCACTTATAGCGGCCCTGCACGCAGACGCAACAGACCCAACCTGGCCATTCAAATGACCACACAAGCAAGGTTCCGGTATCAATAAGCATGAATTGCTCATGCATGCGTACCGTCGACAATTCGATGCCCCTCAGTGACGATGGCTTTTTCCAACATGCGAGTGGCCATCATCCGGTAGCGCGCTGACGCCGCCACTGCTGTTTAGCTGCTGCAGGATGCCACAGGCTTCCACGCCTTGCTCCGAGCCGCAGCGGTGGCGCAGGTCGAGTAATTGCTGCTGCAATGCCTGCAGGCTGATCAACCGCGCTTGCACATGGCGGATGTGTTCATCCACCAGGTTGTTCACGCCTTCGCAGTTTTCCTCAGGCCGGTCCATCAAGGCCAACAGACTTCTGATTTCATCCAAGGCCATGTCCAGCGTGCGGCAGTTACGGATAAAGGTCAGTCGCTCAAGATGCTCGCTACGGTACAGGCGGTAGTTGCCTTCACTGCGCGCCGGAGCCGGTAGCAACCCCTCACGCTCGTAATAACGAACCGTCTCTACCGGACAATCGGCCAGCTTGGCCAGTGCGCCAATCTTCATAAGACCTCCCATTCAAGTGCTTGACCCTGTAGTGGCTTCAGGGTGTTCACTCTACCGCATCACGCAATGAGGATGCCCCGATGACTGACTGCTGCGGTGCCCACCAGCACACTAAAACGAACTCAGCCTCTAGTAACCAAGCCAAGACCGAGAAGCATCCGGACTCACGGCTCAGCCAATTTCGGATTGAGCAAATGGACTGCCCGACCGAGCAGACGCTGATCGAGGATCGGCTGGGCAAACTCGAAGGCGTCGACAGTCTCGAATTCAACCTGATCAACCGGGTGCTCGGGGTGTGGCACCGCTTGCCTTCGACCACACCCATTGAGGCGGCCATTACGGCGCTGGGTATGCAGGCCGAGCCAATGACCAACGCAAAAATGCCGCCGCAAAAAACGCACAAAAAGCCCTGGTGGCCGCTGGCGCTGTCAGGGATAGCGGCGCTGGGCGCCGAGGTTTTGCACTTTGCTGCACTGGCTCCCGACTGGGTTGTTGCCGCTGTGGCGCTGTTGGCGATCTTGCTGTGCGGGCTGGGCACGTACAAAAAGGGCTGGATTGCCCTGAAGAATCGCAACCTGAATATCAATGCGTTGATGAGTATCGCGGTGACCGGGGCCGCGCTGATTGGCCAATGGCCGGAAGCGGCCATGGTTATGTTCCTGTTTACCGTGGCCGAGCTGATCGAAGCCAAATCGCTGGATCGCGCCCGCAATGCCATTCGCGGCTTGATGGACCTGACCCCAGAGCGCGCCACCGTGCAACAGGCCGACGGTTCCTGGCTTGAGGTGGAGATCACGAGTATCGCCATTGGTGCCAATGTCAGGGTTCGCCCCGGCGAGCGCATCGGCCTGGATGGCGAGGTGACCGCCG
Organism: Pseudomonas sp.; assembly: GCF_046581935.1. Taxonomy (GTDB): domain Bacteria; phylum Pseudomonadota; class Gammaproteobacteria; order Pseudomonadales; family Pseudomonadaceae; genus Aquipseudomonas. Next base: position 197,563 of record NZ_JAYGFK010000016.1, read on the forward strand.
GCGATTCGACCATTAACCAAGCGCCAATCACCGGGGAGAGTCTGCCGGTCGAAAAGACCATCGGCGACCCGGTGTTTGCCGGCACCATCAATCAAGCCGGCTCGTTGCAGTACCGGGTAATGGCGGTGGCCGGCAACACCACGCTGGCGCGCATCATTCACGCGGTTGAGGAGGCGCAAGGCTCACGCGCCCCCACCCAACGCTTTGTCGATCAATTCGCCAAGATCTACACCCCGGCGGTGTTTCTGCTGTCCCTGGCCGTCGCCATTCTGCCGCCGCTGCTGCTGGCCGAACCTTGGTATGACTGGATCTACCGGGCCTTGGTGCTGCTGGTGGTGGCGTGCCCGTGCGCTCTGGTGATCTCCACGCCGGTCACCATTGTCAGCGGCCTGGCTGCAGCCGCACGCAAAGGTATTTTGATCAAAGGTGGGGTCTACCTGGAAAGCGGCAGCAAGCTGGGTTTTCTGGCCCTCGACAAGACGGGGACCATCACCCACGGCAAGCCGGTACAAACCGATTACCTGCCACTGGTTGAGCAGAATGCCGCCGCTCATCACAGCCAGGCGGCGAGTCTGGCTGGCCGCTCTGATCACCCGGTGTCCCAGGCGATAGCCAAGCAGGCAGCCGAACAAGGCTTGCCCACACAAGCTGTTGAAGGTTTTAGCGCCCTGCCCGGCCGTGGCGTACAGGGCACCATCGATGGCGCGACGTTCTATTTGGGTAACCACCGCCTGGTGGAAGAGCTGGGCCTGTGTTCCGACGAACTGGAAAGCCGTCTGGAGGGCCTCGAACGGCAGGGTAAAAGCGTGGTGGTGCTGTGCGATGCCGAGCGGCCGCTGACCTTGTTCGCCGTGGCGGACACCGTCAAAGCGTCCAGCAGCGAAGCCATCGAGCAGCTCCATGCGCTGGGAGTTAAAACCAGCATGCTGACCGGCGACAACCCGCACACCGCTGCCGCCATCGCTCAGCAAGTCGGTATCGACGAAGCGCGCGGCAATCTGCTGCCGGTGGATAAACTGCAGGCCATCGAAGCCTTGCAGGCGCGCGGTTTTGTCGTAGGCATGGTCGGCGACGGCATCAACGATGCCCCGGCGCTGGCCAAGGCGGAAATCGGCTTTGCCATGGCCGCCGCTGGCACCGATACCGCCATCGAGACCGCCGATGTGGCGCTGATGGATGACGACTTGCGCAAGATCCCGGCGTTTATTCGCCTATCGCAGCAAACCTCGGCCATCCTCAAGCAGAACATCATCCTGGCGTTGGGGATCAAGGCGCTGTTTCTCATCATCACCCTGACCGGCGAAGCCACCATGTGGATGGCCGTCTTTGCGGATATGGGCGTCAGCCTGCTGGTGGTATTCAACGGCCTGCGTTTGCTGAAGAAATAGGACTGCATGAACATGCACACAACCTTGCAACAGGCGATTGCCGAGGCGTTTCAGCAGGCCGAGCAGGCCAGGTGCGAGCACAACAGCGCGGTGGCTTTCGCCTGGTTGGAGCGGGCGCACATCCTTACCCAGCGCCAACCACTGCAGCATGCCAAAAGCCACTGGCTGATGCTTACGCTTGGCTGGCAGAGCAACGACTATCGCGAGGTGACCGGCCAGCTCCCGCGTATTATCGCGGCCCTCCTGTTCTCCAGAATATGGGTACCACACGGCAATACCGGGCGCGCACGGGTCAGTGCGTTTATGCCCATGCCAGTACCTGAAGAACTGCAAGCACTGCTCAAGCGCGACAAGCCTACTCCGCCCGCTTTTTAGCTTCAGAGCCCGAGCATCAGCATCAGCATCAGCATCAGCATCAGCATCAGCGCAGCATCCTTGACATCGCCCACCTCAGCCTGCCCGCGCAGAACTAGTCGACACGCTGTTCGCTGTTCTCGACATGCTGGGCAACCGTGGCCGGCATGCAACTGCGGAAAATGTCCAACTGCGGCTGATACACCGAGGTGCCCACGCCCATTAGGCCAAGGACCGAGTGGAACAGGTTGTCTTGCGAGACGTCCTGGCCCGCCTGTTGGCGCAGGCAGTTGGCGGAAATCCCGCTGCTGCGCTGCATGCCTTCGGAGAACCACAACACCATCGGTACATGGGTCTGCTCACTCGGGGCCATGGCGTAGGGCACGCCATGCAGGTACATGCCGTGCTCACCCAGAGACTCACCGTGGTCCGACATATAGAGCATGGCAGTGTCCAGGCGCGCAGCGTTTTTACGCAGCAGGTCGATGGTGCTGGCCAGCACGTGGTCGGTGTAGAGCAGGCTGTTGTCGTAGGCATTGACGATGCTGGCGGTGTCACAGCGGTCAAGCTCCACCTCTTTACACACCGGGGTGAAATGCTCATAAGCCGCCGGGTAGCGCTTGAAATAGGCCGGCCCGTGGCTGCCCTTCATGTGCAGCACCACCACGGTGTCACGCTCAATGCTGTCCAGATGGGCCTGCAAATTGTTCAGCAGCGCCTCGTCGTGGCATTCGCCACCGTCGCAGATGTCGCTCAGGTGCAGGTGCGAAACATCCTCGGTGGGTACACGGTCACAAGCGCCCTTGCAGCCCGAGTTGTTATCGCGCCAAAGCACGCCGACCCCGGCGCGCTGCAGCACATCAAGCAAGCCTTCGCGATTGCTCGCCATTGAGTCTTTGTAATCCGCCCGGCCGACATCCTGAAACATGCAGGGCACCGATACCGCAGTGGCCGTGCCGCAGGAAGATGCATGCGGGAAGTTGATGACATCACGCTGCGCCAGTTCCGGGTTGGTTTGGCGCGCATAACCGTTGAGCGAGGAGTTCGCCGCGCGGGCGGTTTCCCCCACCACTACCACGGTGACTCGCGGCCGGTGATTAGTACTCACTGGCATAATGCGGTAGGCATCGGCACCCACCACTTCCAGCGTGGTTGGTGAAGCCAGTTCACGTTTGACATAGCCCTGCACAGCCGACACCACATTGGAGGGCACCAACATCAGGCGCACCTCACGGTGGTTGCGGATCAGCGAGGCGTAGGGCTGATACTGACTCATGACCAGTACCGCAAACACGCCCAACAACGCCGCCATGCTGCCCAATTTACCGACCAGCTCACGCCGCCATTTCAGCTGACGAATCGGCGCACGGCTGATCAGTAAGGCGGGCACCACGCCCAACAGCAGCAGCCACAAAAACAGCCGGCCATTGAGCAGCTCGGTGGCTTCAGCGCTGTCGGTCTGCATCACGTTAGTGAGCATGTTGGAGTCAATAACGATGCCGTAGCTGTTCATAAAATAACTGGCACCCGCCGACACCAGCACCAGCAGGCACAGCACCGGCTTGGTCAGACGCCCCCAGGCCAGCAGGCTGAGCAGCACATACAGCCAGATCCACACGAAGAGCGGCAGGCTGAGCAGGAACAAGGGGCTGTCATTACTCATACCGCCCACGCCCTGCCACACGGTATGCCAGAACGGCAGGTTGACGCTCAGCATCAGCCAGAAAGCGACCAACATGGTCAGCACGTTGCGGCTCAGCCGAACAGAGCCGGCTACACGTTTAAGAATAGATTCACTCACGGGGCACCTGAGAGGATGACAAGACTGCCGTGAATCTACTCAGGCCCGTGTGAAACCCCTGTCGGGAAGATGTGAAAAAATCGTTGCGTATTGGCCGCTGTTTTGCCGATTGCGCGCCGCCCATTAACGCGCATGCCACGGCCCTCGCTGAATGGCTGGCAACTCACGAATTTTTCACATTCTTTTGACGTGGAATTGAATGCCCGGCCTCTAGGATGCAGGCACTGTTTATCGCTGGATATTGCCCATGTCACTCACGTCCTTACTCGACAAGCCGTTACCCGCTCTCCCCGGCCGGCTCAGCACGGCAAAACTGAGTGGTAAACGCCGCTGGTTGTTGCTGGCACAGCTACTGATGGTGGTGGTGCTCGCCACCTTCGCCTATATGGGCTGGCGTCACCTGTATCCGGCGGTAAGCGAAACGGGCTGGCGCTATGAGGTCTTTCTCGACAACCTCGAGAAGGTCAGCGCACTCGCCCAAGACGCCGAAGGTGGCCTGTTGCTCAGCGAAGAACTGCAGAGCGGCGAAGGGCGCATTCTGCGTTACACCGCTGACGGCAGCCTGGAGCCAGTCGAAGCCGGCCTGTCAAAACCCGATGGCATGGTCAGCTTCCGTGGCGGCGTGGTGTTCAGCCAGGAGCAAGGCGATGAAGCCGTGCTCTGGCGTACACCGCAACGCACCGTAGAGCTGTTCGCCGGCAGCAACGTTGAAGGGCTGGCCAATGACGGCCGCTACCTTTACGCCATCGAAGACCGCCACGGTAATGGTCGCCTACTGCGCTACGACCCGGCTAATAACACCACCGTGGTATTGCGCACCGGCCTGGACCAAGCCGAAACCATCACCGCCTGCCCCGATGGCCGCCTGTTTTACAGCGAGAAGGCCAGCGGCACGGTGTCCTTGATGGGGGCGGAGGGGCATGACAGCGTGGTGCTAACGGGGCTCAACCAACCCGGTTATCTGCTGTGCAACAGCGAGGGTCTGTGGATTACCGAAGATGCCACGCACATGGCGCGCCTATTGCTGCTAGCCTCGGACGGCAAATTGCACACCGTGCTGTCGCACCTGCGCTCGGCACAAACCTTGATTGAAACTCACCCGGGTCACTACCTTCTCGCCGAGCAAGGCCGTAACCGCGTATTGAGCCTGCAGCGCACCCCGACAGGAAACTGATTGATGCACGCCACGCCTGACCGCACCACCGCACGCCACAACGGCTTGCGCCAACACCTGCTGTTCACCGCGCTTAGCGGACTCCTGTTGCTGTTGCTGTACAGCCTGCTGCGTCTGGCATTGCTGATTTACAACCATGAGCTGATTGGCCAAACCAGCGCCAACGACCTGCTCGAAGCCTTCGGCAATGGCCTGCGCTTTGACCTGCGCCTGATGACCTTTGCCCTGGCACCGCTGATATTGGTGATCGGCAGCCGACGTTTAATGGCCGCGCGCACCTGGCAACGGACCTGGCTGTTTGCCGTGGCCAGCCTCACCCTGTTCCTCGGCGTACTGGAACTGGACTTCTACCGCGAATTTCACCAGCGCCTGAATGCCCTGGTTTTTCAGTACATGAGCGAAGACCCTGCCACGGTCATGAGCATGCTCTGGCATGGCTTCCCGGTCGGCCGTTATCTGATCGCCTGGGCGCTGGTCAGCTGGCTGTTGTTCAAGGCTCTACAGGCCATACATCGCCTGGTGCCGCCGTCAGACCCACGCCTCGCGGCGGCTACCGGCGAGCGTTGGTACTGGCGCATTAGCGTCTTAGTTCTGTGCCTGTTCCTCAGCGTACTGGCCGTGCGCGGCACGCTGCGCCAAGGCCCGCCGCTGCGCTGGGGCGACGCCAGCACCACCGAATCGGTATTTGCCAACCAGCTGGGCCTCAACGGCAGCCTGACCTTGATCAGCGCCGCCAGGGCGCGCTGGTCCGATCACCGCAGCAACCAATGGAAAGCCAGCATGCCCGCTGCTGACGCGCAGGCGCTGGTACGGCAGATGCTGCTAACCCCACACGACCAACTGGTCGACGGCGACGCCGCGGCAATCCGCCGGATAACCAATCCTGATCCACAACTGCAATTGCCCGTGCGCAATGTGGTGGTGATCCTGATGGAAAGCTTTGCCGGTCATTATGTCGGTGCCCTGGGCGGGCGCGGCGAGGTGACGCCTTACTTCGACAAACTAAGTAAGGAGGGCCTGCTGTTCACGCGCTATTTCTCCAACGGCACACACACCCACCAAGGCATGTTCGCCACCATGGCCTGCTTCCCAAACCTGCCGGGCTTCGAGTACCTGATGCAAACCCCTGAAGGCGCCCATGACTTCTCTGGGCTGCCGCAGCTGCTGGGAGATCGAGGCTATGACAACCTGTACGTGTACAACGGCGACTTTGGCTGGGACAACCAGAAAGGCTTCTTCGGCAACCAGGGCATGAGCCACTTTATTGGCCGCAATGACTATGTCGACCCAGTATTTTCCGACCCCACCTGGGGCGTTTCCGACCAGGATATGTTTGACCGTGCCGACAAAGAGCTGCGCAAACTCGATCGCCAACGGCCGTTCTATGCCTTGCTGCAAACCCTGTCCAACCACACTCCGTATGCCCTGCCTGATCCGCTACCAACAGCACCAGTCAGCGGTTTTGGCTCCAACGACGAACACCTCACCGCCATGCGTTATTCGGATTGGGCCTTGGGTCAGTTCTTCGAGAAAGCCCGCACGGCACCCTACTTCAAAGACACCCTGTTCGTGATCGTCGGCGACCACGGATTTGGCAGCCCGGAACAGCTCAGCGACATCGACCTATACCGCTTCCATGTCCCGTTACTGTTGATTGCACCGGGCATTCAGCAGCAATTCGGTACACGCAACGATATTGCCGGCACCCAACTGGACATCGTCCCGACCATCATGGGCCGCCTTGGTGGCCCGGTGCAGCAGCAATGCTGGGGCCGTGACCTGCTGGCGCTGAACCCGTCCGACCCGGGTATTGGCGTGATAAAGCCATCCGGCAGCGACCAGACCGTCGCCTTGGTTACCGGAGAAAACCTGTTGATTCAACCACGCGGTGCTGAACCACGTCTGTATGGCTACAAGCTGCATGAGAACGCCGGCGTGCACCCACTCAATGACGCAGCCTTGCAGCAACAGCTACTGCCGCGCCTGCAAGCCTTCCTGCAGGTTGCTACCCAGAGCTTGCTGGACAACACGGCGGGCGTGGGCGACAGCAAGCCCAGCGCGCCCCAGACCGCCTCGCAAAGCAGCCCCTGACGGTTGATGTGAGCGCTACCACCCGGACATCACCATGCCGAGTTCACCGCACAGCACGCAGCACCCGGCAGACGCCGGGGCTGCCAAACAGCCCGCCGGCCACATGCTGAGCGCCTTCGCCCTGCGCGCAGCGCAATGGCGCACCCGGCAACTGATTGGCCGCGCCCTGGAACTCGCCGATGAACCTAGCCTGGTGCTCAACCTGCCCTGCGCGGCCGAAGGTTTACGGCCGTTGCTCAGCGCCAGTGAAAACCGCGTGGTGATTGCCGCCGAAACCTCTGCCGAGCGCCTGCAAGAGGCGCTTACAGGCCTGCCTGCAGACTTCGCCAAACGGGTTCACGCCCTGCAAACATCGGCTGTCAGGATTGATCTGGGAGAAAATGCCGTGGACTGCATTTTCTCCATGCATTACCTGCAGCAGCTCAATGATCCGCAGCAACGCATGGCGCTGCTGAAAGAATTCAACCGGGTCACCCGCGACAGTGTGATTGTTTCACTCGGAGCCACTAGCAGCCTCGCGGCCCCTCAGCGCAACGGTCACCTACATAACCGCGCGCAGATCGAGGAAGAGTTCGTCCAGGCCGGATTCAGCCTCACCGGCCACCGCGATTTTATTCCCGGTCTGGCCATGCTGCGCCTCTACGTGCTGCGCAAAAACGCCTGAACACAACCCTGCACAGGCATCATCTACGACCTTGATCGGCATAGGCGAGCACCTCACGAGTGCGTATGCTGCACTCTTTTTGTGCGAGCTATAAGCATGCCTGTGTCCGAAATTCTGCTGCTAATCGCTGCCGGTTTTGCTGCCGGTGGCATGAACGCCCTGGCCGGTGGTGGCACATTCTTCTCCTTCCCGGCGCTACTCGCGGCGGGTCTGCCACCGGTAACCGCTAACGCCACCAATGCGGTGGCGTTGTGGCCTGCCAGCCTGGCCGGAGCGTGGGCCGCCCGCGATTCACTAAGGCCGTTGGGCCGTTATCTGCGGCCTTTACTCGCCGCAGGACTGGCCGGAGGCCTGCTCGGTGGCCTGCTGCTGTTGGTCGGCGGCGATGCAGTATTTGCCAAGCTGATTCCCTGGCTGCTGCTGGCCGCCACCGCGCTATTCGCCGCCAGCCCTTGGCTCAGTCGCTGGCTGGCCGCCCGCCGCGCCGAAGCCGCGCAGCCACCACACAGCCCGCTGTCGCTGGCCGCGCATATCGGCGTATCGATCTATGGCGGTTATTTCGGTGCTGGCATGGGCATCCTGCAATTGGCGGCGTTCTCCATCGAAGGCCACCCACTGGCCCGCGCCAATGCCCTGAAAAACCTGATCTCTGCCGTAATCTACAGCGTTGCCACCGCGACCTTTATCATCGCCGGCCGCGTCAGTTGGTATGAGCTGGTGATTCTACTGGTGGGTGCCACCCTCGGCGGCTATGTCGGCGGTGCACTGGGCCAGCGCCTGCCGGCCAAACTCCTGCGCACATTGGTGATTGCGGTGGGTAGCGGCATGACTATCTATTACTTCTGGGCCACTTACTTCGCTCGGTAACCCTCCTAGAACCTGTGCAAAGGCTCACGAGCTAGAGCCATGCAAGGCGCAACGTTAGTAACAGCCTTTGGCTGGTCAAGCAGGCGAGAAACGCAACGCAGCGAGGCAACAGCCAAGGGCTGACCCGAAGGGTGAGCGCAGCGAATCAAGCGGACCGAGCTCGCATCCGAGTCGGCTTTCAACGCAGCAGGGCCGACGCGCAGCAGGCTTTGAATAGGTTCTCAGTTTTTACCGCGCTTGCGAAACTCAACCGGGGTTTCGCCAACCCAGCGTTTAAAGGCGCGGTAGAAGGTGCTGGGCTCGGAGAAGCCAGTACGCTCGACAATCACTTCAATGCGCTCGTCAGTGTTAAGCAGCAGGTCCTTGGCTAACCGGCAACGGTAGTCGGTGACCAAATCATTGAATCGCACCCCAGCCATGGCCAGACGTTCACGCAAACGCCGCGCTGGCATATTCAGACGCGCGGCGACCTGCTCCAGGGTCGCGCCGCTGTCGACCAGCAACTCACCAATTAACTCACGCACCTGGCGTACCAAGTCCAGACGCTCGACCTCGGCCAACTGCCGGCGCGCCAGCGACTCGTGCATGCGCAGCAGTTCCGGGGCGGCGTGCCGCGAGGTTTTGTTCAGCACGGCAGCATTGAAGATCAGCGCATAACGCTCGCCGCCCAGGTACGCCGGACAGCCATACACCTGCTGATACAGCTCGGCTGGCGCACCCTCGGAATGCATAAACTGCACTTCATAGGGTGTGAAGTCACCCTCGGTCAGGGCATCAAACAAACGAATGACCGCACCGGCGAGCATTTCCGGAAAATGCCTCGGCGTACCGGGAATAAGGCCAAGCACCATCACCGCGCGCTCACCCTGCACGTCCAGCTTGGCATTCAAGGTGTCAGAGAGCAGGCGCAAATACCGCAGGGCATGGCGCAGGCCTTCGCCGAAGGTTTCACTGGAGAGGAACAGGTACTCCAGCAGCAAGCCGTGGAATGCCGGCAGGTGCTGGGCCAGATAGAGGCCAACATGCTCTTCGCCGCATTCTTCAATAGCTGCTTTCCAGAACAGCGCCTGGGCCGCGTGGGGGAAGCGCCCGGCAGGCAAGCCGCCGGGCGGTAAGCCGACGCGTGCCAGTACTCGATCAGGATCGGTACCGCTGGCACGCAAGGCGTCGATCACCGGGCGCATCAGCGCCACGTCGTCGGTTAGATCACGCATAGAGTTTGGTTTCTTGTTATCCGCAAGGCGCGGTCATCTTAGGCAGCTTTAGGCCCCGCGCTCAAGGCGTGCGTAACACAATTGACTAACCCGCTGCACAGCCAGGCATTGCGGCCAATGCACAGCACTACGGAGCGACTAAGCTGCTGCCACCCATTCTGAGGAGTTTGTCCATGGCCATCGACTGGCTCGAACTGCCCGCACCACCCGCCTTACCCGCGCTGTTTATGCGCGCAGCCATGCGTCGCCGCGTCACCGGCCGCAGCCTGCCCGAGCTGGGCGTGCGCTGCCAGGTTACGGTCGACCCTCAGCACCTGGCGCGCTATCGGCAGATTTGCGGCTTTGTCGATGACCATCTACTGCCGGCGACCTACCCGCATATTCTGGCGTTTGCCCTGCAGATGCAGCTGCTCACGGATAAGCGCTTTCCGTTCCCATTACTCGGCTTGGTACACCTGGAGAACCATATCCGCGTGCTGCGCCCGCTCGGCGGCCTGGGGCCATTTACCGTCAGCGTGCAGGTGCAAAACCTGCACGCCCATGACAAAGGCGCGACATTCAGCCTGATCACCCAACTGCATGATCAACTCGGCCTGCTCTGGGAAGGCGATAGCCGCATCCTCTGCCGCGCCCTGCGCCTGGACGGCAAACCCGCCGAACGCGAGGCAGATGCTGAACTGACCCAAGCCACCCTGGCGCACTGGCGTGCCCCGGCGGATATTGGCCGCCGCTATGCGCGCATCGCCGGCGACTACAACCCGATCCATATGTTTGCCGCCACGGCCAAGCTGTTCGGCTTCCCCCGCGCCATTGCCCACGGTCTGTGGAACAAGGGCCGCGCTTTGGCCGAATTGAGCACGCGCCTGCCTACAGCCGGCTATAGCGTGAGCGTGCGCTTTCAGAAACCGGTGCTGCTGCCCGCCGAGGTTCACCTGCTAGCCAGCGAGCCAGCCGGCAGTGGTCAGTTCACCTTACTCGGCCAAGATGAGCGGGTACATATGAGCGGTAGTTGGACGTCCCTGGCTTGAAATAGCCTCAGCGGCTGCCGCTATCTGCCCGGCAGCCGCTTGCACAGAGCCGGTGAAGCGCTGAAGCTATGCGCCTGTTTACCGGAGCGCCTGATGAACCTCGCCGAAATCACCACCCGCATGCATGCCATTCGTGATCACAACGATTGGCGGCAATTCCACAGCCCGAAGAACCTGGCCATGGCCGCCAGCGTAGAGATGGCCGAACTGGTGGAAATCTTTCAGTGGCTGACGGAGGCGCAGTCGCGCCAACTGCCTGCAGAGCAACTCGCTCACGCCGGCCAGGAAATCGGCGATGTCGTGCTTTATCTGGTGCTGCTGTGCGGCGAGCTGGGCCTGGACATGGAGCAGGTGGTGCGCGCCAAACTGGCGGACAACGAAAAACGCTTTCTGCCAGGGAGCAAGGGCAATGTCTGATCGACACTTTGATGAGTTGGCCACGCGCTTTGCCGAAAAGATCTATGGCGGTGCCAAAGGCGCGATTCGCCTCGCCGTACTCCAGGCCGATTTGACCGAAGCCTTGCCCGAGCGACCCTTGCGCGTGCTGGATATCGGCGCGGGCCTTGGCCATATGTCACTGTGGCTGGCCGAGCACGGCCATCAGGTGACGCTGACGGAACCCGCCGCGCCGATGCTGGCCGGCGCCCGCGAGCGCTTTGCGGCTGCCGGGCAACACGCCACGTTTATTCAAGCGCCCTGGCAGGAGCTGCCTGGCCAGTTGGAACAGCCCTACGACCTGGTGATCTGCCACGCGGTGCTGGAATGGCTGGCCGAGCCGCATAGCATCCTGCCGGTGCTGCACCAGCTCTGCGCGCCTAGCGGCTGGCTATCGCTGGCGTTCTACAACAAAGACGCGCTGATCTACCGCAACCTGCTCAAGGGCCACTTCCGCAAACTGCGTAAAGCCGAGTTCGCCGGCGAGAAACAGAGCCTGACGCCGCAAATGCCGCTTGATCCGCGCGAACTGGCGGCGCAACTTGAGCCTCATTGGCAGGTCGAAAGCCAGAGTGGCGTGCGGGTATTTCACGATTACATGCCGCAGCCGTTTCAGGCCAAGGCTGAACTGCTCGACCTGCTAGAGATGGAACTGTCCTACCGCCGCCACCCCAGCTTTGCCGGCCTGGGGCGCTATTTACACTGGATCTGCCGGCCACGCTGACGGTGCGTTGAAAAACTACCTGCGTTGGCAATACTGCGTTAAAAACAGGCTCAGAAAGCCACTTGTGGCTAACGCGCTTCAGCGCGACCCGGAGGGCGAGTGAAACGAGTAATGCTCAACAATAACTTCCGCTTGATTCGCTGCGCTCACCCTTCGGGTCAGCCGTTGGCTGTTACTTCGCTGCGCTGCGTTTCTCGCCTGTTTTTGCCTTGTCTTGCCGGCCTCGCCTACGTTTCTCAACGGCCTGCCATGCCCCTATTCGAGTAGCAGGAGACGTGCATGAAACAGCTCTGGGTTCTACTGCTACTGGCGACCCTCACGGCCTGCCAGAGCCACAACCCTTATGTCGCCGACAGCACCCCGCTGCCGCCCGCCCCTGCGCAAGCGGCGCAACAACTGGATCGCAGCGCCTACCCGGCCGCACCACGCGACTACGCCAGCTACCGCACCTGGAGCTGGCAACGCCTGCCTGCCGGTACGGCCTGGGCCAGCTCCGAGCAAGTGCAGAAAGCCCTGAGTAACGCCCTCGACCAACGCGGCCTGCGCCCCTATCGCGCCGGCGCGGCGGCTGATCTGCGCGTCAGCGCCGAACTACGCTTGGAACAACGTATCCGCCAGGTCACCGAATCCTATGGCAGCCAGTACGGGCATAGCCGTTATGGCGATGAGTACGGCATGTGGGGCAGCGCGCCGCTGGTGCGCAGCTATACCGAAGAGGTCATGGTGGTACACATTGAGCTGTTCGACGGCAAGAACGGTCAGCCGATCTGGAGCGCCAGCGCCGAAACCCTCAGCAGCGGCAACCAAAGTGAACGCGCGAGCGCGCTGCGCAACGCCGTACAACAGGCCTTGGCGGCCTATCCGCCGAAATGATTGCGTAATTCGAGGAGAGCCCCATGCGTGCATCACTGTTGTTATTGCCCCTGCTACTGCTGTTAAGCGCCTGCCAGACGACACAACTGCAGCGTGACTTCGATCCCAGCCGGGATTTTGCGGCTTACCGTAGCTGGAGCTGGCAGGAACCCGCCGTGCAATACAAACCTGATGACCCACGCCTCAACAGCGACCTGACCGGCCAGCGCATCCGCAGCGCCGTCAGCGAGCAACTTGAACAACGCGGCCTGCGCGCCGCCGCAGCGAACACCCCGGGCGACCTCAAGGTGCAAGTCTGGATGATCGTCGACAACCGCCAGCAACAGATCAGCACCCAGGTTGGCGGTGGCTGGGGCAATCAATGGGGCGGCGGTTTCTGGGGCGGCCCGAGCTACATTGAAACGCGCAACCTGGACTACCAGGTTGGCACCCTGCAGATCGACCTGCTCGACGGCAAGGATGGCAAACTGGTCTGGCGCGGCAGCGCCGAACAGGTGCTACGCAATCCTCAACCCAGCCCGAGCGAGCGCGAAGCGTCAATCCGCAGCACCGTGGCCAAAGTCCTAAGCCAATACCCGCCACATTAATCTGCCATGCCTAAGTGCACGACGGCCTAACAAGGATGTTGCATGAACCCTGCCCCACGTCTCAGCCACCGCCCTGCTGCGGCAGCTGATCTGGCCGAAATTGTCGGTTTCCCACAGAACGCCGACGAGCTGTTTTTCTGTTACCCCAAGGCTGACTGGCCACTGAGCGTCGGCCAACTGGCCGCAGCCATGGCCGAGCGGCGCGACAGCACTGTGGTACTGCTCGATGGCCGAGTCGCCGGCTTTGCCAACTTCTACCAATGGCACTACGACGACTATTGCGCCCTCGGCAATCTGATGGTTGCACCGTGGGCGCGCGGCCATGGCGTAGCGCATTATCTAGTGGCGGTGATGGAACAACTGGCCCGCGAGCATTACCACGCCAAGCGCATGCAGGTGTCGTGTTTCAACGCGAACAGTGCAGGCCTGCTGCTCTACCCAAAACTAGGCTATGCGCTAACTGGCGTGGTCGAAAGGCGTGACCCAAAGGACCAGCGGGTCGCACTGATTCAGTTCAGCAAGGCACTCTGATTCCCAGCTACATATCCCAATCAGGCTTATCCGCCAGGCGCTCGATCAGAAAGTCCAGCAACGCCCGCAGCGCCGGCGGCATCTGCCGCCGCGTGCCATACAGGGCATGGACACCCAGTTGTTGCGGTTCATAGTCAGGCAACAGCTGCACCAGCGCCCCGGAGCGCAATTGCGCGCTGACCGAATAGCGCGGTTGCAGGCTAATGCCGGTATCCGCCAGCGCGGCTTCCAACAGCACCATCGTTTCATTAGCGCTGAGGTTGCCGCTTACCGCGACGGCATACGGTTCGCCAGCGCGGCTGAACTCCCAGATGCTGCGACCGAAATAAGCGTAACTCAGGCAATTGTGTTGGGCTAAATCCTCGGGCCGCTGCGGTGTGCCGTGCTGCGCCAGATACGCCGGGGTGGCGCACACCACCGAGCGGCACACCGCCAGCTGACGCGCAATCAGGTTAGGGTCGAGCTGATTGGTGATGCGCAGGGCCAGGTCGATGCGCGCCTCCACCAGGTTGACCGCCTGGCTGCCGACCAGCAGATCGACACTGACCTGCGGGTACAGGCGGATAAATTCATCCAGCGCATGCACCAGCCAGGCCTGGGCCAGAGACTGGCTGCAGGCGATGCGTAGGGTGCCACGCGGCGCGGCATCCTCGTGGCGGCTGACGCTCTGCATAGCCTCAGCCATCGCCAGCATCTCGCGGCATTGCCCCAACAACTGTTCACCGGCCCCGGTCAGGCTCAGCTTGCGCGTGGTGCGATGCAACAGGCGCGCGCCAACCCAGGCCTCCAGCTCGCTTAGGTAGCGCGAGACCATCGCCCGCGACATCTCCAACGCCTCAGCGGCAGCGGTCTGGCTACCGCGTTCCACCACTTCGACAAACACCCGTGTTGCCGTCAGCCGGTCCATGATTAGCCCATTTAATGCAACGAATACGTGCAGATTAAGGGGCTTTTTGCTCGATTTAAAGCAACTAAGATCACCGTATTCACTCAACAGGAGATCGTCATGTCGATTACCCGCCACCTGCGCAGCCTGATTGCCAGCGCCAGCCTGCTCACCCTCGCGACAACTGCCATCGCCCAACCCCTTACGTTGGATGTTTACAACCCAGGCGAGAAGGCTGTTTTTCCAGTGACCTCGACGCTGATCAGCGGTGAGCACGATGTGATCCTGGTCGATGCGCAGTTCTCCACCCGCGAAGCCCAGGAACTGGTTGAACGCATCCAGGCCAGCGGCAAGAACCTCACCACCATCTTTATCAGCCATGGCGACCCAGACTACTACTTCGGCCTGGATACCCTGACCCGCGCCTTCCCCAAGGCCAAGGTCCTGGCCACGCCAGAAACCATCGCTCACATCGAAAAAACTCGCGAACCCAAACTGGCCTACTGGGGGCCGATCCTCAAGGACAGCGCGCCAGCCCGCACCATGGTGCCGCAGGCCCTGCAAGGCGACCATCTGATGCTTGAAGGGCAGCACATTGAGTTGGTCGGGCATGACCCAGAGCACACCAGCCTGTGGATCCCGAGCATCAAGGCAGTAGTCGGTGGTGTACTGACCTACGCGAACATTCACCCTTGGATTGCCGACTCGCAAACACCAGAGGCCCGTCAGACCTGGCTGAAATCGCTAGATGAGCTGGAAGCGCTGCAGCCGAAAACCCTGGTACCGGGGCACTTTATGGGCCAGCCCAAGCTGAACCTAGATGACCTGCGCTTTACCCGCAACTATCTTAATGACCTGGAAGTCGAACTAGACAAAGCCAAGGACAGCCAAGCACTGATCGCAGCGATGAAAGCCAAATACCCGGCTCTGCTCGATGACAGCAGCCTTGAACTGAGCGCCAAAGTACTCAAAGGGGAAATGCAGTGGCCGTAAGCCGCAATATCCTGATCACCGGCGCATCACGCGGCATCGGCCTGGGTTTAACCCAGGCCTTTGTGCAAGCGGGTTGGCGCGTCTATGCCGTAAGCCGCAACCTCGCCGCCAGCAGCGAACTGCAAGCGCTGGCGCAGCAACAGGGCGAACGCTTACAACTGATTGAGTGCGACCTGGAGCAACGCGAGGCCGGCCAGTTGCTCGACCAGGCTTTAGGCCAGCAAACGCTGACCTGCGCGCTGTTCAATGCCGGCGTCTACGGCCCACAGCACCAGGACCCACGCCAGGCCAACGTCGCCGAGATCGGCCAGTTGTTTTTCGCCAACGCCATAGCCCCGATAAGCCTGGCCCAGCAGTTGGCCGGGCGTATTGAGAGCGGCGGAGTGATCGCGTTTATGAGTTCACAGATGGCCAGCCTGCAGCTCAACCGTGCCCTTGATATGCCGCTGTACGGGGCCAGCAAAACGGCGCTGAACAGCCTGCTGCTGAGTTGGCGCAGCCAATACCGCGAACTGCCCTGGAGCTTGCTGGCCCTGCATCCGGGCTGGGTGCGGACAGCCATGGGCGGTGCCGACGCACCGCTAGAAGTTGCCGATAGCGCAGCCGGCCTGCTGCAAGTTATCAGCAGCCAAATGGGCCGTAATCGCTGTACCTTTCTCGACTACCAAGGCCAGACGCTACCCTGGTAAGGCTGACGGCTATGGCAGGTTTTGCGGCATAATCGCCCGCCCCGTCTACCGGAGATGCCCCATGCCTGCACCAATCTGGTGGTTACTGGCCCTGCCATTTGTTGCCGGTGCCTGCCTGCCGCTGCAGGCAGGGATTAACGGTCAATTGGCGAAACAGGTGTCCAGCGTACTGGCCGCCTCGCTGATCTCCTTTGTCGTCGGCACCCTAGCACTCCTGCTTCTGGTACTCGCTCAACGCGAGTTCCCCAGCCTCGGCGCGTTAAAAGGCCTGACCTGGTGGCACTGGAGTGGCGGCCTACTGGGGGTGATGTTTATCGCCACCGCCGCCTTTGCCGGGCCAAAGGTTGGCGCGCTGTTATTTATGGCACTGGTAATCGCCGGACAACTAAGCATGGCGCTGACCCTGGATCACTTCGCCTGGGCTGGCTTTCGCGAAGCTCCCATTACCATCGGCAAAGTCGGCGGCCTGCTGTTGATCATTGCCGGCATCTGGCTGATCCGGCGCGGCTAGAACCTGCGGCTGACAAGGGTGCCGGTCAGGGCTCGCTATGTTAAGGTTGCCGCCCTTTTCACCGAATGGATAGAGACAGGTCGCAATGACACTGGCCCAACCATCACGCTGGCAGCCTACGCCGCCTTAGCGTTTCGCTCCCTTCTGCACCGGCCGGCTCGACCGCGCCATTGCCCACGTGCGCTGCCCGGCAAGGCTGCGCTACGCTCGAAGCATTGCATTTTCATTAGTTCTTCCGCGCTGCCCTTGCGTGCGTCCGCGGACTCCAGCCTTTGGAACCCAACATGCTACAACGCCTGAAAAACACCTGGTTCTTCAACATTCGCGGTGATGTACTCGCAGGCCTGGTGGTGGCGCTGGCGCTGATCCCAGAAGCCATCGCCTTCTCGATCATCGCTGGCGTCGACCCCAAAGTCGGCCTGTATGCCTCCTTCTGTATCGCTGTGGTGATCGCCTTCGTTGGAGGCCGCCCGGGCATGATCAGCGCGGCCACCGGGGCCATGGCGCTGGTGATGGTGACGCTGGTTAAAGAGCATGGCCTGCAATACCTGCTGGCTGCCACGCTGCTGACCGGCGTGCTGCAAATAGCGGCTGGTTACCTCAAGCTCGGCAGCCTGATGCGCTTCGTCTCGCGCTCGGTGGTCACCGGCTTCGTCAACGCCCTGGCGATTCTGATTTTTATGGCGCAGCTGCCCGAGCTGACCAACGTCACCTGGCATGTCTACGCCATGTGCGCCGCTGGCCTGGCCATCATTTACCTGTTCCCCTATGTACCAAAGCTCGGCCAACTGATCCCCTCGCCGCTGGTGTGCATCCTGTCGATGACCGCCGTGGCCATTTACTTCGGCCTGGATATCCGCACCGTCGGCGATATGGGCGAGCTGCCAGACACCCTGCCAATCTTCCTCTGGCCGGACGTGCCGTTGAACCTGGAAACCCTAGGCATTATCTTCCCCTACGCCGCCGCATTAGCTGTGGTCGGCTTACTGGAATCGATGATGACCGCCACCATCATCGATGACCTGACCGACACCAGCAGCGACAAAAACCGCGAATGCAAGGGCCAGGGCGTGGCCAATATCGCCTCCGGCCTGCTCGGTGGCATGGCCGGTTGCGCGATGATCGGTCAGTCGGTGATCAACGTGAAATCCGGTGGGCGTGGCCGCCTGTCCTGCCTGGTCGCCGGTAGCGTATTGCTGCTGATGGTGGTGTTCCTCAGTGACTGGGTCAGCCAGATCCCCATGGCTGCGCTGGTGGCAGTGATGATCATGGTGTCGATCGGCACCTTCAGCTGGGATTCGATTCGTAACCTGAAAAACTACCCGCTATCGACCAACCTGGTGATGCTCGCCACCGTCGCAGTGACCGTCTATACCCACAACCTGGCGTACGGCGTGTTCGTCGGTGTGCTGCTGGCGGCGATGTTCTTTGCCAACAAAATCGGCCACTTCCTCTATATCAACTCCGACGCCAGCAGCGATGGCAGCCATCGCACCTACACGGTGGTCGGTCAGGTGTTCTTCAGCTCGGCCAACAAGTTCATCGCCGCCGTTGATTTCAAAGAGGCTGTACGCAAGGTCACCATCGACCTGTCCCGCGCGCACTTCTGGGACATCACTGCCGTGGCCGCGCTGGACAAAGTGGTGATTAAACTGCGTCGCGAAGGCACTGAAGTCGAGGTGCTGGGCCTTAACGAAGCCAGCGCCACTATCGTCGACCGCTTCGGTGTGCATGATAAGGACAACGCCACCGACCTGATGTCGGGCCACTAAGAGGAGCGCTCCATGACTCACGTAATGGCATGCATTGATGGTTCACAATCGACCCGCGCGGTGTGCGACTACGCGGCCTGGGCCAGCCAACGCCTGAGTACACCGCTGACCCTGCTGCACGTACTGGATGAGGTTCAGTACCCCGTCCACGGGGACCTGTCCGGCGCTATTGGCCTGGGCAGTCGCGAGCACTTGCTTGAAGAACTGGCCAACCTTGATCAACAACGCCACGCGCTGGCCATGGAGCAAGGCCGCCTGATGCTTGAAGCCGCACGTGAGCGAGTGCAGGCCGATGGTGTCGAACCGGCGCAACTGCGCCAGCGTCATGGTGACTTGGTCGAATGCCTGCACGAGCTGGAAAGCGATATTCGCCTGCTGGTAATCGGCCGCCAGGGCAAAACCAGCGACAGCCTCAGCCAACTGCTCGGCAGCCACCTGGAAAACGTCATCCGCACCCAGCACCGGCCGATACTGGTCAGCTGCGGTGAGTTCAAAGCCCCGCAAAGCTACATGCTCGCTTATGACGGCAGCGCCACCGCCCGTAAAAGCCTGGAGATGATCGCCGCCAGCCCGCTGCTTAAAGGCCTGCCCTGCCACTTGGTGATGATCGGCGCAGACACCAGTGACGCTCAGGAACAACTCAAAGCGGCTGCTCGCGTCGTGCAAGACTCGGCCAGTGAAGTGCACCTGGCGATCCGTGCCGGTGAAGTGGAGCCGACACTGCACAACTATCAGCTCGAACAAGGCATCGATCTGCTGGCCATGGGCGCCTACGGCCACTCGCGGATTCGCCAGTTTCTGGTCGGCAGCACTACCAGCACCCTGCTGCGCACCAGCAATAGCGCGCTGCTGATTTTGCGCTGAGGATTGACCGTAGCAGCCGGTAAACGGCTACTACGGCAATACTCACGGCCGATAATGTAGGGCCACTAGCGACGGTTTTCACCGCTGCGCAGCGTCGAGCCAGCCTAACGGCAGACAGCTTAGTCAGCCCAACCACACGCCTCACTCCGCCTGCCGCCATAACCGCAGGTAGGCATCCTCGTGGTTGAAGTCCAACTCGATGCTCAGGTCCTCACTCTCCTGCAGCACCGCCGGGGTAATCAGCAGCGGAGCCGAGACAAACTGGCTAGCTGGCGCACCGGCAAACGCCCGATTCAGCTCATCAACCAGCTGCCAACCCTGCACCCCCAGCGGCTCGGCGACCGTGGCCACCTGTTGGGACAACCCGGAGAGAATGCGCCCGAGCGCTTTGGCCGAACCATCACCGGCGGAGATATTGCGTACATCCTTACGCCCCAATGCATTGAGCGGCACATTGATGTGATCGAAGTACACATCATTGATCGCCAAGGTATGCGTCCACTCGCTGCCAAAGCGTCGCTGCAACGAACGCACACGCTCGTCCATGTTCTTGCCGGCGGCCGATATCGGCACATCCTCAATGCTCAGCAGGCGGCACTGCGTGCATTGCTGCAAGCGCTTAGCCATGCGCTCGGTCTTGCTCGTGGCAATGGCGAACTGGCTGTCGGTAAAGATCACCACACCAATCGGCCCGTCACGCATTGCGTACTCCACCGCCAGGTCAGCCACCTGCAACGGATCACTGGTGATATTACTGAACAGCTTATCGGACGGCCCTGGATTATCCCCAGCATGCCAACCGACTAGGGCGATCTTGCGCGCTTTGAAGTTGTCGACGAGCCCACCCAAGACCTGAGGATCGAAACCGCCCAGCACAACACCATCGGGATTGCCCTTCAGTATCTGCGCCGCTAACCGCTGGATTTCCACCGGGTCACCCCGACCGTCCACGGCATGCACCTGCCAGCCAAGCATTTTTGCCGCCCGCTCAAAACTGCGATACACACCAACAACACCACCGTTACGAAAATCTGCAGCAAGAAAGCTAACCTGCATCCCGCTGCGCGCCGGCGGACCTTCGCGCGGCCCCAGCCACTGGCTGGCCGCGAGCCAGGTGCTGAATAACAGCCCGCATAGCCAGAATGCAGCAACCTTGCGGTACCTAGACATGGCGTATACCTGCGTTGTGGGCCGGCGGACGACTGCGCCGACCGTCACCTAACAGCTTAGTCACTCTCTGGCCGGTGCACGCCGTCCTTATGGTGAAGCGAGAGCCGGTTGCGGCAGCCACTGCTGCTGAATGCGGGCTAGGCTGCCATCGTCAGCCATCTGTTTCAGAGCCTGCTGCCAGCGCCGCACCAACTGCACGTCGGTGGCCTTGGAAAACACGATATAGCTGCTGGTCTGCATAAAAGTGTAGAGGTGTTTGAGATCGTCCATGGAGGCCCCCAGCTCGGTTACCAGGCTCGGCAGCAGCTGGTCTTCATAAACCATCACAGGCACCCGCCCATACAAGGTCATGCGCAGCACCTGATGGGGCTTAGGCTGCAGAATCAGGTTGGTGAACCCCTCCTTGCGCAGAAACTGGTGCGAATACCAGTCCCGTGGCACGGCAATGCCGGCAGCCCGCTTGGCATCTTCCAGATTGGCGATGCGCAGGCCGCTGCCACGGCGGGCATAAAAACTTGTAGTGGTCGAGAGCAGCGGGCCGACCCAGTGAAACAACGGCTCACGTTCGGGGGTGCGCACAGCCACAAACAAGCCGACATTGGCCTTACCCAGTGCCTTCCGGTAACCCCGCGCCCAGGGCACCACGCGAATACTTGCGGTGTCGCCAGTACGCCGTAACAGCTCGCGCACCACCGCACTGGCAAGCCCATCGACCTGGCCGTCGCGGCTAAAGTTGAGCGGTGGATTTTCTTCGGTGTACAGCTGCAACTCAGCAGCCATGGCCAGGGGGCAGCCAAGCAGCAAGATGCACAACAGGCGCCGGGCCCAACAAACCATAATTACCCCACCTATGCATCGGCCCTGTCGCTCGCTACGCCAGCACCTGAGCCAACCAGCCTGAGCAGTGCCAACAGGACGGAAAAAGCCCGCAGCGCGCAGCAACGGACCGTAGGTCACGGACGCAGGACGATTAAATGCCCCCTACGGGGCCGAACCCAAAAAAACGCCCGAACGGCATTGACCATGGATAACTATATGTCTTGTGCCGGTGTGCACTCAATCCAGCAGGCTGAAGCTCAGCGTGGCGGTCTGCCCGCTTTCGTCGAGCACGCTGAGCTGGTAACCCCCGATGCGGGTAAAACTCTGGCTGAACGGCGCGTCACTAGCGGTTTCCGCAACCGGCTGACCGTCGATAAACCACCAGCGCCGGCCACTGCCGCCCAACGCAGACAGGCGCAAACGCAGCGGCTCGGCATGCCCCAGCGGACGACGCAGGCGGTCGCCCTCACGCACCCCGACAATCGACAGCGGTGCCACCGCTGCCAGATGTTGTGGCGGACACTGCGGATCAACCTCCGGGATACGCGAGCTACGCCTTTCGCGGCGCGGCAACCAGGGCTCCAGCGGTGCGGGCCACAGGGCCAGGCGTTGTGCGCTGGCACCGGGACAACTGGCATCGACGCGCAGCCCAGCGGCGTTAACCCAGATGGTTTCCTGCAAGCCCAAACCCAGTGGTTGATCCGCTGCTTGCAAGGTCGGCGGCGTGGTGCCGTCCAGGGTCCAGGCAAAGCGCTGGCGGCGGCAGTTAGGGTCACGGTTATCCAACGGCTGGCCTAAAGGCCAGCAGATCGCGGCCACGCCCACGCTGGCGGGCTGTGGATCAATCGGTAAGGCAATCCCACGCTGGCTGTCGCGATTGACCAGCAGGTCATGCACCTGCAGCAGCAATGGCGCAGCCGAGGCTAAACCGAACTGTCCCGGCACCGGCGTGCCATCCGGCCGACCGATCCAGATGCCGATCAGGTAGCGCGGCGCAACGCCAATCGCCCAGGCATCGCGAAAGCCATAGCTGGTGCCGGTCTTCCAGGCCAGGCTGGGCCGTTGTACCAGCTGCGCGCGCGGGTCGCGGTCCGGCCGTGCTTGGCCACTGAGGATGCGCCGCACGATCCACGCCGCGCCAGGCGACAGCAAACGCCGCTCATGCAGCGCATCTTGTGGCTGATAGCGCAGCCGCGCCGCCTTACCGCCACGGGCAAAGGCGCTGTAGCCGCTGACCAAATCCTCCAAGCGGCTGCCGGCACCACCGAGAATCAGCGCCAGGTTAGGTTCGGCCAACGGCGGCAGCAGCAGCGGTACGCCTGCGCTACGCAGCTCGCCGGCAAAGCGCTTCGGCCCATAGGCTTCCAACAACTGCACGGCCGGCAAGTTGAGCGAGGTGGCCAAGGCCTCGCTGGCGGACACAGCGCCGCTGAAACCGGAGGAGAAATTGCCCGGGCGGTAATCGCCGTAACGGCGCGGTACATCCTGCAACAGCGATTCCGAATGAATCAGCCCATCATCCAGTGCCATGCCATAGAGAAACGGCTTGAGCGTAGACCCCGGTGAGCGCACCGCGCTGATCATGTCGACATGGCCAAAGCGCTTGGCATCGCCGATATCCACCGAGCCCAGATAAGCGCGCACGGCCATGCTCGGCTGCTCGACCACTATGATTGCCGCCGAGGTGCGCTCCGGCAAACGCGCGCGCCAGCCCAGCAGTAAGTCCTCCAGTCGACGTTGCAAGGCGGCGTCGAGGGTGGTGCGAATCAACGGCGGACTTCCCGCCGTGTTCAGCCGCCGCGCCAGCAACGGGGCCAGGCGCGGCTCCTGGCGCGGGGCGAGCAGCACCGGCTCTTGCAGCGCATCGTTGATCGCGGTTTGCGGCCACACGGCGAAATCCGCCAGGCGCTGCAACACTTTGTCCCGCGCCGCCTGCGCACGCTCGGGGTGTCGGTCTGGCCGTAGCCGGCTGGGCGCTTGCGGCAATACCGCGAGCAACGCGGCTTCGGCGCGGGTCAGTTGGCTCGGCGACTTGCCCAAGTACGCCCAACTGGCCGCTGCCACACCTTGCAAGGTGCCGCCAAAGGGCGCGCGGTTCAGGTACAGGGTAAGAATTTCATCCTTGGACAGATGCCACTCCAACTGCAACGTGCGCCACAGTTGCTTGAGCTTGCCGGGGTAGCTGCGCGCGTGCGGATCAAGCAGACGCGCCACTTGCATCGACAAGGTACTGCCACCCGAGAGCACCCGCCCACCGCTGAAGTTTTGCCAAGCAGCGCGAGCCAAGGCCAACGGGTTAACCCCGGGGTGCTGATAGAACCAGCGGTCCTCGTAGGTCAGCAGGGCTTGCAGGTAATACGGCGACACCTGATCGGGGCGAACCGGATAACGCCACACGCCGTCATGGTCAGCAAAGCGCCACAGCGGCGTACCATCCTCGGCCAACACCACCCGCGCCAAGTCATCCGCCGGCAAGGGCAGCGGGAACAGTCGATCAGCCAGCGCCAACATCACCAGCAGGCAAAGTGGCAGCGCCAACCAGGGGCGGCGTAATTGCGGCCACACGCGGTTACGCCAAACCGGCTGAGCCAACAGATAGAGCTGTTTAACGCGAGTCATGCGCGGGTCCATTCCTTACTTCGCGTGGGTGCCAATTAGCGACGCGAGCAACCGACAGCGCTGCCATTGTGCCCAATCACTGGCACACTGGCGCGCAGCAGCCATCAAAGCAGAGTCAATTGGAACGAGAACTATGGGTGTAGAAGGTTTTTTTGAATCCCTTGGCGAAGCCGTCGGATCAGTAATCCGCTTTATCGTCGAAGGCCTGGGCGGCTTCTTCGGCATGCTCGGTGGTGCCGTCAGCAGTTTTATCGCGGGCATGTCGAAAGCCTTGGGGGTTACACCGTCCTTGCTCAGCATCCTGGTGCTGGTGGTCGGCTTATGGCTGCTGTACCTGGCGGTACGCGCCTTTATCCGCCGCGCGATTATCGCCGGGACGATCTGGCTGGTGCTGGGGTTGTGGTTGTTGAGCGGCTTGATTGGCTAACGAGTCGTTAATGCTTGGCTGATACGTGAACGGTAGGACGAGTCAGGTATTTTGCTCTCGGTCTTCGAAGTGGTGCCAAAGACGAAGAATGACAACAGTTTCGGTATGAGTCGTATAACGGATTACGTATCTGCCAAAAATGGCATCACGAATCGCCTTCGGCTCCGGCGCTAAGTCAACTGCCCGCCCCATTGCGGGGAATAAACGAAGATTCTCGATACGCGCCATAAGCTCTGCTGCTACACGTGCAGCAGCAAGAGGATCTTGCTCAGCAATAAATGCGCGCAGGCGAACCAAATCTGCCACCGCTTGCTCCGAGTAGACCAGCTTCATTGACCCAGCTTCGGCGGCGACAGCTCATTGTCGCTACCCCAGCTTTGCAGCCAGGTATTGACGGCTTCTGCAGAAACAACTTTGCCCTGGGCAACGGCCTCCATGGCCTGCAGGGTTTCCTGCCAACGCCCCTGCTCCAGTTCCTGTCTCGCAAAAAACTCTCTAAGGGCCTGATTAATCAGCCAGCTCTTGCTGCGATGAAGCTTCTCAGCCATAGCGCCAAGACTTTCTTCCAACTCAGGTTGTAGCCGAACGGTGGTAACGCTCATAGGGTTGCCCTCCATACAATTGAATGCAATGTATTACACCGTATTCAACTGAACAAGCCGACCTTGCCAGCACAGCCTCAGGCGCATCAACGCCTACCCAAAAAAAAGCCCGCCAGTTTGGCGGGCCTAGGGTCTGCCTAACGCTCCTTAACCACCAAACGCCCCGGCGTTCTGCCCAGTGCCTGCCAGTTGGGCCGGTACATCGACTCCACTTGCGGTGGTGGCACGCGGTAGCTGCCGGGGGTAACGGCGCGGGCTAGGTACAGCAGGTGGGTGGTGCCGTAGCTGTTTATATCCACGGCTGCCACGTAGCGATCACCGCGAAACTCCTGGTGCTTGATCGCGGCGTTTTGCATCGCCTCACGCCACTCTTTCACCGCGCTGCTGGCGTCCTCCAGGCTGGCTGAGCTTTGCGCCAGGTTCTGGTTCTCCAACTCCAGGCCAGCCGGTAGCAGATCCACCACCAGAGCATCCGGTACGCGCTGCTGGGCCTCTACAGCTAAGTGCACCAGCACCAGCTCGCCGCTCTGCAGGTTGTTCAGATCCAACGCCCGGCCATCCATGCCCAAATACTCGCGGTAGATGGACAGGTTCTCGCCACCCGCCGCCGGAGCCTGGCTTGGGTAACCGGAGAGCGTCAGTTGCTGATACAACGGCGTATCCGCCGGGTTGCTGGTCGAATTGCTGATGCTCAGCGGTGCGGTCAAATCACTGCCATCGAGCTTGAGGCCCGACTGAGTATTGCTCAGTTGAAACGCCAGGCTGCCGCTTTGCAGGGCGGCGCTCCAGTTCGGCTCGGGCTTGCTCAGCAGATTGCGCCCGGCCAAGTACAGCGAGTTGCGCTCCTGAGTCGATAGCCAGCGCTGCCCAGCCACTTCATCGGCAAGGTTGAACAAGCGTTCTTCACGGCGATTTTTCGCCAGGTCATGCTCTTCCAGCAGCGCCAGAATCAGCGCCTGATCGCGCAGCGGGCTGCCATAGTCACCCAACCAGCTATTGCTCTGCCGACCACGGGCCAGGCCGGCAGTCAGCAGCTCATCCGCACGTGGTTGATCGCCCATTTTCTGCAGGGCGATGGCCAACTGCACCAGTGGCAAACCGGACGCCGCATCACTGCGCCGCTCGTACAGGCTGCGCAAAGCACCCAGCGGAGCCTGCTGACTGCGCGCCAGCACGTAACCGGCATACGCCTGCACCGCGAAACGGGTGTGGTTGGCGTTGTCGCTGTAGTTGACCTCGATCAGTTGGCGCTCTTGCAGGTAACGCAACAGGCGTTCGTTGGCCTTTTTCAGCGCCTCTTCCGGCACGCCGAAGCCTTGCTCGCGAGCGCGCAGGAGGAAGTCGCTGACGTAGGCGGTCAGCCAGTATTCCTCATCGCTGTCCGCGCCCCACAGGCCGAAGCTGCCGTTGTAACGCTGCATGCTCAGCAAGCGCTCGATGCCCAGTTCGATGGAGCGTTTGCGCTGCTCATCCGGCTCGGCTTCCACGCCCAGGCGCTTCAGCGTGGCCGCATCGGCATACAGCGATGGATACAGGCCGCTGGTGGTCTGCTCCAGGCAGCCGTATGGATACGCCTTGAGCGCGCGAATCTGCTCGCCAAGGTTCAGCGGCGGACGGCTGGAAATCTCCAAACGCGCTTCCAGGCCGGCAGTTTCGAAGCGGCTCAGGGCATCGGCCGGCAACAGCCAGCTGTCACCCTTGAGCACGGCGCGGAAGTGCTGCAGCTGCGCTGGGTAGGCCGGGCGAATGCCCAGGGTCCACTCACGGCTGAACGGCGGCAGCTCTTCACCGGGCAGGCTCAAGCCATTCACCTTGACCGTAAAGCGGCCCTGGCCATAGCCACCAAGGGCGGTCACCGGGATGCGCAAGATGGTGCGCTGGCCATCGGCCAAGGTGATCGGGGCAGTCGCCGCCGGGGTTTGCGCCAGACGCAACTGGCCATCGGCACTCAGCTGCACATCCAGCTTCTGCTCGCGTCCAGACAGGTTACTCAGGTCCAGCGCCAGGGTGGTTTCATCACCTCCGGCGAGGAAGCGCGGGGCCGACAATTCGGCGATCAGCGGCGCAGCGACCACTGTTTTGCCTTCGCTCATACCGTAAGCGTCATCGGTCCAGACTTGCGCCATCAGCCGCAGCTCGCCGTTGAAGTCCGGAATATCCAGACTAACTTCGCCTTCACCTTGCTCATTCAGCTGCAACGGTTGGCTCTGCAGGGCGACGATCAGCACACTGGTATCCGGCCGCTTACCGCCAGCGGCCAGCGCGGCATCACCGCCGAAGGCCAACTTGGCGACCCGACCTTGCCCGGCCTCTATCAGTTGCCCGTAGATATCCAGCTGATCGGCACCATACGCCTTACGGCCAAAGAAGCTGGCAAACGGATCAGGCGTGGCGTACTCGGTGATATTGAGGATGCCAACATCCACCGCCGCCACCAGCACCTGCGCCTGTTTCGGGATGCTGCCATCGGCATTGCGCGCCTGCACCTTGACCTTGAGCGGCTGGTTGGGGCGCATTTTCTCGGCGTTAGTCAGGCTCAGCGCCAGTTTGCGCGGCGCGCGATCCAACGGCAGATGGAGCAAGCCGACCGCACGTTTTGGTGTGGCATTGCTCTTGCGCTCGCCGGGGCGAATCACCAGCGCGCTGACGTACAGATCATGCCGCGCCCAATCCTTGGCAATCGGAATGTCAAAGGTCTTGCCCTCGGCCGGCACTTCAACTTCCTGCCACCACAACGGCCCGTCGCTGGATTCCACCATCAGGTAGCCCTTGCCTGCGGCTGGCGGGGTAACGGTGATCTGCGCGGTCTCGCCATCGGTATAGGCGGGTTTATCCAGCGCCAGCTTGACTTGATCCGGGCGGACCGCGCCGCCGTCGGCGTTGTCCTGCCAGCGATAGCCAGCCCAGAAGCGCATGCTGCTGAGCAGGCCGGTTTGCCCATCAATGACTTCAACGCGGTACGGGCCCCACTCCACCGGGAAGCTGATCTTGGCGGTGCCGCCAGCAGCGACCTTGAGAGGTTCTTCGTTGAGGGTGAGGAATTTTTCGGTGTAGTTGTTGCTCCAGCCATCACTCTCGGAGAAGTTCCAGAAGTAGTCACGGCGCTCACGAATCAGCCGTACGCTGAGCTGGTCGGCCTCTAGTTTGTTGCCCGCGGCATCCGCCACCAGCACTTCAAACTCAGCCATGCTGTCGGCATCCACCTCTTCGCCGTCAAACAGCCCACGCACACCCGGCAAGCGCTCTGCCGGCCAGACAGGCTGAATTACTCGCCGGGTAATCGCCCGGCCGCCAGACTCCTGCAGGCTGGCCTGAAGAATCAAACGCAACGGCGACTTGGCATCGCTCCAGCGGCTTTCAATGTCCAGGCTGGCCTTACCCTGTTCGTCGAGCTTGGTTTCATCCAGCTCGATGTCTTCGCTCAGTTCCTCTTCGGTAACCGAGCCGAACTGGTAACCCGGCAGGCTGGCCACCGCCTCACGCAGTGGCCGCACATAAAGCTGGCCGCTGAGGCGATTGCCGGCGGCTGGCGCGCCATACAGGTAGCGCCCGGTCACCTCGAACTGAGCGTTTTCGTCTGGGCGGTAAGGCTCTTCACTGCCCTTGATTTCCAGCGCCATACGCTCGGGCAGGAAGTCCTCAACGGAAAACTCATACAACTGCTGGCGGCCGTCACCCAGGTCGAACAACAACTGCCAGCGCCCGGTTGGCGCTTCATCGGCGAGTTGCAGCTGGTACTGATAAAGGCCGGCATCGTCAGCCTGCCAAACAAACTTGCGGCTGACCTGTTCATCCGGGCGGCGCACTTCAACATTCACCGGCTGCGCGTTAACCGCACGGCCATCGGCATCACGCAGCAGGCCATTGAGCAGCACGGTTTCGCCAGGCCGATACAGGTCACGCGGGCCAAATACAAAGAACTGCAACGGATGGGCGGCAGGCCCGGTAATGTCGAACTCGGCCAGATCCAGCGCCGAATTGTTCAGGCGCAGCAGGCTGGTCTGCTCACCCTGATGGGCCAGCAACACCTCGGCCTTGGCTGGCAGCGGCAATTGCGCATGGCCTGCGCCGTCAGTTTTGCCTTCGGCCAGCACCTGGCCTTCGCCATTGAGGATTTCCAGGCGCACATCACCAAGGGCATCGCCACCAGCCAGCGCCTGGGTGAACACATCCATACGGTTCTGATAGCGCCGGGCAGACAGGCCAATATCACTCAAGGTGAACAGCGTGGCCGGCTGCGAGTAGTTGTAACTGCCGGCCTCACGCATCACCGCAAGGTACACGCCGGGCTGCTTGAATGGCTCCAGGCCGGCAATTGGCAGTAACAGAGTTTCGCGGGTGTTGCGCGCGGGGTTCAGGTCGAAGCGCCCGCCGTAGACAAGGTCAGCCATCGGCAGCAGGCCGCGCGCTTCCCAGTTATCCAGGTTGCTTGAACTGCCCCAGCGATTGAGGAAGGCCGGCAGTGATTCGGGCTTGATGCGGAAGAACTCGACATTCACCTTGTCGACGTTCAGGGCGATCACCGGCAAGCCCTCGGCGAGGCGTGTGGGCAGCAAAGAACCACGGCTGGCAAATCCAACGCTGGCCTGCAAGTCACGGGTTTCCAGGCGGCTGACCTGCTCAGTGGCGAGGCGCTTGCCGTTCAGCCCAAGCAGCCCGGCATCCACTGTCAGCACCAGTTTTCGCTGCGGCTCCAGATGGCGCAGGCGCACCTCCATCAGGTTGTCGGTCAGCTCCCAGGCACCGTCAACCTTGCCGCTTTTGCTGTCGACTAAATGCAGGCGCTCGGCGAGTTTTTGCTCCGGATCGAGTGGCACTGAGAAGCTGACAGACAGCGTGCTAGCACCCTCCAGCTGCACTTCCGAGACATCCACCACACTCAGTTCACGACCGGCATAACGCTCCGCCAGCGCCTGGCGATCGACCTCAGGTTTGGCCGCTTCGCTACTGACGGAGGTGGTTTGCGTCGCCGTCACACTGGCGGGCTCGGGGGTGGATGAATCACAGGCGCTGAGCAGGCTCAGGACAAGTGCCAGAAGCAGTCCATTCTTCGGCATTGCGGGCTCCAACAAGGGTAGGTGCAGAGGCCTGACACTATAGTCGAGGCGCTAACCGACCACTAAGCATGCGCACGCAAAATTGCTGGGCAGCGCACGCCAGCCGATCAGTGTTTAATAACCCGCCTGTGACACGCGCCCGCGCATTTCGTTGCAGCTATCTCCAATCAAGTTTGAGTGCGCAGTTGATAAACACCATACGTGACGCCTGGCAGCATGCCCCCACCCATAAACGGGTGTGGGCGCTGGCTGCGCCGATGATCCTTAGCAATATCTCAGTGCCGCTGGTCGCACTGGTCGACAGCGCAGTGATCGGCCATTTGCCGCATGCCCATCAACTGGCGGCCGTAGCCGTTGGTAGTAGCCTCTACACCCTGCTGGCCTGGACGGTGGGCTTCCTGCGGATGGGCACTACCGGCTTCAGCGCCCAAGCGGTCGGACGCGGTGATGGCGGCGCACTGCGCCAGGTGTTGCTGCAAGGCCTGCTACTCGGTGTGCTGCTCGCGGTGCTGCTGATCAGCCTGGCGATTCCGCTGAGCGACGTCGCACTCAGTTTGATGAATCCTTCCGCACAACTCGACGGGCTGGCGCGTAGCTATCTGCATATCCGTCTACTTGGTCTACCCGCCGCGCTGACCACCTACGCCTTGGTCGGCTGGCTACTCGGCACGCAAAACGCCCGAGGCCCACTGGCCATCCTGCTGACCACCAACCTGCTGAATGTCACGCTTGATCTATGGTTTGTCCTCGGCCTGCAATGGGGCGTGGCCGGCGCGGCCTGGGCCTCGGTGATTGCCGAATGGAGCGGCGCGCTGCTCGGCCTATACCTGGCCCGCCGCGCCCTGCGCGCCTATGCCGGCACGCTGGACTGGGCAGCCCTGCGCAGCTGGCTGAGCTGGCGACCGCTGCTGGCCGTTAACCGCGACATTTTCATCCGCACCCTGGCCCTGCAAGCCGTGTTTTTTCTGATCACCATGCAGGGCGCACGCCTCGGCGATGCCACCGTGGCAGCCAATGCGCTGCTACTCAACGGCCTGTTATTAACCGCTCACGCCCTTGATGGTTTGGCCCATGCGCTGGAAGCGCTGTGCGGCCATGCCCTCGGTGCCGGTGACCGCCGGGCGCTGCGCCGCACCTTGATCGTCGCGGGGGGCTGGTCGCTGCTCGCCAGCCTGGCGTTTGTCCTGTTCTTTATGCTCGGTGGGCACTGGTTTATCGAGCTGCAAACCAGCATTAAGGTGGTGCGCGAGACCGCATTCACCTACCTGCCATACCTCGCCCTGCTGCCGTTGATTGCGGTATGGAGCTACCTGCTCGACGGCCTGTTTATCGGTGCCACGCGCGCCCGTGAAATGCGCGATGCCATGCTCCTGGCCCTGCTGCTCGCCCTGCCACTGGCCTGGGCTCTGCAACCGCTGGGCAACCAGGGCTTGTGGCTGGCCTTCCTGGCGTTTATGGGCCTGCGCAGTTTGTGCCTGGGTGGCTATGCTTACCGCCTAACTCGCACCAATCAGTGGTTCGCCCCGCGCTCATCAGGAGAACCCCATGCTCATCCCTGAAATGCCCTGCGATGAAGTGCTGCGCCAGCAGATTCTCGATGATCAGGAGTTGCTCGATACGCCCGCCGACCCGTACCTGGACACCCTGGTGCGAGTGATCCGGGAGGTTTTTGCGGTGAAGACCGTACTGATCAGCCTGATCGACCATGACCGCCAGTGGTTCAAGTCACGCATTGGCCTGGATATCACGGAAACCCGCCGCAGTATCTCCTTCTGCTCTCACACGATTCTTGGCACCACCCCCTTTGTGGTCGAAGACACACAGAAAGACCTGCGTTTTCACGACAACCCGATGGTCATCAATACGCCGCATGTTCGCTTCTATGCCGGACAGCCGCTGTTCTCTGAAGAAGGTCAGGCACTAGGCACCCTGTGCATGAAGGACAGCGTGCCGCGACAATTAACCGATCAACAACTGCACCTGTTTATCGACATGGCCGTGCTGGTGGAGGGCTACCTCAAGCTGCGCCATATCAGTGAGCAGACCACACAACTGCGCGCGGCCTTAAGCCGTGAACAACGCAAGGCCATGCTCGATCCGTTGACTCAATTGTGGAACCGTGCGGGCCTCAACCACTTCCTGCCGCGCCAGCAGTTGCAGGCCGATGAACTGGGCCTGCATCTTGGCGTACTGTTCTGCGACCTCGACTACTTCAAGCGGGTCAACGACAGCCACGGCCATGCCGCCGGCGATCAGGTGCTGTGGGAAACCGCGCGACGGATCAGCAGCGCCGTACGCCCGCAGGATGTGGTCACACGCAGCGGCGGCGAAGAGTTCGTGGTGTTACTGCTGGTCCGTGAGCGACATGAGTTACTGCAGATTGCCGAGCGCATTCGTAGCGCCATGAGTAAAGAGCCGATGGATATCGATAATCAGCCACTCAACCTCACCATCAGCATCGGTGCCGCCCTGCGCGCCCCTCAGGAAGACCCGAACAGCACCCTCAAACGGGCCGACCAGGCGCTCTACCAGGCCAAAGGCAACGGCCGTAACCGCGTCGAATTCAACGACTGAGCCACAATCAGAAAGGACACCCGCATGGGCCAAGCAATTGCTGCCTACGTGCATTACCTGGCTATTTTTGTACTGTTCGCCCTACTCAGTATCGAGCACGTGCAATTCAAGCTGCCACTGGACCTGCGCCGCGCACGCAGCCTGATCATCACTGACATCGCCTACGGCATCTGCGCCGGGGTGGTGCTGTTTAGCGGCCTGGCGCGAGCAATCTGGTATGGCAAAGGCTTGGATTACTACCTGGGCAACAGCCTGTTTCACGCCAAATTCGGCCTATTTATCCTGATCGGGCTGATCTCCGTGGTGCCCACCTTTGTCTTTCTCAACTGGCGCAATAGCCTCAAGGCCGGCGAAGTGCCACAGGTCAGCGCACGCCAGGCCCGCTGGGTTATCGGGGTGATTCGCCTGGAGCTGTTGCTGCTGTTGGTTATTCCCTTACTGGCGGTGCTGATGGCCCGTGGTTATGGCCTGATGGGCTAAACAAATAAAAAGAAAAAGCCACTGCATGCAGTGGCTTTTCAGGTACTTGACGCCTAAGGCCTCAATAGACTTGCGGCACCAGCATCTCTTGCGGCACCGGTGAACGCAGGTAATCGGCGTTATACACGCGGGCCGGCAAGACAATCGAAGGATGCTCGGTTTGCCCGTAGGGAATTTGCGTCAGTAAATGCTGGATGCAATTGAGCCGCGCACGCTTTTTATCATCCGCCTCAACGATCCACCACGGCGCTTGCTCGGTATGGGTACGGCTGAGCATTTCTTCCTTGGCGCGGGTGTAGTCTTCCCAACGCCGGCGCGACTCCAGATCCATTGGCGACAGCTTCCACTGCTTCAGCGGGTCATGGATACGCATCAGGAAGCGCCGATATTGCTCGTCGTCGGTGATCGAGAACCAGTATTTAACCAAGATGATTCCCGAGCGAATCAACATGCGCTCGAACTCCGGCACGCTGCGATAAAACTCCTCGTACTCCGCGTCATTGCAAAAGCCCATGACCCGTTCAACGCCAGCGCGGTTGTACCAACTGCGGTCGAACAGGACCATTTCACCGGCCGCCGGCAAATGTGCCGTGTAGCGCTGAAAATACCATTGGCTGCGCTCGCGCTCACTCGGTGCTGGCAAGGCCGCTACACGGCACACCCGCGGATTTAGCCGCTGGGTAATACGCTTGATTGCACCGCCTTTACCGGCCGCATCACGGCCCTCAAACAGCACCACAACCTTGAGCTTTTGCTCAACCACCCACTCCTGCAGCTTGACCAGCTCGGACTGCAACCTCAGCAACTCACGCAGGTATACGCGCCGGTCCATATCCGCTGGCGTCTGCTGGCCCAGCTCTTTAAGCAATGGCTCAAGACGAACATCGTCAAACTCCATTTCGAGCTCTTCATCGAAGCTGTCCAGGATGTCGGCGTGCAAGCGCGAAGCGTGCTCAGCAAAATCCAGATTGGCGTTATCGGTCATGACAGAACCTCAGGTTTGCTCAGCGTCAGAAAATGCTTCTTAGGGCCAGGAAGGCAATTGCCGCCAGCACCGCAGCAGCAGGCAAGGTGATGACCCACGCCAGCGCAATCGGCTTCATTAAGCCCCAGTTGGTTTGACGGTTAACCAGGCCAATCCCCAGCACTGCACCGATCAGAATGTGCGTGCTCGATACCGGCAAGCCCATCACCGACGCCAGCATCACTACGGCTGCGGCGGCCAGCTCGGCGGAGAAACCCGAGGCCGGGTGTAACGCGGTGAGGTTGTGGCCAACGGTTTGAATCACTTCCTTGCCGATAAACCACAGCCCCGCGATCAGCGCGATGCCAAAGGTAATCATCGCCGCCGGAGGAATAGCCGCCTCAGAACCGATCACCCCGGTGCGCAGCACCTCAAGGATCGCGACAAACGGGCCAATCGCATTGGCGATGTCGTTGGAACCGTGGCTAAAGGCGAAGCCACAGGCGGTAAACACCTGCATCCAACTGAACATGACGAACGTCGCGCGGCTCAGTGACTCACTTTTAAGTGATTTGGCGAACATAAAGGTCGCCAACCACACCACAGCGCCAATCATCGCCATGATCAGGTAACTGTTCAGCGTGCTGAGGCCCAAGTGCATGTTCTTCAAGCCCTTGAACAGCAGCATCGAAGACATCACCACCGCGCCCAGCGCCGCAATCATCGGCACCCAGGTTTCCAACGCGCCGTGGGTACGCAGCTGGCCACGCTTTTTGTCGATTTCGTGCAGGTCACGGTAGTAATCCGATTCCAGGTCCTCTGGCTGAAAGTCGCGATCGTTAACCACTTGCATGTCACGCGTCATGGCGTGCGTGTAGGAGATTTTCTGAATCTCCGACAAGCGCTCAAAGGCTTCTTTATGCAGGCGCTTGTGGTCGCGTTTTTCTTCACGAATACGCTCGACCTGGGCTTCGGCCTCATCGTTGTAGGTGAGGATGTATTTTTTAATCTGCGAATACAGCAGATACGCCACCACACCACCCAACAACGGCGAGAGCACCCACGAGATGGCGATTTGGCCAATCTTGTCCCACTGCACCAGCGCCAGCGCCGACTCGGTGCCGTTCATCAAAATGCCCAGTGCGATTGAGCTGCCGACAATCGCGCCGATGATCGAATGGGTGGTGGAAACCGGGTAGCCCTTCTTGGTCGCGTACAGCAGCCAAATACCCGCCGCGATCAGCGCCGACATCATGATGTAAACGAAATCCAGCGGCGATACCGCCATCGCCCCCAAGTCCACGATGCCGCCGCGAATGGTCGAGGTCACTTCCCCCCCCGCGATGACAGCCCCACTGACCTCAAATACCGCCGCCACCAGCAGCGCCTGGCGAATGCTCAGGGTGCCGGCACCCACGCTCGTACCAAACGAGTTGGCAACGTCGTTACCACCGATATTGAAGGCCATAAAAATGCCGAACAACGTCGCCAGGATGAACAAGAACGCATAGTTACTGTGGGTGTACTCCATCCCCCAGACCATGAAATACAGCGTGGCCGCGACCAATGTGGCGGCAAAAACCACGCTAATTTTCGAAATGCCACCTGCTGAAGCAGCCAAGACGCCGCCAGATGTTGAGGAGCTAGTCACTTGTTTCCCTCCAGACTAAACCGCCAATAGCCCAACTACGGGGCTCGTTAGGCTGGCGATTTTTCCATCTGCAGATGACAAGCGAATGACTCGGCAATGACGGATCGTCAACATCGCGCACAGACTAACCGCGTGCTTGTAGCCTGATTACGCTGCCCCACAAGCCTGCGCAATAGCGCGCTAATTTGCCCGCGCGGCGCTGCTCTGCTAGTGTCGCGCCGGTTCCAATAACCCGATCTACCCCGAGAATTTGCCATGGCCGCCCGTAAAAAAGCCGCGCTCGACTTCGAGCAATCCCTGACCGATCTGCAGAGCCTGGTCGAGCGCTTGGAAAACGGCGAGCTGTCGCTGGAAGACTCGCTGACCGCCTTTGAACAAGGCGTGCGCCTGACCCGCGATTGCCAAGCAGCCCTGGCCCAGGCCGAGCAGAAAGTGCAAATCCTCATGGAGCGCGACGGCACCCTGGAGGAAGCCCCCTTCGACGCGGATCAGCAGGCATGATCGCGGCCTACCAGAGTGCTTGCCAACGCCGGGTTGATAGCGCACTGGAAGCCTTGTTGCAGAGCCCGCGCCCGGAGTTGGAGCGGCTCTACGCCGCCATGCGTTACAGCCTGTTCAATGGAGGCAAACGGGTACGTCCATTGCTCGCCTATGCCGCTTGCGAAGCCCTTGGCGGCGCACCTGAGCGAGCCAATGCCGCCGCCTGCGCTGTGGAGCTGATTCACGCTTACTCTCTGGTTCACGATGACCTGCCGGCGATGGACGATGACGACCTGCGCCGTGGCCAACCAACCACCCACAAAGCCTTCGACGAAGCCTGCGCGATTCTCGCCGGTGACGGATTGCAAAGCCTCGCCTTCGAAGTGCTTGCCGACGCCACGCACAATCCCCACGACGCCGAACTGCGCTTGACCATGCTCAATGCCCTGACTCGCGCCGCCGGGCCGGCCGGCATGGTCGGCGGCCAGGCCATCGACCTCGGCTCGGTGGGGCAAAAACTCGATCAAGATGCCCTCGAAACCATGCACCGACACAAGACCGGTGCACTGATCGAAGCCAGCGTACAACTCGGCGCACTGGCCAGCGGACATGCCGACGAGCACGCGCTGAA
This sequence comes from Pseudomonas sp., assembly GCF_046581935.1. Classification (GTDB taxonomy): domain Bacteria; phylum Pseudomonadota; class Gammaproteobacteria; order Pseudomonadales; family Pseudomonadaceae; genus Aquipseudomonas. The sequence continues at coordinate 234,483 of NZ_JAYGFK010000016.1, forward strand.
ATCCCTGCACGCTTATGCCCGCGCCATCGGCCTGGCGTTTCAGGTGCAGGACGACATCCTAGATGTAGAAAGTGACACCGCCACCCTAGGCAAGACTCAGGGCAAGGACCAGGCTCACGACAAACCCACCTACCCGGCGCTGCTCGGCCTCGACGCCGCCAAGGCTTACGCCCTGGAGCTACGCGACCAAGCCCTGCATGCCCTGCGCCCGTTCGACCAAGCCGCCGAGCCACTGCGCGACCTGGCCCGTTATATCGTCGAGCGGCGCAGCTAAGCACCTGAGTGGGAGACGCATCAATGCGTCACCTGCCGCGAACCAGCCCGGCTTTAGCACGGCCTAGCATAGGGTGGGCGACGCTTTACCCGTCCACCGCTGCACGGTCGCCATGGTGGGCAAAAAGAGCGTTGCCCACCCTACATCTGCAAGCCACAACCCGGGCTCGCGTTACTAAAAAAACAGCAAAAATACCTTGTTTAGGGTATGCGCAGTCGCCAACACCTCACGTCCAATACCGCTTTGTTGTCAGGCCTCCAGGTCAGCCTACGCCTGCGCGCCTTATTGCCGGTCACCTCGTGTGCTACGCACCTGGGCCAATCGCTCGGTTTTGATCACTAAAGGGATTAACCCATGAACCGCACCTACGCCCTTGTCTGGAATCCAAGCCTTGGTGCCTGGACCGTTACCGATGAACGCGCCCGCCGGCGCGGCAAGGGCGCAGGTGCGGTACTCGCTGCTGCCCTATTGCTGCCGCTCATGGCAAGCGCTGCCGACCTGCCAACGGGTGGCAACGTGGTGTCGGGCAGTGGTGCGATCAACCAGCCCAACGCCCAGCAGATGGTGATCGATCAGGCCAGCAACAAGCTGGCCATCGACTGGCAAAGCTTTGATATCGCCGCTGGCAAAAAGGTGACCTTCAACCAGCCTGGCAGTGATGCCATTGCCCTGAACCGGGTGCTGGGTGCCGATGGCTCGAAGATCATGGGCCAGCTTGATGCCAATGGCCGGGTATTCCTCATCAACCCCAACGGCGTGCTGTTCGGCGCGGGTGCGCAGGTCAATGTCGGCGGCCTGGTGGCCTCCACGCTGAATATCAGCAACAGCGACTTCGAGGCTGGCAACTACAGCTTCAAGGGCGATGGCAGCAATGCCCGCGTGATCAACAACGGCACCCTCAACGCAGCAGACGGCGGCAGCATCGCCCTGCTCGGCGGCACGGTGAGCAACAACGGCGTCATCGTTGCCAACCAGGGCACCGTCGCCCTGGCTGCTGGCAATGCGGTCACCCTGGATTTTGCCGGTGATGGCCTGCTTAACGTCCAGGTCGATGAGGCCGTGGTCGATGCCCTGGTGGAAAACCATCAACTGATCAAAGCCGATGGCGGCCAGGTGTTGCTCACCGCCAACGCCGGCGACGCCCTGCTCAAGACCGTGGTCAACAACACCGGCGTGATTGAGGCGCAAACCCTCGGCGAGAAGGACGGCAAGATCGTTCTGCTCGGCAGCTTCGACGGTGGCACCGTGCAAGTGGCCGGCACCCTGGATGCCAGCGCGCCCAAAGGCGGCAATGGTGGCTTTATCGAAACCTCCGGTGCCCACGTCAAAGTGGCGAATGGTGCGAAAGTTACCACCAAGGCAACTAACGGCAAGACCGGCACCTGGCTGATTGATCCGACTGACTTTACCGTCAGCGCTGGCAATGACGACCAAAGCAGCAGCGGCATCGGCGCTAACACCCTGTCCAGCAACCTAGCAAGCAACAGCGTTACCTTGCAAACCGTGGCCACCGGCAGCGAAGCCGGCGATATCAACGTCAATGCCGCAGTAACCTGGAATGCCGCCACAACCCTGACGCTGAACGCCCATAACAACATCAACATCAACGCCGCCATCACCGCCCAGCACGCTGACGGCAAAGTTGCCCTGAAGTACGGCCAGGCCAGTAGCGATGGCGGCACGGCAGACTACAACATCAAGGCCCCGATCAACCTGCAAAGTGGGCAGAATTTCAGCACCCAGAAGGGCTCGAACGGCACGGAAATCAGCTACACCGTGGTCAACGATGCCGCTGCGCTGCAAGCCATGAATAACAACCTGGCCGACAACTATGCAGTGGGCAGCAATATTGACCTGAGCAGCATCAGCAACTGGGTGCCGGTGGGTACTAGCTCTATCCGTTTTACCGGGCGACTCGACGGCCTTGGCCATACCCTCAGCAACCTCACCATCAACCGCAGCGGTACGAACTACGTCGGCTTATTCGGCTATGCCGGCAGCGGCAGCGTCATTCGCGATATCGGTCTGGTGGGCGGCAGCGTATCGGGCAATAACGTCGTCGGCGGGCTGGTCGGACGGAGCTCAGGAAACATCAGCAACGCCTATGCCACCGGCAGCGTATCGGGTACTTACTACGTCGGCGGGCTGGTCGGACAGAACTTCTTCGGAACCATCAGCACCGCCTATGCCACCGGCAGCGTATCGGGTGGTCACGACGCCGGCGGGCTGGTCGGAGAGAACTACCAAGGAACCATCAACAATGCCTATGCCACCGGCAGAGTATCGGGCATTAACTACGTCGGCGGGCTGGTCGCACTCAACGAATCTGGCACTATCAACAACGCCTATGCCACCGGCAGCGTATCGGGCAATAACTACGTCGCAGGGCTGGTCGGGTACAACAACTCGAGCACCATTAGCAACGCCTATGCCACCGGCAGCGTATCGGGCAATAACTACGTCGGCGGGCTGGTCGGATACAACTCCTACGCAACCATTAGCAACGCCTATGCCACCGGCAGCGTATCGGGCACTAGCTCCGTCGGCGGGCTGGTCGGATCCAACTATCAAGAAACCATCAACAGCAGCTTCTACGCCACCACCAATGCTGATGGCAGCGCCATTAATGACAGTGGTGCCACGACAGGTGCGTTTACCGGGAATGCTATTGGCACTGGCAAGACGTGGGCCGAGTTGAATGACCCGGCTACCTTCGCGAGCTGGGATACAAACATCTGGTCATTCCCCGGTATCGACAGCAGCGTGTCAGGCTATGGCGTCAGCGGCCGGCCTTACCTCACAGGCGTCACACGCCAGGTGGATATCGTCAGAAGCACCCTGTTCGCTGGGGGCTTTGGCACACAAAACGATGCTTACACCATCACCTCGTGGCAGCAACTGGCCAATATCAACCAAGTGCTAAGCGGTGGTTACACCTTCAGCCTGAGCAACAACCTCGACCAGAACAGCTCAGGCTATGCCACCCTGGCCAGCGCCACCGCCAATGCCGGTGCGGGCTGGAACCCGCTGGGTAATTTTGCCAATCGCTTTACCGGCACGTTCGACGGCCTAGGCCATACCCTCAGTGGCTTGGTCATCAACCGCAGCGATACGGACTCTGTCGGCTTATTCGGCGCTACCGGCAGCGGCAGCGTCATTCGCGATATTGGGCTGGTGGGCGGCAGCGTATTGGGCAGTTACAAAGTCGGCGGGCTGGTCGGAGGCAACGAGGGAACCATCAGCAACGCCTACAACACCGGCAGCGTATCGGGCACGAGCCAAGTCGGCGGACTGCTCGGGGACAACGAATCTGGCACCATCAGCAACGCCTATGCCACCGGCAGCGTATCGGGCGCTAACTATGTCGGTGGGCTGATCGGATATAACAGTAGTGCAACCATCAGCAACACCTACGCCACAGGCAGCGTATCGGGCACTAACTACGTCGGCGGACTGGTCGGATACAGCCAATGGGGCACCATCACTAACACCTATGCCACCGGCAGCGTATCGGGTACGGATTCCGTCGGCGGGCTGCTCGGATACAAACACCTTGGAACCATCAACAGCAGCTTCTACGCCACCACCAATGCCGCTGGCAACGCCATTAATAACAGTGGTGCCACTACAGCTCCGTTCAGCGGGAACGCTAATGGCACCGCAAAAACCTGGGCCGAGCTGACCCAGGCGTCTACCTTCACAGGCTGGGATATCGCCACCACGAGCGGCTCGAATGCAATCTGGCGCATCTATGACGGCTATAGCGGCCCGCTGCTGCGCAGCTTCCTTAAATCCGTGACCGTCACGGTCGACAGTACCGGCAAGGTCTACGACGGCACTAACAGCTTGGTAGCGGGCGCGAGCTACAGCCTTTCGGACAACAGCGCCCCCCTGCTGGGTAACGCCAGTTACACAAGCGTCGCGACGCGCAATGCGGGTACCTACGCCCTGGGTCTCACCGGCTTGTACTCCAACCAGCAGGGTTATGACATCAGCGTTGCTGCAGGCAGCTACACCATCGCCAAGGCCGACTTGAGCGTTACCGCCCTTAATGCCAGCAAGAACTACGACGGCCTGGCTTTCATCAGTGGCGGTAATGGCGTCAGTTACAACGGCTTCGTCAATGGTGAGGACGCCAACGTGCTTGGTGGCACCCTCACTTACAGCGGCAGCGCTCAAGGCGCCATCAATGCCGGCAGTTATGGTCTGAACCTCAGCGGCCTGACCGCCAGCAACTACGCTATCAGCTACAACGCCGGCAGCCTGACCATCGATAAAGCCCAAGCCACCGTCACCGCCAACAGCGGCCAGGTGGTCTACAACGGCCAACAGCAGAGCATTGCCGGCTTTACTGCCAGCGGCTTGGTCAATGGGGAAACCACTAGCGTGCTTAGCGGCGTGAGCACTAGCGGTGGCAACGGCACCAACGCGGGCAGCTATATCCTCAGCGCCAGTGGCACGGACGGCAACTACGCCCTGACCTTTGTTGATGGCAACCTGACCATCGATAAAGCCCAAGCCACCGTCACCGCCAACAGCGGCCAAGTGACCTATAACGGTCAACAGCAAAGCATTGCCGGCTTTACCGCCAGTGGCCTGGTTAACGGTGAAACGACTAGCGTACTCAGCGGAGTCAGCACAAGCGGAGGCGGCACCAACGTTGGCAACTACACACTTAGTGCCAGTGGCACAGATGGCAACTACGACCTGACCTTTGTCGACGGCAGCCTGACCATCGATAAAGCCCAAGCCACCGTCACCGCCAACAGCGGCCAAGTGACCTATAACGGTCAACAGCAAAGCATTGCCGGCTTTACTGCCAGCGGCTTGGTCAATGGTGAAACGACTAGCGTACTCAGCGGCGTCAGCACCAGCGGCGGCAGCGGTACCAACGCGGGCAGCTACACCCACAGCGCCGCAGGCACGGATGGCAACTACGACCTGACCTTTGTTGATGGCAACCTGACCATCGCCAAGGCCCAAGCCACCGTCACTGCCAACAGCGGCCAGGTGACCTACAACGGCCAGCAGCAAAGCATTGCCGGTTTTATCGCCAGCGGCCTGGTCAACGGTGAAACGACTAGCGTGCTTAGCGGCGTCAGCACCACCGGTGGTAGCGGCACCAACGCGGGCAGCTACACCCTCAGCGCCAGTGGCACGGATGGCAACTACCTGCTGACCTTTGTCGATGGCAACCTGACCATCGATAAAGCCCAAGCCACCGTCACCGCCAACAGCAGCCAGGTGATCTACAACGGCCAACAGCAAAACATTGCCGGCTTTACCGCCAGCGGCTTGGTCAACGGTGAAACGACTAGCGTACTCAGCGGCGTCAGCACCAACGGTGGTAGCGGCACCAACGCAGGCAGCTACACCCTCAGCGCCAATGGCAGCGACGACAACTACGCCCTGACCTTTGTTGATGGCAGCCTGACCATCGACAAGGCTCACGCCACCATCACCGCCAACAGCGGCCAGCTGACATACAACGGCCAGCAGCAAAGCATTGCCGGCTTTACCGCCAGCGGCTTGGTCAATGGGGAAACCACCAGCGTACTCAGCGGAGTCAGCACCACCGGCGGCAGCGGCACCAACGCGGGCAACTACACCCACAGCGCCAGTGGTACGGATGGCAACTACGAGCTGACCTTTGCCGATGGCAGCCTGACCATCGATAAAGCCCAAGCCACCGTCACCGCCAACAGCGGCCAGATGACCTACAACGGCCAACAGCAAAACATTACCGGCTTTACCGCCAGCGGCCTGGTCAATGGAGAAACCGCAAGCGTGCTCAGCGGTGTCAGCACCAGCGGTGGCAGCGGCAGCAACGCAGGCAGCTACACCCACAGTGCCACTGGCATGGATGGCAACTACGACTTGAGCTTTATCGACGGTGCGCTAACCATCAACAAAGCCGCTCTGACCATCACCGCCAACAACGCCAGCAAGACCGCCGGGCAGAGCATCGCGTTAAGCGGTTACAGCGCCAGCGGCTTGGTGGGTGACGACAGCATCAGCGCCGTCAGCCTCAGCAGCTTGGGCCAGCCCACCACCGCTGCGGCCGGTAACTACGCCATCGTCGCTAGCGACGCTATCGGTGCAGCCTTGAGCAACTACGCCATCAGCTACCAGGACGGCTCTTTGCTGGTCAGCCCAGCGCCAATCACTCCGACTACGCCCAGCAGCCAACAGCCAACAGCCAGTACCCCGCCCTATATCGGCGTACTCGCCTCGAACGGCCAAAGCCTTTCAACCCAAGCGCCACAACAGACCAGGCAGGAGACGGTCAGTGAACCTGAAGTTCTGAACCCGCAAATGCTGATGACTAACCCGCTCGCGGACATCATGAATCTGCAAGTCATCAACCAGGGCATCCGCCTGCCAGAAGGAATTTGATTTATGCGTTTCGTTTATTCACTGGCCGGTGCTGCCGTTTCCCTGTTGTCGCTGTCGGTGGCGGCGGCCACCCTGCCGGACGCTGGCCAATCGCAACAAAACATCGATCAGCGCCCGCTGCAATTGCCCGGCAAGCAACGCCTAGAACTGAACCTGCCTGACGCGCCGTCGACCGAGGCGACCGCCAGCGGGCCGAGCCTGCAAGTCAGCGGTTTTACCCTGCAAGGCAACAGCGCCATCGCCAGCGCGGAGCTGTTGCCGCAGCTCAGTGATCTGCAAGGCCGCACAGTTTCGCTCGGTGAGTTACAGGCCGCTGCCAACCGCATCACCCTGGCGTACCGCGAGCGCGGTTATCCGCTGGCGCGGGCTTATGTGCCGGCGCAGGAGATCGACGGCGGCGTGGTGCAAATCGCGGTGATGGAAGGCCGTTATGGCGAGGTCGCGCTTAACAACACGTCGCGGGTTACCGGCGCGGCACTCGCGCCCCTCTCAGACCTCAAGAGCGGTGATGCCGTGCGCGGCGCTGCACTGGAACGCAGCCTGCTGCTGCTCTCCGACACGCCAGGGGTGGAGGTGAAATCCACCCTTAAACCGGGCGCGTCGGTCGGCGCTACCGACCTGCTGGTAGACGTACAACCCGGCCCGTTGCTGTCCGGCTCGGTGGATGCCGACAACTACGGCAACCGTTTTACTGGCGAGTACCGCCTGGGCGGCACGCTCAACGTCAACAGCCCCCTGGGCTTGGGCGATCGCTTGTCGCTGCGCGCCATGGGTTCAGATGAAGACCAGCAATACGGGCGCATCGCCTATCAGTTGCCGATTGGCCCTTGGGCCACTCAGGTGGGCGTGGCCTATTCGGACATGGACTACCAGCTGGCCAAGGATTTCGAGGATCTCGACGCCCATGGCAATGCGCGCATCACCAGTGTTTATGCGATCCAGCCGCTGGTGCGCAGCCGCGATTTCTCGCTGTATGCGCAAGTGCAATTCGACGATAAGCGCCTCAAGGATGACATCGACCAGTTCGACAGCAAGAGCGACAAGCGCTCGCGCATGCTCACCACCAGCCTTAACGGCAACAGCCGCGACACTTTGCTCGGCGGCGGCGTTAACAGCTTCGCCCTGGCCTGGAGCCAAGGCAGCCTGACTATCGATGGCGCCGCAGCCAAACGTAGCGACGACCTCACTGCTGGCACGCGTGGCCAGTTCCACAAGATCAACCCGAGCTTGGTGCGCCTGCAACGCCTGACTGAGCGTTTTAGCCTGTACGGCCAACTGCAAGGCCAATGGGCCGACGGCAACCTGGACAGCTCGGAGAAGATCAGCCTCGGTGGTGCCTATGGCGTGCGTGCTTATCCGCAAGGTGAAGCGTCCGGTGATCAGGGCTGGCTGGCCAACCTCGAACTGCGCTACGCACTGACCGATACCTGGCAGCTCAGCACCTTCGCCGACCATGGCGAAGTGCGCCTGAACAAGGACACCTGGAGCAACGGCGAAAACCACCGCAGCCTCTCGGCAGCCGGCGTTGGCGCACGCTGGGCAGCACACGGCTGGCAGATCAACACCGTAGCCGCCTGGAAGCTGGGCAACGCCGACGCACAAAGCGACGTAGAGCGCTCGCCGCGTGTATGGGCGCAGGTGGTGCGGTTCTTCTAAGGGTCGGTTAACAGCAAACAGATCGTTCCCACGCTCCGCGTGGGAATGCAACCTTGGACGCTCTGCGTCCGCTGTTGCACACCACCTAGCGCAAACGGGCGCAGAGCGCCCTGGCCTGGGCTACCACGCTGGAGCGTGGCAGCCATCACAAACAATCGCGGCTAAAGCGGAACGCCGCCCGGCCCCTCCCAGAGTTTGTGCATAAGCCAGACAGCCGCAATCCCACTCTTATCACCCGCATCAATAGCCCAACCCTCAGCCGCTAAGGCTTGGTTTACCTCGCGCGCAGAGCGCCTAAGATGGCTCGCAGAATAAAAATCTGGAGCCACCATGCCCTTTACCAGCGCGCCCTTCGCCGCTTTGCTAATCGCCAACCGTGGCGAAATCGCCATCCGTATCGCCCGCGCAGCCAGCGAACTCGGTATCCGCTCTGTCGCGGTGTATGCCGAAGATGACGCCGCCTCCTTGCATGTGCGCCAGGCCGACAGCGCCGTCGCGCTCAGCAGACGTGGCGTAGCGGCCTATCTGGACATGGATCAGCTGATTGCCATCGCCCAAGCCCAAGGCTGCGATGCCGTGCACCCGGGTTACGGCTTTCTCGCGGAAAACGCCGAGTTCGCCCGCCGCTGCCAGGCCGCCGGTTTGTGTTTTGTTGGCCCCAGCAGCGAGGTGCTGCAGCTGTTTGGCGACAAGGCAGCGGCGCGGGAATTAGCCGAACGCTGCGCAGTGCCACTGGTGGCGGGGATTAATCGACCGATCAGCCTTGCCGATGCCCACGGGTTCTTCGCCAAACATGGCGCGGTAATGCTCAAAGCCCTGGCCGGCGGCGGTGGCCGCGGTATGCGCCCGGTATTCGCCGCCAGCGAACTGGACGAGGCCTTTGCCCGCTGCCAGTCGGAAGCCCGCGCCGCATTCGGTAATGACGCGCTGTATATCGAGCAATTGGTCAGCCAGGCCCGGCATATCGAAATCCAGGTACTGGGCGATGCCAGCGGCGCGGTCAGCCACTTGTGGGAGCGCGACTGCAGCCTGCAACGGCGCCAGCAGAAGCTGGTGGAGATCGCCCCCAGCCCGGACCTGCCAGCCGCCACCCGCGAGCGCATGATCGCCTGCGCGCTAAAGCTGGCCGGCGCAGCAAAATACCAAGGCCTGGGCACCTTCGAATTTTTGCTGGATGCCGAGCAGCCCGAGCGCTTCTACTTTATGGAGGCCAACCCGCGCATCCAGGTCGAACACACCGTCACCGAGCAGGTCACCGGCGTCGACCTGCTGCACACCCAGCTCAAACTCGCCGCCGGCCAGTCACTCGCCGACCTCGGCCTGCTGCAGCCGCCGCCCGTCAATGGCTGCGCCGTGCAACTACGCATCAACCTGGAAAGCATGAACGCCGATGGCAGCACGCGCCCCGCCGCCGGCACCCTGAGCGCCTACCAGCCGCCCAGTGGCCCGGGCCTGCGCGTGGATGGTTACGGCTACGCCGGCTATCCGGTCAGCCCCAGCTACGATTCGCTGCTGGCCAAGCTGATCGCCCATGCGGCGGATTACCCCAGCACCCTGCGCCGCGCCTATCGCGCGCTATGCGAGTTCCGCCTGGAAGGCGTGGCGAGCAACCTGCATCTGCTGCAAAACCTGCTGCGGTTACCGCAAGTGGCGAGCTATCAACTGACCACGCGCTTTGTCGAAAGCCACCTGAGCGAGCTGCTGGCGGCACAACCCCAGGCCCACCCGCATCACTTCTTTGCCGATACTCAGGCCGCAAGCCAAACCACCCATCAAGCACAGGATGCCCCGCCAGGCTGCATGGCGCTGCAAACCCACAGCACCGGCGTGGTGGTGAGCCTGGAGGTGGCCGAAGGCGATGCCGTCGCGGTCGGCCAGAGCATCGCGGTGTTAGAAGCGATGAAGATGGAATTCGTGGTCAGCGCCAGCCACAGCGGCATCGTCCGCCAACTGGCGGTGCAGGTCGGCAGCGCGTTGAATGAAAGCCAAGCGCTGTTGTTTATTGAACCCGCCGAGGTCGATGCAGCCACCCTTCAAAACGAGCAAAGCCTGGATCTGGAGCATATTCGTGCGGACCTGGCCGAAGTGCTTGAACGCCACGCAGTAACCGGCGACGAACGCCGCCCGCTGGCCGTAGCCAAGCGGCGCAAAACCGGCCAGCGCACGGTGCGCGAGAACCTCGCCGAGCTTCTGGATGACGGCAGCTTCAGCGAATACGGCGCACTGGCGATTGCCGCGCAACGCCGCCGACGCTCGCTGGAGGAGTTGATTGAACAGAGCCCGGCCGATGGCTTGGTCGCCGGTATCGGCACGGTCAATGCCGCCACCTTCGGCAGCGAAGCCGCGCGCTGCATGGCCATCGCCTACGACTACACGGTATTCGCTGGCACCCAAGGCGTGATGAACCACAAGAAGACCGACCGCATGCTCGGCCTCGCCGCGCAGTGGCGCTTGCCGCTGGTACTGTTTGCCGAAGGTGGTGGCGGCCGCCCGGGCGACACCGACTTTGTTGGCGTGGCCGGGCTGGACTGCCACACCTTTGTCGGCATGGCCAAACTCTCCGGCCTGGTGCCGCTGGTGGGCGTGGTTTCTGGGCGCTGCTTTGCCGGCAACGCCGCCCTGCTCGGTTGCTGCGATGTGATTATCGCCACCGACAACGCAACCATTGGCATGGCCGGCCCGGCGATGATCGAAGGCGGCGGCCTGGGCAGCTTCAAACCGGAGCAAGTCGGCCCCGTCAGCGTGCAGGGGCCAAATGGCGTCATCGATGTTTTGGTGGCTGATGAAACCGAGGCCGTAAAGGTCGCCAAGCAATACCTGAGCTACTTTCAGGGCGCGTTAAGCGACTGGCAATGCGCTGATCAGCGTGAGCTGCGGCACGTCATCCCGGAAAACCGCCTGCGCGTGTATGACATCCGCCAGGTCATCGCCACCCTGGCCGACCACGACTCGGTACTGGAACTGCGCCGCCAGTTTGCCCCGGGGCTGATCACTGCGTTTATCCGCATTGAAGGTAAACCGTTCGGCCTGCTGGCCAACAACCCCGCGCACTTGGGCGGCGCCATCGACGCAGTGGCTGGCGACAAAGCCGCACGCTTTATGCAGCTGTGCGATGCCTTCCATATCCCGCTGCTGTCGCTGTGCGATACCCCCGGTTTTATGGTCGGTCCCGAGGCAGAAAAACAGGCCACGGTGCGCCATGTGTCGCGCATGTTCGTTGCCGCCGCCAGCCTGACAGTGCCGTTTTTCACCGTGGTGCTGCGCAAGGGTTACGGCCTCGGCGCGCAAGCCATGGCCGCCGGCAGCTTCCATTCGCCGCTGTTTACCATCGCCTGGCCCAGTGCCGAGTTTGGTGCGATGGGCCTGGAGGGTGCAGTGCGCCTGGGCTTCGCCAAAGAGCTAGCGGCCATCGCCGACCTCGCTGAGCGTCAGCAATTGTTCGACAAGCTGGTGGCCAAGGCCTATCAAAACGGCAAAGGCATCAATATGGCCAGCTTCCTGGAGATTGATGCGGTGATAGACCCCGTGGAGACCCGCGCCTGGCTGCTGCGTGGGCTCAATGCCGCACCCCGTCCAGGGCCTCGCGAAGGCAAGAAGCGCACGGTGGATACCTGGTAACAGGCTCGAAGTAGCCCGGATGCAATCCGGGGGGCCGAACAACACGGTCCGGATTGCTGCGACAACACGGAGCAGAACCATGTTTGGGCAGTTTCCGGCGCTTCGGTTAAACTGCCGCATCTTTTATACCTATAACGATCTGCCTGATGCCGACGACCTTCCACGAGATTCCCCGTGAGCGCCCGCTGACGCCCCTCCTAGACCGTGCTAACACGCCGGACGAACTGCGTCGCCTGGGCGAAGCCGAACTGGAAACCCTGGCCGACGAGTTGCGCCAGTACCTGCTGTATACAGTTGGGCAAACTGGCGGGCATTTTGGCGCAGGCCTCGGCGTGATCGAGTTGACCATCGCCCTGCATTACGTGTTCGACACCCCGGATGACCGCCTGGTGTGGGATGTTGGCCACCAGGCCTATCCGCACAAGATTCTCACCGGCCGCCGCGAAATGATGGGCAGCCTACGGCAGAAAGACGGCATTGCCGCCTTCCCACGCCGCAGTGAAAGTGAATACGACACCTTTGGCGTTGGCCACTCCAGCACCAGCATCAGCGCGGCGCTGGGCATGGCCATTGCCGCGCGCATCCAGGGCAGCAAGCGCAAGGCCGTGGCAGTCATCGGCGACGGCGCACTGACCGCCGGCATGGCCTTCGAGGCGCTGAATCACGCCAGCGACGTCAATGCCAACATGTTGGTGATCCTCAACGACAATGACATGTCGATCTCCAAGAACGTTGGCGGCCTGTCCAACTACCTGGCCAAGATTATCTCCAGCCGCACCTACACCAGCATGCGTGAGGGCAGCAAGAAAATCCTCTCGAGCCTGCCAGGTGCCTGGGAGATCGCGCGTAAGGTCGAGGAACACGCCAAGGGAATGCTGGTCCCCGGCACATTGTTCGAGGAACTGGGCTGGAACTACGTCGGCCCAATCGACGGTCACGACCTACCAACCCTGCTCGCCACGCTGCGCAATATGCGCGACCTGGAAGGCCCGCAGTTCCTCCATGTGGTCACTAAGAAAGGCAAGGGCTTCGCCCCGGCCGAAGCCGACCCGATTGGCTACCACGCGATCACCAAGCTGGAACCCATCAAGCCACTCGCCAGCGCCGCGCCGAAACAACCCAGCGGGCCGAAATACTCCAGCGTGTTTGGCCAGTGGCTGTGTGACATGGCCGCAGCAGATCCACGCCTGGTCGGGATTACCCCGGCCATGAAGGAAGGCTCCGATCTAGTGGCGTTCAGCGAGCGTTATCCCGAGCGCTATCTCGATGTAGCCATCGCTGAACAGCACGCCGTAACTCTGGCTGCCGGCATGGCCTGCGACGGGGCAAAACCGGTGGTGGCGATTTACTCGACCTTCCTCCAGCGCGCCTATGACCAACTGATTCATGACGTGGCCGTGCAGCATCTCGACGTGTTGTTCGCCATCGACCGCGCCGGTTTGGTCGGCGAAGACGGCCCAACCCACGCCGGTAGCTTCGACCTGTCTTATCTACGCTGCATCCCCGGCATGCTGGTGATGACGCCCAGCGATGAAAACGAGCTGCGCCGCATGCTCACCACTGGCCACTTGTTCGACGGCCCGGCGGCGGTGCGCTACCCGCGCGGCAGCGGGCCGAATGCGCCAATCGACAGTGAACTTGTGCCACTGGAAATCGGCAAAGGGCTGATCCGCCGGCAAGGCCAGGGCGTCGCCTTGCTGGTGTTCGGCGTACAGCTGAGTGAGGCGCTAAAAGTCGCCGACACGCTGGATGCCACTGTCGTTGACATGCGCTTCGTCAAACCGCTGGATGAAAGCCTGATCCGCCAACTGGCTGCCAGTCATGAGCTGCTGGTGACCATTGAGGAAAACAGCATCATGGGCGGTGCCGGTAGCGCCGTCAGCGAGTTCCTCGCCCGCGAGAACATCCTCAAACCCATGCTGCATCTGGGCCTGCCTGACTACTACGTGGAACATGCCAAGCCGGCACAAATGCTCGCCGAATGCGGCCTGGATGCCGCCGGCATCGACGCAGCGATACGCCAGCGCCTGCTCTCGCAGCCTGTATGAGAACCACTCATCCAGACCTGAAGTAGCGCCACTTGTAACTCGTTTATACGCACCTTAAGGTGCGTGGCGTTTTACTTCTGCCAAGGTGCGCCCTTCCACAGTGAAGCGGTGCTAAACGGCAGCCAGTTCGCTTATCACAAGCCAACCCGGCGCTGCCTCCGCAACGGTAATCGACCGCAGAACCATTCTGCACGCCACCTCAACGCCACCGGTTCATCCAGGGAAGGCGAGGTGCGCAAGTCGAGAGCCCGGGGACCGGCCTTGCTGGATGTGACCGGTGTTGCGGAGGGCACCCCCTTCAAGCTCAGGCTGCGCTTGCGAGCCCGCTCTTGCCCGTGCCCTCCTCGTAAGTGTTACAACTTTGAGGATTATCTAAGTGAAGCTGTCCAGAATTACCCTAGCAGCGGCCCTTACACCGGGCCTTGCCTGCGCCGCGACTGCGGACAGCAGCTATGAACTACCACCACTGGTGATCACCCGTGCCACCCCACTGCAAACGCCAGCACCGGCCAGCGTGCGAGTGATCAGCCGCGCCGAGATCGAACAGAGCGCAGCCAGCTCCGTGATCGAGGTTCTGGGCGGACAAGCCGGTTTGCAAGTCCGCGACACCCTGGGTGATGGCAACCGGGCCTCTATCAGCATGCGCGGTTTTGCCGATAATGCGGTGAATAACACCTTGGTACTGGTCGACGGTCGCCGCCTCAATAACCCGAGCTTGAATGCCCCCGACCTCAACAGTGTGCCGCTGGCAAACATTGAACGCATCGAAATCCTACGGGGCGCCGGCACGGTGCTGTATGGCGATCAAGCGGTCGGCGGGGTGATCAACATCATCACTCGCACGCCACAAAGCAACGAGGTCTATCTCGAAACAACCCGTGGCAGCCATGACCTGGAGGCTTATCGCGGCCACATATTCCAGCAAATCGGCAAGGGCTTTTCCGCCTTTGCCAGCGGTGAAACCCGCAACACTGATAACTACCGCGACCACAACAACGCCAACTACAGCAATGCCTTCGGCCGTCTGCGCTATGACCACGACTCCGGCTGGGCACTCTATGAGTACCAAAGCGTCGACGATGAACTGCGCTATCCAGGCGCGCTGACCATCGCCGAGCGCCGAACCAAGCGTAAAGCCAGTACCTCCGACGAGTGGAACGACAACAAAACTCAAGTGCACCGCTTCGCCCTGGAGCAGACCATTAATGAGCACTGGAGCGGCAACCTGGACTACAGCTGGCGCGATATCGATGGCGTCGGGCTGATTTCCGGCAGCCCCTTTAACGACGGAACCCGTGTAGAAACCTTCAGCCCACGCCTGACGGCACATTGGGAGACAGCGCTGGGGCGAAGTGAGTGGCTGCTCGGCCACGACCATATCACCAGTGATTACCAGGCGAGCTACGCCACCTTTGCCTCGCTTAACAGCCTGTCTCGACAAACCCAGCGCGGCTGGTACAGCCAACTCAGCCAACCCTTAGGACATGACGTCAGCCTGACGCTCGGCTACCGCGCCAGCGAAGCCGAGGAC
Organism: Pseudomonas sp.; assembly: GCF_046581935.1. Classification (GTDB taxonomy): domain Bacteria; phylum Pseudomonadota; class Gammaproteobacteria; order Pseudomonadales; family Pseudomonadaceae; genus Aquipseudomonas. Next base: position 250,006 of record NZ_JAYGFK010000016.1, read on the forward strand.
CGTAACCAACGTACAGCCCAACGCCATACCGACCGCGAAGGCAGCACCAGCATTGCCTTGCAGTGGCAGGCTAGCCAACACCTAAACCTGTTTATCAAGCGTGAAGACGTGCTGCGCTGGGCCAATGTCAACGAGAACGCTTCGGTCGAGCCAGGCGTCACCTTTCTCAAACCGCAAACGGGCGAGTCTTGGGAGAGTGGTATCGAATGGCGCGACGCTACTCAGCGCTACCAGGCAAGCCTGTACCGCCTCGATCTGGACAACGAACTGATGTACGACCCGTTCGCCGATAACTCGCTATTTGGCGCGGGTGCAGGTGCCAACATCAACCTGGACAAGACTCGCCGCGAAGGCCTACTGCTTGAAGCCGAACGCAACCTGACACCACGCCTAAGCCTCGGCGGGCAATACAGCTTTACTGACGCCGAATACCGTGCCGGCCTCAACCAGGGCAACGAAGTGCCCTGGGTCTCCCGTCACAGCGCCAGCAGCCACCTCAACTACCTCTTGATGACTGGGCTGAATGCCTATGTGGAAGCGGTGTATACCGGTGCGCGCTATCTCTCCAGCGATGACGGTCATGCCCTGCCGCGAACAGGCGGCTACACATTGTTCAACGCCGCCCTGAAATACCAATATCGCCAGTTCGATGCCAAGCTACGGATCAATAACCTGACCGGTAAGCGCTACGACAGTTTCGCCACCTACGTCAGTTGGCAGACCGGCAACAAAGGCTTGTACCCAGCACCGGAAGAGGATGTGCGATTGAGCATCGGCTACCGTTTCTAGCCCACTAGCAAAACTGTAAGCCCTACGTTGCTGGGTTTCTTCAGCGGGCCTTGGCAAGTAACTTACATAACCGCTCAGTGGCAGTCAGCATCTGAAAGCTCGGGCGCTCCAGGCCGTTATCCGGCACCAGCCACAGTTGTTTACGCTCAACCGCCGCCAACCCCGGCCAAATACGCCAGGCGTCCAGCTGCCCTTGCGTACCGGCCAGAATCACCTCGGGGTTGCGCTGCAACACCGCCTCCACGCTGACCTGCGGCGCGGGCAAGCTCAGGTCGGCAAAGATATTGCTGGCTCCGCACACTGCCAACGCATCGCTGATGATCTGCTGGCCGCCAAGGGTATACAGCGGCACATCCCAGACCTGATAGAACAGACGCAATGGTTGTTCACGGCGGTAGCGCTGGCTGAGGCGCTGCAGGCCCTGATTGAACTGCTGCTGCAAACGCCGGCCCTGTTCAACACGCCCGACACGGGAGCCGATTTCGACAAACTGTTCGGCCAGGTCAGCCAATTTGCGCGGCTCGGCGATCAGTAGCGCAATGTTCAGGCGCTGCAACTGCTGACGCTGCGCACGGCTGATGCTGTCCGGCCAGAGCAGCACCAGATCGGGCTGCAACGCGATGAGGCTTTCCAACTCAAGCTGGCCATAGCGACCAACCGACGGCAGTTGAGCCACTGCTGCCGGACGCTCGCCACCATCGAGCACGCCAACCAACAGATCGCCGGCGTCCAGCTCCAGCATGATTTCGGTTAGGGAAGGGGCCAACGTCACCACCCGCTCAACCGCTGCCACCGGCCAAGCCAGCGCTAGCAGCAAGCAGAGTATGAGGCGGCGCATCAGCCGAGTTGGCGAGGAATACGGTAGAGGTACATCAGCACAGTGCTGGAAATCGCCAGAAGAATCAGCGGAATCGCTTCCAGGCCGGCGAAGACTGCAATGGCAGCAACCCAGGCGGGCAGCGCCGCGCCGAGAAATGCCAGGCGACGCACTCGCGCTAGCTCAATCCAGGCATCGTGCTCGTCCGAGGTATCGAGGGCTTTTTCAGTGGCCACCAGAGCGAGCTTGTACGCGCTGAACAATGGCAAGCTGACAAACATCGACGCCAGCCCGGCAATAAACAGCGGCATCGTCAGCAGGCCAGTCTGTTGCTCTGCGCCAAACAGCAGGTTGAGCAAAAACAGTGGAACCAGGCTCACGGCCAATTGCCGCCACCACTCAAGCGCCAATCTGCGGCGCACCTCACTGCGCGTCACAGGCTCTCCTCAACCTCTCCTTGGTGCAAGCTGCCGAGCATGTGCCCGAGCTTGCCGGCCTTGGTCGCGAGGTACTTTTGGTTGTGCGGGTTGTGCGCGATCTGCAACGGCACACGGGTCGCCACATTGATGCCCATATCGCCCAGCGCCTTGACCTTGCGCGGGTTGTTGGTCATCAGCTTAAGCTGGCTGATGCCCAGGTGATCAAGCATCGGCAGGCAAATCGCATAATCACGCTGGTCAGCGCCGAAGCCCAAGCGCTCATTGGCTTCCACCGTATCCGCGCCGCCATCTTGCAGCTCATAGGCGCGGATCTTGTTCAGCAAACCAATGCCACGGCCTTCCTGTCGCAGGTAGAGCAGGACGCCACGGCCTTCGCTGGCAATTGCCCGTAACGCCGCTTCAAGCTGAAAACCACAATCACAGCGCAGACTGAACAACGCATCACCGGTAAGGCATTCGGAATGCAAACGGCCTAATACGGGAGCACCATCGGCCACATCACCGAAGGTTAGAGCAACATGCTCCTTGCCTGTGGCCTCTTCGAGGAAACCATGCATGGTGAACACGCCAAAAGGCGTCGGCAACTGGGAGGCGGCGACAAACACGACGGACACCGGATGCTCCTAAAGGTAAATGGCAGGAAGAATAAGGCCGGCATTGTAACAGCAGGCCTTAGCGCCCGGTCAGCCTGAATTACCGATGATAAGGATCGAGTGGCCAAGACTCTGCTTACGCACGGATAAGTGATTACCTAGGCATTCGCGTTAGCTAGGGCCTATTTTTAACGCTGCGGATTGTCAGCAGGCGCCTAGTACTTGGATTCCAGCACCAGCAAGCCCTGCTCCACCTTCCAGCCAACGCGGCTAAGAAAGCTCATACCCAGCAGGGCCTCGGCAGGCGAACCGCCCTCAAGCACCACGGCCTCGACCCCCAACACTTCCAGCTCACCGAGCTTGACTCGATCCAGCGTCACCCGCCAGCCACGCACGTTGCCACTGGCGGTACTGACTTGCAGGGGAGAACCACTGACCCGGTAATCAATACCCAACCGGCGCGCCTGCTCATCATTCAAGGCCACGGAGGTGGCACCGGTATCCACCAGAAACGGGATCGGCTGGCCATTGACCGAGCCGGTGACCCAATAGTGCCCACCCAGCCCTTTGGCGATGCTGAGCTGCTTCTTCTGCGCCTCGGCAAAACCGTTGCTGTATTCACGGCTAAGGCTGTAGTTGCGCTCCACGCCGTCGACGCGCAACACCGCACCACGGCTATCAGCGCTGACCACCACCACACCCGCAGGACCGACCTGACCGACCTTGACCAGCTTGCGCTGGCCGTCGACATTGACCACCGCTGCACCAGGGAACAACCCGACCACTCGCACTTGCGGTGCCGCCAGCGCATAACTGCCGCACAGCAGCGAACTCAATAGCATCCAGCTAAACACGCGCATGCAAAACCTCACCGTCATCAGTCAAAGGGATATGGCTGCTGCCAGCGTTGAAATATCGGCCGCAGACTGCCATCCGCCACCAGTTCGTCCATGCGCTGATCAAACAGCTCAGCCAAGGCGCGACCACGCTCACTATCGGTAAAGCCAAGATAGAGGTTTAGCTTAGTCACTGGCGTCACACGATATTGCGTCGGGTCGCTGGCGGTATCGAGAATATCCGCCACCTCGTCCACTGCATCGAGATAAAAGTCTGCACGCCCTTGGTCCAGCATACCGAGGATACCGCTGCGACGAATTACTTCGCGGTACTGACGCAAGTTTGGTAGATATTGCTGGTACTCATAACCACGCACCCAGGCCAGGCGAAACGAGCCTAGGTTTTCCAGCGTCGGCACCGGCGTACGACTCAAGCCCAGCGCCACGATCTGATCAAAGTCATAGTGCCAGCGTGGGTAGACCGCACCCAGCTTGACTTCATTGCGATAAGAACCGACCCAGGCATCGGCTTCACCGCGCTGTACTAAGCCAATCGAGCGGGTATAAGGCTCACTAAGCGCCTGCAGCTTTACCCCTACTGGCTCATACACCATGCGAAAGATGTCCCAGGACACACCGCTGCCATCGGCATTGGTAAACCCGGGCCAAACCTCGGCAGCGATTCGCACCTGTGTCGGTTCATCCGCATGAACCAGTGCACAGGCAATACTCATTACCGCCCATATAACCCAGCAACGGTAACACCTCATCGCCGACACCTCCCTTACTACCAGCCCAGCGCAGCAGCCAATCCATTCGCCCAGCCCCACACCACCACCTGCAAGGCAAGCCAAGCAAACACCCCGGCCAGCACGTCATCAAGCATGATGCCGACCCCGCCATGCACATGCCGATCAATCCAACGAATCGGCCACGGCTTGAGGATGTCGAACAGGCGAAACAATAAGAAGCCTAGCAGTAGCCAGCCCCAACCGTCAGGCACCAGCCAGAGAGTGATCCACATGCCGACCATTTCGTCCCAGACGATGCCCTCATGATCATGCACGCGCAGGTCGTCAGCCACCTTGCCGCACAGCCAGAAGCCGAACAGCATGGTAATGCCGAGCATCAGCCAGTACCCCCAGTCAGGCAACAACTGCCAGAGCGGGATAAACGGCAGTGCCACCAGCGAACCCCAGGTGCCAGGTGCTTTCGGCAAGGTGCCGGAGCCGAACCCGAACGCTAGAAAATGCCATGGATTACGCCATACCGATGGCGGTACAAACTCGGCGGGAACTTGCTTGGGATGATCAGTCACGGGCACTTCCAAAATGTTGATAGCCGCTACAGGGCGGTTGAACGGGACGGCCTTGCACGTCCAGCAGACTAACACCCTGGCCCGCGACAACCCGGCCAATCACCCGCACCGGCAAACTCGCCTGTTGCAGCTCAGCCAGATACTGCGCGGGCAAGGTAAACGCTAGCCGGTAATCATCGCCACCACTTAATGCACACTGGAGCGCCAGCGGCTCACCGGCAATTGCCAGCAACGCAGCGGAAAGCGGCACTTGTGCCTGCTCAATGACTAAGCCAACGCCAGACGCCGCCGCGATATGCCCACAGTCAGCCAGCAAACCATCTGAGATATCCAGTGCCGCCGTGGCTTTGCCACGTAGCGCCTGGCCCAATTCAAGCTGTGGCACGGGCGACCAGTAACGCGCCAGCAGTACCTCGGCCGCCGCCGACTCGGCAGGCTGTTGCCCCAGCACCAGCGGCAAAGCACCCGCAGCATCGCCCAACTCACCGCCGACGCAGAGCAGATCACCGACCTGCGCGCCCTTGCGGGTCAGCGCCATGCCAGCCGGCACGCGGCCGAAGACAGTAAGCGTGAGGCTCAGAGGACCGCGCGTGGTGTCGCCGCCAATCAAACGAATCGCGCAGCGTTGCGCCATGTCGTCCAGACCGCGAGCAAAAGCCTGCAGCCAATCGGGCTCAGCGCTTGGCAGCGTCAATGCGAGGGTAAAGCCGACAGGCGTCGCGCCCATGGCAGCCAGATCGCTGACCGAAACGCCCAGCGCACGCTGGCCGAGCAGAAAAGGATCAGGAGAGTGGGGAAAATGCACCCCAGCAACCAGGGTGTCAGTGGAGATTGCCAGTTGCTCAGCAACCGGCAATTCCAACAGGGCGCAGTCGTCACCGATGCCCAAGGCCACGCCTTCGCCAGCCTGCGCACAAGACGCAGCAGCGAAGTAGTGACTGATCAGCTCGAACTCACCCAAAACAGGCTTAACGCTTGTTGGCGCGAACTTCATCAGCTCGCAAGCGTGGAGCCAGCTTGTCCAGCACACCGTTGACGAACTTGTGCCCGTCGGTAGCACCAAACACCTTGGCCAGTTCGATACCTTCGTTGATCACCACGCGATAGGGAATATCGATGCGGTTTTTCAGTTCGAAGGTCGACAAGCGCAAAATCGACAGTTCTACCGGGTCGATCTCAGCCAGCGGACGATCCAACAGGGACTCGAACGCGCCATCGATCTCGGTTTTCTGCCGTGGCACACCATGCAGAATTTCGTGGAAGTAGGCACCGTCAACCGCAGTGAAGTCGTTATCGACACGGAACTGCGCTTCGATTTCGTTCAGCGACTGGCCAGCCATATGCCAGGAGTACAGCGCCTGCATAGCCAGGGAGCGCGCCTGACGGCGCGCGAGGGTCTTGGTGCTAGGGCCTTTTTTTGGCGCTTGCGGCTGCTGCCCGTTGCTATCGTTCTGGCTCACTTGGCCTCCAACTGCGCCAGCAGGCTGACCATTTCCAGGGCGGACAGTGCGGCTTCCGCACCTTTGTTACCAGCCTTGGTCCCAGAGCGTTCAATTGCTTGCTCAATGGAATCGACTGTCAGCACGCCGAACGCCACCGGCACGCCGAACTCCATAGAGACCTGGGCCAGGCCCTTGGTGCATTCACCCGCCACATATTCGAAGTGCGGAGTACCGCCACGAATCACCGCACCAAGGGCGATGATCGCGTCGAAGTCGCCACGCTGGGCAACCTTCTGCGCCACCAACGGGATCTCGAACGCACCCGGCGCGCGAATGATGGTGATGTCGCTTTCGCTCACGCCGTGGCGAACCAGAGCGTCAACTGCGCCGCTTACCAGGCTTTCAACAACGAAGCTGTTAAAGCGGCCGACGACCAGTGCAAAGTTGCCTTTGGGGGCGATGAAAGTACCTTCGATGGTCTTCAGGGTCATAAAAAAATTCTCATATAGCGTTAAAGAGCCAGGGGGCAAAAAGGTTATAGCCCAACAGAACAGCGCGTAGCGAACGCTGCACAGACAAAGCGGAAACAGGCGAGGCTGCAGGGTTTACTAAGGTAAATGAGCAAGCCGAGCCTGTTTGCAACGCAGCACGTCCAGCGCAGTAGCGCGGCGGTGGTTATTCAGCGGGCAGGTATTCTACAACTTCCAGGTCGAAACCGGATATTGCATTGAACTTCATTGGCGAACTCATCAGGCGCATCTTGCGCACGCCGAGGTCACGCAGAATCTGCGAGCCAGCACCCACCGTGCTGTAGGTCGTCGGACTGGCGGGTTGCTGACGGTCCAACAGCGCCAGCAGTTCAGGCCCGGTCAGCGGATTGCCCAACAGCAGCACTACGCCACTACCGGCCTTAGCAACTTCAGCCATGGCCGCACGCATGCTCCAACGACCTGGCTGATTGACCAGAAACAAATCGCGCAGCGGGTCCATGTTGTGCACCCGCACCAGGGTCGGCTCTTCAGCGCACACCGCACCTAAGGTCAGGGCCATGTGCGCCGTATCCTCGACACCATCGCGATAGGTCACCAAATTGAACTGACCCAACTCGGTATCGAGCACCTGTTCGCTGACCCGCTCAACCGTGCGTTCGTGCATCAAGCGGTAATGAATAAGGTCAGCGATGGTGCCGATTTTGATGCCGTGTTGCTTGGCGAACTCTTCCAGCTCAGGGCGACGCGACATGGTGCCGTCGTCATTCATGATCTCGCAGATCACCCCACTCGGCTCAAAGCCGCCCATGCGGGCCAGGTCGCAGGCTGCTTCGGTATGCCCGGCACGGGCCAGCACGCCGCCGGGCTGGGCCATTAGCGGGAAGATATGGCCAGGACTGACAATGTCATCAGCGACGGCATTCTTCGCTGCAGCGGCCTGTACGGTACAGGCGCGGTCAGCTGCAGAAATACCGGTAGTCACGCCAACAGCCGCTTCGATGGAAACGGTGAACTTGGTGCCAAAACCGGAACCGTTGCGTGGTGCCATCAGTGGCAGCTTGAGGGTTTCGCAACGCTCGCGGGTCATCGGCATGCAAATCAGGCCACGGGCAAAGCGCGCCATAAAGTTAATGTGCTCGGCGGTCACGCACTCCGAGGCAACAATCAGATCACCTTCGTTCTCGCGGTCTTCGTCATCCATCAGGATGACCATCTTGCCGGCGCGGATGTCTTCGACCAATTCTTCGATAGTGTTAAGAGCCATGCTGGCGATTCCTTATTTGTTCAGGTAGCCGTGTTCGGCGAGAAAGCCTTCGGTCATGCCCGAAGCCTTAGGTTCAGCGGCCTTGTCACCGAGCAGCAGACGCTCCAGGTAACGCGCCAGCAGATCCACTTCAAGGTTGATCTGACTGCCAGGGCGATAGTCGACCATGATGGTTTCGGCCAGGGTATGCGGCACGATGGTCAGCTCGAACTCGGCGCCGTTGACCGAATTGACGGTCAGGCTGGTGCCATCCACGGTAATCGAGCCCTTGTGGGCGATGTATTTGGCCAGTTCGCGCGGCGCGCGAATGGTGAACTGCACAGCGCGGGCGTTATCGGCGCGAGCGATGACTTCACCGACGCCATCCACATGGCCGCTGACCAAGTGACCACCGAGGCGACTGGTAGGTGTCAGCGCCTTCTCCAGATTGACCTTGCTACCGGCTTTCAAGCTGATAAAGGCGGTATGCGCCAGGGTTTCGCGGCTGACATCGGCCCAGAAACCATCGCCGGGCAACTCTACGGCAGTCAGGCATACGCCATTCACCGCAATACTGTCGCCGAGTTTGACGTCGCCAAGGTCGAGCTTGCCGGTCTCCACATACACCCGCACATCGCCGCCTTTTGGGGTCAATGCACGGATACTGCCAATGGCTTCGATTATGCCGGTAAACATACCACCCCCTGCGCAACGCCCACGGCAAAGCACTGGCGGATAACGCCAGAGGCACGGGGCTCGAAATAAAAATCAGACATCTAGACCAACTCCTGTTTTATAAAAAACAGGGCGCGTTTGATCGATAGGGATCTCTAGGCGCACCTAAGCACGCCTCATTGAGGCAATCCCGCTCTCTCTTTATCCGGACTTTAACCGTCGGCCCCGGAATCACACCGGGTCTGCTGACCTTGCCCGGCGGTTTACACCAACCTGACAAGCGCTCGCGGGCTAGGCCTTGCAGCCATTACCGCCGGTGGGGAATTACACCCCGCCCTGAGAACGTTGCGGCCACTTGCGTAGCCGAGACGCGTTTTACCACAGATTACCGCCACCCTGCATCGGCAAACGACGGTTTGAATGGTGTGCCATCGCTAATGGAATGCCAGCGCTAATAGCCAACCATCAAACGACCGGTTGCGGCACCGCGATAATTCGCCAGTCATCACCCACTGCACGCATCTCGACAATTTTCAGTGCCGGCGCATCGGCCATGCGCGCCAGCGGCAGGTCAAGCAACGGCCTGGCACTAGAGCCCAGCAGCTTGGGCGCAACGAACAATTGATATTCATCAACCAGACCTTGGCGGGCAAACGCCCCTGCCAGACGTGGCCCAGCCTCCACCAGCACCTCGTTGGCACCACGCGCCGCCAACTCAAGCAGCAACTTGCGCAGATCAACATGTCCGTTGCTGCCCGGCACGGCCAATAGCTCGTGCCCGTCATCGAGATAGCGATCACGCGCCGAGGCCGCAGCACAGGTCGCCACCAGCGCAGGGCCAACCTGGAAAAACGGCACACTCAGCGGCACCCGCAAACGTCCGTCTACCAACACCCGCAGCGGCGGACGCGCTTGCGCCAAGGCGCTCAGCTCGGCCCCCAGGCCCAGTTCATCAACCCGTACCGTCAAGCGGGCATCATCCGCCAGCACGGTGTCGGCACCGGTCAGCACTACACTGGCACGAGCGCGTAAACGCTGGACCGCAGCACGCGCAGCCGGCCCGGTAATCCACTGGCTTTCCCCACTGGCCATGGCGGTGCGCCCATCCAGGCTCATCGCCAATTTGACCCGAACAAACGGCAGGCCCTTCTCCATACGTTTGATAAAGCCAGCATTCAGCGCCCGCGCCTCTGCCTCGAGCACGCCACTCTGCACCGCGATGCCGGCATGCATCAAACGCAATAGACCATCACCCCCCACCTGCGGGTTAGGGTCCTGCATGGCGGCAACGACACGGGTAATCCCCGCGTTAACCAGCGCATCAGCACAAGGCGGCGTGCGCCCATGGTGGCTACATGGCTCCAGGGTGACGTAGGCCGTGGCACCGCGGGCTTTGTCGCCAGCCTGACGCAGCGCATGCACTTCAGCATGTGGCTCACCCGCACGGGCATGCCAGCCCTCACCGACGATGCGTCCATCACGAACGATCACGCAGCCGACGCGGGGATTGGGGTGAGTGGAGTACAAGCCTTTGCGGGCCAACTCCAGCGCGCGAGCCATAAAGGCGTGATCTGAATTCATCATCAACCTTGGGTAGGTTCGCGGGACAGACGATCGATTTCCTCACGGAACTCGTTGAGGTCTTGAAAGCGTTTGTACACCGAAGCAAAACGGATATAGGCCACTTCATCGAGCTTTTGCAACTCGGTCATCACCAGCTCGCCCAGCACCAGCGACTTGATCTCACGCTCGCCAGTCGCCCGCAGCTTGTGCTTGATGTGGGCAATGGCCGCTTCCAAGCGCTCGATACTCACCGGACGTTTCTCCAGCGCGCGCTGCATGCCGGCGCGCAGCTTGTCCTCATCGAACGGCTGACGGCTACCGTCCTGCTTGATCAGCCGTGGCATAACCAGCTCGGCCGTTTCAAAGGTAGTAAAGCGCTCCTCACAAGCCACGCATTCACGCCGACGACGTACCTGCCCGCCCTCAGCAACCAGCCGTGAGTCGATCACCTTGGTGTCGTTGGCACCGCAGAAGGGACAGTGCATAAATAAAGCCAGCCTTAGACGAAAGCGGCCATGGTAGCGCATCCCACAAGCAAGACAAACCGAGGTCTTTGCGGTATACAAGCGCCCACCCAAACCCGCGAAGTTGATGACCTAGATGAAAGCCCGCCCGCCGCTGCAACCGCTGATTCTACTGAGCCTGCTAGCCCTGCTGACGGCCTGTGCCAACGATAGCCCGCTCCCTGCGAAGCCCGTGCAACCACCAGCGCCGGTACAAGCAGCGCCGCTACCCGCGCACCAGCGCGAGCTGAGTGGCAACCTGTTGAATGTACCGAATGCCGCCGAGGTCGAACTGGCCCTGCTGGCTGTAGACCAGAGCGGCACGCCGCACGCCTTGCTCGCCAGCATCAAACTGCGTGGCACCGGCAGCCCGCTAGCGTTTCACCTGCCGTTCAACCCAGAAACCTTCAATAAGCACGCCCACGTAGAACTACATGGCCGCGCCAACCAGGCTGGTCAGTTAATTCTGCGCTTACCTGCTCGGCCAATTGTCAGCAGCGAAACCCAGTCGCTTGGTGAACTAAGCTTGGTAGCGGCGCCATGAAACCACCCGCCGCCTTACAAGCTGCGCTGAGTGAATTGCTCGGCGACGCCCAACTGAGCGCGGAAACCCTGCCAGGCACCGCAATCAAGCTGTGGCTGATCGATGCGGGCAATATGGATCGCGCCTTCAGCCCAGAAGAAACTCGGCGCATCCTCGAAGATCCGCCCTACTGGTGCTTCTGCTGGGCCAGCGGTTTAGTGCTGGCTCGCTGGCTTGCCGAGCACCCGGAGTGGGTGCGCGGCAAGCGCGTACTGGATTTCGGTGCAGGTTCTGGCGTGGCGGCGATCGCCGCCGCTAAGGCCGGCGCGCTGGAAGTCGTGGCCTGCGACCTCGACCCGTTGGCCATCGCAGCCTGCCGGGCCAACGCAGCGCTAAATGATGTGCTGCTGAGCTACTCAACAGATTTCTTTCAAGAGGCTGATCGTTTCGACCTGATCATCGTCGCCGACGTGCTCTACGACCGCGCCAACCTGCCGCTGCTCGATCAGTTTCTCAGCCGTGGTCGCCAAGCCTTGGTGGCTGATTCACGCGTACGCGACTTCCAGCACCCGCTGTATCAGCGCCTCGGCATACTTGAGGCCAGCACCTGGCCAGACCTGGCCGAGCCGGCCGAATTTCGCCATGTCAGTCTGTACCATGCCGCTCGCGCATCAGCCCCCTTGTAGCCACCACCCCGCGCCCACATTTATAGTCCACCGCATTCCAAACCATCACCACTTGCGCCCAGCCGAGACCGACCATGAGCGATTCCCCTTACATTTTTGATATCGCAGGCAGCGCCAGCTTTGAACAGTTGGTAATCGAAAACTCGTTCCACAAACCCGTACTGGTGGACTTCTGGGCCGAGTGGTGCGCGCCGTGCAAAGCGCTGATGCCACTGCTGGCGAAGATCACCGAGGAATACCGTGGCGAGCTGCTGCTAGCCAAGGTCAATTGCGATATTGAGCAGGACATAGTGGCCCGCTTCGGTATCCGCAGCCTGCCGACTGTGGTGCTGTTCAAAGACGGCCAGCCGGTGGACGGCTTTGCCGGCGCGCAGCCTGAATCGGCGATCCGCGAACTGCTCAAGCCCCACGTGACCGAGCCAGCACCGCTGGCGGCAGACCCAATGGAGGCCGCCCAAACGTTATTCAACGAAGGCCGCTTTGCCGACGCCGAAGAGCAGTTGAAAACGCTGTTGGCGGAAAATAACGAGCACGCTGCCGGGCTGATTCTCTATGCGCGCTGCCTGGCCGAGCGCGGCGAATTGGCCGAAGCCGAGGCGGTACTCAATGCCGTAAAAGGCGATGAACACAAGCAAGCGCTAGCCGGTGCACGAGCGCAGCTGACGTTTTTACGCGAGGCCAACGAGCTGCCCGACGTCGCCAGCCTGAAAAGCCGCTTGGCGCAAAACGCCGAAGATGATGAAGCGAGCTACCAACTGGCCATCCAGCAATTGGCGCGCCAGCACTACGAGGCGGCGCTGGACGCCCTGCTCAAGCTGTTTATCCGCAACCGCAGCTACTCCGACGGTCTGCCGCATAAAACCCTGCTGCAAGTCTTCGACCTGCTGGGTAACGACCACACGCTGGTCACCGCCTATCGGCGCAAGCTGTATCAAGCGATTTACTGACCGCAGCGCTTGCTGGATGGGTAAGCCTCTCCAGCAATAGGCATTAACCGACCCAGTGATAAATCGGCGCATCCGCGCCGGTTTCCATACGCACCTGCTCGCAATGCCGCAAACGCACCAGCAAGCGCTTGCCTGCCGCCTCGCCTCCCGCCAGTGCAACCAGCTGCGCAAGTAATTGCGGGCCTTCGATCTGCCCAGCGCGACGCAACAATTCCAGCGTGGTCTGCCACAGGGTATCGCTGGCCGCCGGAGCAACCGCCACCGTCGACGCAGCAACTGGCGGCGCTTCAACTGCCATGTGCTGGGCCAGCTGCGCCCAATCCTGCGCATCCAGTTCAACCGTCAGGTCCACCGGCCAGGCTCCAATTTGCCCACGTATTCGCACCATCACCCTGCCCTCAACTGATCAGCCGCCATGCTCCCACGTCCGCACAGAACCGCCAAGGAAGGCTAGCCACGCCGCACGCAAGTTGTTATAACGTAACAACTCATTACACCAACCCGGAGATACCCATGCGCCGCCTGCTACTTGCCCTGCCGTTTGCCCTACTGCCCCTTGCTACCGGCGCTTTCGCGCACAGCGATGACGAACATGAGCATGCCGAGCACGGCAGCCTCGGTGCCCACGAACACGGTGCAGCTCAACTCAACGTTGTGCTCGACGGCAAAGTGCTGGAGTTACAACTGGAAAGCCCGGCCATGAACCTGGTGGGTTTTGAACACGAAGCGAAGAGCGACGCCGATAAAGCCAAGGTTGCAGCCGTTCACAGCCAACTGGAACAGCCGCAAGTGCTGTTTGGCCTGAACGCTGGCGAGTGCAGCGTCAGCCAGACAGAGCTGGAAAGCCCGCTATTCGGCGGCCATGCTGAAGCAGACGAGCATGAGAACGAACACGAACACGAACACAGCGACATCGACGCGCACTACACCCTCAACTGTGCGCAACCGGACGAGTTGCAGCAGATTGATCTGACCGAGCTGTTCAAACGCTTTCCTGGCACCCAGAAAATTCAGGTACAACTGATTGGCCCAAATGGCCAACAGGGTTTGGAACTGACGCCCGCCCATCCGACTCTGAGCTTCTAACGTTCGCCCCTTGCAGCACAATCTAGGGTGTATGACGCTTCTTCCACCGCGCAGCGCAATGGTGTGGCGTGGTGGAAAACACGTCAGCTACGCGCCCAGATCCACGCTACGCGCCAAACGAGTTACCCATGAGCACAGCCCTGATCCAACTGTCTAACCTAGGCTTTGCCTGGCCCGGCCAGCCCGAGCTGCTGGATATCGCCGAATTCACCCTGCAACGTGGCGAAAGCTTGTTCCTCAAAGGCCCTAGCGGGAGCGGCAAGACCACCCTGCTAGGCCTGCTCGGCGGCGTGCAGAAGCCCAATCGCGGCAGCATTCAGCTCCTTGAGCAAGACCTAAGCAAGCTGTCCGCCGGCACCCGCGACCGCTTTCGTGTCGACCATACCGGTTATATTTTCCAGCAGTTCAACTTGCTGCCGTTTCTCTCGGTACGGGAAAACGTCGAACTGCCCTGCCACTTCTCTAAACTGCGCGCCAGCCGCGCAGTGCAGCGCCATGGCAGCGTTGCCAAGGCGACCAGCGCCCTGCTCGCCCACTTAGGTTTACACCACCCGGAATTACTTGAACGGCGCGCCGGCGACCTGTCGATTGGTCAGCAACAGCGCGTCGCCGCCGCCCGCGCCCTGATCGGCCAGCCCGAACTGGTGATCGCCGACGAACCCACCTCGGCCCTAGATGCCGACGCCCGCGAAGCATTCCTCGAACTGCTGTTCGTCGAATGCCGTGAGGCCGGCTCCAGCCTGCTGTTTGTCAGCCACGATCAGAGCCTGGCGCGGTTGTTCGACCGCAGCCTATCGCTGGCGGAACTCAACCGCGCCACTCGTCTGGCGGAGATTTAACGATGTATCTACTGCGTCTCGCCCTGGCCAGCCTGGGCAACCGTCGCTTTACCGCCTGGCTGACGGTGTTCGCCATAGCCCTGTCCGTATGCTTGCTGCTGGCCGTGGAGCGGGTGCGCACCGAAGCCCGCGCCAGCTTTGCCAACACCATCAGCGGTACCGATTTGATCGTCGGCGCACGTTCGGGCAGCGTCAATCTGCTGCTGTACTCGGTGTTCCGCATCGGCAATGCCACTAACAACATCCGCTGGGACAGCTTCGAGCACTTCGCCGAGCACCCGCAAGTGAAATGGGCCATTCCAATTTCCCTCGGCGACTCACACCGCGGCTACCGAGTGATGGGCACCAGCCCAGCGTATTTCGAGCACTACCGCTATGCGCGCAATCAAGCCTTGAAGCTCAGCAGCGGCCGGGCATTTACCGACGACCCGTTCGAGGTGGTATTGGGTGCCGAGGTGGCCGACGCGTTGCATTACACGCTCGGCAGCGAACTGGTATTGGCCCACGGCGTGGCCACCATCAGCCTGGTTAAACACGACGACAAACCCTTTAAGGTCGTGGGTATCCTGGCACGTACCGGCACCCCGGTTGACCGCACCTTGCATATTTCCCTGGCCGGTATGGAAGCCCTGCATGTCGACTGGAAGAACGGCATGCCGGCGCGTGGTGCGGATCGTGTCAGCGCCGACCAAGCCCGAGCCATGAACCTGCAGCCCAAGCAAATCACCGCCGTCATGCTCGGACTGAAAAGCAAGATCGCCACCTTCAGCCTGCAACGCGAGATCAACGAATTTCGCGGTGAACCACTGCTGGCGATCTTGCCCGGCGTGGCCCTGCAGGAGCTGTGGAGCCTGATGGGTACGGCCGAGAAAGCCCTGTTCGTGGTGTCGTTGTTTGTGGTGCTGACCGGGCTGATTGGCATGCTTACAGCGATTCTCACCAGCCTTAACGAGCGCCGCCGGGAAATGGCGATTCTGCGCTCGGTTGGCGCACGGCCTTGGCATATCGCCAGCTTGCTGATCGTAGAAGCCTTTGCCCTGGCTCTAGCGGGAGTGCTGCTCGGTTTACTGCTGCTGTATATAAGCATCGCCGCAGCGCAGGGCTACGTGCAGGCGAATTACGGCCTGTACCTGCCACTGAACATGCCAACCCGCTATGAGTGGACGCTACTCGGCGCTATTCTGAGCGCCGCCCTGCTGATGGGCTGTGTACCGGCCTGGCGCGCCTACCGCCAATCACTGGCCGATGGCTTATCGATCCGCTTATGAGGCTTTTCCATGCACCGTTCTCTGCTCGCTGCCCTGCTGTTAACCTTGGCACTGCCGTTGGCGGCTGCTGACATACGCGAGCTGACCTGGTCTGAAATGGTTCCGGCTGATGCGCCGCCGCAAACTACTGAGCCGGCACCGATCCATGACTTGTCGCAACTGGGCAACGTGTTGTCAGAGTCCGGGCCGGCCACCGCCCAGCAATCGCCGGCAGCCCCAGTGGTGCAGGCGTTGGACGGCCAGCGGGTGAAGCTACCGGGCTATATCGTGCCTCTGGATGTCACCGATGAAGGGCGGGTGACCGAGTTTCTGCTGGTGCCATATTTCGGCGCATGCATCCATGTACCGCCACCGCCGTCGAACCAGATCGTCCACGTCACCAGCGAGCTGGGCGTGCTGATGGATGCCTTGTACCAGCCGTTCTGGATCGAGGGATCGCTCAAGGTCGAGCAAACCAGCAGCGAGCTGGCCGAGGCTGGCTACCAGATGGAAGCCGAAAAGATTTACGCCTATGAGATGCCAGAGAGCTAAGTTTCTCGGCGAATAGTCAATAAAAAGCCAGACCTTGAGTCTGGCTTTTTATTGACTGAAACAAACCTAGCCAGCGCTGGCTACGCGTTTTTCCCGGGCGAAGCTCAGCTCACTTTCCGCCCAGTTACGCCAGGCGCGCACCTTGCTGCGTTCCGCACCGGCACGTTCGGCCTTGTTCAAAGCATCCAGACCGGCCTGCCAGCGAGCCTGCTCCAGCTCCAGCTGCGCAAGATTCAACCAGTGTTTGGCACTGCCCGAGCGGCTGGCCAGCTCACGGAAAATAACCGCGGCTTTACTGCGCTCACGCGCCTGCCACCAGAGCAGCCCGAGGCGCTCCTCACGTGCACTGGTACGCGGTAACAGGCCCTGATCGAGCATGCCAGCGAGCAATTTGGCACCCTGCCAAGGTTGATCTGCAGCCCCAGCTAGCAACACGAGGTTATCCAGTTCGCCTTCATTGAAACGCAGGCCCTTCTGGTAGGCCGCGCGCAAGGTGGCCAACGACTTGTCATTGTTGCCGCTCAGTTGCTGCAGTGCCGCAAGCTGACGCCAGCCCTGCGCATTATTAGGCTGTCGTGCGAGTAACTGCCGCTGCCAGCGCTCGGCGGCGGCATATTTCTTCAGGTCAGCATTCATGGCGACTAAAAACTGCAGCCAGCTATCGCCGGCCTGCGGGTTGGCCTGTACATAACGCTCGGCTAAAGGTAACGCTTTGGCCGGCTGATCCAGCCCCTGATAGGCCTGCACCAACATCTGCAGCATCTCTTCATTGGCATTCGCCTGCCCCGGTGCGAGCAGGGTTATCACGCGCGCATAGCGGCGTTCGACCAAGTTCAGGCGAGCGATATTCAGCGCTTCAGCGGCCTGTAGCTCGGCGTCCAGCTTGCCGCTCTTGAGCACCTTTTCCAGTAGCTCGATGGCCTTGGCATTCTGCCCTTCGGCCCACGCCAGGTAACCACGACTACGCCAGAGCAAGGCTTCTTCCAGGCTACCGGGTTGCCCATTGGCGGCATCCAGGGCGCGGCGCGCAGCCGCGTAGTCGCCCTTTTTCTGCGCGTCTTGCGCAGTATTCAGGGCGCGAAACACACCAGGATCAACGTTTTGCCCGGCCGCCTGCGCGGCACCCGCGCCACACAGCGCGATCAGCAACAGTAGACGATACATATCAGCGACCTCCCTCAAGGCGGAAGTACAAGGTTTTTACCGCTTCGCGAGCCACCGCCAAACCGCCCTCGGTACGCGGTGCAAAACGCCAACGCACGGCCGCGCGGCGCGCTTCACGCTCGAACACGTTCTGCGGGCTAGCTTCGATGACGCGTACGTTTTCCACTGCACCAGCGCGGTTGATGGTGAAGGCCAGCTTCACGTGGCCTTCAATGCTGCGCTGCAAGGCATAGCGCGGGTATTCGGGGCGTACATCATTGAGCGGCATGACTTCGCTTTCCGGGCCGCCCGGCTGACCACCGGCATCACTAGGAGCCGGCGCGCTCGGTGCCGAGGCGCCGGCAGCCAAACCACTCAAGCTAGGTGTCGGCGCGCTGTTAACGGCAAGCCCGGTGCTCAGGCTCGGCACCGGCAGATCCAGCGCTGGCAGATTGGCGCTAGGGGTTGCCGCCATGGGCGTTGGTGGCGTTGGCGTCTGCTGGGTTTCGGCTTGCGGCGGCTGCGGAGCCTGCTGACGAGTACGCGTTGCTGTATCGCTAGAATCACCGTCCAGCCGGACGAAGTTAGCCACCGTCAGCGGCTCATCCGTCGGCTTGCTGCTCGGCGGCGCGACCATATAAAGCATCAAGCCAAACAGCGCCAACGCCATGGCACAGGCGGCGACAAAAGACAGCGGCAAACGCATCAGTGCGCTCCCGCCGTAGCAGCCAACGCAACATCCTGCACACCGGCCAGACGCGCCTGGTCCATCACCTGCACAACCAGGCCGGTACGCGCATCCTGATCAGCCTGAACAACCACTGCACCATCCGGCTGATCAACACGCATGCGCTCTACATGGGCACGCACGCTACGCACATCGACAACTTTCTTGTCCATCCACACCTGCCCATCAGCGGTGATGGCGATGAGGATATTGCCCTTGTCTTGTGGGCTGGCGGTTTCCGCTTGGGGCCGCTGCACTTCGACGCCGGACTCTTTGATAAAGGAGCTGGTTACGATAAAGAAGATCAGCATGATGAAAACCACGTCGAGCATCGGTGTCAGGTCAATGCCAGTGTCTTCGTCTTGCTGGTGGTGACGGCGCATTCTCATGTTTTGCAGTCTCAGTCGTGACGCAGCTGGTCAGCCAGCCGCTCTAGGGCCCGGCGAGCATCGCGTTCAAGACGCGCCAGGCTGAACAATCCAGTGATGGCCAACACCATGCCGGCCATGGTCGGCAGGGTCGCCTGCCAAACACCAGCCGCCATACCGCGCGGGTTACCGGTGCCGTTGATGGCAAGCACGTCAAACACCGCTACCATGCCGCTAACGGTGCCAAGCAAGCCCAGCAGCGGGTACATCGCCACCAGGGTCTTGCTCAGGCGCAACGGCCCGAGCAGGTGTTGCTGCGCTTGTGCCAACCAAGCGCTGCGTACCGCGCGCTGCCAGTTGCCGGTGTCGTCACTGAGCACCTGCTGCCAAGCCTGACGGCGCTCATTGACCCACTCCGGAAACACCCGGCGCATGTACCAAAAGCGCTCGAATACCAGAGTCCAGAACACCACACACAGGCCAGCCAGCGCCCACATCACTACGCCGCCCGCACTCATAAAGTCGAGCAACGCATAGCTGCTGTCGACAAGGCGCAACCACAGCTCCAGCCAATTAGTCACGGCGCGGGGTTCCCGACAGATGCAGGGCAATCAACCCAGCACTTTGTTGCTCCAGCAATTGAATCAACCCCTTGCTACGGCTTGCCAGCAGGGTGTGCAGGAACAACAAAGGAATCGCCACAACCAGCCCCAGCACCGTAGTGACCAGCGCCTGCGAGATACCATCAGCCATCAGCCGTGAATCACCACCACCGCCCTGGGTAATGGCCTGGAAGGTGACGATCATGCCGGTCACGGTACCCAACAGACCGAGCAACGGAGCCACAGCGCTGAGCAACTTGAGCAAACCCTGGCCTTTTTCCAGCGGTGGAGTTTCCTGCAGGATCGCCTCATCAATCTTCAGCTCTAGCGTTTCCAGATCCGCCAACTGCGGTTTCGGCCCCAGCACGCCAATGATTCGACCCAGCGGGTTATCCGCACGCGGGGCGCTCAGATCATGCATCTGCGCATTCACACCACGGCCCACGCGCGTCAGATAAACCATGCGCCAAACAGCCAGAAGCAAACCGAAGGCACCGAGGACCAGAATCACCCCGCCCACCAGGCCGCCCTGCTGCACACGGTCCCACAAGCCAGGCTGACGCTGTAACTGCGCCAGCAACGTGCCGCGGCTCGGGTCAACCGGCAAATTGGAAACGGCAGTATTACTGCTCAGGTAATCCTCAACCTGACCTGCCCCAGAAGGCTGGCGCGGCGGCACCAGCAGCTCGCCAGCGTCGGCGTCATAACGCAGAAAGGCATCTGCGCCGTAAGCAGAAAACGCACCGACACGCAGTACATCTTGCGAGTTACGCGTGCCATCGGCAGCGACCACTGGCAATTGCAGTTGTTCGACGCGACCGCTGGCGGTCAGGTCTTCGAGCAACAGCATCCAGTAGCTGTCGAGGTCAGCAGCAGAAGGCAGTGTGCGGCTTTCTGCCAGCGCCTTGAGTCGCCCCAGACGCTCGGGATACTGAGCATTGAGCAGGCTGTCCTGCCACTGCCCTGCAACATCGCCGGCGCTCTGCCGCACCACGCCAAATAACTCACCAAGGTGGCCGACACGCTGGCTAAGGAGTTTTTCCTGCTCGGCTAGCAGACTTTCCTGACGGTCAAATTCAGCCTTCAGGCGCTCGGCCTCGGCCTTCTGCGTAGCCAGAGCGCTACGCGCGCTTGCCAGTAGCTGAGCTCGCTCACCGCGCTCGGCCACAAACGCCTGCTCACGACTCTGCATGGCGCTGACTTCAGCAGCACGCTCGCTGCGGATACGTTGCAACAGTTGATCAGGACTCAAGGGCTCGGCAGCACCGGCCAGAGCAGGCAACAAAGCCAGAGTGAACGCTAGAACACGACGATTCATTGCTTGGCCTCCAGCGCCAGGGTCTTCACAGGCAGGTCAAGCAAGGCCGGGGCCTGCTCCTGACGGGCAATCGCAATAGCTTGGTGCAGCGGGCGTCTGGCGCTGCCATCGAGGACATCCCAGCTGCGCGTTTGCGGGTTCCACCAGCCACTTTCATGGCCATCCAGGGTTTGGTAATACAGCATCACACGCCCCAGGCGCAGGAACTCAACACTCCGCGAACCACCTTCATTCGGTAACTCGCCACGCCAGGCTTCCAGGGTGCGACCGTAATCACTTTCCACCTGGTAGGCCTCAAGAATGCGCCGGTATTTCTCGGCCAGGCTGACATCCGCACGCGGCAGCAAGTCCTGCAATTGAGCCAGGCGATCACTGCGCTCATCCGGCAGGAAGGGCAGATCGGCCGCGATAAACTCGCCCAACACCTCGACCATACGACGCATCTGTGGCGTTACCGCCTCCTGAGTGCGCTCAATGCCATCGAGCTGCTGCTGATAACCGCTCAGCTCCTTGCGCTGCGCAGCCACCAGCTCACGCAGCTGGACGTTGTAACCCTGCAAGGCCTCAGCCTGCTGCAGGGCATTACGGTACTCAGTGAGCATTTCCCGGCTGGCATCATCGAGTTGTTCGACGCGAACCTGCGATGCCTTGGCATCGGCAGCCAGTTGCTGACTTTCATCCAGTGCAGCATCCAGAGGGGTTGCCGCGAGCGGCGCACTGGCCAGAACCAGAGCGACTGCCAGCAGGCGCTTCGGCAGAGGGGTCATGGGGCATTCCTTGTTAAGAGGATGTACTAAAGAGAACCATTATCAACTGCATTATGCATCTCAAGCAACCCCATATCGACTAACAACCGCCAGCTAGGCAGGCACCACCCATGCCAAGCGGTCCAGCAAGAGAATTTAGCTAGCTAACGACTTTATTGAGCTGGATCAACAGACGTTTTTTCCCGCGCCCTAACATCGTACCCAGCCAATACGAACCGATGCTTTATGGGAGCACATCATGCGTACATCTCTTTTTACTGCCTCACTGCTGGCCCTGGCTATTGCCGCCCCACTGGCACAAGCACACCAAGCCGGCGACATCATCGTGCGTGCCGGTGCAATCACCGTTGACCCGCATGAAAGCAGCAGCGATATCTGGGTAGGCGCGCTTAGCCAAGACGTTGCCGGCACCAAGGCAACGCTGGATAGCGATACCCAGCTGGGCCTGAACTTCGCTTATATGCTGACCAGCAACATCGGCATCGAGCTATTGGCCGCCACCCCGTTCAGCCATAACGTCGGCGTAAAAGGTATGCCCGGCGGCTTCTCTGGCCTGAATGGCAAACTGGGCGAGCTCAAACACCTGCCACCGACCCTGAGCGTGGTGTATTACCCACTGGATGGCAGCTCGGCATTCCAGCCCTATGTCGGCGCAGGTATCAACTACACATGGTTCTTCGACACCAAGTTGAGCAGCGGAGCAGAAGACAAAGGTTTTAGCGGCCTGGACATGAAGGACTCTTGGGGCCTGGCAGCGCAAGTGGGCATGGACTACATGTTGACTGACAACATCATGGTCAACGCCCAGCTGCGCTACATCGACATCGACACCACCGGCACCACCAGTTATGGCGGCAAAAAGGTCAAGGTCGATGTAGACGTAGACCCGCTCGTCTACATGGTCGGCATAGGCTACAAATTCTAAGCCTGAGCTCATAAAAAACCGGCCTGATGGCCGGTTTTTCGTTTAGCGGTGCCTCAAGACTGAGCCAATAGTCGACGCAAGCCCTCACGTATCGGCGTTGCGTTTGGCAGTTGGTAATTCGCCAGCAGACGCTGGTTGCTGGCCCGCGAATGGCGAATATCGCCCGCACGCGGAGCCTGGTAACTGACCACAGGCAAGCCGCCACACAACCCACCAATTTCGACCAACAGCTGATTCAGACTAACCGCCTGATTCCAGCCGATGTTCACCGCCCCCTCCACCACCTGCGGAGCCGTTAGCGCCTGGCTCAACAGCGCGAGCAAATCCTCAATATAGAAGAAGTCACGCGTCTGCTCGCCATCGCCAAACACGGTGATAGGCAGACCTTGCTGAGCGCGCTGCGTGAAGATGCTAATCACCCCAGAGTACGGTGATGATGGATCCTGACGCGGCCCGAAAATATTGAAGAAGCGGAAGATCGCAGGCTCAAGGCCATGCTGGCGACGATAGAAATCCAGATAATGCTCACTGGCCAGCTTGTCCGCCGCATAGGGCGTCAGCGGCGCTTTGGCCGTATCCTCATCAATCGCCAGCCCTTCGCCGTTGTTGCCATAAACCGCCGCACTGGAAGCAAACAGCACACGTTTGACACCATGCAAACGCATGGCCTCGCAGACATTCAGGGTCCCGACGAAATTACTCTGGTGCGTGCCCGCAGGATCATCCACCGAGGCCTGCACCGAAGCCACCGCGGCCAGGTGCGCCACCGCAGCGCAGCCGGCAACCGCGTGTGCCACCACGGCCGCATCCGCTACATCGCCCTGGGTAAACTGCAACCGTGAGTTATCCAGCGGCAGATTGGCTAACTTGCCCATCGACAGGTTATCCAGCACACGCACGCTGTATCCCTGTGCCAGCAACGCATCAACCAAGTGCGAGCCGATAAAGCCGGCACCACCGGTAACTAGAACAGGACGCAAATCAGACATGGCGGTAGTAACGATCCAATAGACTTGGCAGCCCCGAGCGCCAGGCTCGCGGCTTGATTCCAAAGGTATGCAGAATTTTCTTGCATGACAGCACCGCATATTGCGGCTCTTCAGCAGCGTCTGGCCGCGCGCTGTGCGCTTGCGGGGTTACCTCATCGACCAGATTGCTGCGGAAGTTGCGCGCCTCACTAAGCACGGCCTGCCCCAACGCCAGCGAAGTGGTCGCCTCGTGCCCGCCGTAGTGATACGTCCCCCACAGCGGTGCCTGGCAATCCAGCTGCTTGAGCACCGCAAGAATTACCCGCGCGGCATCGTCAACAGGTGTTGGACTGCCGCGCCGATCATCAGCCAACAGCAACGGCTCATCATGCGCCGCGCGCGTTAGAAAACGCCCAAGGCGGCCATTAGCGCTGTCATCCAGCAACCAACCAAAGCGCAGCAACACGTGGCGCGGACAGATAGCCCGCACGCGCTGCTCAAAGCGCCACAGCGCTTGGCCGCGTGAACCGAGCGGCTGCGGCTCTTCTTTCTCGCTGTAGGCCGTGGCACGCACACCGTCGAAAACGCGATAACTGGAAGGTTGCAACAAACGGATCTGGTGATACTGGCAGAGCTCAGCCAGACGTTCGACAGCACGCTCCTGGGCAGCAAAGTGCGCCTCGCTCACCACCTCGGCCTGAAACCAGTCGAAGTAGTAGGCAAGGTTGACCAAGGCATCAGGACGGGTGTCATCGAGCAACTGGGTCAGGCTGGCAGGATCCCAGCCCGACTCCGGCGGTTTCGGCGCGAGGAAACCAATATCCTCCTCGGCACCGAGGCGGATTAACGCCTGTCCCAGCGCATTACCGCCACCCAGCAGCATCAGCCGCATACGCATGATAGAAAGCTAACTCAGCTGATCAGAACGGTAGTTCACACAAGGAAGCCATTAAGAGCGACCTGGCAATATTTTTCTCAACAAAATCAATATTTTGCGGATATGTCACAATGGCCACCAATAAAAATGTAAAGAAAGAAGAGGGATATCATTCGAATAGGCTTGAAAAAGTAAACCTGCCTGAAACCGTGTAAAGAAGCGCTTTACACTCTCGCCGCAAACATTTGTCAAGAATACCACCCTGAATCGAACACAGGTACAGCGAAGACACCTGCGATGATCGATGCAATAGCGCGCCATACCTCCTCAAACCGAGCACCCTCAAGTCTCCGGCGCCGAGTATTCGGCGGCCACAACAAGCGGTTGCCTATGACGGCATAACCTGTTCGGCCCTTGGTGGCGTGGTTACTCGCGACCTTCTACGGTCTCGGCTGACTTTGCCTACCCCCGCCACGCCGCCTCATTCGCTTCCTGTTCGCCAGGCCACCACAGTGAACCGGGCAGTGCCCTTCACGGCGCCGCCCGCCATGCCTGATGCACCAAATAGAAAAGCCCGCCTGTTGTGGGCGGGCTTTCGAATGTCTCCAAGGGGAGGCTGGGTGCCAACGAATTCTCGGAGCAAGCGACTTGATGATATTCGAGTTCCTAAGGAGCTGCTAGTTGCTATAACCACAGGAATTGGCCGGACAATGGCCGTACGAAGCCACACTCAGAACAGCTCCGGGGCCGGCCCCTGTTGGGTACCAGCACAGTAGACGTACCTATATTTCCCTATGGTCAACACGCCCCCAAGGCCTAAACCTAATTTTCCAGGCAGTTCTGGTAGCAAATCGACGATGACGTCCCACTTCCATTCAGCAGGACATCGGCAGCGGGGCGTCGGTGGTCAGGCGGCAGACCCATGCTCGAACTGCTTGATGATCAATAACGTCACCAGCGACCACATCGGCTAGGGCCTCACTGGTCAGGCGGCTTCGCTCCTGCTCCTGATCATTCGGCTTTTCAAAAGCTTGCAACGCCACCCTCTCAAACTGGGCCATCAACACATACTTTACAGTCTTCTTTTTGCGCATATCACACCTCCGATGCTTGGTTCGCAGATTGAGGCTCAGTGGTAGACGCCGTGCTCGATGCGCATCATGAGATCAGCTACTAGTTCGTATCCGAATGGGTTCGAAAGCACCCGAACTGGTTTTTCCCCACCTAAACCGATTGCAGGCTCAAAAAACCAGCGGGATGCTGTACATCGGTCCCTAAAGATATCCTGTGCCTGCGTCAGTATCTGCGCAAAGCGCAGTGCACGGGCACCTTGATCAGGGTTAAGCAATTTGTTTGGATGCTTCAACCTCTGCCTAACAGTGTTTGGGGGCTCTCCCAAAACAGCTGCAACTATTTGATTCTTGCGGGACACGTCAGCGGATTTGGCCATACGGGCCAGGTCATTGAAAGTCAGGCACTCTACAAGCTTGTAGATTGAGAGGCTGTCAGAAATCGTCGCGCGCCCGTTGAGCAGGATCTCTAAGGGAGAGCCTGAAGCGGAGCAAGATCGCTGGGGCTGTGTCGAAAATGTCATATGGATGACTACCTCGAATAGTGATGCAACCGGTTAAGAGCCAATCACCGAAGGTGCTTAGCGGCAGAGAAAATGGGTAATGACGACGCTAGGTCGCAGCTGTTCAGTTGAGCGCAGGTTGTGTACACGCCTCCACCTTCGACTTGGAAAACATAGCCGAGAGGCTTGTGCTCTTTGTTTCTGGCAACGCTTAGCTCGATAAGAGGCTCCATCTGCCAGCGTCTGCTTCCATTTATATCGCTGGGCGTGACCACTAGCACTTGGCTCAACCATTTGCTGCCATTGAGTTCTGCAAGCACCTGCTCAAGCGCTGGAACGTTCGGGATCATGAGCATGCTAGCCACGCGGTCTTCTTTACAGGCTCTCACCAACTCCACATAGAACCATGGCCAGATGGTGGACTGCTCTACGTACTGCCAGTATTGAATGTGTGTGTCCCGTGCTGGCGGAATGAGCAATTCGGCACGCCTGTGCGTCAGGAGCATGATAATCACCACTGAAAATGAACACTATTGTTACAGCGTTATTAATTTTTAATCAAAAACTTCAGGCTAAATCGATATCTGTATTCACCATTGCGCTTAGCCTTAAATATGGCAATAAGTGTTTGAATCAACCAGCCAAAAAATGCAATAAGCAATAGCATAGTTAAGGCGAACTCGAAGACACCATCAATCTTATCTGTCAACGTGTTTCCGGCGATAAACAACGCAGCGAAAGTAGCCTGGAACTGCAAAGCCCTCTTGGCCTCATCGGCTGCCCTTTGATTGCTGCGGTTGGCTCCCCAATAGATAAGTTGAGCAATGCAACCCAATGGCGCTATTAAATTAAGAATCCCCAACGCATGAGGTACATACAGCCGATTGCGAGCTTCTACACTTGAGCTACCTAAAGTGTCCCGAGTAAAAATGCCCACCACCCAAAAACTCAAAACATGCGCAATGGTTACAGCGACAATAGAAGTCGCAAGATGATGCAGTAAATTGTCTCCGAAGGTATAGCCGAATGCTTTACCCGCTGCATGCACCTCAGTTATGGCACCCAAAATCAGCGCGCCTATAAAAGCGATCAGGTAAACGCCTAAGGATGCTCTGAAGTAGCCCTGTATTTCCGGTCGACTTCAGCCCTTGCTGATTTTTAAAACGGCAACTGACCAAAAAACGATCAGTATCTCGCATATTTCAGTGTTTTTAGCCGCTGCGAACGCTTCGCAGCGGCTA
>NZ_JAYGFK010000020.1:0-93601 GCF_046581935.1 Pseudomonas sp.
TAGCCGCTGCGAAGCGTTCGCAGCGGCTAAAAACACTGAAATATGCGAGATACTGATCGTTTTTTGGTCAGTTGCCGTTTTAAAAATCAGCAAGGGCTGAAGTCGACCGGAAATACAGGGCTACTTCAGAGCATCCTTAGCGATATGAAATTGTTGTAGAGGTTTTTCGTCTGCGTCCAGTTGACCGTTTTCATTGGTGTCTTCGAAGACAAGCAAGTGTCTGTGCCACTGCTTGCTTGGGGTGCAGGACGTATTACCGGAGCAGATTGTAGTCGTCTTGTTTCTCAAGACTGCTGAGCTGCGAGCATAGTGCAGAGCTCCCAGCATTTGGTTGATGCTCTGGGTTTGTTGGTTGCGCTGTATAGTTGAGCTGAACATGGGGATCGCCATTGTAAATATGATCCCGCTAAAAAATACGCACACTGTCAGTTCAGCCAGTGTTTGACCGATCATCCTATTCATAGTTCTAGCTTCCTTGCTAGGGCAATTATCACACGCTACTTGAGTCAGTGTAGAGCAGGTTTTTTCAATGCCAAGTTGTAATGAAATACGTGTCGTGATCGTTGGTGCTGGGGTTTTGGGGCTTTTGAGTGCCTATGGCTTGGCAGCTAGTGGCGTGCATGTAACTGTTCTGGAGCGCAATCACGCCGGTACCGAGTCATCTTGGGCCGGTGGCGGGATTGTTTCTCCGCTTTATCCCTGGCGTTACAGCCCCGCGGTAACGGCGCTAGCGCATTGGTCGCAGGATTTTTATCCTTGGTTGGGTGGGCAGTTGCTGTCGCAGACGCAGATTGATCCGGAGGTGTATGTCACTGGGTTGTATTGGCTTGATCTTGATGATGAGGCTGATGCGCTTGCCTGGGCGCAGCGTGAGGGGCGTCCGCTGCAGCGTGTGGATGTCGCGGCGGTAGAGCGGGCGGTGCCTGCGCTGGCTGAAGGCTTTGAGCGAGCCGTGCAGATGGCGGATGTGGCGAATGTGCGTAACCCGCGGTTGGTCAAGGCGTTGCGGGCGGCGTTGCAACAGATGCCGAATGTCACCTTGCATGAGCACTGTGCGGTTAGTGGTTTTATTCGTGAGGGCGCGCGCATTACGGGTGTGCGTACGGCACAGGGTGACATGTATGCCGATCAGGTGGTGCTCGCGGCTGGCGCCTGGAGCGGTGAGCTGATGAAGGCCCTCGGCATCGAGTTGCCGGTGGTGCCGGTCAAAGGGCAGATGATCTTGTACAAATGTGCTGAGAACTTTTTGCCGAGCATGGTGCTGGCTAAAGGCCGTTATGCAATTCCGCGACGTGATGGCCACATTCTTATTGGTAGCACGCTTGAATATGTCGGTTTCGACAAGGTGCCAACGGATGAGGCGCTGTGCAGTTTGCAGGCTTCGGCGGTTGATCTGTTACCGGGTTTGGCTGATTCCGAGGTGGTGGGGCATTGGGCGGGAGTGCGGCCTGGCTCGCCAGAGGGTATCCCGTTTATTGGTCCTGTGCCTGGGCATGATGGTTTGTGGCTGAATTGTGGGCATTACCGCAACGGTTTGGTGCTGGCTCCTGCGTCTTGTCAGTTGTTGGTCGACTTAATACTGGGGCGTGAGCCGATTGTCGATCCCGCGCCTTACGCGCCTGCAGGGCGGTTGGGTTTGGCAGGTTGAGTGCTTTGGGGCTTCAGGTGCTCGCGGCTGAAGCCCCTCCTACATAGCGTGGGGCGTCTGCGGTCTGCTGCCTCAGTCGATGCCGAGCTTCTTTAGCCGATAGCGCATTGAGCGGAAGCTAAGTCCCAGGCGCTGGGCGGCGGCGGTGCGGTTCCAGCGGGTTTCTTCGAGTGCTTGCATGATGAGATTTCGTTCGATGGCTTCGAGGTGGTCCTCTAGGTTATCGATCTGTGCAAGGCCGGTTTCGCCGGTTTCGCTCGGGCCGCAACTGTCCGCCAGGCGCAGGTCGCTGGCACTAATGCAGTCGTCTTCGCACAGGGTGTAGGCGCGTTCGAGCATGTTCTCTAGTTCGCGCACGTTGCCAGGGAAGCGATAGCTCTTGAGCTTTTCCAGAGCCTCGTCGTCAAGTTTCGCGGCGCTTATGCCGGTGCCTTCGGCGAGGCGTTTGAGCATGATGCCCGCGAGTAGGGGAATGTCTTCACGGCGTTCGCGTAAGGCAGGCACGCGCAACTCGATTACGTTGAGGCGGTAATAGAGATCTTGGCGGAAGCGTTCGGCGGAGACTTCGGCGGCCAGGTCCTTGTGAGTGGCGCAAAGGATACGCACGTCGACCACCAGTTCCTGCTGTCCGCCTACCGCTCGCACGGCTTTTTCTTGAATCGCGCGCAGCAGTTTGACTTGCATGGGTAGTGGCAGGTCAGCCACCTCGTCGAGGAACAAGGTGCCTCCATTGGCAGCTTGAAATAGGCCCTGCTTGTCTTCTATGGCACCGGTGAAGCTGCCTTTTTTGTGGCCGAAGAACTCGCTTTCCATCAGCTCGGTAGGGATCGCGCCGCAGTTGACCGGTATGAAGGGTTGTTCGCTGCGAGAGCCCTGTTCGTGGATCAGGCGGGCAACCAGTTCCTTGCCACTGCCGGATTCGCCGCTGATGTATACCGGGGCCTGGCTGCGGGCTAGTTTGAGGATTTGTTTGCGCAGGGTTTTCATGGGTGGTGAGTCGCCAAACAAGCGACTGTCCACGGGCAACTCTTGCCCATCAGCGCTGCGCAGGCGCAATGCGGCGGCGACCAGTTCTCGCAGGCGACCTAGATCAACTGGTTTAGTCAGGAAGTCGAATGCGCCAGCCTTCAGGGCGTTGATGGCTGTATCCAGGCTACCGTAGGCGGTGATCATCGCCACCGGAACGTTTGGGTGGCGCTGCTGGATGTGCTGCACCAGATCCAGGCCTGTACCGTCTGGCAGGCGCATGTCAGTCAGGCACAGGTCAAAGGGCTCTTTGGCCAACCAGTCGCGGGCTTCTTTGACATTGCGTGCGCTGCGGGTGTCGAGCTTCATTCGCCCGAGGGTAATCTCTAGGAGTTCGCGAATATCAGGTTCGTCATCGACGATCAGTGCTCTCTGGCGGGTCATGGTCAGCTCAGTTTGCGCGGGTGGGCGAAGGTGATGCGCAGGCAGCTGCCACCAACTTCGCGCAGTTTATAGTCGAGGCGGGCCTGGTTGCTTTCGCACAGCTCGCGGGAAATATACAGGCCCAGGCCGGTGCCTTTGTTTTCCGTAGTGTAGAAGGGCTCGAACAGGTGGTGCAGTTGTTCTTCAGTAACCCCCGGGCCATCGTCCAGTACCTCAAGTACTGGCAGCTCGCTGTCTGGGTCGCGGAACAGTTTCAGCCAAACTTGCCCCTGTTTGTGCTTCTTGGCGCTATAGCGCAGAGCATTTTCCACCAGGTTGCCTAGCACTTGGCTGAGCTGATGTGGGTCCATCCGCGTTTGGATGCTGCCGCTGCAGGTTTCCAGATGCAGAGTCTGGTTCGGGGTTGCGCTGGTGCGAAATTCGCTGGCAAAACGGTGTAGCCAGTATTTCAAGTCAAGCAGTTGCGGTTCTGCTTGCCTTCGACGCGAGAGTTGCAGGACGTTCTCGATCACCAGGTTCATACGCCGCGAGTGATCCTGGATGATTTGGGCGAGACGCAGGTCGGGGCCGTGCAGTTCTTCCGACTCTTGTAGCAGTTGCGCTGCGTGGCTGATTGCGCCCAGAGGGTTACGGATTTCATGGGCAATGCCGGCCGTCAGGCGACCCAGTGAGGCCAGCTTTAGTTGTTGCGCCTGTTGGGCAATCTGCGAGATGTCATCGAGAAAAACCAGTGTGTGCTTTTGCTCGCCGCGTTGCAGGGCGATAAAGCTTGGTTGCAGTATGCGACCGTCTGGCAAGGCTTGCAGGCTGGCGGGGCGTAAGCTGGGGTTGTGCGACCATTGCTGCATACGCTTGATCAGTTTAGGGCAGTGCGGATCTAGGATCTTGCCAGTCAGGTCAGAGTGCCCGAGCAGATGGTTGGCTCCCTGGTTCGCTAGCAACACTCGATGCATTTCATCCAGCACCAGGATGCCGGTGCGCATGCGCTGCAAAATTAGTGCGTTTAACGCTTCCAAGTTGGCCACATCGGTGGCGCGCTTTTCTGCCAGGCTTTCACTGTCTTGCAAGCGACTGGTCAGGCCCTGCACAAACAGTGCAGCGGCAAAACACAGGGCGCCAAATGCGCCGACTTGCACATATTGGCTGGACGCAGCCGGGCGGCTAAGGCTGAGGTAGAAGGTTAGGTAAATCATGCCGATGGCGGCGACGGCAGCAATCAACAGGCCAATACGGCCGCGCAATAGGATGTTGGCGATGGCGACGGCGACAATTAACAGGTTGCCGATGCCGCTGGGCGTACCGCCCGCAGCATAGAACAGGCCGGAGAGCAGGATTACATCAACCAGTGCCAGGCTGAAAACCTGGGCCAAGCGTTTGGGGCGACGTACGGTGGCGATGATCAGGGCGTTTAGGGCTAGATACAGCCAGCTAGCATCGCGGAATAGCGTCGGATAGGCCATTTCCAGCAGTTCGGCGTCTAGCTCGCTGGAGACCAGAAACACTAGGGTGATGCCAATAACCAGCCGGTAAAGGTGGTAGATCCGTAAGATTCGCCAGCTTTGTTCTCCGCTCAGGGCGAAGTCAGTGCTCATCGCGGCGACGGCCTTGCTCAAGGTGGTTTTGACTGCAGAACCACTGTTCGCCATGTGCCAGTGCGTTATTGCGTGGCACATGAACGCCGCAGTGCTGGCAGCGAACCATCGGCGCAGCTTGTGCTGCTGAACTCCGAGCGTTTGCGCGCGTTGTAGTTGCGCGGCTAAAACGTCGCCACAACCAGAAAGCGCCGGCAATGATGGCAATCAAGAACAGCAAGCGGAACAGACCCATGGCGCTCTCTTCTTCTCGGTGAACCGGCAGTTTAGCTAACCCGCCGGTGTGCGCCCAGCGTAGAAACAGTGAGCCAGGCGTTGTTTTGCGCAGGTGTTTCAGCGTCTTGGTGTGTGGGGACAGCCGCAATAAAAAAGGGAGGCGTATGGCCTCCCTGCTTATGCGCTCCCTTACTCAGTCAAACAGGCCGAAGGTCATGTAGCTGAACCACGATCGGCTAGGTTGCTCTTCTGTCTGCCCAGCTTTGAGTTCGTCTGGGATTTGCTCTTCAGCGTCTTCGTATTGGCGAATCACGTCCTGGCTGGCGCGGGTTTCGCCTGGCGGCAGTGGGGTGTCGGTTTCGATCAGACCCAGTGTTGCTTTGGCCAGCCAGGAGCGGCTGTCAGTTTCTTCTTCGAGGGGCACAAATTTGCCATCGACCAGGCTTGGGTGCTCTGGATAGTTGAGTTTGAGGGTTTCCAGGCTAGTGGCTGCCAGCTCGTCCAGAGTCAGGCGCTGGTAGGCCTCTGTCATTACTGCCAGGCCATCGGCGACTGATGGTGTTTCCTGGAAGTTCTCTACTACATAACGGCCACGGTTGGCGGCGGCCACGTAGGCGTTACGCGTCAGGTAGTAATGCGCTACATGAATTTCATAGGCGGCCAATAGGTTGCGCAGGTAAATCATGCGCTGCTTGGCGTCTGGCGCGTAGCGGCTGCTAGGGAAGCGGCTGGTGAGCTGCGCGAACTCGTTGTAGGAGTCACGGGCGGCGCCTGGGTCACGCTTTGTCATGTCCAGTGGAACGAAGCGGGCAATCAGGCCGCGATCTTGGTCAAATGAGGCCAGGCCTTTGAGGTAGTAAGCGTAATCGACGTTGACATGCTGCGGATGCAGGCGAATAAAACGGTCGGCTGCCGACTTAGCTGCTTCCGGTTCTACGTTCTTGTAGTAGGCGTAGATCAGCTCCAGCTGCGCTTGCTCGGCATAGCGGCCGAACGGATAGCGCGACTCCAGTGCCTTGAGCTTGGATACCGCAGCGGTATAGCTATTGTTATCCAGGTCGGCTTGAGCCTGCTGGTAGAGTTCGGCTTCGCTCAGGTTTTCGTCAACCACCTGTTTCGATGAGCAGGCGGCGGTGAGAGCGAGGATTGCGATCAGCAGCAGGTGTTTCACTTGCATGGCGGCTTGCGTCCCTGTGACGGCGGCTGTCTTGAGCAAAGCCGTCCTGTTATGATGAGCGCCCCTGGTACCCCAGGGACAAAGACGCCGTATTTAACCACAAGCGTGTAGCCGAAACCAAAGGCTAGACCCCCTTCTGTTGCCGAGCATGTCCTCTATTAATAAGCAGATTATTCAACTGAACGCCGAGGTGCCCTATGAAATGGGCGGTCAACGCCTCGATCAAGTCGCCGCACTCCTGTTCGCCGAGCACTCGCGTTCGCGTCTGTCTGCCTGGATCAAAGAGGGTTTGCTGACCGTCGATGGTGAGGTGTTGCGCCCACGCGACATCGTCCACGGCGGTGCGCAACTGGCCCTCAAGGCTGAGCAGGAAGCTCAGGGTGAGTGGGTTGCCCAAGACATTGCGTTGGACATCGTCTATGAAGACGAGCAAATCTTGGTCATCAATAAGCCCGCCGGCCTGGTCGTGCATCCAGCCGCCGGCCACGCCGATGGCACCTTGCTCAACGCCTTGCTGCACCATGTGCCGGACATCATCAATGTGCCGCGTGCGGGGATTGTCCACCGTCTGGATAAGGACACCACCGGCCTTATGGTGGTGGCTAAGACCATCGAAGCGCAGACCCAACTGGTCGATCAGTTGCAGAAGCGCTCGGTCAGCCGCATTTACGAATGTATCGTGATTGGTGTGATCACCTCCGGTGGCAAGATCAATGCGCCGATCGGCCGCAGCTCTTCGCAGCGTCAGCGCATGGCGGTGAGTGATGGTGGCAAGCCTGCCGTCAGCCACTATCGCGTGCTGGAGCGGTTCCGTTCGCATACCCATACACGGGTCAAGCTGGAAACGGGCCGTACTCACCAGATTCGTGTGCATATGAGCCACATTGGTTACCCGCTGGTAGGCGACCCTGTTTATGGCGGGCGTTTCCGTATTCCGCCAGCCGCTAATCCGAGCATGGTGCAGACTCTCAAGGAGTTTCCGCGCCAGGCCTTGCATGCGCGTTTTCTTGAGCTGGACCATCCGCTCACTGGTTTGCGGATGAAGTGGCAGTCACCGCTGCCAGATGATTTCGTCTGGTTGCTGACGTTACTGCGACAAGATCGCGAAGCCTTTATTGGGTGACAGGATGCACGACTGGCTAACGCCGCAATGGCCCGCACCGGCCAGAGTGAAAACCTACGTAACCACCCGCAGTGGTGGCGTCAGTGTGGCGCCCTACGACAGCTGTAACTTGGGTGCTCATGTCGGCGACAACCCGCTGGCAGTGCAGAAAAATCGCCAGCGTTTGGTCAGTTTGCTCGGTTGTAAGCCCGCCTGGCTGCAGCAAGTACACGGCATTAAGGTGGTCGAGGCTACGCCAGCGCTGGTGCTGGAGGCCGATGCCAGTTGGACAAGTAAGCCTGCGGTTGCTTGCACCGTGATGACCGCGGACTGTTTGCCAGTGCTGTTTTGTGATCGCGCGGGTAGCCGTGTTGCGGCTGCACATGCCGGTTGGCGTGGCTTGGCGGCCGGCGTGCTGGAGGCAACGCTGGAGCAATTGGCGGTGCCGGGTGATGAGGTGTTGGTCTGGCTAGGCCCGGCGATTGGCCCACAAGCCTTTGAGGTCGGCAGTGAAGTACGCGATATTTTTGTCGCCGAGCATGCTCAGGCCGCAGCGGCGTTTCAACCGGGGGGTAGCGAGGGTAAATTTTTCGCGGATATCTACCAGTTGGCGCGTATTCGACTGGCCGCGCGCGGCGTCGAGGCCGTCTACGGCGGCGATTTTTGCACCGTCAGCGACCCACGTTTTTTTTCCTACCGCCGTTCGGCGCAAACGGGGCGCTTTGCCAGTCTGATCTGGCTCGGCAACTGAGTTATTGAGTCGGGGCACGCCTTCTACGGCGTGCGCTTTGGCTTTACTGATCTCCATCAACGCCGCTCGGCTTGAAACCCGCACAATCGACCTCATCTACTCTTCATCTTGCAGGCTTTCTGTTTGGTGCGATTCAGTGCGCCGGCCTGCTATTACTAAGGGGTTATTTTTATGCGTATTGACCGGTTAACCAGTAAGTTGCAACTCGCGCTCTCTGATGCGCAATCCTTGGCTGTTGGCCTTGATCACTCGGCCATTGAGCCGCTGCACTTGATGCAGGCGTTGCTTGAGCAGCAGGGCGGCTCAATTAAGCCGCTGTTGATGCAGGTCGGTTTTGACATCAATAGCCTGCGTCTCGCGCTGGGCAAAGAGCTTGATCAGCTCGGTAAAATCCAGAATCCGTCTGGCGACGTCAATCTGTCGCAAGATCTAGCCCGTTTGCTCAATCAGGCGGATCGCCTGTCGCAGCAGAAGGGTGATCAGTTCATCTCCAGCGAGTTGGTGCTGCTGGCTGCCATGGATGAGAGCACCAAGCTGGGCAAACTGCTGCTCGGTCAGGGCGTTAGCCGTAAAGCGCTGGAAAATGCCGTGACCAATCTGCGCGGTGGCGATGCGGTGAATGACCCGAACGTCGAGGAAAACCGCCAGGCACTGGACAAATACACCGTCGACCTGACCAAGCGTGCTGAAGAAGGCAAGCTCGATCCGGTTATCGGTCGTGATGATGAAATCCGTCGCACCATTCAGGTCTTGCAGCGGCGCACCAAGAACAATCCGGTGCTGATCGGTGAGCCGGGTGTGGGTAAGACGGCGATTGCCGAAGGTCTTGCTCAGCGCATCGTCAACGGCGAAGTACCGGATGGCCTGAAGGACAAACGCCTGCTGTCGCTGGACATGGGCGCGCTGATTGCTGGGGCCAAATTTCGCGGTGAGTTCGAGGAGCGTCTGAAGTCCGTACTTAATGAGCTATCCAAGCAGGAAGGGCGGATCATCCTGTTTATTGACGAACTTCACACCATGGTTGGTGCCGGTAAGGGCGAAGGCTCGATGGACGCCGGCAATATGCTCAAGCCGTCACTGGCGCGTGGTGAGCTGCATTGCGTTGGTGCGACGACGCTGAATGAGTACCGCCAATACATCGAGAAGGATGCGGCGTTGGAGCGGCGCTTCCAGAAAGTGCTGGTCGATGAGCCCAGTGAAGAGGACACCATCGCCATCCTGCGCGGCCTCAAGGAACGCTACGAGGTCCACCACAAGGTGGCTATCACCGACGGCGCGATTATCGCCGCAGCCAAGCTTTCGCACCGTTACATCACCGATCGCCAGTTGCCGGATAAGGCCATCGACTTGATCGATGAGGCGGCCAGCCGTATTCGCATGGAGATTGACTCCAAGCCAGAGGTGCTCGACCGCCTTGAGCGCCGCTTGATTCAGCTCAAGGTTGAAGCTCAAGCATTGAAGAAAGAGGACGACGAGGCGGCTATCAAGCGCTTGGCCAAGCTCAACGAAGACATTGCCCGACTGGAGCGCGAGTACGCTGACCTCGAGGAAATCTGGAAGTCGGAAAAGGCCGAAGTGCAAGGCTCTGCGCAGATCCAGCAAAAGATCGAACAGTCGCGTCAGGAGCTTGAGGCCGCT
Organism: Pseudomonas sp.; assembly: GCF_046581935.1. Taxonomy (GTDB): domain Bacteria; phylum Pseudomonadota; class Gammaproteobacteria; order Pseudomonadales; family Pseudomonadaceae; genus Aquipseudomonas. The sequence continues at coordinate 9,535 of NZ_JAYGFK010000020.1, forward strand.
CGGCGTAAGGGCGATCTCAATCGCATGGCCGAACTGCAGTACGGCATTATTCCGGACTTGGAGCGCAGCCTGCAGATGGTTGATCAGCACGGCAAGAGCGAGAACCAGCTGTTGCGTAGCAAGGTGACGGAGGAAGAAATCGCCGAAGTGGTGTCGAAGTGGACGGGTATTCCGGTAAGCAAGATGCTCGAAGGCGAGCGCGACAAATTGCTGAAAATGGAAGGCCTGCTGCACCAGCGCGTTATTGGTCAAGATGAGGCTGTGGTGGCCGTAGCCAATGCGGTGCGCCGTTCCCGTGCTGGGCTGTCTGATCCGAATCGGCCGAGTGGTTCGTTCCTCTTTCTCGGCCCAACCGGGGTGGGTAAAACTGAGCTGTGCAAGGCGCTGGCGGAGTTCCTTTTCGACACCGAAGAGGCGCTGGTGCGCATCGATATGTCCGAGTTTATGGAGAAGCATTCCGTAGCGAGGCTGATTGGTGCGCCGCCCGGCTATGTCGGTTACGAGGAGGGCGGCTACCTGACTGAAGCTGTGCGCCGTAAACCGTATTCGGTGATTCTGCTGGACGAGGTGGAGAAGGCGCATCCGGATGTATTCAACGTGCTGCTGCAGGTGTTGGAAGATGGCCGCCTCACGGATAGCCATGGCCGCACCGTGGACTTCAAGAACACCGTGATTGTGATGACCTCCAACCTCGGCTCGGCGCAGATTCAGGAGCTGGTGGGGGATCGCGAGGCGCAGCGCGCCGCCGTGATGGACGCAGTTGGCACGCACTTCCGTCCGGAATTTATCAACCGGATTGATGAGGTGGTGATTTTTGAGCCGCTGGCCCGAGACCAGATTGCCGGTATCGCTCAGATCCAGTTGGGGCGTTTGCGTGAGCGCTTGGCTGAGCGCGAGTTGAGCCTGGAGCTGTCTGCTGAGGCGTTAGACAAGCTGATTGCCGTCGGCTATGACCCCGTCTACGGCGCGCGGCCGCTCAAACGTGCGGTGCAGCGCTGGATCGAGAACCCGCTGGCGCAGTTGATTCTGTCCGGTAAGTTCGCGCCAGGCGATAGCATTGTCGGGCGGGTTGAGGGGGATGAAATCGTCTTCGGCTAGATACTGCTAGCGATGTCTTAGGCTCGAATAAAAATACCCCGGTTCAGCAACGCTGGCTGGGGTTTTTTATGGTGCGGCATCACAAGTGCTTGAGCAGAATATCCAGCGCGGCGGCCTGGTCATCGGCCAGGTCGATGATGTGAAAGCCTGCCCAGCAGTGCTGCTCATTGGCACCGGGACGGCTCCATAGGCAGTCGGCCCCTAGAGTTATTTCACAGATGCCATCAATCATCTGTTCGCTGACCAAGCGGCACTCCACCAACTCGTCTGCGGTCAGCAGAGTATCGCTGAAGAGCATAAAACCATCGGCAGATAGATCCACAACGCGGCCCAGGCGTTGGCCTGAGTGCAGTTCGAAGACCTCGAGCTGTAATCCGGTGTTATACCGGTTGTGTAAGCGGCGTTCGTCATTCATATGAGGTCCTTATGCTTGAGGCTCAGCCGCGCGTCCGGTGAGGCGCTGTAGGGTGCGGTAAATGACGGTAAGTGCACGGTCCACCAGCGGTACGCTTTGTTCAAGAGGAACGATGCGGGCCAGCCCTTGTTCCATTTCAGTCGCGAGTTGGGTGAGCGGTTTGATGGCCACGCGTTGGCCGCTCTGGTCAACAAACATGTAATTGCGGGTTGTTGGGCTGAACCACGACAGCTTGAGCGTGCGCACTTGCTGGTCGTTGACGAACTCAAACCACGTCCCGAACTCGATATGGCCTAGCTCTTTGGCGAGTGCTTGGGCGCGCGGCGAGAGCGTAGCGGTGCGTGGGGCGAGAGTGGCCAGCGCCGCATCCTCGCCGAGCATTGCGCCTAGCGGGCTCTCCGGCAGTGTTGGGTTGAGCTTGGCCGCGACCAGGGGTTGTTTGGCTTGCACAGCATGCTGGCAGGCCACCAAGTCCTGCAGCAAACGGCGGATGCCGTCTTCGTGATAGCCGCCAAGCAACTCCAGGCCTTTGCGCAGGTTTTCCAGTAGCGGTACGCGCAGCTTTTGCAGGCGCTCGCGGTCTGCCTCACTGAGCAGGGTGCCGCTCCAAGCCAGTTGTTCGGCGGCCTCGCAGGCGTGTTGCCATTCGCTGCTGTGTTCGCCATTGCGTAGCAGGACGAATACCAGCACGTCTGCCCAGGTCAGCTCGAGAAAGTTGCGGATGATGGTCGGTGGCTGGCGGTTGTTCAGGCAGTGACGGATAACTTCGATTGCATGTTGGCGAGCGCCGAGCAGCTTGTCGCGGCCCTTGGCGGCTTCCACAGCGCGGCGCTCGCGTAATTCAACCTTGTGCTTGAGCGTGGTGACAAATTCGTTGAACTCTTCCAGCAGCTTTTCAAACAGTTGCAGGTCGCCGAAAAAATCCTGGATGACCCGCTCGACCACCCACTGCATTTTGGCCAGCAAGCCGCGCTCGTCACCTTCGCTGCCATACAGGACGCCAGCCTGGGCCATGGCATTAAGTAGGCGTCTGGCGGGATGGTGATGCTGGGTGAACAGCGCTTTATCCTGCAGAGCCACCTTTAGATAAGGCGTGTGCAGGTGTGATAGCGTGGTTTTGCAGGTGTCGGGAAGGTTGTCGTCATCGAGAATAAAATCGAACAACATACCGACCAAGTCGATTATGTCGGTCTCTTGGTCGGACAGTTTCTGCTGGCCTGGCAGCTCGCTGTGTGCTTCCAGTTGTTGTTGCAGGTCGGCCTTTAGGCCTTCTACCTGTTGCGGATGTTGCAGGCGTTGCGACAGGTCGTTGCTCGACTGCTGCTGCATGCGGTTGAGGGCGTCCAGCAGCGCGGAGGCACTGTAGATGCTGTTAGCCTCGCGCGGAGTGAAGCTGGCAATACTCCGGGAGCCGCCAGCCAGTGGCGCATCAAAGTTGCGCTGGCGATGCTCGCTTAGCAAGTTTGTCAGGCTAGTGAGTAGCTCTTGTGGTGCGTCGGGCGGCGGGCCGCTTAGGTCGCTGTTGCTTCTATTGTGTTGGCGGCCGGCGGGTTTTGCGCCGGCCGTGCTGCTGGCGTTTCTGCCATCGTTGCTGCCTTCACTCGCGGTCGTGGTCTCCGCAGGTGTGGACGAAGTCTTGTGGCGCGCTGGCTGGTTGTTGCGCTGTGCGCTGTATTTCAGATTGGGTAGTACGCCTGCTTCAATCAGGCGCTGGTTGAGTGCGCTATAGATGCTATCCAGACCCTGCATGACATGGGTGTCAAACAGAGTGTAGAGGATGACCTTTATACGCAGCGGAAACGGGCAGGGTGCCAGGGCATCGCGAAAGGCCTGGGCAATCATCTGCGGGCCGAAGGGGTTTAGATCCTCGCCGAGCTTCTGGCCGTTATTCAGGAGTGCCAGGCGCTGCTCCAGTGCAAACAGTGGCTGCGCACAGCGAGCCTTGACTCGGCTGACCATATTGGTGACTTGCAGGCTCTCTTCGTAATCCTCGTTCTGCACCAAGGCCATCTGCTCTGCATTCAGTTCGCTGTCGTTGGCGGGCGGTTTAAGTTTGCCCTCAAGGAAGTCAGAGAAGTTCTGCGCGATTTTTTGGTGGTAGCTGCGTTCTATCAGTGGGCGCTGTCGGCGGATCTCGCGCATGTTGTCGAAGAATAGGGTTTGCACCTGATTGTTCTCGGCTTTTTCGGCGCACTCGAACAGCGTGTCGTCCACTTGGGCAAACACACCTGTCAGGTGTTCGGCCAGACAATTCATTACTAGCTTGCGGCAGCTTTGCACTAGCTCACCGAAGCGTGGCTGAATGCCACGATTGGCGAGGGTCGGTACTGAGGAGGGGGAGAGGGGCGGTGTGCCCTGATTGCTCATGGACTTTCCTGGCTGAGCCTTGCGGCGTGAGCGCCCTATATATGGGGCACGCATAAGGAAGATATAGCAGCCCTTCACGCAGCTGCAAATCATTGTAGTAAAAGCAAATTTAGGGGTTGACAGGTTCGCGCGAAAACGTAAAATGGCGCGCCTCAGACAAGCGAAACGAATTAACAAGCGGTTCGGTTTTCTGAGGAAGGAAGCAAGTAGTTCCGCGATAGCTCAGTCGGTAGAGCAAATGACTGTTAATCATTGGGTCCCAGGTTCGAGTCCTGGTCGCGGAGCCAATCTTTCATCGGGGTATAGCGCAGTCCGGTAGCGCGCCTGCTTTGGGAGCAGGATGTCGGGAGTTCGAATCCCCCTACCCCGACCATTTTTGGGTCGTTAGCTCAGTTGGTAGAGCAGTTGGCTTTTAACCAATTGGTCGTAGGTTCGAATCCCACACGACCCACCATTTCAAGCATGCTTGAATGATAAAAAACCCGCCTAGTGCGGGTTTTTTATTGCCTGCGATTTCTTGTCGCCACTGTTTAATTGGGGCGGGCAAGGCTATGCCTTGCCCGCTGCGTATTTAGTGCAGTTTAAGGCGTGGCTCGGTACTGCGGCCGATGCGGTCGCCGAGCATCATCAGGAGTGTGCGGGTTACGCCGTACAGCGCAATCTGGTGCATGCGGTAAAGCGACACGTAGAACATCCTTGCCAGCCAGCCTTCGAGCATGACGCTGCCGGTCAGGTTGCCCATTAGGTTGCCGACTGCGGAGAAGGTCGACAGAGAAATCAGCGAGCCGTAATCGCGATAGCGATATTCCCCCAGGGCCTTGCCCTCAATGTGCAGCTTCAGCGACTTAGCGAGCAATGATGCTTGCTGGTGCGCTGCCTGTGCGCGTGGCGGAACGTTGCGTCCTTCGCTATCGGGTTGTGGGCAGGCGGCGCAATCGCCGAAGACGAAGATGTTGTCGTCCCGCGTGGTCTGCAGCGTCAGGCGCACTTGCAGTTGGTTGATGCGGTTGCTTTCCAGGCCATCTAGCTCTTTGAGGAAGTCGGGCGCGCGGATGCCTGCAGCCCAGACTTTCAGGGTTGCCGGGATGACCTGGCCTTGCGCAGTATGCAGCGCCTCGCGAGTCACTTGGCTGACCGCTGCGCCAGTGAGTACTGTGACGCCGAGCTTCTCCAGCGTTTGCTGAACTGGCTTACTGATGCGCTCCGGTAAGGCTGGCAGCACGCGCGGGCCGGCCTCGATCAGGGTAATGCGCATGTTCTCCGGGCTGATCCGGTCCAGGCCGTAGGCCGCCAGCTCCTTTGCCGCGTGGTGCAATTCGGCGGCCAGTTCGACGCCCGTGGCACCTGCTCCGACGATGGCGATGTTGATCAGTTCGGTGGCTTCACCTTGGCTGGCGTGCGCGCGCAGGTAATGGCTGAGCAACTGGTGGTGGAAGCGTTCCGCCTGTTCGCGGGTATCGAGAAACAGGCAGTGCTCGGCCGCGCCCGCAGTGCCGAAATCATTGGTGGTGCTGCCCACGGCGATGACCAGGCTGTCATAGCTCAGCTCGCGCGCGGGCATCAGTACCTGGCCCTGGTCGTCCAGGGTGGCCGCCAGGCTGATGTGCTTTTCTGCGCGATTAAGGCCGCACATACGCCCCAGTTGGAACTCGAAGTGATTCCATTTGGCCTGGGCCACGTAGTTCAGCTCGTCGCCGGATGAGTTCAGCGAGCCGGCGGCTACTTCATGTAGTAGTGGCTTCCAGATGTGCGTCAGGTTGGCGTCGACCAGGGTGACCTTGGCTTGGCCGCGTTTACCCAGGGTTTTACCCAGGCGGGTGGCAAGTTCCAGTCCGCCGGCACCGCCGCCGACAATTACAATTTGATGAGTCATTAGGCACGCTCATAAGGCTTTTAAGGAAAGGCGGCGAGTCGCTGTGGGCGAGCGCTAAGCAGCTCATAGCACCAGTCGACTCAGAAGACGGCTCAGTACACCCAGGCCAATCGTGATCATCACGATGATCAGCAGCAGCCGCCAAACCTTGAACGGCTGGCGTTCGACCTGATGCTGTGGCGCGCTGAGGTATTGCTCGACACGTTTTTGATCATCAGGGTTTAGGCGGCTGGACATGAGTGCCTCGCATAAGGGGGGAGTTGGCAATTGATTGAAGCTGATTGCCAGCTGAGGTGCTTGGCATTTTAGCGGCGTGGCTTACAAAGGCTCAACGCGTAGGGCGTCATCTAGGCGAATAATTCCCCCTTGTAACACGCGCGCGGTAATTCCGCCGTGGCCGCGCATGGCCTGGAAGGTGCCGAGCCCCAGGCGTTCTTCCAGGCGTGCGCAGGGTTGGCACCAGCCGGTAGTTTCTAAAATCGCCTGGCCGATACGGAAACGCCGACCTTTAAGGCTGAACAAGTTGATGCCGCTGATGGCGATATTGCGCCGCAGCTCTGCTGCGCTGATCGGGTTCTCGGCAGGGCGACCCATTAGGGCGCTGACCACTGCCAAGTGTTCCCATTGAATCAGGGTTACTTGTCGGGCATTACGTGGGCCTGGACGGCTGTGGTCGCCGGTGAGGCCGGCTTCGCGGCGCGCTTCGACGGCATCCAGCTCAATCATCGTTGCTCGTGAGGCGGGGCGTACGCCAATCCAGCGCACGCAGCCTTGTTGTGGCACCTGGGCGAGCAGCTCATGCAGAGGGCTCACAGACTGATCCCAATATCAAAGAGCACCGAGCGGCCAAGGTTATGGCGCAGGAAGTCTGGTGCATCGGGGTGGGCGAACAGTACGCGAGCAAAGGTCGGGCTCACCAGTGATAGCGAACGCCAGCCTTGGCGAAGAAATTCGGTTGGCGGCGGAAAGTGGCTGTTGAAGTCCGGCACGGCACGCTTCAGGTTGACGTAGGCGAGCAAGTCCAGCTCGCCAAGATCAAGGCCGCGCTCTTTATAGTTGTGGGCTTTTTTACGCAAGGTCGGGCTCAGTCGTTGTTGCAGTTCGGTGGCGGCGATGCGTTTAGGCTTAGCTTCGCGGCGTACCAGTTGGCTGAGAGAGAACGCGCTGCGCCGCCGTTCCAGTTCGGCGCGCCATTCATCATTTAGGCGGCGGCCCTCGTCGAGGACGAAGAACACTTCAAAGCTGGCGTCGCGGAACAGTACGTCGGGCGGCTCATGGTCGGCAGCGCTGAATTCATCGAGGCGATGGCTGACATTTAGCGCTTGCAGCAGGCGTTGGCAAACCCAGCGCTCACGCTCCCACTTGCGTGCGTTGGTGAGGAAGGCGTTGGCCTGTTCGGCCTGGTGCGTCAGCAGACGCAGGTAATCTGAGTCATCCATGGTCGTCAGCTTAGCCTGCATGATTAGCGTATTGGTAGCCTCTACGGCGGATGTTCCAGGCTTTTAATCTGTCGCTTGAGCGTGTCTGGGTGTGCGGTTGTAGACTGCACCGTTCGCATCACAGGTTTGGAGTGATTCCGGATGATTGCCGAGCAACTGTTGTCCTCTACCAGTCTCTTGTTGGGCTGGCTGATTTATCTGCCACTGCTGTGTTGGGCAATCTGGCGGGCACCTTGGGTCGAGCTGTGCAGTGATCTGCGTCGCCAGCATCTGCTTGGCGGCACAGCATTAGCGCTGTTTCTGTTGTGGCTGGTGCGGCGCGATTTCGATTCGGGTCTGTCTTACCATTTTATTGGCATGACGGCGGTGACGCTGCTGCTGGATTGGCCGCTGGCCATGCTGATGGGCTTGATCGCCCAGTTGGGTTTGCTGGCCTTGGGTCGGCAGGACTTTATGGCGCTCGGCGTGAATGGTCTGCTGCTGGTGGTTATTCCTGTTGGGGTGACTGAGGCTTGCGCGCTCTGGGTCGAGAAAAAGCAGCCACGCAATCTATTCGTTTATATCTTTTGCAGTGGCTTTTTTGCTGCGGCGCTAGCGACTTTGCTGTGCATTATTGCTGCCTTTGCGCTGCTCTGGGTGGATGGCTTGTTTCCGATGCCGCCTTGGCTGGAGGATTTTATCGGCTATCTCTGGCTGGTGATTTTCCCTGAGGCCTTTATCAACGGCATGCTGGTTACGGCGTTGGTGGTGTTCTATCCGGATTGGCTGGAAACCTTCAACCGCACGCGCTACTTGGCTGCGCCCTGGAAGGATGATGATCCGGCGCGCTGATGGCGCAGTCTTCAGCGCACTGATCCGCCTAGGTGGCTTGATCCAGATCAAACTGCTCCGGGCCGTCTAGATCATCCTTGGTTCACCAAATTGGAGGGCGTGATATGGGTGTGCATCAGTGGGCAAGGCAAGAGATCGAGCGCAGTTTGCAGGGCGTTGAGGGGCAGGGTTTTGATCAGGCGATGGCGCTACGCGCGCTGCTCAGTGCGGTAGTCGAATGTAGCCGTGCCGGGCGTACTGCGGCGGATCTGGCCGCAGAGCTGCAGTTTCTCGCTGACAATCTGGATGACGAGCGGGACTACAGCTTTATGCGGCCGTGATGGTCAGTGTTGGCGCGGCGGTAGTTCGCCGGAAAATATGTCGTCTTCCATTGGGTCGCCGGCAATCGCGTGTTCTTCCGAGGCCCAGGCGCCGAGGTCAATCAGTTTGCAGCGCTCTGAGCAAAAAGGCCGGCTCGGGCTTTGTGGGCCCCATTCGACGGGTGCGTTGCAGGTGGGGCAGGTGACTAAAGTTGGCGTGCTCATGCTTGGCCTCCGCGTAAGGTTAGGTAAAAGGTATGCAGGCGTTCCACCTCTGCTTGCAGCCAGGGCAAGTCCCGGTCATTGAGCAACACATCATGGGCGTGGCTAAGGCGTTCTTCACGGCTGGCCTGGGCCTTGAGAATCGCTTGCACCTGCTCGCTGGAACTCTGGTCGCGGGCCATAGTGCGCTGCACCTGCAGTTGTTCCGGTGCATCCACCACCAGTATGCGCTGGGTCAGCTTGTGCTGGCCTGACTCAACCAGCAGCGGCGAAACCAGAATGGCGTAGGGCGATGCTGCGCGGGCCAGGTACTGCATGATTTCCTGGCCGATTAGCGGATGCAGCAGGGTTTCCAGCCAGCGGCGTTCGGTGTCATCGGCAAAAATCCGCGCGCGTAGGGCGCTACGGTTTAGTTGGCCGTCGGCTTGTAAAACCTCGTTGCCGAAGTGCTCGACAATTTTGCCCAGCGCGGGCTTGCCCGGCTCAACCACCCAGCGTGCCGCATGATCCGCGTCGACCAGGTGCACGCCAAGATCGATAAAGTGCTGAGCAACCGCGCTCTTGCCGCTGCCGATACCGCCTGTAAGGCCGAGAATCCAAGGGGTTGTCGTCAATGTAGGGCGCTCGCGTCGATCATCCAAGGGCGCGATTGTAGGGGGGATTCAGGAGCGAAGCGAACAATCCGCCACGATCCGAGTACGTCGTAGCTCGGATGCAATCCGGGGTGTACCTGGTTATTCCCCGAATTGCTTGACTATTTCCCGGATTGCATCCGGGCTACGTCGATTGCTAAAAGCCGGCAATCTGCAGGTAGCGGGTGGTGATCTGCTCACCCCAGATCAAGGCAATCCAGCCGGCAATTGCCAGGTAGGGGCCAAATGGGATCGGTGTACTGGTTTCGGCATTGCGCATACGCAGCATGATAGTGCCCAGCACTGCGCCAACCAGTGAGGACAGCAGAATGGTCAGTGGCAATACTTGCCAGCCGCCCCAAGCTCCAAGCATGGCCAGTAGCTTGAAGTCGCCATAGCCCATGCCTTCCTTGCCGGTTACCAACTTGAACAGCCAGTACACCGACCACAGGCTCAGGTAGCCGGCAATCGCCCCCCAAAGCGCATCCTCCAGGTTGGTGAACACGCCAAAGCTATTGGCAATCAAACCGAGCCAGAGTAACGGCAGCACCAGTGAGTCGGGCAGCAGCTGGTGGTCGACGTCAATCAGGCTCATCGCCAGCAAGCCCCATGTCAACACCAGCATCGCGCAGGCTTGCCAGGTAAAGCCGAAATGCCAGGCAATAAATGCTGACAACAAGCCGCAGCTCAACTCAACCAGTGGGTAGCGCAGGCTAATCGGCGCTTTACAGCTTGAGCACTTACCGCGCAGAAATAGGTAGCTGATAACCGGGATATTTTCCCACGGCTTTATTTCATGGGCGCAGTGTGGGCAGCTTGAGTTGGGCAATACCAGGTTGAAGGTTTCTTTCTGAGGCTCCGCAGGCAGTTCCAATATCTCACGTGCCTGCTCACGCCAGTCGCGCTGCATCATTTTTGGCAGGCGATAAATCACCACATTAAGGAAGCTGCCAATCAGCAAGCCCAGCAGTAGGGATACACAAATAAAGGCCGGCAAATTGCCGGCCAGAAAGTCGAGTGCCATAAGTCAGCCAACCACCGAGCCGAGCTGGAAAATTGGCAAGTACATGGCGATGATCAGACCGCCGACCAGCACCCCGAGTACCGACATGATCAGCGGTTCCATCAAAGTCGTGAGGTTATCTACGGCGTTGTCCACTTCGGCCTCGTAATACTCCGCAGTCTTATCCAGCATCTGATCCAGTGAGCCAGATTCTTCACCGATGGCTGCCATCTGTACGGCCATGCTGGGGAATACCCCGGTGGAGCGCATCGCAAAATTCAGCTGGGTACCCGAGGACACGTCATTGCGAACCTTTGCTATCGCTTGGCGAAATACAACGTTACCGGAGGCGCCTTCAACAGAGACTAAAGCTTCAACCAAGGGAACGCCTGCCGCGAATGTGGTGGACAGTGTGCGGGCAAAGCGAGCAACCACGGCCTTGTAGAGAATGTCACCGACGATAGGTGCTTTCAGCAGCGTGCGATCCAAAAAGTTGCGGAACTTTTCAGATCGTTTGTATGCCTCTTTAAACGTAAAGCCGATTGCAAAAAAGGCCAATATAAAGAGGTACCACCACTCTTGTAAGCCTCGTGACATATTCACCACAACTTGAGTGAAGGCTGGCAGTTCAGCACCGAAACCTTGGAAAACGGACTCAAACTGCGGTACTACCTTAATCAGCAAAATAGCGGTCACGATCACCGCTACTACGATCACAGTAATTGGGTAGGTCATGGCTTTTTTTATTTTAGCTTTTAGTGCTTCGGTTTTTTCTTTGTAAGTGGCAACCCTGTCTAGCAGGGTTTCCAGTGCACCAGACTGCTCGCCGGCATCCACCAAGTTGCAATACAGGTCGTCAAAGTATTGCGGCTTGGTGCGTAGCGAGGCTGCGAAACTGTTACCAGCAGCGACTTCCTGTTTGACGTTGTCAATCAGTGTGCGCATGTTGGGGTTTTCAAAGCCCTCGCCAATAATGTCGAAGGATTGCAACAGGGGGACGCCGGCTTTCATCATGGTCGCCATCTGCCGAGTAAACAGGGCGATGTCCTTCGGCTTGATCTTCTTACCGGCGCTGAATAGCGGCTTGGGCTTCTTTTTGACTTTGAGCGGGTTAATTCCTTGCTTGCGCAATTGCGCCTTTACTAAGGCCGGATTCTGGCCGTTAATTTCCCCCTTGATCTTGGCGCCCTTTTTATCGGTGCCTTCCCACGCAAAGGTGCTGATGCTTGGAGCTTTGGCCGCCATGGCTTAATCCTTGGTCACACGGTTGACTTCTTCAAGGCTGGTAATGCCTTGCATTGCCTTCAGTAGAGCGGATGTGCGCAGGTCGTTGAAGCCGTCTTTGCGCATTTGTACGGAAATATCGATGGAGTTACCTTCCTCCATAATAATCCGCTGCAGGGCAGGCGTGTTTTTAACCACTTCATATATTCCGACACGGCCTTTGTAGCCACCGTTACAGTTTTCACAGCCTACCGGGCCGAAAAGTTTCAGCGTATCGACTTTGTCTTCCGGGAAACCTTCCTCCAAGAGCGCTTCTCGCGGAATCTTCACCTCTTTTTTGCAGGTGTTGCAGAGTTTGCGTGCGAGTCGCTGGGCAATGATTAGGTTGACCGAGGTGGCGATGTTGAAGGAGGGCACACCCATATTGCGCAGGCGGGTCAGCGTTTCTGCGGCGCTATTGGTGTGCAGGGTCGACATCACCATATGGCCTGTCTGCGCCGCCTTCACCGCGATGGATGCGGTATCCAGGTCGCGAATCTCACCGACCATTATGATATCTGGGTCTTGGCGCAAAAAGGCTTTTAGAGCGGCAGTAAAGTCCATGCCCTGCTTGGGGTTGACGTTGACCTGGTTGATACCTTCTAGGTTGATCTCTACCGGGTCTTCGGCAGTGGAGATATTTACATCCACGGTATTTAGGATGTTCAAACCGGTGTAGAGCGATACGGTTTTGCCGGAGCCCGTCGGGCCTGTCACCAGAATCATGCCCTGGGGTTGCTTGAGGGCGGCCATATACAGGTCTTTTTGCGCCTCTTCATAGCCCAGCGCATCGATGCCCATCTGCGCGCTAGCGGAGTCGAGAATCCGCATTACGATCTTCTCGCCCCACAGGGTGGGGCAGGTGCTGACGCGGAAGTCGATGGATTTGGTTTTGGATATGCGCATTTTAATGCGCCCATCCTGCGGTTTGCGCCGCTCGGAAATATCCAGACCTGCCATGACCTTCAGGCGTGCGGAGATGCGCGGCGCCAGTTGGATTGGTGGTCTCGCAATTTCCTGCAGAATGCCGTCGGTACGAAAGCGTACTCGGTAGGTTTTTTCGTAAGGCTCGAAATGCAGGTCGGATGAGCCTTTTTTAATCGCGTCGAGCAGCATCTTATGTACGAAGCGTACAACCGGTGCATCGTCTGCCGAGTTGCCGTCGTTACTGTCCTGTTTGTCGTCGTCAACGGCCTCGATATCAACGCCGTCGAGATCGACATCGCCCAGTTCTTCCATGCCGTTATTGGCTGTGTCGAAAAACTTCTCGATGGCATCGGTCAGCTTGTCATCTTCAACCAGAAGTGGCTCGGTGGTTAGGCCGGTGGAAAACTGTACGTCGGTCACTGCCTGGTGATTGGTAGGGTCTGACACTCCAACAAATAGTTTATTGCCGCGGCGAAATAGCGGAAGCACTCTGTGCTGGCGAACCAGCTTTTCGCTGATCAAATCGCGTGGCTGGCTTTCTTTCTCAATGGCGCTGAGGTCGCAGAAGGGAACCCCAAACTGCTCGGCAGCCACTTCGGCAATGGCTTTGCTGGTGGTGAGCTTGTTTTGCACAAGGTAGGAGACCAGTGGGATTTTATTGCGCAATGCTTGGGCTTGCGCCTGAGAAGCAGCGCTTTCGCTTAGCAGCTTGGCATTGACCAGTTGCCGGGCCAGGCCAGTTAGATTGGGGGCTTCGCTCATGATTTATAGAGTGCTTCTTGCCGGATTGTGTAGTTGTCTTATAGCTCAAATTAGGCAATGGCCCAAGCTGCGCAGTGTCAGGTGACAAAAAACGGCAGATGTTGCCCTGGGGGAGTTGTTGTTGTCTGTGGTGCTGGCTGCCGTGCTACCCGAATACGGCTTGTCAGTGGTTGGCACGTCCTGTGCTAGGTATCTGTCAGGTCGTTGACCTTAACCATAATAGGAGCTTGTCCATGAAGTCTCTCAAGAAGCAAAAAGGTTTTACTCTGATTGAGCTGATGATCGTTATTGCAATCATTGGTATTTTGGCCGCTATCGCTATTCCGCAGTTCAATGATTATCGCGCCAAGGCAAACGATACTTCAGCGGTCGCTGATACCAAAAATGGTATTACCGCAATTATTTCTTCGCTGCGCTGATTCGGACCTAGGAGACATAAAATGAAAAAGATTACTCTGTTACTCGCAGGTCTGATGGCTTCCAGTATGGTCTCTGCTGTACCTCTTGCAGGTAGTGGTCCGGTAAGGATGACTGATTGCGCCCTGTTGAATGAGGATGTCAATATAACGTTGACTACAGGTGTTGAAGCTGGTGTTGGTTGCGACGCTGACTCTATTGTTATCTCTGCGTGTCACACCGCGGGCCGTACTACAAGTCGTTCTGCGCAGGTTACTACCTGCGTAAATACCGATAATGACCCGGCTACAGGTGTTGGTGGTAACGAAGACTGTACTACTGCCCCGCAAGCTGTAGAAGGTCCCGCCATGCCGACAGCGTCCACTTTGGCTGGCACTGTTGTATCTCAGTTCCCTGCCGGTGCCTGCACTGCGGCGGATGCTGAGACATTTGCAGAGACCCAGCTTTAATACCTTAAAGTTTAAATAAAGGAGGGCTTGCCCTCCTTTATTAGTTTAAAGGTATTGCGGGATTTAGGTGTTGTAACTCATAGAGTAGACCGTTCGTGATGTAGTAATTTTTCGTTATAGATTAGTATTTTATATAGGGTCTTTAATTGATTGCTATATTCTGTGATGCGTAGGTTGCGCTAGCAAAATATTTTTCCACCGCTTGCTACGTTAAGGGGTTTGCTAAATGTTATCAACTTGAATAGATTGGGCTGCTATTTTTATTTGTAATTTATTCGGCGAGCAACGCTTTTGCGTGCGTCGATTTTTATTTTATAAAGATACCTATCTGCAAAAAATGCCTATTTATCACGATTTTATAACTGCATTGCGCTTGGTCTTTAAGGCGAAATTTATCTGGATGGCTGCTGGCGTTCTGCTGGTGTTGGTGCTGGTCACGTTGTTGTCCGCCTATTTCGGCGGTCGTCAACCAGCGGCCGTAGCGCTTGATGTGGGGTTTTCGACCATCCGCTTGTTGCTGCCACTGCTGATTGTTCTGCTGGTTCAGGAGTTGCTTTCACGCGAGTTCGACAAGCGTTATTATCTCAACTCCCTGACTTACCCCAACGCGCGCAGTACCTTGCTGCTTGGTCGTTTTGCGGCAGTCTTTGCGCTAGTACTCTGTGCATTGTTTGCACTTGGCGTGCTGCAGGTTGGTTTGGTGCGCTTTATCGGCGACATCTACCCGCAGGCCACGCCTGTGGCGCTGGGGCAACCTTATCTTATTGTTATCGTCTTTTTGCTACTTGACCTGTTGGTGCTGGCCGCGCTGGCTACGTTGCTGGCGGTAGTCGCCTCGACCCCAAGCTTCGTCCTGATCGGCACCTTCGGCTTTATGCTGGTGGCGCGCTCTTATGGCACTATCGTCGAGCTGCTCAGTAATAATGCCGGGGTGGTGGTCAATGCCGAGGGTTATCGAGCCAGCCTCGGCGTGCTCGGTTACCTGCTGCCGGATCTCGGTGCGCTGGATCTGCGCATGCTCGCGCTCTACGGCAAGTCGGAGTTTCTCCCCGCCGACTGGCCCTGGTTGTTGCTAAGTAACCTAGCCTACGCATGCGCCCTGCTGGCGCTGGCAGTCTGGGCGCTGCAGCGTAAGCGTTTCGCCTGATTATGCGCAGTCAACCTTCCTTGCTCTTGCTGCTGGCGCTGATCTGTTTCGCTCTGTTCGCCGCCGCCTCGCAGTGGCGCGCCAATACGCCTGCGCCTGTGACACCTGTCGTTGAAGGCCGGGTGGTGATCGCCGCGCCGGTGTTGCTGGTGCTGTTCGGCGGTGATCGTTTTCTCGCGGCCAACCTTGAAACCATGCGCTTGGCCGCTACTGGCGTCGATTGGGGGCAGGCGGATACTGGTTATCTGATTCGTGCCCAGCAGGTGGTCGCCGAACTCAACCCCTGCCATGAGGACAATTACTACTTAGCCAATGGTTTACTTACCTGGGGGGGGGCGGATCGTGAGGGTAGTGAGGTGTTGCGCCGTGCCAGCTCTTGTCGCTTTTGGGATGAGTTACCGCCTTTCTTTTACGGCTTTAACAGGTTCTTCTTTGATCATGATGTAGATACCGCGGCGACTTACCTTGAAGAGGCCGCTTCGCGCTCAACGGCTAACGCGGCTGGCTTTCGCAAATTCGCCATTATGCTTAAGGCTGAGCAAATTCAGGATGAGCAGCTCGCCCTTGAGTTTTTGCAAGGTGAACAGGATCAAGCGTCTGACCCTAAATTGAAAGCAATGCTTGCCAAACGCGTTCAGCGTCTGCAGGGGCTGGTGACGCTACGTGAAGCTCAGCGCCGTTTTGAAGTGCAAAGTAGTAGTCCGCTCATCGCCCCCGATCAGTTACTTGAGAGTGGTTTGCTGGCCGCGTTTCCCGAGGATCCACTGAAGCTTGGTTATGAATTTGTCGATGGGCGCTTTGTGCTGAAAAAGCTAAAGGTCGCCGGTATGGAGGATCGGTAGTGCCAGCAGTTTTAGAATTTAAAGTCGTCAGCCATGTCTTCCGCAGCAAAGGCAAAGAAGTTCAGGCGTTGTGCGATGTCAGCTTTAGCCTGGCAGAAGGCGAAGTCTTTGGTTTTGTCGGCCCCAACGGAGCCGGCAAATCCACCACCATCAAGGTGATGCTGGATATCATCAATGACTATCAGGGTGATGTGCGTATCTATGGTGTGGATGCGCGGCGTGCTGAGGCGCGGCAGCCTCTGGCTTTTGTGCCGGAAGCCCCTGCGCTATATGAGCAGTTCACCCCGCTAGAAATTTTGCGCATGGGCTTGTCCATGTATGGCATCAAGCGCAAGGATGCCGATGCCTGGTGCATGCAGTGGCTTGAGCGCTTTTCTGTCGCGCAAAACGCTAAGCGGCGTATTCGTGAATTGTCCAAGGGTAATGTGCAGCGGGTGGCGTTGGCGCATGCCATGGTGGTGCAGCCTAAATTGCTGGTGTTGGATGAGCCGTTGTCCGGTCTCGATCCGGTGGGTCGCAAGGATGTGGTGGAAATCCTGACCGAGTACAAGCAGCAGGGAGGGGCGATCTTCTTTACTTCCCATGTGTTGCATGACGTTGAGCGTATTGCTGACCGTTTTGGTTTTATCAATAAAGGTGAGTTGCTGACCGTTCGCTCGCCGCGTGAGTTGGCGGCGGAGCGAGTTGATCAGATGCTGGTGCGTTTCAATGCTGAAAAACCGCTGCTGGAGGGCTGTAAGCAGTTGCGTGAGGCGGAGTTTGAGTGTGAGTTGGCGCAGGCCGATCTGCCGGCGTTTATTGCCCAGCTCAACAGTGTGGGCGGGCATCTGTTGACCATCAAGCCTGCTGTATCGCTGGAGACTGTGTTCTTCAAAATTCTTGAGCAGGCAGCGCATTAATCATTTGTAGGATGGGTCGGGCCGCGTTGGTTGAGCGCAGCGATATCCATCATTGAGGCCCGCATGGGTATCGCTTTGCTCAACCCATCCTACAGAGCCGTTGGGTGGCTATAGGCTCAACCGCATCGACAAATCCACCGCCTTCACATCCTTGGTCAGAGCACCAATCGACACATAGTCCACCCCTGTCTCGGCAATCGCCCTCAAGGTGCTTTCATTCACGCCGCCGGATGCCTCCAGCTTGGCGCGGCCTTGGGTGAGGGTTACGGCCTCGCGCATTTCATCCAGGTTCAGCTCATCAAGCATGATGATGTCGGCTCCAGCCTCCAGTGCCTGGCGCAGCTCCTGCAAACTTTCCACCTCAACTTCCACCGGCTTGCCGGGGGCGATTTTGTGCGCGGCGGATATAGCTTGGGCGATGCCGCCGCAGGCGGCGATATGGTTTTCTTTAATAAGGAAGGCGTCATACAGACCAATGCGGTGGTTGTGACAGCCGCCTTGGGTTACGGCGTACTTTTGCGCCAGGCGCAGGCCGGGTAGGGTTTTGCGGGTGTCGAGCAGTTTTACTGCGGTGCCTTGTACCAGGTCGGCGTAGTGCTGGCAGCGGGTGGCCACGGCCGAGAGGGTCTGCAGGAAGTTCAGGGCGCTGCGCTCGCCGCTGAGCAGTGCACGGGCTGGGCCTTCCAGTTCAAACAGCACTTGATTGGCCTCGGCGCGTTGGCCGTCTTGGATGTGCCAGTGCACAGCGACCCGTGGATCAAGTTGGCGGAATACCGCCTCGACCCAGGCGGTACCGCAGATTACCGCAGGCTCACGGGTGATGACCTTGGCGTGTGCCAGACGTTCTGCTGGGATCAGTTGCGCTGTGATATCACCGCTGCCGATATCCTCTGCCAGGGCGCGGCGCACGTTGGCCTCGATTTCAGTGGCGAGGTCGGCGAGGGTCAGGTTAGGCATGGTGAGCTCCAGTCAGCAGAATGCGCCGATTATAGGGATTGCTGGCTGTTTGCGCAGTGTTTGCCGCTGTGCTCTGGTTGTTGTGTGGCTATGCTGCTGGGGTGCTCCGTTAAATGTGTACGACCGCTGTTTGCTGTTGTGGGTATTGGTCGTACGCAAGCAACCGCTGGGAAGCTGCAGTGCTACATCTGTGACCTGGGTCATGTCTGGAGGAAAAGTCAGCTTGGTATGTGCTTGCGCATCCCTATAATGATTTTTAATTGGTTTGACGCCAGGCCTTTGACGTTACGGATGACGCTCAGTTGATCGCTGTGCAGATCGGTTCGCCCAAGAGGGGCTGTCTGCAGGAGACTCGCAATGAAAACTGATGCGAATGTGGTTCACCTGAATAAGGTGATCCCTGAGCAATCGCCCACTTCGCCGGTAGGAAGACTGCCTGTGGCGCTGACCAATGTGCGTGATAAAGCGGCGCAACAGCTGAAAAAAGCGTTGCAGGCGCTGTTCGACAATGCCGACGATACGCTGTTCGAGATGGCCGATCGTGCCAGCAGTAATGCTGAACAAAATGCCTTTTTCGAGGCGATGCGCGATTTGCGTTTGAAGCGTAAAAGTATCGAGCGTGGCTTCTTACAGAAGGTCTTTGAGGCCTTCGCGACCCTCAACCAATATGAAATTGGCAAGCCTGTGGCATTGGATGCGGTGTCGTTCGAGACGCTGTCGTTGGTGCAGAACGACGCTTTGGAAGAGTCGGTGGCGCTGGATTCGATGGTGGCCAAGGTGATGAGCCGCGATGCCTCTGCTCTCGGGCACTTGACCACACGCTTCAATGCCATGGTCAGCAAGAAGCTGGACGATAAGAGCAACCCCATCGGTCCGACCTGCCTCTGCGAGTTCTTCCTTGATGCCTGCGGCGGCTTGGGTGTTGAGATCAGGGTCAAGCTGATCATCCTCAAGCTATTCGAGAAGTACGTCCTCAGCGACCTCGATCAGCTATATGGCGAAGCCAACCAGGCTTTGATCGCGGCTGGCGTTCTACCTGAGCTGAAATCTGCGCCGGCGCGGCGTAATCCATCGCGCAACACGGCCCCTGCTGGCGGTTCACGCCAGGACGATTCGCCAGCGTTGTTGGGCGAGTTTGCTGATGAGGGCGTGCAGGAAGTCTTTGGCGCGCTGCAGGAGTTGTTATCGCAGGCTCGTGGCACGCAGGCACCACGGCGCAGCCGCCCAGCAGATGCCATGCCGATTTCCAGTAATGACCTGATGCGTTTGCTCTCGCATATGCAGCAGCGTGCTCCGGCGCAGGTTAGCGATGATTTTGATTTGCGTGAGCAGCTGGAGAATCTGCTGACCCGTGCCAGCGCCAAGGCGGGCAAGGCCCGCGTGGTGGGTGAGGTTGATGAGGACGTCATCAACCTGGTGTCGATGCTGTTTGAGTTCATCCTTGATGACCGCACTTTGCCGGATTCGCTCAAGGCGCTAATTGGACGCTTGCAGATCCCGATGCTGAAAGTTGCGGTGATCGATAAGACATTCTTTAGCCGTGGCAGCCATCCGGCCCGCCGCCTGCTCAATGAAATTGCCTCTGCTGCTCTCGGCTGGGGTGAGCAGGACGATACGCAACGCGACAGCCTGTATCAGAAGATCGAGCAGGTGGTGCAAAGCTTGCTCAATGACTTTGTTGATGACCCGCTGATTTTTTCCGAGTTGCTGGCGGATTTTCTGGCCTTTACCGGCGATGAACGTCGCCGCAGTGAATTGCTTGAGCAGCGCACCCGCGATGCTGAAGAGGGCAGCGCCAAGGCAGCAATGGCCAGGCGTGAAGTTGAGCAGGCGCTGAACCAGCGGATGCTCGGCAAAACCCTGCCGGAAGTCGTCGTACGCTTGCTGCAGGAGGCCTGGAGCAAGGTATTGATGTTGACCTGTTTGAAGCACGGTGTTGAGTCGGCTGAATGGCAAGCCGCGTTGGCAACCATGGATGACCTGGTTTGGAGTGTTGAGCCGCACGAAGACCCAGAAGCCCGCATGAGGTTGTTGGAAATGGTGCCGGGTTTGCTCAAGGCGCTGCGTGAAGGGATGGCCAGTGCGGCGTTTGATCCATTCTCCACGAGTGAGTTCTTCGGCCAGTTGGAAGTGCTGCACGTACAGGCCTTCCAGCGTTTCAAACGCAACCTGGAGGAAGAGAGCCAGCCAGCGGTTGTCGAACAGGCTTCTGCTGATGGTGATGAGCAGCAGTTCGACGTGCTGGGGGAGGCGGGCACTGATCTGCCATTACTCGGCTTGTCGGCAGTGGAGGTGGCTGAAGAACCGAGCATGGTCGAGGTGGTTGAGGAAATCATCTTGCTGGCTCCCGGCGAACTGCGCAGCGCCGAGCCGGAGGCTAGTCTGCCTGACGACGACGAGGGCTTGCTGCAAGTGGACAATCTGCGCGTCGGCAGCTGGGTTGAGTTTCAGGAAGATGAAGAGCACAAGTTGCGTTGCAAGCTGGCTGCGGTGATCAAACCGACCGGCAAGTACATCTTTGTCAACCGTACCGGCATGAAGGTGCTGGAAAAAACCCGTATGGGCCTGGCGGTGGAGTTTCGCCGCAGTGCCATTCGTTTGCTGGATGACGCGCTGCTGTTTGACCGCGCGCTGGAGTCGGTAATCGGCAACTTACGCAAACTCAAAGGCGCATAAGCCTTAGTTGTTTGGCCGCAACGACGCCGTCGTGGGATGCATACTCGGCGGCGTTTGCGTATCTGCGGTTTGCAACCCGTGAAGGGGTGCCCTTGGCCTTGGCGCGGCGCTGCTCTAGAGTGGCCGCTTGATCAAGGAGCCTTGTATGCAGGTGGACCCTTCCAGTGGCTGGTGCGCTAGCGTCCGCCATTGCCCATCGCCTAACTTCAATCAGCGACCGCTGGGTGAAGTGTCTTTGTTGGTGATTCATAACATCAGCCTGCCGCCGGGGCAGTTCGGCACCGGTAAGGTCCAGGCGTTCTTTCAGAATCAGCTGGACGCCAGCGAGCATCCCTATTTTCTGGCCATTGCCAGCATGCAGGTGTCGGCACATTTTCTGATTGAGCGTGATGGTGCCGTCACTCAGTTCGTGTCCTGTAACGAGCGTGCCTGGCATGCTGGACAGTCACGCTTTGCCGAACGGGAAAACTGTAATGATTTTTCCCTAGGAATTGAGCTTGAAGGAACTGACGATCTGCCGTTCACTGCCGAGCAGTATGCGGCGCTGATTACGTTGATTCGACAACTGCAGGTGGCGTATCCGGCGATTACCCTGGAGCGAATCTGCGGTCATAGCGATATCGCGCCGGGCCGCAAGACTGACCCAGGGCCTGCATTCGACTGGCAGCGCGTGCGTATGGCGTTGCAGCAAAACGAGGAATTGAAATGAATTTTCTGGTGCTACTGCTGGTGTTGTGGGTCGAGAAATTTTCGGCCTGGCGCGCCAGTATCCAACAGGATGGCCCATGGTTGCGCTTATTGGCTGGGGCTGAAAGTAAGCCGCTGACCACTGCCCAGCCCTGGCTCGCATTGGCCTGTGTGGTGGTGTTGCCGGTGCTGGTGTTGGGCGTGTTGTTGCTGGTGCTGAAACCCGTGGCTTATGGCTGGCTGGCCTTGCCTGTGCATCTGCTGGTGGTTATCTACAGTCTTGGACGTGGTGACGTGCTGGCGGCTCTTGGGCCGTTTCGTGACAGCTGGCGGCGTGAAGATGTTGAGGCTGCGTATTTGGTGGCGCGGCGGGACCTGGCGCTGGAGGCCGAGGACGAAGGCGAGCTGCTGCAGCGCGTGCAGGGCCATCTGGTGTGGCAGGCCTACCAGAGTTTCTTTGCCGTGATTTTTTGGTACGTGCTGCTGGGGCCGTTGGCCGCACTGGCCTATCGCTTGCTCGCTTTGACCAGTGAGCATGCTACGCAGCCTGTTCTGCGTGACGCTGCTGTGCAGGTGCGGCATGGTTTCGACTGGCTGCCGGTGCGAGTGTTGGCCGCTAGCTTTGCTTTAGTGGGCAATTTCGCGGGCGTCAGCCGGGCTTTGCTGCATGAGCTGCTTAGCTGGGATATCAGCGCCGCGCAGTTGGCCATCATCACTGCGCGAGCGGCTGGCGAGACGCCTGAGCCGGTGATTGGCGAGGCCGGCGTCAGCAGCCTGGACGGGCTCTGGCAATTGTTGGTGCGGGCAGCGATATTTTGGTACGCCGCGTTTGCCGTGTGGACGCTGCTTATTTAGCGTCGTCGTTCCAGAGCCAGGCGGCGCCGCGTACACCGCTGGAGTCGCCGTGGCGTGCTTGTAGCAGGCGTGTGTTGACTTGATCGGAGAACACGTAGCGCGGCAGCAGGGGCAGTACCTGGCTGTACAGCTCGGCCGTGTTGGACATACCGCCGCCCAAGACAATCACGTGCGGATCAATCAGGTTGATCACCGACGCCAGACCGCGCGCCAGCTGGTCGCAATAGTTGGCAAGCGCCTGCTGTGCGGTTGGATTGCCGGTATGGGCTGCGCTGACCATGGCGCTTGCGTCCAGGCCTAGATTGCTGCGTGCGGCCCAGCCCGGGCCACTGAGAAAGGTCTCGATACAGTCCTCCTGGCCGCAGTAGCAGCGCCGGCTTGGGCCGTCTTCAGTGCGCCGCCAAGGCAGCGGGTTGTGGCCCCATTCGCCGGTAATCGCATTTGGCCCGCCGAGCAGTTGTTGGCGCACCACCAGGCCTCCTCCAACGCCCGTGCCCAGAATTACTCCGAACACACTCAAGGCCCCTTCACCCGCACCATCGCAGGCTTCGGAGAGGGCAAAGCAGTCGGCGTCATTGGCTAGGCGTACCGGGCGCTGCAGGCGTTGTTCGAGGTCTGCCTGCAGGTCCTGATCGATCAGGCACAGAGAATTGGCATTCTTGATCCGGCCATGGTCAGGTGAGCGAGTGCCGGGGATGCCGACGCCTAGGCTGCCCTGTTGGCCCAGATCGCGCTCACAGTCTTCGACTAGACTGGCAATCAGCTCTACGGTTTTGCGGTAGTCACCCTGGGGGGTTGGCGCGCGGCGGCGTAAGCGCTGGATGCTGTTCTCCAGCGCGATGATTTCTATTTTGCTGCCACCCAGATCAATACCCATCTTTAGTGGTGTACGCATAATTAACCTTAAATTACATAGGTTGAGGCCGATAAGAGGTATACATGACGCCATGCACGACCAGTACGTTGCGGCATTGATTCTCGTGATCTGAGTGTATTTAGCGCGCTGATCCATGTATCGCAGGTTGAGCGCAAGGGACAAACAGGCCATAACTTGCCATTCAGTGTGGTCAGTTTTTAGCCTGACACGATAATAATTAGAACTGGAGACGTCTTGTGAAGACCGTGTTGTATCCAGCCATCGCGCTAATGAATCGCCTCAGCTTCGGCATGAAATTCAGTTTGATCAGTGTTCTGTTCTTTCTGCCCATGCTGGTCACCAACTTCTATCTGGTGCGTGACTCCTACCGGCAGTTCATCAGTACCCAGGCGGCTCTTGAGAGCATTGATCTGCTCGGCGAAAGCCTGACGCTGCGGCGCAATCTTGAAAGCTTCGCCGACCTCACCGAGATCAACGCGATGATCGGTCAGTCCGGTCAGGCGGGGGATCTTGAAGCGCGTCTGCTCAAACTGCAAAGCACTACTGCTGAGGTCTTGCAAACCATGGTGGCTGTCGTGCGCGAACCTGAGCAGATTGATGAATTCAACAATAAACGCGACCAGCTCATTGCCGAGCTGGCTGCTGTGCAGGCCGAAACTTCACTGCAAGGCAAGGTTGCTTTGGCCGAGAAGCTGTTGGGCAGCTCTCAGGTGTTTATCAAGCTGGTTGCCGCCCAGGCTGGCCTAAGCCAGGACCGTCAAGGCGCTGTGCGGCAGATGATTGAGCTGGTTACGGTGGATACACCCAAGGTCACCGCGGCGCTGAGCAAAGGCCGTGCTATAGGTGCTTACTCGTTGGCTCAGGGCTTTCTCAACTCATCGGCCAGTACCAGCTTCGATGAGTTGTTGCTGGATCTGGAAAAACTGCATGCCGAGTACGGCTTGAACCTGCAAGCGTCCCTCAACAGCAGTGCGCAGGCTCGTGCGGCGTTTGCCAGCCAGGCTGAAAGCAGCTTGGCAACCCTGAAAACCAGCGCAGCGCTGTTTGAAGACAAAGTAGTGATTGCCGACTCGCTGGATACGCCCTGGGCGCAGTTCTACGCGGATGTCAGCAGCGCCATGGAGCAGACCTACCAGCTTAACGATGTGGTGCTGAAGTTCCTTGATCAGCAACTGCAAGCGCGTTTGCAGGAGAACCGCACGCAGATGATGCTGCTGGTGTTCGCTCTGGTAGTGGTGTTCCTGTTGATTGTCTATCTGTATGGCGGTTTCTATGCGTCGATTCGCGCCACGCTGAAGAACCTTGGTCAGGTGATGAATCAGGTAGCAGCCGGCGATATGACCGTTAGCTTCAAGGCGCAAAGCCAGGATGAACTGGGCGAACTGGGCCAGGTGTTCAATGAAACCGTGAGCAAGATTCACCAGTTAATCGAACGTGTTGGGCAGACGGTGGTTGAGGTCGAGCGCCAGGCCGACCGGGTGCAGCAGGTCTCCGGGGAAAGCAACCATGCGGTGGCCGGGCAGCGTGGGCAGATTGATCAAGTGGCGACAGCCATGAATCAGATGTCGGCAACGGCCCAGGAAGTGGCAAGCAGTGCGGTGGCGGCGGTGGGCAGTGCGCAGAGCGTAAATGCGGAGACAGTTAGTGGTCGCAGTCTGGTTGAGACGCAAGTCGCTAGCATGCAGCGTCTGGCTGGGGAAATCGATTTATCTGTTTCGGTGATCAATCAGCTGGCCAGCGACAGTGCATCGATCAGCCAGGTGCTGGATGTGATCAAGGGAATTGCTGAGCAGACCAACCTGCTGGCGCTCAATGCCGCCATTGAAGCCGCCCGTGCCGGTGAGCAGGGGCGCGGCTTTGCCGTGGTGGCTGACGAGGTACGCAATCTGGCCAAGCGTACCCAGCAGTCCACGGAGGAAATCGAGGCGATGATCGCCAAGCTGCAAGGTGGTGTTGGCGCGGCAGTGAAAGCTATGAACAACAGCCATCAGATGGCCGACAACACGGTCAGTCAGTCGGTCAACGTGCAGCAGGCGTTGGAAAATATCCTCGGTGCGGTGGGCATGATCGTCGATCAGAACCAGCAGATTGCGACTGCCGCCGAAGAGCAAACGGCCGTGGCGCATGATATTGATCAGAACATTGTTGAGATCAGCCACGCCGGTGAACGCACCGCCGAAGGTGCCAGCCAGACCGAGCAGGCCAGTCGTGAGCTGTCGGGTTTGGTGGCGCGCTTGAAGCATTTGATCGGTGCGTTCCGCGTTTGATCCGTTTGCTTGTAATGAGGCCCACCACTCGGTGGGCTTTTTTATTTGCGCCTGTTGCGCTCGCTCAGGCGCGCTCGGCCATTGCTGAGAGCGCTACAGAGGTCGCTGCTGTGCGGGTTTCCACGCCGAGTTTGACGTAGACGTGCTCCAGGTGTTTGTTCACTGTGCGCGGGCTGAGGCCAAGAATGTCGCCGATGTCGCGGTTGGTCTTGCCGCAGGCCACCCAGCGCAGTACTTCCACTTCACGCTCGGTCAGTTGGAAGCGGGCGGAGAGCGTGGCGTAGGCTGGCTCGTCGTTAAGCGTTAGTGGCTGTGTTTGGCTGGCAGCGCGCGCGGTTTGCAGGATGCGTGCGGTACGTAGGTGTGAGGCGACGCGGGCGAGCACTTCTTCGGTGTTGATGGGTTTGGTCACATAGTCGATGCCGCCCGCAGCGAAGCCCTTGACCACGTGCTCGCTGTCGGTCAGTGCGGTCATAAACAGCACCGGAATATCGGCGGTGCTGGCGTCGGCCTTGATCCGCTGGCAGGTCTCGAAGCCGTCCAGCCCGGGCATCATCGCGTCGAGCAAGATTAGATCCGGGCGACGCCGCTGGATGCGGCTCAACGCGCTCAGGCCATCCAGGGCGACCAGCACCATATAACCCACTTCATCGAGGGCGTCGGAGAGCAGCGCCAGGTTGTCCGGCGTGTCGTCGACGATCAGGATGACCCCGCGCTCGGCTGGGATGTGGTCAGGTGGGTAGGTCTGCGCGGTCATGCTCGGCCTCCTTGAGTTGGCGGTTGAATTCGTCCAGGCGGTAGCTTTTCACCAAGGCGCGCAGGGGCGCGGTAAAGCTAGCGCTGGAGGGTGTCAGCCGATCAATGGCGTCGAGTTTCTCCTGGATGCCGCGGATATAACCCATGGCGCCGAGTTCACGCAGTGCTTCGAGGTCTTCGGCGCTGGGGCGTACGTTATTTTCTAGCGCTGGTATTTGCAGTGGCGCGGTGCGGCGCAACCACTGCAGGTTGAGTTGCTTCTGGATACGGTCGAGCAGTTCCGGGGTATGCACTGGCTTGGCCAGGTAATCGTTGCAGGCGGCGGCGACGCTACGCTCGCGGTCATCGGCAAAGGCGTTGGCGGAAATCACGATGATCGGTGCCTGGCTCTGGGCATTGCGGCGGATCAGTCGGCTGGTTTCCCAGCCGTCCATTTGCGGCATCGACAGGTCCATCAGTATCAGGTCGGGGAATAGCAGGGCTGCCTGGCGAATCGCCTCCTGGCCGCTGGCGGCCTGGGCAATGCTGAAACCCAGTGGTTCGAGCATGCCGGCCAGCACGCGGCGGTGTTCGATATGGTCGTCTACCACCAGGATCAGCCGGCGCGGGCCTTGGTAGCCGATTATGTCGTGCTCCACATGCACCACCGCCTGCGGCACGCGCACCTCGGAGAGGAACAGGCGCACTTGGAAGCTGGTGCCCTGGCCCAATTCACTTTTCACCGACAGCTCGCCGCCCATCAGCGCGGTGAGCATGCGGGTGATGGTCAGGCCTAAGCCAACGCCGTTGTCCTGGCGCATCAGGTCGCCCCGCTCGAACGGTTGAAAGACCCGCTCGATCTGCTCCGGGGCGATGCCAATACCGCTGTCGATAATTTCGAAGTTGGCGGTTTCACGCCGGTAGCTGACGCGCAGGCACACCTGGCCGTGGTCGGTGAAGCGCACGGCATTACCCAGCAGGTTGATCAGAATCTGCCGTACGCGTTTCTCATCACCGCGTACCACCGCCGGCATGCGCCCGCTGGTTTCCAAGCGAAAGGCCAGGCCTTTTTCTTCCGCTTGCGGGGCGAACATGCGCTCGATCTGGTGAATAAATTCCGGGAAAGGGATTTCCGTCAGTTCCAGGTTGAGCTTGCCGGCCTCGATCTTGGCCACGTCGAGCAGGCCATCGATCAGCGACAACAGGTGCGAGCCGCTGCGGAAAATGGTCGCCAGGGCGTCCTTGTGTTGGCTCGGCATGCCGGCGTCGCGCTGCAGAATCTGCGTATAACCGAGGATGCTGTTGAGCGGCGTGCGCAGCTCATGGGACAGACCGGTGACGTAGCGGCTCTTCGCCGCGTTGGCCGCTTCGCTGGCTTCCTTGGCTTTCTGCAGGGCCTCATCGGTTTTGCGGTGGGCTTCGATCTCCTGCATCAGCAGCTGGGTCTGGCGGTCAGATTCCTCCTGGGCCACGCGCCGACTCTCGCGGGTCAGTACCACCCACCAGGCGAGAATCGCAGCGAATAGCGAGAGGGTCAGAAAGGCCTTAAGAAAGGCCAGGTAAAGGGTTTCCTGCGCCTCCGGCGATTGTTCTAACAGACCGTGGGAAACCTGGCTGTAGATCAACGCCAGCGCGCTGAATAGCAGCGCCACCAGTACCGTCAGTAATCCCAGGTACTGCGCCAGGCGGCTGTGCAAACGAGGAATCGACGACTGCGGGAACAGCCAGCGGATAAACTCATCGAGCTGCTCGGACAAGCGCGCCCGTGGTTTGCAGGCGTCGCCGCAGCGCGCGTCGAGCGAGCAGCACAGCGAGCAGATTGGTGTGCTGTAGGCCGGGCAAAAAGCCATGTCTTCGCTCTCGAAGGCATTGCTGCACAGGCCACATTGCACGGTGGTGGTGACGCCGAGTGGGTAGAGCAATAGCGGGTCGCTGCTGCGTGCGATGTAGTAGCGGCCGTCGGTCAACCAGGCAATCAGTGGGGCGCACAGCAGCGCCGAGCCCAGCGCCACAACCGGCGAGGCCGCCTGCGCCAGTTGGCCGAACAAACCGCCGTGGGCGAGGATCGACAATAGGGAGGCGATCAGCATGGCGCCGACGCCGACCGGGTTAATGTCGTATAGGTGCGCGCGCTTGAACTCAATGTGTTTGGGCGACAGGCCCAGCGGCTTGTTGATCACCAGGTCGGCGACCACTGCGCCGATCCAGGCGATGGCGATATTGGCGTACAGGCCGAGCACTTCTTCGATGGCCTGAAACACCCCAAGCTCCATCAGCATCAGCGCGATGGCCACGTTGAACACCAACCAGACCACGCGGCCTGGGTGGCTGTGGGTGACGCGGGCAAAAAAATTCGACCACGCCAGGGAGCCTGCGTAGGCGTTGGTCAGGTTGATCTTCATCTGGCTGACAATCACCAGCAGCACCATGGCTGCCAGCGCCCACTCGGGTGAGCTGAACACGTAGTTGAACGCCACCAGGTACATCTGCGTTGGCTCGGCGGCGCGGTCCATGGGGATTTCGTGTTGCAGGGCGAGGAAGGCGAGAAAGGCCCCGGCGAGCATCTTCAGCGCGCCGGGGATAATCCAGCCCGGCCCGGCCAGCAGCAGCGCCGCCCACCAGCGCTTGCGGTTGTGGCGGGTTTTTTCTGGGAGGAAGCGCAGGTAGTCGACCTGCTCGCCAATCTGCGTGACCAGGGCCAAACCCACGGTGCAGGCCGCACCGAAATACAGCAGGTTGAACGCGCCACCTTCACCCTCGCGACCAGCAAAGCTGGTCCAGTCGCTGAGTGCTTCGGGGTTTTTGCTGATGACGAACACATACGGCAGAAACAGTAGAAACAGCCACACTGGCTGGCTCCACATCTGCAAACGATTGATCAGGGTGATGCCGTAGGCGACCAGCGGGATGACGATCACCGAACAGATCACATAGGCCAACGCCAGCGGGATGTTGAAGTACAACTCCAGGGCTAGGGCCATGATCGCTGCTTCGAGGGCGAAGAACAGGAAGGTGAAGCTGGCGTAGATCAGCGAGGTGATGGTCGAGCCGATATAGCCGAAGCCCGCACCACGGGTCAGCAGGTCCATGTCCACGCCATAGCGCGCCGCGTAATAGCTGATTGGCAGGCCGGTGAGGAAGATCACCAGGGCCACGGCCAGCACAGCCCACAACGTATTGGTGAAGCCATAACTGAGCGCCAGTGCACCGCCGATGGCCTCCAGAGCCAGGAACGACACGGCGCTCAGGGCGGTGTTGGCAATGCGTGCTTCCGACCACTTGCGAAACGACTTGGGGGTAAACCGCAGCGCGTAGTCTTCCATGGTTTCGTCGGCGACCCAGCTGTTGTAGTCGCGGCGGATCTTGACGATGCGCTGGGTACCGATGGGTTGCACGGAGGCTGCTCCTGGGCGTGGTTAATACAGACGTTGGAAACTGCAACATCCATGCCCTGCGGCCGCAGTACGCCTTCCTTGCGCGCGCGAGCTTTTATCTGCCTGCAGGTTGGGCGTGAGCTTGCACCAGCCTGGGGCGGGCGGCTGTACGTCAGATGACGTATGCCGTTACGTCAACCTGCGTATACCGCGCAGGCCGGTGGCAAACGCATGCTGGTGGCGAACCGAACTGGTACCCGCAAGGCGAGCCAGGGAGGAAAACCACCCAGAGGAGCATGACCATGGATTCACCGACTCGCTTTCTCCCTCGTCGGCTAGCGTTGGGTGCTGCGGCACTCTCGCTGCTGGCGGCCAGTGTGTTCAGCCAGATGGCCCTGGCTGATGACGCCAACACCACCGGCCTGGCCATTACCGATACGGAAGTAACGGTCGGCCAACTGCACTCGGCCACCGGCACCATGGCTATTTCTGAAACTGGTTCGATTCAGGCCGAGCGCCTGGCCATTGAGCAGATCAACGCCAGTGGCGGCATCCTCGGTCGGCAGATCAAGGTGATTCAGGAAGACGGCGCGTCTGACTGGCCAACCTTCGCCGAAAAAGCCAAGAAGCTGCTGGTCGGTGACAAGGTCGCGGCGGTATTTGGTTGCTGGACATCGGCCTCGCGCAAAGCCGTGCTGCCGGTGTTCGAGAAGGAAAATGGTCTGCTCTACTACCCGACCTTCTATGAAGGGTTGGAGCAGTCGAAGAACGTGATCTACACCGGCCAGGAGGCCACCCAGCAGATTCTTGCCGGCCTCGACTGGATCGCCAAAGAGAAGGGCGCCAAGACCTTCTACCTGATCGGCTCGGACTACATCTGGCCGCGCACCTCGATGAAGATCGCCCGTAAGCACATCGAAAACGTACTCGGCGGCAAAGTGGTTGGCGAGGAGTACTACCCGCTGGGCAACACCCAGTTCGGCTCCTTGATCAACAAGGTCAAACTGAAAAAGCCTGATGTGGTCTTCGCGGCCGTGGTTGGCGGTTCCAACGTGGCCTTCTACAAGCAGATGAAAGCAGCCGGTGTGAACAGCGCCAAGCAAACCCTGCTGACCTTGTCGGTCACCGAGGATGAATTGCTCGGCATTGGCGGCGAGAACATGGAAGGTTTCTACGCCTCCATGAAGTACTTCCAGAGCCTCGACAACCCGAACAACAAAGCCTTTGTTGAAGCCTTCAAGGCCAAGTACGGCAAAGACTCGGTTATCGGTGACGTGACTCAAGCCGCTTACCTCGGCCCATGGCTGTGGAAAGCCGCAGTTGAGAAAGCCGGCAGCTTCGACGTCGACAAAGTAGCCGCTGCCTCGCCAGGCATTGAGCTGACCACCGCGCCAGAAGGCTACGTCAAGGTCCACGAGAACCATCACCTGTGGAGCAAAACCCGCATTGGCCAAGTGCAGAAAGATGGCCAGTTCAAGGTGGTCTACGAGTCCGACCTGATCGAGCCAAACCCATTCCCGAAAGGCTACCAGTAACAGCGGTTCAGGCCGGAGCCAGCCGCAGGCGTACCCACCAAGGCACGTCTGCGGCCAGCCCGGCCTGACCTTTATTCTTTCTTCCAGCAGGAGACCATCATCATGGAATGGCTATCGGAATTTGGTGCCATCGCGGCCATGCAGGGCTTCAACGGCTTGTCCGTTTTCTGCGTACTGCTGCTGATGGCCCTGGGGCTGGCGATCATTTTCGGCCAGATGGGCGTGATCAACATGGCCCACGGTGAGTTCCTCACCATCGGTGCTTACACCACCTATGTGGTGTCGCTTCTGACCGAGCAATACGCGCCGTTTTTCGGCCCGTACTATTTTTTTCTCGCTATTGTGCTGTCGTTTTTTATCGCCGGCGCGATTGGCTGGCTGGTCGAGTGGGCGCTGATCAGCAAGCTCTATCAGCGCCCGCTGGATACCTTGCTGGCCACCTGGGGACTGTCGCTGGTGATGCAGCAGGCCTTCCGTTCGATCTTCGGCGCGCGGGAAGTCAGCGCTACCTTGCCGGAGTGGTTGATGGGTTCGTGGAACCCGACTGAGGCCATTGATATCCCGCGTAACGGCCTGTTCGTGATGGGCCTGACCGTGCTGATGACCGCCATGATCTTCCTCATGCTCTACCGCTCGCGTTGGGGCTTGCAGGTGCGTGCCACTGTGCAAAACCGGGTGATGAGCCGCGCTGTAGGGATCAATACCAAGAAGGTCGACCGCATGACCTTCGCCCTTGGTTGTGGCGTTGCCGGTGTTGCTGGCGCGGCCTTCACCACCATCGGTTCAACCGGGCCAACTGCCGGTTCGCTGTACATCGTCGACACCTTTCTGGTGGTGGTGTTCGGCGGCGCATCGAGCCTGCTCGGCACCATTGCCTCGGCCTTCAGCATTGCCCAGGCGCAGTCGCTGATGGAGTTCTTTATGAGCGGCTCGATGGCCAAGGTGTTCACCCTGTCTGCGGTGATCCTGATTCTGATGTTGCGTCCGCAAGGGCTGTTTTCGATCAAGGTGCGCAAATGATCGGCCGGGCAATCAGCCATCCCGGAGTTGTGGGGATGACAGAGAGCAGCTCGCGGCTGAAGCCCCTCCTACGAGGCCTATGCCGATCCTCCGTAGCCGCGACAGCCGCGATCCATCGACACGAATTCATCGCACACCAACCCGCCATCGAGGGCAATAACCCATGAACCCGACACTCGATAAATTCCTTGGCGGCAAGCAGGGCGCGATTGGCCTTGCGGTGCTGGCCACCTTGATCCTGGTGGTGTTCCCGCTGGCGCTGGATGCCTTCCGTCTGAACATGGTCGGCAAATACCTGACCTACGCCTTCGTCGCCGTTGGCCTGGTGCTCTGTTGGGGCTACGGCGGCATTCTCAGTCTCGGTCAGGGCATGTTCTTCGGCCTTGGCGGTTACTGCATGGCGATGTTTCTCAAGCTTGAAGCCAGCGACCCGGAAAGCACCAAAATCCAGTCCACCCCCGGTATTCCGGACTTTATGGACTGGAACCAGATCACCGAACTGCCGCTGCTCTGGCAGCCGTTCCACAGCTTCGGCTTCACCTTGCTGGCGGTGATTGGCGTGCCGGTGATTCTCGCGCTGGTGATCGGCATGGCGATGTTCAAGCGCCGCGTCGGTGACGTGTACTTCTCCATCGTTACTCAGGCGATTGCGCTGATTCTCACCGTGCTGATCATCGGCCAGCAGGGCCTGACTGGCGGGGTTAACGGCATCACTGACCTGAAAACCTTGCTGGGTTGGGATATCCGCGACGACAGCTCGAAGCTGATCCTCTACTTCATCAATGCCTTCCTGTTGTTCGGCTGCATCCTGCTGGGGCGCTTTATTCTCGCGTCCAAGTTGGGCCGGCTGCTGATGGCCATGCGCGACAAGGAAGAGCGCGTGCGTTTCTCCGGTTACGACGTGGCCAGTTTCAAGATCTTCGTGTTCTGCGTGGCAGCGGCGTTTTCGGCGATTGGCGGGGCGATGTTCGCCTTGCAGGTGGGCTTTATGTCACCGAGCTTCGTCGGCATCGTGCCGTCGATTGAGATGGTGATTTTCGCCGCCGTCGGTGGGCGCATGTCGCTGCTCGGCGCGGTGTATGGCGCGCTGCTGGTCAACTTCGGCAAAACCT
The DNA here is from genome assembly GCF_046581935.1 of Pseudomonas sp. Classification (GTDB taxonomy): domain Bacteria; phylum Pseudomonadota; class Gammaproteobacteria; order Pseudomonadales; family Pseudomonadaceae; genus Aquipseudomonas. The sequence continues at coordinate 42,515 of NZ_JAYGFK010000020.1, forward strand.
ACTTTTCCGAAACCTTCCCCGAGCTGTGGCTGTACCTGATGGGCGGGCTGTTTATCGCCGTGGTCATGTACTTCCCCAATGGCATCGCCGGCCTGTGGGAAAGCCACGGGCGTAAGTGGCTGGGCAAGCTCAGCCGCAAACCTGCGCCACTTGCCGCCCCCGCGTCGCTGCCTGAAGCGCCTGCTACCAGCAGCCAACCCCGTGAACTGGAGAGCACACCATGAGTCAGCCAAGTGGATTTCAGATGCCCAAGCCGGTGCTGGCCATCGAGGGCCTGACGGTGTCGTTCGATGGTTTCAAGGCAGTGGATGACCTCAACCTGTATATCGATCGCAATGAAGTGCGCGTGGTGATCGGCCCTAATGGTGCCGGCAAGACTACGGTGCTAGATCTGATCTGCGGTAAGACCAAGGCTACCGCCGGCAGCATCCAGTTCGAGAACCGCGAGCTGACCAAGATGCGTGAGTTCGACATCGTCCGTGCCGGGGTTGGGCGCAAGTTTCAGAACCCCTCGATCTACGAAAACCTCACGGTGTTCGAGAACCTGGAAATGTCCTACCCCAAGGGCCGCAAGGTATGGGGTGCACTGTTCTTTAAACGCACAGCGGAGGTGATCGAGCGGGTTGAGCAGATCGCCGCCGAGATCATGCTCACCGACAACCTCTATCTGCAGGCCGACCTGCTGTCCCACGGCCAGAAGCAATGGCTGGAGATCGGCATGTTGCTGATGCAGGACCCGGCGCTGCTGATGCTCGACGAGCCCGTGGCCGGCATGAGCGTCAACGAGCGCGCGCAGACCGCCGAGCTGCTCAATCGCATCAGCAAGGGCCGCTCGGTGCTGGTTATCGAGCACGACATGGAGTTCGTAAAAAGCATTGCGCACAAGGTCACCGTGTTGCATCAGGGCAAGGTCTTGGCCGAGGGCAGCATGGAAGCAGTGCAAAGCAACCCGAAAGTCATTGAGGTGTATCTGGGGCATTGAGCCCAGGGTCACGGCGTTCAGCCCCGTAGCCCGGATGCAATCCGGGAGTGGCTCCGGCGTCGAGTCCGATTCCCGGATTGCATCCGGGCTACCTTCAGCAAGGAGTCTCTATGTTTCAGATCAGTAACCTAGCTTCCGGCTACGGCCAGAGCCAGATCCTCCATGACCTCAACCTGAATGTGGCCAAGCGCGAGATCGTCGCGGTGATGGGCCGCAACGGCATGGGCAAGACCACCCTGTTCAAGAGCCTGATGGGCGTATTGCCGCAGTGGGGTGGGCAGATCAGCGTAGATGGTCGTGATATCTCCAAACTGGAAACCCACGAACGGGTGGAAAGCGGCATCGCCTATGTGCCACAGGGGCGGATGATCTTCCCCAGCATGACCGTGCTGGAAAATATCCAGACTGGCTTGCCGGCATCGGCCAAGGGCAAAGTGCCGGATGACCTTTATGCGCTGTTTCCGGTGCTGCACGAGATGCGCTCGCGCAAGGGCGGCAACCTGTCTGGCGGCCAGCAACAACAGTTGGCCATCGCCCGTGCGCTGGCGACCAACCCCAAGGTATTGCTGCTCGATGAACCGACCGAGGGCATTCAGCCGTCGATCATCAAGGACATCGCCCGCACCCTGAAGGAGATCCGCAATCTACGTGATCTGACCATCGTGGTCTCCGAGCAGGTGTTGTCCTTCACCATGGAAATCGCCGACCGCTTTTTGGTGATCGAGAAGGGCAAGTTCGTGGTTGAGGAGAGCCGCGACAAGGTCGACGAGGCAACCATCAGCCGCTATCTGTCGGTGTAACGACGTGCCCCTGTAGCCCGGATGTAATCCGGGGGTGGATGTTGAATCTGCCCCGGATTACCTCCGCGCTACGGATTGGATTTACCGTTTTACGGTCGGCGTGTTCTCCATGCGTCGGCCGCTTTTTTGTGCCTGGCGAAAATGCTCAGAAGCCCCGTGGTTACTGCGTTTTGGCATACGTCATCCGACGTATTTGCGGTTTTTCCTGGCCGTTGAAAACTAGCAACGTACCCCGGCGCGACAGCGCCATGCCTCCCTCAATGGCCCAGGAGCTTTGTCATGACCGAAACGCTGATCAAGGTCGACCTTAATCAACCTGCCACCGCAAACGAGCAGATCCACAACCGCTGGCACCCGGACATTCCGATGGCCTGTTGGGTCAAGCCAGGTGACGACTTCATCCTCGAAACCTACGACTGGACCGCCGGTGCGATCAAGAACAACGACGACGCCAGCGACGTGCGCGATGTGGACCTGTCCACCGTGCACTACCTGTCCGGGCCAGTTGGTGTACATGGCGCTCAGCCCGGTGACCTGCTGGTGGTCGACCTGCTAGACATCGGCGCGATGCCAGACTCGCAGTGGGGCTTTAACGGCTTTTTCTCGCGGCAGAACGGCGGCGGGTTTCTCACCGATTACTTCCCAATGGCGCAGAAGGCCATCTGGGATTTCAAGGGTATGTTCACCAGCAGCCGGCACATTCCGGGGGTGAACTTCGCCGGTTTGATCCACCCCGGCCTGATCGGCTGCCTGCCGGATCACAAGATGCTGGCCGAGTGGAACAAGCGCGAGCAGGAGCTGATCGACACCGACCCGCACCGCGTCCCGGCCTTGGCCAACCCGCCGATGGCACCGACCGCGCACATGGGCAAGATGAAGGGCGAAGCCCGCGACCTGGCTGCGCTGACCGGCGCACGCACCGTGCCGCCGCGTGAGCATGGTGGTAACTGCGACATCAAGGATTTGTCGCGCGGCTCGAAGATCTTCTTCCCGGTCTACGTTGACGGCGCTGGCCTCTCGGTAGGCGACCTGCACTTCAGCCAGGGCGATGGCGAAATCACCTTCTGCGGTGCCATCGAAATGGCCGGCTGGGTGCACATGAAGGTCGAGCTGATCAAAGGTGGCATGGCCAAGTACGGCATCAAGAATCCGGTGTTTAAGCCAAGCCCGATCACTCCGAACTACAAGAACTACCTGATTTTCGAAGGTATCTCGGTGGACGAGGCCGGCAAGCAGCATTACCTCGACGTCAACATTGCTTACAAGCAGGCCTGCCTGAATGCCATCAACTACCTGACCAAATTCGGCTACTCGCCGGCCCAGGGCTATGCGTTGCTCGGCTCGGCACCCGTACAGGGGCATATCAGCGGTATTGTCGACGTGCCCAACGCCTGCGCCACCCTGTGGCTGCCGACGGAAATCTTCGACTTCGATATCAACCCCAACGCCAACGGGCCGACCAAGTTCCTCGACGGCAGTATCGACTTGCCTATCGCCCCGGATAAGTAAGCCGACTTACCCCTCTCTCCTCTGCGGGAGAGGGGTTGCTGTGCCTTGAATGATAAGGAGCCTGCCATGCCGATTTACGAATACGACTGCGCCACCTGTGGCGACTTTACCCAGCTGCGGCCCATGGCCGAGCGTGACCAACCCTGCGGCTGCCCTTGGTGTGGCGGCGACAGCGTACGGGTGATTCTCAGTGCGCCGAGCCTGTCGATCATCTCCGGCAGCCAGCGCACGGCCATTGCGACTAACGAGCGCAGCGCCAACGCGCCGCAAACGGTCGAGGAATACGCACAAAGCCGCAAGCACCCGAAAGGTTGTGGTTGCTGCACACCCAACAAACCGTTAGCCCCGACCAAGGCCAACCCGCATGCGCTGAAAACCAAGCCCAGTGCGCGGCCGTGGATGATCAGCCACTAACGTCCTTCGGTGACCGGATAAATTGCATTTCAATTCAATTAGTTAGCCCACAATAACGGTGCAGAAAACTGTGGATAAGTTGTGCGGCCCTGGCGTTTGGCCAGGTACGCCGTGGCTTTCATGGGGCTGGTTGTTTATTGATCAAGCACGGCGCGCATTCAGGCCGCTTTCCCGCCAGCCACGCACACAGGGCTACCGGCGCGCCTTGAAGCAGCGGCTGATGGCCTCGATGCCTGGCTGATAGTCGGCCTGCTCGACTACTTGCAGTGCCCAAGTCATCACCCGTTCGGCGATCCGCTCGTGTTGCTGGCTGGTGGTGTTAACCCGCATCGGCAGAAAGTCGAGCAACTGGGTGTCGCCGAAGGTGGCCAGGCGCAGCGCCGACCAGGCGGCATCGGGTTGCTCGCGGATTACGTCCAATACACCTTCCAGCAAGACATAAGCGGTGGTGATCAGCGCGTCGGGCGGGCCGTCTGCGGCCAGCAGATTGTGCATCTGCTGATAGCCGCTGGCGCGGCTGAATTGCTCGCCGTGATAGACGCTGACACGCCCGTCGAAATCCGCCAGGGCCTGGTGGAAGCCGCGCTCACGTGCCTGGCTGATCACCAGTTCCGGGCGCGCGCCGAGCAGGGCGATATGCCGGGGTTTGCCCGTGAGCAGGCTGTGGGTCAGCTGCTGGCCCGCCTGTTGGTCATCACTGACCACCGAGCGAATGTGCCGCGCGCTAAGGGCGCGGTCCACGGCAATGACCGGCAAGCCGTCGCTGACCAGCTTGGGGTAGAGCGGGTCGTCCTGTGGCAGGCAACTGGCAACGATCAGCGCGGCGCAGCGGCGTGAGCGAAACAGGCTGATCAACTGCCGTTCGCTGTCCGGGTTGTCGTCGGAGCTGGCAATCAGCAACTGATAGCCGGCGGCGCGGGCCTTTTGCTCTAGCAGCTTGGCCAGACGCGCGTAGCTGGGGTTTTCCAGATCCGGCAGGATAAAGCCCAAGCAGCGGCTATGCCCACGGCGCAACCCGGCAGCCTGTTGGTCGGGGCGATAGCCATATTGCTCGACCACCGCCTGCACACGTTCTACGGTTGCGGAACTGATCCGTCGCTGCGCGGCCTGACCATTGATCACGTAGCTAGCGGTAGTCACTGAGACCTGCGCCAGCCTGGCTATGTCACTGAGTTTCACGGGCGTAGCACTCTTTCACAAAGGGGTCTCCGGGCTGGCAAGCGTGGCAGCGCTGGGTGCCGATTACGTGCGGCGGCCACTGTGCTGTTATCAGTGTCGGGCTTCAAGGATTACCCATTATCAGCTAAGGTGCCACTGCTTGATGAATCGTTTCAGCAGGTTTGATCATCAAGCAGGTTTCAAGCCAGTCATGGCGCCTTGCCAAACCGGATAGCCAGAGGAATACCCCATGCTCGAACTCGATGCCAGCCAGATCCAGATGGGCCGCCACGCGGCGGATAAGGCGCAGGCACTGGCCATACTGAGCGAGGCGTTGGTCGAGGGTGGGCTGGCCAGCGCAGATTATTTGCAAGGCTTGCAGGCGCGCGAAGCGCAGGGTTCGACCTTTCTCGGACAGGGCGTGGCGATTCCCCATGGCACCCCGCAAACCCGTGATCAGGTGCTGCGCACCGGGGTGCGCTTGATTCAGTTTCCCGAGGGGGTGGATTGGGGCGATGGTCAGCAGGTTTACCTGGCTATCGCCATCGCTGCGCAGTCCGATGAGCACCTCTATCTGCTGCAATTGCTCACCCGCGCTCTGGGTGAGGGCGACCTGAGCCAGGCGCTGCGTCAGGCGCGCGAGCCAGAGCACATCGTCGAGCTGTTGCAAGGTGCGCCACAGGCGCTGGCGCTGGACGGCCAACTGGTCGGGTTGGGTCTGCAGGTTGAAGATTTCGACGAACTGCTGTGGCAGGGCGCTCGGCTGCTGCGCCAAGCCGGTTGCGCCAGCAGCGGTTTTGCCCTTGGTTTAGCCCGCAGCGAGCCGCTGCCCTTGGGCGATGGCTTGTGGTGGTTGCATAGCGAACAGAGTGTGCAGCGCCCCGGCTTGGCGTTCGTTACCCCGGCGCAGCCTCTGCATTTTCGCGGCGAAGCGCTGAAAGGGCTGTTTTGCCTGGCCAGCCAGGGCGAGGCGCATCGTCAGGCGTTGGAACGTTTATGTGACGTGTTGATTGGCGGCCGTGCTGCCGAGTTTAGCGAGGCCAATGACAGCCGCCGGGTAATCGAGGCGTTGGGGGGCGAGGTGGCACCGGATTGGCCGAGCCTGAGCCTGCCGCTGCTCAACGCCCATGGTTTGCATGCACGCCCGGCCAAGGTGCTCAGCGAGCTGGCGCAGCGCTTTAACGGTGAATTGCGTGTACGGCTGATCGGCGATGAAGGCGCTGGGGTGTCGGTAAAAAGCCTCAGCCGTCTACTGTCGCTGGGTGCGCGGCGCGGGCAGATGCTGCACTTCAGCGCCGAGCCGAGTATCGCCGCCGATGCCTTGCCCGCCTTGCAGGCAGCGCTGGAAAGCGGTTTGGGCGAGGCTGTTGAGCCGCTGTTGGCCGACCAGGCCGATGACTTACTGCCTGCGGCAACGCGTGTGCAACAGGCCCCGCCCGCCGGTAGTCAGCTGATGGCCGTGGCGGCTTCGCCTGGCATCGCTATTGGGCCAGCACTGGTGCGGGTGTTTCCGCGTTTTGCATATGCCGAGCAAGGCCAGGGTGTTGACGCCGAGCTCCAGCGTTTGGAGGCGGCGCGTGCGCTGGTTTCCGCGCAGATTCAGCGCCTAGTCGACGGGGCTGGCGTGGCCAGTATTCGGGAGATTTTCAGCGCTCACTTGGCGATGCTCGATGACCCCGCGCTGGTCGAGGATATAGAGGCTCGACTACTCGCTGGAGCCAGCGCCGAGGCGGCCTGGCATGGCGAAATCGAAGCAGCGGCGCAGCGTCAGGAGGCCTTGCACGACGCACTGCTGGCCGAGCGCGCAGCGGATCTACGCGACATCGGCCGGCGCGTGCTGGCGCAGTTGTGCGGCATTAGCCTGCCCGAAGAGCCGCGTGAACCTTACATCTTGGTGATGGATGAAGTCGCGCCGTCAGATGTTGCCGGTCTGGATCGTCAGCGCGTGGCCGGCATCCTCACCGCACGCGGCGGGGCCACTGCGCACAGCGCCATCATTGCCCGCGCCTTGGGCATTCCCGCCGTAGTCGGTGCTGGCGAGGCGGTGCTGGCGCTGGCGCAGAACACCGTGCTGCTGCTCGATGGCGACAGCGGGCTACTGCGCATAGCACCGGATCAGGCCACCCAGCAGCAGGCCCTGCGTGAGCGCGAATCCGCGCAACTGCGCCAGCAGCAAGCGCATGCCGAACGTCTGCAGCCGGCCATCACCCGTGATGGCGTGCAGATTGAGGTGGCGGCGAATATCGGTGCCAGTGGTGAAACCGCCGAGGCCGTAGAACTGGGGGCCGAGGCAGTTGGCCTGCTGCGCACTGAACTGGTGTTTATGGAGCACGCCCAAGCACCGAGTCAGGCTGCGCAGGAGCGTGAGTACCGGCGTGTGCTGGATGCCCTCGACGGGCGGCCGCTGGTGGTGCGTACCCTCGACGTCGGCGGCGACAAACCTTTGCCTTACTGGCCGATGCCGAGCGAGGAAAACCCCTTCCTTGGGGTGCGCGGCATTCGCCTCAGCTTGCAGCGCCCGGAAATCCTGGAAACCCAGTTGCGCGCCTTGCTGGCCTCTGCCGACGGCCGGGCGCTGCGGATCATGTTCCCCATGGTCAGCACCGTTGAAGAGTGGCGTGTGGCGCGCGATATAGCGCAGCGCCTGCGTGAGGAGATTCCAGTGGCAGACCTGCAACTGGGGATCATGATCGAGGTGCCCTCGGCCGCGCTGATGGCACCGTTGCTGGCGCGTGAAGTGGACTTCTTCAGCGTCGGCACCAACGACCTTACCCAGTATTGCCTGGCCATCGACCGTGGCCATCCGACCCTCTCGGCTCAGGCCGACGGCTTGCACCCGGCGGTGCTGCGGCTGATCGGCATGACGGTCGAGGCCGCGCATGCCTATGGCAAATGGGTGGGCGTGTGTGGCGAGCTGGCCAGTGATCGTTTGGCCGTGCCGCTGTTGGTTGGCCTGGGGGTGGATGAACTGAGCGTGTCACCGCGCTCGATTGCCCTGGTCAAGGCGCGCGTGCGTGAACTGATGATGAGCGACGTACGCACGCTGGCTGAGCAGGCGCTGACGCTCGATAGCGCCGCCGCCGTGCGCGCGCTGATCGCGGGGATGCACTAATGGCCCGTATCCTGACCCTGACCCTGAACCCGGCGCTGGACCTCACGGTTAGCCTCGATAGCTTGATCCCCGGTGCAGTCAATCGCAGCCTGGGCCTGACGCGTCATGCTGCCGGCAAGGGCCTGAATGTTGCCCAGGTGCTGGCTGACCTTGGCCATAGCCTGACGGTCAGCGGTTTTCTCGGCAGCGACAATGCGCAGCCGTTTGACAGCCTGATGCAGGCCCGGGGTTTTGCCGATGCCTTCGTCCGGGTGCCGGGCGAGACCCGCAGCAATATCAAACTGGCCGAGGCCGATGGGCGGATTACCGACCTCAACGGCCCTGGCTTGCAGGTCGAGGCCGAGCATCTGCAGCGCTTGCTCGACACCCTGACGCCGTTGCTGGCTGGGCACGACGCGATTGTGGTGGCCGGTAGCCTGCCGCGCGGGGTCAGCCCCGAGTGGTTTGCCGAGTTACTGCGTCGGCTCAAGGCCAGTGGCGTGCCGTTGGCACTCGACAGCAGTGGCGCGGCGTTGCAGGCCGCGTTGCCCGTCGCTCCCTGGTTGATCAAACCCAATGAAGAAGAACTCAGTGAGGTCTGCGGCAGCGATCTGAAGGCGGCCGTGCGTACGTTGCGCGGGCAAGGCATTGAGCATGTCTTGCTGTCGCGCGGTAGCGCCGGGGTCGACTGGCATGGCCCGGGTATTGCCTTGCGCGCCATACCGCCCAGCGTCGAGGTCGCCAGCACGGTAGGCGCTGGCGATTCGCTACTGGCCGCCAGCTTGCACGGCCTGCTGCAAGGCTGGCCGGCTGAGCGCACCTTGCGCTTGGCGACAGCGGTGGCCGCACAAGCGGTTACCCAGATCGGCTTTGGCATCCACGACCGCGAACAATTAGCCCGCTTAGAAGCAGCCGTGCTGCTACAGCCCTTGCAAGAATAAGAGGCATTGACCATGAATCTGCTGATCGTTACCGCCTGCCCCAATGGCCAGGTCACCAGCGTGTTGTGCTCGCGGCTGCTGCAGGCCGCCGCTGAGCGTTTGGGCTGGAAGGCCAAGGTTGAAGTGCAGGACGCGCAGGCTATCGGTTCACCCTTGAGCGCGGCGGACATCGCCGCCGCCGACCTGGTACTGGTGGTGAAAACCGGCGAGCTGTCGCTGAGCCGTTTTGTCGGCAAGCGTTTGCTGCAGTCCACGCCGTCTGAAGCCTTGGCTGATCCACAGCGCTTTTTGCGCGAGGCGGCTGAGCGCGCTGCGCCCTATGTTGAAGAGGCAACTGTTGCCAGCAGCGTGCGGCACTTGGTTGCCGTTACCGCCTGCCCAACCGGCGTGGCACACACCTTTATGGCGGCTGAAGCTTTGCAGCAGGCCGCCGCGCGCATGGGCATTGTGCTGCAGGTGGAAACCCGTGGTTCGGTCGGTGCGCGCAACCTGCTGGACGACGCCACCATCGCCGCCGCCGATGCGGTATTGCTGGCTACCGATATCGAGGTGGACACCGCCCGTTTCGCCGGCAAGAAGGTCTATCGCTGCAGCACCGGCGTGGCCCTGAAACAGCCGCAACAGACGCTGGAACGGGCCTTTAGTGAGGCTCGCCCGCTTAGCGGCGAGGCGACACAAACTAGCGCGAGCGCAAGCTCAAGCGAGAAAGCCGGCCCCTACAAGCACCTGCTTACGGGCGTGTCTTACATGCTGCCGATGGTGGTGGCCGGTGGTTTGCTGATCGCCCTGTCGTTTGTCTTTGGCATCGAGGCGTTCAAGCAGGAAGGCTCGCTGGCGGCGGCGCTGATGCAGATTGGCGGTGACGCGGCATTCAAACTGATGGTGCCGTTGTTGGCCGGTTACATCGCCTATTCGATTGCCGACCGTCCTGGTTTGGCTCCGGGGATGATTGGCGGGCTGCTGGCCAGCACCTTGGGCGCGGGTTTTCTGGGTGGCATCGTTGCGGGCTTTCTCGCCGGTTATTCGGCCAAGGCGCTTGCTCGTTGGGTCAAGCTACCGGTCAGTATCGAGGCGCTCAAACCGATTCTGATTATCCCGCTGCTGGCCAGCCTGTTTACCGGTCTGGTGATGATCTTTGTGGTCGGCAAGCCGGTGGCCGGGATGCTCGCCGGGCTAACCGTGTTTCTCGACACCATGGGCACCTCTAATGCGGTGCTACTCGGCCTGTTGCTCGGCGGCATGATGTGCGTGGACCTCGGTGGGCCGGTCAATAAGGCCGCCTATGCCTTCTCGGTGGGTTTGCTGGCGTCCCAGAGTTACGCACCCATGGCGGCGACCATGGCTGGCGGCATGGTGCCGCCTATCGGTATGGCGATTGCCACCTTGCTGGCGCGGCATAAATTCGCGCAAAGCGAGCGCGAGGCGGGCAAGGCCGCCGGTGTGCTGGGGCTGTGTTTTATCTCCGAAGGGGCGATTCCCTTTGCCGCCAAGGACCCGCTGCGGGTCATCCCGGCGAGCATTGCCGGCGGCGCGCTGACCGGTGCGCTGTCGATGTACTTCGGCTGCAAGCTGATGGCCCCGCATGGCGGTCTGTTTGTGCTGCTGATCCCCAATGCAATCAACCATGCGCTGTTGTACCTGCTGGCCATTGTCGCCGGCAGCCTGCTGACCGGGGTGAGCTATGCGCTGCTGAAACGTGCGGACACCCAGCCGCTGGTGGTTGAGGCGGCTGCATAAGCCAACGCCAGATTAGGTGTCGCTAGGGTCTGTTCCCGTTTCATCGCGACCGCGAACGAAACGGGAACAGACCCTAGGTCAGCCCCAGGCAAACAGCTCGGCGGCATTGCGGCTGCTGGCGTTGGCCAGTTGCTCGGGGCTGATGCCACGCAGCTCGGCCAGCGCTGCGCAGATAGCCGGTAGATGCTCCGGGCTGTTGCGCTGGTTGGGGTACATCGCCGGTGCCATGTCTGGCGAGTCGGTTTCTAGGACGATGGCCTCCAAGGGCAATTGCGCAACGACTTGGCGCAGGCGCAGCGCTTGCGGCCAGGTCGGTGCGCCGCCAAGGCCGAGCTTGAAGCCCAGTTTGAGGTATTCGCGGGCTTCTTCGGCGCTGCCGGCAAAGGCGTGGATGATGCCGCCACGGGCTGGTTTGAAGCGCTTGAGGGTGGCAATGGTGGCGGCATGGGCGCGGCGCACGTGGAGCAGGGCAGGTAGCTCGAACTCGATGGCCAGTTGCAGTTGCGCTTCGAACAGCTGTTGCTGGCGCTCGCGATCTAATTCCTGCAGAAAATAGTCCAGGCCAAACTCACCCACAGCGCAGAGTTTGCTGTGGCCTGCCAGGCGCTGCAGCCATTGGCGTAATTCGCTGAGGTGCTCGGGGCGGTGCTGCTCGAGAAACACCGGGTGCAGGCCAAAGGCGGCATACAGCCCCTCGTTTGCCTGCACCAAGTCCCACAGGCGTTGCCAGTTGCCGTGCTCCACGCCGAGTAGCACCAAGCGTTGCACACCCAACTGGCGGCAGCGCTGGAGAACCGCCGTGCGGTCGGCATCGAACTCGGGGAAATCCAGGTGGGTGTGGGTGTCGATCAATGTCATGGAGTCGTTACGTCGCAGGTTCATTTCGCAGGGTCACGGCGCGGCGCAATACTGTCCATAAGCTGCTCGGCAAACGCCCGGTACAAGGCGACTGGCGAGATGCGCGCTGAGATGCTGCTGGCCAGCAGGCTGGCCGCGAGGATCGGCAGGGCCATGTCCTGGCTATGCGACAGCTCGATGGTGATGACCGTGGCGGTCAGTGGTGTGCGGGTCACTCCGGCCAGGTAGGCGGCCATGCCCAGCAGACCGGCGGTCGGCAGATCAATCCCGGGGATCCAGCCGACCAGCCAGGGCGCGATACCGGCCCCCACTGCCAGTGACGGCGAGAACAGGCCGCCGGGGATGCCGGCCAGATAAGAGACTACGTTGGCGAGAAACTTCCACACGACAAACAGCGCGTCAGTTTGCGGGTGGCCTTCGAGCAGGGCGCGGGTTTCCGCGTAGCCAGTGCCGAACACATGCTGGCCGGAGAGCAACCCGAGCAGCGCCAGGACTAAACCACAGACGCCGGCAAACAGCACCGGGCGGCGGGCCCGCCAGGCACCAAGCACGGCCAGCGGGCCGCGTTTGGCCGGTAAAACCAGGCGGCAGTAGAGACCGCCGAGCACGCCGCCGAGCACTCCGCAGGCGAGCACCGCCAGCCAGGCACTGTCCAGCGGTAGCGCGGCACTGAGGTCACCGAAGTAGCTATAACGACCGACTAGACCAAGGGTGACCATGCCGCCGATCAGCACCGCCGTCAGGATCAGGCCATTGAAGCTTTGCTCCATGCGCTGGCTCAGCTCCTCGATGGCAAACACCACGCCAGCCAGTGGCGTATTAAACGCCGCCGCGATGCCGGCGGCACCGCCGGCGAGAATCAGCCCGGAGAGAGCATGGCGACCTTGCAGGCCAAGCCGCCGGCCGAAGTTGTACATCAGCGCCGCCCCCACGTGCACGGTGGGGCCTTCGCGGCCGACGGAGGCGCCGCAGAGCAGGGCGACGACGGTTAGCAACATCTTGGCGATGGCCACGGGAACTGCCAGTAAGCGGCTGCGCAAGCGCCGCGAGGGTTGTTCCAGGCAGGCGATAACCTGCGGAATGCCACTGCCTTTGGCCTCTTTCAGCCAGCCTTGGGTCAGCCAGGCGAGCAGGGCGAAGCCTAGCGGAGTGATCAGCCAAGGCCACAAGGCGCTCTGTGCCAGCAGCCACTCGAACTGTTCGAAGGCGCGGTCTGCTAGCCAGGCGAAAGCCAGGGCGATAAGCCCAACCAGCAAAGCACCGAGCCAGAAGGCCGTGCGCTGACGAAAGCTACGCAAGCGCCGCAGGCGCTGACGCAGGCGTTGGGTTGGGGTGAGCGCGGCTGGTGGGGTTTCCATAGGTTCCTGTGGCGCAGGGCGATGGGGTGCTCAGTGTAACGCGCTGCGCGTCGGCAGCGGCGGCTGAGTGTTGCGCGTACAAACAGCGCTTGCCTGGCTTGGCCTTGGGCAGTCAGCATGCGCCCTCGGTAATTGAGAAGGCTGCTGTAGATAATGTTTAGCCTCAATAACATGGTGCTGCTGGGCGCGGCGTTGCTGCTGGCCTGTGTGTTCTTTCAACCACGGCTGATGGCCGCGCCGGGATGGCGGGCAACCGTAACGCCGCTGGCGTCGATTATCGGCTCCGGCTTTCTGGTGGCGGGGCCGATCCTCGCCCATGCCGTTGGCCCTTTGGCCTGGCTGGCGATGTTGGCCTTGTGTGGTTTGAGCTACTGGTTTGGCGCGGCCATCCGCTACAACATCCGCTACGTTGAGCCGAGCTTGCTGGCCGAGCCGCCGCGCTACCAGGTCGGCCTGGAGCGCTTGTCCGAGCTGGCGTTGGCGCTGGCCTACTTTGTGTCGGTGGCCTACTACCTCAATCTCTTCGCTGCGTTTGGCATGCGCCTGGGTGATGTGGTTGATCCCTTATGGACGCGGGTGCTGGCGACTATTGTGATTGCCAGCATCGGGCTGCTCGGTGCATTGCGCGGCTTGGCCGGGTTGGAGCGGCTAGAGGTGATGGTGGTGGCCTTGAAGCTGGCGCTGATTGGTGGACTGGTGGTGATGCTGGCGCAGGTCAATCTGTCGGCGCTGCTGGACGGCTCGCTCAACTGGGCGGGGCAAGCGCATCTGCAAGGCATGCAGCAGCTTGAAGTGCTACTGGGGCTGGTGATTCTGGTGCAGGGCTTTGAAACCTCGCGCTATCTCGGCAGCCAATACGACGCCACCACCCGTATTCGCAGCATGCGTTGGGCGCAGTGGATCGCCTGCGCCATCTATCTGGCGTTCTTGTTGTTGATTACCAGCTTGTTCAACGGGCAGTTGCCACCCGAGGGCGGTGAGACGGCGATCATCGACTTGCTGCGGCCGCTGGGGCTGCTGGTTGCGCCGCTGCTGATTCTCACCGCGCTGGCGTCGCAGTTATCCGCTGCGGTCGCCGATATGAATGGTGCTGGCGGGCTGCTGGCGGAATCATCGAAACGGCGTTTGCCGGTGCGCGTTGGTAATTTGATTACCGCGTTGGTGGCGATTGCGATCACCTGGACGGCGAACATCTACGAGATCATCACCTATGCCTCGAAGATGTTTGTCATCTACTACGGCTTGCAAGCGTTGCAGGCAGCATTGGCAGCATGGCGACGTGGCCAGCGTTGGCACGCGGCGGGGTTTGCTGCGGGGGTGGTGGTGGCGCTGGCGATTATCGTGCTGGCCAAGCCGGTGGCGGCTTAGTCGAATAATGCTGGAGGGGGCTTGAAAGCAGCCCAGCGGCGAGAGTCGATCTCGCCGCTGGTGCGCTTTAGTGGTGCTCGCGGGTGGCGCGGAATTTCACGTCGGGCCAGCGCTCTTCCATCAACGCCAGGTTGACCCGGGTCGGGGCCAGGTAGGTGAGGTGGCCGCCGCCATCCAGCGCCAGGTTTTCCACGGCCTTGTTGGAGAATTCTTCCAGCTTCTTCTTGTCGCTGCAGTCGATCCAGCGCGCCGACCACACGGTAATTGGCTCGTAGGCGCACTCGACCTTGTATTCCTCCTTCAGGCGGCTAGCGACCACATCGAACTGCAGCACACCGACGGCGCCGAGGATGATGTCGTTGCTGCGCTCGGGGAAGAACACTTGGGTTGCACCTTCTTCGGCCAACTGTTGCAAGCCTTGACGCAGTTGCTTGGATTTCAGCGGGTCTTTCAAACGCACGCGGCGGAACAGTTCTGGGGCGAAGTGCGGGATGCCGGTAAAGCCCAGCGCTTCGCCTTCCGTGAAGGTGTCGCCGATTTGAATGGTGCCGTGGTTGTGCAGGCCGATAATGTCGCCGGCATAGGCCTCGACCAGCATTTCGCGCTCACTGGAGAAGAAGGTCAGGGCGTCGCCGATGCGTACGTCTTTGCCGGTGCGCACATGGCGCATCTTCATGCCCTGGCTGTATTTGCCCGAGCAGATGCGCATAAAAGCAATGCGGTCGCGGTGCTTGGGGTCCATGTTCGCTTGGATCTTGAAAATAAAACCGCTGAACTTCTCTTCCACCGGTTCTACGGTGCGCTCATTGGCGACGCGGGCCAGCGGTTTGGGTGCCCAGTTGACCACGGCGTCGAGCACATGATCGACGCCGAAGTTGCCCAGCGCGGTACCAAAGAACACTGGGGTCAACTGGCCATTCATGAATTCGTCCTGATCGAACTCATGGCAGGCACCCTGGACCAGCTCCAGCTGCTCGATAAAGCGCTCGTATTCGTCTCCCAAGTGCGCGCGGGCTTCGTCGGAGTCGAGTTTTTCGATGATTTTCACATCGGTGCGCTCGTGGCCGTGGCCAGCGGTGTAGACGATGATGTAGTCGTCTTTGAGGTGATACACGCCTTTGAAGTCGCGGTAGCAGCCAATCGGCCAGGTGATCGGCGCTGCTTTGATCTTGAGGACGGCTTCGATCTCGTCGAGCAGCTCAATCGGGTCGCGGATGTCGCGGTCGAGCTTGTTGACGAAGCTGACAATCGGCGTGTCGCGCAGGCGGCACACGTCCATCAGGGCGATGGTGCGCGGCTCAACACCCTTACCGCCGTCGAGCACCATCAAGGCCGAGTCCACCGCAGTCAGGGTGCGGTAGGTGTCTTCCGAGAAGTCTTCGTGGCCGGGAGTGTCGAGCAGGTTGATCATGTGATCGCGGTAGGGGAACTGCATCACCGAGGTGGTGATGGAGATGCCGCGTTGCTTTTCCATTTCCATCCAGTCGGATGTGGCATGGCGGTCGGACTTACGCGACTTCACCGTACCCGCGACCGAAATCGCTTTACCCATCAGCAGCAGCTTCTCGGTAATCGTGGTTTTACCGGCGTCGGGGTGGGAAATGATCGCGAACGTACGACGTTTCGCGACTTCGGTGGCCTGAGTGGTCATGGGTGCGTGCCTGACTAAATACGGTTGCGGGGCGCGGATGGCCCGGAAAAGCGCGCGATTATAACGGTAATCCCGTGGTTAGGCCGAATGTCGTGGCCAGCTATTGGGCAAAGTGGCCGGTAAGCGCGTGAAAAAGCCCGATCTACGTAAATTAATCGTTATGTAAACGCTTCTCATGTAGAGTTGCCGCCCGTTGCAATGGGTCCGTAGGGTAGCGCTGTCGTGTTTAAGAAAATCATGTTCCAGTTGCACTGGTTCTTCGGTATCAGCGCTGGCCTGGTGCTGGCCGTCATGGGTATCAGCGGTGCCCTTTACAGTTTTGAAGGCGAGATTACCCGCGCGCTCAATGCCGAGCATTGGCAGATTCAGCCGCGTGAACAGGGCCATCTGGAGCCCGCCGAGTTAGTGGCAAAAATCGAGGCAGCGACGGCCGATCGAGTCAGTGGGCTTTGGGTCGATGGCCGCCATGATGGCCCTGGTACGGCTTTTCTTACCCCCGCCCCAGGAGAGCGGCGAGGTCCGCGGATAGCCTTCAATCCCTATACCGGTGAGGTGCTTGCTGAGCCGATAGGGCAGGGTTTCTTCCAACTGATGCTAACCCTGCATCGCTTTCTCGCCATGGGCGAGGTGGGTAAGCAAATCACTGCGGCCAGTACCCTGGCGCTAATTTTCTTCTGTTTGTCTGGGCTTTACCTGCGCTGGCCGCGTCAGGCCGGTAACTGGCGCGCCTGGTTGACGCTGGATTGGGCGAAGAAAGGCCGTAGCTTCAACTGGGATTTGCATGCTGTGGCTGGTACGTGGGTGCTGCTGTTTTACCTCTGTGCGGGGCTGACTGGCTTGTATTGGTCCTATGACTGGTACCGCGAGGGGCTGACGCGCTTGCTTTCTGACACGCCGGCTGAGCAACGCGGCGAAGGGCGCGGTCGCCGTGGTGCGCCCAGCGGCCCGGCGCCGGAAGTGGACTACACGGCTGTCTGGCAAGGTATTCAGCAGGCAGCAGGGCCGCAACTGATCGGCTGGAATCTGCGCCTGCCGCCCGTGGCCGGGCAGCCGGCGACCGTCTTCTACATCCTCGATGATGCCGAGCATGATCGCGCCTTCAACCAAATGCAGATCGACCCGAAGACTGGCGCAGTCAGCCACCATGAACGCTACGCCGAGAAGAGCTTTAAGGCGCAGTTGCTCGCCAGTGTTTATGCACTGCACGTGGGTGAGTATTTCGGCTTGCCGGGGCGGGTTCTGATGATGTTGAGCACGGCAGCCATGCCGCTGTTCTTTATCACCGGCTGGCTGTTGTACCTGGACCGTCGCCGCAAGAAGCGTGCGGTTAAGGCCGCGCGTGGGGCAATGAGTAGTAACAGCCAAGCAGACGGTTGGCTGGTGGGGTTCGCCAGCCAGAGCGGTTTTGCCGAGCAATTGGCCTGGCAGAGCGCCGGGCAGTTGCAGGCCGCCGGCATTGCGGTGCGTGTCGAGCCGCTGTCGCGCCTGGATACGGACAGCCTGCGCCAGACGCATAAGGCGCTGTTCGTGGTCAGTACCTTCGGTGACGGCGAAGCCCCGGATGCGGCGCAGGGTTTCGAGCGCAAGGTGCTAAACGCTGCCGCGCAATTGCCTCATCTGAGCTACGCCTTGTTGGCCCTGGGTGATCGGCAGTACCCGCACTTCTGCGGCTTTGCCCGGCGGGTCAACGATTGGCTGGGGCGCCAGGGCGCGCAGCAACTGTTCGACAGCATTGAGGTTGATGGCGAGGATCTGCCAGCGCTGCAGCGCTGGCAGCAACACCTGAGCGAATTGACCGGGGCTGCGCCTATTCAGCTCGAGTCGGCCCCTTGGCAGGGTTGGAAACTGGCCCAACGGCGTTTGCTCAATCCTGGCAGTCAGGGCGCGCCGGTATTTTTCATTGGGCTTATGCCGCCTGCACAGAGCACTTGGCTCGCGGGTGACATTCTCGAAACGCGCCCGCGCCATGCGCCGCAGCGGGTATTGGCATGGTTGCAGCACTCCGGGCTGGCGGGTGACGAGGCGGTGACCCTGGATGGGCAGGCCATGAGCCTGGTCGACGCGCTTGCCGCCCGGCAGTTGCCGGAAAGTTTCGCGCACCTGGTCGGTCTGCATGCACAGGCGCTGCTTGATGCGCTGGTGCCGCTGGGCACACGCGAGTACTCCATCGCCTCAGTCGCGGCGGATGGTGAGCTGCAACTGATTGTGCGTCAGGCCGTGCAAGCCGATGGCTGTCTGGGCCTCGGTTCCGGTTGGCTGACTGAACATCTGCCGCAAGGCGGTCAAGTGCTGGCGCGGGTGCGGCGCAACAGCGGCTTCCATTTACCGGATGACGACCGCCCGCTGATCCTGATCGGCAATGGCACTGGCCTGGCCGGCTTGCGTGCGTTGTTGCGCGCGCGCAGTTTGGCCGGCCTGCAACGCAACTGGCTGTTGTTTGGCGAGCGCAACCGCGCGCAGGACTTCTTCTGTGGGGCAGAGCTGCAAGCGGCGCTGGCCGCAGGCGATCTGCAGCACTTGGATCTGGTGTTCTCCCGCGACCAGGCCGAGAAGCGCTACGTGCAGGATCTGCTGCGCGAACAGGCTGAGCGTTTGCGCGCCTGGCTGGCTGAGGGCGCGGCTATTTACGTTTGCGGCAGCCTGCAGGGCATGGCCGGCGGCGTTGATGCAGTATTGCGTGAGCTGCTTGGCGATGGGGCTGTGCAGGGGCTGGTTGAGGATGGCCGCTATCGCCGCGATGTGTATTGAACCCGGCCAACGCTGTGTTGGACGGGCTCAGTGAGTGCCTGTTTAGGCCTTGCCTGGATACACCCTGCGGATTAGCCAGCCGATGGACAGCCCCTGCAGCAGGATCGACACCAGCACCACGATATAGGTGATGCCGAGCAGCAAATCGCGCTCAGGGCCGTTCGGCAGCGATAGTGCCAGTGCTACCGAGATACCGCCGCGCAGGCCGCCCCAGGTGAGGATGCGGATGGTGCCACGCGGCACGCTGCGCCCCGTTTGCCGAAGCAGGGCGATGGCCGGCGCGACCGTGAGCCAGCGCGCCACTAAGACAGCGCTGCCGAGGGCGAACGCGGCAGCCACATGCAGCCAGGACAACGGCAGTAGCACCAGCTCCAGGCCAATCAGGGCGAACAGCAACGCGTTGAGCATCTCGTCGATCAGCTCCCAGAACTTGTCTATATAGCGCCGGGTTTCGTCGGACATGGCGTGGCTACGCCCGTGATTACCGATGATCAAACCCGCTACCACCATGGCGATAGGTCCGGAAACATGCAGGTGGGTGGCCAGCGCGGAACCACCGAGCACCAGTGCCAGGGTCAACATGACCTCAATTTGGTACTGGTCGATGCTGCGCAACATGGCAAATACCACGGCACCCAGCACTGCGCCGAACAGCACGCCGCCAATGGCCTCGTGGACGAACATCCAGCCAATCGCGCCGACACTGGGCGTCGCGCCGAGCTGCAAAATCCCCAGCAAGATGGCGAATACCACCACCGCTGTACCGTCGTTGAACAGCGATTCGCCGACAATGGTGGTTTCCAGCGGTTTGGGTGCGCCGGCGGATTTGAGAATGCCGAGTACGGCGATGGGATCGGTTGGTGAAATCAGCGCGCCGAACAGCAGGCAGTAGAGGAAGCTTACTGGCCAGCCGAGCAGGGCGAAGACGTAGTAACTGAGTGTGGCGATCAGGCTGGTGGAGATCAGCACGCCGAACGTTGCCAACAGCCCAATCGGCCAGCGGTAGCTGCGCAGGTCGTTCAAGTTGACATGCAATGCCCCGGCAAACAGCAGTGCCGGTAGAAACCAGGTCATCAATACTTCAGAAAAGTCGATACGGCGGATCAGCTCTTGCGACTCGTGCTCCAGCACCGGATAGCCCAGTTCAGACAAAACCAGCGCCACCGCCGAGAACAATAATGCCGTGGCCATAATGCCAATGGTCGGCGGGAGGCGGATAAAACGGTAGTTGGCGTAGGTGAGTAGGGAGGTAAACGCGATAAAAGCAGCGGCGAGGTCGAGCATGCGGAGTGTTTTTCCTGGGCAGGCGTGGCGTTTAGGGAGCATACGGAAAGTCGCCCATAACGACTAATCGCGTGGTTGTGGCTGTGATCCGCGTCCTTTTCTGTTGAGTATCTCCGGCCTCGCGTTGTGCAGCATTTCGGACGTTTTGTGGGGTATCGAAAACGCTTACCTCAGCCGCTGAAAACAGCCTGTCAACGGATGGAAATTTTTCATTGATATTGTGCTTTCTTGGTCCTAAAGTTCGCGCCCGAACGTCCATGCTGGCAACGATCCATCCGGCTCAAGTACTGACGACGAGAGACCCACAGGGTACTCGGCGACATGCCTTGGGAAGTAGGCGAACCAAAGTGGGGAAACTGATCAGGCGTTCTTGTCGGCAACTATAGTTGCAGGCACCCCCGTTGTGCAGTTGAACCTGTTGCAGGTTTCGCTGCCCGAATTTATGTGTTTCTGGTTTTGCCATTGGAGTTCAAGTATGCCGATCAAGGTCGAAGATTATTACGCACCCGCTACTTTTCAGAAGATGAAGGCGTTTGCCGATACCCAAGAAACCCCGTTCGTGGTGATTGATACGTCGATCATCAGCCAGGCATACGACGACCTGCGCGCCGGTTTCGAGTTTGCCAAGGTGTATTACGCCGTTAAGGCTAACCCTGCCGTCGAGATCATCGACCTGCTCAAGAGCAAAGGCTCCAACTTCGACATCGCCTCGATCTATGAGCTGGACAAGGTCATGGGGCGTGGTGTCGGCCCGGAGCGCATCAGCTACGGCAACACCATCAAAAAATCCAAGGACATCCGCTACTTCTATGAGAAGGGCGTGCGTCTGTATGCCACTGACTCGGAAGCCGACCTGCGCAACATCGCCAAGGCCGCGCCTGGCTCGAAAGTTTATGTGCGTATTCTCACCGAGGGCTCGACCACCGCTGACTGGCCTTTGTCGCGTAAATTCGGCTGTCAGACCGACATGGCCATGGATCTGCTGATCCTCGCGCGTGACCTGGGCCTGGTGCCCTACGGTCTGTCGTTCCATGTGGGCTCGCAACAGCGCGATATCTCCGTATGGGACGCGGCGATTGCCAAGGTTAAGGTGATTTTCGAGCGTCTGAAAGAAGAAGACGGCATCGAACTCAAGCTGATCAACATGGGTGGCGGTTTCCCCGCCAACTACATCACCCGTACCAACAGCCTGGAAACCTACGCTGAAGAGATCATCCGCTTCCTCAAGGAAGACTTCGGCGATGACCTGCCAGAAATCATTCTTGAACCGGGCCGTTCGTTGATTGCCAACGCAGGCGTGCTGGTCAGTGAAGTGGTGCTGGTGGCGCGTAAATCGCGTACCGCTGTGGAGCGCTGGGTGTATGTCGATGTGGGCATGTTCAGCGGCCTGATCGAGACCATGGGTGAGGCGATCAAATTCCCGATCTACACCGAGAAGAAAGGCGAGATGGAAGAGGTGGTGATTGCAGGGCCGACCTGCGACAGCGCCGACATCATGTACGAGAACTACAAGTACGGCCTGCCGCTAAACCTGTCGATTGGCGACCGCCTGTACTGGCTCTCCACCGGTGCCTATACCACCAGCTACAGCGCTGTGGAGTTCAATGGCTTCCCGCCGCTGAAGTCTTACTACCTGTAAACCTGCGCGGTAGTGTTGGCCAAACAAGGCGCTCGCGCAAACGAGCGCTTTTTTTGTTTCTGCGCGCTGGGTTTTGTAATCACTCTTCTGGCCTGGATCAATGGGTTTGGCGCACGGTGCTGTCATAGTTCTGCTCAGTTATTTAGAATCATTTGCAATTGAGCGGCTAGCAGCCGGTAAGGGGATTTGAATCATGATGCTGAGCATTGCCGATGTGCTGACGCCCGAGCAGGTGGGGGAGTGCCGTCAGGCGTTTGAGCAGGCCAGTTGGCAAGATGGCCGGCTTACAGCGGGGCATCAGGCCCTGATGGCTAAGGCCAACCAGCAGTTGGCCCTGGATGACCCGCTGGCGGTGCAGATCGGCGATTTCATCGTGCAGCGCCTGGGTAATCATCCGCAGTTCGTTTCTGCCGCTTTGCCACTGAAGGTGCTGCCGCCGCGCTTCAACCGCTACAACGGTGGGGGCACCTACGGCAACCATATCGATAACTCAATTTTCAGCGTGGCTGGATCCTCGCAGCGTGTGCGCAGTGACCTGTCCGCCACGCTGTTTTTCAGTGATCCGGAGGAATACGACGGCGGCGAGTTGGTGGTCGAGGACAGTTACGGCAGTCATCGCGTCAAGTTGCCGGCCGGGCATCTGGTGCTGTATCCCGGCAGCAGCTTGCACCGGGTCGAGCCGGTGACTCGCGGCACACGTTATGCCGCGTTCTTCTGGATTCAGAGCCTGGTGCGTGAGGACAATCAGCGCGGCATGTTGCTGGAGCTGGACAAGGCGATTCAGGCGCTGACTCAGGAGGTGCCGGGCAGTGCCGAGCTGGTCCGGCTGACGGGCGTTTATCACAACCTGTTGCGTCACTGGGCCAACACATGACGGACATGCCGCTGCCGAAACTGACGCGGATTCCATCCAGTATTGCTGCCGTGGCGGACTATGAACCTTTGGCCCGCGAGCGCATGAGCCCTCAGGCCTGGGCCTATATGGCCGGTGGTGCAGCGGATGAGCTGACCCTGGCTGAAAATCAGGCCGCGTTTCAGCGCATCCGCCTGCGCACGCGGGTGTTGGCTGATCTGAACGGCGGTAATACTCATTTGCAACTGTTCGGTCAGGCGTTTAGCCATCCGATTTTCCTTGCTCCGGTGGCGTATCAGCAGTTGGCCCATGCTGACGGTGAGTTGGCCACGGTGCTGGCGGCCTCGGCGGTGCAGGCCGGTATGGTGCTTAGTACCCAAGCCAGTGTGACGCTTGAGGCCGTGGCTGAGCTGGCGCACAACCCGTTGTGGTTTCAGCTTTACATTCAACCGGACCGGGCCTTTACCCAGGCGCTGGTAAAACGCGCCGAAGCTGCGGGTTACCAGGCACTGGTGCTGACGGTGGATGCGCCGGTCAATGGTGTGCGCAATCGCGAGCAGCGCGCCGGTTTTTGCCTGCCGGGTGGCATTGAGGCGGTCAACTTGCGTGGCATGCAGGCATTGCATGAAAGTGCTCCACCAAGCGGCGGCTTGTTGCTTGGTGGTGCCTTGCTGGCGGCTGCACCCGGTTGGGCGGACGTGCAATGGCTACGTTCGCTGACGCACCTGCCGATTCTGCTCAAGGGCGTGATGAGCGCTGAAGATGCTCAGCGTGCAGTTGCCGAAGGGGTTGATGGCATCATCGTCTCCAACCATGGTGGACGCACTCTGGATGGTCAGCCCGCGACCATAGAGGTGTTGGCGGAAATCGCTGCCGCCGTGCAAGGGCGTGTGCCGCTGTTGCTCGATGGTGGTATCCGGCGCGGTACGGACGTGTTTAAGGCCCTGGCCTTAGGGGCCGATGCTGTGCTGGTGGGGCGGCCCTACGTTTATGGTTTGGCCGCTGCCGGGGCAAGCGGGGTCGCTCATGTGGTGCAACTGCTACGTGCCGAACTGGAGATAGCCATGGCGCTAACCGGGTGTCCAGATCTGGCCAGTATTGGCGACGATCGGCTGATGAGAAAAAGTTCACGGTAAGCGGAACTAAGTGCGGATACAAATGTAAATTTCTGTTGCATGATAACAATTATCAAATAGAATCGCGCCTCGTTTTTATCTGAGGTGGTTCTCATGGGTATCGGTAAAAAAACTGGCGATCTGCCGCAGCGTCGTCTTCTGGCTACGGCTATCGGTCTGGCTGTCGCGTCTTGGGCGAGCGTAGGTCTGGCCGCTGAACAAGCGCCGCAAAAGGCCAAGACGCCAGTTGAGTTGGGCAGCGTAACGGTCGAGGGCCAGCAGGCTGAAGACTACAAGACGCAAACGTCTTCTTCAGCCAAGTACGCCGTGCCATTGCTCGATACCCCGCAGACCATAACGGTGGTGCCGCAGGCGCTGCTCAAGGAGCAGAAAGCCCTGAGCATGAAAGAAGTGCTGGCTAACGTCTCCGGCATCACCTTCAACGCCGGTGAGGGCGGTGGTGGTTCGGGTGACAGCATCAACATTCGTGGCTTTAGCGCCAACGCTAACATGCAGATCGATGGCCTGCGCGACAGCTCGCAGAACAACCGTACCGACACCTTCAATATAGAAGCAGTTGAAGTCATCAAAGGCCCTAACTCAGTGTTTGGTGGCTCCGGTACGACTGGCGGCAGTATCAATCAGGTCAGCAAGCAGCCCCTGCAGCGCGATTTCACCGAGATCGGCGCGAGCCTCGGTACTGACAACTACCACCGCCTGACCTTGGATACCAACCAGACGCTAGATGGCGTCGGCACGGGCAGTGCGTTTCGTCTTAACCTGATGGCCCATGAGAATGATGTGCCGGGTCGTGAGCAGATCGACCGTGAACGTTGGGGTATTGCCCCGTCGCTGCTGCTGGGGCTGAGCGAGTCGACTCGCTTGACCTTGAGCTACCTGCATCAGAACGATAACAACCAGCCGGACTATGGCGTGCCCGCCTTTGATGGCAAACGCTTGGCCGGCGTGGATCGCGATGCCTACTTCGGCTGGAAGAACCTCGACAAGGAAGAGATCCGCACCGATGCCTTCACGGTCAAGTTCGAGCACGACTTCAGCGACAGCCTGCGCCTGCAGAACCTCAGTCGCTACAGTCGCGTTGAGCGTGATACGGTAATTTCTGCTTCCCACGTTAACCTGACGGGCGTTCCCGATGGTCACTACCGTCCAGCCGGCCCACAGGGATATGGCCGTGATGTGACCAGTGAAATGTGGATCAACCAGACCAACTTGACGGCTTACTTCGACACCTTAGGCCTAGGGCATACCTTGGTTACTGGCGTCGAGGTTTCGCGTGAGGATTACTACCGTAATACCTACAACTACGGTCTGAACTTCACCGGTAAGGATTACGACCTAGGTAATCCACCGGGGTATTACGATGGGCCTACCAACAAGACCCGTTCTGCAGAGACGTCGACCGAGCTTGAGAACCAGGCAATCTATGCATTCGATACCATTGCGCTGAATGAGCAATGGGACCTGAGCCTTGGTCTGCGTTATGACTGGGTCAAGGGGGATGCGAAGAACGTAGCCTTGCCTGCCGGCACCGTAACGCGCGTGGATTCGCGCGACAAGGAGCTCAGTGGCCGTGCCGGGGTGGTGTACAAACCAGCTGAGAATGGTCGTATTTATCTGGCTTACGGCACCTCGTTTAACCCTGCTGCTGAGAACCTGGCCTCCACTGGTGCCCTGAATGCAGCGGCAACAGAGCTGGACCCGGAAGAGAACGAAACCTGGGAACTGGGCACCAAGTGGGAGCTACTCAACAGCCGCCTGCAACTTGATGCTGCGGTCTTCCGCGTGGAGAAGAGCAATGCCCGTGAAACCATGGCCGATGGTTCAACCCAGCTGGCCGGTGAGCAGCGCGTGCAGGGTGTCGAGTTTGGGCTGACTGGTCGTATTACCAATCAGTGGAACGTTTACGCCAACTACACCTTCCTCGACAGTGAAACCCTCAAGGCGGCTGATACCGCCGCCGGCATCGCCCGCGAAGGCCAGGCGTTGGGCAATACGCCGCCACGCTCGTTCAACCTGTGGACCACCTACGAACTACCAGCCGGCTGGCGCGTGGGCTACGGCGCGCGTTATGCCAGCGAGCGCAACGTGACCTCCAGCGATAGCGCCAAGCTGGATGCCTACTGGGTGCATAACGCCATGCTCGGTTACAAGGTCAATAAGGAACTCGACCTGCAACTGAACATGAACAACCTGTTTGATAAGGATTATGTGCAGAACGTACGGCAGAACGTTGGTACCAACACGCGTTCTTCGGCCATCGAGTATGGCGATGCGCGTTCGGCTGTACTGTCGGCCACCTACGCCTTCTAACCATGGCTGATGACAACCTGTCGGCCGTTTCCGGCGAGTTGCAACACGAATATGGCGATTGCGAAACCCCGATCACTGTTTATGGTGATTGGGGTTTTGTTTTGTGTTGGTTATATAAGGCACGCCGCCGGTACTGCTGGAAATTGAAAGTGTGGTTTGGTAGTTCGCGTTCAGCATCAGGCGTGAAGAGCTGTTTGGATGTACGGGCAGTACGCAGGATTAGGCGGCCAATAGGGGTAACCCCCTAGTTAGTTGGTGTGCTTGCTAGATCAGCGATTTCGGTATTTAGCTGGGCGCATACCTCGTTTGCTCGCGTCGCTCAATACACATCGCGCCGATAACGGCCGCTCTGGCTTAGTTGCTCCACCTGCTGGTCACCGACCAACTGGCGCAGGCAGGTGTCGACGTCGCGGCCCATGCCGTCCAGGCTGCCGCACACATAAATGGCTGCGCCGTCCGCCAGCCAGGCGTGCAGGGTTGCTGCAGCATCACGCAGGGCGTCTTGCACATAACGCTGGGAGTCGCCGTCGCGCGAGTAGGTGAGGTCGAGGCGTTCGAGGTGACCGGTGTGTTGCCAGGCGCGCAGCTCTTCGAGTAGTAGGGCGTCGTGGGCAGCGTGGCGTTCGCCAAACAGCAGCCAGTTGCGTGACGCTGGGTGCCCTGCGCGTTCTTGCAGGTGCGCGCGCAGGCCCGCGAGGCCGCTGCCGCTGCCGATCAGAATCACTGGGGTACTGGCGCTTGGGCCATGGAAGCGCGGGTTGCGGCGAATGCGCAGGTCAATTGTGCCGCCAACCTGCGCATGCTGACACAGCCAGCCAGAGCCTAGGCCGGGGTTGCCGTCGGCCTGTTGCTGCAGGCGTACCAGCAGGTCGAGTTGGCCGCTGCCATGGCTAGACGCTATGGAGTATTCGCGATGTGGCAAAGGTGTTAACTCTGCGAACCACTGCTCAAGTGTGCGGTTATCCGCTTTGCTTTCGGGTAGATGCCGTTGGCTCAGGGCTTCTGCCAGTAATTGGCCGTCAGTCAGGCGAGTGCGCGGTTCAAGGCCAAGTCGCTGCAGGCAAGCACTAACCCGTTGTGGCGGATGGCGTGGGCCGATTTCAACAATATCGCCGGCGCGCCAGTCGACCATGGCTGGGCTACTCAGGCTCAGCTGAAAGATCGGCGCAGCGGTGCTGCCGGGGTTAAGGCAGATGCGCTGCGCCAGTCGCCACGGGTGGTAGTGCGCCGGCTGCCAGTCGACAAAATCACTGTTCCCACTTAGATGGCCAAGCTGTTGCTGCCAGTGGCGCAGGGTGCCGGCATCCAGGCAATCGACTTGCAGCAGGTCGAACAGCGGTTGCGCCTTGAGTGTTTGCAAGCGCTGTTGCAGGCGCTGGCCGAAGCCGCAGAACTGCGGGTAGCGGCTGTCGCCTAGGGCCAGGATGGCGAAGTGCAGCCGGGGCAGTGGTGCATGGCTGAGTAGGGCACGTGCAAAACGTGCGCCATTGTCTGGCGCTTCGCCGTCGCCATAGGTACTGACCACCAGCAGCAGGCGCTCAAGGCTTGCTAGCGTGTCGCGACTCAATTGGTTGAGCGCGACGCAGCGCGCGGGCACGCCGCTGGCGCGCAATTGCGCACAACTGCGCTCGGCCACTTCTTGGGCCTGGCCGCCCTGGCTGGCGTAGCCGATCAGCAGTTCGCCGGTCTGGGTGGCGCGATTACGGCGCTGTGGCCAGCAATAGTGCAGGCACAGGGCGAGGTAAGTGATAACGATCAGTGCGGCACTGAGCTCGCGCGCGGGTTTTAGCCAGAGCAGCAAACCGGCCAGCAGCAGACAGGTTGTCAGCGGCCAGTGGCGCAGGGGGCGAAGAAGAGTGGGAAGGGCGATCAAGATGGGTTGACCAGCATAGGGGCGTAGCCCGGATAAAATCCGGGATGGCCGTGGAGATCATCCGCGGATTGCATCCGGGCTACAGGTGCAAGGCTACTGAGGCAGCACTTCCAGGGTGGTGCTGTAGGAGGCGCTGCGCTCAGTGGCCGGGGCGCTAACCCCTTCGCGGGTGCTCAGTTCGGCCTCCAGCCAGTACATGCCCGCGTGTGGCCAGGTAATGCTGATCTTGCCGGCGGCATCGCTGGTGGTTTTGATCTCGCCCAGCTCGTCACGGTAGCGGTTGCCGCCGGGTATCACGCTGACTTCCACACCAGCAGCCGGCTTGCCATCAAGCAACAGGCTGAACTCGGCAGCTTCGCCGGCGAACAGATCGTTAGGGTGGGTGATCGGGGCCAATTCCAGGCCGGAACCGCTGGTTTTCAGTGCGTTGGTGGTCGGGTTGCCGGAGGTGACGAAGACTTCCATGCGGCTGCTGGTTTGCGCCACTTTCAGGTCAGTGGCGTTAGCCGGCACTTGCTTGGCGAACGCTTCGGCGCTGCCCATCCAGCGGCGCATCTGGCCGTTTTCCTTGTAGCTGGCGAACAGGCCGCTGTTGGCGATGGCCAGTTTATAGGTGCCTTTCTGGGTCAGGTGCAGGTCGAAGGTGCTGCGGTAGCGACCGATGTTGCCGTTCTCAGCTTTGGCAGCGCTGCCATCCGGGGCCAGCAGTTGCAACACGGCGGCTGGGCGTGGGCGCATGCCGGGAGGTCCGCCGGCTGGCGTGGTGCCGAGGTTACCGATGCCTTGAATGCGCAGCGGGAAGTGTTCGAAGTAGAACAGGTCGTTGGATACGGCGGCGTCTACCGTGATCCACGGGTCTTCGCCGGACAGTACGGTGGCCGAGGGCAGCATCCAAGCGCGGTGAGCCTGGGCGGAAAGTGGCAGGCAGATGGCCAGGGTGAGGGCGGTCCATTTAACCAGAGGGTGCATGGCGGGCTTCCTTAGTGGGCTGAGGTTCAAGGCGTCAGTTGCAAGGTGATTTGACCCAGTTCGCTGCTGCCCTGGGTGCTTTGTGTGGCGGGCTGCTGAGGTGGCCAGGTGAACGGCAGGCGCAGCAGTTCGCGGCCGCCAACCTCGCGGGCGGCTTCTACCACCACGCGGTATTCGCCGGCGGGCAGCGCGTTGAAGGGCGCATCAGCACTGCTGAAGCTCAGGCTCTGCTTGCCGACTGCACGGGTCGCGCCGCTGATGCCATCGACTGGCATCTCCAGGCTACGGCCGCTGCGTCGCCACCACTGGCGCAGGTCTTTGAGCCATTTTTCGCCTTCTTTGTCCTTGAGCTTCTGGTCGTACCACACTGCCAGGTTGGCGACGTGTTGCTGATCCGGTTGCTCCAACCAGATCGCCACATAGGGACGGTGATATTCCGCCACCTGCAGGCGCGGAATCTCCAAGTCGAGCTGCAAGTCGGCAGCCAGGGCTGATGTGCTTAGTAGGGCGCAGAGGGGCAACAGCAAGCGTTTCGGCATAACAGTGTCCTTAGTGAATAAACAGCAAAGCCAGCAGCACGGGTAATACCAGGCCCAGGCCGAGCATTGGCCAGGTGCTGGGGCGGTTGCCGGCATAGCGTTGCAACAGCAATAGGCCACTGAGGCTGAACACCACGCACAACCCGGCAAATACATCGATAAACCAGGACCAGGCCGCGCCGGTATTGCGCCCCTTGTGCAGGTCGTTGAGGTAGGCGATCCAGCCGCGGTCGGTGGCCTCAAACTCCAGCGCACCAGATTCGATATCCAGGCTCAGCCAAGCGTCGCCGCCAGGGCGGGGCAGGCCGATATATAACTCACCATCCGACCATTCGGCGTCACGGCCATCCAGGTGAACTGCCAGTTCGCTTTCCAGCCATTGGCGCAGGGCCAGCGGCAAGCCCTGGTTTGGCATCTGGTCTTGCAGCGTGGCCTGCAGCGCGTCAGGCAATTGCGCTTGATGGCTGGTGACCTGCGGTTTGGCTTCGATCTGTGCCGCATGGTTGAGGGTTATTCCGCTCACGGCGAATAGCAGCATGCCCGCTAGGCAAAGGGCCGAACTGATCCAGTGCCATTGGCGGAGGGTGCCGAGCCAGAGGAGAGCATTCATTGAGTTAGTGTGATGACGAAGTGGGTAGTGATTCTATAAAGGCTTAGATGCAAATGCTGAGTCTTTACAAAGAATATACATTCTCAACATGGCCCGCCGTTGAGCGGGCCATGTGCTGGCTTAAAACGTCAGGTTGGCGGAAAGCCACAGGCGGCGACCTTCTTCCAGGGTGCCGCTGGTGGACTGAGAGGCTTGGATGTAGCTCGAGGCCCAACTGGTGGCACCGGTGTTGGTGGTGTAGGTCTTGCCTTTGGTGAAGTCTTTGTCGAAGGCGTTGTACAGCGTGGCGTTGAGCGTAAGGTTCTGCGAGGCCTTGTAAGAGCCACCGAGGTGGAAGACCTCGTAGGCTTTCAGGTCGCCGACCTGATCCTGTAGGGCTTTGTTAGCCGCAGTAAGGTTCTCGTACTTGTCGGTGAAACGCGCCCGTTCGCCACGGTATTCACCCTTGAACCACAGGGTCAGGCGGTCAGTGGTATTCCAGCTCAGGCGTGCATGGGCCATATGCTCGGGAGTGTTGGTCAGTGGTGCCCCTTTGTTATCACCGCTCTTTTGCTCGCTGTCGGTGTAGGTGTAGTTCATCGACAGTTTCCAGGCTGGGGCGAAAGCCCAGCCACCTGCCAGCTCCAGGCCTTGGGTCTCGGCCTCACCGATGTTTACGCTCTGGGCGAAGCTTTCCTGGGTGAAACCGCTGCCGTAGCTGACGCACCCGGGTTGATTTGGATTCGCCGTGTAGAAACAGTTGTTCAGCGGAGTACCGCTGTCGATCTTGTCTTTGAATTTGTTGTGGAACAACGTGGCATTGGCGTCGAAACCGGCCAGGTTGTCGAAGTACACGCCGAATTCGGTATTGGTGGTGATCTCCGGCTCAAGGTCTGGGCTGCCGATGGTGATGGTGCGGCCCTGACCCGTTACACCGCTAATGCCGTCGTGCAACTGGTTCAGCGTCGGGGTCTTGTAACCCCGGCTGACGCCGCCCTTGAGGGTCCAGTTGTCGGTGGTGTTCCATACCAAATAAGCGCGTGGGCTGACGTGGCCGCCAAAGGCTTCATGGTCTTCGTAGCGTGCGCCGAGGGTCAGCGCCAGGTCGTCGCGTAGCCGCCATTCGTCTTCAAGGAACAGTGCCCAGGAGGTTTGCTGGAATGTTTCCGAGGCAATGCCGTCCTTTACTTCAGCGTCCCAGTACTGGCCGCCGATGGTCGCAATGTGGCTGTCACCTAGAGGGCTAACCAGTTTGCTGTCGACGATCAGGTCGGTGGACTTCAGCTCACGGTCGTTGCCCGCGACGATAGCCGGATAACCGCTGTAGGCCACGCCGCGGGTGCCCGGAATGGTTCGGCCGATGGTTTCGGTGGTGTTGTGCGTGATGCTGCTATCCAGGGTGCCGAAGCCCAGGCGGGCGGTGTGGCTCAGGGCGAATTGATCGCGTTCGAAGCGCAACTCATCGTCATAGCCATTGATGGTGTTGGGTGAGTCGGTGGTGCAGCCATCTGCCGGACTACCGCCGGTTTTCCCATCCAGATTGCCCAGTTGGCAGTCATCGTTGTTGTACACCTGGCGGCCTTTTTCGACGTCCAGGGAGATGTCGTGTAGCTCATTCGGCGTCAGGGTCAGGCGCGCGCCAGCGCTGTAGTTACGGCCCTCGACCGGGGAGGCGCCGCGCCGGCTAACGGTGCTGTCATTATCGAAGCTCAGGTCAGACTCTTTACGGTCGAACAGGCTGCCGCGTACGGCCAGGCCAAGCAGGTTGTCAACCAAGGGGCCGCTGGCATACAGGCTGGTGCTGTTGGTTTCGCCATAGTCGCGGTTTTCCTGAAAGGTGTGGTCGAGGCTGATCGCAGCGCCCCATTCCTTGGCGACCTTTTTGGTGATGATGTTTACCACCCCGCCCATAGCGTCGGAGCCGTATAGGGTCGACATCGGGCCACGGACTACTTCGATGCGCTCGATGGCCGACATCGGCGGCATAAAACTGGTCGAGGTTTCGTTGAAGCCGTTGGGCGTGACGTTCCCCGCCGTGTTCTGCCGGCGGCCATCAATCAGGATCAGCGTGTAATCGCTGGGTAGGCCACGGATGCTGATGTTCAGGCCGCCCGTTTTGCCGGTGCCCTGGCGCACGTCGATGCCCTCGACATCCTCAAGCGCCTGGGCCAAGTTGCTGTAGCGTTTTTGCTGCAGGTCTTCTTGACTCAGCACACTGATACTGGCCGGAGCGTCGGTAACTTTTTGCTCAAAACCAGAAGCGCTGACCACAACGTCGTTCAGGGTAATCGGCTCATTGGCGTGGGCGTTGGCCATAACGGCGCTGGCGAGGGTGATGGCGCTGGCCAGAACGGTGCGGTTGCAAGCGGAAGACATTGAGGGCTCCAAGCATTGGGATGAGAAATCTGGTGCGGATGGTAATGAGTTGCAAATAAGGTTCAATCCCGTATTTCCCTGAAGTTGTTTCAGTCCCCGATTTTTATCCGCAAGGCCAGAGCCGGCGGGCTCTCTAGTCAGTTGTAAATTATGTAAAGAGGCCGTGAGGGCCGAGGTTAGGCGAGCCCATTAAGAGAAAAACAGTCCACTGCCTTGCGCTGCGGCGTAGGCGCTTTAAGCTGCGCGGATGAACAGAATTCTTCTTAACTGCGACATGGGTGAAAGCTTCGGCGCGTGGCGCATGGGTGATGACGTGCATGCCATGCCGCTGGTTGATCAAGCCAACTTGGCCTGCGGCTTCCACGCCTCAGACCCACTGACCATGCAGCGCACCGTCGCTCTGGCGGTGCAGCATGGGGTGAGCATCGGCGCGCACCCGGCTTATCCGGATCTGCTCGGATTTGGTCGGCGGCATATGGCTTGCTCTCCGGAGGAGGTCACTGCGCTGGTGCTGTATCAGCTCGGCGCGCTGGATGCCTTCTGCCGTGCGGCCGGCACCCAAGTGGCCTACGTCAAACCGCATGGCGCGCTGTACAACGACCTGGTGCGTGACGATGCGCTGTTGAGCGCGGTGCTGGAGGCCTGCGCCAGCTTCCGCAAGGGCTTGCCGCTTATGGTGCTTGCTCTGGCCGATAACAATCGCGAGCTGCGCCTGGCCGATGCCGCCGATGTGCCGCTGATGTTCGAGGCCTTTGCCGACCGGGCGTATCTGGCCGATGGCCAACTGGCTCCACGGCGTTTGAGCGGCGCGGTGCACCATGATCCGCAGAGGATTATTCAGCAGGCTCTGGCCATTGCTCAGGGTGAGCGGTTTGCCGATATCGATGGCAAACCGCTGCAACTTCGCGCGGACAGCCTCTGTGTACATGGCGATAACGCCGACTCTCTGGCGGTGTTGCGGCGTTTGCGAGCGCAACTGGACGCCCTATGATCCGCCTTGAACCAGCGGGTGCCGAGGCCTTGTTACTGGCGCTGACTGAACAGCCCGATGGCCAGTTGCCGCTGCGCATCGCCTTGTTGGCCGAGCGTATCCGCGGTGAGCTGGGCGATGTGCTGACCGATCTGGTGCCTGGCTGGAACAGTTTGCTGTTGCACTACGACCTGATGCGTACCGATCATTTGCAGCTGGCCGAGCGCCTCAAACCGCTGCTTGAACGCTGGCTGGCCGAGCCGCTGGCGGTGCAAGGCGGGCAACTGCATGAAATCCCCATCTGCTATGACGGCGAAGACCTGGCTGAGGTCGCCCGGCTGTGCCAACTGAGCACTGCTCAGGTGATTGAGCTGCATACGGCGAGTGAGTACCACGTCGGTGCGATTGGCTTTGCCCCAGGCTTTGCGTACCTCGCCGAGCTGGACGCGCGGCTGGCGTTGCCGCGTCGCGCGACCCCACGGCTATCTGTTCCCGCTGGCAGTCTGGCGATTGCCGAGCGGCAGACGGCGATCTACCCGCAGCGTTCACCCGGCGGCTGGCACCTGATCGGGCGCTGTCCCTGGGCGCTGTTCGATGTCGCGCAGACGCCGCCATGCCCGCTGGCGTTGGGCGATCGGGTGCGTTTTCGCAGTATCGATGAGCGCGACTTTATCCGTGAGGGCGGTCAGTTGTGAGTGGCCTGCTGGTGCTCAAGCCGGGTCCGCAGAGCCTGTTACAGGATGGCGGGCGACGTGGCTGGCAGCACCTCGGTATATCGCCGGCTGGGCCGCTGGATTGCCACGCCGCCGCTTGGGCCAATCACCTGCTGAACAACCCGTGGGGTACGCCGTTGCTGGAAGTCGCCTTGGGCGGCCTTGAGCTACAGGCACAGGTCGATACCTGGGTGGCGGTTTGTGGCGCGCAAGTGCTAGTGCATGTGGATGAGCAGCCGCAGCCTTTGTGGACGCGCTTGCCGCTGCACAAAGGCCAGCGGCTAGTTTTGGGTTTTGCCAGCAGTGGTCAGCGCGCTTACGTGGCGGTGGCGGGCGGCTTTCTTGCGCCGGCGCTGCTGGGCAGTGTCAGCGTGCAACTGCGTGAAGGCTTGGGGCGGGCGTTGCAGGCCGGCGATGTGCTGACCTGCCACTCGGCACATTTCAATCACGCCGCCAGCGTGCCTTGGCCGTATCTGCCGGATTACCGCAAAGCAACCTTGTTGCGGGTAATTACCGGTGGTGATGCGGCGAGTTTCGCCCAGGAACAGTTACAGGGCTTCTTTGCTCAAGTCTGGCAACTTAGCCCGCACTCCGACCGCATGGGCGCGCGGCTGATTGGCGAGGCCGTGCAGCCACCGCTGCGGCAGTGGTCATTGGGCGTTGCGCGCGGGGCGATTCAGGTGCCGCCCGATGGCCAGCCGATTATTCTGCAGGCGGATCAGCAAACCATGGGCGGTTACCCCGTGCTCGGCTGGTTGCATCCGCTGGATCAAAGCCGCCTGGCTCAGTGCCCGGCGCATCATCCCCTACGATTCACCCCAGTCAGCATCGCTGACGCCCAGGCTGAGCTACGCGAGTTTTACCGTTTCTTTCGACGGGTATAGGCGCTTTTGTAGGGTGGGTTAGCGTGTAGGGTGGGTTAGCAGCGCAGAACCGAGATGTGGAAACCCATGCCGGACCTGAGCGCTGCGTAACCCACCAAGCGATAGTCGGCCTTCCATCGCCTGGTGGGTTAGCGTGTTACGCGAGTGCGTTGCCCCTACAGTGTCTTGGCCATCCGGCTGGCGAGCAGCGCCCAGCCAAACAGCAGCAGGCAGACGACCAGCATCGGCCAGCCGCGCCAGTACAGGTAAGGTGTCAGCCCCTGCATGGGTTGCACTTGGCCATACAACACCGCTTGTTCAAACTGCGGCAGTTGCTCGGTGATCTGGCCGTTCGGGGCGATCAGCGCGGTGACGCCGTTGTTGGTCGCACGGATCATCCAGCGGCCGGCCTCCAGGGCACGCATCTGCGCCATTTGCAGATGTTGTAGCGGGCCGATGGAGCGGCCGAACCAGGTGTCGTTGCTGATGGTCAGCAGCAGGTCGCTTTGCGCCGCCAGGCTTGCCGCAAACTCCGGGTAGACCACTTCATAGCAAATAAACGTGGCAATCGCATGGCCCTTGGCTTGCAACAGGCTTTGTTCAGCCGAGCCACGGGCAAAGTCGGACATCGGCAGGTCGAAGAAGGCAATCAGGCCACGGAGCAGGTCCTGCAACGGTACGTACTCGCCGAAGGGCACCAGCTTCTGCTTGAGGTAGTCGCCGCTGCCCTGACCAACCACACTGATGCCGTTGTAGTAGCGTTGCTCGCCGCGCTCGTTGCTTTGGCGAATCGGCACGCCGGTAATCAACGCGGCATTACGCCCATTGGCGTAGGTATTGAGCATGCCCAGATAACCTAGCGCACGATCTTTGAGCACCGGGATGGCAGTTTCTGGCCAGATGATCAGGTCGGTCGGTTTGGCGCTGAAGGTCATGTCGCGGTACAGCGCGAGCTGCGCGTTGAGCTGCTCGGGGTCCCATTTCATGCTTTGTTCGATATTGCCTTGCATGGCCGACACGCTCAGCGGTGCGCCAGAGGCGTGAGTCCAGGCGTGGCCTTTGAGGGCGACTCCGGCAATCCATGGTGCGCACAGCAGGATAATGCCGGTGGCAAGAAACGCCTTGCGCGTGCGCAGGCGCGCCAGGTTCACCAGCAGCGCCGCGCTCAGCGCCAGGCTGAAGGACAGCAGCCACACGCCACCCACCGGGGCCAGCCCAGCAAGCGGGCCATCTAGCTGGCTGTAACCGGCATATAACCAGGGGAAACCGGTGAGAAACCAGCTGCGAAAGGCTTCCTGCGCGAGCCACAGTGCGGCAAAGGCCAACGCATCGGCCAGCGGCGCTTCAACCCGGCGCAGCCAACGTGTCCAGACCCAGGCGCTAAGGGCGAACAGCAGGCCCAGGCCACCGACAAACAGCAGCGTGAGAAATGCCGCCAAGGGCGGTGAGGCCGCGCCGTAGTCGTGAATGCTCACATACACCCAGCTGGTGCCAGCGGCGAACAAACCAAAGCCATAACTCCAGCCGCGCAGGGTGGCCTGGCGTGGTGTCAGGTCGCGCAGGCCCAGGTAGAACAGTGCTATGGAGAGGATGACCAGCGGCCACAGGTCATAGGGTGCCAGTGCCAATGGCGTGATGGCTCCCGCGAGTAGGGCGATCAGGTTGCCGGGCCAGCCAGGTCGGGTTATCCAGTGCATTGCATGCAGATCCTTGGATTGAGGTGGCGCAAAGGATAAAGCGCGCTATCGGGCGGGGGAAGGTGTAGCGGATTTATCGCGGAGTTGCTGCGGCCACCACTGAGGGTGGCCGCGCACGTCGATCAGTTATTGATCGGGCTTAGGCGCAGCAGGTGAATGCGCCGGCTGTCGGCATTGAGTACGCGGAAGCGGTACGCACCGATTTCGGTGACTTCGTTGCGCTTGGGCAGGTGGCCGAAGGCGCTCATCACCAAACCGCCTACGGTGTCGAATTCGTCATCGGAAAACTCGGTATCGAAGGCTTCGTTGAAGCTGTCGATCGGCGTCAGTGCCTTGACCAGGAAGTCGCCGCTGGGCAAGGGTTTAACGTAGCTGTCTTCCTCGACGTCGTGCTCATCTTCGATGTCACCGACGATCTGCTCAAGCACGTCCTCGATGGTTACCAAACCAGCGACGCCGCCGTACTCGTCAATGACCACGGCCATGTGGTTGTGGTTGGCGCGAAACTCGCGCAGCAGCACGTTGAGGCGCTTGGACTCGGGCACGAAGGTGGCCGGGCGGAGCATGTCTTTAATATTGAAGTTGGCTTGTTCACCTTGCAGGATCAGTGGCAGCAGATCCTTGGCCAGCAGGATGCCGACCACATCGTCGAGGCTTTCGCCTACCACGGGATAGCGCGAGTGCGCGGCTTCAATGATCGAGGGCAGAAACTCTTTGGGCGACTGGTTGGCCTTGATGCTCATCATCTGCGAGCGCGGCACCATAATGTCGCGGACCTGCAGGTCCGCGACCTGAATTGCGCCTTCGACAATGGCCAGCGCTTCGCTGTCGAGCAGCTTGTTCTGATGCGCTTCGCGCAGCACTTCCAGCAGTTCCTTGCGGTTTTTCGGCTCATGAGCAAACGCTTGGGTCAGTCTATTAAACCAGGACGTCTGCTCGTTGCTCGATCGGTCTTCGCTCATGGTGGTTACTCAGGAACCTTCTGTGTTGTCAGTTGGATGGATTATTCGTGATCGGCGTAGGGGTCAGGATGACCCAGTTCAGCCAGCAATTCTCGTTCCAGCGCTTCCATCTCTTCGGCTTCTTCATCTTCGATGTGGTCATAGCCGAGCAGGTGCAGGCAGCCGTGGATCACCAGATGCGCCCAATGCGCTTCGCTGGTTTTCGCTTGTTCGCCTGCTTCGCGCTCAACCACCGGTACGCAGATCACCAGGTCGCCGAGCAGGGGGATATCCAGCAGCGGAATGCCGCCCACCTCATCCGGAACATCGGCAGGGAAGGATAGTACGTTGGTGGCGTAATCTTTATGACGCCAGGTGTTGTTGAGCTCGCGGCCTTCGGCTTCATCAACCAGGCGAATGGTCAGCTCGGAGTCGGCGCTGCGCTGGCGCAGGGCAAGCGTGCACCAGGTACGAAACTGTGCCTCGCTCGGCAGGGCGCTGGCATCGCTGGCAATTTGCAGGTCAAGCTCAATCATGCCGCTGTACCTTGGCGTCGAAGGGGGCCTGGCTGGCCTCGAACCGCTCGTAAGCTTCGACGATGCGCTGCACCAGTGGATGGCGCACCACGTCTTTGGGGTTGAAGTGGGTAAAGCTGATACCAGGCACGTCACGCAATACTTCAATCACGTGGGTCAGGCCGCTTTTGGTGCCGCGCGGCAGGTCGATCTGGGTGATGTCGCCGGTGATCACCGCCGTGGAACCGAAGCCAATCCGGGTGAGGAACATCTTCATCTGTTCCAAGGTGGTGTTCTGGCTTTCGTCGAGGATGATAAAGCTGTTGCTCAGCGTGCGGCCGCGCATGTAGGCCAGCGGCGCGACTTCAATCACCTGTTTCTCGATCAGCTTGGCCACCTGCTCAAAGCCGAGCATCTCGTAGAGTGCGTCGTACAGCGGGCGCAGATAGGGGTCGATCTTTTGCGACAGGTCGCCTGGCAGGAAACCGAGCTTTTCGCCCGCTTCTACCGCCGGGCGTACCAGCAGGATGCGGCGAATCTGTTCGCGCTCCAGGGCGTCCACCGCGCAGGCCACGGCCAGGTAGGTTTTACCAGTACCCGCCGGGCCAATGCCGAAGTTGATGTCGTGATCAAGAATGGCTTTGACGTAGCGCTGCTGATTAGCCCCGCGTGGGCGAATCATGCCTTTGCGGGTGCGCAGGGCGACGCTGGCTTCGACGGTTGGGTTGTTCATCTCCTCGATTCCGGACTCCTGTAGGAACAGGTGTACCAGATCGGGTGATAGCTCGGTGTTTTCAGCTTCGCGGTACAAGCGGCGGAGCAATTGCTCGGCGGCGCGGGTTTGCCCTGCGGTACCGACCAGTTCGAACTGGTTGCCACGGTTGCGAATTTCGATGGCCAGGCGCGATTCAATCAGGCGCAAGTGCTCATCAAATTGGCCGCACAGGTTAGCGAAGCGGCGAGCCTCGAAGGGTTCAAGGATAAAGCGAAGAGGTTCTATGGGTGCGTTCAAGGTCGTTTGATGGCCGCCAGTCGGCTGGGGTAGTGAGCGGAGAATAGCGCTAGCGGCCGCGAGGGGGAAGCTCGGGCCGCTACGGCTTTAGTTGGAGGCCGTTTCGCTGAGCAATGTGCCGCGTAGCGAGTTGGGCATGGCCTGGTCGATATGCACATCAACGAACTGACCAATCAAGCGCGGGTTGTCACTGCGGAAGTTGACCACGCGGTTGCTCTCAGTGCGACCCTGGAGCATGCCGGGGTCTTTTTTCGAGTAGTCGTTGACCAGAATGCGTTGCACGGTGCCTGCCATGCGCCGGCTGTTTTCAAAGCCCTGCTGGGTGATGCGGTGTTGCAGCAGCGCCAGGCGCTGCTTTTTCAGTTCCAGCGGGGTGTCGTCTGGCAGGTCGGCTGCCGGGGTGCCAGGGCGTGCGCTGTAGACGAAGGAGTAGCAGAAGTCGAAACCAACATCCTCGACCAGCTTCATGGTCTGCTCGAAGTCTTTCTCGGTTTCGCCGGGGAAGCCGATAATGAAGTCCGAACTGATCAGTATGTCTGGCACGGCAGCGCGCAGTTTACGAATGCGCGACTTGTATTCCAGGGCGGTGTGGTTGCGCTTCATCGCCGCGAGAATCCGGTCGGAGCCCGATTGCACCGGGAGGTGCAGGTATTTCACCAGCTCGGGAATCTCGGCGTGGGCCTGGATCAGTGCGTCGGAGAATTCCAGCGGATGGCTGGTGGTGTAGCGAATGCGGTCGATGCCGTCGATGGCCGCCACGGCGTAGAGCAGTTCGGCGAAATCAGCGATTTGGCCGTTCTGGGTGGCACCCCGGTAGCCGTTGACGTTCTGCCCCAGCAGGGTGATTTCCCGCACGCCGTGTTCGGCCAGGTGGATGATTTCACTGAGCACGTCGGCCATTGGTCGGCTGACTTCTTCACCACGGGTGTAGGGTACGACGCAGAAGGTGCAGTACTTGCTGCAGCCTTCCATCACTGAAACGTAAGCGCTAGGGCCGTCGATACGGGGCTCGGGGAGGCGGTCGAACTTTTCGATTTCCGGGAAGCTGATATCGACTTGGGCTGTTTTGGTGGTGCGCGCTGCGTCGATCATTTCCGGTAGGCGGTGCAGGGTTTGCGGGCCGAACACCACGTCAACGTAGGGGGCACGACCCAGGATCGCCGCGCCTTCCTGGCTGGCAACGCAGCCGCCGACGCCGATCACCAGCTCCGGGTTTTCCAGCTTCAGTTCACGCCAGCGGCCGAGTTGAGAGAACACTTTGTCTTGGGCTCTTTCGCGAATCGAACAGGTGTTGAGCAGGATGATGTCGGCATCGTCCGCTTTAAGGGTGATTTCCAGGGCTTGATGTTCGCCCAGCAGGTCAACCATGCGCGAGCTGTCGTACTCGTTCATCTGGCAGCCGTGGGTTTCGATATAAAGCTTCTTGGTCATGCGCGCTCAACAAAGGGTGGTTCGAAGAACCGCGCATTATAGGGGCCGAAGGCTCGGGTTCCTAGGGGCTGTTGCCGTTTCGTTCGCGGCCGCGCCGGAGCCAGTTTTGGCGCGAGGCAAGGCACGAGATACGAAGTTTAGCGAGCTAAATGAGTCATCGAGAAACGCAGCATCGCGCTAAAACTGGCCCGGCCCGTAGGGTTGCGCGGGAA
This sequence comes from Pseudomonas sp., assembly GCF_046581935.1. GTDB lineage: Bacteria > Pseudomonadota > Gammaproteobacteria > Pseudomonadales > Pseudomonadaceae > Aquipseudomonas. Next base: position 83,052 of record NZ_JAYGFK010000020.1, read on the forward strand.
ATAGCCCCCGCTGTTATTGCAGGACTTGGCAAGGGAACAACCATTACCTGCGTCCTGCGCCTAACCGGGGGCCATTTCTCGCAGCAAAACGGCTCGCGAACGGAACGACAACAGACCCTAGCATTGGCTGCTTGGTGGCTATGCTATGATCCGTGCCCTTTCGATAAACCCTTCGGTACGAACTGCATAACCATGAGCAAGCGCGAACCCATCTACAAGGTGATTTTCCTCAACCAGGGCCAAGTGTTCGAGATGTACGCCAAGCAGATCTTTCAAAGCGATCTGTGGGGCTTTCTGGAAGTGGAGGAATTCGTCTTCGGTGAGCGCACCCAGGTGGTCGTCGACCCCAGCGAAGAAAAGCTCAAGGCGCAGTTCGATGGCGTGGTGCGCAGCTTTATTCCGATGCATGCGATTGTGCGCATCGACGAAGTCGAGCGCCTTGGCACGCCAAAGATCAGTGAGGCCAAGGGCGGCGGTAATGTGATGGCGTTCCCCATGCCGATGCCGGACAAATAAGAACCTGCATACGATCTGCTGCGCGTCGGCCCTGCTGCTGTTTTTGCCTTACATGACTCTAGCTCGCGAGCTCTTAAACAGCGTCTAAGCGCGTCAGCACGTAGGATGGGTTGAGCTTGCGATACCCATCATTTCGCCGCATAGGTATCGCCCACTCAACCAGCGCGGCCGACCCTTCCTACGGTAGTGGCGCGAACGGCGAGCTGAGGGTGTCGGCGTTCTGCAATTCCAGCAGGTAGTTGCGGAAGATTTGGCCGAGCACCTGGCTGGCAATTTCCAACTCATTTCGCGGCATTTGTGCGGCAATCAGGTCGGCACTATCCATGGCGTCGTCCGAGCCGTTTACCGCCGCCATCTTCAGCACGATATAGGCCTGCACGGCGTTCGCCTGCACACCTTCGCCACGAAAGAACATCATGCCCAGCTGGTATTGCGCTTGCGCATGGCCTTGTAGCGAGGCTTGTTCGAACCAGTGCAGTGCCTGGTTGAGGTCGCGTTCAATACGCTTGCCGTCGTAATAAAACTCCCCCAGTTCGTATTCCGCCTGCAGGTCGCCATTACGGGCGGCTTGCTGGCAGGCATCTAGTGCGTCGGGCAGGTCTTCGGGGGCGGTATTGAATGAGCAGCTGCCAGGCGCGGGGATCAGCAAGGAGTTGCCGCTCGCTGAGGCGAGCAGTGGCAGCAGGAGCAACAGGCAGCCCAGAGACAGGGTGCGGCCGGTGCGTTTCATGAAAATCCATTTACCTCGGGATGCAAGTCAGGCGACACGCCTGGTCGGCGGAATGCGACGGCCGCCACATTATGAAATAAGCGACGGCGTTCTTACAAAGTCTTTACTGGGTTTTCTTCGCTATTGCCGATTTTTGTGCTGCCAGGGAGGTTCAGTAATAGCCAGGCCAGCAGCAAGTAAGCCGGACTCAGCAGGACGTGAAACAGGTCCACGCGGCGTAGTGGGCCAATAAAACCTTGGCTGCCGATGACCAAACCCGCCAGGAGAAACAAGCCAACCACCACGAATGCGGTTGCCGCTGGTGCGCGGCGCGGCCATTGCACTGCGCCGGCATAGGCAATCAGCAGCAAGGTCGCCAGGTTGAGCAGTAGGCGGTAATGCTCCAGTTGATTCATCTGGCGGAACAATTCGAAGAATGCACACAGCCCCAGCAGGATTCGCCCCCAGTTGGCGCGGCTCCATTGCCAGCCGCGTCCTAGCGCCAGCGCGGCTGCTCCCAGCAGCGGTAGGCCGAGGAAGCTGCTGGCCTGGCTCAGCCACAGATGCGCCGGCTGCGCACTCGGATCGATACCAAAGCGCACGACCCCAGCGGCGGCAGCTGCCGCCGGTAGCAGAAAACCCAATAGCGCGCAGAACAGCGCCGGCTGATCCGCTTCGCCATAGCGCTTGCGGGCTTTGCTGATGGCGATTGCGCCCGCCAGGCAGGCAATGGCCAGCAGGGCATCGGACAGCGCAGTGCTGTACTGCATCAGGCTTGCTTCAGTTCGGCAAAAGCGCGCTCGGCGGCGTCGAGAGTGATTTTCAACTCGGCATCGCCGTGGGCAATCGAGGTGAAGCCGGCTTCGAAAGCACTCGGTGCTAGATAAACGCCGCCGTCCAACATCAGGTGGAAGAAGCGTTTGAAGCGCTCAGCATCGCTAGCCATTACATCGTCGAAAGTGACGATGTTGTCGGCGCCGCTGAAGTACAGGCCAAACATGCCACCTGCCTGGGTGGTGACGAACGGGATGCCGGCAGCATCGGCAAGCGCTTGCAGGCCTTGCAGCATGCGGCTGGTGTAGTCGCTCAGCTCGGCGTGGAAGCCCGGGCGCTTGATCAGGCGTAGGGTGGTCAGGCCAGCGGCCATGGCCAGCGGGTTACCCGACAGGGTACCGGCCTGGTAGACCGGGCCGAGTGGGGCGATGCAATGCATGATTTCGCGCTTGCCGCCAAAGCAGCCAACGGGCATGCCGCCGCCGATGATTTTGCCGAATGTGGTCAGGTCTGGCGTTACCCCGTAATACGCCTGCGCGCCACCGAGGGCGACGCGGAAACCGGTCATCACTTCGTCGAAGATCAGCACTACGCCGTGTTTGTCGCACTGCTCGCGCAAGCCTTGCAGGTAGCCCGGCGCTGGCGGTACGCAGTTCATGTTGCCGGCTACTGGCTCGACGATGATGCACGCCACGCTGTCGCCGACTTCGCTGAGCATCTGCTCGACGGCTGCGATGTCGTTGAAGGGCAGGGTCAGGGTGTGTTTGGCGAAGTCCGCCGGTACCCCAGCGGAGCTGGGCACGCCTTGGGTCAGCAGGCCGGAGCCGGCTTTTACCAGCAGGCTGTCGGAATGGCCGTGGTAGCAACCTTCGAACTTGATGATGTTGTCGCGGCCGGTATAACCACGGGCCAGGCGAATGGCGCTCATGGTTGCTTCGGTGCCGGAGCTGACCATGCGCACCATTTCCATCGATGGCACCAGGCTGCACACCAGGTCAGCCATCTCGGTTTCCATGGCAGTCGGTGCGCCATAGGACAGGCCATGCTGCAGTTGATTGCGCACCGCGTCGAGCACTTCAGGGTGGCTGTGTCCGAGGATCATCGGGCCCCAGGAACCGACGTAGTCTACATAGCGCTTGTCGTCTTCATCGGTGACATAAGCGCCTTCCGCGTGCTTGAAGAACAGCGGCGTGCCGCCGACGCTTTTAAAGGCGCGCACTGGCGAGTTAACGCCGCCAGGAATGTGCTTCTGCGCGTGACTAAAGAGCATTTCGGAGCGGGACATGGCAGGGCCTCTCAAATGTTGAGTTGGGGCGAGCCGGGTCGCCCCTGATAGCAATTAATTAGGGGTAAACAGGGCGCTAAAGGCGCGGGCGCGGCGCTCGACTTCAGCGGCTGAGTCGGCACCGAACAAGCCGTGAACCACTGCGACCATGCTGGCGCCGTGGGCAATCAGCGCGGGTGCGTTGTCCAGTGTCACGCCGCCGATGGCGACAATCGGCAGGTTGAATTGGGCTTTCGCCGCAGCCAGCAACTCGACGCTGGCGCTGGGCGCGCCTGGCTTGGTGGTGGAGTTGAAGAAGCGGCCGAAGGCTACATAGCTGGCGCCTTCCTTGGTGGCTGCTTCGGCCAGTTCCAGTTGGGCGTGGCAGGTGCCACCAATGATTGCTTTGCGTCCGAGCAGGGCGCGCGCGACGGACAGTGAGCCGTCGCTTTGCCCAAGATGCACACCTACACCAAGGCGGGCTGCCAGTTCGGCGTCATCATTGATGATCAGTGCTGCGCCGTAGCGATTACACAGCTCTCGCAGTGCCTCTGCTTCGCGCAAGCGGCGGGCGTCATCGCTCGACTTGTCGCGGTACTGCAGCAGTGTCGCGCCGCCTTTGAGCGCCGCTTCCACATAGGGCAGCAATCTGCCCTTGAGTAATTCGCTGTCGGTGATGGCATACAGGCCGCGTAGTTTCATCTGAGGCGCTCCATCAGCAAAAGTCTAAGGGCAGGCGGCGCGGAATGTACTGGCCGTGGCCGGGCTGTTCGGCGTCGCGTAGGGTGCGCCAGGTGTAGTCGAGGGCGAACTGTACGGCGCTGACCAGTTCCTGGCCTAGGGCAAGGCGGCCGGCTAGGGTGCTGGCCAGGGTGCAGCCAGAGCCGTGGTAGCTGCCGGGCAGGCGTTGGCAGGTAAAGGTGTGGCGGCTGCCATCCCGGCTGTACAGGCGATTGTGTACTTCGCGTTCATCACCATGGCCGCCGGTGATCAACAGGTGGCGGATATAAGGCAGGAGCTTTTTGGCGCACTCATCGGCGCTACCTTGCGGTAGATCGGCGAGAATGCGCGCCTCCGGCAGGTTTGGCGTGGCGATGGTCGATACGGCAAACAGACGCTCGCGCATGGCGTAGCCAACTTCGTCCTTGCCCAGTGCTCCGCCGCCGCCAGCACGCAGCACCGGGTCGCAGACCAGGGGGATACCCGGCAGGCGCTGCATGATTTCCAGTACGGTTTCGACCATCTCGACCGAGCCGAGCATGCCCAGCTTGACGGCTTCAACCTGCAGGTCGTTGATCACCGCATTGGCTTGGGCTAAAACCCATTCGCGGTCGAGTACGCGGAAGTCGGAAACATTGACGGTGTCCTGCACGGTTAGTGCAGTCACGGTAGGGGCGGCGTGACAGCCTTGGGCGAGCAGGGCTTCGATATCGGCTTGCAGGCCGGCACCACCACTTGGGTCATGACCGGACAGGCACAGCACTACGGGGCGAGAGGTAGGCATTTTCATGGTGCGCGAGCTTACCACCAAACCACCGCTTGCAGGCCTCAGGAAAGCGCTCTAGGCAGACGAGTTGTATGGCTGCGGTTGATGCGCTGCAAAGTCGCTTGTATTGCGCAACGTGCTAGGTTTTCGCGGTGGGGGCCTATGCTAGAGTGCGAAATTCTTGAAAACACTGTTCCAGTGGCGCGTATAGCGGCTACTGGCTCACTCTGGCTGAGCTGCATGCACTACATCCTTCTCTGTTTCTTCATGCTGCTGCCAGGGTTGGCCAGCGCATTGGTTTTTGACGAAAACACGCGCAGTCTGCCGCTCGGCAATGCCATGTCGGTATTCGAGGATGTGCGCGGTGTGGCCAGCATTGAAGACATCACTTCACCGGCCTTGCAGGGTAGCTTTCGCCAGCATGAAAAAGACGTGCTAAACGCTGGTTATTCGCGCTCGGTATTTTGGCTGCGCCTGGATCTGGAATACCGCCCGCAGCATGCGATGGCTACCCACCCTTGGTTGCTGGAATTGGCCTATCCGCCGCTCGATCATGTGCAGCTGTATTTGCCAGATGCCGATGGGCATTACCAATTGCGCCAGCACACCGGCGATGCCATGCCATTCGCCAGTCGCGAGATCAAGCAGCACAACTATGTGTTTGAGCTGCAATTACCACCGGGGCAGCGGCAAAGCGTCTATCTGCGCCTGGAAAGTCAGGGCTCGATCCAGGCCCCGCTAACCCTCTGGTCACCCAATGCGTATTTGGAAGAGCAGCCAGCGCGCATCTATGTGCTGGGCATCATCTACGGCGTGCTGCTGGTGATGCTGATCTACAACCTGTTTATCTTCCTCAGCGTGCGCGACACCAGCTACCTGTATTACATCTTCTATATTGCTTCCTTTGGCCTCTACCAGTTGTCGGTCAACGGTGCGGCTATCGAGTACTTCTGGCCCAACAACCCCTGGTGGGCTAATGCAGCTACGCCGTTCTTGATCGGCGCGACAGCGCTGTTCGGTTGCCAATTTGCCCGTAGTTTTTTGCATACCTCTGAACACAGTCCCTGGGTTGACCGCAGCCTTTTAGTGCTAATGGCGTGCGGTGCACTGGTGATGACCTTGGCGCTGACGGCCAGTTACGCGCTGTCGCTGCGCCTGGCCACTTATCTGGCCCTGATGTTTACCGTGGTGATCTTTGTCTCGGGCATTCTGGCCTGGCTGCGCGGCATGCGCGTGGCGCGCTATTTCATCATCGCCTGGACGGCCTTCCTGGCTGGCGGTGCGATCAACACGCTGATGGTACTCGGCTATCTGCCCAATATCTTCCTCACCATGTACGCCAGCCAGATCGGCTCGGCGTTGGAGGTAGGTCTGCTGTCGTTGGCCTTGGCGGATCGGATCAATGCGATGAAAGAGGAGCGTACGCGCATCCTGCAAGAGGCCGGGCTAAATCTCGAAGCGTTAAACCAGGAACTGGCTAACAGTAATCGCCTGAAGGATGAGTTTCTGGCCACTGTCACCCATGAGCTGCGCACACCGATGAATGGTGTGATCGGCTCGCTGGAGTTGATGCAAATGCTCAATCCCGAGGGTGAGCTGGCGCATTATCAAAAGACCGCCGCCAGTTCAGCCCGCGACATGATGCGCATGGTCAATGACATCCTCGCGTTGACGGAGTTACAGGCCGGTCGCCTCTATCCGCGACGTGAAACATTTAGCCTGCGTGGCCTGTTCGACAGTCTGCGCGCCCAGCACGCGCCGCGCGCGCAAGAAAAGGGGCTGCGTTTCACTCTGGAATTGGATGACAGCCTCCCGGATACCCTGGAAGGCGATCCTCGCAAGCTGTTGCAGAGCCTCAATTGCCTGCTGGACAACGCCATCAAGTTCACTGCGCACGGCGAGGTGCGGGTGCGCGTTAGTCGGGTGGGTGTTGCGAATAACATCCTGCCGCTGCGGATCGACGTGATTGATACCGGCGTGGGGTTTGCGGTGCCGCTCGACGGCAAGCTGTATCAGCGCTTTCAGCAGTTGGACGGCTCGATGACCCGCGAGTATGGCGGCTTGGGTATTGGTCTGGCGATTTGCCGACAGTTGGTTGACTTGCTCGGCGGCGACCTTAGCCATGAATCGCAGCCAGGTCAGGGCAGTTGCTTTCGCCTGGAGCTGCCACTGACCTTGCCGGTGCAGCAGGCGGCGCCAGCGCAGAGCGCTGCGCCGGTTAATGGCCCAGCATTGCGCCAGCCTGAACAGTGTACGGTGTTGATCGTCGAGGACAATGCGATCAACCAACTGGTGATCCGCGGCATGTTGCTCAAGCTGGGTTATCAAGTGCGCACGGCGGACAACGGCGCAGAGGCCTTGGATGTGCTGCGCAATGAGCGTGTTGACGCGGTGCTGCTGGATTGCCAAATGCCCGTGATGGATGGCTTTGCCACCTGCCGCGCCTTGCGCAACTTGCCTGGGTGTCAGGCATTGCCAGTCCTGGCAATCACCGCCCACAGCCACAATGGCGACCGCGAGCGCTGCTTGGCTGCAGGCATGAGTGACTACCTGGCCAAACCGGTGAAATTCGAGCAGCTACGCAGCCTGCTGCACGGCTGGGTGCTGAGCCGCGAGGTCTGATTTATTTGCGGGATGCGCCAGAAACTGGCTGATATGCCTGCTGTTGTGCCCGAAATCACCCTTTAGCCAAGCTCTGAATGCTGATTCACTCAGGCAATAGTGAATCAGGGTTCAGATTATGGTCTATCGCACCACCGCCATACGTATTGATCGTGATCAGGCGCTGCGTGAGCGCATTCTTGGCGCTGCTCTGGCGCGGGTGGCCGGAGGCGGTTTTGCCGCGCTGACCATGCAGGCACTGGCTGAAGATGTCGGCATTGCCACCGGTAGCCTGTACCGCCATGTGCGCAATAAAAGTGAGCTGGCGGCCGAGGTTTTTGCCCTGGCTTGTCAGCGCGAAGTCAACGCTTTAGCGGCTAGCGTGCGCGCGCCTGGTAGCCCGGTGCAGCGCCTGGCTGCCGGGCTTGAGCGGTTTGCCGCGCGGGCTTGGGACAGCCGGCAGTTGGCATTCGCGCTGATTGCCGAGCCGGTTGATCCGCTGGTGGATGAACAGCGCCTGCTCTACCGCGAAGCCTATGCCGAGCTGTTCGTTGAGTTGCTAGAAGAGGGCGTCGCTCAAGGCGTGTTCCGTGTGCAGCAAATCAATCTGGTCGCCGCTTGCCTAGTCGGTGCGATTGCCGAAGTGCTAGTCGGTCCTCTGTCTCCGCCAGCGCGTGCGGCCCGTGAAGCCGGTTATCCGGCCCCTAGTCTGGCCGAAGTCAGCCAGACCCTTGTGACCTTCTGCCTACGCGCCGTGGGCGCCGAGGACTTCCAGTAATGCATGCTAGCCAACACGCCGAAACCCATGAAGTGTTCAATCAGGTGCCGCCATTGGACGGCGCTAACCTGTACCGAGTCGACTTGCCTCTGCAGGAGTGGACCAAGCGCTTCGGTGGTGGCTGGGCCGAGCAACGTTTAGACGTTTATGGCTGTCTGGCGGGCGGTGAGTTAATGGCCGCCGGTTTTCTCGCCAACGAGAACAAGCCGGTATTCAAAAGCCACGACCGCTATGGTCATCGCGCTGATCTGGTGGAGTTCCACCCGGCCTATCACCAGTTGATGAGTGCCGCCATCGAGCATGGCTTGCCGTCCATGCCCTGGACCGACCCGCGCGCCGGTGCACAGGTAGCCCGCGCTGCCATGAGCTACCTGCACAGTCAGGCCGACGCTGGTAGCGGTTGTCCGTTGACCATGACTTTTGCCGGCGTGCCCGCGCTCAAGTTGCAGGCCGATGTGGCCAAGGTGTGGTTGCCGAAAATCCTCTCCACCCAATACGATCCACGCAACCTGCCGATTGAGCAAAAAACCGGTGCGACTATCGGCATGGCCATGACCGAGAAGCAGGGCGGCACCGATGTGCGCGCCAATACCACACGGGCTTACCCGGTGGGTCTCGGTGGCTCGGGGCAGGCCTACGAATTGGTCGGCCACAAGTGGTTTTGCTCGGCGCCCATGTGCGATGCCTTTCTCACTCTGGCGTATACCACCAAGGGTCTGAGCTGCTTTCTGCTGCCGCGCCATCGCCCGGACGGCACCCGCAACGAGTTTTATATCCAGCGCCTGAAGAACAAGCTGGGCAATTGCTCGAACGCCTCCAGTGAGGTCGAATTCCGTGGCGCACTGGCCTGGATGGTCGGTGAGGAAGGCCGTGGCGTACCGACCATTATTGAAATGGTTGCCTTGACTCGATTTGATTGCATGGTTGGCTCCAGCGCTCTGATGCGTCAGGCGCTGACTCAGGCCACGCATCACTGCGCGCACCGCCAAGTGGGTGGGCGGGTGCTTAGCGAGCAGCCGTTGATGCAGAACGTGCTGGCTGATCTGGCCCTGGAGAGCGAAGCGGCATTGGCCTTGACTATGCGCATGGGTAAAGCCCTGGACCATCCGCATGATGCCGCTGAGGAGAAGTTTGCCCGCCTGATTACCGCCGTGGGCAAGTATTGGATCTGCAAACGCGCGCCGGCCATGATCAATGAAGCCGCCGAGTGCATGGGCGGTGCTGGCTATGTTGAAGACACCATCCTGCCGCGCCTGTACCGCGAAGCACCGGTCAACTCCACCTGGGAAGGCTCGGGTAACGTGCAATGCCTGGACGTGCTGCGTGCCCTGTCCAAGGAGAGTGGCGTGCTGGATGCGCTATTTAGCGAGCTGGGCGATGGGCATGGCGATGCGCGCCTAAAAACGCATATTCAGCAGTTGCAGGCGGACTTTCGCGACACCGCCGATATCCAATACCGCGCCCGCCAACTTACCGAGGATGTGGCCTTGGCGCTGCAGGCCAAACTGCTATTGGAAGCCGGCAACGCTGTGGTCTCCGATGCTTTTATTGCCAGTCGTTTGGGCGGCCAGGGCGGGCGGGTCTACGGCACCTTGCCGCGTGGTGTAGATGCTCAGGCGCTGATTGATCGCAGCACACCGCATCTGCTTTGAAGTTCTTGGCTGTGCATAAGCCGCTGCAGTGCTTGTACCCACCTGCAAGGCAGCGGCTTAAGTTCGATCAGCTAGGCGTGCTGGCGTGGTTTGGTTTTTTGCTTGGCCATTACGCTGCCCAGTGCCGTTATAACGAATATGCCAGCGGCTAGACTCAGGGCCAGCGGTAGGCCTTGAGGGTTGCTGTGCATTAATGCGCCGCTGAGTAGCGGGCCGAACAGGCTGCCGATGCCCCAGAGCAGCCCGACGCTGGCGTTGGCGGTGATCAAGTCCGGGCCGCGGAAATCCTGTCCGATCAGGATCAGTGCCAGCGTGTAGATCCCTCCCGCGACAGCCCCCAGCACGATCAACGCTGGCCATAGCAGAGCAGGCAGCGTTATCAGCCAGGGCAGGGCCAGGCCGAGGCTCAAGGTCAGAACGCCGCAGGTGAGGTGCAGGGTGCGCCGGTTGCAGCGGTCGGCGATCCAGCCGAGGGGCACCTGGAAGAGCATGTCGCCGGATAGGGTCTGTTCCCGTTTCGTCGCAAGCCGCGTTGCTGCGAAAAATCTCGCCAGGCTAGGCGGAGGACGCAGGGAATGGTCGTTCCCTTGCCAAGTCCTCCAACACCGCATGGCGAGATTTTGCGCGCAACCCGAAGGGCCGGGCCCGTTTTAGCGCGATGCTGCGTTTCTCGATGGCTCATTTAGCTCACTAAACTTCGCATCTCGTGCCTTGCCTCGCGCTAAAACTGGCTCCGGCGCGGCCGCGAACGAAACGGGAACAGACCCTAG
>NZ_JAYGFK010000029.1:0-18059 GCF_046581935.1 Pseudomonas sp.
TAGCCGCTGCGAAGCGTTCGCAGCGGCTAAAAACACTGAAATATGCGAGATACTGATCGTTTTTTGGTCAGTTGCCGTTTTAAAAATCAGCAAGGGCTGAAGTCGACCGGAAATACAGGGCTACTTCAGAGCATCCCTAAGCGAAACCCCAATGCCTTTTGCATGGGCAAGGTGCCATGCGCTATACCGCTGAAGTGTTGCATGCTTCGGCATGCGATTCTGCTTGCATCAGGCCTTATTGGTTTTGCCCATCATATGCCTCTACAGCAGCAGGAATAGCACCAATAACCACTGCACCGGCCGCAGGCAACCCCACAAGCACGGCACTCAATACTTCCTGTCTTGATGCACCATGCGCCTTGGCAGAAAGCACATGAAATGGAATACCTGAGTTATTTCCAGTCGCCGCGAGAACAGCAATATAGGCCAACTCTTCGGTCTTTTTATCCAATGCGCTGGCAGCATCAAGTGACTTGGCCGCCTGCATCCACGCCTGCGCATGAGCCGGAGCTTCTTTTATAAATAAGGCAAATGCTTTTGAAATGCTCATAGGTGCTTCCTTTTAACCTAACGCTTATAAAAATGGACGGATTTATTAGCTCAAACCAATTAGCCTAAAGCTCACCCATTCCTGGCAAACCTCATACATGAATTTTGTTAGCCTGCATTTATAGCCGGCTTAACCATGTCTATATGTGGAATACCATCTTCATCGTATGGGTAACTGACCGCTTCAAAACCAAGCGATTCATAAAATTTTTGCAAATAAACTTGAGCACCAATTTTTATACCCGCTCCAGGGTATTTCTCTTCAGTAAAGCGAATAGCTTCATTCATTAGTGAACGACCAATTTTTAGATCCCTAAACGCCGAAACGGTCATAACCCGGCCAATTGAAGGCTGCTCATACTTAATACCAGAATCAACAACCCGAACATAAGCAGCCAATTGACTATCTATAGACACAGCGAGATGCCATGAATGCAAATCCATATCATCGGTTTCTTGATAAGGACACTGCTGCTCGACAACAAAAACAGACTCTCTTGCTTTGATGATTGAAAAAAACTCAAGAGTGGAGAGATTTTCCATGCGAGACCACTTGAAGTCTAATTTCACAAATAAACATCCAAATCAATTAAACAATTTTGCGATTATACCTACAAGAAGAAGGACACAAGAAAAAACTGGACAGATTTATCTATTCGGCACTAACCCTACCCGCAGGATCATCGAAAACCGGTCCCAAGCAGCCTGTGAATAGCGAAGCAGCCTCAAACAGCAAAGGCAAATCCGAAGATAACAACCAATTTTCTGAACGCTCCAATGCATTTAAAACATCATAAGAACAGCTAGCAAGCGCACATCCAATGTATTCCTCCAGAAGATACCTCGTAGAGCTAAACACAATTGGTAATTCATGGCGATAAGCTGCAATTTGCCGCGCTTGCTTAGCGTGATTCATGCCGGCCATAAGCTTGGCAACATCCGCGAGCTAGGCACGATAGGCACCCTCCTCTCGTGCCTGCACCATCCTCACGACAGCAGCACCGACTCTTCACAAGAGAGTCAACGACACTCTCCAAACGCGTCCGCCTAGGACTCTTGGCTCACGGCCAGCCAGCACAAGGCCTGGGCTCAGCATGAGCCCAGACGACGCATACAGCATGCGCCTAAAAATAAGAAGGAATACGCCATGCAGCTGAAACAGATCCTACTTGCCCTGCTGTTCTGTCCAATCCTGGCCTGTGCCCAAGACGCCCAGGAAAACCTCCTGAAGATTCGCTACCTAGCCTTCAGTGCAACCAGTCATTTACTCCTGTACTACAACACCAGAACCGGTAGGGGCGATCCGCAGCACGCCGAAAAATACCGCGCGGACTTGCAGCGTCTGCAAAAGCACTTGCATCAAGTTCCCTCACCTGCGTTGCAAACCGAAGGTCGTCGTTTCCAGGCGCTGATAGATGACCTAGAGCTGAAGCAAGATGACCAGAAAGCGCTCTACCCAATCTGGATAAACCCGATACTCGAATCTCAAGCAAAGCTAGATGAGTTGGCACAACAGCTCTCGCAGACAGCTGAAGCAGAGAGTGCGGCACTACAGCAACTGCAGGGCCTGACCCTGAATAGCCAGCGCCTACTGCTGTTCTACCAAACCCGTGTCTTCGGTTCGCTGGCCGTCTACGTCGACGCCATCAAGCAAGGCGCACCGAATACCCTAGATCAAGCAATTCTGCAGGACTTTGCCGCGCTACACAGTAGCCTGCCTGAACACGCTAAAGAGCTGGCAAAGCTGGAGCGCACATACAATTACATCCGCCATCATTTGCTGCAGCAGGAAGGAGAATTTGTCCCAGAAAGTGTCGCCTATTACATGGAGCAAATCGGATCGAAAAGCCAACAAATAGCGGAACGCATAAGACCATCATGAACAAACGCATCGACGAGAGTCGTTTACGCAAAATCCTCGGTGGCCTGATGCTGGCGCTGTTTCTCGCCGCGCTAGATCAAACCATCATTGCGGTAGTTCTGCCCAACATCGCGCATGAACTGGCACTGCCGGAATATCTGCCCTGGGTGGTATCGGCCTATCTGCTGGCCATGACTGTGGCGACCCCCATCGCTGGCAAACTGGGCGACCTGTTCGGCCGCACACGCCTGCTGTATGGCGCCATCGTGCTATTCATCTGCGCCTCTCTGCTATGCAGCCTGACCCGCAATATCGCTGAGCTGGTCGCAGCCCGCACCCTTCAAGGCATAGCCGCGGGGGCAATGATGACCTGTATTCTTGGCCTGATCGGCGAGCTGATCGCACCGGCAGAACGGGGTCGTTATCAGGCCTGGTTCAGCGGTATGTACGCAATCGCGAGCCTGGCAGGTCCGTTGTTAGGCACATTTATTGGTGAGTGGTCCTGGCGCGGGGTATTCCTGATCAACCTGCCATTGGGCCTGGTTGCCCTGTTTCTGGCCCAACGCGGCTTGCAGGGGTTGGCCAACAGCAGAACAACCAGCAAGGTCGACTACTTAGGCTGCGGCCTGCTGATCCTAAGCTTGGTCAGCCTCATGCTGCTGATTACCCGTATCGGCCATGGCGAGCCATGGAGGAGCGCCGAGCATGCGGCGATGCTGCTGACAGGCACGCTCGGGATCATGGCGTTCAGTTACTGGCAGACCAAGGCCAGAGAGCCGCTGATACCACCGACTCTGCTGCGGATTCCGACCCTGCGCGCCGGACTGATTCTAATGCTGTTCAGCAATTTTCTGTCATTGGGTTTGGCGGTACTGATTCCCCTGCAAGCACAAAGCAGCAATGCCACGCTGCTGCTGATCGCATTGGCCTCCGGAGTCCCCGTAGGGGCCTACAGCGGAGGCCGCCTCAGCTCGCACCTAAAGCGCTACAAACCGCTGATTCTTGCCGGCTGCGCAGCTCTGCCACTCACCCTTAGCGGCATCGCTTGGACTGTTGGCAGTCAACTGCCACTTCTGACGTTTCTGTTCCTAACTGGCATCGCCCTAGGCCTGCAGTTTCCTACCGTGTTAGTAGCGATACAGAATGCGGCCCCACACACGCAACTAGGCGTCGCTACCGCTTGCTGCGGATTGGTTCGAGGGCTAGGAGGTGCGCTTGGGCGGCACTGCTGATGAGCCTGTTCATGGCCTTAAACGTGCGTTTCCCCGACCAAGCGTTCAGTTATTTACTGCTGCTATGCGCTGTTCTGGCGCTGGCACCATTGCTGATTGCCTGGCGCATGGACGATCTGCGGTTGGCGGAACAACTCGCCAACCGCTGAAAGTGCCAGTCAGTCCTTACGGTAGTAACCAACCGCAACAAGATAATCACCGACCTTGCGCAGCAGAACGTGTTTTTTCTCAACCTTGCTGGTCACTGGGTTCTTCCAGCGATAGTCAGTGCCGCCGGTATTGGCGTGCCGCATCAGTTGCAGTATCGGCGCGCCGACCGGCTGACCGTCAGGGTCATGGATAGTGGCAAAATCCACGCCCAGCAGGCGCTTGTTGTAACCATGAGCGACATAACGTTGATTGCGCAGGTCAATCACGAAGACATACAAGTCATCCACGCGGAAGTTGCTCGACAGGCTATTGATCGCTTCAAAACTAGCCTCTGGATCAGCCTCGATAGCCTTCGCCGCATGCTGCAACAACGTTTCGGCCTGCTCAGGTGTGGCCCGAGGCAGGTAATGCCCGACCGCTATCAGGCGCTCACCGACCCGCTGAAAGTACACGCGCTTCAGCTCTTCGCGGCCATCCCGTTGGTTCATCCAGCGGTATTCGACCGCCTGCACACCATTGTCCTCAGTGGCCTGCAGAGCCTGCTCGAAGGCTTTGCGTAATTCCGGCTCTAGCACTTCCGAGACATCCCGACCAATCAGTACCGCTGAAGGGCCGCCACTGGCGAGCATGGTGCCCGCCGTATCGACAACAAACACATAGCGATCACCCTGAATGAACTCCCCCTGCCGACTGAAGGCCGCCAGAGCCGCATCACCCTGCACCTGGTAATAGTCGACGGCGCGCAGCAGCAATTGCCGCGCCAGTTGCTCCTCGTCGGCCTGCGCCGTTGCGTTGACGAACAGCAGCGCGAGTACAGCCAACAGCCCGTTGATTCGATACATGATGGTCACTCCGTGCGCGAACGAATCAGTTCTGCGTAGCTGGCTTCGAGGCGCGCGGGCCAATGCCGAGTGAGCCGAAGAATACCGCCGTGGACTCATCGGTGAAATCGGGTATGAAGTGGAAAGCCTTGATAAGCCCGCCCTCAACGCGCACCACGTCGCGGCCAAGAATCCGCTCCACGCCTGCCCGCTTGGTCAGTTCACCACGTAACTCCAGGGAGGCATCGACCACATCGCCCGAAAGTTCGAGCCGGGTAACCTGGATCTGGCTTTTAGGATCGACCACCGTGGTTTTGATGTAGTGCAGCAGACAGGTCGGGTTGTCCATATCAGCCGTGCAACCGACGAAATCCGAACGCTCTACATCATCGGCGATCAGGCTGGCGATCCTGGTCATGTCTCCGCTATTGGCGGCCTTGACGTACTGCTCGAACACTTCGCTTGGCGATGGGCTGGCCAGCACCGGCGCGGCGAAGCCACACAGCATGCTGGCGAGGAAAAAACGGTTCAGTGTGTTAGCGATCATGTTGCCCTCTGCTCATTCTGGAGCGACACCTGAATCATCCTCGGCGTCGCTGGGTTTACTCACTTCGGCGCTGACTGCCGCCAGGGTGAGGAGAATAAAAACTCCCTGAACGCTGTTCTGGGAGAAAGGCGGGCGCCACGGAGTCAAAACGCCCGCTTACAACGCGACTCATCAAGCCACTTTCGCGGCATCAATCCTCGAAGATCGCCACAGCGCGCACGAAACCCGCCGAGGCATGTTTGATCTTGTACGGGAAGCACGACACCAGAAAACCATTGGCCGGCAGGCTGTCGAGGTTGGCCAGTTTTTCCATCTGCCCGTAGCCGATGTCACGACCGGCCTTGTGGCCTTCCCAGATGATCGAGGCATCGCCACTTTCGGCGAAGCGCTCGCGGGTGTACTTGAACGGGGCATCCCAACTCCAGGCATCGGTGCCGACCACTCGCACGCCGCGTTCGAGCAAGTAGAGGGTCGCTTCGCGGCCCATGCCAACACCGGCCTCCAGGTAGCCAGGCTGGCCGAACAGTGCACCGGCACGGGTATTGACCAACACGATATCCAGCGGCTGCAGGTCATGGCCGATGCGTGCCAGCTCAGCCTCGACCTCGGCCGCCGTCACGACATGGCCGTCCGCGAGGTGACGGAAGTCCAGCTTCACCCCCGGCTGTAGACACCAGTCCAGCGGCAGCTCATCGATACCGAACGCCGGCTTGCCACCGTCGGTGGTCGAGGCGTAGTGCCAGGGTGCATCCATGTGCGTGCCGCTGTGGGTGGTGATATCCAGGCGCTCGGCGGCCCAGGCTTCGTCACCCGGCATCTGCGCCTTGGACAGGCCGGGAAACATGGCGGCCATTTCCGGCCAACCCTGCTGATGATCCATGTAATCGATCTTCGGCAGCAGCGGCGGCGGGTCGGTGTAGGGGTTGTTGTCGAGAGTAACGGAGAGGTCCACCAGGCGGCGTTTAGTCGGTTGCATGGGCTGTCACTCCTGCGCTGCGCGAACGTCGCGCCGCAGACAAAGGATTAAGGGAATTACGCACCAGTGCGGCAGCTGAGCCATCATGACGAAAGCCAAGGCCACGGGCCTGTGCGGTTTTCATCGTCGGAGCGCTGCCGAACAGGGCCTCCAGGCCAGCATCAGGGGCGAAGCTGATCAACCCACGACGGTCCTGCCCATAGGCATTGGCCATAGCATCGATTACCTGGGCGATGGTCAATTTCAGTAACGGCAATTGCCATACGCGCGACTGGCCGAGGCTATCGCTGTCCAGCTCGGCGGCGTGAAGCAGGTTGTCCACGCAACAACGCAGTGACATCCACCAACAACTCGCTTCTGCAGAGACAGGACAGCGATAGGGCTCGCCAGCGGCAAAGGCTTGCAGCAGGTCGCTCATAAAGGCCGAGCGTAGGCCGTTGGGTGCACGCGGACGGGCGACGATGCCTGGCAGGCGCACCGCACGACCGTCCACCTCGCCACGCCGGGCCAAGTCGCTGAGCGCCGTTTCTACCATAAGTTTGTGCGCGCCATAACTCAGTTCGGGACGTACTGCGGCACTTTCGTCCATCCGCACCGGTAGCTCGCCACCGTATACCGCCACGCTGCTGGCGTACACTAGCACCGGCGCGCCAGGCTGGCTGCGCAATTGGTCAAGCAACTCCAAACTGGCCAGCAAATTGACCTGATAACCGAGATCATACTGCTCCTCGGCGGCACCACCAGGGATGCTCACCAGATGGAACACCACGTCGATACCATCGGCCAGGGCACGGCGCAATAACGCAGCGTCAGTCACGCTACCGTAATGGCGGCGCAAGCGTTTGTCCTCGGGAAATCCCTGTAAATCCTTGTCCAGCAGCATCAGCACACTGATCGTCTGACCACGCACTTCCCCTCTGTCGAGCAGGCGTTGTGCTAGCGCCCGACCGACAAAGCCGTTGGCCCCCGTAATCATCACACGCATGACGTACTCCTCAGTTAGCGGCCGCTACAACACACTGATCAATGCCACCGAACAACGACTGTCCGTCGCTGCCCAACGCCTCCATGCGGACGCGGTCACCGAAGCGCATAAACCCGGTTTGCGGTGCGCCATGCGCAATCATCTCGATGGCCCGCCGCTCAGCGATGCAGGCCGAACCCACCGAGCGATCGTCATTGGACACGGTGCCCGAGCCGATCAGCGTGCCAGCACTCAAGCGCCGGGACAGCGCCGCATGGGCGATCAATTGATGGAAGCCAAAGTGCATGGCGCCGCCATGGGGATGGCCGAACCATTTGCCGTTCCACTCCACCTGCAACGGCAGGTGCACACGCCCGTCACGCCAGGCCTCACCCAGTTCGTCCGGGGTCACGGCGACCGGCGCGAAACTGGTGGTCGGCTTGGCCTGGAGGAAGCCGAAGCCGGTCTTCATCTCGCGCGGCGCCAGGGCCCGCAGGCTGACATCGTTGAGTTGCAGGATCAGACGGATGTGCTGCATGGCCTGCTCGGCCGAACAGCCCATCGGTACTTCATCGGTCAGCACCGCGAACTCGCCCTCGAAATCGATGCCATGGCTTTCGCTGGGCAAGGGGATATCGTCGCAAGCTCCAAGGAAATCGTCGCCAGCGCCCTGATACATCAGTGGCGTGTGCTCGACGCCTTCGATGGGATCAAGATGAAAGGCGCGCTGCATCAACTCCCCATGACTGAGGAAGCACGAGCCATCGAGCCATTGCCAGGCGCGCGGCAGCGGCGCAGCAACCGCCGCCGGATCGAAGTCAAAGGCGTTATCCAGTTCGTTCTGGTTCAACGCGTCATAGCGCCTGTGTAGATCGGCCTCCACGCTCCACCAGTGATCCACCGCCGCCTGCAGAGTGGGAGCGATGTCGGATGCATCGACCGCTCGGGTCAGATCGCGGGATACCAGCAGCAGGCGGCCATCACGGCTACCGTCCTTCAACGTTGCAAGCTTCATCCCAGCATCTCCTTGAGTTCATCGGCATAGCGGCCATCGAGCAGGATGAAGACCATGCGCGCCATCTGTTCGGTACGGTTGCTCCAGGCGTGGTTGGTGCCACGCTGCACCACGATGTCGCCGCGCTTGAGATGCACCTCCTCGCCGTCGAGCACCAGCCAGACTTCGCCTTCGGTGACGATGCCGTAGTCCAGCGTTTCGGTGCGGTGCATCAGTTTGTGCTTCGAATCGGCCTGGCCGGTGCCGGCATGCGATTCGCCGATTTCGGCAAAGGCGGCGGCAGCATCCTCGGCACTGACCTGGTTCTGTACGCTATCCGGCGGGATATCCACCACGCGGATGACGCTGCCCTGCGGGCCTGGGCTCAGTTGCAGCGGCTTGCTGGTAGGGTCGTCAGCATTGTCCAGCGGCGCGGGGCTGGTTGGACTGTTCCACACCTCGTAGAACACCGTGCCGGGCACCGCCTTGAGCGGGAAGTTGTTGGCGGTCGGGCCACACAGGGCGACTACCGCCTGTCCGGCCGCATCGTGGCCCGTCACCACACGTTTGAAGTCAGGAAGTGCTTGCATCGTCTTTTCCTCGATTAGTTGCCGTCGCCGATGGTCGTGCCACCGTCGACGATCAGGTTCTGACCGGTGATGAAGGCGCCACCCGGGCTCGCCAGCAACAGAGCCAGCGCGGCGACCTCATGCGGCTGGCCGACCCGGCGCAGGGGCGTGAGCGCCAGGCGCTTGTCCATAACGACGGGGTTATCGGTCAGCGGGCGGGCGAACTCGGTGTGGATAACACCCGGGCTGATGGCATTGACGCGGATGTTCGAAGGCCCCCACTCCACCGCGAGGTTACGCGCCAGTTGCGCCAGCGCGGCCTTGGACAGACCGTAGAGACCCAAGCCTTTGTTGCCACGCACACCAGCGATGCTGGCCATCAACACCACACTGCCACCGCCATGGTCGGCCATGCCGGGTAACAGGGCGCTGGTCAGCCACAAGGCACTGCGCAGGTTGACCGTCATGGTCAGCTCCCACTGCGCCGCCGTGGCACTGGCCAATGGCCCCAGGTGCGGGGCTACGCCGGCGTTGCACACCAACACATCGATACGCCCATGACGCGCCTGCGCGTCAGCGGCCAGCCTCTCTACAGCAGCCTGATCGGCAAGATCGGCGACCAGCGCGCAGGCGTCGATGCCCTCGCCGGCCAACCCGGCCACAGCACGCTCGCAGTCAGCCGGGTTCTCGCTGCTGATCACCAGCTTCGCGCCTGCACGGCCATACGCCTGAGCAATCGCCAGGCCGATACCACGCGTGGCGCCAGTGATCAGGGCCACCTGCCCTTCTAGGGAAAACAGTTCGCTGTTCATAGGATGCGGCACGCCTCCTCGAACGCCAGGCGAGGCCCAACCGGGCGCAGTGCGCTGGCATCGCCATAGCCGAGACTGCAGAGGAAGTTGCTCTTGTAGCGGCCATCGGCGAAGAAGGTCGCATCCACCTGAGCATTGTCGAAGCCGGACATCGGCCCGCAATCGAGCCCCAGTGCGCGAGCGGCCAGGATCAGGTAGGCACCTTGCAGGCTGCCGTTACGCAGTGCAGCGGTATGCGCGGCCTGCGGATCGTCGCGATAGGCCGCCGCGGCGTCGTAAATCGGGAACAGCTCAGGCAGGTGCTCGAAGAAGCGCGTGTCGTAGGCGACGATGACAGTGACCGGCGCCTGCAGCATCTTCGCGCCGTTGTGCCCCTTGAGCGCTGGCAGCAACTGCTGCTTGGCCTCGGCGCTGCGCACGAAAACGAAGCGCGCCGGGCAACAGTTGTTGCTTGTTGGGCCCTGTTTGAGAGTGTCGTAGAGCTGCTTGAGCAGCACATCCGGCACCGACTGATCGAGCCAGGCATTATGCGAGCGCGCTTCTATAAACAGCTGAGCAATGGCAACAGCGGAAAGCGACTGATTCATAAAAAAACCTCAAAGATCGGGAAGCCACCGCACGCCCTTGGATGGCGATGGGCAGGCAAATACAAACGAAACGAACCGTCGGTCATCGTCTTATCCTCGCACCGGCTGTCCAGTGGCAGGGGCAACAGATGCCTGCTTAGCCCGTTTGGGCAGAGCCAGGCAGGCCACGGCAACCAGCAGTTGCGACACCGCGATGATCCCCAGAGCAGTCGGCAATACGCTGTTCACCCCTCCCGTTATGGCCAATACCACCAGCGGACTGACGAACTCACCGGCGAAGATCGCTGCGGTAAAGAAACCCGCTGCGCGGCCACACTGGTGAAAGCCGACCAGGGACATGACCCAGGTGATCAAGGTCGGCAACATCAGGCCGATGCCCAGGCCATAGATCAGCACCGCGATTACTACCAGGGCATGGCTGCCGGCAACGGCCATCAGCGCACCACCGACACCGGACAGAAAAAAGGCCAGGAAGATCTGCCGGGGTGCCGGCATGCCACTGATCAGCCGAAAACCCAAAGCACCGGCCAACACGCCAAGTTGATTGGCCCCCATGGTCATGCCGATTTGCTGCGGGGCATCGATATGCAGCAGGTTAAGCAGATAGCCGGCTTGCACCGGCACCACGAACAGACTAAGACCAGCCAGAAATGACAAGGCATACAGCGGTGATAGGGCACGCCAAGGGAATCCGCCGTCGGCAATTTCAGCGCTAGCGGCAACCTGGCCGTGCGGCTCCCAGAGAAACATGGCCATCAGCGGCAGGAACAACAAGCCGAGGCCATACAGGGCAAAGGGCACGCGCCAGCCATGCTCGCCGAGCATGCCGCCTGCCGCGATAAAGATCGCCGCCGACAGTGAGGAGGCCACCATCTGCAGGGCGAAAAGACGCTCGCGACGCGCGCCACTGTAATAGTCGCCCATCAACGCGGTGCAACAGGTCATGATCCCGGCCTCAGCCAGCCCCAGCCCCGCGCGGCTGGCAACGATGGCCGGCAGCGACTCCAGCCACAGCGGCAACAAGCCGAAGACCCCATAGATTGCCATGGAGCCCAGCAAAAGCGGTCTGCGCCCGAGGCGGTCGGCGATCATCCCGGCAAAGGGTGCCAAGAGCGCAATCACCAAGGCCGGTATCGTCAGTGCAATAGGCACCAGCGCTGCTGCCCCCGGCGTATCGGCAAAGTGTTCCTGCATGCGCGGCAGGATCGGTGCCAACAACACGGCACCAAGCACCGGCAGACAACTGCCCAGCAACAGGAGAATGGACTGCGGCAGCCCAGCCTGGCGCTCAACGTTCATGGTCAGTCTCCTCACGCAGTACTGCGCAGAAGGCCCCGCCGAAACAGGTGATAGCTTCGGGCAGACCCGACCAGAATTCATGCAACAGCAGGCTTAGTTGTTTCATGGCGTCTCTCTCTTGTTGTTTTTCGCTCAATGACTGGCAACGCTATCCACGCGCTCAGCACGCGAGACAGTGGTTTGTTTGGTAGTTGCCTGGACAACACTCGCCTGTGACGCTTCGACAGCATCGCTACGACGCTGCGTGGGTAACAGGAAGTAAGCCAGTGCCGGCAATAGCAGCAGTGCGCCGACCATGTTCCAGACGAACATGAACGCCAGCAGTACGCCCATGTCGGCCTGGAACTTGATGGGGGAAAACAGCCAGGTCACTACACCGATGGCCAGGGTCACGCCGGTCAGCATCACCACCTTGCCGGTGGAAACCAGCGCCCGGTAATAAGCCTCGGACAGACTCGCACCCTGACGCTGATAGACCAGCAAAATGCTCATCACATAGAGCGCGTAATCGATGCCGATGCCCACGCCGAGGGCGATCACCGGCAAGGTGGCCACCTTGACGCCAATACCCAGCCAGACCATCAGCGCCTCACAGAGAAGCGAAGTGAGCATCAGCGGCACCACCGCACACAGCGTGGCGCGCCAGGAGCGGAAGGTGATCAGACACAGCAGAATCACCGCGCCATAGACCCAGAACAGCATCTCGCGGTTGGCCTGCTTAACCACGATGTTGGTAGCAGCTTCGATACCCGCATTGCCGGCAGCCAACATGAACTGCACATCGGCCGTATTGTTGGCGGCGGCGAAGCGCTCGACATGCTCGACCACGCGGGTCAGGGTCTCGGCCTTGTGGTCAGCCAGGTAGACATACAGAGTCAGCAGACTGCAGGACTCGTTGTACAAACCACGCGGCGCACCCGCTGTCACCATGTTGAGCATCGCTTGGTTGTTCTGCAGTTCGTACCACTTTGGACTGCCCTCGGACAGACCGACCAGCATGCGACGATTGAGCAGCGCTAGGGAGTTGGTCGAATCCACGCCAGGCAACTCGCGCAACTGCCAATCCAGCGCATCAACCTTGCGCAGGACTTCATAGTTCGCACAGCCGCCAACCGGCGTGCGCACCATCACCGCAAACAGGTCACTGCTGGCACCATAGGCGCGGTTCATGAATGCATCATCGAGGTTGTAGCGTGAGTCAGCGCGTAGCTCTGGAGCGCCAGCATCCAGATCGCCGATCTTCAGATTCATCCCCACCCAGTACCCACCTAGCGCTAAACCGGCGGCCACCAGCACACAGATGCTGGCCCAGCGTTTTTGGGTGAACAGATCGAGTAAACGCCACATCGGGTGACGTTGCGCGCTGGCATTATCGGCCTGCTCTTCACGCAGGCTGCGCTGCGCGGCAGCCGGGCTGACGCCCAGGTAAGAAAGCAGGATGGGCAGCAGGATCAGATTAGTGATGATCAGTACGGCAACGCCGATGCTGGCAGCGATGGCCAAATCCTGGATTACCGGAATATCGATGAACATCAGCACAGCGAAACCCACAGCATCGCTGAGCAGTGCCGTCAGACCAGCGACGAATAGGCGCCGAAAGGTATTTCGCGCGGCCACGACCCTTGGCATACCTCGGCCAATGTCCTGCATTATCCCGTTCATTTTTTGCGCACCATGGCTCATACCAATGGCGAACACGAGAAACGGCACTAATACAGAATAGGGGTCAAGTTGGTAACCCAGTAGAGGTAACAACCCCAGTTGCCAAAGCACAGCAATCAGCGAGCAAAGCACCACCAGCAAAGTACTGCGCAGGCAGCGGGTGTAAACGTAAAGAACACCTGCAGTAATCAATATAGCGCCAGCAAAAAACAACAATATCTGCTCAAGCCCTCCAATCAAGTCGCCAATTTTCTTCGCGAAACCGGTGATGTGGATGTCAATGGCGTCACTCTGATATTGCGTGCGTAGTGCCTCAAGATCAGCAGATAGGGCAGCGTAGTTCAGTGGCTGACCGTCACTGGTACGGGCTAGCAGCGGTACATAAATGATGCTCGAACGCTGGTCAAAGGCGACCAATTGGCCTATCTCGTTGGACAGCTGCACATTGCGCCGCAATACAGCCAAAGTTGCCTGACTACCATCGTAAGCGTCCGGGATCACCGGACCACCATCCAGGCCATCCTCAGTAACGGAGACCCAGCGCGTAGCCGGCGTCCACAGGGACTTCATGTATGCACGATCGACGCCGGGCAGCAGATAAATCTTGTCACTGAGCGCCTGTAAGGTGGCCAGGTAATTCGCGTCGTAGATATCGCCATGACGATTCACCACCGCGATGCGCAACGCATTACCCAGGCCCGACAGTTCTTTCTGGTTATCCAGGTAATTGACAATGTAGGGATGCCCGGTGGGGATCATCTTCTCGAAGCTGGCATTAAGCTCGATGCGTGTGGCCTGCATACCAAGCAACAACGTGAGTAGCAGGCACAGCAGCAGCACCAGCGGACGATGATTGAACAACAGGCGCTCAAGTAGATTGCCAGAGCGCGAGTCGAAACCTGGCAGTGAGGCGTTTTCGACGCCTGGGGTGTATCGAGACATCTTGCAATCACTCCACATCAGAGACGGTGCGCAAAGGTAAACGGGTCAAACCCGCGAAACCTGCGACCACGAGACTGCCATCGGCGGCCTGAACGACACTGGAAACCGGCATATTCAGTGGCTCACCAAATGGTTCAAGAGCCGTTCCAGATACGCTGCGAAAGAGCATCCCGCCTTGATTGGCGAACAGCACACCGTCATCGTTCATGGCCGTTGCCGCAATTAATGAGAGCGGGACCGGAATCGGCAGAGCCTCGAAGTGCTCACCTCGATCGTGACTGACGAAGGCATGTCCCTTTAAGCCGGCAGCAAAGAGCGCCCCATCGCCACCTCCGATGAGCGTAAAGAAACTGCCCTCGTAGGGGCTTTGCAGCCGAGAAAATGAATCCCCGCCATCGACAGAGCGCGCCAGATAGCCCTGCTCGCCGGCTAGGAACCAGTCTTGTCCCGAACGCGTGATGGCATAGAGATGCAAGCCCATCGGGTTGTCGATCTGACCGGCGATGGAGTACCAGGTCTGACCACCGTCATCGGTACGCAAGACCATGCCGTAGGCACCCACGACCACGCCGTGGCGAGCGTCACTGAAGGCCAGGGCAAGAAAAGGCTTGTCCGCCCCTTCGACCAACATGCGCTCGGCCGTTTGCAGGCGAGCCTCAGCGGCCTCGACATCAGCGGCATCAGGCAACGCACGGCGCGCAGCCTCCACCTCCAACTGCGCGGCCTGAACGCCGTCGAGCAGCAAACGCCAGGACTCGCCGCCATCTTGCGTGGCCAGAATCACCCCCGCATGGCCGACGGCCCAGCCATGACTGGCATCGACGAACTGCACAGCCGTCAAACTGACGGATACCGGCACGCGGGCTTGTCGCCAACTCTGCCCCTGATCATCGGAGAGCAACACCAGACCGCGCTCACCCACCGCGACCAGACGATCGCCAGCCCGCGTCAAGTCGATGAAAACCGCCTGCTGCGTCCGCCCTACCTGTGGGGAAGGCGTACTCAGCACATCACCAACCGCATCGCTTTCGGCACGACTCATGGACGTGACCAAGACCAACAGCGCACAGCTCAGGCACTGTATTAACTTCATGATTTACCTCGAACATTCAGTAATGAAGGCGCATGCAAGGCATGCCCTGCCCGCGTCGGATGCCTCAGCGCATGGTGCGCCTGGACACCCCAGCAGCGCTGGGTTCGAGGTAACGTGGGAGGCGGCTACGCGCCGGAAACTCGGAGAGAGCCGTAGCACCGTAATGACGCGAAGAACCTACAAGAGTGCGATGTGCACGCACTGCATCGATGGCAATGTCATGAACGTTCATCGGATAAACCTCTTATTATTTTTGTTGGCGAACTAATTAGTTGGTCATCCGCGACGAGCAAGGCAGTTCGACCTTTCCAAATCAGCGAGCCGCGGTAACATCGTCAGACTAGAGCGACTTGACGACGGTCAAAGGTTGACGCGCTTGATGACCTCTGACTAATCGCTTGTTGGGATGAGACCTATCGATAAGCGCGATACCTGGCACTCATCCAGGAGTCTGTCTGGATTGCAGACAACAGCGTACGCCCCGCGCCGGGTAGCACGCAGAGAAGGAGGAAGGGGGATTGCATAAGAGGAGCAGGCGAAGGCTGGTCATGACCTGCCTTCGCCGGCATAGGCCGGTAGCCCGCTCAATCAGGCGCTTGCGGAAAGCTTGCGACCACGCAAGGCGACCTTGCCGAACAAGCCGGTACGGGCGTGGCCTTGTAACGTGTCGCCGTCCACGCTGACTTCGACCTTGAGCGTAGCCTTGATCGGCTTGAGCAATTGCATCGACCAGGCAAGCTGATTGCCATTGAATCGACCGTTGAGCAAAGGCATGACACTGCCATTGCGTTGATGCGTCATCTGCCCATGCAGGGTGCCGTCAGGGTTGGCGCAAACCTGCAACAGATAAGGCTCCTTGCCAACAGGTGTACTCACAGCGCACTCCCACTGGCCATCGATCATGGCGTTGGTTCCGGCGCTGGGCTCGACTTGCGCCGTGACGCTCGTCCGTTCTGTCGATACCTGCAACGGCGCGTCGTCCTTGTCGAAGCGCTGGCGATGCTCCTGCAACCAGGCACGCATAGTCGTCGGCTTGCGTCCCAGCACCCGCTCAAGGAATTGATTGGGCACCCAGACCGGAGCATTGACCTCTTCATACTGGAAGAAATTCCACAGGTATTCCGGTACTTGCGGCGGTAACAGCCCGGCCTCGACCAGAGGTTTAAAATACTCGTCGAGCGCTTCCCGGCTGCCATCATGGTGAATGCGCCGCAGGAAGACCTCGGTCATCAGCTTTGCGACTTCCGAGGTACGCAGCGGTGTATCGCCATTGTTGAGGGTATAGAACTGCCCAATATGACGGGCATCGTCCGACAGCATCAGGCGTGCCGCCGCCTCGCCAACTTCGCGCGGATCCACGTAGGGGACGAGGCGATCCGGCCAGGGCAGCAAGTCGTTCTGGATCGACGGCACCATGCGCAGGAAGTTATCCATGTAGCTTGCGCCAACATTGAGGTAGGTCACGGGCAGCCCGGCCCCATCGAGGATCTGCCGGGCAATCGGGTGCTGAATTTCCAGGCCAAGCCCATAGTCACGCAGAGCCTGCGGAATGCGTCGTGGATTGCTGTCGGGCTGTACGCCGACGACCCGGATCATGTGGCTCAGGCAACCGGCTTTGCGCACCGCGGCCACCAGGTTGGTCATTGCCGGCTCTTCACGCAGGCCGGTGGTGGTCAGCACCATCACACCAGCCATGCCGACCATCGCCGCGTCTAGGCTGGCCTGGTCGAAGTAATTGGCCTGCACGACCTCAACACCGGGGAAGTTCTCTTGCAGTATTTCCACCTTGTCGGCATTCGAGCCGATCAGCCGCAAGCGCACCTGCGGTGCATGGAATTGCAGGTAACGCGCCATCGGGCCACCGATGTGACCACTGGCGCCAAAAATAGCCACGCTTTGCGGAACAGGCTTGCACAGTACGTTCGACATAATGAGTCCTGATCGTCTAAGAAGTTAAATAGAGTGACTCAGGGCACCTCGAAAAACGTAGGCGAGGCAGTCAGCGCAAGGCAAAAATCGGCGAAAAAGCGGAGTTTACGAGCTGTAAATGAGCATTTTGAGCCTATTTTTAACGCAGCGATGACAACGCAGGTAGTTTTTAGAGGTGTCCCTCGGGCGGGGACGCCGCCAGCTTTTATTAATCCAGAGTGCGCAGCATGCGCCGCAGGATCTTGCCGCTGCTGGTCATCGGCAACGTCTCGACCAGTTGATAGGCCCTGGGCACCTTGTAGGCGGCCAGGCGGGAACGACAGTGACGATCCAGGTCGGCGATATCGGGAAGCTGGTTTGGCTGCACAACGATATAGGCCTTGGCCAACTCGCCCTTGTCCTCATCGGCGATGCTGCCCACCGCAACCAGCGCCACACCCGGATATTCGGCAATCACCCGCTCGAGCTCCGCGGGGTAGATGTTGAAGCCGCCGGTGATGATCATGTCCTTGAGGCGATCGACCACGTACAGATAGCCTTGCGCGTCTTGCCGCACCAGATCGCCAGTGTGCAGCCAGCCATCGGCATCGAGGGTGGCCCGCGTCGCCTCTGGCTGACCGAGGTACTCGTTCATGGTCATCGGGCCGCGAATCTGCAGTTCCCCCACTTCACCAAGGGGAACGACCTCGCCACTGCCCGTGCTATCGATCACCCGCACTTCCAGGTGCGGCAATGGCACACCAATCGAACCATGCCGACGTGGCCCGTACAGGCTGTGCGTGGTGCCCAGTCCACCGAGTTCGGTCATGCCCCACAGTTCGATCAACGGACAGCCCAGGGCAGCCTCCACCTGCTGCATCTTGGCCTCGGGCATGGTCTGCCCACCGACGGTGCAACGCGTCAGGGAGCGCAGATCGTACTCGGCCAACGACGGGCAACTGAGCAGGTACATGTACATGGTGGGCACGCCCTCGAACAGCGTCGCCCGGTGCTGCTCAATGCTCTGCAGTACCCGTTGCGCGTCGAAGGTCTTGTGCAGCACCAGCGTCATGCCATAGGCCATGGCCGCATT
>NZ_JAYGFK010000002.1:0-124203 GCF_046581935.1 Pseudomonas sp.
TAGCCGCTGCGAAGCGTTCGCAGCGGCTAAAAACACTGAAATATGCGAGATACTGATCGTTTTTTGGTCAGTTGCCGTTTTAAAAATCAGCAAGGGCTGAAGTCGACCGGAAATACAGGGCTACTTCAGAGCATCCCTAAGAGTCGAAGTTGGTGCTAAAAACCCTCACCAATTTAGCGCTTGGATTCAAGAGAGCGCCATGAGTTTTAACTGGCCAGACTTGGTTGACTCCAACCGACTATATAAATACTTCAAAGGCCGAGTCAGCCGACACCCTTCCCAGATACTTAAAATGCTTGGCCAAGTCTTCAGCGATGTCGATATAAAGTATTGGGAGGGGCCAGAGGGACTATGGATAGCTCTATGGGGAAGCCACCTTGAGCTATCTGCAAGTATCAAAAAGGCATGCGCTTTCTCAGAAAGAGACTCCTTAGATAACGCAATAAGAAATTTCTTCATGCGAATACTCGTACATGGAGAAAGCACTCTACTTGCTTCACTTTCAATATATAGATATTTATCCATCACTGACCCTTACTCCCGGTTTTCGGACGGCAATGGGTTTTCAATGGCCTACAGCGCGTATCAGCAGGCTCTTAAAGATTTAGAGACTGCAGAAGTCAAGAGCACTCTTAATGAACTGGGGGTATATGAAGGCGTCCGGCAAGAGATCACCGAGATAGAGAGGACTCGGATTGCTTCTAAGCCCACCTGGGTCACTCCGCTAGAGTGCGCGCGACTGTAGTCATGGCTGGGGGTGATCAACACCCGCTACCTGCTTGGAGCAGAAGTTACCCACAGGCCTACCAGGTAAATATAGGGTAGAAGAAAGGTAGGGAGCATTTACCGTCTCTGCAGCCCACGCCAGCCGGGGTTTTCAGCTTGAGGGGAAGAATGCAACCCCGATGCCGATAGAATGCAACCCCGATAGAATGGAATCCAACCCCGATGCCGGTGGAATGCAACCCCGATGGCTAGGCGGAGCTACAACCGTACCCACACGGTCTGCTCTTCCCCCTTGGTGCTCATCTCGATGCGCGCCGCTGCGATGATCTCAACGCGCTCCAGCTCCTGCATGGCAGCCTTGAGTGACAGCCTGAACTTGCACATTGGGCTGCAGTACTGGAGACGCTCCTTCAGCCAGCTCAAACGGAAGCGCTGCACACGCTCATCTGATGTCGACACCAATCGCTGCAAAGCCTTGGCTATGTCCTGCCCCTTGCGAATCTGCAACCGCTTTTCCCAATCGATCAACGCATACTCGCAATTGCCATAGAGGAGCCGCCACCTAGGATCGATAGAGATCGTGTAGCACTCACGCGCTGGGTCATATGCAAACTTGTCGATCATGTGCAGGGTCTCGGCCTTACCGACTTCAAGCTTAGGTTTGCCTTGCTTGGTCGTCTCGATAACAAGCATCGCAAAGGCCAGAGCCTTCATCGTTCGATGCAGCCACTGGTACTCGTAATTTCCGGTCTTCCTGCCAATGGCTTTCAGCAGCCTGGCACGGTTGATAGGCACAGGTTCTCCTAGCGGAGCTTTTGTCGCCTCGAGCATCAACTGCATCCAAACATCGGCCTGGGTTTCATCGAGCTGCTCGCCCCAGAACGTGATTACTGCATCTTTCCGACTGACCAGCACGCTCGCCTTGTGCATCTGCTTGGGCCCACGGGCCACAGGGGCAAATAAGCTGGAGCGGGCAATATGGTTCGGCATGGCCCGGTAAATCTCGTGAAGACCAGGCAAGAACAGTTGTCGAGGAGCAGGCTTAGCCAGATCCTTAACCGACACGGATCTCCGGATACGCTCCACTCGTGCCGCAAGCGAAGCCGGAGAGACTGAAACCTCTCGGCTCATCGAACCAGGCGCCGCTGACGGCTAACCTGCTCGACCTTGCTCGGCCGCCCGCGTCGAGTCTTTTCCTGGGGCACAGTGGAAGCAATGGCATCCACACTGACAACATGCTCTGCCAGCCACTGCTCGACATCCTCTACCCGCCACAGCAGCCTCTTGGTGCCGGGCAACCGACATATCGGCGGAAGAGCCAGGGGATTGCGCGTAACGTCGCTACGGATGCTTGCGACTGACTTTTGCAAATAGATGGATAGCTGATCAACGGTAAGCAGAGCTTGCATGGCCTGGCACTCGTCTCAGCCAGATCACGACTCGTGCTCATGGCTGCATTGGTTTGCGAATGCCGCCAGACTCGTGCAACACACTGCTGCACTCACGGTACGGTTTGCGAAGATTTCTTACCAATCGCAGGGCGCTACGGGTGAACGCACAAGGAGGCTGGGCCTTGGGCAAGCAGCAGCTAATTCAGTGGAGGAGGAGCCTGCAGGCCACCGGGAAACAGCTCCTTGGCTTCGGCACAAATTTGGCACACCTAGACTGCAAAAGCCTGCAAAACACCGATAAACGATGCAATGCACTGCTCACACCCAAGCTATTGATAAAAAAGAAGAAAATCAGATAAACCCAGAAGAATCAGTCACTTGTAAAATCAGTGATTTGCGCAGTTGCACTGCAAAGGCCCGACAGGGAAGGTTTCGCGGATTAGCGTGGGCTGCGCAGTTTGCATAAGGGCTCCAACGGGTTGAATGGCGCAATTGTGGCACGTCTGGCATCAAGCGCTGGTCCGCAGCTCGGTTGGCAAACTGACGCCTCCCAAAAAATTGCTTCCACATAGTAGAAGAGTCTATGCCGATGGATTGCTGACATGCACTCAGCACCCCTACTGTTTTTAGATGCATCTAGCCGGAGCCAGCGAGTCGCTAATCGGCATTCGCGGTATCAAATCTTCAGTGCAAACCACTCAGAGACAGCGTTATTGAACTGCTCTGCGCAGTCCACCATTACCCAATGGGAAGCTTTGAAGGCCTGTACCTTGCAGCCCGCTGTGGCGCTCAATCTTTGCAGCCATTCCTCAGACTGAAACTGAAACGGCTTGTAGCGACCGTATGCGTAGAAGATCGGGCACTCCAACTGTGTAGGCCCGGCCAATACGTTTAATCCGCCAAGTGCCCCCATCCAGCGCATCGCATAGGGGAAGCTCATACCTGCATGGATATTGGCCTGCCCAGCTTTGCAGCGTAAGAACTTAGCTATCGAACGCGCTACGTAGTTACCCACAGCCCCCTTCATGTACCAGGTCAATGCCAGCGGCATCTGGTACGCAAAAATGGCTAATTTGGCACGCCAACTGAGCTGGCGAGAAAATGCCGGTGAGTTTGCATCACCAACATCGACGGCAACGACTTGCGCCACCTTATCCGCGTAGAGGGCGGCGAAGTGAAACCCGAACAAGCAGCCCCAGTCGTGCAGCATCAGTGTGACTTTGCTGTTCGGGCTGACCGCGTTCACAACGCCAAGAATCAATTCAACTACCTCACTAACGGAGAATCCACGTGTGTGTGGGTCGTCAAATCCTGGCAGAGTAAACCTCACGCAGCGGTGGGTGTTTTTGAAATGCTCAACCTGCCGCTCCCATATTTCATATGTATCCGGCCAGCCATGCAGCATCACGATGGTCTCGGGGCCATCACCGTCGATGTACACCCGAATGCCGGAGACGATCAATTCACTGTTCATGTTTCTGCCATCTCAGAAAATCACTTCATAGGGTAATTTGCGCGGCCAAAAGTAACTCGCAACGCCGTACAAACGCGTAGCACAAGCTACAAGCTTTTCTCCAACACCTCGGCACTAATCGCAAGCGTTACATCACGGCGTTCGCCCAACGCTCGCATGCCATGACGCTCGAGCTGCTGGATCAGTTTGGGTAGGTCATTGCCATTCACGCCATAGCTACGCAACTGGGTGGGGACACCCATGCGTTCGAAGAAATCACGCGTACAAGCAATAGCTGCCTCAATCCGTTCGTCGTCAGATCCATCTCGAATACCCCAAACGCGCTCGGCGTATTGAAGCAATTTCTGTGATTTTTCCTTCCTACGCACGCTGAGCATAGAGGGCAAGACCACAGCCAGGGTCTGCGCATGGTCAAGGCCATGCAGCGCCGTGAGCTCATGGCCGATCATATGTGTGGACCAATCCTGCGGCACACCCGCACCGATCAAGCCGTTCAGCGCTAGGCTGGCCACCCACATGAGATTGGCGCGGATGTCATAGTTTTCCGGGTCGCTCAGTGCCAGCGGGCCTTCTTCGATAAGTGTCATCAGCAACCCTTCGGCGAAGCGATCCTGGACTTTGCCGTTGACGGGGTACGTCAGATACTGTTCGACCACATGGGTGAATGCATCGACCACGCCATTACTGACCTGACGCACCGGCAGGGTCATGGTCCGGGTCGGGTCGAGAATCGCAAACGCAGGGAAACAATGACGGCTGGCAAACGGCATCTTATCGTGGGTTGACACGCGGGTAACAACGGCGCTGTTGTTCATTTCCGAGCCAGTCGCAGCCAGCGTCAGTACAACCCCTACGGGGAGCGTGCGGCTGATACAGCGCCCGCCTGTTTCAAGAATGGTCCAGCCATCCGCCTCCATGCAGGCTGCGGCAGCGATGTACTTGGCACCATCGATTACCGAGCCGCCGCCCACGGCCAGAAGGTAGGAGATCCCCTCCTCTTTGACCTGCGCTACTGCCTGACTAAGCCGCTCATAGCTGGGGTTTGGCTCAATGCCGCCAAACTCGCTGATATAACGCTCGCCAAGCGCGTGACGTACTTCAGCCAAAGTGCCATTGGCGATGACACTGCCACCGCCATAGAGCAGCAGCACTTTGGCATTCGCAGGTATTTCCTGATCCAACTTCGACAGCTTGCTTTTGCCAAAGTGGATCCGTGTCGGGTTGTAATACGAAAAATCTAACATGGGAAATGCGTCTCTAATTGCCGGAAATGTGCACGCGCGCAAGCAGAAGTTTGAATGAGCCAGTGCGCTTTCTTTATAGATACGTAGTGGCATAACTCTGTTAGCGAACGGGACTCTCAACAGTGCCTGGCAGTACGTAGTTCACGAGCTGTTTGCGCAGCTCTGTTTTCAGCATTTTCCCCGTTGCACCAAGCGGTATGTTGTCCACGAAAACGACATCGTCCGGTGTTTGCCATTTTTCCAACTTGCCTTGATAGAGGCCAAGCAGCTCTTCGCGGGTAACAGCGGAACCTTGGCGCTTGGCAACGACTACGATGGGGCGCTCACCCCACTTCGGATGCGGTACCCCTAGTGCAGCCGCTAGCGCGACCGCTGGGTGGCTCATGGCGATGTTTTCGATATCAATCGTCGAAAGCCACTCCCCGCCTGACTTGACGACATCCTT
Source organism: Pseudomonas sp. (assembly GCF_046581935.1). Classification (GTDB taxonomy): domain Bacteria; phylum Pseudomonadota; class Gammaproteobacteria; order Pseudomonadales; family Pseudomonadaceae; genus Aquipseudomonas. The sequence goes on from NZ_JAYGFK010000002.1 coordinate 5,281, forward strand.
GCTGCGATCCGTAAGTTGCAGGTAGGCATTTGCGTCGAGAGTGGCGACGTCCCCCGTGGCGAACCAACCGTCGTCCAGGCGCTGGTTACAATCGTCCTTGAAATACGAGCTGATGACCCAGTGCCCTTTTACCTGCAAATGGCCGCAATTCTGACCATTCCAAGGTTGAGCCGCACCTAGGTCATCGACAATCCGCAGGTCGATGCCAAATACCGGCCGCCCCTGTTTCAAGCGAAGTTGCTGTTGCTCCTCGCGGCTCAGGCTAAGATGCTCTGCCATTAGCGAGGACGTCGTGCCAAGCGGCGATGTCTCGGTCATCCCCCAGGCATGAATCACCTCCACGCCATACTGATCCTCAAAGTGCTTCTGCATGCTCGACGAACAGGCTGCTCCGCCAATCGTGGTCTTCTTCAGCGAAGAAAAAGTACCTTTGCGAGCATCGACGTGATCGAGCAACATCTGCCAAACCGTAGGGACGCCCAACGCAAGCGTCACGCCCTCCTCCTCGATCAACTCGTAAACCGACTGACCGTCCAGCGCCGGGCCCGGCAAAACTAACTTGCAACCCGCCATGGCTGCGCAGTAAGGCGTACCCCAGCCATTCACATGGAACATGGGCACGACAGGCATCACCACATCCTGAGGGCCGATACTCAACGCACTGGGAGTGCTCAGAACCATACTGTGCAGCACCGTTGAGCGGTGCGAGTAAAGCGCACCTTTTGGATTACCAGTGGTTCCGCTGGTGTAGCAGAGGCTTGACGCAGCCAGCTCATCAAACTGCGGCCATGTGTACTCGCCACTGTGTTTGGCCAGCAAGCCCTCGTAACTGACAACCGCTGGCATGTCGTTGATGCGCTCAACGGCGACCTGATCGCCAAGCAAAACCCAGTGCCGAATACGGGGCACCAACGGCTGTAGCGTTCGTACCAGCTCAACGAAACTGGCATCAAAAAATACCACGTCGTCTTCTGCATGCTGCAGAACCCAGGCCACCTGCGAAGCATGCAACCGTGGGTTGATGGTGTGCAGCACGCGCTGCGAACCACTAACGCCGTAGTACAACTCCAGATGGCGATAGCCGTTCCAGGCGATGCTCGCCACCCGGCTGCCCGCCGGTAAATCCATGTCGTCGAGCGCCATGGCCAGTTGCCGAGAACGCTTTGCTGCATCCGCCCAGGTATATCGGTGAACGTCACCTTCTACCCGACGCGATACCACTTCAACCTTTGCACTGTAGCGCTCAGCATGCTCCAGCAACGATGAGATAAGCAGCGGCTTCTCCTGCATCAATCCGTTCACGGCATGGCCCCTCAATCACTGAATGACTTGGCTGATAACCACGACAGGGATTATGTCGGTGTAGTTCGTACGGTCGGCACCGAGCACCTTGCCTTCAGCTGCCATCGCTGCTTTGAAACTGTCAGCATCCTTGAAGAACATGTGTGCCGCCGCGACGCTCGCAGGTAACTTATCGCTACGCTCGACGAGAGCTTGGTCGATCTCCAGCTTTACCAACCCATGGGCACCAAGTCGATCACGGATCAACTGCGCATGCGTGCTCTGGTAGTACGCGTGGTCGAAGTGAAAGGCTTCGTGGGGTGGATATGAAACGGTCACTCTGATCATGGTGTTCTCCGGATATTGATGGTCAGTACAGGTAAATCAAGCGAGCTCTCGCAGCTCACGGAACAGGTCCCGGCCAAGTGCAGCTGACGCCGCTAGCAGCCCGCCGACCATGGCACCGCTGACGCCGCCCATTGCTACATCCTGCCCGGTGAAGAGCAGACCTTTCACCGGGCTGAACGCACGGGTCCAACGCTGCTGATAACGCTCTGGCGTCGGCGCGAACGACATGAAATCGCCGCGCGTGCGGCCCAGAAAATCATTGAAACTTACCGGCGTGGCCAACTCGGCATGAACAACATGCCCTAGCGCCTTCGGATAGAAGCGGTAGACCTGCTCGAGCATCTCCTCGGTGAGGCGGGCTTTAAGCTCGTCATACTCGTTACCACGATGCTTCCACTGGGTGTCCGTGAACGGCTTCCACAGGTTCCAGTCAGTAAAGCTGCAGATATCCATCGTGGCGCGACCAGGATAGCGCTGGACCCAGGTTGGATCTTTCGCCGAGGGTTGCGAGATGAAATGCAGTGGCATCGCGCGATTCGCAGAGTCTTGAATGTAGTACTGCCAGTCCTCGGTCTGCTTGGCACTCTTGTGAATCCAGATGTTGGCCGGACCGACATCCAAATCCGCGTTACTGGCATCCAGCCCCACATTAAGTACAACAGCTGGCAGCGTGCTTGGCATGGACTGCGCTTTGGCACTCATCTCAGCAACGTCCGAGTGTTCACTTTTGAGTATGTTCAACGTCTGCCGGATGCCGATTCCGCTGATTACCTGCGGCGCTTCTAGCACTTCACCACCAGCCATACGCACGCCGACGACCTTGCCACCATGCTCGACGATTGCAACCACATCCGCACCCGCCAGCACCATCCCGCCGGCACTGCGAATGGTTTCCGAAATTTGATCAGCAATAACCTGCGCCCCACCGATGGGATAGCTCGCACCATCAAGGTAATGACGAATGACGGCAGCGTGCACAGAGAACGATGCAACACTCGGCAGGCTGGCGTAGTCACCAAAATGGCCGCAGAGCACTGCGATCAGCTTCTCGTTACTGGTGATTGAGCGCAGAACCTCCAACGCGGTTTTCTCGGCCCACGGCATGAAGCGCGGAGCAACCTGTTCAAACGCCTTATCCGAGAACGGCTCTGGCATCGCTCGTGCGGCCAAGAACTCGCCTGCGGGACGGCTGGCTTCATTAACCAGTTCAATGTAGCGGTCGATCGCATCAGCATCTTCAGGGAAGTATTCCTTCATCCGCTCCCGGAAAGCGACGCTGCCCGCGTGGTACTCGAAAATATCATCGCCGACCGCGATCTTGTTGTAGATGTCGGGCATTTTCTGCCACGTCAACTCACCTCGCGTGACCTTGTTGAACAGGCTCAGTAGCGTGCCGGGCCGATGCACTTCGCCTATGTAATGAAGGCCTACGTCCCACTCAAACCCGGGCCGCTTGAATACCTGCAGGCAGCCGCCGATGACCGCGTGACGCTCTAGCACCAGAACCCTCTTGCCATCGATAGCCAGCAAAGCGGCAGCGGTAAGCCCACCGGCTCCAGAGCCGATGACGATGGCATCCAGTTTCGTATCGAGATCGCCACGCGCAAGCGCGCGCTTGTAGCTTGTATCAGCTGCACTTTTCATGTTGTTTTCCTTGTTGGGAGGAACAGACTTGCTGCGCTCGGCACGCTTATGCAGAGGGGCCAAACAGTCCGGGGCCGGCCAGCGAAGCGCCGCCATCGACAGGTAGAACAACGCCTGTCACGTAATCACAGACCGTGGAACTAAGCATGACGGCGACCTTAGCCACTGATGTGAGATCGCCATAGCGACGCAAAGGTAGGTTGCGGATGACCGCATCGCGCGCCTCAGGTGTCGGCGTCAGACGCGCCATCCCTTCAGTGCCGTCGATGGGACCGGGGACGATGGAATTGACCCGGATGCCTTCTGGCCCCCACTCCATGGCCAGGACGCGAGTGAGCATGTCGACGCCAGCCTTGGCTGCGCAGACATGCGCTTGCATAGGGGTTGCGATAGACGCTTGAGGAGCGGAAATATTGATGATCGACGCGCCCGGTTTAGTCAGGTACTGATAGGCTCCACGCAACACGTGAAAACTGCCGAGTAGGTCGATATCCATCACACTCTTGAATCCGTTGACGGACATCACCGCCGCCGGTGCAACGAAGTTGCCGGCCGCACCGGAACACAAAACATCGATACTGCCCCAGGCTTCGTAGGTGCTAGACAACGCCTCCTGAACGCTGCTCATGTCGCGTACATCGCCGTTGAATCCCATCGCCTCTGCACCCAGAGCACGCAGGCTGAGCAGCGCACTTTCGACGCGTTCAGGTGAGCGGCTAAAGACTGCTACGCGCGCACCTGCTGCCGCAAATGCTTTGGCTACGCCAAGGTTGATGCCGCTTGTGCCGCCGGCTACGAATACGGTTTTCCCTCTGAACTCGTTCTGATCCAGCATTGACGCTACTCCCGTCTGCAAAATTCTTGTTGTTGTCAGTGGGGACTAGGCTATGAGTAGCGAAGATGGCAGTCTGTCAAAAATTTGAATTTTGAGTCCAAAGCATGGACACACCTGTAGACATCAATTCTTTACTGGCCGATTTGGATAAGGACGAGTGGTTTTCTTCCTGTGCAGACGAGCTAAAACGCGCTCTGGTGCGCGACGCCAAGGTGCACCGACTGCTCGCTGGAGAGGCACTGTATCGCGACGGCGAGTTCGCCAAGCATGCCCTTTTCTGTGTCATCGGGGGTGCCATCCGACTCAGCAGCTCACTGCATGACGGTACGCCTTCGCTGCTGGTTTATCTGGAGCCCTGCCACTGGTTCGGTGACATTTCCCTGATCGATGGCCAGCCCTACATTCGCGACGCGATTGCCGATATTGACGCGCAAATCCTCTGCGTCCCCATGCAATCCTTCACGCAATGGCTGGAGCAAAACCCCAAGCATTGGCGGGACATTGCCCGCCTGAGCATTAACAAACTTCGAGTGGCCTATCAGGTCATTGGCGAACCGGGCGCTCTTCAGCACCGCCTCGCTAGGCGGTTATGGCTAATGGCGCATGGGTTCGGGTCGCGCATGCACAGTCCCTCCATGCAGCTCAGTGTTTCCCAAGAGCATCTGGCGCAGATGATGGGCAGCACTCGCCAGAGCATCAATGCTGCACTCGCCAAACTGGAAGGATTAGGACTGCTTAGCCAGGGCTATAAGTCCATCGACCTCACTAACCTGGAAAGACTGCTGAATCATGCTAATCGCCTAGATGTAGACGACTTGGTTGACCGCCCATGACGCGGTCATTTCCCCTCGCTCTGGCGCTGCCAGTGGCTGGGCGGATAACCGGTCCAGCGGCTGAACGCGCGGGAGAAACTGGCCGCCTCGGCATATCCCAGACGTTGCGCGATTGCGTTTAAATCCAGCTGAGAATCATCCAGCAGCCGTTTGGCTAGCTGCTTCTTGATCTGATCATTGAGCTGCTGGAAAGACTGTCCCTCTGCGGCAAGACGCCGGTGCAAGGTGCGCTCAGAAAGCCCCAGGCGTTCAGCCACAACTGCGCACGAAAGCAACTGCTCTGACTGCCCAATCAGCACCTTTTGCACCTGACGTGCGGTAGGTGCTTTGTGCAACTGGTGTGAGAGTTCCCGGCACTGCACTTCACACAAATGCTCGCCCTCAAGCTGTGCCTCGATGTGCGCCTGAGGCAATGGACTGTGCAGATCCTTGTGTGCAAACAGAATGCCGTCGCGCTGTGCCGAGAAAACCTGTACGCAAGGCACATGAGATTGCTGAGTGGCGGCATCGCTTAAATCTGGGGCGGTCATTTCTACAGCCAAGGGAATAACTTGGCGCTTCAACAGCTCCGAGCTAATGCTGAGGCAGGCGGCAATACCTCGCTCGACGACAAAAGTGCAAGTATCTCTGGGCAGAACGCTGGAGTCGAACAGCAACCACAGACCTCGACGGTCATGTTCCAAGCGAGTGGGGCAAAGCGTCAGCGCCATCAATTGAAATCGGCTAAAGGAGGCAAATGCCTCAAGCAGGCTACGACTCGCCAACATGGTGAATCCGAGCACACCGAGAGAGGTCAGGTGATAACGCTGACCAGCGATAAACCCCAACCCCGGGCGTTTGCAGTGCTCAAGCACGTTACGAATTACCGCCAACTCTTGCCAGGCTTCAATTTGTGCGGCACTGGTGTGCAGATCAGCCGGCGCAATCGCGCTGCCTTTCAAACAACTGCCTGTTGCCACACCTTCTTCCTGGGCTGTCTGCAACAGATAACGAACGCCGGTCAACGGGCGTTTTTGTCGCCAGTCCATCTTAGTAGACTCCTCGCATTGTTCGCGCTGCACAGCGCCACAGCAGGCAGCATTCATCATGAAGTGTCAGTAATTATCATGGAAGCCGCTACTTGCTCAACTCATGCTGTTGTCACCTCAACAGCGGAGACAACAATAAAATGAGCGAATTTATCCATACGCTACCAAGCAGCAACCCCATGACCCACTACCAGCATTTTCGGGCAACTCCCGCGACCGGCGCGTTGGGTGCCTATGTTGAAGGGGTCGATTTGCGTGCCTTGAGCGCTGTGGGCTATGCCGAATTACGCCAGGCCTTGTTGAGGCACAAGGTGCTGTTCATTCGCGAGCAGTCCCTGGGTGTTACAGATCTCGAACAGGTGACCCAGCAGTTTGGCCAGTTTGGCCGTGAACCCTACGTCACCTGCATGAAAGAGCATCCGCACGTCGTACACGTGGTCAAAGAAGCCAGTGAAAAAGCGCCCTTCGTGTTTGGCGGTGCCTGGCATACCGACTGGACCTTTCAAGAGCGCCCACCTGCTTTTACCCTACTCTATGGCCACGATGTTCCGCCGTATGGCGGTGACACCTGCTTCGCCAACCTGGCGCTAGCCTACGAATGGCTCTCGCCCGGCATGCAGGATTTGCTGCAAAACCTCGACGCACAACACAGCCCGGAACGCGCCTACGGGGCCAACGCCAATCACAATGCGCTGCTAGAAAACATGCAGATTCATTACGGCCAAGACACATCAAGCGAAACACGCAGCCATCCGCTCGTGACGTGTCATCCAGAAACCAGCAAAAAAATTCTATTCATTAACCCCGCGTACACCTGTGGCATCAATGGCCTACGTGCAGCGGAGGCACAGCCGCTGCTCGACTACCTGTTCAACTTAGCGATTTCCCCGGCTTTTACCTGCCGAATGCAATGGCAGCAGGGAACTCTAGCCATCTGGGACAACCGCAGCACTTGGCACATGCCCGTGTCGGACTACCACGGCATGCGACGTGAGATGTTCCGCACGACAGTCGTTGGAGAAAAACCGTCACGCTGACATCTGCGACAATAGGCAGCAAAAGACATGGTCACAGACATGCGCAATGCATGCGCCAGATGTGACCAGTCTTTTTATTAACAACGGCCGCTACTCACCGATGACACAAGGCCTAGAGACGCTTTTGCACTCGTTACCGTCGACGTCCCCGCGGGGTCCCCTAAATCATTGAGCCACAACATGTGACATCTCCGGCAGACCCAAACAGGTTACAAAAATGGCTTCGAGCCACAGCCGAAGATGCTCTCTAAATGTGGTGCAGGTTTGGACGATTAGCGCTTAGCCAATCGTAAGCAAGCCCTTCAACCGCAGCCCAACCACTAGCGACCACCCACACTCTCCACCAGCTTATCTGCCAGCGCCTGGGCGGCGGCGGAGATGCTGGTGCCGGCGAGTTGGATCAGGCCGACGCGCTGTTGCACACACGGCTGATCCAGCGCTACGCAGCGCGCGCCCAATGCTTCCATTTGGCTGTGGCATAAGCTGGGCACCACGCTAACACCTAACCCTTGGGCGACCATGCGGCCTACGGTGGCGAGTTGGTGGCTTTCAAACGCTACGGGCAGGTGTCCATAGCGCTCGCGGATACTTTCTTCCAACAAGCTGCGCACTGCCGAAGGTCTTTGCAGGGCGATAAAGGGTTGGCTGAGCAAATCGCTCCAGTGCAGTTCATGGCAAGCGGCCAAGGGGCTGTCTGCCGGCACCACGGCGACAAAGCGATCCAGATACAGCGGGGTAAATGTCAGGCCATCCAGTGATTCGGGCTCCAGCACCACGCCAAGTTCTACGCGGTGGTCGCGGATCATGTCGACTACCTGTTCATTGATCACGTCATGCACCGTGACGTTGATTTTCGGGTAGCACGCACGAAAAGCCTTGAGCGCAACGGGCAACAGGTTGGCGGCGAACGAGGGCAACGCGGCAATGGCCACGCGGCCAAGCTGCAAGGTGAAGTGTTGGCGCAGCAGCTCTTCGGCATTGTCCCAATCGGCCAGCAGGCGGCGGGCAATCGGCAATAACACCTCGCCCTCGGGCGTTAGCGCCACGCTGCGCGTGGTTCGCACCAGCAATGCACCGCCCAGGGACTCCTCAAGGGTTTTGATGGCTAGACTCAGAGCGGGCTGTGACAGGTGCAAGCGCTGGCAGGCCTGGACGAATGACAGGCTTTGCGCAACGGCAAGAAAGGCACGCAGCTGTTTGACGGTCATTAATTTAAATTCCAGATCAATCCTAACTAAAAACAAACTTAACAAATAAGAGTGGAACACAGAAGCTACAACCATCTCCGGTCTTGGACCGACACAACGACAAGAGGCGCACCACATGGCAGGGCTCGACAAACGAGTAGGCAGCTATGCAGAGGCACTGGCCGGCCTGACTGATGGCATGACGGTATTGGCAGGCGGTTTTGGCCTTTGCGGCATCCCCGAAAACCTCATCGCGGAGATCCGCCGTCGCGGTACGCGGGACCTAACCGTGGTCTCCAACAACTGCGGTATCGATGGTTTTGGCCTGGGCGTATTACTTGAAGACCGGCAGATTCGTAAGATGATTGCCTCTTATGTCGGCGAGAACTCGCTGTTCGAGCAACAGTTGCTGAGCGCCGAGCTGGAGGTCGAACTGACTCCGCAAGGCACCCTGGCGGAAAAACTGCGTGCCGGTGGCGCAGGTATTCCGGCGTTCTTTACCGCGACCGGCTACGGCACACCCGTGGCAGAAGGTAAGGAAGTGCGCGAGTTCAATGGCCGCCATTACATTCTGGAGCCCGCCATCACCGGCGACTTCGCCATCGTCAAAGGCTGGAAGGCCGACCACTTCGGCAACGTTATCTACCGCCATACCGCGCAAAACTTTAACCCGCTGGTGGCCACTGCCGGACGCATCACCGTGGTAGAGGTTGAGGAAATCGTCGAGCCGGGCGAGCTTGATCCGGCGCAGATTCATACGCCAGGCATCTACGTCGACCGCCTCATCCAGGGGCGCTTTGAAAAGCGCATCGAGAAACGCACCGTGCGTGCCTGACACCCCGAACAACGGAGAGATTTGCAATGGCACTGACCCGCGAACAGATGGCCCAGCGCGTTGCGCGCGAGCTCAAGGATGGTTACTACGTCAACCTCGGCATCGGCATTCCAACCTTGGTGGCCAATTACGTGCCGGATGATATTCAGGTGATGCTGCAGTCGGAAAACGGCTTGCTGGGCATGGGGGCCTTTCCCACTGAAGAGACGGTTGACGCCGACATGATCAACGCCGGTAAGCAAACCGTTACGGCGATCAAAGGCGCGTCTATTTTCTCCTCGGCGGAGTCCTTCGCGATGATTCGTGGCGGCCATGTCGACCTCACCGTGCTGGGTGCTTTCGAGGTCGACGTGGAAGGCAACATCGCCTCCTGGATGATCCCTGGCAAGTTGATCAAGGGCATGGGTGGTGCCATGGACTTAGTCGCCGGGGCCAGCAATATCATCGTCACCATGACTCACGCGTCCAAGGACGGTGAGTCGAAACTCCTGCCACGCTGCAGCCTGCCACTGACCGGTGCTGGCTGCATCCGTAAGGTGTTAACCGACCTCGCTTACCTGGAGATCGAAGACGGTGCCTTTATCCTGCGCGAGCGCGCACCGGGGATAAGCGTGGAGGAAATTGCCGCAAAAACCGCAGGAAAGCTGATCATCCCCGAGCATGTTCCGGAAATGACTTTCTGATTATGCTGTTCCTCGCCTTGCCCTCGCCTACTTGCGGTGGCAAGGTTTTTTATTCGCTGTAACCTGCGCAAGCTACCTTCAGCATTACCGTTTCAAATAAGGGAAATGCACCATGAATGACGTTGTCATCGTTGCCGCCACCCGCACTGCCATCGGCAGCTTTCAGGGCTCACTGGCCAATATTCCTGCACCTGAATTAGGTGCGGCGGTGATCCGCCAGTTACTTGCGCAAACCAACCTGGATGGCGCGCAGGTCGATGAAGTGATCCTCGGCCAGGTATTGACCGCCGGCAGCGGACAGAACCCGGCCCGTCAGGCGGCGATTCTCGCCGGCCTGCCCCACGCCGTACCGGCGATGACCCTGAACAAGGTTTGCGGCTCGGGCCTCAAGGCCCTGCATTTGGCCGCTCAGGCTATTCGCTGCGGCGATGCCGAGGTGATGATTGCCGGCGGCATGGAGAACATGAGCCTGTCGCCTTACGTTATGCCCGGTGCCCGCACCGGCCTGCGCATGGGCCACGCCAAACTGGTCGACACAATGATCACCGACGGCCTGTGGGATGCCTTCAACGACTACCACATGGGCATCACCGCCGAGAACTTGGTCGACAAGTACAGCATCAGCCGTGAAGAGCAGGACGCCTTCGCCGCTGCCTCGCAGCAGAAGGCCTGCGCGGCTATCGACGCGGGGCGCTTCGTCGATGAGATCACCCCGGTTCTGATTCCTCAGCGCAAAGGCGACCCGCTGGCCTTCGCTACCGATGAACAACCGCGCGCCGGCACCACGGCCGAATCGTTGGGCAAGCTCAAGCCAGCGTTCAAGAAAGACGGCAGCGTGACCGCCGGCAATGCCTCCAGCCTCAACGACGGTGCCTCTGCGGTGCTGCTGATGAGTGCGGACAAGGCCAAGGCGCTTGGTTTGCCAGTGCTGGCAACCATCACCGGCTACGCCAACGCCGGTGTCGACCCGGCGATCATGGGCATCGGCCCGGTCAGTGCCACTCAGCGCTGCCTGGCCAAAGCCGGCTGGCAACTCGGCGAGCTGGACCTGATCGAAGCCAACGAAGCCTTCGCCGCGCAAGCGCTGGCGGTGGGCAAGGAACTCGGCTGGGATGCCAGCAAGGTCAACGTCAACGGCGGTGCCATCGCCCTCGGCCACCCAATTGGCGGTTCCGGCTGCCGGATTTTGGTCACCTTGCTGCACGAGATGATCAAGCGCGACGCGAAAAAAGGCTTGGCAACACTGTGCATCGGCGGCGGTCAGGGTGTGGCCTTGGCCATTGAGCGGGACTGAAACGCTTAAATACTGGCTGCCGATCTTGCGCAAGATCGGCAGCACACCCGCTTCATTGCATCAGTGATCATGCGCCGCCAGATCGCTAAGGTTTGGCGCTACGCTCAAATAGCTACGCATGGCCGTAGCCTTCCCCTAGCGGAAGGCTACGGGCCACATCCCTCGATCAGTCAGCAGCCGTGCTCGTCAGCCAAGAGACTTCGACGGCCCGCTTGCTTATGCGTCCGCCCGGAAATCACTGGGTAACTTACCCGTCCACTTTTTGAACGCACGGCGGAAATTGGACGGGTCGCTGAAACCCAGCAGGTAGGCAATCTCATAAAGCGGCAGATGAGTGGTTGTGAGGTATTGCAGCGCCAGGCTCCTGCGCACCTCGTCTAGCACCTGCTGATAACTCGTGCCCATGTTCGACAAGTGCCTACGCAGGCTGCGGCCACTGGTGTGCAGGGCATCAGCGGCGCTAACCAAGTCAGGAAAATCACCCGGACGGGCCAGCAACAAGCGACGTACACGGGTCAGCAAACCGTCCTGCACATCCAGGCTGGCCAGCAAGGCTTCACATTGCTGCTCACACATCTGTACCGTGGCCGGATTGGCCAAGGCCATCGGTCGCCCCAGATAGGTGCTGGGCATGCTCAGGCGGTGATAAGGCTGAGCAAACCCCACCGGCACACCAAACAGCCGCTCATAGCGCTCGGCGTAATGCGGCGCAGCATGGGCAAACCCCACCTCCACCTCCTGCAAGCGCTCCCCCACCAGGAAGCGCGCAATGCTGTAAAGGCTGGCCAGCAAGCCTTCGGCGGTAAAACGGCTAAGCGAGCCCAGGGGTATCGATTCGCTGGCACGTAACTCAACCCGCCCATCCGACTCGAGCATTTCCAGTTCGTAGGTCAGGCCCAGTACGCGGTAGTACTTCAAGGCAAACTGAATGGCCTTACCCAGGTTGGCGCTAGACAGCACCGCATAACCCAGAATGCCGTGAGTAGAAACATTCAGCCGCTGGCCGAGCAGCAAGCCCAGCGCGGGTTCATTACACAGGCGCAGGGCGCTGCTGATGAGCTGAGTGAAATCAATAAAGGACAAACGTCCCTGTGGGTTGCCAAGCACCTCGGGGCGGACTCGCGCCTCGGCAAACAACTGCTCGCGTGGTACGCCAAGTTCCTCAACCAGGTCCAACAATGCCGCCGCGTAGGTAACTGGCACCAACTCAGCAGAGAGATTCAATGATGGCTTCATGGGCTTCTTATTAGTTTTTAGCCAAATATGACAGCTGGCAATGACGATAACCCTGGTCGAAAAACCCGACAATGCCGCACTACAACAGCGCGCCAAACTTACCGCACAAACAACCGTGCGCGAGTGCGCTCAGAGCGCCCTCCATACTCCAAGACTTGACCCACAAAAAACCACAACCAAAGGTTTGGCAGAAGCATGCAGGCCATAGCGCAGCACAAGCGTAACCAATGAAAACGCCTTAAGAGAGACCAGCCCCAAGGCTGCCAGCACGAGTAGAAACACCGAAAGATCACTGCACTGATACCAATGGCCACATATGACCGACACATTGGCTGTTGTGAACCTTTGCCAAGCGCCTTGCCGAATCCATAGTTAAACCACGTATCAATCACAGGTTTAGGGAGTCCGTATGGTTAGCACTACTCCAGAAGGTTTGCAGATTCGTCCACGGCACATGGATTTCGATTTCCCCAATCCCCTGCCACGACATTGGCACAGCGGTGATGCCTTCAAAAGTCATCTATTCGATGCCATGTCGGCGCTGTTTCCCGATGGCGAGCGCTTCTTCATCGACTCGGTACGGCACTTTCGCGACCAGATTGACGACCCCGTGCTGAAAGAGCAGATCCGTGGCTTTATCGGCCAGGAGGGCCATCACAGCCGCGAGCATCTGGAGTACAGCAATCGCCTGCGTGACCTGGGCTACGACATCACCCGCATCGAAAAACGCGCTCGTATGCGAATTCGCTATACCCAGAAGAAGTTCTCACCACAACGGCAACTGGCCGCCACCGCCGCGCTGGAGCACATCACCGCGATCATGGCTGATGGCCTGCTCAAAGACCCACAACAACTGGCCGGTGCACACCCGACCATGGTGCGTCTGTGGCGCTGGCACGCGCTGGAAGAAACCGAACACAAGGCCGTGGCTTTCGACGTGTACAACCAGGTTTGCGGCAACCGCAAATTGCTGCGCCGAGCAATGCTCATGGGCACCTTGTTTTTCGTCCTCGATACCACCCGCGGCCTGGCGCATATGCTCAAGCGTGATGGCCTGCTGTGGAACTGGCGCGTATGGCGCGACGGCATCCAATGGATGTGGGGCAAGCATGGGGTATTCCGCCCGCTGCTCAGTACCTACCGCGATTTTTTCAAGCGCGACTTCCACCCTTGGCAGCACAACAACCTGGAGCTGCTCTACCAGACCCGCCGTGAGTTCGACCTGCCAGAGCAAAGCCAAGCGGCCTAAATCGGAACTGCAATTACCAAGAAGGGAGCCATCAGGCTCCCTTTATTATTTTTGCCACAGTGGCAAAGCCAAATGGCGGCGGTTGTGAACACCGCCGCCACTCGCCCAACTGAGCAGTCAACCTTGCAGAAAACGTAAGGCATCAGCGGCGCTTTGCTGCGGAATCTCCTCCATCGGAATATGCCCAACACCAGGATAGGTTTTCACCTGGATACCCGGCAGATCGCGCTGCCATAGCGGTACATGCTTGGGCGAGATCCAGCGGTCGCGCTCGCCCCACATCAACAGCGTTGGCGCTTGGATCTGCGCCACCTGCGCCGAAGTACCGTGCAGTTCTTGTTTATTAACTTTGAGCAGCACCCGGAAGATATCCATCATCGCCCGGCGATTGCCCGGCCGGCGGCTCAGGTCGTTGTAACGATCCACCACACCGGGTTTTATCCGAGCCGGCTCGCCATAAACTTCCTTGATGCCCTGGGCGATTAGCGCCCGCGGCATCCACATGGGCATCGCCACTGTGGCGCCGGGCAAGGCAGCAGCGGCAATCATCCACGGCACTTTGTGCATGTGATAACCGGCAGGGTCGATCAGCACCAACTTCTCGACCCGTTGCGGCTGCGCCAGGGCGAAGTTCCAGGCGATATAGCCACCAAGGGAGTTGCCGACGACCGAGGCCTTGCTCACATCCAAATAATCGAGCAACAGGCCAAAAACCTTGATCATCCGTTCGGCAGAATACACACCATCACGGGCTGGGCCAGTTAGGCCGAAACCCGGCACATCAAAGCGGATGACGCGGTAATCAGCCGCAAACGCCGGCAGCCAGTCGTCCCAGGTATGCAGTGAGGCAACCACACCGTGAATCAGCACTAGCACGGGCTTCTCGCGGCTGCCTTCATCGCGGTAATGCACATTAAAACCGTCAAGTTCGATATAGCGCGAACCATTAGCTGCGCTGCCATAGCGCGCCTTGAGGCTTTCCAGCGGCAAGGCACCGAAGCCCAAGCGGGCAAAACCGGCCGCCAGCGGCGGCGTCAGCGAAAGACTGGAAACAGACATGCAGGCACCTCTAGATTGTTGTTATAGGTCAAAAGCCATCCGCACCATCAGAGCATGCCCGCACCGCAGCTGACGCCTAACCTAGGTTGAGGATGCACCCGGCGCGGTACACAGCGAGGCGATTAACAGATCACTGAGCACCCGCTTGGCCTGCTCTATCTCCTCACGGCTCGCCGCTCGCCCAAGCAACTCCAGAGATGCCGCTTCCATGGCCCAGATAAGTGCGCGATAGGTCAGCGGCTCTGCGGCCTGAGTAGCGCCATGCAGGCGTTCGGCCAGCAACCGCGCCATCTCGACATGCGCGCGTTGGCGGTGCGCGGCCAGAGGCGAATCGGCACGCAGGGCCTCTTCCTGCATCAGCCGGATAATCGGCCCGACGGCCAGGTGATAGTCGAAATAGCGCCCGACCATGCCTTGCAGCCAGGCCTGCGGGCTGCCGGCTAAGCTCTGCATCTCGCTAAAGCGCGACAACAGCAGCGACACCGCCGTTTGATAAATACCTTCGAGCACCTGCATCTTGTTCTCGAAGTACTTGTAGAAGGTGCGCCGCGATACATTGGCAGCCGCCAGCAGATCATTCACCGTGGTGTCAGTCAGGCCTTTGCGGGCAAATACCGGAATCGCCGCCAACTGGATATTGGTGCGCTGCAGATGACCAATCAGCGGCCCCTCACCATCCTGCTCCTGTTGCTGAGCCACCGCTCCGTAACCACCGAGGTCTTCAAACACCGCACGAACAGCACCCAGTTCAGCCAATACCTGTTGCATTGCATGCTTCCCAACTAAGGCGCGGGTGACGCAGGCCATTGAGATGGTTACGCTGGGCCACGCCATATCCACAGGATTGTTCTTGTGCCGCACACGCTACCATCACCTCGTATGCTAACGCTGGCCATCCTTTTGCTGGTTTTGCTGTCACCCGTACAAGCGAGCGAGCTGTTCTACCTTGGGCAGAAGATCCCCGACATCCACAAACCGTGGAATAGCGCTGACTATCAGCAACTGCTAGAAGCGCTGAAAAAGGTCGATAGTACGCAGCTCAATGCCCTGCCCCGACGCAGCGGCGAGTTCACCGGGCCGATCTACGAGCGCATGATCAGCGAGGAAAACTTCCGCCCCCAGTTGAACATCTACGCGCCCCTTGAGCTGCGCCAAAACGAAGCCCGCGAATCGCTGTTTCGCCTCAAGGAGTTGATGCGCCTGTATTTCGATTTTCGCGCCGTGCAGCAGCCTTATGCCGCCGAGGCACTGGGACTGATGAGTTATTCCCTGCGCCAGCAAGCCGTACTGTTCACCCTGACCACCGAGTTTTGGATGACCCTGTCGGAAACCGAGCAAAGCAATCCAATGCGCCTGCAAGGACTGCATGAAACCAAAGCGGCAGCGGCCATGCTGACCTCCAGCGCCCTTGATTACCTCGGTTTGACCAAGCAATTCGGCCGTGACGAGCTGGTGCTCTACAGCGCGGAATTAAGCAAACAGCTGCCCGAGCTGTTTATCCACTTGAGTGCGGATGTGCGCGTAACCCTGCTGCAATGCATTGAACAACTGGCCCAGCAGCATGCTTACAGTGAGGTGCAGGCCAACATGCGCGAACTGCTGCCGGTGTTACTGAGCATTCAGCAGGATGTGCAGGCACAACTCGCAACAGCACAACCGCGCAAAGCGCCTACGCGGCCGCTCGATATGTCGGTCCCTGCCGACTCAGCGCAATAGCCCCAGGCCCTTGGCTCGCGCCACGGCCTGGGTGCGCCGCTCGACGCCGAGTTTGCTATTGATATGCCTTGCGTGGGTTTTCACCGTATGCAGTGAGATAAACAGGCGCTCGCTAATCTCCTGATTCGAGCAACCCTGGGCGATCAACTGCAACACCGACAGCTCACGCGAACTCAGGGCATCCACCACTGCCGCAGAGCCCTCCAGACTAACCAGAGGTGCAGCCTGCGGCAATTGCCGCAACAGCGCCTCAATCAAGGGAGTCGTTTCCTGCGTCAACAACTGCTCACGCAACCATTCTGGCTGGCGCACCAAAAAGCCATGAAAGGGTAACAATCCGCCACCCGATGACGCCTGCAAAGCACTGTTCAGTTGCTGCTGGGCTTCCCGTTCACGCCCTGCCTCACGCAACAAGTCAGTGAGCTGCATCTGTGCAATAGCGCCCAACAAATGCCCTCCTGCGCTCTGCGCTAAATCGCTCAGGTCACGCAAGCGCCGCTCGGCCCGTTCAGCATTGCCCACCAAGCGCTCGTAAGTGGCCATGTGCAACTGAATATGCAGCGGCAATTGCGGATGGAACTCAGGAGCGGCAGCGGCCTTCTCACCCGCGTAGGTATCCAGCAAACGCCTCAACCAGATCCCCGCCAACTCGCTCTGACCTTGACGAAGCCACAGCTCACATTTGGTCAGGGTGATCATCGCCAGATAGTAAATCGGCGGAATATCCCACACGTGCATCAAGCGCTCAGCCTCGGCCAACTGGGCAAAGGCCTCGGGCACGTTATTGCTGCGCCCCTCCAGGCTGGCCAGAACGCAGTAACCGATTAACACACTGATGTCTCGGCAACTGCGCGCCTCAGCAATCCCCGCGAGTAGCTTGTGCCGCGCTTGCTGCGGCTGCAGGCGCAGAATCAGTAGGTAGCCTTCATAGAGGGTCAAACGCCCACGCACGGCATAATGGCGCTGCGCAGGCAAACTGGCCAGACGCTGCAGGCCTAGGCGCACTTCATCCAGCGCGCGGATTACTTCGCCACGCGCTTGCAGAACGCGTGCTCGGTCGTAATGCGTCAAGCCTTCGAACAGCGGATTGCCCACTCGCTGAGCCAACTCCAAGGCTTCACGATTCAGTCCACGGGCACGCCATAAATCGCCTCGTGCAATCGCCAGATTGGCCAAACTGGACAGACACATCAGACGTTGCCCATAACGGTCCTGCGGCAGGCAGTTCAACGCCTCACGGCAATAGGCCTGTGCCTTGGCGCTTTCACCGCGACCACGGGCAATTACGCCACTTAATGCTAGCCACTGAGCCAGCAAGCCCACCTGTTCACAACGATCACGCGCGGGTAAAAAGCGCCCCAGCTCAACCAGCAATTCCTCGGCCGCATCCAGTTGGCAAGCCAGCGCCAGCGCCCAGCCGTACAGCAATATCAGGCGCGGGGTACTGGTAAGCAGGCTATCCGGCAAGTCCATCTTCCAACGCAGCAAGGTGGCGACATTCTGCTCAGCCAGCAGTTGTTCTTCGGAGAGGTTCTGCACCAGATTAGCTGCCACATCTGGCTGGCCGGCGCGCAAGGCCTGCTCAATCGATTCATCCAGCAGACCCGCGCCGCTGAACCATCGGCACGCACGCAAGTGCAGACCCGCCGATGGCTGCGGTCGGCTGCGTAACAAGTCGGAAAACAAATGGTGATAACGGAACCACTTGCCCTGCTCATCCAGCGGGACCAGAAACACCTGATGGGCCTGCAGGTAGCGGAGAATCTCTGCACTGTCATGGGCATCGCGCAGAGCATCACACAGCTCCGCGCAGAAACGCTCCTGGCTAGCCGTTTGATAAAGAAACTCCTGCACGTCGGCGGGTTGGCGCTCAATGACCTCTTCCAGCAAATAGTCATGAATCAAGCCATCGCCGCTCGGTGCCAGTGCCGGCTGCACACCGGACTCCTGCGCCTCTCTAGCCGCCAGTGACGCCAGACGTAACCCCGCAACCCAGCCCTCACTTCGCTGCAACAATGCAGCTCGCGCATCGGCCGACAATACAGTCCCTTGCTGCAAGAGCAACTCGGTACTTTCCGCATCGGTCATCCGCAAATCTTGCTCGTGTAACTCCAGCAATTGCCGCGACAGACGCAGGCGTGCCAAATGCCAATCTGGGCGCTGACGGCTGGTCACCAAAATCAGCAAACCGGGCGGCATATGATTGAGGAAAAACTGCAAGCAGCGATCAAGTACTGCACCTTGCGCCAGGTGATAGTCATCCAACACCAATAACAGCGGCTGCAGTGGATCAAGACGTAGCGTCAGCTCATCGAGCAGGCCATCAAGCCACTCTTCATAGGCAAAAGGCTGATGCCGCTGACGTAAACGCAACAACCCAAGCGCCTCTTGTCCAAGACCGGGGAAAAACTGCTGCAAACCACCCAGTAAGCGTTCCAGAAAGCGCCCTGGGTCACTGTCGCGCGAACTCAAGCCCAGCCACAGGCTTTGCCACTGCTCGGGCAAGTACTCACAAAACTCAATTGCCAGTGAGCTCTTACCAAAACCGGCCGGGGCACTGACCAGCACCAAGCGCCCCGCCAAACCGCCCAACAAACGCTCACACAAGCGCGGGCGCGGAACATAACTGGCAGGTAATGGCGGCCGATAATAGTGCCCGCCCAGCATGTTGGGCGCAGCAACATAATCAGCAGTTCGTGAGAGATCAGTCATCAACCGGTTCTTGTAGTCTTCAGGCAGGGACACTACCCATGCACCGCAGCCTAGCGTCTTGATGTGATCATTTGAAGCCCCGGCGTCTATCTAGGGGTTAACAGCAATGATTACTCATACATATGCTGCATTTTCATCGCTATCTCACGAACATAAATATTCTGGAAGGTTAACGCCACGCAGGAACGCCGCCCGCTAGCGGTAATCCCCTACCATAGATGGCCAGCCATAAAAAAACCGGCCCTCTCGGGCCGGCTCTTTATGCAGCATTACTCAGGCTTAACGTACACCAGCCTGGCGCAAGGCAGCTGGGGTGTAATCGCTTTCCTTGGCTGGGTAGTCGAACTCGTAAGCACTCTTCTCTTCGTTCTTCATACCCAGAGCCAGGTAACGACCCGACAACAGGTCATACAGGGTCTCTACGCTGTACCACGGCACCTTCTTGTCGTAGTAATACTCAGCCTGGGCTTCAGCCACACGCCACAGAGTACCGCGACCGTCGTAGTGATCAATCACAGCAGCTTGCCAGGTGTCTTCATCAAGGTAGAAGTCACGTTTGGCATAGATATGACGCTCGCCCGACTTCAGGGTCGCAGTCACATTCCATACACGGTGCAGCTCGTACCGGGTCAGATCCTGGTTGATATGGCCAGCTTTGATGATGTCGTCATACTTCAACTTCGGTGAGTCCAGACGGTAGCTGTTGTAAGGAATGTAAATTTCCTTCTTACCGTTGAGCTTCCACTCGTAGCGGTCAGGTGCACCGTTGTACATGTCGAAGTTGTCAGAGGTACGCAGGCCATCAGCCGCAGTACCTGGACCGTCATAAGACACCTGCGGGGCACGACGCACGCGACGCTGACCGGCGTTGTACAGCCAAGCCAGACGTGGCTCTTTCACCTGGTTAAGGGTTTCGTGCACCAGCAGCACGTTACCGGCCAGGCGCGATGGAGCGGTTACCCGCTGCTTGAAGTAGAACAGCACGTTACTTGGCTTGCTGGTATCGGCATCCTTCAGAGCACCACGGAAGGTGAACTCATCCTGAAAGTAAACCAGGCTGTAGGAACCATTGGCTTGTGGAGTCGCCTGAGTTACCAGACGCTTCACACTGCCACCGCGGTAGCGGGTGATGTGGTTCCAAATAGCCTCTAGGCCGTCCTTCGGAATCGGGAAGGGGTTAGCCTGCTCGAAGTTCTCAAGACCGTTGCCGCCCTCAACCAGCTTGGTGTTAACGGCGTTATTTTTGGTCGCAGCGATGATGAAGTCCGGCACGGTAGCCGAACGATGGGTCGCGAACACCGGCATTTTGTAGCTGTCAGGATAACGCTTGAACATCGCCAGTTGGCCTGGGGTCAGCTTGTCCTTGTACTGATCCACGTTTTGCGCAGTGATGGTGAACAGCGGCTGCTCGTTCGGGAATGGATCGGACAAGAAACCTGCGCTATCCACAGTACCGGCATTGGTTGGCAATCCACCGGTCCAGGCTGGAATCGAACCGTCGGCATTACCCGCCATTTCAGCACCCAGCGGCGTCAGCGTAGTCCCCAGTTTGGCCGCTTCATCCGGCGATACGGCTGCCATCACGCTGCTTGCCAGCAGCGTAAGAGCCAGAGCGCCAGTTTGCAGCAGACTTTTTGTTGTTTTCATAGTCATAGTCGTCCTCAAAATCTCGTCCGCTTACTTAGAAGTTCACGCCAAAGCTGAGCGCAACAAAGTCGCGGTCATCAACAGTGGAATACTTACCGTCAAAAAAGTTTGTATAAGAAAGGCTAGCGGTATACATGTTCTGGTATTCCGCATCCAAGCCTAGGCTCACTGCCTTACGCCCCTCTTCGAAGTTGCCACCTGGGCCTGGAGAGTAGCCAGAAACGTCATGTGACCATGCCACGCTTGGTTTCAGGTTGACGCCGGCAAACGCATCTGGATATTCCCAGATAGCACGAGCGCGATAGCCCCAGGAGTCGGTAGTCGTGAAGCCATCACGATCACAGGCTTTATCCAACATTTGAGACGAACTGCGACCACCACCAGTGGACGCGTTGACCGCCGCACACATATCACCAGCCGTGCCAAAGCTAGGGTCGCGCCCGTAACGAATATCTTTGTCACTTTCCAGGCCACCAACATGGGTCCAGCCGACTTCACCAACCAAAGTTAGGCGAGAGGCTCCCATAACCTGATCAAAGAAGTGTGTGAAGGTAGTTTGCAGCTGAGTGATTTCCTTACGTTTGTATCCATGCAAAAGACCCGAAGAATCAGGGCCTAATGGTGAAACTGCATCATAAGGATTACTAGTAGTGCCCCCCAATCCAACAGGCAAGTCGAAGTGGATACCGCGTAGCCCTGCATACAGGACATCTGTCGAGTTCAATTGAACGGGGGCATTAGGGCGGTAGCTGACTTCGCCGCTCCATGCTGTACCAGTAGGCAATGTGGTAGAGAAGCTCAAGCCATACAGCTTGATGTCTTCCGGATACTCCATGAAGTAGCCGCCATTCGCGCCGTAGGCCAAAGCACCAACGCCAGCCGCACTTGCGCCAGCCTGACCAGCCGCTGCAACGGCCCCCATACCACCGCCAGTTAACCCAGCATAAGTCTGATTAAATGTCGTTTGAACCAGCGCATCGATAGATCTCAGCGAAGAAGCACTTTGCGACGCACCACTGAAAATCGGCGCGCGACTGTGATAGTTCATGAAGTACGCACCGAACTCGGTATCAAGCGGCTCAAACATATAGCGGAAAGCTAAACCCCACTGGCCACTGTCACGCGCATCTACATCGCCCTTACGCGGAACAGTAATGCCTTCGCTGGTTGAGGATACCAACGCGGCATCGCCACCCAACAGGCCGTTAAACGTAGTAAGACCGCCATTAATTTGCGCCAATTGCGCTGGGCTTAAAGATGCCAGAACATTCAAGTTCTGGTCGCACCCGTCAGATGCAATATCAGCTTGACCAAAGAACGTACCGCAGTTGTCAGTAACAGTCTGATCCCACTCCAGCTGATAGAAGGCTTCCATCGAGAGGTTTTCAGTCAAGCTTTGCGCGACATAAAACATATTGACCGGAATCAAGCCTTCCTTGACTTCCGCGCCTGGACGGCGAAAAGCGGATACATCAACCGGGTTGATCGAGTTAATACCACCTTGAATAAAAGTACTCTCGCCCCAGCTCACAACTTGCTTACCTAAACGCACGGAACCCGGTTGATCGGCAATAGCGTAGTTGTGGTAAACGAAGGCATCGAGAATTTGTGCACCGGAGGATTTGGCACCCTCTTTGCGGTTGCTATCACTTATGTCTTTAAACTCACGGCCTTCATCTTTCAGTTCAAAGTCATACCAGTATTTGCCACGAACAAACACACCGGTATCACCGTACTTCAGTTCAAGGTCATGGATGCCTTTGAAGATTTTGGAGAATGTCTCACCACGCTTGAAATTCAGGTGGCCATCATCGGATGTCTGCGACAGACCGCGACCACCGTTGTTAACACCAATCAGATCTTTATTGGCGTTTGCAGTAGACCAGCTTGCGCCAACCGACAGCGACGAGTCGAACTGGCCCTCGATCTCACCGATATTAAAAGTAACGCCGAATGCAGGTGCGGCGAGGGTGGATGCGAGGCTGACGGCCAATGGCAGTTTTGCCAGGCGCCAGGTTTGTTTTGTTTTTGTCATCGACGCTACTCCATGTGTTTTTTTGTTATGGATGGTGCGGACTATAGCCAGCGGGTACTTCTGCTTGATCCCTCGAAAGTGTGATTTGCAACCCCAGGCACTCTGGCTCGCTGGTTTCGGCGTGCTTGTCACGACCGGTAGAGCCAAGGATGGCTTGAAACGAGCAATTAGCAAGCCAAACGCTTGTTTGACTGACCAGTCACCAAAAACCGTCTCATTCAATAGGTCGTAGTGCCATGTAAGTGACGCCATAAAACCACTAACTAGCAGGCTAAAAGCTTTTATTTTCAAACCCTTAGGGATATTTAGCAGCAGCAGTGTAGCGGGAGAGTCGAAACAGCCTCTCCCGCTACGAAAGTATTAAAGCGTGGACAAAAATGGGCTGCTGTCCGCCTGCCACTGGACGATATCTAGACGAATGCGTTTCTTATCCAGCTTGCCGACACTGGTCTTGGGAACTTCGGTAACAAGGGCAATCTGCGAAGGTATCGCCCACTTATTGATACGACCCTGGTCGACAAAAGGCTTGAGGTGCTCCTTCAGCCCCTTGGCATCCAAACTCTGGCCTTCACGCAATACGAGCAGGGCAAACGGCCGTTCGCCCCACTGCGGATCGACCACACCAACCACCGCCACTTCGCGCACGGCAGGGTGACGGCTGATCAAGTCTTCCAGCTCCAGAGAGGAAATCCACTCGCCGCCAGTCTTGATCACGTCCTTGATACGGTCGCGAATATCAATAAAACCAAAGTCGTCGATGGTGGCCACATCCCCCGTGTGCAACCAGCCGTGCTCCCAGAGTTCTGCGCCCTTCTCCGGCTCACGGAAGTAGCCCTGAGTCAGCCACGGTGCACGCAGCACCAACTCACCCTGACTTTCACCATCGGCCGGTAACAGGGTGCCATCAGCAGCCATGATGGCGGCCTCGACCAGCGGTACCGGCACACCCGCTTTGATCCGGTAGGTAGTGCGCTCATCTTCACTACCGACCATCAACTCATCATTGATATGCGCGCAGGAGATCAACGGGCAGGTTTCCGACATGCCATAGGCGGCGGTTAATTGGATACCGCGCGCCTTGGCGGCGTCATACAGCGAACGGTTGAGGGCGCTGCCGCCGATGATCATTTTCAAGCCGCCGAAGTCATGCTGCTGGGCGATGGGCGCGTTCATCACCATTTGCAAAATGGTCGGTACACAGTGGGAAAACGTAACCTTCTCCTCACGGATCAGGTGGCACAGCATGTCCGGTTCATAACGACCGGGATACACCTGTTTGACCCCCAGCATGGTCGCCACATAAGGGATGCCCCAGGCGTGTACGTGGAACATCGGGGTAATCGGCATGTACACATCATTGCTGCCTAACAGGCGGATGCTGTCCAGGCTGCCCAGCACGCTGGCTTCGGCCATGGTGTGCAGCACCAGCTGGCGGTGGCTGAAATACACACCTTTAGGGTTACCGGTGGTGCCGGTGGTGTAGAAGGTAGTGGCGACCGAGTTCTCGTCAAAATCCGCGAAGTCATAACGCGAGCTGGCGGCGGCCAGCAGGTTTTCGTATTCACCGACCAAGCCGCCTAAGTCTGCGGTTTTGTCCGCTGCATCCGTCAGCAGGATGGTCTTCTGCACCGTGGTCAATTGGTTTTCGATGCCTTTGTACAGCGGGACAAATTCGCTGTTAACCAGCACGAACTTATCTTCGGCATGGTTCATGGTGTAGAGAATCTGATCGGCCGATAGGCGGATATTGATGGTATGCAATACCGCGCCGATCATCGGGATGGCGAACATGCATTCCAGATAGCGGTGGCTGTCCCAGTCCATCACGGCCACGGTGTCACCGGCCTTGACCCCAGCATCGCTGAGCACATTGGCCAGCCGCGCGATACGTTCATTGAGGGTGGCGTAGCTGTAACGCAGCTGGTCGCGGTAGACGATCTCACGGGTTTTCTCGTAGCGGATGCCAGACAACAGCAAGCGTTTGATCAATAGCGGCGCTTGGTGAGCATTGTCAGCTGGGGCAATCAGACGGGTCTGCAGCATGGCGGTACCTATTTTTGGTTTTTATCAATGCGCCAAATCTAGAGCGCTTAGCGCTTACTCAAATCAGCCCAAAGAATGATTTTAAACGTGACTCTTTGGACACTTTTAGTCACGCAGTAGAATCGACCGCTCGTTATTCGCTTTGTTTGGCTCACATTAAGGAGTTTCTCGATGTCCGATATCGTCATCGTCAGCGGCGCCCGTACGCCGATGGGTGGTTTTCAAGGCAGCCTGTCGAGCGTTGCGGCGGTCGACCTGGGCGCAGCCGCCATTCGTGCCGCCGTTGAGCGTGCCGGCATTGCCCCAGCTGATGTGCAGGAAGTGATCATGGGCTGTGTGTTGCCCGCTGGTTTGAAGCAAGGCCCGGCGCGCCAGGCTTCACTGAATGCAGGCCTGCCCGCCGCCACTGGCTGCACCACGATCAACAAGCTCTGCGGTTCGGGCATGAAAGCGGTGATGCTGGCCTTTGACTCGCTCAAGGCAGGCACGAATAACGTGATGATCGCCGGTGGCATGGAAAGCATGTCCAACGCGCCCTACATCATGACCAAAGCCCGCGCCGGCCTGCGCATGGGCCATGGCGAAATTAAGGACCACATGTTCCTCGACGGCCTGGAGGATGCACGCACAGGCCGCCTGATGGGTTCCTTCGCCCAGGAAACAGCCGACCAGTACGGCATCACCCGCGAAGACATGGATGCCTATGCCATTGAGTCGCTAAAACGCGCTCTGGCGGCCATCGCCAGCGGCGCGCTGGACGCGGAAATCGTTCCTGTCACGGTCAGCGGGCGCAAGGGTGATGTACTGGTCAAGGACGATGAACAGCCGTTGAACGCCAACCTGGAGAAAATTCCAGGCTTGAAACCGGCCTTCCGCAAGGACGGCACGATCACCGCAGCTAACGCTAGCTCGATCTCCGATGGTGCTTCGGCCCTGCTCCTGATGACCGCCGAAGAAGCCGCTCAGCGCGGCCTCAAGCCGCTGGCGAAGATCGTCGCCCACGCCACACAAAGCCAAGACCCGAGCGAATTCACCATCGCGCCGATTGGCTCAATCAGCAACCTGTTGAAGAAAACCGGCTGGGACAAAGCTGACGTCGACCTGTTCGAGATCAACGAAGCCTTCGCCATGGTGACCATGCTCGCCATGCGCCAACACGGCCTGGATCACGCCAAGGTCAACATCTACGGCGGTGCCTGCGCCCAGGGTCACCCGGTTGGCTCCACAGGATCGCGGATCATCCTGACCCTGATCAACGCGCTGAAAAACACGGGCGGCAAACGTGGTATCGCGTCACTGTGTATCGGTGGCGGCGAGGCAACAGCCGTAGCGGTTGAGCTGATTTAAAACGAGACACTGGTAGCCCGGATGCAATCCGGGGGGATGCTTACCCTTTCCCGGATTGCATCCGGGCTACTGGTTTATAAGCCGTGCGTCTTAGATACCGATATTGTCCAGCGCCTTGCCAACTTTGCGCCAGAAGCTGCGCTGCATGCGCTCGGTCTCACCGCTGGCGGCAATCTGCTCGGCAGGCTGGATTTCACGGGTAGCGCCGATTTCTGTCGAGGCCACCGTCTGAGATACCAGCTGCAGCGGACCATTGCCCTGGCTGGGGACCTGCTCATTGACCGCTGGCGGGTTGAGTTCGTCATAGCGCAGGTAGTAAATGCCACCGGCTTCGGCATCCAGGGTGAAGCTGCTGATCAAGGTGAAATCCAGCGGGCCATCGGCAAAGAAGGTCCAGTGCGTACCAAACAACGGCCGACGCATTTCCAGTTTATAACTGGCGATATCGAACTCCAGCACCATATAAGCATTGCTCGGCAAACTTCCGATTTGCCCGTTATTGATAAACAGCGCTGGTGCTTCTAGCTCCTGATCAGCCCAGTCACTTTGCGGGCGGTACAGGTAGACCAAGGCATGGTTTTCATCACTGAGCACATGCTCACGGAACGCCTCGCCCTGCGTCGCACCAAAAAAAGCGCCGGGGGTCGAGCAACCGCTCAGGGCAATGGACAACAACACAGCAAGCCAGGGCAGACCACGCATCGAGAGCATCCTTATTAGTGTTATTGACCGAGCATAACCGTGCCCCGCACGCCTCACACCCGACAAAAGTGCGGGTTAGCGTCGACGATCAAGCAAGTTGACCAGCAACTGATCCAGAGCCCCCCACAACGATTGCTGCAAGCGTCGCCACCAAGGTCGCGCACGCCAATGCGCCAGGGTAATTTCCTCACTCTCGGCAAAGTCCGCCTGGAAACTCGCCGCCACGCTGGCGGTAAACAACGGATCCAGCGCTTCCAGATTGGCGTCCAGATTGAAGCGCAGGTTCCAATGGTCGAAGTTGCAGGAACCAACGCTGACCCACTCATCCACCAGCACCATCTTTAAATGCAGAAAGCGCGGCTGATACTCGAAAATACGCACGCCGGCTTTAAGTAGGCTGGCGTAGTAACGCTGGCCAGCAAAGCGCACCTGCGGATGATCGGTATGCTGCCCAGCCAACAGCAGGTGCACTTCAACACCTCGCTTCGCGGCATTGCGCAGGGTGCGGCGCACGCGCCAGGTCGGCAGAAAATAAGGCGTTGCCAGCCAGATACGCTGCTTGGCTCCGCGCAACGCACGCACCAGCGACAAGAGAATATCGCGGTGCTGCGAGGCATCGGCAAACGCTACTCGCCCCAAACCCTGCCCCAGGGCGGGTAATTTCGGCAGGTTCTTCAAGCGCAGTGGCATACGCGGTCGCCAGGCAATCCAGGCGTTTTCGGCCTGCCACTGGCGCTCGAATAACTGTTGCCAGTCGGCCACCAGCGGCCCGCCGATCTCCACCATTACCTCATGCCAGACGCTGCTGGCTTGGTCTGGCTGCCAAAAGTCATCGGTCGCACCACTACCGCCAACAAAAGCAAACTGCTTATCGACCAGCAACAGCTTGCGGTGATCACGGTGAAAATTACTCAGCCCATGCTTCCAGCGCAGGGGGTTGTACCAACGCACCTGCACACCAGAGACCAACAGACGCAGCCGATCAGCCGCCAACAGCCCTTGCGCACCAAACGCATCAAACAGGCAACGCACCGCAACGCCACGTTGCGCTGCAGCGCACAGCTCATCCAGCACGGCGCTGCAGCAAGCCCCGCTTTCTATCAAATAGAGTTCCAGTTCGACCTGTTCGCGCGCCGCACTGATACGCGCCAGCATTTGCCCAAAAAATTGCGGGCCGTCGATCAGCAGCGTCAGCGTGTTACCGCGCCGCCAGGGAAAGACGTTATCGGCCATGGGCGTTCACTCTGGGCATGCATCTCAGGCTAATCCGGGAGGCGTCACCATAGCCGCCCGACAGAGCCTTGCAAACCCTACCCAACCACACCCGAGCGCTTACGGCCTCAGCAAGCACGTTATAGGCGCTTGCAGCAGGTAAGAACACAGCGACAGTCGCGCAATCAATGGCTCAGGCATCCGGCAGCGGTGCCGCCTCAGGTAACAACTGGCAACCCTGCCGCGCCCCCTGCCACTGCGCACTTTGGCTACTGCCCAGACCACGCGCGGTCACCCGCTTATTGATTGCATCATCGAAGAAGCCAGAAAGCGGCATGTACAGCGTCACATAGGCCTTGCAGTAATCCGCCGGATTATTCGCCACGTAACGGCACGAGCAATATTCCTTGGCCGAGTAAGCCCCGACGATGCCTGGAAACGCCTGCAGGTGCACACGGTTCTGCCAAGCCAGTGCAACGAGAAACAACAAAATCAGCAACAGCAGACTGAGAAACGGTCGGCGACGAATCATGGCTGCACCTCCTGGGACAACGCGGCCAGAACCAGCTTGAGAAAGTGATTGCGATCAAAGCTGCCATCGCGGTCATCGGCATAACGCACGATCAGCAGATTTTCGCTGGCGATCACATACAAGCCCTGCCCCCAATGCCCCGACGCCACCAGGGTGTCCTCCGGGGCATCCGGCCATGGCCGGCGCGCGCCAGCCACCGCCGCATTAAGCCACCACTGCCCACCTGGCACCGCCTCATCAGGTTTTTCAGCCTGCGGCTGGTAGTTCGCAAATGGCGTGCGGTTGAAGTCGACCCATGCCTTGGGCAGCAGCTGCTGATCGCCCCAGCGCCCATCGTGCTGCATCAGCAGGCCAATGCGCGCCAGGTCACGGGCACTCATGTAGGCATAGGACGAGCCGACAAAGGTGCCCGCCGCATCGCGCTCCCATACGGCCGTCTTAATGCCCAACGGGTCAAACAGTGCTGTCCACGGGTAATCGGCATAGGCCTCTTCGCCGACCATATTCTTCAAGGCGGCAGCCAGCACGTTGCTGTCGCCACTGGAATAACGGAAGCGCGCACCGGGTTCGGCATCAGCAGTGTGCGCCGCAGTGAACGCGGCCATATCAGCGCGGCCACGGGTGTAGAGCATCGCCACCACTGAAGATTTCAGTGGTGCGTATTCATAATCTTCCTGCCAGTCCAACCCCGATGCCCAGTTGAGCAAATGACCGACCTTGATCTGCGGGTGCGCGGCAAATGGCTGGTAATACTCGGCCACCGGCGCATCCAGACGGAACCGCCCTTCGCCATAGGCCACACCCATAACGGTTGCCATCACACTCTTGGCCATCGACCAGGTCAGGTGCGCAGTGGCCGCAGTGGTGGGCGCGGCATAGCGTTCGTAAACCACCTGTCCATCACGAATCACCAGCAAGGCATCGGTGCGCACGCCCTTGCGGGTCGCGTCATCACGGGTGGGGAAGGCGTAGCTTTCCAGCTCATTGAGTGCGGCACTAGGTGCTGCCAGCCGGCTTTGCCAATCGTCGCCAGGCCAGTTCTCAGCCTGCGCGGCCGTGCAACCTAAGCCGAAGACGCACGCCAGCAGCAAGCGCCGTGCGGGAAATAGCATGAAGGACATGGGGGCATCTCTTCGGGATCGAATGCGGCACCCTAGCACGGCCCTGATGACGACAAAAAGCGCCGAACATGCCTGTTTATCCGGCGATTTGGCGCGAAAGGTTAGCGCCCACTATTTCGGCAGGCGGTAATCCTCAGGGCCCATCAGGTCCATGCCGCACTCCAGGTTCTCGATCCAATAGAGGAAGGCATTGATCATTTCCGCGCCGACAAAAGGCCGCCCGTGCTGCGGCACGATCATCTCCACATCCATTTCCCGCACCATCGCTGCCCATAGTCGGCAGACCTTGTTACCGGCCATATAGCGTCGATGAAAACCGAGCATGTTCGGTACATGATTGACGAAGTCCGTTACCGGATGCGCGTCATCGACCAGCGATGCGCCCATGTCGCCGGAGAACAGGATCTTACTCACAGGGTCATACAGCTGGAAGTTGCCCACCGAATGCAGAAAGTGCGCCGGCACCGCTTTGAGCGTGCATTTGCCCAAGGTGAACGACTGGCCGCGATCGGGCAGCGCGATAATCCGGTCAAAGGTGTTAATACCCCGGCTGAGTGCCAGGTAGTTGGCCGTCAGGTGCGGTAAAAAACGCGCCCACAGCTTGGAGCAGATAACCCGGGCACGGGTGTGCAGCAGCCACTTGTCCAGCGAGGCAATGATGTCCGGGTCCTGGTGCGAGGCGAAGATGTAGGTCAGGTCCTGCACGGGGATGTGCTTGGACAACTCCATCGACAACGGCGTGTAGGTCAGGTCACCGCCCGGATCAAGCAGCAGGTACTGCTCGTGGTCGGTAATCAGAAACTGGTTGGACTGCACGCCCTCACCGCTGACCAGATCATCAAACATCATGCACTGATGCTTGCCGTTATCGAACAGCACTATAGGCTCGCGTCGCATGGCAGACCCTCTCCGAAAGCCGGCGAGCTTAGCCACGTAACGCCCCGGCCTTACTGATCTGGATCAAGCCAACACGCATGCACCGGGAAAACCCGTAGCCGTATGCAATCCTTTGCCTATACAACCGATCCCGGATTACATCCGGGCTACTAGATAGTTATGCCAAGCACTGCCTGCGCCTTCTGTAAACGCTGACTGCGCGCACTGGCGGCAATCGACAACAGCCCCTTATCGCGTTGCCACAGCTGTGCCCAATGCTTATCACCGGCAGCAAAGGCGCTGTCCAGTTCGCCGCGCAGGCTGTCGAACTGGGCGAACAGCCCAGCCAGCAGCAGATGGCTAGCGACGCTATTCGGGCATTGCCGCGCCATTTCCGCACAGCCGGCCAGCAAGCCGAGTAGACGTAA
This sequence comes from Pseudomonas sp., assembly GCF_046581935.1. GTDB lineage: Bacteria > Pseudomonadota > Gammaproteobacteria > Pseudomonadales > Pseudomonadaceae > Aquipseudomonas. The sequence goes on from NZ_JAYGFK010000002.1 coordinate 36,201, forward strand.
CTGCAGAGCCTGTGGCCAGGTCGACTCCTCTCCCACCGCGAACAGCCAAGCACCCAGCGCCGCCAGCACGTAGGTGTCTTCCAAGGTGCGGAAGGGTTTCACATAGTCATCCCAGCCATCGCCGGGCAGCCGTTCGCAATGCGCGCCCTGCAGGTGCAGACGACCATGGCTGATATCCGGCATCAGCGGCAAAGCCGGCAGCGCCTCGATACGTACGCCCGGCGCGCCATTGCGCACCACGCCCAGGGCCAGATGCACCGGCTGATCAGGCGCTTCTTCACGTGCGGCAACCAGCAGCCAGTCAGCCGCTTCGGCAGCGGTGACGAAGTCCTTGCGACCATCGAGGCTCAGCGCGCTGATCCGCGTGCTCATGTCCGCCGGGCGGGTGCTGCGGTTTTCGGTCACGCACAACGCGCCCAGCGTCCAAGGGGCCGCAGGCCAGAGTGCACGTAGCGCGCCCTGATAACCGGCGAGAAACGCCAACCCCGGCGTCGCCGCCAACCGCCCGCCGAGCAAGGCCAGCTGTAACGGGTTTGGGTTGCCGATGCGTTCAAGCAGGCTGGCGTACCACGCCTCCAGGCCCGCTACCGGCAAACGATTCTGCGGGCTCAACAACTGTTGCCAGGGCATGCATTACTCCTTGTAGAGGTTGTTGAAATCACTGTCACACAAGCATCACCAAAGATTCATGGAGGTGACACCGCCACTACCTAGCCTGAGCCTGCCCAACAAGATCGACCGGCTGCAAGTTAAAAGCCGGCTCAACAGGCCACGTGACGACACTACGCACAACGGTTAGGCAACGCGAAAGCAACATAACCGAGCGCAGGCGTTTGCACACCGCCGAAATGGAGATGACGGCATGACCCAGATGGCAATTACCCGCGACCGCACCACCCCAGCACGTCGCCTGCAAGCCGAGCGCTTAGTCGGCGCTTTTGCCCTGCGCGAAGCTCAGGCCCTGCGCTTTCGCGTATTCAGCGCCGAATTCGATGCACAGCTCAAGGGTGCTGAACTGGGCCTAGACATGGATGACTACGACATTCACTGCCAACACATCGGCGTGCGTGATCTCAACAGCGGTGAATTGGTCGCCACCACCCGTTTACTCGACCATCAGGCTGCAGCCGGCCTAGGGCGCTTCTACAGCGAAGAAGAATTTAGCCTGCACGGCCTCACGCACCTCGAAGGGCCAGTGCTGGAAATCGGCCGCACCTGCGTTGACGTCGCCTACCGTAACGGCGCAACCATCGCCGTATTGTGGGGCGAGCTGGCCGAAGTGCTTAACGAAGGCGGCTATCGCTACCTGATGGGTTGCGCCAGCATCTCCATGCAGGACGGCGGCATTCAGGCCCAGGCCATCATGCAGCGCCTGCGCGAGCGCTACCTGTGCAACGAGCACCTGCGTGCCGAGCCGAAAACCCCGCTGCCGGCGCTGGATATACCGAGCAATGTGATTGCCGAAATGCCGCCGCTGCTCAAGGCTTACATGCGCCTGGGCGCGAAGATCTGCGGCGAGCCGTGCTGGGACCGCGACTTCCAGGTAGCCGACGTGTTTATCCTGCTCAAGCGCGACGAGCTTTGCCCGCGCTATGCACGGCATTTCAAGGCAGCGGTTTAACCGCCCATGAGCACAACAGCACAAGCGCCGGCACTCTGTAGAGATCGCGGCGGCTTGTGCCGTTGTTCGGTGTTGAGTTGCAGGGGCTCTTAACCGATGCTTGAAGACGGCAAACCGTAGGGTGGGTTAGGCGCGGGACCGCTGACGGCAAATTGATGCATAGTACGTTGCGCCGTAACCCACCAAACAGATCTGACCAAGCAACGTTTGCTGAGTTACGTGGCGCACAAACGCCGTGGCTACGGTGCCACCCTACACAATCTGCATGCACCCATAATGTGACCAAGCTTTTTGGCTCGCCGGAGTGGTCAATGAAGAAATTGCGTTTATATCTACGCCTGCTGCGCCTGCTGGCGGTGATCAGCCTTGGCACCCTGCTGGCCGCTGGCATCACCCTGCTGGAGCGCCTGGTACGGCATGACCTGATGCCAACCCGGCAACGCCTGACCCGCTGGTTTCTCGCCCGCCTGGCCGCCACGCTCCCATTTCGCCTGAGCGTACAGGGCGAGCTGCCGCGTCAGCCCATGTTGTGGGTCAGCAATCATGTGTCCTGGACCGATATTCCGCTGCTCGGCATGCTCACCCCACTGTCCTTTCTGTCCAAGGCGGAAGTACGCACCTGGCCGGTGGCCGGCTGGCTGGCGCTCAAGGCTGGCACCCTGTTTATCCGCCGTGGTTCGGGGGACAGCAGCCTGCTCAACCAGCAGCTCGGCCGCCACCTGCAGCAGGGCCGCAATCTGCTGATCTTCCCTGAAGGCACCACCACCGACGGCCTCGGCTTGCGCACCTTTCATGGTCGCCTGCTGAGCAGCGCCATCGACAGCGGCGTACCTGTGCAACCGGTGGCCATCCGCTACCTGCGCGGCGGCCAGCCCTGCAGCGTGGCGCCATTTATCGGTGATGACGACATGCTCTCGCACCTGCTGCGCTTGCTGGGCAGTGACCTGGCCGAGGTACAGATCCAGCTACTGATGCCGATTGCCAGCGCAGAGTTCAATCGCAACGCCCTAGCCCGCGCGACCCAGCAGGCAATCAGCCAGGCGCTGTTTGGTAACGCTGCAATGTCCCCAGCAGAAAGCCAAGCGGCCTAACCAGCCAGCCCTTGCTCGCGGGCGACAAAAGCCTGCAACTCGGGATAGAACTGGCGAAAGTCCTCCAGCAGCGGTTGATACAACCGCTCCAGTTCATTCAGGCCGCCCGCCAGCAACCCCGGCCGCGACAAGCGCCGATCAATCCCCGCGACCACCTGTTCAAGCACGGCAAATTCGCGGTAACTGCCTAGCCAGTCCTGCGCAGCCATGCGTGGCGCAATCAGCGCCAGGCGCTCAGGTAGGCGCGGCTCGCTATTGAGTACCTGATAAACCCGCCCGGTGAAAATCGGCAACGGCTCGGCGGCGTAGTCGGCCCAGTTCAGCGCCAGGCAGTGATCGAAAAACACGTCGAGGAGAATCCCGCAATAGCGCCGCCGCTCGGCAGGAAAGCGCGCCCGCGCCTGCAATTGCAGCGGGTGGCTGTCCGTGAATACGTCGATGCGCCGATGCAGACGGATTGCTGCCTCAATATCCGCAGGCCATTGCCCGGCCAGCGGCCCTTTGACGAAGTCGCCATACAGGCTGCCAAGCAGTTGCGCCGGCGCGTTACCACCGAGGTGTAAATGGGCGAGGTAATTCATGCCTGACAGCTTACACATCAGCACAGCTGATGATGACTATCGTCACGAACAATCTGTATATCGCCTGCGACCGATATAAGGTTCGCCCCATCGCGATACAGCGACAGCACACACGGGAAGCCGCGCATGCCATTCGACATCGATGAAGTAATCAAAGCCCTGGCTCACCCAGTGCGGCGCGACATCCTGCACTGGCTGAAAGACCCTCAGGCCTACTTCGCCGACCAGGACCACCCGCTGGAAATCGGCGTCTGCGCCAGCAAAATCGACCAACGTACCGGCCTGTCGCAGTCGACAGTCTCCGCCCACCTGGCGACCTTGCAGCGGGCGGGCTTGATCAGCAGCAAGAAGGTCGGCCAGTGGAACTTCTTCAAACGCAACGAAGACGTCATCCAAACATTTGTCCGACTGATCAGCGACGAGCTGTAAGCCCATAACACGTATCGATCTATTCAAGGAGTCGCTGACATGCCCCCAGCTCTACTTATTCTTGCTCTGTCGGCCTTTGCCATTGGCACCACCGAGTTCGTCATCATGGGCCTGCTGCCAGAAGTAGCCGGCGACCTTGGTGTATCGATCCCAGGTGCCGGCTGGCTGGTCACCGGTTACGCCCTGGGCGTGGCCATCGGCGCGCCATTTATGGCTTTAGCCACCGCCAGTTGGCCGCGTAAAGCCTCGCTACTGATGCTGATGAGCATCTTTATCGCCGGCAATCTGTTCTGCGCACTGGCCAGTGATTACCAAATGCTGATGCTGGCGCGGGTGGTTACCGCCCTCTGCCATGGCGCGTTCTTCGGTATTGGTTCGGTGGTTGCCGCCAGCCTGGTGCCAGCCAACCGCCGCGCCTCGGCCGTGGCCCTGATGTTCACCGGTTTGACCCTGGCCAATGTGCTCGGCGTGCCGCTGGGCACCGCACTGGGACAATATGCCGGCTGGCGCTCGACCTTCTGGGCAGTAACGCTAATCGGCGTGATTGCGCTGATCGGCCTATGGCGCGTGCTGCCGAACAAAACCGATGAAGTCAAAGCTGACTTCGCCAGCGAAGTTCGCGCCCTGCGCGGTGCCGGCCTGTGGCTGGCGCTAAGCACCACGGCGCTGTTCTCCGCCTCGATGTTCGCCCTGTTCACCTACATTGCCCCGCTACTTGGCGACGTCACCGGCGTATCACCCAACGGCGTGACCTGGACCCTGCTGCTGATCGGGCTCGGCCTGACCCTAGGTAACGTGCTTGGCGGCCGCCTAGCCGACCGCAATCTGAAAGCCACCCTGCTCGGCGTGTTCGTCGCCATGGCGGTGGTTTCCAGCGTGTTCAGCTGGACCAGCCAAGCGCTGGTTCCGGCCGAAGTTACGCTGTTCCTCTGGGCCATCGCCGCGTTCGCTGCCGTGCCGGCGTTGCAGGTCAACGTGGTGGCCTTCGGCAGTGGCGCACCGAACCTGGTATCGACCCTGAATATCGGCGCGTTCAACCTCGGCAACGCGCTCGGTGCCTGGGTCGGCGGCCTGGTGATTGCCGAAGGCTTCGGCCTCACCCGCGTGCCGCTGGCTGCTGCGGCGCTGGCCATATTGGCGCTACTCGCCACCCTGCTGACCTTTAGTACCCGTATCCCTGCACCTGAACTTGCACTCAACGAATAACCTGAGAGGACCGCTCCATGACTACGCTTTTTGACCCGATCAAGATCGGCGACCTTGAACTGAACAACCGCATCATCATGGCCCCGCTGACCCGCTGCCGCGCCGATGAAGGCCGCGTACCCAACGCGCTGATGACCGAGTACTACGTACAACGCGCCTCGGCTGGCCTGATCATCAGTGAAGCCACCGCCGTCACCCCGATGGGCGTTGGCTACCCGGATACCCCCGGCATTTGGTCGGCTGACCAGGTGCGCGGCTGGAGCAATGTGACCAAGGCCGTGCACGCCGCTGGCGGCAAGATCGTCCTGCAACTGTGGCACGTTGGGCGCATTTCCGACCCGCTGTACCTGAACGGCGAGTTGCCGGTAGCACCAAGTGCCATCCAGCCAGCCGGCCACGTCAGCCTGGTACGGCCGATGAAAGGCTTCGAAACCCCGCGTGCGTTGGAAACTGAGGAAATCATCGACGTCGTCGAGGCCTATCGCCTCGGTGCGGAAAACGCCAAAGCGGCCGGCTTTGATGGCGTGGAAATCCACGGTGCCAACGGTTACCTGCTCGACCAGTTCCTGCAAAGCAGCACCAACCAGCGTACGGATCAATACGGCGGTAGCCTGGAAAACCGTGCACGCCTGCTGCTGGAAGTCACCGATGCCGCCATCGACGTGTGGGGCGCTGGCCGCGTGGGTGTGCACCTGGCACCACGTGCCGACTCCCATGACATGGGCGACGCCAACCGCGCCGAAACCTTCACCTATGTCGCCCGCGAACTGGGCAAGCGTGGCATTGCCTTTATCTGCGCCCGTGAGAAGGAGGCCGACGACAGCCTGTCGCCAAGCCTGAAGCAAGCCTTTGGCGGCGTGTTTATCGCCAACGAACGCTTCACCAAGGATCAGGCCAATACCTGGCTGGCTGAAGGCAAGGCCGATGCAGTGGCCTTCGGTATTCCGTTTATCGCCAACCCAGACCTGCCAGCCCGCCTGGCACAGGACGCCGAACTGAATACCCCGCACCCAGAAACCTTCTACGGCCAAGGCCCAGTCGGCTACATCGACTACCCAACGCTGTACGTCTGAGAGGGGCTTCTGCAGCCCTGACTCGGCTTAGCTCTATCTGGATAAACGCCAGACCTCAAAGCGCCCGATGCCTAGCATCGGGCGTTTTCCTTGTACGCCAGACTCTCGCCTGCAACCCCACACAAAAACCGCCCCCCTGTTGCCGCTAATTTCGACACTGCCCACGCCTCAGCGACTAACTGAGCCAAATGCGTGCAGGCCAGGCACAATCTGCACCGCCGCAGACCATACTGTTCACTTACTACAACAATGAAGCTTAAAAACCCGCTATAAACTGCATTTCATTGTGCTAACTGCACAACAATCCTTGTCCGTGTCGCCCAAGTTTACCCAGCGATCTAAATTGGCACGCTGCCTGCTATCACCAGGTTCTTACCCACTCTGGAGTGATGGACATGAATCAAGCCCCGCAAGACAGCGACTACCCCCTGAGTGAAGTGCCAAGTGGCGCGCGCAAGGGGCTGCTATCAACCGCCATTCTGCTGTTCGGCTTCACCTTCTTCACCGCCACCATGTTCGCTGGCGGCAAAATCGGCATGGCCTTCGACTTCAAAACCCTGCTCTGGGCGGCGGTGATCGGTAACCTGCTGCTCGGTCTGTACGCTGCCGCACTTGGCCTGATTGCCTGCCGTAGCGGGCTCAACTCGGTGCTTATGGGGCGCTTCTGCTTCGGCGAAGTGGGGAGCAAACTGTCGGACTTTCTTCTCGGTTTCACGCAGATTGGCTGGTACGCCTGGGGCACCGCGACCATTGCGCTGGTGCTGGTACGCCTGCTCGACCTGCCCGAAGGACTGACTATTCCGCTGATGGTGCTGTTTGGCTTCGGCTTCTGCATCACCGCCTTTATTGGCTACCGTGGCCTCGACCTGCTGTCACGCGTGGCCGTGCCGGCGATGCTGGTTCTGCTGGTTTGCTCTCTATGGATCGCCACTCGCGACGCCGGTGGCTGGACGGCATTGCTGGCCATCGAACCCAAGGACAGCATGACGCTGAGCATGGCCATCACCCTGGTCTTCGGCACCTTCGTCAGCGGCGCAACCCAAGCCACCAACTGGACCCGTTTCGCCAAAAGCGGCCGTGTAGCGGTGTTTTCGAGCCTGATCGGCTTCTTCATCGGCAACGGCCTGATGATCATCGCTGGCGCTTACGGGGCCATCGTTTACCAACAACCTGATGTGGTTGAAGTGTTGGTACTGCAAGGCCTGTCGATGGCTGCCGTGGTGATGTTGTTCCTCAACCTGTGGACCACCCAAGACAACACCATCTACAACTTCGCCGCTGCCGGCTGCAACATGCTGCGCACCGACCGCCGCAAAACCGTGACTCTGGTCGGTGCCGGTATCGGCACCCTGCTGGCAATCGGCGGCATGTATGAAATGCTGATTCCATTCCTGATCCTGCTCGGCTCGATCATTCCGCCCATTGGCGGGGTAATCATGGCTGACTATTTCTACTGCCATAAACAGCACTACCCAAAGCTGGCCGAAGCACAATTGCCGGCCTTCAACTGGACCGGGCTTGGTGCCTACCTGATCGGCGCGGTGTGTGCGTACCTGTCACCCTGGGTTGCCCCCATCGTTGGCATTCTGGTCGGTGCACTTGCCCATATCGTGCTGTTTGAAGTGCAACGGGCGCTGAGCGGTCAACTGCCGGCCAAAGCTAACCCATGAGCCTACGCGTGGCCGACGTACTCGCCCTCCCCGGCCTGCAAAGCCTGCAACTGCGGGCCGGCGCTGCTGGGCTGGACAACCCGGTACGCTGGCCATACGTGGCCGAGAACGAAGGTATTGCCGATTGGGTGATGGGCGGCGAACTGATCTTCGTGACCGGCATCAACCACCCGCGTAACGAAGCCAACCTGCTGCAGCTGGTACGTGAAGGCCACCAGCGAGTGGTCGCCGGCCTAGTCATTCTGACCGGCGAGGAGTTTATCCAGCACATCCCCCGCTCGGTCATAGATGAGGCCGAGCACCTCGGCATCCCTCTACTGGAGCAGCCGTACCAGTTAAAAATGGTCATTGTCACCCAGGCCATCGGTACGGCGCTGGTCGAGGAGCAAGTGCTCGGCCGCTCACGTCAGCATGTGCTGGAACAGCTATTAGAAGGTGACTATCGCTCGCTGGATGTGCTGCTGCAGCGCGCCAACAACCTGCGTCTGCCGCTGGCGGTGCCGCGTCAGGTTGCCCTGTTCAAGCTCGACGGTGGCGAACGTTTGTTCACCGTCGAGCCGCCAGAACAGGCCGAACGCCAGTTGCAAAGCCACCGCCAGCAACTGCAACGCCAACTGGAACAGAGCCTGAGTGAACTCGGCGATGCCCTGGCGCCGATCTGCCAAGGTGAACACTGGATCGCCCTGCTGCCAGCCCACGACAGCCAACACGAACAACGCAACCGACGCGCCATGATGAAGCTGCTGGAGCAGCTCAATCAGCAACTGGCACCGCTGCGCCTGTTTCTCGGCCTAAGCGACGGCGATCATCGCCCCGAACGCTATGCCCACGGCCTGAGTGAAGCACGCCAGGCCTTGGTCGCGGCGCAATCATTCCCGGAGCGCCTGGGGCTGTGCAGCTTCAACGAGCTGGGCGTGCTTGAATTGCTCGGCGCAATTCGTGATCGCACCCTGCTCGACCGCTTCGTCGAGAACATACTCGGTGCCCTAATCGGCGACGACTCGCGCCACGAGCCGGTGCTGATGCCGACCCTGGAGGCGTGGTTCCATGAGAACGGTAACCTGGCTCTGGCCGCCCAGCGTCTGGCCGTACACCGCAATACCCTAGGCCATCGCCTACAACGTATCGAAGCCCTGACCGGCTGCTCGTTCGACGACCCGCATGATCGACTGAACATCGCCGTAGCCCTGCAAATCTGGCGGCTCTCACCGCCGCGAAGTACAAGGAATAGTGGATGAATATCGTCAACGCCCGCCTACGCAAGCAACCCGGCCTGTACCGCATAAAACTGGACGGCGAGCGCATTGCCGCGATTACGGAACAGCCGGCCCTCGTCGCTGCCGATGCCAACGATCTGAACGCCGCCGGCAATCTGGTTACCGCGCCCTTTATCGAGCCGCACATTCACCTCGACGCCACCCTCACCGCCGGCGAACCCGCCTGGAATATGAGCGGCACGCTGTTTGAAGGGATTGAGCGCTGGGGTGAGCGCAAGGCGCTGGTCACCCATGAAGACACCAAACAACGCGCGCGCAAAACCATCGACATGCTGGTCGACCATGGCATTCAGCACGTGCGCACCCACGTCGACGTGACCGACCCGACGCTCGCCGCGCTCAAGGCGATGGTCGAGGTGCGCGAAGAGGTGCGTCACCTGATCGACCTGCAGATTGTTGCCTTCCCTCAAGAGGGTATCGAGTCGTTCGCCAACGGCCGCGCGTTGATGGAACAGGCGATAGCCCTCGGCGCCGATGTGGTTGGCGGCATTCCGCACTTTGAGAACACCCGTGACCAGGGCGTTAGCTCGATCAAGTTCCTGATGGACCTGGCCGAGCGCACCGGCTGCCTGGTGGATGTGCATTGCGACGAAACCGACGATCCGCACTCGCGGTTTCTTGAAGTGCTGGCTGAGGAGGCGCGCGTGCGCGGCATGGGTGAGCGCGTTACCGCCAGCCACACCACGGCCATGGGCTCTTACGACAACGCTTATTGCTCAAAGCTGTTCCGCCTGCTCAAGCAATCGAAGATCAACTTTATCTCCTGCCCTACCGAGAGCATCCATCTGCAAGGTCGCTTTGACAGCTTCCCTAAGCGCCGTGGCCTGACCCGCGTGGCGGAGCTTGATCGAGCGGGGATGAATGTCTGCCTGGCGCAGGACTCCATCGTCGACCCCTGGTACCCGCTGGGTAACGGCAACATTCTGCGTATTCTCGAAGCCGGCCTGCACATCTGCCACATGCTCGGTTACGACGACCTGCAGCGCTGCCTGGACTTCATCACCGACCACAGCGCGAAAACCCTGAACCTTGGCGAGCGTTATGGATTGGCGGTAGGACGTCCGGCGAATTTGCTGATTCTGTCCGCGCCTGACGACTATGAAATGCTGCGCAGCCAGGGCCACGCGCTGATTTCGATCCGTGCCGGCAAGGTGCTGATGCAGCGCACACCCGCACAGATCAGCCGCGCCAGCTAGCAGACCGTTACACGACGGGGGCGCACCAGCCTAACGCTGGCCGCCCCCGCCGAGTAGTCAATTCGCCGGGCTGCTGAGCACCGGCACATAACCCTGCAGAGCGAAGCCCTTAGCGGGCGTCGATCTGCTGCTGCAGGTTCTGTACCTGGGCTTGCAGGGTGCTGATATTGCGCGTCATCTGCGCGCGGAAGGCATCGAACTCCGCTGTATTGGTGCTATTAGCGGCTGGGCGGGTTTCCAGATCGCCTTTCAGCACCAGCAAATCCTGCTCCAAACGGGCAATGGCCTGATTCGGATTGCCCAGCTTCTTCAGCGCCGCAACATCGCTGCTCAAACCGGTGATTTTTTCAGCCAATTTGGCCTGATCAGCCTGGGCGCTCTTCAGGGTAGCCTGCTCGCTCTTCAGCACGGCCTGATCGGCGTTGAGCTTGTTGAGCATGCTCTCAAGCTTCTCGCCACCGCCCGCCTGACCTTTTACCTGCACGGCCAGTTGCTCAAGGCTTTGGCTTTGCTCACTTTGTTTGCTGATTGTGCCCTGCTGCTGCTTGCTCAGCTCCGCCAGCTTGCTTTCCAGTTGCTTGACCTGCAGTTTCAGCGCTTCACTGCCGCTGGTTACCGACGATTCGGTGGCCACCACCTTGCCGGAAATATCCTGAATCCGCCCTGCGGCCTCTTCGCTGATGCGCGCGAAGCTTTCCTGAGTGGCCACCAGTTGCTGCTCCATCAGGCTGATCTGCTGAAAGCTCCACCAACCAAGCCCACCCAAAGCAATCATCAAGGCTCCAACCAGCGCCCAAAGCGCGCCGGTGTTGGCCGATTTTACGGGTGCAGCAGTTGCCGCACGGGCATATGCGGAGCCGCGCGCAGGCTCTGGCTCATCTGCCGCATAGTCATCGTGATCACGCAGATCAGCCCGCAGGCTAGGCACGTGATCGAGTTCATCGTTGGCATCGTTACGCATGGGTCAACCTTCAAAAAAGCGCGGGGTGAGGAGCCTGTCGGACTTAACATGGCTCGGCTGCGGAAAAGCCGGATGGCCACTTTAGCTGCTCTTTTTCGTTAAATAGCTGGCTATTCGCCTCAAAAGACCAACAAAACTGACTCAAACCGGACTTTCCCTCGCTACGAACGGTCAAGCCCGACAGGCTCCATGCAAATTTGCCGCGCAGTATAACGGTTCGCGCGCAGCGCTTCAGTGTCGCGCCATCGCAGTGCAAGGCGCACCGACGAAGAGCATGGCCACAGGCCATCGACTCGCTGCAGGCCACGCAGTTCCACAAACTGTGAACTGGTATGCGCTTTGCACTTGTCTATTTGCGACGTTTCGCAGCTCTAGAGACCCATGATGCTGCAAACGCGACCCGCACGCGGCAAACGCGGCGAGACCAGGCTGGGCTTTCGGGATAAAAGCACCCAGTCCACTTCTAATAACGGGGGAAGGTCCATGGAACTGAATAGAGAAGTGTTGGATTGCATGAAGAGCCTGCGCCGCCGGCTGCGCGAGGAGCAGGCGGTGGATATTCGCATGAGCCAGCCTGATGCGATCAACCAAATGCTAAGCGCCTGTCTGACCTCCAGTAATGAAGAAACCCGCCAGCTAGGGCAGATGTTAGCGCGCTACAACGACCTGCCATTCGCCGAGCCTGCCACCCCGCAACGCATGCAAGCCGGTCACCCGTTGCTGGCCGAAGAGATCGATCAGCGGCCGCCCAGCGGCTCGGTGCGAATGTATCGCGGGCAACGCGTCTACGCCTGATTCAGCCGGGATGATGCGCTTGCCACCAAGCGCAGAACTCATCCAGTGCAGTCCACAAACTGGTCTTGGGTTGGTACTCCAAGTAATGCTGGGCGCGGCTGATATCCAGGGAGAAATCCTTGGCCATAACGGCCACGCCTAGGCGAAACAAAGTAGGCTCCGGGCGGCCTGGCAATAGCTTGCATACCCCTTCATTTAGCGCCGCCGCGCCATACGCCAAGCCATAGGGCAGATGCCGAGTCACGGGCGGCATATCAAGCTTGCGCAACACATAGTTGACGACATCCCACAGCGGCACCGGCGCGCCATTGCTGATGTTGTAAACCTGCCCCAGCGCCGGTCCTGCGGCCAGCAGGCAACTCATCAACGCCTCGTTGAGGTTGTGCACGCTGGTGAAATCAACCTTGTTCAAGCCATTGCCGATGATCGATAGCCGGCCTTTGCGCTGCATACTGATCAAGCGCGGAAAGATGCTGGTATCACCCGCCCCGGTAACAAAGCGTGGACGCAGCGCGAGCACTTCCAAGCCAAATTCCTGAGCGGCAAACACCTGCTGCTCGGCGAGAAACTTGGTCTTGCCGTAGTGATCGGAAAAGCGCTTTGGTAGTTGTTCTTCACGCAGCCCAACATGCGCCTGACCATCGAAATACACCGACGGCGAGGACAGGTGCACCAAGCGCCGCACCTTCTGTTTAAGGCAGGCGTCCACCACGTTCTCGGTAACCGTGACGTTGGCCTGGTAAAAATGCTCGTAACGCCCCCAAACCCCAACTGCGCCAGCACAATGCACGACCGCGTCGACGCCACGGCACAGCTGCTGCACCAGCTCCGGATCGGACAGATCACCCTGGACAAACTCAGCGCCCTGCGCACGCAAGTGCTCAACCGCCTCAGCGCGCCGCCCGTTAACCCGCACATTCAACCCCTGGGCAAGGGCAAAACGAGCAAAACGCCCACCAATAAAACCACTGGCCCCGGTTACCAGAATATTCATTGCCGCCCCCTTCGCCTTGATCGCAGGCCACTCTAGCAGCGTGTACCGGCAGTTGCCGTGGCATTACAAGCCAGAACAACGACTGTGCAAACCGCGCAATAAACCAACAGAGAAGCACACAGCGGCTAAGCTGCCCCCACACCACACAACAAAGGAGCTGCGCATGGCCACCCACTGGATGATCTACGGCGCCAACGGTTACACCGGGCACTTGATCGCCGCCGAAGCCAAGCGTCAGGGCCTCACGCCTATTTTGGCCGGCCGCAACCCGGCTGCGGTGCACGCCCTAGGCAGCTTGCTCGGCCTGGAGTGCCGCATATTCGATATCCAGCAGTTGGATCGAGCCAAGGCGGCGCTGGCTGACATCGCGGTAGTCGCCCACTGTGCCGGGCCGTTCTCCGCCACCAGCGCGCCGATGCTCGACGCTTGCCTGGCCAGCAGCACCCACTATGTTGATATCACTGGCGAAATTAGCGTGTTTGAAGCCGCACAGCAGCGCGATCAGCAGGCCCGTGAACACGCTGTGGTGGTCTGCCCTGGCGTAGGTTTCGATGTCATCCCCACTGATTGCCTGGCCGCCTGCCTGCACCAGGCGTTGCCCGACGCCACGCAGCTGGAATTGGGTTTCGACACTGGCAGCGGATTGTCACCAGGCACCGCAAAAACCTCGGTGGAAGGCCTCAAGTTCGGCGGTAAAGTGCGCCGCGCGGGGATCATCACCGATGTGCCGCTGGGTTATAAACGTCGCGCCATCAACTTTGGCCGGGGAGAGAAACCCGCAGTGACGATTCCCTGGGGCGATGTATCAACCGCATACCACTCGACCGGTATCGAAAATATCGAGGTGTACCTGCCTATGCCGACCGCCGCCGCGTTGGTCATGCGCCTGCTCGACCCGTTGCGCGCCCTGTTGGGGCTGGATGCCGTGCAGAACTGGCTCAAACGGCTGATCGAAAAACGCGTAAGCGGCCCGAATGAAGCGACTCGCGAGCGCCAGCGCACCTGGCTCTGGGGCGAAGCACGCAATGCCGCTGGCGTGGTGAAAACCGCGCGACTGGCAACCGCCAACGGCTATGACGTTACCGTGCATAGCGCCCTGCTAGCCGTACGGCACTTGCTGGACTACAACGGCCCAGGCGGCTACTTCACCCCCAGCAAACTACTCGGCGAACGTTGTGTGGAACAGCTACCGGGCTCGGGCAAGGTGCTTATTTCCTAAACTTAGTGCAGCGGCACCAGGCTATAGCTCGCGGCCTGCGTGAGGTGCTGCGTCAACTGGTTGAGCAGTTCGCCGCCATTGCGCCAGTGGTGCCAATACAGCGGCACATCAATCGGCCGCTCAGTGAGCAACTCAACCAGTTCGCCACGGGCTAACTCCGCCTGCACCTGCAATTCAGGAATCAGCCCCCAACCAAAGCCGGCCTGAGCCAGGCGAATAAAGCCCTCAGACGACGGGCACAAGTGATGAGCAAAACCACCTTCGACACCCAGGCTGGATAAGTAACGATGCTGCAGCAGGTCGTCAGGACCGAAGACAATGGCCGGCACATGGGCCAGTGCTTGCGGCGTGACGCCAGTGGGGAAATGCCGGGCAATAAACGCCGGGCTGGCCATGGCCCGGTAACGCATCGCCCCCAATAAGATGGCGCGCGCACCCGCTACCGGACGCTCGCTGGCACACACGCAAGCGGCCACATCACCTGCACGCATGCGCTTGAGGCCGACCTCTTGGTCCTCCACCACTAAATCCATCAGCAGACGCTGCTCGCTGCAAAAAACACCCACCGCGCCCGCCCACCACGTGGCCAGACTGTCCGCGTTGAGGGCGATGCGCAGCCGCTCCGGCAAACCACCCTCATCCAGCCCGGGCACCTGCGCCTGAATATCGCGTTCCAGCAGTCGCACCTGCTGCACGTGGTTGAGCAGGCGACGGCCGATTTCTGTGGGCGCGGGCGGTACGGCGCGTACCAACACGGGCTGGCCGACCCGCGACTCGAGCAGCTTGATCCGCTGCGACACGGCAGACTGCGACAAGCCCAGCACCTGTGCCGCCCGCTCGAACCCCGCCTGCTCCACAACAGCGGCTAAGGCAGCGAGTAACTTGTAGTCGAGCAAATCAGTTTTCCTAATGAGTGATCAGCACTATTGGTTTCTCTTATACATCCGGCCGCAGCAGACTTGCCAGCATCATCCTCCCGGAATAAGGCAGCTCAGATGGCCGGCGAAACTTCACTGACAACCTTGCTACGCAGCATGAGCCCACAACTGAACGAGGGTGCTTACGTCTTTTGCAGCCTTAGCGATGCAGCGCAGCTACAAGGCGTGCTGCCGCTAGGTAGCTTTCAGGAAGCCGAAGGCCTGACGGTGATCCTCCTGCGCCAGCAGGCCGAGCACCTGCGGTTGCCGTACAGCTACGTGGCCGCCTGGCTGACGCTGTACGTGCATTCGGCACTCGAAGCCGTCGGTTTGACAGCTGCTGTTGCCAGCGCCCTGGCGCAAGCCGAGATCAGCTGTAACGTAATCGCCGGCTTCTACCACGACCACCTGTTCGTCGCCCACGCCGATGGGCCACGCGCACTGACCGTCCTGCAACAGCTCAGTGCGCAGGCGGAGTAAGCGATATGTGGCAAAGCTATAGCAACGGATTATTAATCGCCGCCGGGCTGATCATTGCCCTTGGCGCACAGAACGCCTTCGTACTGGCACAGAGCCTGCGCCGCGAACATCACCTTCCGGTCGCTCTGCTCTGTGTCATCTGCGATGCCCTGCTGGTGGCTGCGGGCGTATTCGGCCTGGCGGCGCTACTGGCACAGAACCCCGTGTTACTGGGTGTTGCACGCTGGGGCGGTGCCGCCTTTCTACTCTGGTATGGAACCCAGGCGCTGCTACGCGCAGCCCGCCCGCAAGCGCTGAGCCAAGCTAGCAACAGCAGCACACGCTCACGCAAAGCGGTCCTGCTTGCGACGCTGGCGGTCACCTTGCTCAACCCACATGTCTACCTAGACACCGTCCTACTGATCGGCTCGCTCGGTGCCCAACAAGCAGTACCCGGTGCTTACGCCCTGGGAGCCGCCAGCGCGTCATTAATGTGGTTCTTTAGCCTGGCCTTGGGTGCTGCCTTGCTGGCCCCTTGGCTGGCACGCCCAAGCACCTGGCGCGTTATAGACCTGGGCGTGGCCCTGATGATGTTGAGCATTGCCTGGCAGCTGCTGAGCGACGGCAAACTGGGCTGAAACAGCTCTGCAACAAGCCCGCGCAGGCAGAGCCAAATTGCTTTCCCACACAGTTGCTGCGTGTTTAAGCCGCAGGGCCAGTGCTATGATTCGTGGCTTGCGGCGCAAAGAGATAACTCCCGCCGCTTAGATAGCCGCCCGTGATCGGCTTCGCGCACACCGCAACTGACCTGATTAGGAGATAACCCATGGCTTTCGAATTGCCTCCGCTGCCTTACGCTCATGATGCTCTGCAGCCGCATATTTCCAAGGAAACCTTGGAGTTCCACCACGACAAGCACCACAACACCTACGTCGTGAACCTGAACAACCTGGTCCCTGGCACCGAGTTCGAAGGCAAAACCCTGGAAGAGATCGTTAAAACCTCTTCGGGCGGCATCTTCAACAACGCTGCTCAAGTCTGGAACCACACCTTCTACTGGAACTGCCTGGCACCAAACGCCGGCGGCCAACCGACTGGCGCGCTGGCTGACGCCATCAACGCGGCCTTCGGTTCCTTCGACAAGTTCAAGGAAGAATTCAGCAAGGTTTCCATCGGCACCTTCGGTTCCGGCTGGGGCTGGCTGGTGAAAAAGGCTGATGGCTCCCTGGCCCTGGCCAGCACCATCGGCGCCGGTTGCCCGCTGACCAGTGGCGACACTCCACTGCTGACCTGCGACGTTTGGGAACACGCTTACTACATCGACTACCGCAACGTGCGTCCGAAGTATGTTGAAGCGTTCTGGAACCTGGTCAACTGGGACTTCGTAGCGAAAAACTACGCAGCCTGAGTCCCGGTGTAGCCGAGCGGTCACAAACCGCTACGGTCACCTCGCAAACGCCCTGGCCTCGGCCGGGGCGTTTGCGTTTTAGCACCAACACGGAGTTGCCATGCAAAACATTGAGAGGAACCACTCAGCACCTGAAGAGCACGTGCATAACACCTTCAAACACTTATTCCACCAGGCAACTAGTCCTCGCCACAGCCATCTTCGTCATACCTAAACAACACTCAGAGCAGCTTCTGCGGTGCCAGTTTAAGGTTGTGGCGCTCGGCCTTCTGCACCGCCCGCGTCAGCACCTGATCGGCCGTAACGGGGCCCAGGTACTCGCACAAACCGATATAAAGCAGGTTGAGCAACATGCGCAACTGCTCCAGGTTGAGTACCGTCAAACCGACCGAGCCGCCGTGCTCCAACCAACTGCCGAGGCGCATACGCAATTCAGTTTCCACCGGCATATTGCTCAGGTTGCCAGCAGCAAAGCGGCGTAATCGCCGCACCATTTCAGCATCAAGTAGGCTGAATAACTCGCGGCTAAGCACCTCGAACGTCTGCCATGCCAAGGTATCGGGCACAGGCATTTCCTTGCTCATCACGCCATCGCCTTCGCGCCAGGCTTGTAAGCGCGGCGCAGGATCCGGTAACAGATTGCTGGATGGCCCGGTCAAGGCACTCACCAGTTCGCGGTAGAGGCGTGCGCGCTCCAGCTTGCGTTCACTGCGCTTGACCACTTCAGCCAGAAACTCGTTAAGGGCGAAGGGCGGTTTATCGGCGTACTTGGTTTCCCATAGAGAAAGCAGCGGCAGCACCTCATCCTCGGGAAAGTGACTGGCAAGCCCGGTATAGATAGCGCGTCGACGGATAGTCAGGCTCATCTCAGCCCCTCCGCGCCAGTTCGCGCTCATCGTAGGTTACTGCCTGATTGAACTCCGGATACCCCGCCTCGGCATGCTCTGAATAATCCAGACCACGCTGTTCATGCTGGGTAGAGGCGCGCAAGCCAAGTGTTTTCGCCAGAATAAAGTACATCGCCAACGCCAGTGGAAATGCCCAGAGAAAGGCCGCGCCAGCACCGATCAACTGCACACTGATTCGCGCCCAACTGAACAGATCACCATTGAAGAACATCCCGGCAGCTAGCGTGCCCCACACACCGGCCAGGCCATGTACCGGCACAGCACCAACCACATCATCGAGACGCAGGTAATCCATCAGGCGCATGCCGAACACCACCACGCAACCAGCAACCAGACCAGTAATCAGGGCATACCCAGGATGCATGGTGGCGCAGCCGGCCGTGATGCCCACCAGGCCGCCCAAGGAACCATTCACGGTGGTGCTCAGCAGCGCCGGGCTCGCGGTACTGCGCTGCGCGAGAAATGCACCGAGCGCCCCGGCCGATGCCGCTAAGTGAGTATTCAGGGCAATCAGACCGAGGCTGACATTCATTTCAAGACTGCTGCCGGCATTAAAACCAAACCAGCCCATCCATAGGATGAATCCGCCTAGCGCAACCAAACTGAGGTTGTGACCGGGAATCGTGCGCGGCGTACCATCTGCGGCAAAACGCCCCAGACGCGGCCCCAACACCAGAATCCCAGCCAACGCACACCAGGCGCCGACACTGTGCACCACGGTTGATCCGGCAAAGTCGATAAAGCCCAATTGCGCCAGCCAACCCTGACCACCATAAATGCCGCTCCACACCCAACTGCCAAACACCGGATAGATAAAGCCGCTGATCACCACTGCGCCAATCAGGTAGGCCGAGTAACGCGTACGCTCAGCCATGGCACCACTGGCAATGGTGGCTGCCGTAGCCGCGAACATCATCTGAAACAACAGGAAGGTAAAGTCCCAGGGTTGGCCATCATGCGGCGCAAAATGACTCATGCCGAACCAGCCAGTAATGTTGCTACCGAACATCAGACCGAAGCCGAACAGCCAGTAGGTAATGCCGCCAACACAGCCGTCCATGTAATTTTTCATCATCACATTGACCGCATTTTTCGCCCGCGACATGCCGCTTTCCAGCAAGGCAAAACCAGCCTGCATGAAAAACACCAGGACGCTGGCCAGCACCAACCAGGCGGTGTTGAGTGCTTCATCGCTGGCGGCCTGAGACAATGGCGAAAACCCCAGTACAGCCACTCCTACTAGTCGAGCCTTCATCGCAGCGTCCCCCATAACGGTGAGTACGCTGGGCATCGCAACTCTCATGCCAAAAGGAAACAGCCAAACGGCGCTCCAGTCTCCGGCTAGTCGCACCGACACAGTGCAAGCAGCGCGTTTACTCGTTAGCATTCGCGCTATCGCCGGGCAACAGAATTTTGTTCGACAAACTTTAGTAATGGCCCTTTGACTGCTGACGCGACTTTGCCAATACTTCAGTGCGTCTGACGCCAAAGGCATCGAACAAGGAATCGTCATTTGAAGCTGGAACTCAAAAACAGCTTGTCACTTAAGCTGCTCCGCGTAGTGCTGCTCTCAGCACTCATCGTCGGGGTAGTCCTAAGTTTTGCGCAGATAGTTTTCGATGTGTACAAAACACGCCAAGCGATCACTAACGACGCGCACCGCATTCTTGGTATGTTCCGTGACCCATCTACCCAGGCGGTCTACAGCCTTGACCGAGAGATGGGCATGCAGGTCATCGAAGGCCTGTTTCAGCACGAGTCAGTGCGTATGGCCTCCATCGGTCACCCCAATGAGCCCATGCTGGCAGCGAAATCCCGAGAGCCTGCCGACATTCCAACACGTTGGTTGACCGACCCGATCCTTGGCGAAGAGCAGAACTTCACCACTCAGTTAGTCGGCCGTGGCCCCTACAGCGAATACTACGGCGACCTCAGCATCACCCTCGACACCGCACGTTATGGTGAGAGTTTTGTCACCAACTCGGTCATCATTTTTATCTCCGGGGTACTGCGCGCATTAGCCATGGGCCTGGTGCTGTATCTGGTTTATCACTGGCTACTGACCAAGCCGCTGTCGAAGATCATTGAGCACCTAACCAACATCAACCCGGACCGTCCCAGCGAACACAAGCTGCCGATGCTCAAAGGCAACGAGAAGAACGAACTGGGCCTGTGGATTAACACTGCCAACCAGCTACTCTCCTCCATCGAGCGCAACACCAGCCTGCGCCGCGAGGCGGAAAACAGCCTCCTGCGCATGGCGCAATACGACTTCCTCACGGGCCTGCCAAACCGTCAACAACTGCAACAGCAACTCGATCAGATTCTCGAAGATGCCGGCCGCTTGCAGCGCCGCGTAGCCGTACTATGCGTCGGCCTCGACGACTTCAAAGGCATCAACGAGCAGTTCAGCTACCAAACCGGTGACCAGTTGCTGCTGGCCCTCTCTGATCGCCTGCGCAGCCATAGCGGGCGTCTCGGTGCCTTGGCGCGACTCGGCGGGGACCAATTCGCCCTGGTACAAGCCGATATCGAACAGCCCTATGAGGCCGCCGAATTGGCGCAGAGCGTACTCGACGACCTCGACAACCCGTTTATGCTCGACCAGCAGCAAGTGCGCCTGCGCGCCACAATCGGTATAACCCTGTTCCCAGAGGATGGCGATACCACTGAGAAGCTGCTGCAAAAAGCCGAACAAACCATGACCCTGGCCAAGAGCCGCTCACGCAATCGTTATCAGTTCTATATCGCCAGTGTCGACAGCGAAATGCGCCGCCGCCGTGAGCTGGAAAAAGACCTGCGCGACGCCTTGGCCCTCAATCAACTGCACCTGGTTTACCAACCACAAATTGACTACCGCGATCACAGCGTAGTCGGCGTCGAAGCCCTGCTGCGCTGGCAACATCCCCAGCACGGCTTCGTCCCGCCAGACCTGTTTATCCCGCTGGCCGAGCAGAACGGCACCATCATCCCGATTGGCGAATGGATTCTCGACCAGACCTGCCGTCAACTACGTGAATGGCACGACCAAGGCTTCACCGGGCTGCGCATGGCGGTCAACCTGTCCACCGTGCAGCTGCACCACGCCGAACTGCCACGGGTGGTCAATAACCTCATGCAGGTTTACCGCCTGCCGCTGCGCAGCCTTGAGCTGGAAGTGACAGAAACTGGTCTGATGGAAGATATCAACACCGCCGCCCAACACTTGCTTAGCCTGCGCCGCTCCGGCGCGCTGATCGCCATTGATGACTTCGGGACCGGCTATTCCTCACTGAGCTACCTGAAGAGCTTGCCGCTGGACAAAATCAAGATCGATAAGAGCTTCGTACAGGATCTGCTGGAAGACGAGGACGACGCGACCATCGTGCGGGCGATCATCCAACTGGGTAAGAGCCTCGGCATGCAAGTTATCGCCGAGGGCGTTGAGACCGTTGAGCAAGAGGCCTACATCATCGCCCAAGGCTGTAACGAAGGTCAGGGCTACCTGTACAGCAAACCACTGCCTGCCCGTGAACTGACCGCCTACCTGAAACAGACCAAACGACTGAACAACACGGCCAATCCCGCAACGCTCTAACTTGAGGAGCTTTAAGCAAGCTCACCAACTGATGTAGCGCAAACCCACTCAAGTATTTTAGCGACGGCTAAAGCTGGAACCCCACGAAAATCCGCTGCCAGGTCTCTGCCATCGGATTCTTATGCCCTTCCAAACAGTGCTCGAATAGTGTTGCGCGCACGCAGCATTCCGGCCTCTAACCGCCTATTAATTACCCCTAGAGCGGCGCGCTGAGTGCAGCTTTTATGAAAAAAATGCAACGACCCTTTGCGCAAAATGCAAATCTTTCGCATTATGCTTTGGTTTTTGCATCCACTTGCGCGGATGCCTACTCTCCACTTGCAAAGGATCTCGTCATGCTCCGTATGCCCCTGGCCTCAGCCAGCTTGCTCGCCATCGCCATTTCTCTCGCCGGTTGTGGCGAAGACAAAGCACCTGCCAACCAAGCCGCAGCACCAGCCGCTAGCAGCACCAGCGCTCCAGCAGCCACCAGCCAAGTCGATGAGTCTGCTAGCAAGGCCGTAGTCAGCCACTACGCCGATATGGCCCTGGCGGTATTCAGCGACGCTGCAAGCACCGGCAAAGACCTGCAAAAAGCTGTCGACGCCTTGCTCGCCAAGCCGAATGCCGACACCCTGCAAGCCGCCCGTGAAGCCTGGCTGGCTGCCCGTGTGCCCTACATGCAAAGTGAAGTGTTCCGTTTCGGCAACGCCGTGGTCGATGATTGGGAAGGCCAGCTTAACGCCTGGCCGCTGGATGAAGGCCTGATCGATTACGTTGCCAAGGACTACCAGCACGCGCTGGGCAACCCAGGCGCTAGCGCCAACATCATCGCCAACACTGAAATCCAGGTCGGCGAAGATAAGCTCGACGTAACTGAAATCACTCCGGATCTGCTCGCCAGTCTGAATGAACTGGGCGGTTCCGAAGCCAACGTTGCCACTGGCTACCACGCCATCGAATTCCTGCTCTGGGGCCAAGACCTCAACGGCACCAACCCAGGTGCAGGCGAGCGCCCGGCTACCGACTACGTAGTTGGTGATGGCGCCACAGGCGGCCACAACGAGCGTCGCCGCGCCTTCCTCAAGGCCGCTACCGACCTACTGGTCCGCGACCTCGACGCAATGGTCGTAGAGTGGCAAGCCGGAAAAGCCGACAACTACCGCGCCAAGCTGGAAGCCGACTCGGCTGAAAACGGCCTGCGCAAAATGCTCTTCGGCATGGGCAGCCTGTCCCTAGGCGAATTGGCTGGCGAGCGCATGAAGGTCGCGCTGGAAGCCAACTCCACCGAAGACGAGCACGACTGCTTCAGCGACAACACACACAACTCGCACTTCTACAACGGCAAAGGTATTCGTAACGTTTACTTGGGCGAATACAAGCGAGTCGACGGCACCACCATGACTGGCCCAAGCCTGTCGTCGCTGGTGGCCAAGGCTGACCCAGCCGCCGACAACACCCTGAAAGCCGACCTGCAAGACACCGAAGCCAAGCTGCAGGCACTGGTCGACAGTGCCGAGAAGGACAACGTGCACTTCGACCAACTGATCGCAGCGGATAACACCGAAGGTCAGCAAATCGTGCGTAATGCCATCGCTGCACTGGTCAAGCAGACCGGCGCAATCGAGCAGGCTGCCGGCAAGCTGGGCATCAGCGATCTGAATCCAGATACCGCTGATCACGAGTTCTAAGTCGCAATAGCAGCATCCAGCGGTGTGCCTGCCGGCACACCGCTTCCCCTCCAGCAAACCACGCCTACACGCCTTAACGCCCTACCTGGCGCGAAAACGGCAGCAACTCCTCCAGCACGCTGTCTACGCTCGGCTCGCTGCGATCAATCACCACCCCCTCTAAGCCCAATACGCCACCCTGGTCGGAGTAGATTCCCCGCCCACGCTCGGTGACCTGTTTCTCGCTGCCATCGGCACACAGCAGGCAGTAGTCGAAGGCGAACGGTCGTGCATCACGCAAACCTTGCTGCACGCTACGCCAGACTCGCTCACGATCGCGCGGGTGAATCAGCTCATTGAAGGTCAGGCTGCGGCTGTCGATAAATTGCTCAGGTAAGAACCCGGTCAACGCCAGACTGCCGGCACTGACGTATTCCATGCTCCAGTGGCGGTTGTTACGGCAGCGATACACCATCAACGGCAAACCATCGAGCAAGTTGCTCAAACTACGGTGATGCGCCTGCAATTGCTGATGCTGGGAAATTTCCGCGCTGACATCGGCCAGGCTCGCGACAAAGCCACCAACACGCAGGCCCAGACGCACCTCGACCCAGCGCAACTCACCGCTCAGGCTCAAATAACGCAGGCGGCCGACCCAAGCGGCTTGTCCCTCACGTACGCTCTGCATGCCCTGCTGCCAACGCAGCCGATCCTCGATATGCAAAAACTCACGGTGATCGTGGCGCAAACAGTCGCGTGCCAGGTAGCCAGTCAACTGCTCCCAGCCCCGGTTGGCCCGGCACATCACGCCGCCGTTATCCAGATAGATAAGCGCCAGCGGCAAACAGTCAAAATCCTCGGCGGAGGATTTACCGCCCGGCCAGGCAGCGAGTAGCGATTGCCAACCGTCATGCCAACGCGTTATCAGGCTCATCGCACTTCTCCACGGGTATCAGGCAGGCCGCCACGATGTGCCCAGGCCGCCAGCTCAAGGCGCGAGCGCAGTCCGAGCTTGCTCAGCAGATGTTTAACGTAGATTTTCACCGTGCCATCGCTGATGCCTAATTGGCGGGCGATCAACTTGTTGCTGAAGCCTTCAGTGATCAGCGCCAGCGTCTGCTGCTCGCGCTCGGTCAGCTCGACCCGCGCGCTCGTTGCCGAGGCCTCGCGCTCACGCAGGCTACTGGCAAGCAAGTCAGACAATGCCGGATCAAGACGCGCCTGGCCGTTAGCGCAGGCACTCACCGCAACCAGCAAGTCTTCCGGCTCGCTGTCTTTGAGCAAGTAACCATCGGCGCCAGCGCGCAACGCCGCGAGCAAATCATCCCGGGCGGCCGAGGCTGTCAGCACCATCACCCGACAATCCGGCTGCGATTGTTTTAGCGCCGTGAGGGTAGCCAGACCATCCATCCCCGGCATATGCAGATCAAGTAGCACGATATCAGGGCTCAGTTGCCGTAGCCGCTCAACGCCTTCGCTACCGCTGGACACACTGCCGACCACGCGGAACTCGCCACAGGACTCAAACAACTCGGCCAGGCCACGGCGCAGCAATGGATGGTCGTCGATAAGCAACAAGCTGAACGGCGCGCTCATGCTTGCCGCCACTGCAAATACACGCGGGTGCCACCCTCAGGGCACGCCTCAATGGCCAGTTCAGCGCCGATGGCAGCGGCTCGTTCACGCATGATGCGCAGGCCGAAATGGCCGCTATCCGGCAACTGCTGCGGCAAGCCAACACCATTGTCACGCACCTCGACCTCCACGCCCCGCTCCATCTGCAGCAGACGAACCCAAACCTGCCGAGCATGAGAATGCCGCACCACATTGGCCAGCGCCTCACGAACGATCTGCAGCACTTGCAGCTCGCCTTCGGCCGGTAGGCAGTTGGCGGGAAGCCGATTGTCCAGGCTGAAGACGCAACTGCTGCAGCGCGAAAACTCCGCAACAGAGGCCTCTAGCGCCTCACGCAAGGTGCGTCCGTCCATGGTCAGGCGTGCACTGCTGATCAGCTCACGCACCTGCCGATGCATCACCCGCAAGCTATCGCGCAGGTCATCCAACATTGGCCCTGCCGTGGCGTGTAAATGCGGATCGGCATACACCGCCTGTAAACGGCTGGCGCGGATTTGTAGGTAGCTGAGTTGCTGGGCCACGGAGTCGTGCAGCTCACGCGCCAGCATGCCGCGCTCCGCACTGAGCTCACAGCGGCGCAGGTGACGGTCCTCGGCAAACGCCTGGAGCACCTCGCGCAGTGTTCGGCTGATCTCACGTAGGCGCTCGCGCTGCCACGCCGCAGGCATCTGCGGAAAATCCACCAGCAGCAACGCCGGCCGCCCTTCCTCTACCTGCAGCCCGGCAATCGCGCGAAAGCGCCCCTGCTCTAGGCAGCGCCGACAAAGCTGCGTGCCGCCTGGCACCGGCAACTCGCCAGCGTGCATCGGGCAAGCGGCGTCAGCATTGCTACGCAGGCATTGCAAGCGCCGCCACCCTGGCGCACTGGGCAACGGCAGCAACAGGCAGAGGCCATCGGCCTGCATGGCGTATCTCAAGCACGGCAACAGCTCCACCAGCGGCGTATCACTGCCCGCTTGCTGCAACAGACGCAACGGCAGCTCAAACAGCGCCTGCTGATATGCCGGTAAACCCGGCTCAGCTCGGGCGTGCCGCTCGACCGGCAATAGACGCAATAGCGACTGGAACATCCTGCCTCCAGGAAGGCGGTAGCTGTGCGTGGAGCAGAGCAAGTTCTATGCCCTCAGCGGCGCGCCACAGAAAGCACCATAGATAAATATTTTTTCTCAACAGGAAATAAGTTAGTGCACCAGCACGACGCTTGAACGCCCTCTCAAGGAGCAGCAGAAATGCGTCGTATACCCCCAAAGAGGTATCACCTCAGGACGAATTGCAGTGGTTTGATAAAGCCGTATGGTAATTCCCACAAGGAAATTTTAATTCTCAAAAATAATTTAACCCCAGCAATGGAGCCCCTATGACCACTCGAATTGCCATTATTGGTGCCGGCCCTTGCGGCCTGGCTCAGCTACGCGCCTTCCAGTCTGCCGCCGCCATGGGCGCGGACATTCCAGAACTGGTCTGCTACGAGAAGCAGAGCGATTGGGGCGGCATGTGGAACTACACCTGGCGCACCGGCCTGGATGAACATGGCGAGCCAGTACACGGCAGCATGTA
This sequence comes from Pseudomonas sp., assembly GCF_046581935.1. Classification (GTDB taxonomy): domain Bacteria; phylum Pseudomonadota; class Gammaproteobacteria; order Pseudomonadales; family Pseudomonadaceae; genus Aquipseudomonas. The sequence continues at coordinate 62,424 of NZ_JAYGFK010000002.1, forward strand.
CCGCTACCTGTGGTCGAACGGACCGAAGGAGTGCCTGGAGTTCGCCGACTACACCTTCGACGAACACTTCGGCCGGCCAATGGGCTCCTACCCGCCGCGCGAAGTGCTCTGGGACTACATCAAAGGCCGCGTCGAGAAAGCCGGCGTCCGCCAATACATCCAGTTCAACACCAGCGTGCGCGGCGTCACCTTTGATGCGTCCAGCGGCACGTTCAGCGTCACAGTGCACAACTATGACCAAGACCTGACCAGCACTGCAGAATTCGACTACGTGGTGGTCGCCAGTGGGCATTTCTCTACGCCCAACGTGCCTTACTTCAATGGCTTTGAAAGCTTTGCCGGCCGCGTACTACACGCGCATGACTTTCGCGATGCGCTGGAATTCAAAGGCAAGGATGTCTTGATCGTCGGTGCTAGCTACTCCGCCGAGGACATCGGTTCGCAGTGCTACAAGTACGGCGCACGCTCCATCACCAGTTGCTACCGCAGCGCGCCAATGGGCTACAAATGGCCGGAAAACTGGGAAGAAAAACCGCTGCTAAGCCACGTTAAAGGCAGCACCGCCTACTTCGCGGATGGCACCTGCAAACACATCGACGCCATCGTTCTGTGCACCGGTTACAAACACCACTTCCCCTTCCTGACGGAAGACCTGCGGCTGAAGACCGACAACCGCCTGTGGCCGCTGAATCTCTACAAAGGCGTGTTTTGGGAAAACAATCCCAAGCTGATCTACCTCGGCATGCAGGACCAGTGGTACAGCTTCAACATGTTCGATGCCCAGGCCTGGTATGCCCGTGACATCATGCTCGGGCGTATTGCCTTACCCGACCACGCCGCCATGCATGCCGAAAACCTGGCCTGGCGCGAGGAAGAACTGACCCTGAAAAACGCCCAGGAAATGTTCGAGTTCCAAGGCAAGTACATCCAGTCACTGATCGACGCCACCGACTACCCAAACTTCGACATTGCTGCCGTGAACCAAACCTTCCTCGACTGGAAGCACGACAAATACGACGACATCATGGGTTACCGCAACAAGAGCCACCGCTCCTTGATGACCGGCACCCTAGCCACCGCGCACCACACGCCCTGGCTGGAAGCACTGGACGACTCGCTCGCGACTTACCTGGCCGATACCCCAGCAGCATTGAAAACAGCCCGCTAATACGCCCCAGCCTTGCGGAGTAAAACCATGCATCAACCTGTGATTTCCAGGCCACTGGAGCCCGCCCTGTTTGCTCGCACACCCGGCCTGGAACGTCACCGCGTTGCCCCTGGCGGGCTAACCATAGTTGCCCTGCAGCCAGGCGACCGGCTGCAGGTTATCGACATTGAGGGCGATCAAACTGCTGAGCTGCTGGCCTTCAGCGAAGATGGCCGCGAGGCGCTGAGTGCGCTCGGCCTGCGCAGCAGTGGCGCGGCACACTTTATTGCCCAGTTGCTGCATAACGGCAGTCAGGAGTCGGCCCACATCAGCACAGGTCTGAGCAAGCGCAAGGTTGATTGCAAGAGCCTGCCGAACGCTGCACAGCTCTGGCCTAGCGCGACACCGGCCGGCTATAGCTGCAGCTTAAGCAGCATGGACAACCTGCTGGTGATCGTCGCTGCGCCAGGCCTGCATAGCCCCGTGGACTGCCAGCAGCGCGCCAGCGAACTGCGCCTATTGATCCACCGCGCCAACCCCAGCAGCCTGCTGATCCCAAGCCTGCCGACACCACTCGGTGAATTGCTCGACGAGTTCACCATCAGCCCCGGCAGTGCCCGCGACTACCAGGTCGCAGCCGGTCAGTACATCCAAGTGATTGATGTCGCCGGGCGGCAATGCTCCGATTTCGTCGCATTCGATCGTCGCAGCCTCGATGCTGGCCGGGAAATCGACCTGGACCCCACCGTGACCCGCACCCTCAACGGCAACGCCTACCCTGGCCCCGGGCTGTTCAGCAAATTCTTCGACCGCCATATGCAGCCCATGCTCGAAGTGGTGCGCGACACCGTTGGCCGTCACGACACCTTCGCCCTGGCCTGTACCGCGCGCTACTACGAAACCCATGGCTACTTCGGCCACGCCAACTGCAGCGACAACATCAGCCGCGCCCTGGCAAAACACGGCGTTAGCGCTCGCCCCGGCTGGCCGGCGATCAACTTCTTCTTCAACACCGGCGTCGATGCACAGCAGCAGCTTACGCTGGATGAGCCCTGGTCGCGGCCCGGTGACTACGTATTGCTGCGCGCCATGAGCGACCTGACCTGCGCCAGCAGTTCCTGCCCGGACGACATCGACCCGGCCAATGGCTGGCAGCCCACCGACATCCACATCCGCCTGTACAGCGCAAAGGAGCGTTTCAGTATCGCCATGGCCAATCGCAAAACACCCGACGCGGACCCTGTGCTCACCCATAAAAGCGGCTTTCATCCGGGCACCAGCGCCCTCACTCGCCAGTTCATCGATTATCGCGGCTGGTGGACCCCAACCCATTTCGACGGCTACGGCGTCGCTGCGGAATACCACGCCTGCCGTGAGCGGGTGGCGGTGATGGACCTCTCGGCCTTGCGCAAATTCGAGGTACTGGGCCCCGATGCCGAAGCGCTGCTCAATTACTGCCTGACCCGCGACGTGCGCAAGCTAGCGGTAGGCCAAGTGGTCTACAGCGCGATGTGCTTTGAGCACGGCGGCATGCTCGACGACGGCACCCTGCTACGCCTCGGCCCAGACGCCTTCCGCTGGATTTGCGGCGAGGATTACAGCGCCATCTGGCTGCGTGAACAGGCAGAAAAGCTAGGCATGAAAGTCTGGATCAAATCGGCCTCCGAGCAGATTCACAACATCGCCGTACAAGGGCCACTGAGTCGCCAACTACTCAAGCAGATGATTTGGACACCCGGCACCCAGCCAGCACTCGAAGACCTCGGCTGGTTTCGCTTTCTGGTCGGCCGCCTGGATGACTACAACGGCCCACCCGTGATGGTCTCGCGCACCGGCTATACCGGCGAACTGGGCTATGAAATCTGGTGCCACCCCAGCGACGCCATGCGCGTCTGGCAACGCCTCTGGCAATTGGGCGAGCCGCTAGGCTTGGCCCCGCTTGGCCTGCACGCGCTGGACATGCTGCGCATCGAAGCCGGGCTGATCTTCGCCGGTTACGAGTTCAGCGATCAGACCGACCCCTACGAAGCCGGCATCGGTTTTTGTGTGCCACTGAAGAGCAAACAGGACGATTTCATTGGCCGCGATGCCCTACTGCGGCGCAACGCCAACCCGCAACACAAGCTGGTCGGTCTGGAACTTGAAGGTAACGAAACCGCCGCCCACGGCGACTGCGTGCACCTGGGTCGCGCGCAGGTTGGGGTGATTACCAGCGCCACACGTTCAGCGGTTCTCGGTAAGAACATCGCCCTGTGCCGGCTGGACATTGCTTATTGCGAGCCAGGCACCCAGCTGGAAATCGGCAAACTGGACGGCCAACAAAAACGTATTAGAGCAGTGGTCAGTGCCGGCACCGTGGCTTACGACCCGGAAAAAACTCGGGTTCGCAGTTGATCAGGCAAACATGGAGAGGGAATTGCTTGGCACAGCTTAAGTATCGCCAACACTACCCATGGAGGATCGGCCGATGTGGTTCAACAATACAACCAGGAACCTGGCCAGCGAACTCAGCCAGTGGATTGATCGGTTACTCGCCGAGCAACCACTGAGCGAGCCGCACCCGCACCTCAAGCGCCAACCGCAGCTGCTCGGCAGCCTCAAGCAGTTGCAGCATGATTGGGCCCAGCTCCAGCACATCCGCCAGCATGCCGAGCAGCTGCCACCGCCCCCCTGCAGCGCCGCCGAATATGCCGCGTTACAACAACGCCTAACGCTCGCCGAGCAGCAATGCGTGCGACTTGAGGGTGAGCTGCAAAGCAACCAGCAACAGTTCACTGCAATGATCGCCGAACGCGCGCAATGGGAAGAAGAGCGGCAAGTCTGGGAGCTGACCAAGCGCACCCTGACCGAAGGCTCCTGGGCGATGAACGTTGTCGACGGCAACCCTGACCACCCGCAGAACCTGATCCGCTGGTCCGATCAATTCCGCGAGCTGATTGGCTATAGCCGTGCCGAATTCCCAGACGGCTGGGACAGCTACTTCAAGATCACCAACGCCGACGACCTCAAGCACGTGATGCAGGCGTTCAACGCCTCAATGGTCGATGCCAACGGTGATGGTTTCTACGCCGTGGAATACCGCATGCAGCACAAAACCCGTGGCGAAACCTGGTATCGCGAACGCGGTCGCTGCCTGCGCGATGCGCGTGGCCGGCTCACCTACATCACCGGAGCGGTGCGCGAGATCAGCGATGAGAAGGCCGCCGCCAGCATGCGCGAACGCGAGCAGGCGAACATCCAGGCCACTTACGGGCAAATCGCCCAAGTCGCCACGGTGATCAAGGGCATCGCCGAGCAAACCAACCTGCTGGCACTTAACGCCGCCATTGAAGCCGCGCGCGCCGGTGAACAGGGTCGTGGCTTCGCCGTGGTCGCTGATGAAGTGCGCAACCTCGCCAAACGCACGCAGGAGTCCGTCGGGCAGATCCAGACCATGCTCCAGCAGCGCACTGAGACGACCCAATAACAGGCACTTGCAAGACAAATTGAACAGAAACGGGGCAGTTTTCCATTAGCAAATATTACCCAGCCCCGTAAGCCGCGCAGATTGGCCAAACAGCAAGATGGCACAAGCTTTGCTATTCACTACATGAACTTTTTATAACCATAGATAAACACGAAATTTCTAGTTCACCGTTTCGCCCTGCCACGAAAACTGATCTCAAAATCACAAAGAGGATTCTGTATGGAACAGGCAACTCCTAGTCTGGAAGAGCTATACAAGCTCATTCAGATGTCCGACACGATCAATATGGAAATCTTCTATTGGTGGTGTATTGCACTGATGATAGTGATCCACGCGGGCTTCTTGTCCTACGAAATTGGTGCATCGCGCCTGAAAAACGCGCTGACTGCCGGGGTCAAGAACATCCTGGCGTTTGCCTTTATCGTGCCGACGTTCTTCTTCTTCGGCTGGTGGATCTACAACGGCTTCTCCGGCGGCATCATTCCGGACTTTAGCGGTGCCGCAGCAAGCCTGCCGTGGGCCAGCAGCATGGGGCCGAACATCACCGACAACGCCACAGGCATCTTCTGGGCGGCGTTCGCGCTGTTTGCCGCGACGACGGCGTCGATTATGTCCGGCGCGCTGATTGAGCGGACTCGCATGAGCGCCTTTATCATTCTCGCCATCATCCTCGGCTCCGGCGTGTGGATTCTGGGCGCGGCATGGAGCTGGCACCCAGCCGGCTGGCTGACCACCGAGTGGGGCTTCCACGACGTTGGCGCAGCAGGTTGCGTACACACCATTGCCGGCTTCTTCACCCTTGGCGTAGTCATGAACGTTGGCGCACGTATCGGTCGCTTCAATGCCGATGGCAGCGCCAATGAAATCGTCGGCCACAGCATGCCCATGAGCGTGATCGGCCTGATGCTGGTCATCGTCGGCTTCTTCGGCTTCCTCGGCGGCTGCATCATCTATAACGCCGGCGGCCAGTGGACCAATATCTACGGCCAACCAACCACCCTTTCGGCGTTCGCCTTCAACACCCTGATGGGCTTTGCTGGCGGCCTGATCGGCGCCTACCTGACCACCCGTGAACCGTTCTGGATGATGTCCGGCGGCCTGATCGGGATCATCTCCGTAGCGCCTGGCCTGGACGTTTACTACCCACCGTTCGCTTACGTGATCGGTATGGGCGTAGCAGCAGCCGCACCACTGGTGCAGAAGTTGCTGGTCAAACGCGGGCTGGATGATGCGGTGGGGGCCTTTGCCGTACACGGCTTTGGCGGCTTCGCTGGTCTGGTTATCAGCGGCATCTTTATCTCCGGTTACCCGAACGTCATGGAAGGCGCACCACCGGTGAACTTCCTCGGCCAAGCCGGCGGCGCAATCGTTCTGGCAGCGCTGGGCTTCTTCCCTGGCTACCTGATCTCGCTGCTGATGAAGAAAATGGGCGTACTGCGTGTACCGGCACATGCCGAAGAGCGCGGTCTGGATTTGGTAGAAGTCCCAGCCAAAGCCTACCCAGAGTGGGCCATCACTGGCGCCACCACCACTGTTACCAGTGTGCCACCAACCGCTGCGCCAATTGGCGAAGCAAAACCAGCCTGAAACTGAGCCACGTCACGCGGCGGCCCTGCCCCGCGTGACCTACCAAGGAGCAATACCATGAGTAGTCCGATTTCTAGCTGGGAAGGTGCCAGCGCCGTGTTCACTTACGCCGACAAGCCAATGGTGATGGGCTTCATCCTCGTGGTGGCAGTCGCCCTGACCGTGTTTGCCATCTACGCCACCGTGCGCCACGAGCAACACAGCTATAACAGTCCCATGACCAAGTAGCCACGACACAACCGAGGCCTGGCCGGCACCGTAACGGTGTCGGTCAAGCTGACAGGCCACCCTATGCTAAATCCTGTATTTCTCCTCGAAACCCCCGCAAGCCTCGGCCTCAGTGCCTATGCGTTCACCCTTCACGATCTCGCCAACTACGATTACAGCGCCCTGCTCAAGCAACGTTTGAAAGCGCTGCGCGAAGACCTTGATAGCCAACGCAAACACTTCAGCCGGCAAGGTTTCGAGGAATTACGCCTGCGCATTGGCCGTTCGGCGAAACGCTTTCCTGCTTCGCCACAAGCCTTGGCCGAGCAATACCAACGCACGGGCCAACTGCCGGTTATTTCGCCCGTGGTGGACTTGTACAACCACTGGTCGCTACACAGCGGTTTGTCCATCGGTGCGCATGACCTGACCACGTTGCGCCTGCCTGTAAGCCTGGCCATCTGCCAGGGCGGCGAAGTTTTCCAGGGCCTCGGCAGCGAACACCGCACCGCGTTACCCGCCGGCGAATATGTCTACCTTGATGGCGCCGGCCAGGTGCTGTGCCGCATGGAATACCGCCAGTGCGCGGCCAGCGTGCTGCAGCCGCATACCCGCGCGGCGTTGTTTATTGTCCAGGGCCACGCGCATACCGACCCGGATGAGCTACGCCGGGTCGCCGAAGGACTGAAAGCCGATTTGAAGCATTACTGCTGCGGCCCCCGGCAGACCAGCAAAGTCGCCTGAACTCTGCCCAACGCGTACGCAAGGGGGTTGCTATGTCGTGGTTCTCTCCCAAGCCAGCGCCAGCGCCAGAGTGGCAGCAGGCAACCGACCGGGTGGAAAACAGCCTGACGGAAATTTCCGCACGCAGTGGCGAGCAGCTCACCTACCTCGGCCATACTCGTGGTTTCCTCGTCGACAGCAACTGGCAATTCGCGCCAGGCATCCACACTGCAGCGAGCCTGACAGCGCTGTGACCAGCGCAGCCGCCAGCAACGCCGCTGCGCAACAGGTGCGCCTGCTTGGCCTGGATTTCGGTTCCACCACCAGCAGCATCATGCTGGTTGAAGCACGCTTGGGCGGGCACAGTGTCAGCGGGCGTATGGGCTTTGCCGAACCGCGCGTGATCTACCGCTCCGAACCGGTGTTCACTCCCTTTGACGGCGACGGCCTGGACGAAACGCGCCTGACCGAGTTGCTCGATAGCTGGCTGCACGCTTGCGACCTGGATAAGCAAGCGCCTTTCGCCGGTGCCGCACTGGTCACGGGCCTGGCCGCCCGGCAAGCCAATGTCGCCGCGCTTACCCGCCTGATCAGCCAGCGCATCGGCGACAGCCTGATAGCCACCGCCGATGACCCAGGCCTGGAGTCCTGGCTGGCCTTTATGGGTAACTGCGGGCTACTCAGCCGCGCTCATCCCGGTCAGCCGATTCTCAACCTGGATATCGGCGGCGGCACCACCAACCCGGCCATCGGACTGGACGGCAACGTACTGGCCTGCGGCTGTCATTTTATCGGTGCCCGGCACTGGCGCTTCGTCCCAGGCAGTTACCAACTGCTCGGCTGCAGTGAGTACGGCCAGGCCCTGCTCACGCACCTCGGTATCACCTGTCGCGCGGGCGCTAGCCTCACCAACGATGAGGTACAACGCCTAGTGGCCTGGCAAGTCAGCGCACTGGAAGCACTGGTAAGCGCTGACAATGGATTTTTCAGCAGCGCCATTGGCCGCCTGCATGAGCAGTTGCCGCTGCACCTGCCGGCGTTAGCAACGCCCCCTGCGATCACCTTTTCTGGTGGCGTCGGCGAGCTGATTTACCGCCATTTGGAAGATGCATCCTGGCCACCGACCACCGCCTATGGCGATCTCGGCATCGATTTGGCCCGCGCCATTCTCGCCTCTGCGCTGCTGGCTGGCGGCCCGCGCCTGCTGCCGGAAACCCGTGGCCGCGCCACCGTACACGGCCTGACCCTGCACAGCTGCGAGGTGTCCGGCACCAGCCTGTACCTGCCTGAACCCGAGCGCCTGCCGCTGCGCGATGTGCCCATCGTCGCCCGTTTGCCGCTAGACGCCGACTACCCAAGCCTGCTGCGTGCGCTAACGCTGGCGCGCTACCGGCCGCAAGGTGCCTGCCTGCAATTGCTCGGTGCCAACGCGCAGCTGGCAACCCTGCGCAACCTCGCTCAGCGCCTGCGTGAAGCCCTGTTGCACAGTGAACTGCCCAGCAGCCAACCGCTGGTGCTGCTGCTTGAAGCCAACGTCGGAAAAACCCTCGGACAATACGTCAGTGACTGGGGGCGTATGGCGCAATGCCTGCTGGTGATCGACGAAATTGCGCCGCGCCCAGCTCAATTCATCCATATCGGCCGCGCGCACCAGCAGATGGTGCCGGTGTCATTTTTTGGTCTTGAATAACCGGAGTCGTCCATGTCAGTCCTCGTGCCACTGGATCAGATCATACTGCCCGCGCCACAGCCAGAGCAGACCTACAGCACCGAGATGCTGCAACGTCATTTCAGCTTTCGGGGCCTCAAACAACTGCTGGGTGCCGCCGACATCAGCAAAGCAGGTGAACGCATGGCCGGCCTCGCGGCGGTCGATGAGGTGGAGCGCGAGGCTGCCCGGGCGATTCTCTCTGAGCTGAGCCTGCAACACCTGCACGATCACCCGCTGACCGACAGCACCGGCCAGATAGATAGCGTGATGCGGGTCAATTACCAGATCGACCGCAGCGTATTTAGCGAGATCGCTCACCTCAGCCTGGGCGAGTTGAAAGACCGCCTGCTGGCGGCCAAAGGCGCGGAAATCCGCCGCATCGGCACCGCCCTGACCGGGGTGATGGCCGCTGGCCTGGCCAAGTTGTGCGACGTGCACGAACTGGTGCTACTGGCCAAACGCCTGAAAAACGGTGCTGCCGCTCGCGCCCGCACCCAGGTTGGGCTGCCCGGTACGTTGTCCTCGCGGCTACAACCCAACCACCCCACCGACAACCTCTCAGGCATCAGCCTGCTGGTGTACACCGGTTTATCCCTGGGCGCAGGCGATGCGCTGATCGGCCTCAACCCGGCTATCGATACGGTGGACAACATCGCCGCCACCTTGCATCACCTGGACAAACTGCGCCGCGAAACCGGAGCGCCCACTCAGGTTTGCGTGCTCTCGCATATCAAAACGCAACTGGCCTGCCTGGAACGTGGGGCACCGGTAGAGATCATGTTCCAGAGCCTGGCCGGCACTGAACGCACCCTCACCGACGAATTCGATGTCACCGTCGAACTGCTCGACCACGCCTACGCCACTATGGCCGTGCATGGCCCACTGGCCGGTAGCGCCGAGAACGTCATGTACTTTGAAACCGGCCAAGGCAGCGAGCTGACCTACGGCAAACACGAAGGCATCGACATGGCCACCACCGAGGCGCTGTGCTACGGCCTGGCGCGGCGCTACTCACCCTTTATGGTGAATAACGTCACCGGCTTTATCGGCCCGGAAACCCACCTCGACAACTTCGAGATGATTTACTCCTGCCTGCAAGACCACTTTATGGGCAAGCTGCTCGGCCTGCCCATGGGCATGGCGCCCTGCTTCACCTTGCACTCCCAGGTCACTGCCGAAGGTCAGCAAATGGCTACGGAATTGCTGGCAGCCGCCGGGGCCAACTTCTTTATGGATGTTTACCTGGGCAACGACCGCATGCTCGCCTACTTCGACACCAGCGGCCACGACGACCAGACCCTGCGCGAAGTGCACGACCTCAAGCCGGCACCGGAGTACCTGCAATGGGCGCTGCAACGCGGCATCTTTGTTGAGGATGAAGAGGGGCTGTTACAGCGCGGGCCGAACTGGGGCAAGCCGGAGCAGTTCTGCCACTCCGAGCTGGACTACCAGCGCCTGCTGGAATCAGTACCTGCCGCCTATGGTTTCGACAACGCGGGCCCGCGCCCAACCAACCATGTGGCCCGCACTCTGCGCGGCAACCAGGCCGTGGCGCGCCAGGCCATCTATGCCGACCTGCGGGCGGACGAGCTGGGCTTCGCCAGCAATGGCCTGCCCGCACCACGGCGGCTTAACACCCAAGCGCAAAACCGCGACGAACACCTGAGTAACCCCGAACTCGGCACCCGCCTGGCCGCTAGTGCACTGACCAGCCTGAGTGCCGAGCACACTGACGTGCAGGTGGTGATCTCCGACGGCCTGAGCGCCGAAGCCGTGCACCACAACATGACTGACTTACTGCCGGTACTGTTTGACGGTCTGGCCAGCCGCGCGCTGAGCGTTGGCCAAACCATCATCGCCCCCTACGGCCGGGTAAAACTTGCCGAAGCCATCGGTGAGGCCGTGCAGACGCGCCTGGTGATCATGCTGATCGGCGAACGCCCCGGTGGTGACGCCCTGGCCTCGCGCAGCCTGTCCGCCTACCTGGCCTATCGCCTGGATGCACCAAGCCAGGCGGAGGCTGCGCGGTTTTCCGGCAACCCGCAGATCAGCTGGGAGTACAGCGTTATCTCCAATATCTACAGCGCCGGCCTGCCGCCCCTGGAAGCCGGCAGCGTGATCGCCGAAAAGGCACTGCAGATCCTAGCCCACGGCGCGGCCGGCAATCGCCTCGAACACCTGCTCAAGCAACGCGCAGCCTGAAACACGCCAGCACAGCACCTGCTCGAGATGCATTCCGACACCTTCGAGTTGCCGGACGAGGCTGCCTGCTGATAGAGGACACTCAGGTGAGGCACCAGGCGTTTCGCATCGGCGCATCCCCCTATGCTTTTCAGTGCCATTTCGAGAGCACGCCAGCCATTGTCGACATATGGAATCGTCGAGAACTCATCAGCAATCCGGCACGCGACCAAGACGATGTATTAAGGCGTATCCAGCAAGCACAAGCTGACTTCAGTACTTACCTGCCTGCTCAGTCGCACTTTGCCGAAACAGTCATGCAGCGCTGGCTAAACCTGATCAGTGGAGGGCTGGTGACTCAATAAAACTTAACCGCCGACAAACCGTTTAAGCACAGATGAGGCCGTCGACAGCACTTGTGCCGGCCTCGAAAACAGGCATGGACGTAAGCATATTGAGAAGAAATGCACCGAGCGTTGCAATGCCGTGCTTGAAGTGCGAATGCTTACCACTGGCAAACCTGTACCATTCTTGTACGTATAGAGCCAAACTTTAGTTGCTTTACCGAGAAAACTCCTAGCACACAGAATAACCCCCTAGATATTGCGTTTAAATACTGTACATTTTGTACAAACATTAACGCCCCTCCCTCCAGCGCAGGATGCCGTTCAGGGTCTATAAATGAAGATAGCCGTGGCAGTGTCTCTATCCGCCGCGCCGTCCCCTTAGCGCACCAGGTGTCTTATGCAGTCAAACACCCCTCGTTTATCTACCCGTACAACCCTCTATGCGGGCTATGCCGCCCTAGTCGCACTTATGCTTGTGATCGCGGTTGTAGCGCTAAAGAACATGGCCAGCAGCAACCAGGACTTTGTTGATTACGTCAACGGCGTGGATACACGCACCCGCCTTGCCAATAAGCTGAGCAATGCCGCCAAGGACCGAGCCATCGCGCTGCGTAACATGGCTCTGAATAGCGATACCGCGGCCCGGCAGCAACAACGCGCCGCCATTGCCGCCGATGAAAAGACCGTGGCCAGCAGCCTTACCGCGCTACGCCAGGCGGTAGCCACACATAACGATATAACGCCCAAAGCGCGTGAAATGTTCGCCCGTATCGAACAAGTGGAAGAGCGTTACAGCCCGGTGGCGCAAAGCATTGCCGAGCACCTGTTCAACGGTGAGGACGAGCAGGCCTTGCGTATGGTCAGTGAGCAGTGCACGCCACTGCTGAAGGAACTGACGCAGGTCATTGATGAATACCTGAACTACAGCAACCAAAGAGCTGACCAACTGGTGGTCGAAGATAACGCGCATTATCAAGGGCAGCTCAAAATGCTGCTTTCGATCACCGCGTTAGCATTTGTGCTGGCTATCGTGCTCGGCCACCTGATCAGCCGCAACCTGTTGCGTGCGCTGGGCAGCGAGCCGACAGATCTCAACCAGCTCGCCCAACGTGTCGCTGAAGGCGACTTGCGAGCCAGCGCGAATACCAGCGCAGCACTGCCAAATAGTGTGATGGCCGCCTTGCAACGTATGCAGCAGAACCTGCGCGACATGACCCGTGGCATCGAGGTTTCTTCGCAGACCGTCGCGCAATCCAGCCAAGAGCTGAGCCAGTCGAGCCTACGCAACTCAGAAAACGTGGCCCACGCCCAGCGTGAGGTTGAGCAAATCGTTACTGCCGTGCATGAGATGGCGGCTACCGTACAAGAAGTCGCACGTAATGCCGAATCCGCGGCAGGAGCCGCCAGTGAGGCAGACAGCGCAGCCTTGTACAGCCAGCAAAAGGCCAAGGATGCCGTCAAGCTGATCGGCGAACTGGCCGAGGTAATCGGCCAATCCAACGTCGCCATGGGCCGCTTGAAGGATGAAAGCAACAACATCGGCAGCGTGCTCGATGTGATCAAGGCGGTGGCCGACCAAACCAACCTGCTCGCCCTCAACGCAGCCATTGAAGCTGCCCGCGCAGGTGATGCCGGTCGTGGTTTCGCCGTGGTCGCCGACGAAGTGCGTAATCTGGCACGGCGCACCCAACAAGCGACGTCGGAGATCGAGGGGCTGATCGCCGGCCTGCAAAAGATCGCCGATGAAACCTCGCAATATATGCAGCGCTGCGAGCGCTCCAGTGCGCAGTCGGTTTCTGGTGTTACCGAGGCAGGTGACGCGGTAAGCCGAATCGTCAGCATGATCGAACGAATCAGTGGCATGAACCAGCAGATCGCTGCGGCCTCCGAAGAGCAGAGCGCCGTTGCCGAGCAGATCAGTCAGGGCGTCGTTACCGTGCGCGACAGTTCCGAGCAGTCCGCTGCCGCCTTCCGCAGCGCCCAGCAGGAAAGCGAAAGCCTGGCACGCACCAGCGTCGCCTTGCGCGATAACATCTCACGCTTTCAGCTTTGAGCCATCCCCAGCCGGTTGGGTTATGTCGCACGACTAACCCAACCGTTTAGCCGACCAGGTAATCCAGCAGCCGAGCAATCAACAGATTGCCTGGCACGTAGGCCGCTGCCGAAGCAGCAAGCTGCTCCGGCGTTTGCACCCAGGTGCCGGGGCGCAATTCATCGGCACATTGATCCAGCAGGTCCGCCACAATCTGCGGAGTCATTTCTGGGTGGCACTGCAGGCCGATCACCCGCCGACCGAGCTGGAAGGCCTGATGCCGGCACGCCTCACTAGACGCTAACAAGGTTGCACCCTCTGGTAGCGCGAAGGTTTCACCATGCCAGTGCAGCAGTTCGATGCGCTCAGGGAACAGAAAACACGCCTCATCGACGGCATCCGCACGCCAGACCGGGAACCAGCCGATTTCCGCCACTTCATTGGGGTACACCTGCGCCGCCAACGCGCTGGCAATCAGTTGTGCGCCGAGGCAAACCCCGAGTACCGCCACCTCACTGGCAATGGCGGCACGCAGAAAAGCCTTTTCCGCCACCAACCAGGGCAAGGTAGCCTCGTCATTGACGCTCATCGGCCCGCCCATCGCGACGACCAGGTCAAAGCCATCCACCTCGGGGAGTTGCGCGTCGGCTTCGTAGAAACGTGTATAGGACAACTGTGCGCCGCGTTGCTGAAACCACTCGGCCATACTGCCGATGTCTTCAAACGGCACGTGTTGTAGAACGTGAACGCGCATGCATTACCCCTCAAATACTCTGTTCCGGGCTTGCCAGTTTCAACCCGACAATGCCGCCAACAATCATCACCAGGCACAGGCTACGCAGCAAACCGAGGTGCTCGCCCATAAATAGCATGGCGTACAACACCGTACCGACAGTGCCTATACCGACCCACACCGCATAGGCCAGGCCAAGCGGCAACACTTTTACCGACAGGCTCAGCAGGTAGATGCTCAGTAACATAAAAACCCCGCAATAGAGACTCGGCCACAAACGACTAAAGCCCTCAGTGCGCGGAATGATCGAGGCATAGAGCACCTCGCACACACCCGCCAGGAGCAGAAAACTCCATCCATTCATCCAGGCCATTGAATCCTCTCTGCCCTATACATTGGGTGGACACATCCCTGTGCCCATGTTCCCTGCCCCAGGAACGCGTTGTGGCGCTGCCAACCAATTAACCTTTGGCAGTGCGTTTTTTCTTCTCAGGATCATCAAACGGCAAGGTGTGGGAAATAGCCTTGACCGCCAGACTGCCCTTGACCTCCAGCGGCACACCTTGCTCGGCGTAAGGCACCTCAAGCCGAGCGATGGCCATGGATTTGCCGGTCAACCGCGAGTACACCGCACAGGTAATCACGCCGACCTGCTTGCCATCGGCCCACAGGGTATCGCCACCTTCGGCAGCCTTGTCGCCCTCAAGCAGCACGCCGAAAATTTTGAAACGCTCCTTACCCATAAGCCGACGGTGCTCGGTAGCCCCACGGAAATCGCTTTTGGTCGGCGAGACAGTGAAGTCCAGACCCAACTCCCACAGCGTGTCGCCGGCCGGCTGGTCGGCAAAGGGGTACATCTCAGAGTTGTCGTAAGGGAAGAACAGCAGGTAGCTTTCCACCCGCAGCCAGTCCAAAGCGGTGAAGGCGCAAGGGATGATGCCCATGGCCTTGCCCTTGTCCAGAATGGTGTCCCAGATAAACGGTGCATCGGCGGCTTTGCAGAAAATCTCGTAGCCGCGTTCGCCGGTGTAACCGGTGCGCGAAATCATCACTGGCCGGTCAAACAACTTGGTCTGCAGATGATGGAAGTACGGCAGATCACGAATACCCGGCACATGCTCGGCGAGAAAGGCCACTGCGCGCGGACCTTGCAGCGACAAATCGTGGAGGTCGTCGTCAAACAACACGGCCACCTGACGCCCCTGGGCCGAGCGCACCAGCGACTCATAGCCCGTGCCGGAACCGTGTACCACCATGAAGGCGTTAGGGCCGGTGCGGTAGATCACGCAATCATCAATAAACTTGCCGGCCTCGTTGAGCATCGTCGCGTACACCGACTTGCCCGGGTAAACCTTGGAGATGTCGCGGCTGGTGGCGTATTCCAACAAGCTCTCGGCGTGCGGGCCGACGTAATGGACCTTCTTTAACCCCGATACATCCATCAAGCCGGCGCGGGTACGAATCGCTTCGTGCTCGTCGGCGAGGTCGCTGGCATAGGTCCAGGCCGTGCCCATACCGCTCCAGTCTTCGAGGTTGGAACCCAGTGCGCGATGACGCTCGGCAAGGGCGGAAATGCGCCAGGAATTGGCCATGGTGAGACTCCTCAGTTATTCGGTTAGGCCTGCTCGCAGGCGCTGGAAGTTGCGGGTCAGGCCGCACTGGCCTGAGGGTCGAATTGGCTCAGCCAGTCGACCGCGGTTTGCCGATAGCGAGTCAGGCCTTTGTAATCCGCGAGGGCGTCTGGCAGGTCACGCAACACGCGGTGCAAGCGACAGGCCCAGGCCGGGTTAGTGGCCAGCTCTTCAAGACTGATCAGGTAGGTACGAATGCCGAACATCAGCGCATTGCTGCGCGGCAGGCGCGGCATAAACTGCAATTCGACCCGCAAATGGACCAGGCGCGCGACGTTCTCGGGCGTGACTTCGCTACGCTCGTGGCCCCACTCGTGAAAGGTTTCTGCGGAGGTGTCCAGGCGCGGGTTGATGGTCATGGTCCAGTTCAAGCGGCGCACCGGATGATCAACCTGAATGTTCAGCAGGTACTTCAGCGCACGCTCGAACACCCCGAGCTTATGGGCAACACCCGGCACCGGCGCGTGCCACTGCTGGAAGCTCATGCCGGCGTCGAATTTGATCGACCAATCCGCCGGGCAGGTAACCATGCCGGCATCCATAAACAGGTCATTGTCACGCTGGTCGAGTAAGGCGAAATCACCCTGCGCCTGACGCGTGATGTACTCCAATGGCTCGCACGGCAAGGTTGAGGCATCGCCGAAGATAAAGCCCTGCTCGATGCCCAGCGGACGATTGATCCAGGTCCACTGATTGCCATCGCGGCTGAGGCTGAAGAACTCCGGGTAGTCGGCCGACAGATGTTCCATGAGCATTTCCAAGGTATCCCAGGCGGCCTGCGCCATATGCGGCATCACCAGGCAGCGGTCCGGGTCCTTCTCCAGCACACAAGCGCGCTCGGCCATCTCGGAAATGTAGTGCTCGTCGATATCAAACCAATGCTGGTAAATCGAGCCCGGCTCACGTGGCGTAGCCGGTTCGATGTTCACCGAGTACATGTAGCTATCTTCGGCAAACGGAAAAGGAAAACGGGCGATAGCCTGGGGGCTATTGCTGAAGGTGAAATCGTCCCGATAGGTTTCCTGGGCTTTGAGTACCACGGTCATGGGAAACACACTCCTGACAGCTGAATAGGCGGCAAGGCCCTTGTGAAGCAGGCCTTGCGACGTAATGGATCGGTGAACCTCAGCGGCCTTATAGATCGAGTTGCAGCGAGCTGGCGCAACCGCCACGGGAAACACAGGGCATCAAGGTGTCCGTGCGCTGCGCAGCGTTCAGGTAATGGTCGCGGTGCTCTACTTCGCCACTCAGGTAACGCGTGGCGCACTGGCCGCAAACACCACCCCGACACAGGTTCGGCACCTCCACGCCAGCACTTTCAAGGGCTTCAAGCAGGCTGTAATCGCCCGGCACCTCAATGCGTTGGCCGCTGCTGGCCAGTTCAACGGTAAAAGGCAGGCCTGGCTCGGGTGAGGCAAAGGCTTCCCAATGCAGACGCCCCGCCGACCAGCCCAGCGCTTGCGCCTGATCTTTCAGGTCATCCAATAAGCGTTGCGGCCCACAGACATACAAATGGCTGCCGAGTGGCTGAGTTGCCAACAGTCCGGCGCAGTCCAGACGCTCTCCCGCAGCAGCGTCATAAGCGTGTAAACGGCTGCCCAGACGCTCGCGCAACTCAGGCAGGAACACGTCGGTCAGGCCACGGCGAAATGCATAGTGCAACTCGAATGAAGCCCCTCGTGCCTCCAGCTCGGCGATGTAGGCCATAAATGGCGTGATGCCAATGCCGCCGGCCACCAGCACATGGTGGTGAGCCAGCGAGTGCAGCGGGAACAGGTTGCTTGGCACACCGATCTGTAAGCGCTGGCCAACCACAACCTGCTCATGCATATAGCGTGAGCCGCCACGGGAGTCGTCCTGCAAACGCACGGCAATCCGGTAGCGCGGCGCTTCGCCAGGCTGGCGAACCGCCGGTTCGCCGAGCAATGAGTAGGCGTTGCGTAGCGTGCGCCCTGGCAGCGGCAACACCACCTGCACATGGCTGCCAGAAGAGAATGCCGGCAGCCGCCCCTCACGCGCCTCAAAGGTAAATTCCCGTACCACCGGGGTTAGCTGGCGCACGGCGGTAACTTCGACCTCCATCATCGCGCTCATGGACGTGCCTCCGCGTAGGGCTGATCAGGATTGAGGCACACCCCCATATAAGCGCCCAGGCGCTGGGAAAAGTGCTCGCGCACTAACAACCTCACGCCACAGTGACTGCAGGTGCACTCGCCCTCATCGGCAATGTCCTGAAAGCCGCTGCAATGCACGCAGTACATGCGCCGGCGCGTGCCCTGCTTAAACAGTTCGATCTCATCCACCAGCAGGCCGGCCTGATGCGCCGTGCGCTGGGCTTGCCAGAGAAAGCTCTCGTCACCCACCGCATACAAGCGTGTGCCCGCTGGTGCCTGACTCAGCAACACCTGCAAGCGCAGGCAAAGTGCCTCGCTGTGCACGAGCTGCTCATGCTCGACACCTGCGAGCAATTCGCCGCTCAAGCTCAGCAATACGGTCGATACGGGGTGATCAAGCAACATGGTGGCGCTGGCCGCGTCCTGCGCCACCACGAAGCGCATGCTGACCGGGCTAACACTGGCCTCTCTGGCATAGCAAGGAGTGCTAAATAGAGGAGCAGCAGTAGATTCAGTCATCAGAAACCCTCGCGATTGAGTGCAAAACGGCAATCAGTAAGCAAACCTGAAAATTCTTACAGGGAACTTTTTGTTCCCTTTAGGAAAGCATGGAGTGTGCCACCTTCGGCAGCCCACGAATTACCGGGTCTCTAAGCGCGCCGCACATATTCAGCTAGCGAGAACTGCACAAACACAGGGCAACACGCGCCAGCGCAGCGCATGCAGGGAAATTCTGAAAACTGCTTTTCATCGGTGAAAGGGTTTGCCAGCGATTCGCGGATAACGCGTACTGAGACTCAAGCGCGCTAATAATCACGCCGCAATGCAGGCATAATCGCGCAGCCTTGCCAGCCAAGCCTGGAAAAGGCCGATTAAGCACCTGAGCAAGGCTGCCGATAACGCAATACCGGCCTTTTGCCACCTGGCAATAGCCATCAAAGGATACCGGCTTAAATGACCACTCCCGTATTCGACATAGCGTCAGCGCAACCCTATGGCCGGCGTATTCCTGCGCACTTACAAGGCCACTTCAAACACTATGTAGTCGAGCATCACGGTGGTTTTTTGCTGGCGATCAACTTTATCGCCATGATTGCCTATGACCTGTACGTATTCGCCGACGCTCTGCTGATCCCCGATATGGCGCTGGAGTCACTGCTGCTGCGTGGCGGTTTAAGCCTGCTCGGCTTGCTCAACATTTACCTGGTGTTCCACCACAGCCGTAACCTACTGCTGATGGACCTGCTGATGCCCATACACGACATCATCTCGACCATCGCCTGGTTCGAGCTGCTCAAGCGCAGCACCTCACCGGATGTCGACACCTTCCTCTACGCGGCTGTGGTGTTCATCATTCTGGCCAATCTTGGCGCGCGCTACTCGTTTCGCGGCATCCTGCTCTGCTCGCTGACTATTTCAGCGATCATCGTTTACAACGTTTCGCTACTAAACGACGGCCAGAGCAAACCGGTGCTGGTATTCGCCATTGCCTACCTGCCGGTGTTGCTGTTCAGCCTGTTTATCAGCTGGACCAACATCAACGGCGTGCGCCTGGCGTTTCTTAATGATCTGGAGAAAGAACGCCAGCGTGATGAGCTGGCCGGGCTGAACCAGCGCCTGGAAGAATTGGCCAGCACCGATGCGCTGACTAATGTGGGTAACCGCCGCGCCTTCGACCTCAGCCTGGAAAATCACTGGAGCCAGATGGGCCTGAACGGCCGAGCTTTTTCGCTAATGCTGGTGGATATCGACTACTTCAAGCCCTACAACGACCACTACGGTCACCTTGTCGGCGACCGCTGCCTGCGCGAGGTTGCCAACACTATGAGCAGCAGCCTACGCAATGGCCAAGGGCAGATATTCCGCTACGGCGGTGAAGAGTTCGTGATCCTCCTGCAAATCGATAGTCAGGAAGAGTTAGGCGTCCTCGCAGAGCGCCTACGCGAAGAAATCGCCGCCCTGAATATCGAGCACCTGCACCGCCCAGATGCTCTCAACTACCTGACGATCAGCCTCGGTGTGGCAATGTCCAGCGCACCCGGAATGCAACAGGCGCACGACTTGCTCGCACGCTGCGACACGTTGCTTTACCAGGCCAAACAGCAAGGGCGTAACCGCGTCTGCCTGGAGCAGGTTAGCGAAACTACTTGATGTACCAGCCCCAGGGCTGCTCGCTATCGTAGCGAGTCATCTGCTTCACCTCGCGGTAGCTGTCAAAACCCCACTGCCCCAGCTCACGGCCAATACCGCTCTGCTTGTACCCCCCCCAAGGGGCTTCGGTGAAGGTTGGCTGCGAGCAATTGATCCAGACGATGCCCGCGCGCAGACCACGCGCCACCCGTTCGGCACGCTCGATATCAGCGGACATCACCGCGGCAGCCAGACCGAACTCTGAGTCGTTGGCCAAGCGCAGGGCTTCCTCTTCGCCACCGAAGGCGCGTAGACAGACCACCGGCCCGAAGATTTCCTCACGCCAGATGGCACTATCCGTGGGCACATCGGCAAAGATCGCCGGCGTCAGGTAATAGCCAACAGGCTGATCACTCGGCCGCTCGCCGCCATGCACCAAGCGCGCACCACTGGCGCGCCCAGCCTCGATAGCCGCGAGCACCTTGTCGTACTGGCCACGGCTGACCAACGGGCCGAGCAACACGCCCTCTTGCAGGCCGCTACCAATGCGCAGCTTGCCAGTCTCGGCAATCAACCGCTCAAGCAGCGCTGGGTATAACTCGCGTTGCACCAGAACCCGTGAAGTGGCCGAGCAAACCTGGCCCTGGTTCCAGAAAATGCCGAACATGATCCACTCCACCGCTGCCGCAATATCGCTGTCGGCAAACACGATAAAGGGCGATTTGCCACCCAGCTCCAGGCTCAGATTCTTGATCTCGCGCGAGGCCGCCTGCATGATTCGCCGCCCGGTTGGCACGCTGCCAGTGAAGGCCAGTTTGTCCACCAACGGGTGTTCCGCCAGGGGCGCGCCGGCATCCGGGCCGAGGCCGGTAACCAGGTTGAAAACCCCGGCTGGCACACCGGCCTCATGCACGATGGCCGCCAGTTGCAAGGCGCTCAGCGAGGTCAGCTCGGACGGTTTGAGAACGATGCAACAGCCCGCCGCCAGAGCCGGCGCCACCTTCCAGGCGGCCATCAATAGCGGGAAATTCCAGGGAATGATCGCCCCCACCACACCCACCGGCTCACGCTCAACCCAGGAGCTGAAGCGCTCATCAGCCAGGGCGATGGTCTGCCGTGGTGCACTGTCCGTCGCCTCGGCCAGGCCGGCGTAATAATCGAAACAGCCGGCAGCATCCGCGATGTCCCACTGCGCCTCTGGCAGCGGTTTACCGTTGTCACGCACTTCCAGTTCAGCCAATTGTTCAGCATGGCTGCGAATACCCTCGGCAATGCGCCGCAACACCACGGCACGCTGGCTACCGCTCAAGCGCGGCCATTGGCCGTGGTCAAAGGCACGCCGCGCCGCCTGCACCGCCAGGTCAATGTCTTCAGCGCTGGCAGCCGGCACCTCAGCCAGCAGCGACTCGTCACTGGGGTCAAGCGTGGTGAAGTGCTGCCCGTTTACCGGGGCGAGCCACTGGCCGTCGATATACAGATGCTTGTGCTGGATAGGAATCATGGCGTGCTCTCGAAACGTCATCAAAATAGATAAAAAGCAAGCCAGCGATCAGGCCGGCTCGTTCTCGACATGGGTGTATTCGAGTCGACTGAAGGCTGCAATTCGTGCGCCACCGGCAACGCTGACACCAGGACCGAAGACCACGCACGGCTCGATGCTGACGTCCGTCGCCAGTTCGGTGTCGGCACTGAAGAACACCGTATCCGCTGCCGCCAACGTCACCCCTGCGCGCATCGCTTGCTGCCGACAGCGCCGCTGGAAAACCTGCTCGGCGGCATGCAACTGCTCGCGATCGTTGACCCCTAGGATCTCCTCTTCGGCGACCTCGACCACCACCACTGATAACCCGGCATCGTTGGCCAGCATCACCGCATCGGTCAGGTAAAACTCGCCTTGGGCATTGCTGTTACCGATGCGCTCCAGCAGCCATAGACACTGATCAGCGCGAAAGCCCATCACACCGCCGTTGCACAGGTTGATCGCCAACTCTTGCGGGCTGGCATCCTTGGCCTCGCGAATCGCCCGCAAGCGCCCTTCCTCCACCAGCAAGCGGCCATAGGGGCCGGGCTGCTCCGTGGTGAAACCGGCCACCGCCACTGCCGCGCCATCGACCAGGGTTTGCCGCAGGCGTGCCAGGGTCTGTTCGCTAAGCAGCGGCGTGTCGCCGAACAGCACCAGCACGCAGCCCTCGGTATGCGCTTGCAGCGCTGGACGCGCCGCCAACAGCGCATGCGCAGTACCCAGCCGCTGACGCTGAACAAAGCACTGCGCATGCGGCGCGAGCTGTTGCACGTAATCAGCCAGCACCGGACTATCCGGCCCAATCACCACGGCCAGGCGCTCGACGCCCGCGCGCTCAACCGTGGCCAGCACATGGCCAAGCAACGGCCGGTTGCCAACCGGGTGCATGACCTTGGGCAGGCTGGAGCGCATCCGTGTGCCCTGCCCGGCCGCGAGGACCACCGCCAACGTGGGAAACAGCGCTTGCTCGCTCATTTTCGCCCTCCTCAGGCGCGGTAGAACTGGTCATCAGCGTAGGGATACCACCAGGACTGGATCTCCGGCTTGTGGTCGATGATCACCATCTTCGAGCGGCGGAAGGCATCCAGCCCCTGGCGGCCTAGCTCGCGCCCCATACCGGACATCTTCCAGCCACCGAACGGCAGCGCGTCGTTGTCAATTAGCGGGTTATTCACCCAGACCATCCCAGACTCCAGACGGTCAGCAGCCTCCATGGCCTCTTCCAGACTTGTGGAGAACAGCGAGGCACCCAGGCCGAAGGGCGAATCATTGGCCAGACGCACGGCTTCGTCGAAATCGGCAACCCGGCAAATGGCCGCCACCGGGCCGAAGCACTCCTCGTGGAAGATCGCCATCTCGGCGTTGACGCCAGTGAGAATAGTGGGCTCATAAAACCAGCCGGTCGGCTGTTGCGGCGGAATACGTCCGCCGCAGACCAAGGTTGCGCCCTTGGCCAGAGCATCCTCAACCAGGCGCACCACTTTATCGCGCGCCGCTTGACTGACCAGCGGACCAATCTCGCTGTGTTCCAGGCCATGGCCAATACGCAACTGGCGAGTACGCTCAGCGAAGCGCGTAACAAACGCGTCATGCACCTCGTCGACAACAAAGAAGCGCTCGGCCGACGTGCAGATTTGCCCAGTCAGGTGAAACGCCGCCGTGACTGCACCGGCAGCGGCAACTTCCAGCGGGGCGTATTTTGAAATAATCATGGGATCGCTGCCGCCGGCCTCAATCACCGCCGGTTTCATCCGCTCGGCGCAGGCCACAGCCACCGCCTTGCCCGCCGCCACGCTACCGGTGAACGCCACCGCATGGGTGCGCTCGGACTGCACCAAAAGTTGTGCGGTTTGCGCATCGCCCGGCACGCAGGCGACCAAGCCCTCGGGCAATACACGGAAGTGCTGCATGAATTTCAAGGTGCACAGGCTGGTGCTCTCCGCCGGTTTGATGATGCAGGCGTTGCCCGCTGCCAGCGAGGCAGCCACGGTCCAGCACATCAGCAGCAGCGGGAAGTTGAACGGCATGATGTGTACGCTGACGCCATAGGGCTCATAACGCACATGCTGGAAAGAACCCAGCTGGGTAGTACCGGCGACCTTGCCCGCTTCGTCGCGGGCCATTTCCGCGTAGTAACGAAAGATCGGCGCGCAGTTGGCCAGCTCGCCCATGGCCTCAGGGAAAGGCTTGCCCATTTCCAGGGTCATCAACCGCGCCACTTCGCGGTTACATGCCTCGTCGCTTTCAATCGCATTGGCCAGGCGGTGCAACAGCGCCGCGCGGCTCTTCGCATCGACCTGACGCCAGCGCTTCTGCGCAGCATTGGTTGCGTCGATGGCCGCCTGCACATCAGCAGCCTCGCACAGGCCGATGCTGCCAACTTGCTGCAGGCTCGCCGGGTCGACGATGCCGCGCAGGCGCTTGGTCAGCGGTGCCTGGTAATCGGGGTTAATAAAGCGCAGTGGCGTGTCACAAGCGAAGCTATTCATGGGTCATTCCTAGGGCAGTCAAAGAGTGGCCGCGCGTAATGCGGCGAGCGCATCTGGCGCTGGGCCGGCGCGCCAGCCGGTAAAGCGTTGATCGAGAAAATCCCGGAGCGGGTGCAGTGCCGGTGCATCGAGGGCACGCTGAAACAGCCGTTCGACACGCGGCAGGTGGTCGAGGTAGCCGAGCTTGCCGTCGCGTTGCGCCAAGCGCACAAAGATCCCCAGCACCTTGGCGTGGCGCTGCGCGGCGAGCACCGCGTAATCGGCCAGCAGGCGCTCGGCGCAAAGCTCCTGGCGCTGCGCCAGGTAGCGTTGCAGCAAATGCTGCTGCAGCGCTTCGGGTACATCGCGGCGGGCATCCTGCAAGAGCGACATCAGGTCGTAGGCAGCGGCGCCGTGCAAAGCGTCCTGGAAATCCAACAAACCACAGGCAGCCACGCCTAGGCGATCATCCAGCAGCATCAGGTTGTCGACGTGGTAGTCGCGCAGTACCACCACCTCGCGCCGCTCGGCCACCTCGGCGCAGAGTCCGGCAAACAGCGCCAGGTACTCGCTGCGCACATCCGCTGGGCACGCCTCGCCGCTAAGCAGCGACAAGTACCAATCACAAAAAAGCGCAAACTCGCTCGCCAGGTGCGCCGTGTCGTAAGCCGGTAACACTGCGCCCAGCCCCTGCGGAGCGCGGTGCAATTCGGCCAGGCAATCCACCGCCAGCTCATACAGCGGCTGCTCGACATGCCCTGCGGCCAGCAGCCGGGTGTACGTGTTGTGACCGAAGTCTTCGATCAGCGCCAGGCCCACCTCCTCGTCCGCTGCCAACACTTTTGGCGCGGACAACCCGACCTGTTGCAACAGCTCAGCCACACGCAGGTAGGGTGCCAACGGCTCGGCGACGGGTGGCGAATCCATCAGCAGCAGCCCGGCGTTAGTCAGGCGAAAGTAACGCCGCGCTGAGGCATCCGCCGCTAACGCCTGCAACGGCGTATCGGCCTGTCCCTGGCGGGCGAGGAAATCCCGCCGCTGCTGTTCACGAGCAGTTGCTGGGGCGATTGGGGTATGCAAGACCTGGCTCATATCATCACCGAATCATGTAGACCTTTTTCACCGTCTCGTGGACGGTGCAAACGCCTTTCCAATCCTTGGGGAAGAAGGCGGCGGTGTCCGGGGTTATCTCGATCACCTCACCGGATTCATGCACATAAGTGCAGCGGCCTTCGAGGAAGTGGCAGAACTCATCGCTGGTCACGTGGCAGAACCACTTGCCCGGCGTGCAGTGCCAAATGCCGCACTCAGACTCGCCATTCGGGCCTTTGTGCAGCACCACGCCGCAGATATGCGACTCACCTTCGAGCATGGTTGGGATGATGCCCCAGTCCTTGAGTTCGGTGACTTCCAGGGGACGGTGGATTACGGGAGTTGTCATGCTTGTGTACTCACTTTGTGCAAATAGCGCCGCCCCTTTATGGCCGCGGCAAAATACGCCGGATCAGACCAGCATGTAGGTATTGCGCAGGGTCTCGACGACCTCGCATTCGCCGGTCCAGCCGGCGGGGAACAGCACCAGGGTGTCCGCCGCGACCTCAATCACCTCGCCATTGTCACGGCGATAGATCGCCTGGCCGGAAAGGAAGTGGCACAGCTCGTCACGTGGGATGGACAGTTTCCAGGTGCCCGGGGTGCACACCCACAGGCCGACCTCAGGCATGTTGTTCGGGCCCTTGAACAGCAAGCGGCCGCTGGAGTGCGATTGCCCCTTGAGGGCGTCAGATTGGTAGCCCCAGTCGACCAAGTCGGCGTAGTCACGCGCGCCGACGATGCGCGGCGCGCTGGATTGCAGGATGGCTTCAGGCATTTTTGAGGATTCCGTCGAGGATATTGGCCGCGTCTTGCGGGCCTTTGCGCGAGGTCATGTACTCGCTGGTGCGTTTCAAACGTGCCTTCATGGCTTCGTCGCCGACACACAGCGCGAGTTTCTCGGCCAGCTCGGCGTGCTCCCAATTGCTGCGGTGCATACGGAAGCCGTGACCACTCTCTTCGGCGCGCATCGCGTTGTCATGGCCGTCCCAGACGTAGGGCATGACGATGGCCGGCTTACCGAAGTACAGACACTCGGTGAAGCTGTTGTTGCCACCGTGGTGGATCACCGCGTCAACCTGGGCGATCACCGATGGCTGGGGATACCAGTTAGAGATGATCACGTTGTCCGGTAGGTCGGGGTATTCCTCTAAATGCTCACCGACGTTAAACAGCGCGCGGTACGGCAGCTCGCCGACGCTGGCGATCAGGCGCTTGAGCAGGCCAACGTCGCCCGAGCCGAGGCTGCCGAAACTGACATAGAGCAGCGGCTTGTCGTTGTTGGCACGGAACTCGGGGATCTCGTAGGGTTTGTCCTGACGCACGCAGCCCTGCAAGTAGTGGAAGCGGCGACTCGGCAACGGGTAGCGGCGCTCGAACTTGACCGGGTCGGGGTAGAGCAGCAGATTCATCCACGGCGACTCCTCGAAGAAGGTGCCCAGCGGATAGGGGCGCTCGCCGCACTCGTTGAGGAAGTGGTTGAAATCGTCGTGGATCGGCGTGATGACTTCCTCGAACTTCGCGCGGAAGCGTGCATGGCCGGCTTTGTCAGCCACACTCATGCCGGACAAATAAGGCGGGATATCCGGGTCTTCAACCTCGTTCTCCGAGCAGGAGATGATTCGCACCCAGGGCTTGCCGTACTGCTTGATAGCCGGAAAAAGGATGACGTTGTCGACGCAGATCAGGTCCGGTTTGATCTGCTCGAGAATTGCCGGCAGCTCTTTCTGCGCCCACTTACTGGTATCAACAATGGCCGCCCAGCATTCCTTGACGTAGTTATCGAGCTGATCAATGGGTGCCTTGCTGAAGTTAGGAATATGACCGTTGATGAAGTCAGTCCAATAACGTGCCATTTCCTCAGCCGGCATCGGCTCGGACATGTTCACGTAGTACTCCTCAAAGCCGTAGGCGGAATAGACCCCGGTCATACCCGGATCGGTCAGAAATACTGCTTTATGCCCCAACGCCTCACAGGCCTGAGCAATACCCACGGAATTAAGTGCCGGACCGTAGGCGGCCTCGGGGAAGAAGGCGATGATTTTGCGTTCACTCATGATCTGGACTCCCAATGCTCTTTTTCTTGGTTCAGCAGGACAGGACGCGGGCATGCTGGGCGTTCCAGCCCAAACGAATCGGCATGCCGTTGGTGAAGGTGGTGAACTCGCGCTCCGAGGACGGCACACGCACAATCAGCGGCTTGGCCGACAGTGCAGTACGCACGTGCAGGTTGGTATCGAGGCCGTGGTAGGCCACCTCCACCACCAGCCCCTCGACCACGTTGTCGCAATGGCCGATCTCGCCGCCGAGCACCTTCAGGCGCTCCGGACGCAGGGTCAGGGCGATATCGCCGGGTGGTGCATCGAGCACGCTATCGATGCTCAGGCGCTGACCGCCCGCCTCGATCTGATTACCGCCGACACGCCGTCCTTCAATCAGGTTGCTGACACCGATGAAGTCAGCGACGAAGCGGTTGTCGGGCCGTTCATACAGGTCGTTAGGGCTGCCGCACTGGCTGACCTGACCATCTTTGAGCACGGCCATGCGATCGGCCATGACCAGCGCCTCTTCCTGATCGTGGGTCACCACGATGAAGGTAATGCCGCTCTCGTGCTGCAGACGCTTGAGTTCGAGCTGCATTTTTTCGCGCAGCTTTTTATCCAGCGCACCGAGCGGCTCATCGAGTAGCAGCACCCGTGGGCGCTTGATCAGCGCACGCGCCAGGGCCACACGCTGGCGCTGGCCGCCGGAAAGCTGGTCCGGGCGCCGCTTGGCAAAATCACCCAGTTGCGCGGTTTCCAGCATCGCGTCGACGCGCTGAGCGATCTCGTCCTTGGGCAGACGCTCCATTTCCAGACCGTAGGCAATGTTGCCGGCCACTGTCATGTTGGGAAACAACGCGTAGGACTGGAACATTAGGTTCAGCGGACGCTTGTTCGCCGGGATCGGCGAAATATCGCGACCGTCCAGGTAGATCTGCCCCGAGGTCGGCGTCTCAAAACCTGCAAGCATGCGCAGCAACGTACTCTTGCCGCAGCCGGACGGCCCGAGCAGGGCGAAGAACTCGTTCTCGCGAATACTCAGCGACACTTGGTTTACGGCGACCAGACCTTCGCCATAGCTCTTGCTGATCTTATCCAAGACCAGCACCGCCTTTTTCTCAGTCTTCATGCGTGGTTTGCACCTTGTTAAGCCGCTGGGAGGCGAACAGCGCGGTGAAGCTGACTAGCATCACCAGAGTTGCCAGGGCGTTGATCTCGGGGGTGACACCGAAGCGGATCATCGAGTAGATCTGCATCGGCAAGGTGGTCGAGGCGCTGCCCGAACCTGAGTTGAAGAAGGCGATGATGAATTCGTCCACCGACAGGGTGAACGCCAACAGAGCACCTGCCAGCACACCGGGAAAAATCGCCGGTAACAGCACCCGCCGCAGCGTGGTCGGCCAGTTCGCACCAAGGTCGATGGACGCTTCGAGCACCGAATAGTCGAAGTGCTTGAGCCGAGTACGCACCACCGCACAGACGAAGGCGATGTTGAACACCACATGGCTGAGGATGATCGAGTGCAGCCCCAGGCTCATCTTCAGCAGGTTAAAGAAGCTCAACAGGGCGATGGCCAGGACGATGTCAGGAATGATCATCGGCGCCATCAGCAAGGTGTCAGCGAGGTTGCCCGAGTTTTTGCCGCCGCGAGAGTGGGCACGCAGCTCCACGCCCAGCGCCAGCAACGTACCGAGCACACAGGCCAATAAAGTGGAAACCACCGCCACCAGCAGGGTATTCAACGCCGCATGCTGGATCGCCTGGTTGGCGAACAACGCGCCATACCATTTCAGCGAGACACCGCCCCAGGCAGTGGGCAAACCACTGTCGTTGAACGACAAGGTGATCAGCACCAGGATCGGTACATAAAGGAAGGCATATACCAGCCACAAGTGGCTGCCAAGCAACAGGCCAGCAGGATTACGCATGGCTGGCCCCCTGCGCACGGCGCGCCAATATCGCCTGAATAAACAGCAACAGCAGCATGATGGCGATCAGGATGAAGCTCAGTGCCGAACCGAATGGCCAATCGCGGGCGGTGAGGAATTGCGAATAAATCAGGTTGCCGACCATCAGCACCTGCTTGCCACCCAGCAGATCCGCAGTGATGAAGTTGCCGATACTGAGGACGAAGACGAACACTGAACCTGCGGCAATCCCCGGCACGCTGAGCGGCAGAATGACCCGGCGAAAGGTGGTCCAGCCAGAACCGCCGAGATCGTAGGAGGCCTCCCAAAGCTCGCCGTTGATCCGCGACAGCGAGGAGAAAATCGCCAGAATCACGAAGGGAATGTAGTTGTACACCAGCCCCAAGATCACCGCAGACTCGGTGTAGAGGATATTCATCAGATCGCTGGGCAACCCCAGCGAATCCATCAAGCCGGCAATCAGTCCCTTGCGGTTGAGCAGGACGATCCAGGCATAGGTGCGGATCAGATAGTTGCTCCAGAACGGCAGCATCACCAGAAACAGATACACCGCCTGGCTACGCCGTGGCGCGCGGGCAATGGCATAGGCTGCCGGGTAACCGATCAGGACGGCGAACAGGGTCGCCAGCCCGGCAATCTTCGCCGAGCGCAGGAGAATATCCAGGTACAGCGGGTCGAGCGCACGCTGATAGTTCTCCCAGGTAAAGACATAATCGATGCCGCCATAGGCACCGCGCTCCATAAAGCTGTAAACCAGCACCAGCAGGCACGGCAGCAGCAGAAACAAGGCCAGCCAGCCCGTCGCGGGCAGCAACAGCCAGGCCGACAAACGTTTGTCAGCGTGCAAGACACTCATGCGTGATTCCCCCAACCCCAAGCCAATGGGGTGGTATCGAACGTGGTAGGGGAAAGGGCGCGGCAGATACCGCCCCTTCCGAGCCGGCGCGTTACTGCGCGGCCATGATCTCGGTCACGGCGCGGGTGTAGGCCTTCTGCGTAGCGCCGCCGACATCACGCAACTGCTGCTGCAGAAACAGGTCGGCCGGTGCGATGCCAAGGTTCGGGTACTGGGCGTACAGCGCTTCGCTCAGCCCCTCCATGGCCGCCTGATTGGGCACCTTGTAGAGGATATTTTCGGCGACCCAGGCGTGGTTTTCCTTTTCCAGCATGAAGTTGACGAACTTGTAGGCTGCATCGAGGTTCTTGGAGTTTTTCAACACCACCATGGTGTCAACCCAAAGGTCGGAGCCTTCCTTGGGCACCACAAACTTGATGCTGGCGTTAGCCTGGGTGCCGTAGTTGCACCAGCCGTCCCAGGCGTGAGCCATCAGCGCTTCGCCGGAAACCAGTTTGGAGTAGAAGGTGGTGTCATCAAAGGAGAGCAACTGCTTCTTGGTCTGGATGAGCTGGTCGCGCACGGCCTGGATGTGCGCCGGGTCAGTCTCATTTACGCTCCAGCCATTGGCCAGGAAACCGGCACCCAGCAGCCAGCGATCGGTGGCCAGCATGGTTACCTTGCCCTTGAGCTCGGCGGATGGCTTGAGCAGGTCATTCCAGCTTGTGGGTTCAGGGCTGACCTTGTCCGAGCGGTAGCAGATCCCGGTAGTACCCCAGGTATAGGGCACGGAGAAGTGGTTACCTTCGTCATAGGCCAGCCGCTTGGCTTCCGGATAAAGGTTCTTCAGGTTTGGCACTTTGCTCGCATCAATATCGGCGAGCAGGCCTTGCTGATGCAGAATTTCGGCGAAGGGCGAAGAAACGAAGAGCACGTCATAACCATCACCGCCAGAGGCCATGACCTTACCCATGATTTCTTCGTTGGTAGCGTGCAGCGACTTGTCAGCATCAATGCCGGTCGCCTTTTGAAACTTTTCCAGCGCATCTGGGGCCATGTAGCCATCCCAGATGGATATGACCATGTCCTTGGCACTGGCAAATGGCGTAACCAGAGCGGCGGACAGGGAAAGACTGGCAAGCAACAGCGTTCTGCTTCTTTTCATGGAGGCGCACCTAACGATGGATTGTTGTTGTGTCGAAGGCAGCTAAAAAGTAAAGCAATGCATATGTCTTTTTTTTCAAATAAAAACCATAGATCAACCCGAGTCAACCATTTTCTGATTTCTTGTTGAGGAGTCATCGCTGTGGCATAAGGTGAGCCACCACCAATACGGGACCTTCAGGCTTGAGCACGCCCATAGAAAAGAAACCACGCACCAACCACTTGGAGCTGGCGCGACGAATCATCGAGTTCACCCAGGAAAGCGGCATGGCGACCGGCGATGCGCTGCCAGAACTGCAGCTCGCCCGAACCTTCCAGGTGTCCCGCACCCTGATTCGCGCCGGCCTCAATGTCCTCGCAGAACAAGGCCTGGCCGAACACCAGGCCGGGCGCGGCTACGCCTTGCTCGCCGACCCAAACAACCAGGAACTTAGCCACGCCCTGCCCCAGGGTGAAGAAGAGGAGCTTGCCGCCTCAATACTGCGCGACCGCATGGCCGGACGGCTAAGCAACAGCATTAGCGCCAGCGAAATCATGCGCCGTTACAGCATCAGCCGCTCAGCCGCGCAGAAGGCGCTAAGCCAGCTTTGCGAAGACCTGGTACTGGAACGCGGCCCTGGCCAGTCCTGGCTGTTTCGCCCACTGCTAAACAACCTCACGGCGCTAGAGGAAAGCCTGCACTACCGCATCATGCTGGAACCGGAAGCGCTACTGGCCCCAGGCTTTGAGGCCGACCGCTCACGCTTGTCACTGCTACGCAGCAGCACCGAGAGCCTGCTCGCCTGCGCCATCGAAGCATTCGATATTGAACAGTTTCGCGAACTGGACATCGGCTTCCACGAGCTGATAGCCAGCAGCTGTGGCAACCGCTTTATCGGTGACGCCCTACTCCACCATCAACGCCTGCGCCGCCTCCCCAACCTGCTGCCAATGGTCAGCGTGCATCGCCTGCAAGAGTCACTACGCGAGCATTTGCGAATCATCGAACAGATCGAACGCGGGCAACTGGAAATCGCCGCAGACCTGCTACGCCTGCACTTACGCCTATCCGCCGCGCAACGCCCGCAAACCGCCAATCGCGGCATCCCACAAGGTCTCAACCAGCGCCGATAAGCCCTGCACGCACCACACCTTGCAACATTGCTGCGGGCAGCAGACACGCTCACGACCGCAGCACAGCACTACAATCCCCGCCAATGCAGCGACCTGAAGCTCACTCAGCGCGCTGCACTTCACGCCCCAACAAAAATACCTGTACTTTTTAATAAAAAAATACATCATATAGAAAAATACAGGCCGGAAACCGGATATCCGGCCATGGAAGTGACTCGCTATGCCTAAAGAAAAACTTATCGCCCTATTCCCTGAAGCCAGCTTCGGTGCCGCGCTGAACTGTATAGGCATCGCCCAGGCGCTGCGTGAGCAAGGTGCTCGCCCGGTGTTCATTTGCCATGAGCATTTCCAGGGGCTATTTGATGAATACGGTTTTGCCGAGTACCCAATCCTGGTGGACAGCCCACTGTCGGCCGAAGAGCATCAGCACTACTGGGAGCGCTTTATCACGCGCAACATTCCCTACTTCGACCAACCGCCCCTAGAGCAAATAGAAAGCTACGTAGAGCCTGCCTGGGAGGCAATCATCGATACCGCCATCGAGGCGGAAAAACCCTTGCAACAACTGCTCGCGCGGCTCAAACCAGATGCCATCGTGCTCGATAACGTGGTGATGTTCCCGGCCATTGCCAAGGCCGGCTGCCCCTGGGTGCGGGTAATTTCCTGTGCCGAGACCGAACTGCCTGACGCCAAGGTGCCGCCTTACCTGTCCGGCGCTAGCGCCAGCGACCCCGAAGCCTGCCAGCGCTACTGGCAACGCTACGTCAAGGCCGTGGCACCGGCTCACGAACGCTTCTCGCGCTTTCTCGAAAGCCAGGGCCATAAACCCTGCGCGCCCGGTCTGTTCCTTGAGGAATCACCCTGGCTCAATTTGCTGCTTTCGCCTGCCCCGGTACGTTACCAGCGCCAGGTCCCGCTGGATCCGCAGCGCTTCGTCTACCTCGACGGCTGCGTCAGACGCGAAGCGCCCTATGTGGTGCCGGACTTCCCGCGCAATAACCACACACCACTGGTCTACCTCAGTTTCGGCAGCCTCGGTGCCGCCGACGTTGCCATGATGAAGCGCATGATTGAAGTCGCTGCCCACCTGCCCTACCGCTTCCTGATCAACGTCGGAGCCTACCGCGAGCAGTACGACGCGGTGCCGGACAACGTCTATCTGGACAGCTGGTTCCCACAGCCAGCCGTCCTGCGCGAATGCCAACTGTTCATCCACCACGGCGGCAATAACAGTTTCTGCGAAGCCCTTTACTACGGTTTGCCATCGCTGATCATCCCCTACTGCTGGGACGGCCATGACAACGCCCGCCGCGCCGAGGAAACCGGCGTCGGCCGCTACTTACCGCGCTTTGAAGATCCACTCGTCGCACTGCCCGAAGCCTTAAGCCAATTACTCGACGACCAGGCCATGCGCACGCGCCTGCAACAGGCCAGCGCGGCCATGCAATCGTCACGGGGCACCGAGGTGGCCGCACGCGCCATCCTCGCCCTGCCCCGTTCCTGAAACAACACCTCCTGGAGCCGACCGCCATGCCGTCTGCCGCACTCGCCAGCCTCGCCCACACCCTACCTCAGCCTTATTGGCTGGATAGCCACACCAAGGCCGAGGACTTCACCCGTTATGTTGGCGAGACAAGCTGCGACTTGGTGATCATTGGCGGCGGCTTCACTGGGCTGTGGACCGCACTGCTGGCACGCCAGCGTCACCCCGAGCAGCGCATCATTCTGCTCGAAGCACAGGCCTGCGGTGGCGCAGCCAGCGGGCGCAACGGTGGCTTCTGCGCACCGAGTATCTCCCACGGCGTATCCAATGCACTCAAGCGCTGGCCGCAGGAAGCCGAAACCCTGATCCGCCTCGGCCGGGAAAACCTCGACGAACTGCAACACGACATCGACCGATTCGGTTTACAGGTTGAGTTCGAGCGTCAGGGCAAGCTCAGTGTCGCCACAGAACCCTGGCAAGTTGCGGGGCTGCGCAGTCTGGAACAGAAATACCGGCGCTTTGGCATCGCCTGCCAATACCTGGAAGGCGACGCCCTCAAGGAGCGGCTCGACTCCCCCCTCTATGTTGCCGGCCTGTTCGAGGACAATTACGCCCTGCTCAACCCAGCGAAGATGGCTCACGAACTGCGGCGCGCCTGCCTGGCCCAAGGCATTGAAATATACGAACACAGCCCGGTCGAAGCCCTGCAGCCGCATGCTGACCACGTGGCGCTACAGACCGCCTATGGCCGCATCAAAAGCCAACGTGTGGCTCTGGCGACCAATATCTTCAGTGACCTGCTGCCACACTTGAAGTCGACGGTTATCCCAATCTACGACTACGCATTGACCACCGAACCATTGAGCCAAGAGCAACTGCGCAGCATCGGCTGGACCGGCCGCTACGGTATCGCCGACTCCGGCAACCAGTTCCACTACCTGCGCAAGACCGCCGACAACCGCATTCTTTGGGGCGGCTATGACGCTGTTTACCCCTTCGCCAGCCGCCTTGACGAAGGCCTGACCCAGCGCCCGGAGACCTTCGTGCGCTTGGCCGAACAGTTTCAGCAAACCTTCCCACAACTGGCCAACGTCAACTTCAGCCACGCCTGGGGCGGCATCATCGACTCCTCCGCACGCACCACGATGTTCACCGGCAGCCAGGCGGATGGCCGCATCGCCTACGCGCTGGGTTTCACTGGCCAAGGTGTGTCAGCCAGCCGCTTCGCGGGCAGCGTTCTGCTCGACCTGTTGGCGGGTGCAAAAACCGAACGCAGTAGCTTACGCATGCTCACTCGCACGCCTGTGTCCTTCCCGCCTGAGCCGCTGCGTTACCTCGCCGTGAGCCTGGCACAACGCGGCCTGGCCCAAGAGGACCGGACCGGCAAACGCAACCTGCTTCTGAAGACATTCGACGCCTTTGGCGTCGGCTTCGATTCCTGAACCGCGACGAGATACCCAGCATGACCCAGCACGTCATCAACTTCGCCAATCCACAGCTACAAGCCATCGAACGGGAAATCGCCGACCCGGCTATCGTTGATGCCCCTTACCAGAGCCAAACCTGGAGACACTTCGCCAGCCCCGAGCGCGGCCTGACTGCCGGCATCTGGCAAGCCGGCGTACACAAAGAGCGCTGCGTATGCGATTACGACGAGCTGTGCCACATCATCGAAGGCCAGGTACGCCTGACAGACGAAGCCGGCAGCAGCCAGGAGTTCGGCCCCGGCAGCACCTTCGTAGTGGCCGCCGGCTTCAAAGGCACTTGGGAAAACCTTACGCCAGTGCGCAAGATCTACATGATTGCGGGAGCCTAAGCGCCAACCTTTGAGCGACCACTAAAAGACAAGTCACTGGAGTGGCTTGTTACTCATGGCGCGGACTTAGAAAGCTGCAACTGACGCACAAGCTGAATCACCGGTAAAAACCTGACAGCCCCGTGCGCTGGCCACACAAGTTAGAGGGTGGGGCAATAGACGGGTCCAGCCTGTCAGGCAACCAGAGCCCAAAACGACAAAAGACGCTCGGCTATTTACGCAACAAAGCCTTGTTGTCATTCCAAGCGGTCAGCCATTCAGCAACGAGTTTGCCCAACATCGGACGCGCAATCCCATAGCCCTGGCCTTTATGGCACCCGAGCGCCAGCAGCTTGGCGGCATCATCAAGGTTCTCTATACCTTCAGCTACAGCAGCAATAGCAAAACCATTGGCCAGTTGGGCGATGGAACGAACAATCACACTGTCACGCGAACCTTCTTTAAGTTCGGCCGTAAATGCCATATCCACTTTGATTTCTGAAACATCCAACTGGCGCAGGTATTTAAACGAGGTAAACCCTGCACCGAAATCGTCAATGGATATACGCACGCCGGCACCGATTAGTTCGTCCAGGGTTTTCTTCGCCCTTTCAACGTTGGACATAAGTGCCGTTTCGGTCAGTTCTAGCGTGAGTAGATGTGTCGGCAGCCCACGAACTTCCAGCTCGCGCAGCACGCACTGCGCCAAGGTTGTGTCATCAAGCATGCGCGCAGAGATATTCACAGAAACGGTAAGCATTAGGCCCTGCGAGCACCAGAGCAGGGCTTGGTCTAGCACCGCACCTAGAACCCAATACGTCAACGGCCGGATTAGCGGGGAGCGCTCGGCCAAAGGGATAAATACCCCAGGAGGTACAATCTCTCCCTCCGGGGTTCGCCAACGCACAAGCGCCTCGAAGCCATCAACAGCGTAAGTGCTCAGATCCATGATCGGTTGGTATTCAACAAACAGCTCTTGGCGTTCAATAGCCAGCCGCAGACGATCACTTTCCGGTGCCGGAAGTTGGCGCATGGAGTCCATACCTTCGGCGTATATAAGACACAGGTTGGCGCTGTTTTTGGCCGCATACATCGCCCAATCAGCCTTGAGCAGCAGCGTCTGTAAGCAGTCGCCTTGTGAGGGATACAGCGCAATGCCGATTGAGGACTCAATAATGACTAGGTGTTCGCCAATAGAGATAGGCTTGCGCACGGCCTCAGTGATTTTTTCGGCAACATGTAAAGCCACCTCAGGGGGCGAAGCCTCTGATAGTACGATCGCAAATTCATCGCCACCAAAGCGTGCAACCGTATCAGCTCCCCGCAGAATCGCTTGAATGCGCTCCCCCACCGTCGCCAGTACCATATCTCCGGCCCAATGACCGAAGCTATCGTTCACATTTTTAAACAGATCAAGGTCAATCTGCATGATGGCGAACGTTTGGCCTCTGCGCGATGCGGACTGCAACGTTTGCTCGGCCCGATCAAAAAACAGTGCACGGTTTGGCAGCCCAGTTAACGTGTCGTAAAAACTTAGGTATTCAAGCCGCTCTCGCTCGGTTTTTAACTCACGCTCCAGACGAAGGCGCTGCTGGCTATTGATCAGAATGCTATCTATCAGACCAACCTGTAACTGCATCTTGGAGATAAAGTCATACGCGCCACTCTGCATGGTTTGCACGACCAGACGCTCATTGTCGCTGCCGGTGATAATAATGACCGGGACATAGGATCGCGAACTGTCCTTGATCTCATGCAACAGTTCAGTGCCGGTACTACCGCCGATGTGGTAATCCAAAAAAATACAGTCAAAATCATTCGCGGCCAGAAGAGCCCGCGCATCCCCCAGCGTCGCAGATTCCGTCACCGTACACGCGACACAACTCTTTGCTAAGACACGGCAAATACGCTCGCGGTCGACATCATCATCATCAACTACCAACAAGCGCATCGCTGTTTTTTCTGCAGCGGCATCAAGCGAGTGTAATGGCGGCATCATAGGACTTCAGCAGATTGGCAAGATTGGAAAGTTGGCTGCCCAAGGCGGTTTTCACCATGTAGCCGGCAATACAACTGTGATAAGCCCTTGTGCGGTCTTGATCAGCATCAGAAGTTGTCAGCACAAATACGACTGTGGAACGAAGTATGGGGTCGGCCCGCAGGGCTTCGAGAAACTCAAAACCGTCCATAACGGGCATATTAAGGTCCAGCAATACGATGGTGGCCTTAGGCAACACCCCGTGCGGGCCAATACCGCGCAGCGCATCTAAGCCTTCGGCCCCATTGGCAGCCGTATAAAGCGGGTAATCGAGGCCATTCTTTCTTAAGTTGCGCATCGCTGCTTCAGCGGCAACATCATCATCTTCAATTAATAGAATTGAGAATCCATTTTTATGTCTCTGCGGCACAGTTAGTCTCCTTGTTTACCAGGCTGAGTATTGGGCCAGCTCACACGGAATGTGGCTCCACGCAGCCCAGTCTTAGACTCAACAGTAATCCAGCCGCCGTGCGCTTCCGTTAAACGCTTGGAGACGGCCAAACCTACCCCGGAACCTTGTCGTTCACTCGACGACGCAGTCTGAAATAACTTGAAGATACGTTGTTGCGCATGCTCAGGAATGCCAGGGCCGTCATCACCAACCGAAAATTCAATAAACTTTCCTTTGTCACACACGCCGACAGTCAACATCCCCTCATTGCGATCATGATGCTTCACCGCGTTAGCTATCAGGTTGCGCAGCACCGTATCAATAGGCGTACGTGCCGCATGCATGATCAAAGGTTCAATATTTAATTTGACGTCAAAACCTGCCGGTAAAGGCTGCAGCTCAAATATCCGTGCAACTAGATCTCGTACATCAATGCGTGAAATTTCCGCATCTGCCGAGCCCGCACGAGCATATTTCAATAAATCAGCAATCAAATATTCGAGCCGCTCTACGCGCAGTTGTGCACGCTCAATATTTTTCACCGCCTTCTCGTTGGGAGTCTCTTGAATATCCTCTTTGATCCACTCCAGCAGATCGGCAATGCCGCGTAGAGGCGAGCGTAGGTCATGCGAGGCAACATAAACAAACTGCTCAAGCCCCTCGTTGGCACTCAGCAGCTTGAGCTCAACTTTTTTACGCTCGGTGATATCAACAATAGTGGCCATGACCTGTCGACCATCGAACAAATCAATCGGGTTCAGACCAATCTCAACTGGAAACTCAGTCCCATCAAAACGGGCAGCATAAAGGTCGCGCCCTGCGCCCATGGCTCTGCTGGTGGGATTGGTGAAAAAACTCCTCACTTTCTCTGGGTGTCCAAAGCGCATTCGCGCGGGCAGCAATACTTCAATTGGCTGTCCGATAAGGTCATGGCGCGAATACCCAAACAGGCTTTCAATTTTGTAATTGACCAACGTGATACGGGCATTCTCATCGACCATCACAATGCCCGTGGGAGAAGCCTCCACAACAGCATTGAACTGATCACGGCTACGTGCAATTTGCTTCTCGGCAGTCTTTCGCTCAGTGATATCAACAATGGTGGCGAGCACATGCGGGCCATCCTCAGTGTCCACCGGGGTCAGGCCAATCTCTACCGGGAATTCTTCGCCATCCCTACGGGTCGCATACAAGTCTCGCCCGGCCCCCATAGAACGCACAGAGGGATTATTGAAAAAAGCGCGAACTTTGCCGGGATGGGTTGCACGGACGGACTGGGGTAATAACAACTCAATCGGTTGCCCTAGAAGTTCTGCTTCCGCATAGCCAAACAGCCCAAGCAAGTGTCGATTCACCAGCACAATGGTGCCATGCGGATCAACCATAACGATGCCCGTAGGCGCGGCGTCCACAACAAGCCGGAAATGATCGTTGGATGCAGAAAGGGGCATGGGGGTTCCTGTTAGCGAGGTATCAATGCCCGTAGTGACTTGCCACAACAAAGGCCGCCGAGAGGGATCAGACTTTCGAAGAACTCATACAGTCACTGAAAATGTGAGTCACTTCACAAAATCTCGCAATCTCCTGAGACACTAAACATCCTCAAATGGATTTACAACCATACAAAAAACAAGGGTAAAAGTCGGCATCTGTGCTGAACGAGATCTTTAGAGTGCATAAAAATGTAGGCCCTGAAAAAGCTGCCTAATATTGGTAAACGATCTAACCCGCCGGCCAGATTTAATAAATGAAATGACCTTCTCCAGCTGCAACCTCCCCCACCCGAGTCGCGTGCTCAACGGTAGGCCGACCTAGAAGGTCGTTGCCAAACCCCGAGCACAAAAAAGGGCCGCAACGTCAAGCGTTGCGGCCCTTTTTTACCCGCGAGCAGCCTAGTACTGCTGTCCTGGCACCCAGTTGGTGCCGGCCAATGGCACACGGGCCATGGCGGCGGCTTCGACGGTGAGGGCGACCAGGTCCTCAGGGTCAAGGTTGTGTAGGTGGGATTTACCGCAGGCGCGGGCCATGGTTTGCGCTTCTAGCACCAGCACGCGCAGGTAATTGGCCAAACGCCGGCCACCGGCGACGGGGTCGAGGCGCTTGGCCAGTTCCGGGTCTTGGGTGGTGATGCCGGCAGGGTCGCGGCCGTTCTGCCAGTCGTCGTAGAAGCCAGCGGCAGAGCCGATTTTTTTCAGTTCTTCATCCAGGCTCGGATGATTGTCGCCCAGGGCGATCAGCGCGGCGGTGCCAATGGCCACGGCGTCAGCGCCCATGGCCATGGCCTTGGCGACGTCAGCACCGGTGCGAATACCACCGGAGACAATCAGCTGCACCTTACGGTGCATGTCCATCTCCTGCAGGGCCTGCACCGCTTGCGGGATGGCCGAGAGAATCGGGATGCCGACGTGCTCGATAAACACTTCCTGGGTGGCTGCCGTGCCGCCTTGCATTCCATCGAGGACGATCACGTCGGCACCGGCCTTCACCGCCAGTTTGACGTCGTAGTACGGACGGCTGGCACCGATTTTCACGTAGATGGGTTTTTCCCAGTCGGTGATTTCGCGCAGCTCGGCAATCTTGATCGCCAGGTCGTCCGGGCCAGTCCAGTCGGGATGGCGGCAGGCACTGCGCTGGTCGACGCCAATCGGCAGCGTACGCATACCGGCAACCCGCTCGGTCACTTTCATGCCCAACAGCATGCCGCCGCCGCCGGGTTTGGCGCCCTGGCCGAGAACGATCTCGATGGCATCGGCCTTGCGCAGATCGTCCGGGTTCATGCCGTAGCGTGATGGCAGGTACTGGTACACCAAATGCTGCGACTGACCGCGCTCTTCCGGGGTCATACCGCCATCGCCGGTAGTGGTGCTAGTACCGGCAATGGTCGCGCCACGGCCGAGAGCTTCCTTGGCCTGGGCGGACAACGCACCGAAGCTCATACCGGCAATGGTCACCGGGATCTTCAGGTGGATCGGTTTTTTCGCGAAGCGGTTACCGAGGATCACGTCAGTGCCGCACTTCTCGCGATAGCCCTCCAGCGGGTAGCGCGACATGGAGGCGCCGAGCAGCAGCAGGTCGTCGAAGTGCGGCACTTTGCGTTTAGTACCACCGCCACGAATGTCGTAGATGCCGGTTTCGGCGGCACGCTGGATTTCCTGAATGGTCAGACGGTCGAAGGTGGCGGACTCGCGCAGCA
The DNA here is from genome assembly GCF_046581935.1 of Pseudomonas sp. Classification (GTDB taxonomy): domain Bacteria; phylum Pseudomonadota; class Gammaproteobacteria; order Pseudomonadales; family Pseudomonadaceae; genus Aquipseudomonas. The sequence continues at coordinate 103,497 of NZ_JAYGFK010000002.1, forward strand.
CCGGAGGGTATTCGTTACTCATAAAAAGGCTCCTTTGAACGGGGTCGGTGGACGCGGCGGCACACGCTTGGCCTGACCGCCTCCACAACAAAATGCGCAATCAGTACGCCGAGGCGTTGTCGACCTCGAAGTTGTAGAGTTCGCGGGCCGAGCCATAGCGTTTGAAGCTGGCTGGGTCTTCGTTGAAGCCGGCACGATTAAGCAGCTCTTTCAGCTCTTCCAGGTGCTCGGCACGCATCTCTTTGGCGATGCAGTCAGAGCCCAGCGACTTGACCGTGCCTTTGACGTAAATCCGCGTTTCATAGAGCGAATCACCCAGCGCATCGCCAGCGTCACCGCACACCACCAAACGCCCGGCCTGGCCCATAAAGCAGCTCATGTGGCCGATATTGCCGCCCACCACAATGTCGATGCCCTTCATGGAAATCCCGCAACGCGCGCCCGCATCACCCTCAATAACCAGCAGGCCGCCATGCGCGGTAGCACCGGCCGCCTGCGAGGCGCTGCCTGTGACGCGTACCACGCCCGACATCATATTTTCCGCCACGCCTACGCCGACGTTGCCATGTACGGTGATGCAGGCCTTCTGATTCATGCCCGCGCAGTAGTAACCGGCATGCCCCTCAACATCGATGCTCAAAGCCTCGTTCAAGCCAACGGCGAGGTTGTGCTTACCGCCGCTGTTGGTCACCCGCCACTCGCGCTCCTCAAGCTGTTTAGCCTGGTCATGCAGCGCCTGGTTGAGATCGCGCACGGTGGCACTGGAAAGGTCGATGGTCTTCATTAATTCGTCTCCAAAAGTCAGTCAGCCAGAGGATCGCCGCGACCTTACGCAGCGGCTCCAAGTGGGCTCAAGCGCTGCGTTCCCAGATGTACATGGTGGCCGGCTCTGGCTCCCATACCTTGGCTTTATCAATGCCTGGCAGACCGGCAAGGGCCTGGTATTCCGAAGCCATGGCCACGTAGTCGTCCGTCTCCGCAAGGATCGCCGGCTTGCAGGCGATTGGGTCACGGATCACCGCAAAGCCATCACGCGTACCAATGGCGAAGGTGAAGAAGCCGTCGAGGTCTTCCAGCGAATGATCCAGGGCTTGTTTCAGCGAGTCGCCTTCACGCAAGCGCCAGGTCAGATAACCAGCCGCCACTTCGGTGTCGTTGTCGGTCTCGAACTCAATGCCGTGGCGACGCAGTTCCTGACGCAGGCGGAAGTGATTGGACAGCGAGCCGTTGTGCACCAGGCACAGGTCCTGGCCGGTGGAGAACGGGTGACTGCCTTCCATGGTTACCGCGCTTTCCGTGGCCATGCGGGTGTGACCGATGATGTGGCTACCCTTCATCTTGGCCAGCGAAAACCGCTCGGAAATATCCTTGGGCAGGCCCATGCCTTTGAGAATTTCAATGCTTTGGCCGACGCTCATTACCCGTACAGCCGGTGCCAGTTCGGCTAGCGCAGCGCGGATTGCGCCCTCTTCAGCGTTGGTTTTAAGCACCGCGGCGCTGGCGTTTTGAAACCAATCCAGAGAGCAACCTAGACGCCCTTCCAGCGCGCCCATCAGCGCCTTGAAGTCATAGCCGGCGTCAGTGCTCTGCAGCGTCAGCTTGATCCAACCATCCTTGACCTCATCACCATAAATGGCGAAGCCGGCACTGTCCGGGCCACGGTCAGTCATGGCCAGCAGCATCGGTTCAAACAAGGCCCCGAGCTGCGACTCCAGCGCCGAGTTCTTCAAATACAGCCCTACGATTCCACACATAAACGTATCCTCATTGCCGCCCCTCTGGAGCGCTGTCAATGGCTGATGCAATTGCCCAACGCAGTGGGCAATCGGCTAGAAAAATTCGGTGTAACGCTCGATTTCCCAGTCGGAAACGTGGCGGCTGTACTCGACCCATTCCATGCGCTTGAGCTTGACGAACTCGCCGACGACTTCCTGGCCCAGTACCTCGCGGAACAATGGGTCGGCGTCGAGCGCGTCGCAGGCTTCCTTGAGCGATTGCGGCAGGGTCTCGATGCCGCGTGCGGCGATCTCTTCCAGGCTCAGGCTGTAGAGGTTTTCGTTGCAGGCCGCGCCCGCGTCGAGCTGACGGTCGATGCCGTCAAGGCCGGCGGCGATGATCGCGGCACTGACCAGGTAGGGGTTGCAACCGGCGTCCGGCAGGCGGAACTCGATACGCCCATAAGGGATGCGCAACATCGCCGAACGGTTGTTGTCGCCGTAAGCGATAAAGGCCGGAGCCCAGGTTGCCCCGGACAGCGAGCGACCAACCACCAAGCGTTTGTATGAGTTCACCGTGGGCGCAGCGAAGGCGCACAGCGCTGGGCCGTGGGCCAGCAGGCCGGCGAGGAAGTGATAGGCCATTTTCGACAAGCCCATACCGCTGGGGTCGCTGGCGTCATGGAACAGGTTTTTGTTGGTGGCGCTGGCGATGGACAGGTGGAAGTGCATGCCATTGCCGGCCCGGCGCGGGTCAGGCTTGGGCATAAACGAGCAGATCATGCCAAGGTCGTTGGCAATCTCGCCGGCCGCCATGCGGAAGAAGGTAAAGCGGTCCGCCGACTCCAACGCATCGCTGTAGGTGTAATTGATCTCGAACTGGCCGCAGGCATCTTCATGATCGATCTGATAGATATCGAACCCGACCGGCTGCAGCGACTCAGTGAGCTTTTCCAAAAAAGCCCGCGAACGCGACAGGCCTTTGTAGTCGTAGCAAGGTTTTTCCAGCTTGTCGCTGCCGTCCACCGCACACAACTTGCCCTCGGCATCACGGCGAAACAGGCTGAACTCTGGCTCCAAACCGGTATTCAAGGTCCAGCCACGATCAGCCAGGCGCTGCACCTGTTGTTGCAGCACATGACGTGTGTCGTAGGGATGCGGCTGGCCATTGACGTGGCCAACGCAGACCACCCGGCCATAACCCGGCTGCCAAGGCACCGGCATCAGCGTGGACAGATCTCCACGCGCCATAAAGTCAGGGCCATGGGGTTCCATGCCCATTCCCCAAATGGCGAACCCGGCAAACCCGGCGCCCTCTTCGGCCACCGTATGCAGACCGGACACCGGCACCGACTTGGTTTTGGCAGCACCGTGGATATCAACAAACTGGGCCAGCACGTACTTGATGCCATGCTGGTCGATAATTTTCTGGGTCTCACTGGGCAACATGGGTTTTGACCTCCGGTTGTGCCGCCATTTATTCCGCTCAGGAATTTTAATTTCCCCAAAAGAAATGCAAGCAGCTTGCCAACCTTGTCGCCCCCGCTGAAAGGCCCGGGATTCTTCTATCTTCTCGGGAAAGATGCTTTCATAGGAGGAAAGTCCAGTAGCGGAATGCACTGAAGAAAGGCGTCACGCACATTACTGGTGCGAATTTTTTATTCTCAATATGCAGGCACGCATGACTACATCCAAGGAAAACTCCCCCCGCCTCAAACTTGAGCAGTACCTGGGCATGCAAATCCGCCGACAGCGGCAGGCGCAGGAACTGAAAATCGCTGACGTCGCGCGCATCGCTGGCATCAGTCAGGGCATGCTCAGCAAGATCGAGAACGCCCAGGTTTCCACTAGCCTCGACACCCTCAGCCGCCTGTGCGATGTGCTTGGCATGCCAATGTCCAAGTTGTTCAGCCAATATGATCAGCAGGGCAGCGGTGCCTTGCTGGTGCCAGAAGGCGAAGGCCTGGAAGTGGTGCGCCGTGGCACCGACAAAGGCCACACCTATCGCCTGCTCAACCACACACGTGGGCCGAAGAAAAGCTTCGAGGCCTATATGGTGAGCATGGACGACGCCAGTGAGGAGTTCCCGACCTTCTCCCACCCGGGCACCGAGTTCCTCCACCTGCTCGAAGGCGAACTGGTTTATCGCCACGGCAACCAGCTCTACCCAATGCGCGCCGGCGACAGCCTGACCTTCGACGGCGAAGTACCGCACGGCCCGGAAAAACTGGTGCAAGTGCCGATCAGGCTGTTATCGATCATGAACTATGGTGCCGGCTGAGCTGTGCTGTTCAGAGCGCGCCGATCAATTTGTCGCGAAGCGCCAAATGCCGTTAGCACTTAGCAAGTGCGAACGACGCCATCAGTACCGCTCGCGGCAAATAAAGAAATAGATCCAGTCGGCATCCCCAGGCATGTGGCTTGCTGACTCAGCATGAGGAAATCCCGCGCGACGTATTCGCTCAGACATCAAGGCACTATGGTTACCCCTGAGCACGGCGTTATCCGTCAACGCCGCTACGGCACGGCACCAAACGCGAGATGCGTGACAAGGTCTATGCTTACTTTGCTCGTTGAATCAGCTACACCCTCGAAAACCGCAAACGCCCAGCCCACCAGGCAGAACACGTGAAACATTCGACAATTACTACAGCGCTGCTCTGCCTGCTGTTCGGCACTGTTGTCAGGGCCGAGCAGTATCAAATCGTGACCGAAGAATGGGCACCGTATAACTATCAAGAGAACAGTCAGCTCACGGGCATGACCACAGACATTGTCCGGGCCATCATGGCGCAGACCGGGGATAATTTTGAGATCGTGCTGCTACCCAGCATGCGCGCCACCTATGTAATGCAGACGCGACCTAAGACCATCATGTACTCCATGTTCCGCACCGCAGAGCGTGAACCGTTATACAAATGGGTCGGACCGGTTGTGGAAGAGTCTATCCACCCTTATCAGTTGGCCAACGCAGCGCTGCGGATAACATCCCTGGAGCAACTGCTGCACGCGCCGAAAATCACCACGCGACATGCCGGCCTGGTGCCCGACATGCTGCAGTCACTGGGTTTCAAAAACCTCGATAAAAGCGCAACCAAAAGCCAGCAGCTCTATCGCATGCTGCTGGCCGGACGCACTGATGTCATCATCGGCGACACTGATGCGGGGGTGGCTTACTACAGCCGTCGGTTACACATCGCACCCGGGGCACTGCGGCAAGTACCTCTCGAAGTCTATCGCTCATCGCTGTACATCGCCTTCAGCCGCGACTCTGAAGACCAACTGGTAGCAGCCTGGGCCAAGGCTCTTGAGCAACTGCGCCAATCCGGTGAACTGCAACGCATCCAGCACCGCTATGAGCGACCCAACGCGCAATAAAAGCACCAGCGCGCATAGCTGCAGCCATCGTCAAATACCTCTCGCGTTAACAACGCAACACCTGCGCCGCAAACAGATCATCTGCCTGATCGTGCCTGCGTTTATGCCAAATCCGCTCGTGTGCTAGACGAACCGTGTAGAATCCCGCGCCCGAAAATTCAGGAGAAAACACGTTGGCAATTCACTACTCCACGGCCCAGGAAAATATTGCATGCGGACGCGTAGGTGCGAACCTGAGCAGCACTCAGGATGCGACTCAGGTGTCATGCAAACTCTGCCTTCGCACTGTTGAGAAAGGGACTGCAGAGCCGGTACGTAAGACGCCTACCCTGGCTGAACTGCGCGCTGCAGCAAAAGCCGCGAAGGCGGCCCTGGCAACAGCTGAAATAAAACAACCAACCCCCACCCTGTCCCCTCGCGCCGCGTGGCAACAACGCCTGGGGCAACTGCCAGGTAAAAACCGCCTCCCTCGCGGCGTGACGAAGCAGGCGTTTATCTAAGCGCTGCTGACAGCAAATGCTGCTCATGGCCGCGACTAAACCGCCAATGGCTGAGCGGCGTTTGGCGTGCCCACTGCAACAGTGGCATTAGCCACTTACCGCGATGCACTAACACCCGCCCTTAGTGGCCAGCACTGCCTGGCCGGCTAAGGGCTGACGGTTATCGCTGCCGTCATCACCCCTAGCGCATTAAACCCCTTTGGTCGACGGCAATAACACGGTCAGCACGCCTAACAACGGCAGGAACGAGCACAGGAAGAACACATACTCGATGCCATGGATATCCGCCAGGTAGCCGAGAAACGCCGCACCAATGCCGCCAAAACCAAACATCAAGCCGAAGAACACCCCGGCGATCATGCCGACATTGCCCGGCACCAGCTCCTGGGCGAACACCACGATGGCAGAGAAGGCCGAGGCGAGGATAAAGCCGATGACCATGCTCAGCACGCCGGTCCAGAACAGGTCCACATGGGGTAAGGCGAGGGTGAAAGGCGCTACCCCTAGAATGGAAAACCAGATCACTTTTTTCCGGCCGATCTTGTCGCCAATCGGCCCGCCAAAAAAGGTCCCCGCCGCAACGGCCCCCAGAAACAAAAACAGATACAGCTGCGAGGTCGCGACCGGCAGGTGGAACTTCTCAATCAAGTAGAAAGTGAAGTAGCTGGTGAAACTGGACATGTAGATGTATTTGGAAAACACCAAAGTCGCCAGCACCACTAAAGCGGCCGTTACCCGGCGCTTCGACAACCCGTGAGTGGCGACACCGCCCTGCTTGAGCTTGAACAGATTGAGGTGGTTGCGATACCAGCGGCTCAGGCCGTAAAGCACGAAGATGGCAAATGTCGCGAACAGCCCGAACCAGGCAACCTGGCCCTGGCCGTAAGGAATCACGATGGCCGCCGCCAACAGTGGGCCAAAGGCACTGCCAGCGTTACCGCCAACCTGAAAGGTCGATTGCGCCAGGCCAAAACGGCCCCCCGAGGCCAGACGGGCGATGCGCGAGGTCTCTGGATGGAAGGTCGATGAGCCAATCCCCACCAGCGCCGAGGCCAGCAGAATCGCCGGGAAGCTCCCGACAAAAGCCAGCATCAAAATGCCAATCAGCGTGCACAGCGAACCCAACGGCAGCAGCCAAGGCTTGGGATGGCGGTCGGTGTAGTAACCCACCCACGGCTGGAGCAGCGAGGCCGTCAGCTGGAAGGTCAGAGTAATCAGGCCGACCTGGGCGAAGGTCAGGCCGTAATTAGCCTTGAGCATCGGATAAATTGACGGCAGCACAGCCTGGATCAGGTCGTTGATCAGGTGCGCCAACGCGCAGGCACCAATCACGCGCATCACCAAGGGGCTGGCTTGATTGGCTATCGACGGCGACGCTGAAGTCGAGGGCGAAGCAGTGGTACTGAGGGACATGTTCGATCTTCCAGACAGAAATCGTGAGCGACAGACGCGACTCCAGCAGAACGCGCTGCTGGAATTCAGCGTTCGCGGCTATCCTAAGTTTTCGTGAAACTGCCTGTCTCGCGAAATTCGGGCAACAACCATCGCAAAAAGGGCGAAAGCAACATGCAGCTAAGTGAATCGTTAACGGCGATCAATAACGGCAACTGGCTGGTCAGTGGTAAAGCGGCGGACTATCCCGAAAACCACAGCGTTGAGCCCCACTGCCATAACAAGCATCAGTTGATCTACGCCATTCAAGGCGTGATGGTGGTCAACGCGGCGTTCAGCCAATGGACCGTTCCGCCCAGCCGTGGCATCTGGATGCCCAGTGGCCAGGTTCACGCCGTGCGTTGTGTCGGCCCGGTACAAATGCGCAGCGTGTACGTGCGCCCAGACGTTGAACTGGAGCTACCCAGCGAGCCCAAAGCCGTGAGTATTTCTCCGCTGCTTAGCGAGCTGATCAAAGCCTGCGTGGCAATCAGCGAACCCTATGCCGAGAACTCCCGCGAAGCCAGAGTGATGAACCTGATTCTGGACGAGCTGAAGATCCTCCCGGCCTTGCCGTTGCACCTGCCGCAGCCCGCCGACCCACGCATCCACGCCATCTGCAGCACCTTACAGCAAGACCCGGGCGACGGCTCAACCCTGGCCGACTGGAGCGCGCGCCTGCACCTCGACGAAAAAACCATCCAACGCCTGTTCCAAAATGGCACCGGCATGACCTTCGGCCAGTGGCGTCAGCAAGCCCGCCTGTTGCTGGCACTGGAGCGCATCGCCGTCGGAGAGAAGATCATCGATGTGGCCGGGCAATTGGGCTACGAAAGCCCCAGTGCATTTAGCACCATGTTTAAGAAGCAGTTCGGGATGACCCCCAGTCAATTTTTTAAGTAAGACGGCCGCCCTGAAGCAAACACCGCGATCACCATGCCGCCAACTTACCCGCCAAGCGCTGCGCCGCGTCCTGCATGGCTTTGGCCAAGGCCTGACGCCTGGCCTCGGTCATCCGTGGTCGGGCCAGCGCACAACTGAGTGCCCCCAGCGGGTGCCCAGCACCATCAAGGATCGGCACAGCCAGGCCGGTGTAGCCCGGCAAACGTTTATCCACCAAGCCGCTGGCGAAACCGAGCCGACGCACACTATTGAGGCTGGCGGCGATCTGCTCGCTATCAAGGCCGTAGTCCAGCCGCAGGGTGGCCGCGTTATGCGCAAGAATCTCGTTGCGCTCAGCGCGCCCCAGCCAAGCCAAGAGCACCTGCGACGCCTGACCGAGGCCCATTGGTATACGCCCACCGACCGCGCCGCTGTAACTCTGCACCGGCAACTCACCGGCCAGCATGTCCAGGCACAGCACCTGATAGCCGTCGGCAACCAGCAGAAAGAAGCTGTCACCAAACTGCTGGGCCAAGCGCAACAACACCGGCCGGGCGTGTTCGCGCAGGGCACTGGCATTGCCAGCTTGTGCGCCCAGGGCGAACAGCTCATAGCCCAGCACATAGCGCCCGCGCTGCACCGCCGAGCGCACGAAGCCTTGCTCACGCAAGTACTGCAGCAGGCGATAGGCCGTTGGCGGCGAACAGTCGCAGGCCTGGCACAGCTCAGCCGGTGACGCCCCGTCACGGCCTGCCGCCGCCACCTGCCGCAACAGCTGGAATGCGCGATCAAGGCTTTGGGTACCGCGTCGGGCATCAGTCATTTCTCACCTGTTAATAAAAAGTCACCGCTGACGCTGATGCAAATTGCGCACCTTGTTGCTCACGGCATGCTCACAGCGACCGCCAAGGAGCACGCCATGTACCCACACATCGAACCGTTCAATAGCCATCAGCCGCTACCGTCCAGCAGCGAAGTCACCATCATCGGCGGCGGCATCATCGGCGTCAGTACAGCGTACTGGCTGGCCTCGCGCGGCATTCCAGTAACCCTGATAGAAAAAGGCGAGATTGGCGCGGAGCAGTCATCACGTAACTGGGGCTGGTGCCGCAGCATGGGCCGCGACGTGGCAGAAATCCCCCTGGCGCTGGCCAGCCTGCGCCTGTGGGATAGCTGGCAAAACAAAATCGGCGAGGACCTGGGCTTTCAGCGCAGCGGCGTGATCTATGCCTGCGAAACGCCCAAGCAGTTGCAGCAACAGCAGGATTGGCTGGCCAGCGCCAGCACCTATGGAGCCCAAGCACGCTTGCTGGATAAGCCAGAGTTGCAGCGCATGCTGCCGCAGAGTTCAGCCTGCGAATGGGCCGGAGCGCTGTATAGCCCCGGTGATGGCCGCGCCGAACCGCAGCGGGCCAGCGCGATAATTGCCAGGGCGGCGCAACGTTTGGGCGCGACCATCGTCACCGGCTGCGCTGTGCGCGGGCTGGATATTGAGGCCGGACAGGTGCGCGGCCTGTACACCGAGCGCGGCTTGCTGCGCAGTTCGCAGGTGGTTCTGGCCGGCGGAGCATGGTCGACGCTGCTCTGCGCCAACCTCGGTTTGCGTCTGCCGCAATTAAAGGTTGTCGCCTCGGTGCTGCGGACCGCGCCCATGCCCGGCGGCCCGGAGCTGGCGGTCGGCGCCAGCCGCTACGCGTTTCGCAAACGTCAGGATGGCGGCTACAGCATCGCCCAGCGCAACGGCAACCTGGCACCGATCACCCCGGACAGTTTTCGCTACCTGCGCGACTTCCTCCCGGCGCTGAGCAAGCAATTTAGTGAAGTACGCCTGCGCCTGGACCAACGCTTTATCGACGAACTGCGCCAGCCACGGCATTGGCCAATGGACAGTGCCAGCCCCTTCGAGCACTGCCGCGTGCTGGACCCGCAGCCCTCAACGGCGATTCTGGCCGAAGCCCAAGCGGCGCTGATCAAGGCCTTCCCGTTCTTCCGCGATATGCGTATCGAGCAGAGCTGGGCCGGGGTTATGGACGTAACCCCGGACGCCATCCCGGTCATTGGCCCGGTCGAGTCGCTACCTGGCCTGTACCTTTCCACGGGCTATTCCGGCCACGGTTTCGGTATCGCGCCCGGTGCCGGACATCTGCTGGCGGACCTGATCGACGGCAGCCAACCACTGGTCGACCCTAGCCCGTTTGCCTACTCGCGGCTGTAAATAGCAGTAGCACGGTGAACCCTGCGCATTAGCCCGATATGCGCAGCACCAAGCGATTCGCGGCAATCCAACAGCAAATCGCCGGCGTATTGGCAGTGCCCACCACCGCCTATTCGTAAGCACTTCGCGCTTGCGTCTCGCGGCCCTCTCGCGGGCTGCTGCCTGGACGCTACCTAGACAAAACTCAGTGCCCAGCCTGGCCATATGACCACTCGTCATAACTTTCCCCACGAGATAAAAAAATTCCTATCAGGCATGGACACGTCACACCTATTCACTTATAAAATTCACCACCACGAAAAATAGATTCGTCAGGGTAATTTTTATTCACAGACGAACAACTCATTTATCCATGAAGAAATTCTGCCGCCGCACCAGCAGAGGACTCGATATGCAACACGCCAAGCACCAGTACGTGATCAAGATCAGTTGCCCCGCCACCTCCGGTATCGTCGCCGCCGTAACGTCCTTTCTCGCCGATCAAGGTTGCTATATCAGCGAGATGTCGCAGTTCGATGATGAAAGCAGCGGCACCTTCTTTATGCGTGCAGTCTTTCGCTTCAACGCCGGTATCGCCGACGACCTCACGCCGATCAAGGATGGTTTTGTTGACGTCGCCAAAGACTTCGCCATGACCTGGGAGCTGTACGACACCGATGTGCCAGTTCGCGTGCTGCTGATGGTGAGCAAGTACGACCACTGCCTGTCCGACCTGCTCTATCGCCACCAGAAGGGCGAGTTGCAGATGCAGATCACCGCCATCGTCTCCAACCACCTCGACCTGCGACCGATGGCCGAGCGTGAAGGCATTCGCTTTATCTACCTGCCGGTGACCAAGGACAGCAAAGCCCAGCAGGAAGCCGAGTTGCTGAAGATCGTCGACGATACGCAAACCGAGCTGGTGGTGCTGGCGCGCTACATGCAGATTCTCTCCGACGATCTGTGCAAGCAGTTGTCTGGCCGCGCGATCAACATTCACCACTCGTTCCTGCCGGGCTTCAAGGGTGCTAAGCCCTATCACCAAGCCTTTGACCGTGGCGTGAAGCTGATCGGTGCCACCGCTCACTACGTCACCAGCGACCTCGACGAAGGCCCGATCATCGAGCAGGAAGTGCAGCGTGTAGACCACAACTACACCCCGGAAGCTCTGGTTGCCGTAGGCCGTGACACCGAAACCGTGGCCCTGTCCAAGGCGGTCAAATACCACCTGGAGCACCGCGTATTCCTCAACCACGACAAGACGGTGATCTTCCGATGAGCGCCACGCTGATCGACGGCAAAGCGATCGCCGCCGAGGTGCTGGCCGAGGTGGCGGCGGATGTCGACTACCTCAAGGCCCAGGGCATTGAACCGGCGCTGGCCGTGGTGCTGGTCGGCGAAGATCCAGCCAGCCATGTTTACGTGCGCAATAAAGTGCTGCGCGCTGGCGAAGTAGGGATTCGCTCGTTGGAATACCGGCTCTCCGTCGAGGCCAGCGCTGAAGAAGTTCTCGAAGTGATTAGCACACTGAATGACGACCCGACGGTGAATGGCATTCTGGTGCAACTACCGCTGCCGGCGCACATCGACGAAAACCGCATTCTGCAAGCCATCGACCCGGCCAAGGATGTCGACGGCTTCCACAGCGAGAACGTTGGCGGCCTCAGCCAAGGCCGTGCGGTGCTGACGCCCTGCACCCCGGCAGGTTGCATGCGCCTGCTGCGCAACACCATCGACGATTTGCGCGGCAAACATGCCGTGGTGATCGGCCGCTCGAATATCGTCGGCAAACCGATGGCCGCTTTGCTGCTGGCCGCCGACTGCACGGTAACCGTGCTGCATTCGCGCAGCAGTAAACCGCAGAAGCTCTGCGGCCAGGCCGACATCGTCATCGCCGCAGTCGGTCGCCCACGCATGATCGACGCTGAGTGGATCAAGCCCGGCGCAGTGGTGATCGATGTCGGCATCAACCGCATTACCGAAGGCGGCCGCTCGCGCCTGGTCGGTGACGTCGATTTCGATGCCGTGCTGCCAATTGCTTCGGCCATCACCCCAGTGCCCGGCGGCGTCGGGCCAATGACCATCGCCATGCTGATGCACAACACCGTCACCGCCGCGCGCCAACAACATGGTCTGACGGCTCATCGGGAGTCTTACTAATGCCCTTTGCCCTGCTCAAATACGGCCTGTCCTCGGAGTACCCGGTAGACGTCGATCTGCCGGCACCCAAGGAACTCAAATCATCCTATGACGTGGTCATCATCGGCGGCGGCGGCCATGGCCTGGCCACGGCCTACTACCTTGCCAAATACCACGGCATCAGCAACATCGCGGTACTGGAGAAATCCTACCTGGGCGGCGGCAACACGGCGCGCAACACCGCGGTGATTCGCTCCAACTACCTGACCAGCGAAGGCGTGCGTTTCTATGCCGAATCGGTGCGGATGTTCAAAGAACTATCGAATGAGTTCGACTTCAACATCATGTACTCCGAGCGCGGCCAACTGACCCTGGCCCACACCGACGCCACGGTGCGCGCCTTCCGTCAGCGCGCCGAGGTGAACAAGCACTTCGGCGGGCGTACCGAGATGCTCGACCGTCAGCAAATCCGCGAACTGGTGCCAAGCCTGAACCTCGACCCCGGCCACCTGCCGGTACTGGCCGGGCTGTGGCACATCGACGGTGCCACCGCGCGCCACGACGCTGTCGCCTGGGGCTATGCCAAGCAAGCGGCCAAGCGCGGTGTGGAAATCCACCAGCTCACTGAGGTACAGGACTTCGTCGTGGAAAACGGCAAGGTCAGCGCGGTAAAAACCAATCGCGGCACCATCCAATGCGGCTGCGTGGTGCAGGCCGTCGCCGGTGCCAGTTCCCTGTTGATGGGCAAGCTGGGCATCCGCGCACCGATTCACAGCTATCCGCTGCAGGCCATGGTCACTCAGCCATTCAAACCCTTCCTCGACCCGCTGGTGAGTTCCAGCGCGCTACATTGTTATGTGCAGCAAACCAGTCGTGGCGAGATCGTCTTCGGTGGTGGCTCAGACCCCTACCCGCTGTACAACACCCGCTCGACTCTGGAGCTCAAGGAAAGCCTGCTGGCGGCTGCCATCGAGATGTTCCCGTTTATGGCCAACGCCAAGCTGATGCGCCAATGGGCCGGCACCACCGACATGACCCCGGACTACAGCCCGATCATGGGCCACTCGCCCCTGGACAACTATTACCTCGACGCCGGCTGGGGTACCTGGGGCTTCAAAGCCACACCGATCTGCGGCTGGACCATGGCCGAACTGGTAGCCAGCGGCGGACGCACGCCAGATCTGATCAAACCTTTTGCTCTAGAGCGCTTCTCGACCTTCCAACAGGTCAACGAGATGGGCGCCACCGCAGCCAGTCACTGAGGTTCGTCGCACCATGAAAATCATGCCTTGCCCCCTGAACGGCCCGCGCAACATCAGCGAATTCACCTATGGCGGCGAATTCAAGCCTATGCCCGATGCGGCCACTTGCAGCGACGCCGACTGGGCGGACTACGTGTTCAACAGCGAAAACCGCGCTGGCGTGGTCATCGAATGGTGGATGCATAACGCCTCCAGCTATTGGTTCCTGGCGGAACGCCACACCGTCAGCGACGACATTCTGCGCACCTTCGACCCGAAGGAAATCTTCACCCAGCGTGTCGACTTCAACGTCACAGAACAACCCAAGGGAGTGGTCGTATGAGCACCGCCAAGCGCCTGCCGGCTCCATTCGGCTTGTTGATCGACCGCAATAGCCCGCTGAATTTCGATTTCGATGGCACCTCCTTGCAGGGTCTGAGTGGCGACAGCATCGCCAGCGCCTTGCTGGCCAACGGCCGCTGGCTGCTCTCGCGCTCATTCAAATATCACCGCCCACGCGGCCCACTGAGCATGGCCGGGCAAGATGCCAACACCCTGGTGCAACTGCCTGACGAGCCTAACGTGCTGGCCGACATGCAAACCCTGAGCAGTGGCCAAGTCGTCACCGGACAGAACTACGCCGGCAGCCTGGAGAAAGACCGCGACGCGGTGCTCGGGCACTTCTCGAAGTTCATGCCAGTCGGCTTCTACTACCGCTCGTTCTTCAAACCCAAGGGCATGTGGAAGGTCTGGGAGCCGCTGATCCGCAAAAAGGCCGGGCTGGGCGTGCTCAACCTGAAGTTTCAGCCGCAGTACCACGACAAGGCCTTTCTGTTCACCGACCTGGCCGTAATCGGTGCTGGCCCGGCCGGTTTGAGCGCCGCGCTGAACGCCGCCAATGCCGGGGCCAAGGTGCTGCTGATCGAGCAAGCGGCTTATCTCGGCGGTTCACTGGCCTGGGCGCGCTTCGATATCGATGGCCTGCGGGCGGCGGAGTTGCGCAGCGAATTGCTCGCTGCCGTGGAAGACCACGCGAACATTCGTATTCTCAAAGACGCCACCTGCAACGCCTGGTTTACCGACCATTTCCTACCGGTGATCCAGGGCAATCGGCTGTACAAGGTTCGCGCCCGGCAATGCATCGTCGCCTCCGGGGCCTTCGACCAGCCGGTGGTGTTTCGCAACAATGACCTGCCTGGCGTGATGCTGACCAGCGCCGCCCAACGCTTGCTCAAGCTGTATGCGGTCAAACCCGGCCAGCGCGCCGTGGTGCTGACCGGCAACGACGACGGCTACCTGGCCGCCCTCGACCTGCTGGACGCCGGCGTAGAAGTCGCCGCGCTGGTCGACATGCGTGCGCAGCCAGCTGACGGCACGCTGCTCACCACCCTGCAAACCCGTGGCATCACCTGCCAGCTCGCCAGCACCGTGTACGAAGCCATCGGCGGCCGGCACGTCGAGGCCGTGGATATACGGCGGATTGTCGCCGAGGGCGAAGTGGCGACGGACAGCCTGCGCATCGACTGCGACCTGCTGTGCATGTCGGCAGGCTATATGCCGGTCTACCAATTGCTCTGCCAGGCCGGCGGCAAACTCGCGTATGACGATGCCGCCGCCGCGTTCAACCTCAGCGGGTTGCCAGCAGGCCTGCATGTGGCGGGTTCGGTGAACGGTCGCCACGCCCTCGACAACGTACTGCGCGAAGGCGCGCAAATCGCCCAGCGCGCCATTGCCGCCTTGGGCCTGGAGCACAGCGCCAGCAGCGCCAGCTACAGCGTGGAAGCCCCGGTCAACTTCCCCTGGCCGATTTTCCCGCACCCCAAAGGTAAGGATTTCGTCGACTTCGACGAAGACCTGCAAGTGCGCGATATCGTCAACGCCACTCGTCACGGCTACCGCGACGTGCAACTGGTCAAACGCTTTTCCACCGTGGGCATGGGGCCGTCGCAGGGTCGCCATTCGGCATTGCCGACGGCGCGTTTGGTGGCCAAAGCCACTGGCCGCAACGTCAGCGAAACCGGGGTCACCACGGCACGGCCACCCTTTGTCGCGGAAAAACTCGCACATATTGCCGGACGCGGTTTCGACCCTTATCGGCAAACCGCCATGCACCAGCGCCATGTGGAGCTGGGCGCAAAAATGATGCCGGCAGGCGCCTGGCAACGCCCGGCTTACTACGGCCCGGCGGATCAGCGCGACGCCTGCATGCAGGCCGAGGCGCGGCATGTGCGCGAGAAGGTCGGCCTGATCGATGTATCCACGCTCGGCGGCCTTGATGTACGTGGCCCGGATGCCGCCGAACTGCTCAACCGCATGTACACCTTCGCCTTCGCCAAACAGCCCGTGGGCCGTTCTCGCTACGCGCTGATGACCAACGAGCATGGCGTAGTGATCGACGATGGCGTCTGTGCGCGCTTTGCCGACCAGCACTTCTACGTCACCGCCACCACCAGCGGCGTCGACCGTTTGTACCAGCAAATGCTCAAGTGGAACGCGCAATGGCGGCTGGACGTCGACATCACCAACGTCACCGCAGCCTTGGCCGCAGTCAACCTAGCCGGGCCGGACTCGCGCAAGGTGCTGCAAACCCTCTGCACGGATGTTGATCTGTCCGCCGAAGCCTTCCCCTACCTGGGCGTGCGCCAGGGCAGCATCACCACGGCGACGGGCACGCGGATTCCGGCGCGGCTGCTGCGGGTCGGTTTTGTCGGCGAGCTGGGGTACGAGATCCATGTGCCTGCACGCTATGGCGAGGCCCTGTGGGACGCGTTGATGGAGGCCGGCAAAGCCTTTGATCTGCGCCCATTCGGGGTGGAAACCCAGCGCCTGCTGCGCCTGGAAAAAGGCCACGTGATCATCAGTCAAGACACCGACGGCATGACCAGCCCGGCCGAGATCGACATGAACTGGGCCATCGCGCGCAGCAAGCCGTTCTTCGTCGGCAAGCGCTCGGTGGAAATCCTTGAGGCACAGCCACTCAAACGCAAACTGGTGGGCTTCAGCCTGCCGAAATCCAGCAGCCAACCACTGGAAGGCCATCTGGTACTCAAGGGCGCAGACATCAGCGGCAACGTCACCTCATGCGAATACTCGCAAACCCTCGGCCAGATCATTGGCCTGGCCTACTGCGCGGTCGATCAAGCGACGCCCGGCCAGCACCTGCCCATCCGCGTAGAAGGCGGTGAAATGGTCCAGGCCACGGTGGTGAAACTGCCTTTCTATGACCCGCAAACCCAGCGTCAGGAGTTGTGAACATGACCACCCACGCCGCCCAATTCAGTGAACGCAGCCCGCTCTATCGGCTGCATGATGACGCCCAACTCGGCCGCTTTGCCGACAGCTGCATCGTCACCACCTATGGCCACGCCGATGAACGCCAAACCGCTGCTCAGTGTGGCTTGCTTGATCTAAGCAACCTGGCCCGCGTCGGTTTTCGTGGGGCAGCGGCTGCCGCCTATCTCGAAGCCCACGGCTATGAGTTGCCCAAAGCCGCCAACCTGGCCGTCAGCCAGGCCGATGGCGGGCATGTGCTACGCCTCTCGCAAACGGAATACCTGCTACTCGGCAGCCTGCTCGATGCCGGCGCACGGATCAGCCAGGATGAGGCCGCCTGGGTGCCCGACGACAGCGCCAACTACCTATTACCACGTCAGGACAGCCACGCCTGGCTGCTGCTCAGTGGTCAGGAAAGCGCTGCCGTGATGGCCAAACTATGCGGGGTCGACCTACGCCCCGAGAGCTTCCCGGCCGGCAGCGTGGCGCAAACCTCGGCGGCGCGGATCAACGTGATCATCGCCAACCTGCCGCAAGCAGAACTGCCGTGCCTGCACATCCTCTGCGACCGCGCCTCGGCTCACTACCTGTGGGGCGCGCTGCTGGATGCGATGGAGGAGTTTGCCGGCCAGCCGGTGGGGCTCGACGCCCTGCTTTGAAGAGTCCGCAGGCTGGATGACGCGTTTTAACGCCGGCGCAACGGTGGATCGGTGAAGCGGGATCCACCCTACGCAACGCTTCAGCCCGTAGCCTGGGTTAGCCGCAGGCGTAACCCGGGATCGACCAGCATGCAGCCATCGCCAACCCCACAAAGAGCCGGAGACGCCAGCATGGGCACACACGAAGACGAACTGGAGCGCGACAGCGACTACCGCGTGCCGGCCTTGCAGCGCGGCTTGAGCATTCTGCAGATGTTCAATGCCCAGCAGCGCAGCCTGAGCAGCAACGCGATTGCCGAACAGCTTCGCGTCAGTGGCTCAGCCATTTACCGCATCCTGATCACGCTAACCGAGATGGGCTACTTACGTAAGCAAGGCAAGAACACCTACGAGCTCGGCCCGCAGGTGCTCTGCGACGGCTTTGCCTATCTCGCCAGCCGCGACCTAGTGGACATCGCCATGCCCCACCTGAATGCGCTGCGTGATCGCACCTCGCTGTCCTGCCACCTGTCGATCCGCGAGCAGACCGACAGCCTCTACATCGCCCGCGCGTATGCGGCCCAGCGGCTGTCGGTGAACATCCCCATCGGCACGCGCATCCCCTGTCACTGCACGGCCATGGGCCGCACGCTACTCAGCGGCCTGACGCCCATGGCGCTGGACCAGCTGTATCAGCACGTGCGCCTGGATGACTACCCGCCGCCCGCACCGAAAACCCTGCCCGAACTCCAGCAATTACTTGAACGCGACCGCGAGCGCGGCTGGATTTTGCATCGCTCCGACTACTCCACCGCCATCGCCTGCGCCGTGCGCAACCACCAGGGCGAGGTCGTAGCCGCCATCAACCTCTCCGGCCCAGAGGCGATCATGGACAGCCCGGTGGCGCGCGAACGCTACCGCGAGAACCTACAACAGTGCGCCGAAGCCATCTCTCGCGAACTCGGGGCACGTTCCCAAATGTAATTCCCCCACCTGCTTCACCCAGAGTGAACTGCGCAGTAGGTGCGGAGCGAGGCGACGTCTGATGTCCAACGGACGTCGCATCACGGGCTATGCTCTAAACCATCGACGGTTAAATTCATCTATATATGATGATTAAAAGCCCCCCTTAAGGCTTACCGCTGTCGGCCGACATAGCAATAACCATTGATAAAGCGCACCTCACGCAAGCAGTCGCCGCGATCAATCTTCGGACGCCCCACAATGGGCATTACAAGGAGTTGCGATAACTATGTTTACCAAAATCCTTCTTGACCTAAGCATTCGTAAAAAACTGCTGTCTGGCTTTGGCCTGATCCTAATAATTACCCTGGCGATAGCCTGGATCGGCCAGCAAAGCCTCAACACCACATTGAAGCGCATCAATACCCTGCGAAGTGTCAGCGACATCGACGCTAGCCTGACGCGTGCACGGCAACAGGAAAAAAACTACCTATTGCGTGACGACAAGAAATACCTGCAAGAGGCCATTACCCTCTCGGAGGGTATTCAAAACCATGCCGCCGACAGTGAAAAGAACATGGTCCGCCCCGAGAACCAAGCCTTTATGCGGCAGATACAAGAGAGCCTCAGCGGCTACCGTAGCGAGCTCTTGCAGTTAGGTCAGGATATGGATGCCAGCCATAAAGCCCAGCAGGCCATGGAGGAGACTGCACGTGAAGCACTCAAGCGCTTTAACGAGCAAGAAGAAATCCTAAGACGCCGCGCCGTCGAAAAAATCCAGCAAACAGGTGACGAGAGCAGCATTAGCCTGCTCACGCAAGCCAACCTGGCCGACGAAATATCCACAGAACTGCTTGAAGCCCGTCGCCGCGAGAAGGACTTCCTACTGCGCAAGGATGACAAATATGCCCAGCTTTTAGAGGAGCACTTCACCTCTCTTGAAAACAAAGGAAAGCAACTGCTAAGCACCCTGGATAACTCAACAGAACGCGCCAACATCGAACAAGCTCTGCAATTTCTGGCGGACTATCGTGAGCACTTTGCCCAGCTGAAAAGCGCCGTTGGCCAGGTTGCCCAAACAGAACATGACATGACCCAGCGCGCTCGCGAGGTTGCGGACGTTTCCGGCCAATCACTAGCGTTTCAAAACAAGCTACTGGAAAGTGACTCCAGCCACGCGAAACAGACGCTAATCGCCGCAGCCGTAATAGCCTTCGTTTTAGGCGTTCTTAGCGCACTGTTTATCACCCAGGCCATCGTCGGCCCTCTGCAACGCCTCCTCGGCGTGGCCCGCCAAGTTGCCGATGGCGATCTGACAGCCGACATCAGCACTGAGCGACGTGACGAGATAGGGCAACTCATGCAGGCCATACAGCGTATGACCGAAGGCCTGCGCAACTTGATCGGCCAACTCAGTAACGGCATCACGCAACTTGCTACAGCCGCTGAAGAACTGTCAGCCGTGACCGAGCAGGCAAGTGCCGGGGTTACCGAGCAGCGGATGGAAACAGAGCAGGTAGCCACGGCCATGAACCAGATGGCAGCGACAGTACAGGATGTCGCACGTAACGCTGAACAAGCTGCCGGCTCAGCTCAAGACGCCGAGGACCAAACGCGCAAGGGCAGCACCATCGTGCAGCAGGCCATCAGCCGTATCGAGCAACTGGCACAAGCGGTCGAGTCCTCCGCCGCAGCCATCGGCCGCCTCAAAGGCGACAGCGCCAACATCGGTACGGTGCTAGATGTGATCAAGAGCATTGCCGAGCAGACCAATCTGCTGGCACTCAACGCCGCCATCGAAGCAGCACGCGCGGGCGACGCAGGACGCGGCTTCGCCGTGGTCGCCGACGAGGTACGCGCCCTCGCACGGCGCACGCAGGAGTCCACACAACAGATAGAACAACTGGTCGCCACCCTGCAAAACGGTGCCGAAAACGCCGTTACTGCCATGGCGCAAAGCAGTGGCATGGCGGGTGATACGGTGGAAGCGGCGCGCCAGGCAGGCACGGCCCTGACAATGATCGACGAAGCGGTGTCACGCATCCAACAGATGAACCAACAGATTGCCACGGCTTCAGAAGAGCAAAGCTCAGTGGCCGAAGAGATCAACCGCAGTGTTTCCAACATCCGCGACATCGCCGAGCAGTCGGCGGCAGCGGCAGAAGAGACGTCGGCGGCAAGCGTCGATCTCGCTCGCCTGGGCAGCGATCTGCAGCTACAGGTCAACCGCTTCCGCGTAAGCTGAGCCGCGAGAGCTCCCCCTCCCTGGCGACGAGGCTTTGCATCGCCGCCAGGGAGCCGCAGGCAAAGATACCTAGGGTCTGTTGCCGTTTCACTCGCGGCCACGCGGCTC
>NZ_JAYGFK010000019.1:0-290102 GCF_046581935.1 Pseudomonas sp.
ACCCGAAGGGCCGGGCCCGTTTTAGCGCGATGCTGCGTTTCTCGATGGCTCATTTAGCTCACTAAACTTCGCATCTCGTGCCTTGCCTCGCGCTAAAACTGGCTCCGGCGCGGCCGCGAACGAAACGGGAACAGACCCTAGCCGTTAGCCTCATGCAACGATACGGCTTATGTAACGGGTGAGACCATGAATTACATCCTCTACGCCGTACCGTTTTTCTTCGCGCTGATCGCCCTAGAGCTATTGCTAGATCATTGGCGTGGGTTTAGTACCTACCGTTTCGCTGATGCGATCAACAGTCTCAGTGCTGGTGTGTTGTCGACCACCGTGGGCCTGCTGACCAAGGCCGTCGGCCTGCTCACCTATACCCTGGCCTGGCAGCAGTGGGCGCTGTTTGAACTGTCGGCCAGCAGCCTGTGGGTTTGGCTGTTTGCCTTTGTCTTTTACGACTTTTGTTATTACTGGAATCACCGCTTGGGCCACGAGCGCAATGTGCTTTGGGCGGCGCATTCGGTGCACCATCAGAGTGAGGACTACAACCTGTCCACTGCGCTGCGCCAGACCAGTACCGGATTTGTTTTCGGCTGGATCTTCTACCTGCCGATGGCTGTGGCTGGCGTGCCGCCGCTGGTGTTCCTCACGGTCGCTGCGCTTAATTTGCTTTACCAGTTCTGGGTGCATACCCGACATATCCCTAAGCTGGGTTGGTTCGAGTGGTTGTTTATTACGCCGTCTAATCACCGGGTACACCATGCGCAGAATGCTGTTTATATGGATCGCAATTACGGCGGCGTGTTCATTCTGTGGGACCGCTTTTTTGCCAGCTATCAAGAAGAATTAGATGAGGAGCCGGTGATTTTCGGCGTAACTACGCCGCTGGCTAGCTGGAACCCGCTGTGGGCTAATGCACAGTTTTATGTAGCGCTCTGGCGTGACGCGGTGCGCGCTGAGTCCTGGTGGGACAAGCTGCGCATCTGGTTTATGCGCACGGGCTGGCGGCCCGCCGATGTGGTGGCGAAATACCCGCAGAGCAAGCCGGACCTCAGCCACTTCGTCAAATTCGACGTGCCGTTGAGCCTGCTGCAGAAAGTCTATGCCGGTGCGCAGTTCAGCCTTTACGTTGTGGGCGGGACTCTGCTGCTGGGTATGGGCGCTGAGTTGAGTCTGGCGCAGATGCTGTTGGGCGTGGCCTGGATGGCCTTTGGTTTGTATGTGATCGGTGTGTTGCTGGAGAACCGGCCAAGCGCCAAGCGTATGGAACTACTGCGTGTGCTGCTGAACCTGCCATTTGCCTGGCTAGCCGTGCAATTGGGCTGGCTGGTGCCTCAGCCGCTGCTTTGGGGATTGCTGCTGAGCTACAGCGTGCTCAGCTTGGCAGGGCTGTTGTGCACGCCGCGTGAGCATAATCCGCTGCTTATTCAATAATCTGCTCAGGCGCTGTTGTGTGGTGGCCCTGTTGTGCTAAACATCGGGTGGTGCATCTGCCGATAGGATGTTGCTGTCGCCAACCTATACGCCGGCTTGGTTTTGCTCCTCAGATTTACCGCGCTGGTCAGCTGCATGCTGCCGCCCGCTTTTCAGGTGCTAGAACGTGTTTTCTCCCTAGTGTTTCCAACATATTCCCGTAATAGTCACGGCGCTATGTTGGATGTGCTTGCGGCACGCGGTCGCAGCGCTGTCGTGCGCTGTCATACATTGGTCATAATGTCCGCTTATAACTGTCACACTCGCCCGTGATTACGGGCTTCGGAGTCCGCCGTGAGTTTTACCCCAGCCAATCGCTTGTTCCCCGCCACTCGCCTGCGTCGTAACCGTCGTGATGATTTTTCCCGCCGTTTGGTGCGGGAAAACCGCCTGAGTGTGGATGACCTGATTCTGCCGGTGTTCGTCCTTGATGGCGAAAATCGCCGCGAAGCGATTACCTCGATGCCGGGTGTTGAGCGTTTGTCCATCGACCTGCTGCTCAAGGAAGCCGAGCACTGGGTGGCCTTGGGTATTCCAGCATTGGCGCTGTTCCCGGTGACGCCGCTGGAGAAGAAATCCCTGCTCGGCGAAGAAGCCTGGAACCCTGATGGCATTGCCCAGCGGGCGATTCGTGCCTTGCGTGCGAAATTCCCCGAGCTGGGCGTGATCAGCGATGTGGCGCTGGACCCGTTCACCACCCATGGCCAGGACGGCATCCTCGACGCCGATGGTTATGTGCAGAACGACATCACCGTTGATGCGCTGGTCAAACAGGCGCTGTCACATGCTGACGCCGGTGCCCAGGTGGTTGCACCGTCGGACATGATGGATGGTCGCATACAGGCGATTCGCGAGGCGCTGGAACTGGCCGATCACAGCAATGTGCGCATCATGGCCTACTCGGCCAAGTACGCCAGCGCCTACTACGGCCCATTCCGCGATGCGGTGGGTTCGGCAGCTAATCTGGGCAAGGCAAATAAGGCCAGCTACCAGATGGACCCGGCCAATAGCGATGAGGCGTTGCACGAAGTGGCCGCTGACCTGGCTGAAGGCGCGGACATGGTGATGGTCAAGCCGGGCATGCCCTATCTGGACATCCTTTGCCGGGTCAAAGCGGAATTCAAAGTGCCGACCTTTGTCTATCAGGTCAGCGGCGAGTACGCCATGCATATGGCGGCTATACAGAATGGTTGGTTGAGTGAGGCAGTGATTCTCGAGTCGCTAACTGCCTTCAAACGTGCGGGTGCCGATGGCATCCTGACTTACTTTGCCGTGCGTGCGGCAGAACTAATAAAGCAGGGGCAATAGCCCCTCCGGGACTATGCAATGAACACCGAAGGACTCAGTAACCCAGAATTGCCAGACGCCCAGCCGGTCGTCGACGAGGTTGTAGCCGTGGAACCCCCTGTCACCGAAGCTCCTGCGCCGGTCGCTCCGGCGCCTGTAGTGATCCATAACCTGGATGACAGCAGCCTGTATATCCACCGCGAACTGTCGCAGTTGCAATTCAATATTCGCGTGCTAGAGCAGGCGCTGGATGAGTCCTATCCGCTGCTGGAACGGTTGAAATTCCTGCTGATTTTCTCCAGCAACCTCGATGAGTTCTTCGAAATTCGCGTTGCTGGCCTGAAGAAGCAAATCAACTTCGCCCGCGAGCAGGCCGGTGCCGATGGCTTGCAACCGCATCAAGCGCTGGCGCGGATTGCCGAATTGGTGCACGAACAGGTGGATCGCCAGTACGCGATTCTTAACGACAACCTATTCCCGGCGCTGGCCAAGCACAACGTCAACTTTATCCGTCGGCGTTTCTGGACCACCAAGCACAAGGCATGGGTGCGGCGTTATTTCCGCGACGAGATCGCGCCGATCATCACGCCGATCGGCCTCGATCCGACGCATCCGTTCCCGCTGCTGGTGAACAAGAGTCTGAACTTTATCGTCGAGTTGGAAGGTATTGACGCGTTTGGTCGCGACTCCGGTTTGGCGATTATCCCCGCACCGCGTTTGCTGCCGCGCATTATCAAAGTGCCAGAGGATGTTGGTGGGCCGGGTGACAACTTCGTGTTCCTCTCGTCGATGATCCACGCGCATGCCGATGACCTGTTCCAAGGCATGAAGGTCAAGGGCTGCTACCAGTTCCGCCTAACGCGTAACGCCGACCTGTCGGTGGACACCGAGGACGTCGAAGACCTGGCCCGCGCCCTGCGTGGCGAGCTGTTCAGCCGTCGCTACGGCGATGCGGTGCGTCTGGAAGTGGTCGATACCTGCCCACGACCGCTGCTGGATTACTTGCTTAAGCAGTTCAGCCTGACCGAGGCCGAGCTATATCGCGTCAACGGTCCAGTCAACTTGACCCGGCTGTTCAGTATTACGGGTCTGGAAAGCCATCCGGAACTGCAATACACGCCGTTCACCCCGGTGATCCCCAAGTTGCTGCAGAACGCCGAGAACATTTTCAGTGTGGTCAGCAAGCAAGACATCCTCTTGCTGCACCCGTTTGAGTCGTTCACGCCTGTGGTCGATCTGCTGCGTCAGGCGGCGAAAGATCCACACGTGCTGGCGATTAAGCAGACCCTGTACCGCTCCGGGGCCAACTCGGAAATTGTCGATGCGCTGGTAGACGCCGCACGTAACGGCAAAGAGGTCACTGCGGTGATCGAATTGCGTGCGCGTTTCGACGAGGAGTCCAACCTGGCCCTGGCTAGCCGCCTGCAGGCTGCCGGCGCAGTAGTGATTTACGGCGTGGTCGGTTTCAAAACCCACGCCAAGATGATGCTGATTTTGCGTCGTGAGAGTGGTGACATCGTTCGTTATGCGCACCTGGGTACGGGTAACTACCACGCCGGCAACGCCAAGCTGTACACCGATTACAGCCTGCTTACCGCCGACGTGGCGCTGTGTGAAGACGTTTCCAAGCTGTTCAGCCAGCTGATCGGCATGGGTAAGACCCTGCGCATGAAGAAGCTGCTGCATGCGCCGTTCACCCTGAAAAAGACCCTCCTCGACATGATCGCCCGCGAAACTGCCTTGGCGGCCGAGGGCAAGTCGGCGCATATCATGGCCAAGTTCAACTCGCTGACCGATCCGAAGATCATCCGCGCGCTGTACAAGGCCAGCCAGACCGGGGTGAAAATCGACCTGGTGGTACGCGGTATGTGTTGCCTGCGTCCGGGTATTGCCGGGGTGTCGCACAATATCCAAGTGCGTTCGATCATCGGTCGCTTCTTGGAGCACACGCGGGTGTTCTATTTCTCCAATGGCGGCGAGGAGAAGATCTACCTGTCGAGCGCTGACTGGATGGAGCGCAACCTCGATAAACGGGTTGAGACGTGCTTCCCGGTGGAAGGCAAGAAGTTGATCCTGCGGGTCAAGAAGGAGCTGGAAAGCTACCTGACCGACAACACCCAGGCTTGGGTGCTGCAATCGGATGGCCGCTACCTGCACACGAGCCCGAGCGGCAACCAGAATCCGCGTAGCGCGCAGGCCGGCTTGCTAGAGAAGTTGACCGCACCACTGATCAGCGCACGTTAAACCTTGCAGAGGCTGCGCCTTGCGGGCGCCGCCTCAGCATTTGTTTCGTTTATGGCGCGTTAGGGCGAGCTAAGCGGCTAAGCAGCATGGCCTGCCGCATAGCCCATCGCGGCAGGCTCTCAGCGAACGATCAGTTCGATGCCGATACGTTTCAGCCACTCGGCTTCTTGGGTGAAGTCCGCCTGAGTCAGTGGGTTTTTCTCCAGCCAGCCGGCGGGGAACTGAATTTCCAGACTCTGCTCGCGCGCCTGTAGGTGAACGTTGGGCATTTCCTGGCTGCCACGAATGTGGTGGAACAGGATGGCAAAACGCAGCAGCACGCACAGACGGATCAGCTTGGTGCCTTCGCCGCCAAAATCGGCAAACTTGTCTTTGGGGATGTTGCGCCGATGCCCGCGGATCAAGAGGGCAAGCATTTGCTGGTCTTGGCGCGAGAAGCCAGACAGGTCTGAGTGCTCGACCAGATAGGCGCCGTGCTTGTGGTACTGGTAGTGGGCGATATCCAGGCCGACTTCATGCACCTTGGCGGCCCAGCTGAGCAGTTCGCGGTGCCATTCGTCTTGCAGTTGCCAATCTGCGGCGACCTTTTCCAGTGCTGAGAGCGCTTTGCTTTCGACCCGCGCGGCTTGCTCCAAATCGACGTGATAGCGCTCCATCAGCGAGCTGAGGGTGCGCTCACGCACGTCTTCATGTTGATGGCGGCCTAGCAGGTCATACAGCACGCCTTCGCGCAGCGCGCCTTCAGAGTGGCTCATGCGCTGGATATCGCAGGCATCGAAGATGGCTTCAAGAATCGCCAGGCCTGCGGGGAAGATGCTCCGGCGGTCGGGCTTGATGCCGTCTAGGTCGAGTTTTTCCGCTTCGCCGATCTTGAATACTTTGCGCTTCAGCCACGCCAGACCTGCGGCGTTGACCTCGCCGGAACCCAGCCCGGCTGCCTGAATGGTCAGGCCAATGGCTTTGATGGTGCCGGATGCGCCGACTGCATCTTCCCAGCCCAGGCGGCGCAGGGCGTGCTCAATGCCCATAATCTCCAGCCTGGCTGCGGTGTACGCTTGGGCGTAGCGCGCCGGGGTGATTTTGCCGTCCTTGAAGAAACGCTGGGTAAAGCTCACGCAGCCCATCTGCAAGCTTTCGCGTAGCAGGGGCTCGAAACGCTGGCCGATAATGAACTCGGTGCTGCCGCCACCAATATCGGCGACCAGGCGTTTACCGGGGGTATCGGAAATGCTGTGGGATACCCCGAGATAAATCAGGCGGGCTTCTTCACGGCCGGAAATGACTTCAACCGGGTGACCCAGGATCTCTTCGGCGCGGCGGATAAATTCGCTGCGGTTGCGCGCTTCGCGCAGGGCGTTAGTGCCCACCACGCGCACCGCGCCTTCCGGCAGGGTCGCGGTCAGCTGGGCAAAGCGACGTAGGCAGTCCAGTCCACGCTGCATGGCGTCTTCGCTGAGCAGGCGTTGCTCATCAATGCCAGCAGCCAGCTGGACCTTGTCGCCCAGGCGTTCGAGGATGCGGATTTCGCCGTGATCGGCTTTGGCCAGCACCATGTGGAAACTATTGGAGCCCAGGTCGATAGCTGCAATCAAAGGGAAAGACTCGGCAGGGGTATGCGGCATGGTAGAACCATCTCAATGCGGAACCGCGTCATCGTGCCACGATAGCCCGGCCCCGCCAACGCATACTGATGTCGCAGGCTTTGTGGATGTCTTTAGATCGAGCCCTGCCAAGGCTCTGGAGAGCGCTGTCAGCCGGGCTTTATGTCAGGCTGCTGCACCGCCGATAACCACGCATGTCGGGCGCTGCAGTTCCTCTGATGCGTGTCTCGCCGTTTGTGTTTGAGTTTTTTTGCTGCAGGCAGCGGATAACTGCCTAGATCGTCCGTTCGTCGCGTTCGTTCTACGGCGCGACGATTGGCCGAGGCGGGCTGTTTACCGCAGAGAAGTTTGGGTTAAAGGTTGATCGAGCCGATAAACTGGCGCAGTTCAGCAGTCTGCGGGTCGGCGAAGAGCTGCTTAGGGTCGCCGATTTCATGTACTTTTCCCTGGTGCATAAACACCAATTTATCGCCCACCTCGCGGGCGAAGCGCATCTCATGGGTGACCATGATCAGGGTCATGCCCTCGCTGGCGAGCTGCTTGACCACGGCCAGCACCTCGTTGACCAGTTCCGGGTCGAGCGCTGAGGTGATTTCGTCGCACAGCAGCACTTTGGGCGACATGGCCAGGGCGCGGGCAATGGCTACGCGTTGTTGCTGGCCGCCGGACAGCCGCTCCGGGTAGGCGTCGAATTTTTCACTAAGGCCGACCCGCTCAAGCATCTGTCGCGCCAGTTGTTCTGCTTCTGCGCGTGAGACCTTTTTCACCACCTGGGGCGCGAGCATGATGTTCTCGCCCACCGTCAGGTGCGGGAACAGGTTGAACTGCTGAAACACCATGCCGACCTTCTGCCGCAGGCTGCGCAAATCTGCGCGAGCGGCATCAATGTATTCGCCGTCTACTTCGATGACCCCGTCGTTGATCGACTCCAGGCCATTGAGCGTCCGCAGCAGAGTGCTTTTGCCCGAGCCGCTGCGCCCGATAATGGCGACCACCTGGCCTTCCTCGACCTTCAGGTCGATGCCCTTGAGTACATGGTTGTCGCCGTAGTACTTGTGCAGGGCGGTGACGTTAAGCAGTGACATTCAGCCTCCTTTCCAGGCGGTGTGCAGCGAATGAGAGCGGGTAGCAGAGCAGGAAATAGCCGAGGGCGACGAAGCCATAGACCATGAAGGGCTCGAAGGTGGCGTTGGCCAGCATGCCGCCGGTTTTGGTGAGTTCGGTAAAGCCGATGATTGAGGTCACGGCCGTGCCCTTGACCACTTGCACCGAGAACCCAACCGTGGGGGCTACGGCGATACGCGCGGCCTGTGGCAATACCACGTGGCGCAGCACTTCCAGGCGGCTCATGGCCAGGCTCTCGGCCGCTTCCCACTGGCCGTAGCTAATCGACTCGACGCATCCGCGCCAGATCTCGGCGAGAAAGGCGCTGGTGAACAGGGTTAGGGCCACGGCCGCCGCCAGCCAGGGCGAGACATCAATGCCCAGCAGGGCCACGCCGAAAAACACCATAAACAGCTGCATCAGCAGCGGTGTGCCCTGGAATAGCTCGATATAACCGCGCGCCAGAATACGTGGCGTGGCCAATGGTGCAATGCGCGCGAGCAGCACCAATAAACCGGCAATGCCGCCGCAAATAAAGGCTACCAGCGACAGGAGAAGTGTCCATTGCAGGCCAACCAGTAGGTTGCGCAGGATGTCCCAGAGGGTGAACTCCATCAGCGGGCTCCCTGAATAAAGCGCCGACCGAACCAGGCCAGCAACTGACGAATGATGATCGCCATGGCCAAGTACAGCAGGGTGGTGACTAAATAGGTTTCAAAGGCGCGGAAGTTACGCGATTGAATGAAGTTGGCGGCGAACGACAACTCCTCGGTGGAGATCTGTGAGCACACCGCCGAACCGAGCATGACGATGATGATTTGGCTCGACAGCGCTGGCCAGACTTTCGCCAAGGCCGGGCGCAGGACCACGTAACGGAAGCTTTCGACACGGCTCATCGCCAGTGCTGCTGCCGCCTCCAGTTGGCCATGGGGAATGGCCTGGATGCCGGCGCGGATGATTTCCGTGGAATAGGCCCCCAGGTTGATCACCATGGCCAGCACTGCTGCTTCCCATTCCGACAGGCGCACGCCCATGGCGGGCAGGCCGAAGAAAATAAAGAACAACTGGACGATGAACGGTGTATTGCGGATCAGCTCCACATAAATCCCGAACAGAGTGTTGAACGGGCGGATACGCCAGGCGCGCAGCACGGCACCGAGGATGCCGAGGCCAACCCCCAGCAGCGTGCCAATAGCGGTTAGCGCGAGGGTAAAGCCGGCGCCGCGCAGAAGCAGGTCAGCGTTCTGCAGTACCGGGATAAAGTCGAACTGATACGCCATCGTCGCGTGTCTCCTGGCTGGTCGGGCTTACAGGTCTGCCGGCAGCGGTTGCTTCAGCCATTTCTCGCTGATGGTGCTGAGGCTGCCATCGGCCTTGGCCGCAGCAATAATGGCGTTGACCTTATCCAGCAGGGCGGCTTCGTTCTTGTTCACGCCGACATAGACCGGCGAATCCTTGAGCTTGAGCTTCATCACTGGAACGCGCTTGGGGTTGCGCTCGGCGATAGCCACCATCACCACGTTGCCGCTGGCGATCAGGTCAACTTGGTTCGACAGGTAGGCGGCGATGGTTGAGTTGTTGTCTTCGAAGCGCTTGAGGGTGGCACCTTTGGGGGCGACCTTGCTCAGTTCGATGTCCTCAATCGAGCCACGGGTGACGCTGATGTTCTTGCCGGCTAGGTCATCAAGAGCGGTGATGGCGGCATCGTCCGGGCCGAATACACCCAGGTAGAACGGCGCGTAAGGTGCAGAGAAGTCGATTACTGCCTCGCGTTCAGCATTCTTACCGAGGCTGGAAATAACCAGGTCAACCTTGCCGGTGGTCAAAAACGGAATGCGGTTGGTGCTGTTGACCGGCGTGACTTCCAGCTTCACGTCTAGCTTGTCGGCCAGCAGTTGTGCGGCATCAATATCCAGGCCGCGCGGTTGCATGTCGGGCCCGACCGAACCGAACGGTGGGAAGTCCTGCGGCACGGCAACTTTCAATACGCCGCGTTGAGTGATATCTGCCAGGCCATCGGCAAAGGCCGGTGCGCTGCTGAGCGCGACGCTGGCAAACAAGGCGGCAAGTAGGTGGCGTGAGGTAAGGGTCATGGCGAGCTCCTGGGCGGATAAAAATGACAAATGCGCTAAAAGAGGTATTGCATCTGCCATGCCAATGTCTCGATTTTCGTGGTCTTCCGGCTGTCTGCTTGTAATTACAAGGTCTTACTGGTCTGAACAGTTAATAAACCTGTCTGCTCGGTCAGGCTGTTGGTCGCGTCTTATTGGTGCGCTGCGTAATATCGTGTTCCGCAAGGGTGCAAAGCTTGCCTGGAAAGGAATCAGGCCTTACAAAGGCGCTTTATCGGACTGACCGGCCTGAACAGTCATGAATGACACGCCCACACGAGCTGTACCTGAATATGCCGTCCAGGCGATCCGCGAGTTGATCGACGCAGGAGGCTATCGCGCCGGTGATGTGTTGCCCTCGCAACGTGATCTGGCCGAGCAACTGGGGGTTAGCCGGGCCTCATTACGCGAAGCGCTTTCTACACTCAGTGCCTTGGGACGGGTCAGCGTGCAGCCCGGCAAGGGTGTGTTCGTGCGCGAGCCTTCAGCCGCGCCTAGCGGGGCTTTCGCCTGGCCGTTTGCCGCACAGGTCAGTGCAGCGGATACCTTTCAGTTGCGCTTCGCGTTGGAAGGTTTCGCCTGTGGCTTGGCCGCAGCGACACTAACGGCCGAAGATCTCGATGCATTGCAGGACAACGTCGAGCAAATGCGCCTGGAACTGCGTGCTGCCGACTTCGAACGGGCCTCACAGTTGGATTTCGACTTTCACCGACGCATTCTGCAGGCCAGCGGCAATCAGGCCATGAGTGCAATTGTCACTTCCAGTGCGGCGATTTTTCTGGAAAGCCAGCGATTGCCGTTTATTCGTCCGGAGCGCGCGATGGAAACCTGGCAGGAGCACCGCAAGATTCTTGCGGCGCTTGGACGGCACGCGGCGGGGCCGGCGCAAAAGGCTATGCAGCAGCATATTCAGGCGGCGGCCTTGCGTACGGGCATCGCCTTTGTCACTCTGCGCAGCTGAGAAGGTGCTGCCATCAACTATTGATTAGGTTAATAGTTAAGCTCAATTGCATCTGCCTTCCTGTGACAGAAAAGCCGAGCTATGATGGCGGCCACTTTTTGCTTCCGAACATGCGGAGACTTCCATGAGCGAATTCATCACCAATGTCAGCGATGCCAGCTTCGATCAGGACGTGATCCAGGCCGAAGGTCCGGTGCTGGTCGACTACTGGGCTGAGTGGTGTGGCCCGTGCAAAATGATTGCACCGGTACTCGATGAGATCGCCCAGACTTACCAGGGCAAGCTGAAAGTCTGCAAGCTGAACATCGACGAAAACCAGGACACACCACCGAAGTACGGCGTACGTGGCATTCCTACTCTGATGCTGTTCAAAAACGGCAATGTTGAAGCGACCAAGGTTGGTGCATTGTCCAAGTCGCAGCTGGCGGCGTTCCTCGACAGCAACATCTAAGTTGCGTTGATACGGCAGTAAGCTCGAAATAGCCCCGCACATAGCGGGGTTTTTTCTACCTGAACGCTAGACGTATGAATAAAACCGGTGTTACATTCGGCCTCGCTGCATTTCCTATGCCGCCCCCTGCAAGCCGTCGCCGACGCATTCCTTTCGAATCTTTCGATATACA
This sequence comes from Pseudomonas sp., assembly GCF_046581935.1. Lineage (GTDB taxonomy): Bacteria > Pseudomonadota > Gammaproteobacteria > Pseudomonadales > Pseudomonadaceae > Aquipseudomonas. The sequence continues at coordinate 11,396 of NZ_JAYGFK010000019.1, forward strand.
AGCAGGCGATCAAATCGTCTTCTCACGGCGCGGCCTCCCAAGCTAAATAGCTTATTTCCCCTCCTTCATGATTACGTCATTCCTATGAATCTGACCGAACTCAAGCAAAAGCCGATTACCGAACTGCTGGAACTCGCCGAACAACAAGGCCTGGAAAACATGGCCCGTTCGCGCAAGCAGGACGTGATTTTCTCCCTGTTGAAAAAACACGCTAAAAGCGGTGAGGAAATCTCCGGTGATGGCGTGCTGGAGATTCTCCAGGACGGTTTCGGCTTTCTCCGCTCTGCGGATGCCTCGTACCTCGCTGGCCCCGACGACATCTACGTCTCGCCGAGCCAGATCCGCCGCTTCAACTTGCGTACAGGCGATACCATCGTCGGCAAGATCCGCCCGCCGAAAGAAGGCGAGCGTTACTTCGCGCTGCTCAAGGTTGACACGATCAACTACGATCGCCCGGAAAATGCCAAGAACAAAATTCTGTTCGAAAACCTGACGCCGCTGTTTCCCACCAAGCGTCTGGTCATGGAAGCCGGTAACGGCTCCACCGAGGACATCACCGGCCGGGTGATCGACCTCTGCGCCCCGATCGGTAAAGGCCAGCGTGGCTTGATCGTTGCTCCGCCGAAAGCCGGTAAGACCATCATGCTGCAGAACATCGCAGCGAACATCGCGCGCAACAACCCCGAGTGCCACCTGATCGTTCTGCTGATCGATGAGCGCCCGGAAGAAGTAACCGAGATGCAGCGCACCGTGCGCGGCGAAGTGGTTGCCTCGACCTTCGATGAACCACCAACCCGCCACGTGCAGGTTGCCGAAATGGTCATCGAGAAGGCCAAGCGCCTGGTTGAGCACAAGAAGGATGTGGTCATCCTGCTCGACTCCATCACCCGTCTGGCGCGCGCCTACAACACCGTGATCCCAAGCTCCGGCAAGGTGCTTACGGGTGGTGTTGACGCTCATGCTCTGGAGAAGCCAAAACGCTTCTTCGGTGCCGCGCGTAACATCGAAGAAGGCGGTTCGCTGACCATCATCGCTACCGCGCTGGTGGAAACCGGCTCGAAGATGGATGACGTGATCTACGAAGAGTTCAAAGGCACCGGCAACATGGAACTGCCGCTGGACCGTCGTATCGCTGAGAAGCGTGTGTTCCCAGCCATCAACATCAACCGCGCCGGCACCCGTCGCGAAGAATTGTTGACCGCCGATGACGAACTGCAGCGCATGTGGATTCTGCGCAAGCTGCTGCACCCGATGGATGAGATTGCCGCCATCGAGTTCCTCACCGACAAGCTGAAAGCGACTAAGACTAACGAAGAGTTCTTCCAGTCGATGAAGCGTAAGTAAGGCGTTTTCGCCCTACAACAAAAGCCGGGTAAGCCCGGCTTTTGTGCATCTGGAGGTTGCTTCAGCCTTCTGATAGATCCAGTTCGGCGCTAAACTTTGCGTCCCTTTGCTTGGCCCGTAACGAGGCATCTGCATGCAGTATCGTGACTTGCGCGATTTTATTCGCGGCCTGGAACAGCGCGGCGAACTCAAGCGCATTCAGACGCCCGTTTCTCCTGTGCTGGAAATGACCGAGATTTGCGACCGCACCCTGCGTAAAGGCGGGCCGGCGCTGCTATTCGAAAACCCGACAGGCTTCGACGTGCCAGTGCTCGGTAATCTGTTCGGCACGCCTAAGCGCGTGGCCCTGGGCATGGGCGCAGAAGAGGTCAGCGAGCTGCGCGAAATCGGCAAGCTGCTGGCGTTCCTGAAAGAGCCCGAGCCGCCGAAAGGTCTGAAGGATGCTTGGAATAAGCTGCCGATCTACAAAAAAGTGCTGAGCATGGCACCCAAGGTGCTGAAAGACGCGCCGTGCCAGGAAGTGATTGAGGAGGGCGACGATGTCGACCTCGGCAAGCTGCCCGTGCAAACCTGCTGGCCGGGCGATGTCGGCCCGTTGATCACTTGGGGCCTGACCATTACCAAAGGCCCGAATAAAGAGCGACAGAACCTCGGTATTTATCGCCAACAGGTGATTGGTCGTAACAAGGTGATCATGCGCTGGCTCAGCCACCGTGGCGGCGCGTTGGACTTCCGTGACTGGTGCGAAAAATACCCAGGTCGTCCTTACCCCGTTGCAGTGGCTTTGGGCGCTGATCCGGCGACCATTCTGGGTGCGGTAACGCCCGTGCCGGACAGCCTTTCGGAATATGCCTTTGCCGGTCTGTTGCGCGGCCATCGCACCGAGCTAATCAAGGCGCGTGGCAGTGACCTGCAGGTGCCGGCCAGCGCCGAAATCGTCCTCGAAGGGGTGATTCACCCCGGTGAGATGGCCCCGGAAGGTCCTTACGGTGATCACACCGGCTATTACAACGAAGTCGACAGCTTCCCGGTGTTCACCGTCGAGCGCATTACCCGCCGGCAAAAACCGATTTACCACAGTACCTACACCGGCCGACCGCCGGATGAACCGGCGATTCTCGGTGTGGCGCTCAATGAAGTGTTCGTGCCGATCCTGCAGAAGCAGTTCCCCGAGATCACCGACTTCTACCTGCCACCGGAAGGCTGCTCCTACCGCATGGCGGTGGTGACCATGAAGAAGCAGTACCCCGGTCACGCCAAGCGCGTGATGTTGGGTGTCTGGTCGTTTTTGCGCCAGTTTATGTACACCAAGTTTGTGATTGTCACCGACGACGATATCAATGCGCGGGACTGGAACGATGTGATCTGGGCCATCACCACGCGCATGGACCCCAAGCGCGACACGGTGATGATCGAAAACACGCCAATCGACTACCTGGACTTCGCTTCGCCGATCTCCGGTTTGGGCTCGAAGATGGGCCTGGACGCCACCCACAAGTGGCCGGGCGAAACGACGCGCGAATGGGGCCGTGCCATCGTTCAGGATGAAGCGGTTAAGCAGCGCGTTGATGCGATGTGGTCTGAGTTGGGAATTGATTGATGAATGTCACCCTGAAGCCTTCAGGTGCCGTGCTTGCGGTGTTGCCTCATGAGCGCATCCTCGATGCCGCACGACGCCTGGGTTACGACTGCCCGCAGAGCTGCCGCAACGGCAATTGCCATATTTGTGCGGCGCTGCTGGTGGAGGGCCGTGTGCAGCAAGGCGGGGTCGAACTGACCCAGGGCGAGCTGTTCACCTGCCTGGCAGAACCGCTGGAAGACTGTGTGTTGCATTGGGATGGCGTGCTGGCCCCCGGTGAGCTGCCGGTGCTTGAGCTGGCTTGCCAGGTCTCGGCTTGTGATGAGCTGGGCGGCGATGTGTTTCGTCTGCGCCTGAGCGCTCCTGCGGGCAAGGCTGTGCGTTATCACGCCGGGCAATACGTGTTGCTGCAACGTGATGGCGATGATTACGCCGCTTTTTCCCTGGCGTCTGCTCCGCACAATGGTCGTGAGTTGGAGTTGCATGTGCTGGCCCGCGACGCGGCCACCGTTGCCCTGATCGCCCAGCTGCGCCGCACAGGCTTGGTAAAGGTGAAGCTGCCGTTTGGCGATACCCACCTGGCGGAGTTGCCGGATGGGCCGTTGGTGCTGATTGCCGCCGGCACCGGCATGGCGCAGATGCACAGCCTGATCGAACATTGTCGCGCCAGCGGCTTTGCTCATCCGGTGCATCTGTACTGGGGCGCGCGCCGTCCGGAAGACTTTTACGCTTTGGAGCACTGGCCGCAGTGGCAGCAGGTGCCCAATCTGTTCCTGCATCAAGTGGTCAGTGATCAATGTGGCTGGCAGGGTCGTTGTGGCCTGCTGCATGAGGCCGTGCGAGAAGACTTTGCTGACCTGAACGCGCTGCATGTATATGCCAGCGGCTCCCCGGCGATGGTCTACGCCACGCTGGATGCGTTGGTTGAGGCAGGGATGGATGCGCATCAGATGCGCGCTGACGTATTTGCCTACGCGCCACGCGGTTGAAGGCCGCAAAAGCGGCTGCGGCCTAATCGTGGTGTAGCAAACCTTGGTTGTTGCGAGCAGGCCTGCAGGCAACAACCAAGGTCGCTAGCGGTTATATAAGCCTGTTATTGGCCAGTGCCTACGCCAGGTTGCCGACAAGTGCTGAACATATCCAAGCCCGGCTGGTAAACGCTGCTTTGCACCGCGAACAAGCCCAGCAATGAATGGAAGATATTGTCGTGGCTGAGTTCCGGGTCATTCTGCTTGCCCTGCATGCAACCTTTGTCGATGTCCCAGTGGCTATAAGCGGCCGGTGAGAACCACATAACCATCGGCACATGGGTTTGCGCTTCAGGGGCGATTGAATAAGGCGCGGCATGCAGATACAGGCCGTTTTCCCCCAAGGACTCACCATGGTCGGAGACATAGATCATCGCCGTGTCGCGCTGCTCGGTATTGCGTTTGAGCAACTCAATCACCTGGCTTAAAAAATGGTCGGTATAGAGGATGGTATTGTCGTAGACGTTAACCAGCTCCTCGGTCGTACAGCTGCTTAGCTGGTTGGTATGGCACACCGGCTTGAAACGCTCGAACGAATCCGGGTAGCGGTCAAAATACTCCGGCCCATGGCTGCCGTCGGCATGCAAAACGATCATCGCGTTGCCGTCCAGCGAATCAATATAGCTCTGCAAGTCTTCCAGCATCACCTCATCAAGGCAGCGTCGATCATTGCAAAACGGGCTGTTTTTACGTTTGGCCACGTCGTCATTGGGGATGCGTAAGCACGTGCCTTTGCAGTCGCTGTTGTTATCACGCCAAAACACTTTAACGCCGGCGCGCTGCAGCACATCCAAAACGCCTTCGTTGGTTTTGCCTTTTCTGTCGCTGAAATCTTTGCGCGGGAACACCGAGAACATGCACGGCACCGAGACTGCCGTAGAGGTGCCGCACGAATGCACGGCGGTAAAGTTGAGGATGTCCTGTTTTTTAAGCTCTGGATTGGTCTCGCGGCTATAGCCATTGAGCGCAAAGTGGTCGGCGCGGGCGGTTTCGCCGACGACAAAGATCACCAGTGACTTCTTCGGCCGTGTTGATAGCTGTGCGCCAGCTTTGCTGTCGAGGCCTATTTGCTGCACCACCAGGCTTTCTTTGCTGCCAAAGCGCTGCTTGGCGTACTTACTGACGGCGTAAATGTAGTTTGTGGGGTTGATGTAGTGGGTCAGCTTGTCTTCATCGCGGAAAATCGGCGCATAGGTGGAATAAAAGCTACCGACCATCACCGCGACAGTAACCAGGCACGCGGTGATCATCAGCAGCTTATTCAGCAAACCGCGGAAAAACGGCGGGTAGCGAACCGGCGTACACCAGACCAGGATTGCCGGTAATACCCCGAGCACCAGCAAATAACCAAGCATCCGCATGCTCAGTAGCGCACCGGCCTCGTCAGGGTTGGTTTCGAAGATGTTTTGCACCATCACGGTATCAATCGAAACACCGTAACTGCCCATAAAATAGGTCGCGCTGGCTGAGCACAGCAATAACAACATGAGTAGCGGCTTGAGCAGGTATTTGAATGACACCAGGGTCAGCAGCAAGCTGATAAACGCCAGCAAAAACAGCGCAAAAGACCCATAAAACGCTGCTGCTTTTAAGCTGGTGAGCGGCACGAGCTGGTGCAGTGCCTGCCAGGTGGCGGCGTTATAAAACACCACCAATGCCAGCGCGACATACACAACTAAACGCGTTGGGCTGATTGCCGTGGTTGTTAACGCTGAAACCAACCGCCACTTGCCTGCTGCCATGTAACGTCACTCCGCAGTGTGTAACTGGATAATCTGCCGATTAAGATGCGAGCAATGCTAGGCGTTGGTGCGTCAAGAAAACGTGAATATCGAGCTGCTTAGGTTGATTTAACAGCCACTTGGCAACACTCCGTTGTGCTGCATTTTTGATCCGCGCATAAGCGCAGATTAGGCGACATTCAACGAAGCCGTAGTTTCTACTCAGGCAGGACAAATTGAGGCGTATGCCAAGTGGCAGCTACATCCTCCTCAGGAGGGGCTGCACCTAATTGCGCCTGCTTTATCAGGAGGCACAAGCGCTTGGGCTGGCTTTGCGAGGAGGGGAGAGCAGCGTAACCCAGCAACTGATGCGGCTAACCCACGCGAAAGCTCGCGTAAGCGTCGCAACGTTACTGGGACATACCTGAGGTGAGCCGCGCACTAGGCAGGCAAAGCGCGTGCGCGGCTGTGTGCTGATAACGGCTACGTATTTAGCGGACCTGTACCACGACTTTACCCACGGCCTTGCGCTGGCCGAGGGTATTGATCGCTTCGCCAGCCTGCGCCAGCGGGAAGGTCTGCGAAACCAGCGGCTTGAGTTTGCCCTCGGCGTGCCAGGCGAACAGTTGCTGGAAGTTGGCTGCGTTGTCCTGCGGCTGGCGCTGGGCGAAGGAGCCCCAGAATACGCCGACCACGGCTGCGCCCTTGAGCAGGGTCAGGTTGACCGGTAGCTCTGGGATGCGTCCACTGGCAAAGCCGACCACCAGCAGGCGGCCGTTCCAGGCGATGCTGCGGATGGCGGCATCAAACAGGTCGCCACCCACCGGGTCATAGATCACGTCTGCGCCCTGGCCGCCGGTCAGGCGTTTGACTTCATCCTTGAGGTTGCTTTCGCTGTAGTTGATCAGCTCGTCAGCCCCGGCGGCCTTGGCCACTTCGAGTTTTTCCGCGCTGCTGGCGGCAGCGATCACTTTCGCGCCCATGGCTTTGCCGATTTCTACGGCAGCGAGGCCGACCCCGCCCGATGCGCCTAGCACCAGTAGGGTTTCTCCTGGCTGCAGGTTGGCGCGTTGTTTGAGGGCATGCATTGATGTGCCGTAGGTCATACCGAAAGCGGCCGCGCTGGCGAAATCCATGCTGGGCGGGATCGGCATGACGTTATAGCCGGGTACGGCCACTTCTTCGGCAAAGCTGCCCCAGCCAGTCAGGGCCATGACCCGGTCGCCGACTTTCAGGTGGCTGACTTTCTCGCCGACGGCTTTAACAACCCCGGCGGCTTCACCTCCTGGCGAGAACGGGAAGGGCGGCTTGAACTGGTATTTACCCTCGATAATCAGCGTGTCGGGAAAGTTGACCCCCGCCGCATGCACCTCGAGTAGCACTTCATTGGTTTTCGCTTCGGGGCTGGCGATTTCTTCCAGTACCAGGGTTTCGGCGGGGCCGAAGGCTTTGCACAGCACGGCTTTCATCGGGCTTTCCTCTGCGGTTAGTGGTCATGCAGTTTAGGTGCGGGGGCTGCCGGGTCAACGAGCATGCTTGTACTTGATGGTCATGCATAAGCCTGGGGCTTGGGCGAGGCGCATACTCTAGCTATGCTAGGGGCTGAACTCTTGAGGAATACCGCCTGTGAAAGTCTGGATCGCATTGCTGTTGGCTCTGTCCATGCCCTTGATGGCTCAGGCTTCGGAAAGCAAAGAAGAGCCTAAAGAAGGTGAAGAGGGTGCCGCTCCGGTGGTGTCTTACGTAACCTTGGTGCCGGCGCTAGTGGGTAACTTTGGTGAAGGCCCCAAGCTCAAGTTCTACAAGGCGGATCTGTCCCTGCGGGTCACAGGCAAGGATGTCGAAGAGAAGGTCAAACACCATGAGCCGTTGATCCGTAATCAACTGGTCATGCTGTTTTCCCAGCAAACCGAAGAAGCCATGGCCGCTCCTGGGTCACGGGAAACACTGCGTGTCGAAGCGCTCAAACAAGTGCAGGACGTGCTCAATCAGGAAGAAGGCAAGCCCCTGGTCGAGGACTTGCTGTTCAATAATCTGATTATTCAGTAAGCGTTTAGGGTCTGTTGCTGTTTCATCGCGAGCCGCGTTGCTGCGAGCAATGGCAACAGGCCCTATGCCATCTGTGCCAGCGTCTTGCGAAAGCGCAGCAAGGCACCGGCGAAAAACACCGCACCGATAGTGATGATCGCCAGGAACTGCGGCCAGACGGTGGCGAACCCTGCTCCACGGTAGAGGATGGCCTGGGCCAGATCGACGAAGTGTGTGGTCGGTGCGACCATCATAATCTGCTGCACCAGTTCGGGCATGCTCTCACGCGGTGTGGTGCCGCCAGAAAGAATCTGCAGCGGGATCAACACCAGAATGATCAGCAGGCCCAGCTGCGGCATCGAGCGCGCAATGGTGCCGAAGAATATGCCCATCGAGGTGGTGGCGAACAGGTGCAGCAATGCACCGCAGAGAAACAATGGTAGCGAGCCGGCAATCGGCACCTGCAGCCAGCCCTGCACCACGAGCAGCAGCGACAACGTAGTGGCCAGCAACACCACCAAGCCCATCGACCAGACCTTAGCCAGCATGATCTCGTGGGGCGTCACTGGCATCACCAGCAGGTGCTCGATGGTGCCATGCTCGCGCTCACGGATCAGCGCCGCCCCGGTGAGAATGATCGATAGCATGGTGATTTGGTTGATCACCTCCATCACCGAGCCGAACCAGCTGCGTGTCAGGTTTGGGTTGTAGGCTATACGCACGGCCAACTCCGCTTGTTGCGGCAAATCGGCCCGGTAGTGGCGCAAGAACTCACTGACTTCCTGGGTGCCGATGGTCTGGATATAACCCGCGCCGGTAAAGGCCATGCTCACCTGAGTGGCGTCGACGTTGAGCTGGATGGCTGGGCTGTGCCCGGCCAGCACATCGCGCTGAAAGTCTGGTGGGATGTTCAGGGTGAAGGTGTATTGCCCCGAGTCCATACCGTGGTCCATTTCGCTCAGTTGAATGCGTTCCGGTTGGCGGAAAAACGGCGGCTGGAAGGCATCAATCAGGCGCTCAGAGAGCGGCGAACGATCTTCGTCGATCACGGCAATCGAGGCGTTGTGCAGGCTCTCCGGCATGCTGGTGGCTGCCGTGATAATCCCCAGGGTAAAGGCCCAGACAATCAGCAGAAGCAACGCTGGGTCACGCTGCAAGCTGCGCAGCTCCTTGAGCCCCAGGTGGAAGATATTGGCGAGCTGTTCCATCTCAAGCCTCCTGCTTTTTCAGTAGGCCGGTACACAGCGCCAGTAGCACGGGGATGGTGATCAGCAAAGGGATGAAATAGCCGTACAGCTCGCGGAAACCGAGTGCCTTGGAAAACACCCCACGGCTGATAATCAGAAAATGCGAGGTGGGGTAGAGCTTGCCCACCACGGCGCCAAAGCCTTCCAGTGACGACACTGGGTAGATCAGCCCGGAAAACTGAATGGCCGGAATCAGGGTGACGATGGCGGTGCCGAACACCGCTGCGATCTGGCTGCGGGTGAAGGTCGACATCAGCAGGCCCATGGCGGTGGCGCAGCTGATGTACAGCAGACCGCCGACCAGCAAGGCCAGCAGGTTGCCCTTGAGCGGTACGTTGAAGACGAAGACTGCCGCTATCAGCAGCAAGACGAAATTGAGCATGCCCAGGGCGATATAGGGCAATTGCTTGCCGAGCAAAAACTCCAGGCGGGTGACGGGCGTGACATACAGATTGATGATCGACCCCAGCTCCTTCTCGCGGACTACACCGAGGGCGGTGAGCATCGCCGGGATCAGCATCAGCAACAGCGGAATCACCGCCGGCACCATGGCGGTGAGGCTTTCCACATCAGGGTTGTAGCGGTAGCGCACTTCCAGCGTTGGCATGGTGCTGGGGGTTGAGGCGCTGTTTTTGCGCGCCAGCTCTTGCAGGTAGCTGGCGTGCAGGCCTGTGACATAGCCCTTGATGGTTTCTGCGCGGGTTGGCATTGCGCCATCGAGCCACATGCCAATCTGTGGCACCGCTCCCCGCTTGAGATCGCGGCCGAAGTTGGGCGGAATCTCCACCGCCAGGCTGATTTCGCCACTGCGCATGCGCCGTTCCAGCTCGTCGTAATCGTGCAGCGGCGCTTGCTCGAGAAAGTAGCGCGAGCCGGCCAGGTTGAGCGCGTAAGCCTGGCTGGTGGTGGTTTGGTCGCGGTCGAGTACCGCGTAGGTCAGGTCTTCAACGTCCAGGCTGATGCCATAGCCGATGATGAACAGCAGCACCAGGCTGCCGAGCAGGGCCATGCTGCCGCGAATCGGGTCTCTGCGCAGCTCCAGGGTTTCGCGGCGGGTATAGCTGAGCAGGCGGCGCAGGCTGAAGCGTTTGCGCGCTGGCGGCTTTGCTGGGGCTGTGGCGGCTTCTGCGCTGGGCTCTTTGGCCGCAGGCTCTGCAGGCTTGCCGACGGCATCTTGCAGGTAGGCGATAAAGGTCTCCTCCAGGGTTGGCAGGCCGCGCTTGGCAATCAGCGCCTTTGGCGTGTCGCTGTCGAGCACCTTACCGGCGTGCATCAAGGAGATACGGTCGCAGCGCAGGGCTTCGTTCATAAAGTGCGTGGAGATGAAAATGGTCACGCCGTCATTGCGGGACAGGTTGAGCATCAGCTGCCAGAACACGTCGCGGGCAAGCGGATCGACGCCTGAGGTTGGCTCATCGAGGATGAGGATTTCCGGCTTATGGATGACCGCCACGGCCAGCGATAGGCGTTGGCGAATCCCCAGTGGCAGGCGCTCGGGAAGCTGCTCCATGACGCTGCCGAGGCTGAAGCGTTCGGCCATCTCGGCCACGCGCGCGTCGATCTGCTCGCTCGCGACGTGAAACAGCTGAGCGTGCAGCACCAGGTTCTGCCGCACGCTCAATTCGCCGTACAGCGAGAAGGACTGCGACATATAACCAACCCGCTTGCGTGTCGCCATGTCATTGGCGTCCACGGTTTGGCCGAACAGCAGGGCTTCCCCCGAGCTGGCTTGCAGCAAACCGGTGAGCATCTTCATGGTGGTGGTTTTGCCGCAGCCGTTGGAGCCGAGGAAGCCGAAGATCTCCCCGCGCTCGATGCGAAATTCGACGTGGTCGACCGCGACAAAATCGCCGAAGCGCATGCTCAGGTCGCGCGCCTCGATGGCGATTTCCTGTTCGCCAGCTGGGCGTGGTGGGATCACCAGTTGCTTATGGCCTTGGCGTTTGGCTTCCGGCATCAGGGCGATAAACGCCTCTTCGAGGTTCTTGCTGCCCGTGCGTTGCAGCAATTCGGCAGGGCTGCCGGTGGCCAGTACGGCACCGTCATCGATGGCCAGCAAATGGTCGAAGCGCTCGGCTTCGTCCATATAAGCCGTGGCCACCAGCACGCTCATGTTGGGGCGCTGAGTGCGAATACGCTCGATCAGCTCCCAGAACTGGTTGCGCGACAGCGGGTCGACGCCGGTGGTTGGCTCGTCGAGGATCAACAGGTCAGGGTCGTGGATCAGTGCGCAGCACAGCCCGAGTTTTTGCTTCATTCCGCCGGACAGCTTACCGGCTGGGCGTTCGCCGAACTCGCTAAGCCCGGTGCTGCGCAGCAGTTCGTCAATACGGCTTTTGCGCTCCGCCTCTGCCTGGCCGAACAAGCGGCCGAAGAAGTCCAGATTTTCGATGACCGAGAGCGTCGGGTAGAGGTTCTTACCCAGCCCTTGGGGCATATAGGCAATGTGTGGGCATACCTGGCGGCGATGGTCACTGCTGGCCATGTCGCCGCCAAGCACCTCGATGTGGCCGCTCTGGATTTTGCGTGCGCCGGCAATCAGTGCCAGCAGGCTGGATTTGCCAACCCCATCCGGGCCGATCAAACCGACCATGTGCTGCGCGGGGATGGCCAGGCTGACGTTATTTAGCGCGCAGATCTTGCCGTAGTGCAGGCTAACGCCATCCAGCTGCGCGACCGTCGCCGCTGCTGCGCTCACTGCGGAACCTTGATCGCCAGCTCTTCAGGCCACTCGACCTGTGGGTCGAGGCGCAGATAAGCCACGCCGGGAACGCCGGTTTTTACTTGCTTGAGGTGGCGCTGCAGCAGTTCCGGGTCGAGCCGTGCTTTAACCCGGAACATCAGCTTCTCGCGCTCGTTGGCAGTCTCCACGGTTTTCGGGGTGAACTGGGCGACGCTGGCCACGTAACTGACCTGCGCAGGGATTACATACCGCGGTATGGCATCGATCACCAAACGAACTTCGGCACCTAGCGCGACTCGGCCCGCTTGCTGTTCGGGCAGGAAGAAGGTCATGTAGACATCGCCCAGGTCGACCAGGTTGAGCACCTTGCCGCCTGCGCCGATGACTTCCCCGGGCTCGGCTATGCGGTACTGCACGCGGCCACCGCGCGGGGCTTTGAGCCGGCTGTCCTCGATATCGATGTGTAAGCGTTCGACGCTGGCCTGGGCCGCCTCCACGGCGGATTGCGCTTCGATAACCTGCGACTGTGCGGCGGCAATCCCTGCTTGCGCCGAGATCACTTGCGACTGTGCCGCTGCCAGCGCGGCCTGAGTGCTTTGTAGGCGGGCAAGGTCATCGTCCAGTTGCTGCTGCGCCATGGCGTTGCGTTTGACCAGGATCGCGCTGCGGGCGTGGCGCTTTTGTTCGGCAGACATTTCCGCCTGGCGCTGACGGACGATTGCCTCGGCAGTGACCTTCTCGCTTTCACGCAGGCGTACCTGGGCGTCGGCCGTCAACTGGCTGTTCTGTGCCTGACGCATTTGCGCCTGAGCCTGAGCCAGCTGCGCTTCAAGTACCTGGGTGTCCATGCGGGCAATCACTTGTCCTGCCTCGACGAATTGGCCCTCCTCGACCTCGATACTGGCAATGCGCCCGGCCAGCTTGCTGGCAGCGTCGACATCGGTGGCTTCAATCCGGCCGTTGCCGCTGGCGAAGCCTTCGCCCAAGCCCGTGGGGCGCAGGGTGTACCAGAGCATGCCGGCGATTATTGCCACGGCGGCAACACCGAGGGAGGGGTAAAGCCACTTATTGCTCATTGGCGGTTCATCCATGGGTACAGAGATTTTTTATCGGTGAGCGGTCTGTACCCCACCGGTATAGGCGTAATGGAATGTGGTCGGCGGGTCAGGTGGCAGCATTGTGCTACCTGAGTGAGTGGATGCTTTTGATATGGGTCAAAAGGCTCTGTGTCGCGAACTTGCGCGCACGAGTGTTGGACAGCAGGGCTCAGCAGAAGTTAGGTGCACTGATTTAGCGCAAAGCGAGAACTGCCGCCCAGTGCTCGGCGCTTACCGGCATGACCGACAGACGGCTGCCTTTTTGTACCAGGGGTAGTTCCAGCAAGGCGCTCTGGGCTTTCAGCTGAGCCAACGGAATGACCCGCTTGAATGCCTCGACAAAGGCCACATCGACTGCGCTCCAGGGGTTTTTGGTGGCGCTGGCTTTGCTGTCGAAATAGTGACTTTGAGGGTCTAGCGCTGTGGGGTCTGGGTAGTTCTCGCCAGCGATACGGGCGATTCCGGCAATGCCTGGCTCTGGACAGCTGGAGTGATAGAAAAAGAACAGATCCCCTGGCTGCATGCTGCGTAAGAAATTGCGTGCCTGGTAATTACGCACACCGTCCCAGCGCGTTTGCTCAAGGCGCTGCAGGTCATGGATTGAGAGTTCGTCGGGTTCTGACTTCATTAGCCAATAAGGCATGAACTTTGCTCCTGTGTTCCGGTCCTTAACCGGGCTTGGCTATTTGCTTGGCTTTTACCGAGCAGTCGTATCGTCAAATCAGCTGTGTGGATGATCGTCGTAGCGGGATCTATAACAATAATTGCTGCGGGTGCACCGCGCGCTATGCCTTGAAGGGGGAGGCATTAAATGAAACGTAAACCAGACGTGTTGTTGATATTAGTAATTTTGTTCAGCTTGGGCATGGTAACCACGGGTTACACCCAGAGTTTATGGGAGCGTCAACCTGCGCCGGTTACGCAACCTAATGTGGCAGGCTGAAGCAATTATGTGCCGCAGGGAGCGCGGTACCACCTTAGTCACTCAATACTACAGTCACTCAATACCACGCCTCATCCGTCACTGTGCCTTGCAGTGGCACATCCCAGCTGGCCATTGTCAGTCGCTCAACCTGCTGACACGCGTGCGCCAGGCCCAGCAATGTCGGCTTGTGCCAACTTTTGCGCAGGCTGCGGTAAGCCAGGCTGCGATCGTAAAACCCCCCGCCCATGCCCAGACGTGCGCCATGGCAGTCGAACCCGACCAGCGGCAGTAGCACGAGATCCAGTGCCCAAACCTTGCGTTGTTGCGTGCGATTGCGCCGTGGCTCGTAAATACCGAAGCGGTTCTTGCGTAAGGCCTCGCCAGCGCGGATGCGTTGAAAGACCATTTTGCTGCGTGGCCAGGGGCTGAGTACCGGCAAATAGGTCGCCTTGCCGCGCTGCTGCGCGGCGCGCAGCAAAGGCCGTGGGTCAATCTCGCCATCGTTGGGTAAATACAAGGCAATGTGTTGCGCGCGGCGAAACAGCGGGTGTTGCGCCAGTTGTTTATACAACCCTTGCGCGGCCTGTCGTTGGGCATGGCGGCTGAGCGAGCGGCGCTGGGTGCGCAACTGGCGGCGCAGTTGTGCGCGGCTTAGACCTGTTGTGTCGAGCATGGGGGCTTACTGAGGCGATTGCCGCGGACGGGCAACCGGCTGGAAAAAGTGACTCCCCGACGTGCCGCTGTCGGCTTAGCCCTTGAACCCGAAAGTTCAAGGTGGAGGTTGCAGGAGGCGTTAAGGCTTTCCGTCAAGCGGACATGCACACCGGCTTCAACGTGCAACCTCCGGGGTTGTGCGAATCGGCTCAGGGACATCACCAACTGGCGCACACTCCAGGGAGCGGTGGCCAGTATACCCGAAAGCGCTGGCGCGTAATCAGCTACCTTGCTCATCGGTATCCCGCGCTAGGGCTTTGTCGACACGATTGAGCAGGTCACGCACCTGTTCGCGGTTAGCTCCGGCCTGTTCATCAAGGTGTTGCTTTTTGTGTAGCAGATCATGAGTGATGTTCAGTGCGGCCATCACGGCGACGCGGTCGGCACCAATGACTTTGCCGCTTGAGCGGATCTCCCGCATCTTGCCGTCCAGATAGCGTGCGGCGCTCTCCAGGTTGCTGCGTTCATCGCTTGGGCAGGCGATGCAATATTCTTTGTCCATAATCTGGACGGTCAAGGTATTCGACTGGCTCATTAATCCTGCTCCAGGGCTTTAAGGCGTGAAATCATGGATTCGACCTTATGCCGGGCCATTTCGTTCTTTTCAATTAAGTGCGAGCGTTCTTCTCGCCAGGATTTTTCGCTTGCTAGCAGTAGTCGGTTTTGCGCTTTGAGCTGCTCGACGCGCTGGATAAGCAGCTCCAGCTTGGTCGTGAGGGCATGCAGATCGGCGTCTTCCATGGGGCTCTACTCGCGGGTATATGGGTGGGGCTGACAGTCGAAAAATAGCGTCTTTCAACCACTTTCGACAGTACGGTGTGCTGGGCTTCGGGTGGTGCGTTTGGCAGTGTGGGGCAGATTGGCGTGCTAGAGGTTGATGGATTTCACCTGTGGCTAATTATTCATGGCGGCTTACGCGAGTTTGCGCGCGCCGTCGAGCCGCTTGAATAGTCTTGGCACGCTTGCCGGTGCTAGGATACAGGGCCTCCATTCTAGTGATTGCGCAGCTTTGCGCCTAGTTATCTATGCCAACTTCGAATTCTCCGTACTCCGCCTTTGCCGCCCTGCTTGTTAGCAGCGGCCACACCGTTTCCCCTGCCGAGTTGCACGGCCTGCTGCTTGGCCGTAGCTGCGCCGGTGCAGGCTTCGAGGTCGCCCCATGGTTGGTCGATGCCGCTGAGCTACTTGGCGCTGCGCCAGAAGATACTGTGCGCCAGGCGCTGATCGGTCTGCAGGAAATGGTCAAGAACGAACTGTCCAGTAACGATGTCACCGTGGTGCTGTTGTTGCCCAGCGACGATGCGCCGCTTAGCGAGCGTACCGTTGCTCTGGGACAATGGTGCCAGGGCTTCCTCGGCGGCTTTGGTTTGACCGCCCGTGACAGCGCCCTGAGCGCCGAAGCAATGGAAGTGCTGCAAGACCTCTCGGCGATTTCCCAGGTGCAGAATGCCCTAGAAGAATCCGAGGACGGCGAAAGCGATTACATGGAAGTAATGGAATACCTGCGTGTTGCGCCGCTGCTGTTGTTCAGCGAGTGCGCTAAGCCTGTGGTTGCCGCGGCCAAACCGTCGCTGCATTGATTTTCATGCAATAGAAGTGGACTCAATCTGCCCATGATCAGCATCCCCAAGTCGGAATACGCCCGTCGGCGCAAGGCGCTGATGGCGCAGATGGAACCTAACAGCATTGCGATTCTGCCGGCCGCGCCGGTGTATATCCGCAACCGCGATGTTGAGCACATCTACCGCCAGGACAGCGACTTCCAGTACCTCTCCGGCTTTCCCGAGCCGGAGGCGGTGATCGCGCTGATTCCGGGGCGTGAGCATGGCGAGTACGTGCTGTTTTGCCGCGAGCGTGACCCGCTGCGGGAGATGTGGGACGGTCTGCGCGCCGGCCAGGACGGCGCTATCAGCCAGTACGGTGCCGATGATGCGTTCCCGATTGGCGATATCGACGACATTCTGCCGGGGCTGATTGAGGGGCGTGACCGGGTCTACTCCTCGATGGGCACCAACCATGAATTCGACCGTCAGCTGATGGAGTGGATCAACGTGATCCGCTCCAAGGCGCGTCAGGGCGCGACGCCGCCGAATGAGTTCGTCACCCTTGAGCACCTATTGCATGACCTGCGTCTGTACAAGTCGGCGGCCGAAGTCAAAGTCATGAAGGAAGCCGCGGACATTTCCTGCCGTGCTCATGTGCGCGCCATGCAGGCCAGCCGCGCCGGGCTGTTTGAGTACCACCTGGAAGCCGAATTGGATTACGAATTCCGCAAAGGCGGAGCGAAGATGCCGGCTTATGGCTCCATCGTCGCGGCGGGCAAAAACGCCTGCATCCTGCATTACCGCGAGAACGACGCGGTGCTGAAAGACGGTGATCTGGTGCTGATCGATGCCGGTTGCGAGATCGACTGCTACGCCAGTGACATCACTCGCACCTTCCCGGTCAGCGGCCAGTTCTCCCCCGAGCAGAAAGCCATCTACGAGCTGGTGCTGGCCTCGCAGGAAGCGGCGTTCAAGGAAATCGGTCCTGGCAAACACTGGAACCAGGCTCACGAAGCTACGGTGCAAGTAATCACCGCCGGGCTGGTGGAGCTCGGCTTGCTGCAGGGCGATGTCGCCGAGCTGATCGCCACTGAGGCTTATAAACCCTTCTATATGCACCGCGCCGGTCATTGGCTGGGGATGGATGTGCACGATGTCGGCGAGTACAAAGTCGGCGGTGAATGGCGTGAGCTGGAAGTCGGCATGGCCATGACCGTTGAGCCGGGCATCTATATCGCCGTGGACAATCAGGACGTGGCCAAGAAGTGGCGCGGCATCGGTGTGCGTATCGAGGACGACGTGGTTGTGACCAAGACGGGCTGCGAGATTCTCACCAATGGCGTACCGAAAACTGTCGCCGAGATCGAAGCGCTGATGGCCGCTGCCCGCAGCGTGGCGGCTTAGACTATGCAACGGGTGGATATCGCGATTATTGGTGGCGGCCTGGTCGGCGCCAGCCTGGCCGTGGCTTTGCAGGCTGAAGCCAAACAGCGTGGCTGGCACATTTGCCTGATCGAGCCATTCACCCCGGGCAGCGGCTATCAGCCCAGCTATGACGCGCGCTCGTCCGCCTTATCGTTCGGCTCACAGCAGATATACCAACGCCTCGGTCTGTGGTCGCAGATCAGTCAGCGTGCCGAGCCGATTAAACAGATTCATGTCTCTGACCGTGGTCGTTTTGCTGCCGCGCGCTTGAGCGCCGAGGAAGAAGGCGTGCCGGCGCTGGGCTATGTGGTGGAAAACGCTTGGCTCGGTGAGTGCCTGTGGCAGGCGCTTGATCAGCAAGTGGTGAGCTGGCGCAGCCCGGCGCAGGTTACGCATATGCAAGCGCTGGCGGATGGCTACCGGCTGACCCTGGATGATGGCAGTGAGCTGCAGTGCAGCCTGGCGATTCTCGCCGAAGGTGGCCGTTCCGGTTTGCGTGAGCAGCTGGGTATCGCCGTCAGCGAGACGCCTTATGGGCAGAGCGCGCTGATCGCCAATATCAGCCCGCAGGACGCGCATAACGGCCTGGCTTTTGAGCGATTTACCGATGAAGGGCCGATGGCCATGTTGCCGCTGGCGGATAACCGCTGTGCGCTGGTCTGGACCCGTGCCACGTTGGAGGCCGAGCGGCTTTCGGCGCTGGACGATGCGGCGTTCCTCGCTGAATTGCAGCAGGCCTTCGGCTATCGCCTGGGCAGCCTGCGGCAGGTAGGCAAGCGGCATCTCTATCCGCTGGCCCTAACGGCGGCCAAGGAGCAGGTGCGTCAGCATTTGGTGGTACTGGGTAATGCTGCTCACAGCCTGCATCCGATTGCCGGGCAGGGCTACAACTTGTCGTTGCGTGACACGCTGGTGCTGGCGGAAACCCTGTTGGCCAGCACTGCGCCATTGGGTGATTTGGCCACCTTGCAGCGTTACATGAGCAGGCAGCAGATGGATCAGCAGCTGACTGTGGGCTTCTCCGACAGGGTGACGCGTCTATTCAGTACCGGCCAGCCGTTGTTGGCGGCGGGGCGTAATCTCGGCCTGCTCGGCCTTGACCTGCTGCCGCCGGCGAAACGCTGGTTCGCCCGCCAAGCCATGGGTTTGGGTACCCGCCCGGAGTCTTGAGCCATGTCGGCGAACAAACTGGCGCGCAAAGCGCGGCTGCTGCGTTGGGCAATGAATCTATATCCGCCTTATCTGGGCGCTGGCGTACGCGTGCGGCAGATCAGCGCGGACTTCCGCCAGGTGCGGGTCAAGATGGGGCTCGGCTGGTATAACCGTAACTATGTCGGCACGCAGTTCGGCGGCAGTTTGTACTCCATGACCGATCCGTTTTTCATGCTGATGATTATGGAAAACCTCGGGCGTGACTTTATTGTTTGGGATAAGGCCGCGCGTATCGACTTTGTCGCGCCTGGCAAAGGCCCGGTGTACGCCGACTTCAGCATTGACGAGCAGTTGCTCGAAGACATTCGCCAGCACACCGCAGACGGTGACAAATACCTGCCCGAGTTGCATGTGGAAGTGCGCGATGGCAGCGGCACGCTGGTGGCGCGGGTACACAAGACGCTTTATGTGCGGCTCAAACCGCGCGCTCGGCAGGCAGCCTGAGAACCTGTTCAAAGACTGCTGCGCGTCGGCCCTGCGGCGTTAGAAACAGGCTCGGAATTCTCGCGAACCTTTGAACAGGCTCCAAGTAAGAAGGAGACACAATGCAAGCGGATTTGATTATCGTCGGCGCAGGAATGGTGGGCAGCGCACTGGCGTTGGCCCTGCAGGATCAGGGGCTGGAAATTCTGCTGGTTGACGGCGGCCCGCTGAGCGTCAAGCCGTTTGACCCACAAGCCGCGTTCGAGCCACGGGTGAGTGCGCTGTCGGTAGCCAGCCAACGTATCCTCGATCACCTCGGTGTTTGGCAGGGCGTTGCTGACAGGCGCGCGTGCGCCTATGGCGACATGCAGGTGTGGGACGGCTCAGGCACTGGGCAGATTCACTTCAGCGCGGCCAGCGTGCATGCCGAGGCGCTTGGTCATATCGTCGAGAACCGTGTGGTGCAGGATGCTCTGCTCGATCGCCTGCACGACAGCTCGATTGGTCTGCTGGCCAATGCTCGGTTGGAGCAACTACGCCGCTCCGGCGATGGCTGGTTGCTAAGCCTGAATGATGGCCGCGAGTTGCGTGCGCCGCTGCTGATCGCCGCTGATGGCGCCAGCTCGGCGGTGCGCCGTCTGGCGGGTTGTGCCACCCGTGAGTGGGATTATTTGCACCACGCGATTGTCACCAGCGTGCGTTGCAGCAAGCCGCATCAAGCTACTGCCTGGCAGCGCTTTACCGATGATGGCCCGCTGGCGTTTTTGCCATTAACCGGGCCGGCCGGCGAACACTGGTGTTCGATTGTCTGGTCGGTTACGCCAAACGAAGCTGAGCGGCTGATGAGCCTGGATGACGACGCTTTTTGCCGTGCTTTGGGTTTTGCCTTCGAGCATCGCCTTGGCGATGTGCTGCACGCCGATGCGCGCCTGTGTATCCCGCTGCGTCAGCGCCACGCCAGGCGTTATGTCGAAGACGGCCTGGCGCTGATTGGCGATGCCGCACACAGCATCCATCCGCTGGCCGGGCAGGGCGTAAACCTGGGTTTTCTCGATGTCGCGGT
Source organism: Pseudomonas sp. (assembly GCF_046581935.1). GTDB lineage: Bacteria > Pseudomonadota > Gammaproteobacteria > Pseudomonadales > Pseudomonadaceae > Aquipseudomonas. Next base: position 31,429 of record NZ_JAYGFK010000019.1, read on the forward strand.
GCTGGCCGAGGTGCTGCGGCACGCCGTGCAGCGTGGCGAGCGCTTGAGCGATGTAAAAGTGCTTAGCCGTTACGAGCGTCGGCGCATGCCACACAATCTGGCGATGATGGCAGCCATGGAAGGCTTCGAGCGGTTGTTCCAGGCGGATCCTTTACCGCTGCGTTGGTTGCGTAACAGTGGCCTCAACTGGATTGATGAGTTGCCCGAAGCCAAGGCGTTATTCGTGCGTCAGGCGCTGGGTCTATCGGGCGAGCTGCCGGAGTTGGCGCGGGCGATCTAACCCTGCAAACAATGAAGCGCATTGCGTCGATGGTGGGTTACGCCGCACCTGAAATAGCGTGAGCCTGGTAATGGCGGTATGCGGCTAACCTGCGCGGCCCGACCCACCCTACAAACGCTATGCATAAAAAAGCCCGGCACTAAGGCCGGGCAAAAAATATCCATTTAGTACCGCTGAGGTGCCTGTTAGGTCATGCCCAGCCAAGTTGGAAGCGCCATGGACACGGCCGGCACGTAAGTGATGATCATCAGGAAGCTGAGCAGCAGCATCAGCCACGGCCAGGCGGCCTTGATCACGGCGGTCAGCGGCATACCGGTTACGGCTGAGGTGACGAACAGGTTCAGCCCCACTGGCGGGGTGATCAAGCCGATCTCCATGTTTACCACCATGATGATGCCCAGGTGGATCGGGTCGATACCCAGTTGCACGGCAATCGGGAAGAGGATTGGCGCCAGGATCAGGATGATCGCCGACGGTTCCATAAAGGCCCCAGCCACCAGCAGCACAATGTTTACCACCAGCAGGAACTGCCACGGTTGCAGGCCCATTTCGATCACCCAGGCGGTGATAGTCTGTGGGATTTGCTCAGTGGTCAGTACGTGAGCGAAGAGCATGGCGTTGGCGATGATGAACATCAGCATGATGGTCAGCTTGCCAGAGTCCAGCAGCACCTTGGGGCACTCGCGGAAGCTCAAATCCTTGTACACGAACAACGCCACAAAACCGGCGTAGACCGCAGCCACTGCGGCGGCTTCGGTTGGTGTGAACATGCCGGTGTAAATACCGCCCAGGATGATCACCATCAGCAGCAGGCCCCATACGGCCTTGCGTGCAGCAGTGAGGAACTCACGCAGGCTGGCGCGTGGCATGGCCGGTAGGTTCATCTTCCGCGCGACTATATAGATCGCCACCATCAGCACCACGCCCAGCAGCAGGCCAGGAATCACCCCCGCCATAAACAGCTTGCCCACCGATTGCTCGGTTGCTGCGGCATACACCACCATCACGATCGACGGCGGAATCAGAATACCCAGCGTACCGGCGTTACACACGATGCCAGCGCCGAAGGCCTGCGGATAACCTGAGCGCACCATGCCGGCGATGGCAATCGAGCCCACAGCGGCTACGGTGGCAGGCGAAGAGCCAGACAGCGCGGCGAACAACATGCAAGCCAGTACCGCAGAGATCGCCAGACCGCCACGGATATGCCCGACGCAGGCGTTGGCGAAGTCGATCAGGCGCTTGGCCACACCGCCGGTGGTCATAAACGCACCCGACAGCAGGAAGAACGGAATCGCCAGCAGGGTGTAATGCTCGGAGGTTTCAAACAGCTTGATCGCCAGTGAGCGCACCGAGTCCGGGCTGAACAGCATGATGGTCACCGAACCGGCGAGGCCCAGCGAGGCGGCAATCGGCACGCCGATAAACATCAGCAAAAACAGCAGGAGAAAGAGGAACAGGATGGTCATGGTTTTTGCTCCTCGTGCTCATTGATCTTCAAGGCGTCAGCGGCTTCATCGGCCAAGCCCAGGCCGGTTTGCTCGTTGCGCAAAATGCGGATGAAGATTTCCACGAAGCGGATAAATACCATGGCGTAACCGAACGGCACGATCATTGTGATGTGCCACTGCATGATGCCGTAGTGACCGAGGTCTTCGGCACCTATGCCGGCGGTGAACAGGGTTTTCACCCAGTCGAAACTGGCGACGGTGATCAAGCCTGCATAGCCTAGGCAGGCCGTGCAAGCGATCAGGCCGATCACCCGCTGTATGGGCTTGCTGGCCAGTTTGACCAGCGCATCAACGCCGATATGGCCGGCGGTGCGTACACCGTAGGCCAAGCCGAAGAAGATCAACCAGGCGAAGAGCGCCTTGGTCAGGGCAATGCTCCAGGTCATCGACTGGGCCATGCCAAGAATGCTGTCGCCAACGGCGAAGAAAAACTCACTGCTAGCTTCCCAGCGGTCCGCCAGGTTGTAGAACAGTGTGTAGAGGTTGTTGAGGATTACGTAGACGAAAGTCACCAGCGTCATGGCGGCCAGCAGAAAGGCGATAAAACCTTCCTCGAAGTGCTCCCAGACGCGCCGCAAGGCGTTCATCAATAAAGTCTCCAGTGGATTAAGGGCGGTATACCCAGGCAGGTACGAGGCCTGTCTGGGTATTCAGCCAATGGCGCGGCCGGCAGGCCGCGCTGTGGTTGGTTCAGGGCTAGCCTGGACCGCCTTACTGGTTGGCTGCGTCGGCAGCCTTGATCAGGTCGGCACCGATTTCGCCTTCGAACTTGTTCCACACCGGCTTCATGGCATCGCGCCATTCATTACGCTGCTCTGGAGTCAGGGTAATGATTTCGGTGGTTTTAGCGTCGAGGATGCGTTGCTTGTCGCCATCGTTGAGGGCGCCGGCTTGTTTGTTCACTTCGGCAGTCACTTCCACGATGATCTTGTCCAGCTCGCTGCGCACGTCTTCAGGCAGGCTGTTCCAGAACTTGGTGTTAGTGATCAGCATGTAGTCCAGAACACCGTGGTTGGATTCGGTGATGTACTTCTGCACTTCATGCATTTTTTGGCTGTAGATGTTCGAGTAAGGGTTCTCGGCACCGTTAACTACGCCAGTTTGCAGGCCTTGGTAAACCTCGGCAAAGCTCATTTTGCGTGGGTTAGCTTTGACTGCCTTGAACTGCTCTTCCAGTACGGCGGATGCCTGTACGCGGAACTTCAGGCCACGGGCGTCTTTTGGCTCACGCAGTGCCTTGTTGGCAGACAGCTGCTTAAGGCCGTTGTGCCAGTAAGCCAGACCAGTGATGTTTTTCGATTCCATGGACTTCAGCAGACCCTGACCTTCTGGGCTCTGCTGGAAGCGGTCAACAGCGGCCATGTCCTTGAACAGGAACGGCAGGTCGAATACCTGGATTTGCTTAGTGTACTGCTCGAACTTGGCCAGCGATGGCGCGATCAGCTGTACGTCGCCCAGCAGCAGGGCTTCCATTTCCTTGCCGTCGCCGAACAGCGAGGAGTTCGGGTAAACCTCAACTTTGACCTTGTCGCCAAGACGCTCTTCGACGAGCTTCTTGAACAGCTCAGCACCTTGGCCTTTCGGCGTGTGCTCGGCCACTACGTGGGAGAATTTGATCACAATCGGGTCGGCGGCCTGAGCCATGCCGGCGATGCTCAGCGACAAGGCGCAAGCCAGCGCCTTTGCAGTCAATTTGAACATGGAGTCTTTCCTCTTGTTTTTGTAATGCGTGATGCGCTGTTGCGCGGTCAGTCGGGCGAGCATGCTCAAGTCTAGGCGGCCTGTCAGAAAATGATGGGCGCTGGGCAGCAATTGCCTGAACGAGTGCGTCTATTTGTCGCCTGCCAAGGTTAGAGCAACCGCCATGCCAGTCGGATATTAGTCGCTCATGAACAGCATGTAACCTAGCGCTAGAAGGGCTTGGCGAGATGTTGCAGAAGATTTCCGTGTGTTTTGTTGGTAGAAATCTTGTGGCTTGTGGCGGAAATCCGCCATTTATTCAAGGTTGTGTGGCGAGCTTCCGCCGTTGTCGGCAAAGCTCAGTCCGTGTTTACGCAGTTTGTCATGCAGGGTTTTGCGCGGCACGCCGAGGGCCTCGGCCAGGCTGCGCAGTGAGTTGTGTGAGCGGCTCAGTTCGGCACTGATCAAGCTACGCTCGAAGGCCTCAACTTGGGCATTCAGGCCGCCTTGGTGGTCTTCCTCGCTAACGGACGCGGCCTGTGCTTCCAAGTCGAGGTCCAGCTCCAGGCCTAGGGCAAAACGTTCGGCGGCATTTTGTAGTTCGCGCACATTACCCGGCCAAGAGTGGCGCAGCAGGGCCGCGCGTTGTCCGGGTTGCAGGCTGCGTTCTGGGATGCCGTGGCGGCTGCTGGCGGCTTCGGCAAAGTGCTGAAACAGCACCAGAGCATCTTCTCCGCGTTCGCGAAGTGATGGGATGCGCAGTGGCGCGACGTTCAGCCGGTAATACAGGTCGGCACGGAAGCGTCCTTGATCAGCGGCTTGGCGCAGGTCTTCTTTGGTGGCGGCGATTACGCGTATGTCTAGCGGAATCAGTTGGTTGCCGCCAAGGCGCTCAACTACGCGCTCTTGCAGCAGGCGCAAGAGTTTGACCTGGACGTCCAGAGTCATGCTTTCGATTTCATCAAGGAACAGGGTGCCGCCGTTGGCAAACTCGAATTTGCCGATGCGGCGCTTTTGCGCACCGGTAAAGGCGCCTTGTTCGTGGCCGAACAGTTCGCTTTCCACCACTGACTCGGCGAGTGCGCCGGCGTTGATTGCCACGAACGGTCCGTTGCGCCGGTTGGACAGGTCATGCAGGGCGCGCGCCACGACTTCCTTGCCGGCACCTGTTTCGCCGAGGATCAGTACGTCGCTATTAATCCCGGCCAGGGCGCCGATTTGTTCGCGCAGGCGCAGCATTGCCGGTGATTGGCCTACGAGTCGCGCCGACAGCGTGTGGCGATCGGCCAGAGCCATGCGCAGGCTGCGATTGTCCAGCACCAGGCGGCGCAGATCGAGCGCGCGCCGTACGCTATCGAGCAAGTCGTCGCTGGCGAAGGGTTTTTCCAGAAAATCATAAGCCCCTGCGCGCATAGCCTGCACCGCCAGCGGTACGTCGCCGTGGCCGGTAATCAGCAGTACGGGCAGTTCCGGGTCCTGCTCCTGCAGTTGTTGCAGCAGCTGCAAGCCATCAATCCCGGGCATGCGGATGTCACTGACTACTACACCCGGCCAGTCGCGCTCAATGCGCGCGGCCACGCCATGGGCATCGGCCAGGCTGGTGACCTTCAGGCCGGCCAAGTCAAGGGTTTGGCTCAGCGCTTGGCGCAGGTGCGGATCGTCATCGATCAGCAGTACCTGGGTGCGGGAGTCGATCATGCTCATACAACAAAATCCTCTGGCGACTGGGTTTTGATGCCCTGGTCCGCAGCGCGCAGGCGTAGGGTCAGCTGGGCGCCGCCGTCGGCATGGTTGGCGAACAGCAGTTCGCCGTCCAGGGCGCGCATCAGGGTATCGCAAATGGCCAGGCCGAGGCCTAGACCTTGGGCGCTGGTCTTGGTGGTGAAAAACGGTTCGCGGGCACGTTGCATCGCCTCCTGGCTAAAGCCAGGGCCATTGTCACGCAGGTGCAGGTCGACGCCGTTGTTGGTGATTTCGGCACTTAGCCATAGGCGGCGTGGTTGCGGTACTTCACTCAAGGCGTCGAGGGCATTGGCCAGTAGGTTGCCGAGCACTTGGCGCAGGCGGGTTTCGCCGGCTTGCACCCACAGGGTGGCTTCTGGCAGGTCGCGAATCAGTTCGACCTCCATGGTCCTCCGACGTTTTGCCAGTAGGGACAGGGCGTCGTCGATGGCTGGTTGCAGGGCCACACTTTCCGGAGCATGGCGGTCGCGTCGGGCGAAGGCGCGCAGGTGGGCGATGATCGAAGCCATACGCTCGGTGAGCTGGCTGATTAACTTGAGATTGCTGCGGGCATCTTCGCTGCGTTGATGATCAAGTAGCACGCCGGCATTATCGGCATAGCTGCGGATGGCGGCCAGCGGTTGGTTCAGCTCATGACTGATGCTCGCGCTCATGGTGCCCAGGGCCGACAATTTGCTGGCCTGCACCAGCTCGTCCTGAGCCTGTACGAGTTCTTGTTGCGCCTGTTCACGCTCTAGTACTTCTTGCTTCAGTCGGCTGTTAAGCCGCTCTAGATCCTGGGTGCGCTCCAGTACGCGCTGTTCCAGCTGCTGTCGGGCCTGGCTGTCGAGGGCGATGCGCTCCAGATAGTGACGGCGACGTTGCATCAGCAGGCTGAGCAGCAGCATCAGCAGTAAGAGTATGCCGCCGCCGGCGACCAGGGCGGTGCGTACTGGACGGTCAAGCAGGCTGCGCGGCGCGAGTATGCTGACAGTCCAGCCGGTTTCTTTGAGTTCGCGGTCCTGGCGAATCCAGTTCTGCGCATCCAGCTTGATCGGAGGTGGTGCCTGGTTTGGATAGGGTAGGTTGTCGGCAATTGCAGCGCGCTCGGCTGCGTCTAGCGGACGGCTGGCGGTAAAGCGCCACTGGCTGTTTGATGTGAGAATCACCACGCCATTGGCGTCGGTCACCAGCAGTTGTTCCGGTGTGTTGCCCCACAGCGTTTCGGTGTGGTCGAGGTCGACCTTGACCACCAGTGCGCCAAGGTTTTGATTACCGTCGCGCACGGCGGCAGCGAAGTAGTAGCCGCGTTTGCCCGACGTAGTCCCTAGGCCGAAGAAGCGACCTGGGCGGCCGGCGATGGCCTCGCGAAAATACGGGCGGAAGGCGAAATTACGGTCGACAAAGGAGTCGGCTTGTTCCCAATTGGAGGCGGCGAGGGTCTTGCCATTGGGGTCCATCAGGTAGATCACGTCGGCCCCGGTTTGCTCGCGTACTTGGTCTAGCAAGCGGCCTGCGTTCTCCTGCAGGGTGCGTTCATTGGGGCTTTGCAGTGTTAGGCGTAAGGCCGGCAGGTCGCCAAGAATGGGGGGTAGAACCTCATAGCGGCTTAGGGTGCCGAGTAGATTGGCCACGTAAAGGTCGAGGGTCTGGCGATTCTGCTCGACCAGCACGCCACGGTAGTAACGCTCGGCTAGCTGCTGCAGCGGCCACAGCAGTGGCGTCAGCAGTAGGGCGAGGATGGCCAGGCTGCGCCAACGTGGGCGGCGAGGGTGAGGTTGGACGGTGTGCATGTGCATACTCGGGCTTAGCAATCAGTTGAGAGTGGCGGTTATGCAATAACTGGGCAAGCTAGCAATATGAGCTAATACTCAGCGTGTTCGGCATCGCCCTGGAGTATTGGTGCCACCCTGCTTGCGCTCTGCATGGACGGTTGCGCTTTAGTCCTTGGAGATTCCCGATGCTGACTCAATTGACGGTAAAGGTGCGATTACTGCTGCTGGCAGTGGTGCCACTGCTGGTGTTGATTGTGGTTATTGGCATGGCGTTGTCCAACGCCAGCAAAATTAATCAAAGCTTTGACGAGTTGTTTAACGACCGCATGCGGCCGATCAATCAGCTCAAGGAAGTTTCCGATGCCTATGCGGTAACGATGGTGGATGCGTTACATAAGTACCGCGCAGGGGTGTTCGATGAGTCGACGCTGCGTAAAGCCTTCAGCGATGCGCGTAGTCGCGGTGACAAGGCCTGGGCCGAGTACATCGCCACGCGGCTGACTGCCGAGGAAAGTCGCCGGGTCGAGCGCGCCAAGCCGCAGCTGCAGAAGGTGCTGCAACTGGCCGATCAATACCTGGGGCAGATTTCCAGTGGTCAGTTACTGGCGGCGGAGGCAGGTCCATTTAATCGTACGCTGTATGACACATTCGATCCGCTGGGTGGCGAGTTGAATGGTCTTATTGATCTACAGCTGAGTGAAGGTGCGCGGCTTAACGTAGAAACTTCGGCGCAGTATCAGTCAATCCGCGACACCTTTTTGCTGATCGGTGCGTTTGCGTTGATTCTGGTGCTGGTGGCGGCGTTGTTGATCGGTCTGTCGATTATTCGTCCGCTATCTAGCCTGCGGAGTCTGATTAGCGAGGTGCAGCAGTCGTCCAATCTTACCTTGCGCGCAGATGTCAGTGGTCGTGATGAGGTGTCTGATACGGCGCGGGCCTTCAATACCATGCTGGAGCACCAGCAGGCGCTGATTCGTCATCTGACCGATACCGCTATTCAGCTGGCGGCCGCCTCCGAGGAGATGAGTGCAATTAGTGCTCAGGTTAGTCATACCGCGGTTGCTCAGGGCGACCAGACCAATATGGTTGCTACGGCTGTACATCAGATGAGTGTGGCGGTGCAGGAGGTGGCGCGTAATGCGCAGGCAACTGCGAGTAGCGCGGAAGATGCCAACAAGGAAGCGCGGCAGGGTAGCGAGTTGGTGCAGTCCAACCTTAAGTCGATCCAGGGGCTTTCAGTCTCGGTGGAGAAGGCCGGTGAGGTGATTGATGCCTTGCACAGTCAGAGTGATGAAATCAGCAAGGTGCTCGGAGTGATCCAGAGCATTGCTGAGCAGACTAACTTGTTGGCGCTTAATGCCGCCATTGAGGCGGCGCGCGCCGGTGAGGCCGGTCGCGGTTTTGCTGTGGTTGCCGATGAGGTGCGCAGCTTGGCCAGTAATACGCAGAAAGCTACCGAGTCTATCCGCGGCATGATCGATTCATTACAAAACGGTGCACGTAGCGCCGTCAGCGCTATGCAGCTCTCGCGTGAACAGGCGCAGAACAGTGTTAGTCATGCTCGCGAGGCTGGCGAGGTGCTCGGTCACATCGCTCATACGATCGAAGGCATTGCTGACGGCAATGTGCAAATTTCGGCGGCAACCGAAGAGCAGACTGCCGTGGCCAATGAGATCAGCCAGAACATCAGCAGTCTTAACGACAGCATTGGTGAGGTGGTCAACGGTGCTGAACAGAGCTCGCTAGCCAGTCGCGATCTGGCGCAATTGGCTAGTGGTTTGCAGCAGCAGATTCAGCGCTTCACGGCTTAGCTGCGGCTCAGGCACTCGGTCAGTGCGGCTTGCCAGTCCGGCAGTTGGACTCTCCAGTCTTGTTGCAGGCGACTGCAATCCAGGCGCGAGTTGAGTGGGCGTTGCGCGGGCGTTGGGTAGGCGCTGCTGGGGATCGGGTGCAGCGTCGCCACGCGTTTGCCCTGGCTGTGCAGGTGTGCGGCAATCGCACTGGCGAAACCGAACCAGCTGGTCTGGCCTAGCGCCGTCAGGTGATACACACCCCAAGGCCCTGCTTGGCCACTGCGCCACTGTTCGATCAGTTGCGCGGTGGTGTGGGCAATGCTGCCCGCCCAGGTCGGTGCGCCGACTTGGTCGTCCACGATGTCCAGCGCGTCGCGTTCCTGCAGCAGGCGCTGCATGGTCAGCAGGAAGTTGCGCCCGTGCTGCGAATAGACCCAGCTGGTGCGCAGAATCAAGTGCATGCCGCCTGCCGCCTGAATCGCCTGCTCCCCGGCAAGTTTGCTGCGCCCATAGACGCTCAGCGGATGGGTCGCATCGTTTTCACGGTAAGGATCGGCTTGGTTGCCATCGAACACGTAATCGGTGGAGTAATGGATCAGTGGGGTGCCCAGCTCTGCCGCAACTTCGGCAAGCATGCCGGGCGCCGTGGCGTTGATCGCGAAGGCCTGTTCCGGTTCGCTCTCGGCCTGATCGACTGCGGTGTGCGCGGCTGCATTGATGATCAGTTCGGGGCGTAGCTGTTTGACGTGCTGGCGAATCAGTTCGGGCTTGGCCAGGTCAAGCTGATTGCGGCCGAGCACGGTCAGCTGGTTTGCACCACAAAGGCTGCGCTGCAGCTCTTGGCTGACCTGGCCATGCTGGCCTAGCAACAGAATCTTCATGGGAAAACCTGCGCGTCGACAAAGCGAAGGCCTGCCTGATCCTTGGCTGAGAGTTGCGGTGAGTCGTCCAGCGGCCAGTCAATGGCCAGTGTCGGGTCATCCCAGCGAATGCAGCGTTCGTGTTCGGGTGCGTAGTAATCGGTGGTCTTGTAGAGAAACTCGGCGAACTCACTGAGAACCACAAAGCCATGGGCAAAACCTTCCGGTACCCACAGCTGGCGATTATTCTCGGCGGACAAGTGCATGCCGACCCAGCGGCCGAAGGTAGGCGAGCTGTGGCGTAGATCCACGGCCACGTCATAGACTTCGCCGGCCGTAACTCGGACCAACTTTCCCTGTGCCTGTTGTACTTGGTAATGCAAGCCGCGCAATACGCCGCGTTGTGAGCGCGAGTGGTTGTCTTGGACAAACTCGCGCTGTAAGCCGGTGGCCTCGGCGAAGTGGCGGGCATTGAAGCTCTCGAAGAAAAAACCGCGCTGATCGCCGAATACCTTGGGTTCGAGAATTATCACCTCTGGAATATCAGTGCGAATAACTTGCATGGTCACTCCTCGGCCAATCTGAACAGGTATTGGCCATAGCCGGTTTTGCCGAAGGCTTGTGCCTGTGCCAACAGTTGCTCGCGGTTAATCCAGCCTTGTTGGTAGGCGATTTCCTCTAGGCAGGCGACCTTCAGGCCTTGGCGGTGTTCGATGGTTTGTACGTACTGTGAGGCGTCCAGCAGACTGTCGTGGGTGCCAGTGTCGAGCCAGGCAAAACCACGGCCGAAGCGCTCAACACGCAAGTCGCCGCGCTGCAGATAGGCGTTGTTGACGTCGGTGATTTCCAGCTCGCCGCGCGGTGAGGGTTTGACTGCCTTGGCAATCTCGATCACGTCGTTGTCGTAGAAGTACAGGCCTGTCACCGCGTAGCTCGACTTCGGTTCTGCGGGTTTCTCCTCGATAGAGATGGCCTTGCCTTGGGTGTCAAACTCGACCACGCCAAAGCGCTGCGGGTCATTGACCCAGTAACCGAAAACGGTCGCGCCTGTTGGCTCGGCCGCTGCGCGCAAAAGCTTCTCAGTGAAGTGTTGGCCGTGAAAGATATTATCGCCAAGGATCAGGCATACCGAGTCAGTGCCAATAAACGTCTCACCAAGCAGAAAGGCTTGGGCGAGGCCGTCGGGCGAGGGTTGCTCGGTGTACTCGAAGCGCACGCCAAATTGGCTGCCGTCGCCGAGCATCTTGCGAAAGTTTGGTAAGTCTTGCGGTGTGGAGATGATCAGGATGTCGCGTACACCGGCGAGCATCAGTACCGAGATCGGGTAGTAGATCATTGGTTTGTCGTAGATCGGCAGCAGTTGTTTAGACACGCCCAGGGTTATGGGGTGTAAGCGGCTGCCAGAGCCGCCAGCGAGAATAATGCCTTTCATCGTGCTGATCCTTAAAGTGCGCCGAGGCGTTCGCGCTGGTAGCTGCCATCTTGCACGCGGCGGCACCAGTCGAGATTGTCCAGATACCAAGCCACTGTCTTGCGTAGGCCGCTGGCGAAGGTTTCTTCTGGCTTCCAGCCTAGTTCGCGTTCGATCTTGCTGGCGTCGATGGCGTAACGCAGGTCGTGACCAGGGCGGTCAGTGACGAAGCTGATCTGTTCTTTATAGGAGCCGTTCAGTCGTGGGCTCAGCTCATCCAGTAGCGTGCAGATGCTTTCCACCACATGCAGGTTTTTCTGCTCGTTGTGCCCGCCGATATTGTAGGTTTCGCCGACCGTGCCCTCGGTTACTACCTTTAATAGCGCGCGGGCGTGGTCTTCCACGTACAGCCAGTCGCGCACTTGCTGGCCGTTGCCATATACCGGTAGTGGCTTGCCATCCAACGCGTTGAGGATGACCAGTGGGATCAGCTTTTCTGGGAAGTGGTAAGGGCCGTAGTTGTTCGAACAGTTGGTGATCAGCACCGGCAGCCCATAAGTCCGTTGCCAGGCGCGAACCAGGTGGTCGGATGCTGCTTTACTCGCAGAGTAGGGTGAGCTGGGTGAGTAGGGTGTGGTCTCGGTAAACAGGTCGTCCACCCCGTGCAGGTCGCCATATACCTCATCAGTGGATATATGGTGAAAGCGAAACGCCGTCTTGCGCTCGGGGGAGAGTTGCGACCAGTAGCTGCGCGTGGCCTCGAGCAGTGCGTAGGTGCCAACAATATTGGTTTGAATAAATGCTGCCGGGCCGTCGATGGAGCGATCGACATGGGATTCGGCCGCCAGGTGCATGATCGCGTCTGGCTGAAACTCAGTCAGGGCTTGGCTAACGGCCACGCTATCAGCAATATCCGCCTGCAAGAAGCTGTAATGTGGATGGTCGGCAAAACTGGTGAGTGACTCGAGATTGCCGGCATAGGTCAGCTTGTCGAGATTGAGTACGCAGTGCTCGGTAGCGCTCAGTAGGTGGCGAATCAGTGCTGAGCCGATAAAGCCGGCACCACCGGTGATGATGATATGCATATTAATTGCCTAACTTGAGGGGCTTATTACTAGGTGCGGCAGTTGTGTGGGTTTATGGCATTGTTGGGCTGGCTCTGAAAAGCCTAGCTCCGGAAAAACCATCTCTGCAATAAAGCGAGTTGGAGTTTACTCGGTTCAAAAAGCTTGAGTTTCCCGAGATTTGTTTAGTGGATAGCGTATAGGAAAATAAGGGTTAGACGATAACGGCAGGTTGCTCGACAGTTATTTCTTTTGTGCGGGCCTCAAGCATCGCATGCCTTATAGCGTGGTGGGGCTGCACCCCCGCTTGCGAAAGCTAGGCAGTTTTTTCGAGAAAGATCTTTCCTAGGTAGTCCCAGGTGCGCGGATTTTCGAGAGTGTTGCGTGCGCAACTATGAGGGAGAGGCGCGTTTTTTGGTCTAGTGTTTTAATGGCGTCAATATTCAGTCGCCAGGTGATGGCGTATAGCCAATATTCAGCTTGAAATGCTTGTTTGAATCATGGTTTAGTCCGCGCTACTTGGATGGGGCTTTGTGCCGATAAGTTGACGTTTTTTGTTCGACTTTAGCCGTTGTGCGCTGATTTCAGGTCAAGGGGTGTGTGTGCGTCAGCATCAGGTAGATAGTTTGCTTTTGGCGCGGCCGGGATTTATTGAGTATTTCTTGGCGGCTATTCGCATTTTGCATGGGGTTACTGCCGTTTTTCCTGGCTTCGTTCTGTTATGGCTGTTGACTGATGATTTTGTTAATTTAAATCACAGTTATGTGGGGCTTTTACTATTCTTCGGAATGTTGAGCGTTTTGATGTTTCAAGCGCTTGGTGTTTATTCCGAAGAAATATTCAGTAATTCTTTGCGCTTTCGTATTATGTTTTTTGCTTGGACGGCTGCATTTTGTTTGCTGTTGTTTATGCATCAGGCGCTTGAGCTTTTTCGCTATATATCGCTACCTCTTTTGGTGCTTTGGTTCACCTTCAGTCTTGCTGCTTTTGGTGTTGAGCGCTTATTGCTGTTAGCTGTTTTTCGTTCCTTGATAAAACGTGGCCATTTTCTGCAGACTGCGGTGATTGTAGGTGGTACTGAAAATGGTATTCGGCTCGCCCAGTATTTGTTGCGTGGGCAGGACCTTCGTTCGGGATTGCTTGGTTTTATTGACGACCGGATAGGTCGCATGCCGGAGACTCTGGCGGGTTTGCCGTTGATTGGTAATAGCGGCCAATTAGAGAAAATGATTCGTGAGGAGCGGGTGACCCAGGTGTTAGTCGCTCTGCCGTGGTCTGCGGAGAACCGTATTGGGCAGATTGTGCGTAATCTGCGGCGTTTCCCGGTAAATGTCTTGCTGGTGCCGGATATGATTGCTTTTCGACATGCGCACAATCGAATCACCAATGTTGGTGGTTTGCCTATGTTTAATGTGTCGAAGATTCCGCTGGCAGGGTGGTCGCCATTAATTAAGCGGATTGAGGATGTGTCGCTTGCTGGCTTGGCTGTTATCGCGCTGCTGCCGCTGATGTTGTTACTTGCGTTACTTATCAGGTTTGATTCGCCAGGTCCTATATTGTTTAGGCAGAAACGCTATGGTTATAACGATCGCTTAATAGAGGTTTTTAAATTTCGTTCAATGTTTCATCACCAAACTGACGCTAATGCCGAGCGGCAAACGACACGGAATGACGACAGGGTCACGCGGGTCGGCCGGTTTATTCGTAAAACAAGCCTGGATGAACTCCCGCAGTTATTCAATGTGCTGATTGGCAGCATGTCAATGGTTGGGCCTCGCCCCCATGCCACTGCAACAAAGGCGGCGGGTGTGTTATTTGAAGACGCGGTAGAGCAGTACAGCGCGCGTCACCGAGTGAAGCCAGGCATCACCGGTTGGGCGCAGGTTAACGGCTATAGAGGCGAAACCGACACGCTGGAAAAAATCGAGAAGCGAGTGGAATACGATTTGGAGTACATCGAGCGTTGGTCGGTCTGGTTCGACCTTTACATCCTGTTCCGCACGATACCTGCGTTGCTGTTTACCCGAGAGGCCTATTAGCCATGAGTGCTCTGATTCCTTGCATCATTGCTGGTGGTGCCGGTACGCGTCTGTGGCCTGTTTCACGCGAGGCTATGCCCAAGCCGTTCATGCGCCTAAGTGATGGGAATAGCCTGCTGCAAAAGACCTTTGAGCGTGTAGCTGGGCTTGATGACGTAGCGCAGCTGCTAACTGTGATCAATCGTGAATTACTGTTTCGTACGCTTGATGATTATCGCCCGCTGAATAGTGGGCACCTGTCGTTGGATTTTCTGCTTGAGCCAATGGGGCGTAATACGGCACCCGCCATCGCCGCAGCCGCACTGCATGTTGCCCACCATTACGGTGAGGATGCGCATCTGCTGGTGTTGCCAGCTGACCACCTAATTACCGATCAGGTTGCTTTCGTTGCTGCCATTGCGCAGGCGCGTGATTTGGCTGAGTCCGGTTGGTTAGTAACGTTTGGCATCCGTCCGGGGCATGCCGAGACGGGGTATGGCTATATCCAGCAGGGCGAAGTGCTCGGTGAGGGCGGTTTCAGCGTGGCCAGCTTTGTCGAAAAGCCTGATCTGGTTACCGCTGAGGCCTACCTGGCCGGCGGCAAACACCTGTGGAATGCTGGCATGTTTTGTTTCCGGGCCGATGTTCTGTTGCGCGAGTTGCGCGAACATGCGCCGCAAGTGGTCGAAGCCGTAGAGAAGTGCTTGAGCCAAAGCCAATCAACAAACGGCAAGCAGGGCACGCAGTGTGAGCTTGATAGCCAAAGTTTCTCCGCGGTGACTGACATCTCCATTGACTATGCGTTGATGGAACGTTCTTCCCGAGTAGCGGTGGTTCCCTGTGACCTGGGCTGGAGTGACATTGGCTCTTGGCAGGCGTTGCGTGAGTTGAGCGAAGCCGACACCAATGGCAATCAGATCAATGGTGAGGTGGTGCTGCACAACGTGCGTGACTGCTACATCGATTCTCCAAAGCGTCTTATTGGGGCTGTTGGGGTCCATGATCTGGTGGTGGTTGATACGCCGGATGCTTTGTTGATCGCAGATGCCAACAGTACTCAGGACGTTAAGTACATTGCCCAGGAACTCAAACGTCGGGGCCATGAGGCCTATCGCTTACACCGGACTGTGACCCGGCCCTGGGGAACCTATACGGTGCTCGAAGAGGGTGTGCGCTTTAAAATCAAACGCATCATGGTGCGTCCGGGAGAATCGCTCTCGTTGCAGATGCACCATCATCGCAGCGAGCACTGGATTGTTGTCAGCGGCACCGCGCGCGTGATCAATGGCGAGCGTGATTTCCTGCTCAATACTAATGAGTCGACCTTTATTCCTGCTGGTCACAGCCATCGGTTGGTCAACCCTGGGGTGATTGATCTGGTGATGATCGAAGTGCAGAGCGGTGAGTATCTGGGTGAGGACGATATCGTCAGGTTTAACGACATCTATGGCCGTGTCCAAGATGTTGAGGTGCCGGGCTGATGTCGGTTGCGCTGATCATTCCAACGCGTAATGCCGCGGCCCATCTTGACCGGCTATTGCCGGCGTTGGCGGCGCAGAGCTTGCAGCCCGATGAGCTTTTGGTGGTCGACAGCAGTTCCAGTGATGACACCGTTGCGCGTTTTCGTGAGTTCGGTGCGCGTGTTGAAGTGATTGCGCCGAAGCAGTTTAACCATGGCGGTACACGGCGTTGGGCCAGCCAGCAGGTTGCTGCGCAGGCGCTTATTTGCCTCACTCAGGATGCCATTCCGGCCAGTCCGGAGAGTTTCGCTCAGCTTGTGGCGAATCTATACAGTGAGCCAGATATTGGCGTCGCTTACGGTCGTCAGTTACCCCATCCGAATGCCGGTTTGCTCGGTGCTCAGTCGCGCCGCTTCAACTATCCGCCGCAAAGCCGCAGCAAGCGCTTGAGTGATGCGGCAGAACTTGGCATCAAAACCTGCTTCAGCTCTGACTCCTTCTCGGTCTACCGTCGCGACGCCCTTGAGGCAATTGGTGGCTTTCCGTTGGACGTGATTGGCAGTGAGGATGCATATGTTGCGGCCAAGCTGTTACTGAGCGGCTATGCGGTGCGTTATGCCGCCGATGCTGAGGTGCAGCATTCGCATGACTATCGTGTGCTTGAGGAGTTTCGCCGCTATTTTGATATTGGCGTGTTCTACGGACGTGAACGCTGGATTCGTCAGGCATTCGGCTCGGCGGGTGGCGAAGGCTTGCGTTATGTGAAGGCGGAGCTGCAGGCCGTATACACTGCAGGCGCTGCCTGGCGGGTGCCCGAGGTATTATTGCGCACAGCCCTGAAATTGCTTGGTTACCGCCTTGGTCATCATGAGGCGTATTTTTCCAGTTCGATCAAGCGCCACCTAAGCATGTATTCCAATTACTGGACCTAGACCTATGTACGTTTATTCAATCAAGTCATCCGTTCAGGCCAAAGTTCTTACGCTATTACTGCTAGTGCTCAGTGTGGCCGGTTGTAGTACGCCAGCACGGGTTCACCTGCCGGATAATGAAGCGCTCAAGTTGCGTCATGAGGAACTCTACAAGCTGGCTGACCTGCCGCCGCCGCAGGTGCGTATTCAGAGTGGCGACACCTTGCGTATCGTGCGGGATGCGCAGGAGCCCTCGGAAAAGGACGACATGACCATGTTCGTGGTTCGGCCCGACGGTTATTTCTCGATGCCGTTCGTGGGGCTGATCAAGGCGGATCAACGCACCCCCGAAGATGTCGCCAAGGAAGTGACTGCTAAGCTGGCCAAAGTCTATCGCCGTCCTGCGGCCACGGTGAATATCGCCATCGCCCCGAGCAATAAGGTATTTGTTGGTGGCGCTGTGCCGAACGCCGCTTTCTTTGATCTGACCGGCCACGCCACGCTGGAGCAGGTGCTACTGGCTTCTGGCGGTGTGCTGCCATCTGCTGACAGTGACAACATAGCGTTGATGCGCGCCGGTACTGACGGTAAGTACAAACTGTATTTCTTTAGCCTGGCCAGCATGCTGCAGGATAAAGAGCGGCCGATGGTGGCCCTGCAACGCGGTGACATGATCTACGTGCCGCAGTCGGGCATTGGTAGCGCGGTCGAAGCGGTCGATATGTACTTCACTCGTTTGTTCCCGATCAACAAGAGCATCGGCCTAGGCTTTAGTTACGACCTGAATCCGCAAGATCAGGTTGACATTAAGTGCGGCAGTTTATGTTAGAGATTCGCTCTTTTCGCGACCTGTTGCGGCTGTTCTTTATCTTCCGCCGCGAATTCCAGTGGGCGGTGATCGCCACCGTGGTCGTCGCGGTCTTGGGTGCTTTTCTGCTGCCTGCCAAATACGAATCCAATGCTCGCCTGCTGGTTAAGCCTGGGCGCGAAAGTACAACGCTGCCCATTGAGGTCGCCAATCGGCAGACACTCATCGCCCCGAGCACGCAGCGTGATCCGATCATCGATGAAGAGCGGATGCTCACCGGCCGACCGATTGTGCGCATGGTCGCTGAAAGCTACCTCGTGCAAATGGCTAACTACCAACCGCAAGGCTTCTGGAAAACCGTCAAATTTTATGTTGGCAAGGTGACCGGCTCGGTAATCGAAGCATTACGCAGCGTATTGCAACTGATCGGCATCGTCGAAGAACAAAGCCCGGTCGAGCGTCTGGCCAAAAAGTTGGAGAAAAATTTCGTTGTTGGTCACGAGCCCGGCTCGGCAGTTATGGAGGTCAGCTTCACGTGGGATGACCCGGCTGTTGCCCAGAAAGTGGTGGAGATTTGGGTAAATTCCTACCTTGAAGAGCGTACCCGTGCGCTCAGTCGCAACAGTCTGTACGCCTTCTATGACGGTGAAATGCACAAGGTCGCCAGTCATATTGATCAGCTCAAGCAGCAGATGAGTGAGGCGTTGAAGACGATCAACTCCATCAGCGTCGAAGAGCGCCTGGACAACCTGACCAATCAGATCAATCGCATAACCGACTCCCGTGCAGAGAAACTTAACGACCAAGCGGGCATTAGCAGCTTCCTCACGGATGCACGCCTGCAGCTCAAGCGTCAGCCGCAGGAGGTCGTCACCGCACGTGAGGTTAGCCTCAACCCATCCAATCTTGACCTCAAGCGTCGTCTCAATGCGCTCAAGCAGGAGCGCGCTCAGCTGCTGCGAACCTTTCTGCCGGATACCCAGCCGGTGCGCGAGATCGAAGAAAACATTGCCCAGATGCAGGCAATGATTCGCGACGAGCAGGAGCGCCTGGAACGGTCAAAAAATTTCGCTCCCAACGGTATTGTGGTCAACCTCCAGCAGCAGATCATTGATGCCGAATTGCGTGACCAGCAATTATCCGGGCAGATCCGCGATTACGATCAGATGCTCACTAAATTAAGTGCCGAACGCCTGCGCATTCTCCGGAGCGAGCCGAAGATCAGTCGGTTGATGCTGCAACTGGCCAGCGCCGAGAAGAGCTACGCGCTGTATGCAGAAAACCTGGAGAAGGCACGGATCGACCAAGCGCTCGATAAAAGCCAAATCAGTAACATCGCCATGGTTGAACAGGCTACCTATAACCCCAGCCGGGTCTTCCCCAAGAGCCTGATGATCCTGCTGCTGGCCTTGCCCGCCGGGCTGGCAGTTGGTCTGTTGACCCTCTATATCTGCTATCTGATTGATCAGCGGATTCACGATGGCGCACGCATTGAAGAGGCGTTCAATGTGCCGCTGTGGACAACCTTGCAGGACCTCGGTCCGCCGCCTTGGCCGCGTAATAATGCCTTCACCGCCAGTATCTATCGTCTATACAGCCTGTTGCCCGCGGATGATATCGAACGCAAGGGGCTGACGCTGGCGTTGACGTCTGGGCGTTCTGGTGAGGGAGTGAGCTTTGTCATTGGTCAACTGGCTGCCATGCTCCGCGAGCTCGGTCATAGCGTTGGTTTTGATGCCACATTACCGGCACAGCCAGGCGAGGTTCTGCTGCTTGATGCTTCGGCTCTGCTGAGCAACGAAGATGCCTTCCTACTGCTGCGTCGGGCTGATTCGATCGCGCTGGTTGTCGAGGCTAAAACCAGTACTGTTCCGGCCGTACAGAATACGCTCTCGGTGCTGCACACGGCCTTCGGCAAAGTGGACGGCATTATCCTTAATAAGCGGCAGTTCGAAGTTCCAGGGTCGCTTCTGCAAATGTTCAATGCCCTGCGCGGCGGCGAGTTCCGCTTCGCCTTGCGCAAAAAACCGAAGACAGGTTCTATCGACCAGCAGCCGAGTTACCTCGAAGACGCCGCCGCGCCGTCTCCAGTGGCTCCGAGTGATCCTGCCCAGGGCGCGCCCAGTCAGAGCCCCGCCCCTGCCTTTGCCGCTGCAGTTGTCAGCCCTGCAATGCCGAGCGTTGCTGATGTGGCCGTTGTTACATCACCAGCCGCCGCTGCAATAGCTGCCACGCCGCTGCCCCCATCTGACTCGAAGATCCATACGTGGGGTAGCAGCACCCTTCTTCGCGCTGATATGCGCCATCAACTCCTGCTGCTCAGCATTACGCCCGATGCCGGAATGGCTGCGAATTATCACCTGCACAGGCGTAAGCGCTGGGTTGTCCTGAATGGCCTGTTGCAGCTTGAGCTAAATGGCGAGACTCGCCGCGTGCGTGCCGGCGAAACAGTCGAAATCAACGAAGAAGTAGTTCATGCCTTGCACAATATCGGCAAGATTCCCGCCGAGATTTATGAAGTGCAAATCGGCGAATACTTTGGCGACGACGACATCACCTTGGTGTGATGTCGAGTTTATGCGCAGTTCTCCACAGCACCACGATCAAGGCTGGCACGTTTACCAGCCTTTACAGAGAGTATTAATTCCGTGATCGAAATTCGTTCTTTCCGTGACCTGTTGCGCCTGTTCTTCATCTTCCGTCGCGAATTCCAATGGGCGGTTGTGATGACCATTGTGGTTGTCATCTTGGGGGCATTTTTGTTGCCGGCCAAGTACGAGTCCAACGCTCGCCTGCTGGTTAAGCCTGGGCGTGAAAGCACCACGCTGCCCATCGAGGTAGCTAACCGCCAGGCGCTCATCGCCCCGAGCACTCAGCGCGATCCGATTGTCGATGAGGAGCGGATGCTCACCGGCCGACCGATTGTGCGCATGGTTGCTGAGCGCTATTTGACGGATATGTCCAACTACCAGCCGCAAGGTTTCTGGAAGACCGTCAAATTCTATGTTGGTAAGGTGACCGGCTCGGTCGTCGAAGGATTACGCAGCGCGCTGGAGGTGGTCGGCATCGTTGAGGCTCAGAGCCCAGTCGATCGCCTGGCCAAAAAACTGGAGAAAAACTTCGTTGTTGGTCATGAACCTGGCTCGGCGGTTATGGAGGTCAGCTTTACCTGGGATGACCCGGCAATCGCTCAAAAAGTAGTTGAAGCGTGGGTTGGCGCCTACCTTGAAGAGCGTACCCGTGCCCTTGGTCGTAAGAGCTTGTACGCGTTTTATGAAGGGGAAATGCAAAAGGTTGCCGGACAGGTCGATCGGCTTAAACAGCAAATTGGCGAGGAGTTGAAGGCAGTCAACTCCATCAGTATCGAGGAGCGCCTGGATAACCTCACCAATCAGATCAATCGCCTGACCGATGCACGCGCTGAAAACCTCAACGACCAAGCGGGCATTCGCAGCTTTCTCGCCGATGCCAGTCAGCAGCTCAAGCGTCAACCGCAGGAAGTCGTTACGGCGCGCGAGGTTAGCCTTAACCCTTCGCAGCTTGACCTCAAGCGTCGTTTGAATGCGCTCAAGCAAGAGCGTGCGCAACTACTGCGCACCTTCCTGCCGGATACTCCGCCGGTACGCGAGATCGAAGAAAACATCGCCCAGATGCAGACGCTGATCAGCGGTGAGCAGGAGCGCTTGGAACGTTCGAAGAACTTCGCGCCCAACAGCATTGTGGCCAACCTCAAGCAGCAGGTGATTGATGCCGAGCTACGCGATCAGAAACTATCTGGACAGATCCGCGACTACGATCAGCAGCTCGCACAGCTAAGTGCCGAGCGCCTTAATATTCTGCAGAGTGAGCCGAAGATCAGCCGGCAGATGCTGGAGCTGGCGAGTGCCGAGAAGAGCTACGCGCTGTATGCCGAAAACCTGGAAAAGGCGCGGATCGATCAAGAACTCGACAACAATCAGATCAGCAACATTGCGCAGATCGAGCAGGCCACCTTCAACCCCAGTAAGGTCTTCCCAAAGAGTCTGATGATGCTCTTGCTGGCCCTGCCGGCAGGGCTGGCTATCGGCCTGTTGACCCTTTACATCTGCTACTTGCTTGATCAACGCATCCACGATGGTGCGCGGATTGAAAGTACCTTCAAAGTGCCGCTGTGGACTACCTTGCAGGATCTAGGGCCACAACCTTGGAACCCCAGCAGTGCGTTTACCGCAAGCATCTACCGTCTTTACAGCCTGCTGCCCGCTGAGGACATTCAGCGCAAAGGTCTGACGTTGGCGCTGACCTCCGGGCGTTCCGGTGAAGGTGTTAGTTTCGTCAGCGAGCAGTTGGCTACCATGCTGCGCGAGCGCGGCCATCACGTGCGTTTTGATGCCGAATCTCCCGCACAGCCGGGTGAGGTATTGATACTTGATGCTTCGGCACTACTGGTCAACCAGCAAGCCTTCCTCACATTGCGCCACGCTGACCTGATTGTTCTTGTCGTTGAAGCTAAAACCAGTACCGTTCCGGCCGTGCAGAATACGCTCTCGGTGCTACACACTGCCTTTGGTAAGGTCGATGGTTTCATCCTCAACAAGCGGCAGTTTGAAGTGCCTGCGCGCATTTTGAACGGCGTTAAACGTCTACGGCGTGAGGTCTGATGCGTATTGCGCTGCTTTCGCCACTGCCTCCGGAGCAGACTGGCATCGCCGATTATGCCGAGCACTTTCGCTCGTCACTCTCTGCGTTGGGTGTAGACGTGCTGACGCCATTGCGTGGTGTCAGCGGGGCGGACCGCTTGACGCAGCTGAGCCGCTTCGACTGGAGCCAGGTGCAGCTTGTCCATGCTGAGCTGGGCGGGGGGCGTTTAGGTGAGTTTGAAGCACTCGACTGGTTGCGTCGCCACCATCCACAGCTACCGCTGACAGCCACCGTGCATGACCCTGAACGCCTCGTTTGGCGGCGTGCGCGCTTGCCTTGGCCGCTGTCGTGGCTTGAGCGTCTGCCGCGGCCCATGCCACAAATATGCGCATTACTGGCTGACCCACTGACCTTGTACGAGGAGCGTCGTCTGGCTCGTCATCTGCGCCGTGCGGTGACGTTGACCGATACTGGTGCTCGCTGTCTCAGCACGCGCATGGGGCTGCTGCCTGGGCAGGCAGTCAGCATTCGTCACGGTAATCTGACCTTGGCGCCTGGTGAATTACCAGCGCTCGACCCGCTGCGGCTTCTCTACTTTGGCTTTATCTACCGTGGCAAAGGTATTGAGGATTTACTCGCTGCCCTGGCGCAGGTTTTCCAGCGCCAGCCTTCGCTGCGCGGGCATTTGCGTCTGACGCTGGCTGGCGGTACTGCCCCGGAAATGGCCTTCGGCCCAGCCGGCAATTACCTGGATGAATTACGCGCCCTGGCCCAGCAGTTGCAACTGCCCGATTGTCTGGACTGGCAGTTGGATCTGCCTGCCGAAGCCATCGCATCGACTATTCAGGCCCATCACGCGATGGTATTGCCTTATCGCGAATCGAAAAAGCTCGGTTTGCTCGGTGCGATGCGTGGCACCAGCGGTGCGCTTTCCTGGGCCAACGCGTGCGGCCGCGGGGTGATCACTTCCAACGCGCGCGCCTTTGCCGAAGAAGTTAGTAACGGTAATGGCACCACCTTTGAACAAGGCGATATTGCCGCGCTGGCAGACGCCATTGAAGTACTGGCCCTGCACCCACAGCGGGCCGTCGAATGGGCTGAACGCGCCGCCGTCATTGGCTTGGCGCGGCGTTGGCCGACCACAGCAGCACGCTTTCTGGAACTCTTCCAGAGCGTTTGCCGGGAGAATCAATAATGCGCAAGATGCTCTATTTACTACCACTGGCGGCGTTGACGGCTGCGGTATTGTGGCTCAGCCCCTTGCAGCCGGCCAAGGCGCAGGGCATGCAACTGAACGCCCCCCGAGCGGTAGTCTGGAAGGATTTTCTCGGCGTTAACGCACATTTTCTCTGGTTTACCCCTGAGCAATACCGTCAGCAAATGCAGATGTGGAAAGCGCTTGGTTTGGAGTGGACCCGTGTCGATTTGCACTGGGACCGCCACGAGCCGAAGGAAGGCCAGTATCGCCTTAGCGAACTTGACGGCGTGATCAGCTCGCTTGATGAGCAAGGCTTGCGCTCGGTGTTCTATCTGGTGGGCTCGGCACCGCATGCCACTAGCGCGCCAGCCAACTCGCCAGTGCCGGATCAGTATCCGCCCAAAGATCCCGCTTTGTTTGCCAAGACTATGACCATGTTTGCCAAGCGTTATCCGAGTGTGGACGCTTGGCAGGTTTGGAACGAACCCAATCTCCCGAGCTTCTGGCGACCGCATGAGGATGCCGAGGGCTATGGTCGTCTACTGCTGGCTACTACCCAAGCATTGCGCGAGGTCGACCCGAACAAGCCTGTGGTTATGGGCGGTATGGCCTACTTCAGCCAGATGCCCGTCAAAGGTGGGCTGATGCTTGAGGAGCTCGGCAAACTCGGCGTGCAGCGTCTCGGCACCGTGGTGGCTTATCACCCGTATTCGCAAGAGCCGGAGTATGACGAGCCTGGTAGCAATGACTTCATCCTGCGTAGCCAGCAGCTCAACACAACGTTGCGTAGCGTGCAGGTGCCGGCAATCTGGGCGACCGAGTGGGGTTGGTCGAGTTACTCAGGGCCTAAAGAGCTGCAGGAAATCATCGGTGAGCAAGGGCAGGCTGACTATGTGTTACGCCGTTTGGCGCTGATGAGTGCGTTGGATTTCGACCGTGTGTTCCTGTTTGCGCTGGCCGATCTGGACAGTCGCGCAACGGCGCGAGATCAGCATTACGGCCTGCTGGATCAGCAGGGCAAGCCCAAGCCGGTGTATCAGGCTCTGCAGCGCTTTCTCAAAATCAGCGGGCCGCGTCTGCAGCCGTCTCAGCCGCCACGCATGAGTACGACGCCTGATGACCTCTACAGCATTGCCTGGCAGCGTGAGGATGGTCGCCGTTTGTGGATGTTCTGGAGTGCCAGCGGGGCCACGCTGCAATTACCCGAACTGACCACGGCCGAACTGCACGACCCGCTTAGCGGCGAACAGCAGACACTGCAGGGGCAGGCAGGTCTGAGCGTGAAAGCCAAGCCAGGTCTACAGATGCTTGTATGGTAAGTGAGTCGATGCGCATTCTTTGGATCTTGCCTTATCTGCCCTGGCCCACGGCCAGCGGTGGCAAGACCCGCCAGTACCACATGCTGCGTACCCTAGCGGCGCGCGGGCATCGCATCACGCTGCTGGTGCAATCCAAAACTGCGCTCGACGAGTCTGCCCGTAAAGCCCTTGAGCCGTTGTTGGAGCGGTTGATTGTGCTGCCACGGCGTAGCCTGCGCCATCCACTGACGCTGGCCTGTGCCTTGCTGGGGCCGTGGCCGTTGCTGACGTGCCTTAATGGTCTCAATCGCCGCCTGAGCAGCACATTTAGCCAGCTTCTGGGCGAGCACTGGGACATCGTGCAGGTTGAACACAGCTACAGTTTTCAGCCTTACGCTAAAGCCCTGTCGCATTATCCGCAGGGCTTTGTGCTGACCGAGCACAACCTTGAGTCCAGTTTGGGCGGTGCTACCTACAGCCGCTTTCCGGGCTGGGCTGCGCCATTTATCTGGTTTGATCAGTGGCGCGCCAGGCGCTGGGAACGCCGGGTTTTCGCGGCGGCTCGTCGGGTGGTGGCGGTGACCGATGTGGATGCGCAAACCATGCGTCAGCTGACTAAGACGCCGGTTGCGGTCGTCGTCAACGGTGTCGATACGCGCGGTGCCGCGCAGGTCACGCCGAATATGCAGGCTCAGCGCATTCTCTTCGTGGGCAACTATGAGTATCCGCCCAATGTGGATGCGGTGACCTGGGCGCTTGAGGAGATTTTCCCGCGTCTATGGCAGCAATGCCCTGAGGCGTGCTTCGCCGTGGCGGGTTACGCCATGCCGGAGGAGTGGGCCCAACGCTGGCCCGATTCACGCATTGAGTGGCATGGTTTCGTGGCTGATCTTGCCGAGTTGCAGCAGCAAAGCAGCTTGTTTCTGGCGCCTCTGCGCGATGGCGGTGGCTCCAAGCTCAAGGTGTTGGAAGCCTTGGCCGCGGGGCTGCCGCTGGTCAGTACGGCGCAGGGTGCCTCGGGACTTGAATTGCAGAATACTCAGCAGGCATGTTTGGGCGAGACGGCTGAGGGCCTGAGCCAAGCGTTGGCCGGGCTGCTCGCCAATCCTGAACAGGCCCGTCAGATGGGCGAGCGTGGCCGCCAATACGTCCAGCTCCGCCACGACTGGAATGCCGCCGCCGACCAATTGGAAGCGGTTTATCAACAGATTCGGGAGAACGTCGCATGCGTGTAGGTCTGGATTACCGGCCAGCGACTGTCGCACCGCAGTCCGGTATCGGTCGGCAAGTATGTGCGTTGGAGCAGGCTCTGCTGTCAGACCCTGACACCGAACTGCTGCGCTTTAGCGAAGCACCGTTGGATCATCCACAGCGTGAAACAGCCTGTTGCCCCGTCTGGGGAGGCCCGCTGGAAGGGCTGCAGCGGCCGCAGGTGCGTTGGCGCTTCGAGGCCCGTTTTCTGCCGAAGGCACTTAGTGAGAAGCGGGTAGACCTGTATATCGCCACGGCCAATATGGGCCTGCCACTGGGCCGCAAGCCAGCCGGACAACGCTGGGTGCTGGTGCTGCATGACCTGTTTCAGTTAACCGAGAAAAACCATCACCGCTCGCAGCTCAAGGCGCTGGCCTACCGGATGATCGACACCTTATCGATTGCCTGGTCGGTTTGCCGGGCTGACCGTGTTTGGTGCCCGTCACAGTTCTCTGCAAGCGAAGCCGGCAGGCTCTTTCCGTTTGCGCGGCATAAGATCCGTGTGCTACCCAATTTGGTCGCTCCATCCACCGCGCTTGCTGACCCGCAGCGCTCGGCAGATTTACCGCCGCGCTACTGGCTGGTGGTCGGCACCCGCGAGCCGCGCAAGAACATGCCCTTGTTCCTGCGTGGCTGGCAGTCGGCGCGTGCCCTCTCTGTCGAGGTGCCGGAGCTGGTTCTGGTTGGCTATCCACAGGATGTGCCCGAGGAGCTCAGAGATATCCCTGGCCTGCATTGGCGTCACGGACTTGAGGATGCTCAGCTTCAAGCGCTCTACGAGCATGCCGAATGCCTCTGGCAGCCGTCTTATGCCGAGGGCTTTGGCTTGCCGGTGGTGGAGGCGCTTGGGCATGGCACGCCAGTGGCGCTAGCCCGTGGTTCGGCCCTCGACGAAGTGGCCCCGGCCAGCTCGCCGCGTTTTGCTGCGCATGATGCGGCTGATCTGCAGCGTTGCCTGCTGGCACTGGCCAGTCAGCCGTTGCCACGTACACCTGCCCTGCGCGAATGGGCAGAGCGCTATGCCCCGGCCGCCTATCGGCAGCATCTGCAACAACTGCTACAGGAGCTTGCATCGTGAGCGGAGGACTTCCCATCGCGGTACTGTTGGGCAGTGTGTTTGGTGTGCTGCTGTGGTTCCTGCCGGTGAGCAAGATCGCCATCGTGATGGTCGGCCTGGCATTGACCCTCACCTTGATGCGCAAGCCTCTGTGGGGGCTGCTGATTTTCGCTGTGCTGGCCACCAGTATTCCCTACACCACGGTGCAGGTCGGTATCCGGACCACCGTTAGCGAAGGGGTGTTGATGCTGACGTGGGGCGCGGTGTTCTGGCAGGGCTTTCTCGGTCGCAACCGTGGCCTGCTGCATTGGCACCCCGTAGAGCGCAGCCTGGCGATTCTGATGGTTTATTCAGCGCTGCCGTTTGCGGTCGGCATGGTTATCATCAACGCCGAAGGCAATGGCCCGGTGAACTGGGTCCGCTGGCTGATGAACCTGTCGCTGTTGTTCTTGGTGCCACTGTTGCTGCGTACAGAGCGTGACCGTGACCACTTGGTCGTCGCCCTACTGCTGGGCAACCTGATCATGCTCAGCCTATCGATCTTCATCTTCCTCAAAGATCGCGATGCCAACACCATGATCCCAATTCTCACCGATCTGAAGTACGCCCACCCTGAGGCAATCAAGGACATCTTCTCGGCGAACTATCAGCGCATGGCATCGCCCTGGGTACACCCGAACCTCACCGGCGGTATTCTTGCGCTGATGGTGCCGCTGGCGTTGCTCTACGGTTGGACCCGTGCCGGCTGGCGCCGGCTGCTCGGTTTGACGGTAGCCGTTATGGGCGCAGCCGGTCTGCTGTTCAGTATCTCTCGCGGGGCCATTGTTGCGTTGGTGCTGGTACTGTTCTGGCTCAGCTATAAGCGGGTGCCCTACAGCGGGCGGATCATTGGTCTTGGGGCCGCCTTTGGTGCCGCGCTGGTGATGTTCTACCCGCCGCTGCAAGAGCGCCTGCTGAGCATGTTCTCTGCCACCAACGCGAGTACCGAGATCCGCTTCGAGGAATACGCGATGTTCCCCGAAGTTATGTCCCGCTATCCGTTGGGTATCGGCTTTAAAGTCGATCCGCCGGTGCCTGGTAGTGGCTTGCTGGGTATCTCCAATCTGTGGCTTAACTTTATCTACAAGATTGGCCTGCCGGGTATGGCGCTGTTTGTACTGGTGACCATCCTCTGGTGGCGTGCGGTACGACCGCTCGGCAGGGTGCCGGCCATTACCCATGAAAATGCTCTATGGCTGGGCAGTCTCACTGGCGTTTTGGCTGCGCTAGTTACCGGTATTTTTGACCACTACTACAGCTTTACCTTCGTCATCATTGGCTTGTTCTGGCTGCTTGCTGGCCTGGCCTTACAACAAGCGCGGTTGTTCCCGCAGCAAACCCGAGGCATCAAGGAGTCGACCCCATGAAACACCGTGTGATGCTGCGCTCGCACCTGCGTAATAAACTGCCCCAGTATGCCGGTACGCTCGGTACCACTCCCGAGATGCTGCTTGAGGCGCTGGAATGGATGCTGAGTAATGACATCGTCTTTGAAGAGGGTGAGCGCTACGCTATGTCCTCCTTTGACCTTGAACCGCGTATTGAACATCCCCTCGCCAGGCGCTTCTTTGCCCTGCTGAAAACTGAGATTCCTGCTCGCTTCTTGCCGCTCTACGGCAAGAACTGGGCGACCCTCAAAGACCGTTGGCTACGAGCTTGGGAGCAGGCGTACAACATCCTGATCAACAAGATTCCCAGCCATCATGTGCGGATCTGGTGGCTGCGTGCCGGCGGGGCAAAGATTGGTAAGGGCTCGTCGATCTGGCGCAATACCGAGGTCTTGGGCGTCGAGAACCTGGTGATAGGTGATGACAGCGTTATTGCCTGGCACTGTCAGGTCGATGCGCGGGCTGGCTTGGTCATCGGTGATCATGTGGCTATTGCCTCTCATGTGTTGATCATTGCTGGAACGCATGACCTAAATGCGCCCGAGTTTTGGTCGATATCCGCGCCTATCTATATTGAGGACTACGCGTGGATTGCCAGCCGGGCGCTGATCGGCCAGGGCTCGTATATTGGCCGTGGCGCGGTGGTGACGGCCAATACGTTGGTCGCCAAGGAGATTGCACCGTACAAAATTGTTGGTGGTAGCGGCGCCAAGCCAATGGGCGAACGTCCGCATGACCTCAACTACAAGGTTGGTGGCAAAGGCTTGTTCACCCTGTTTCACTGACGGCCTCTTATGTTCAACAGCACGCTCTGGTTAACGTTGGCCACGCTGGTTGGTCTTGCGGCAGGCTTTGCTCGCGAGTGGCTATTGGTGGCTGCCTGGGGGGCGGGTGGCCGGAGCGATGCCTTCTTGGTAGCCCTGTTTCTGCCAGAAGCATTACGCATGACGATGGCCGGTGGTTTGTTGGCTGCAGCAGCGTTGCCGCTCTACAGTCAGCGTAGCAAGATGGCCCAGCAGCACTGGTTGAATGGCCTCAGTCCTTGGCTGTTGTCGTGCAGTCTGTTGCTGGCCGGCTTGTTTGCGGTCGGCGCACCGCTTTGGGTGCGACTGATTGGCCCTGGTTTGGACGACGTCGCTCGGGACCAAGCGGTCGGTAACCTGTACCTGCTCGCTGCCTGTGCTCCAGGCTTCGTGCTGCATGCGCTATTGAGCATTCCGTTGCAGGCGCGCGAGCGCTTTGTGTTGGCTGGGCTTGGTTCGCTGATGTTCAACCTGCCGGCGGTTATTTACTTGGGCGCTTCGGGGGCAAACAGCCAGCCGCAGCATGTGGCGTTGGCCTGCGTGCTCGGTAGTCTGCTGATGCCGTTGTCGTTGCTGATCCCTGTCTGGCGGCTTGGCTGGCGTCCCTATAGCCGCAATGGCGAGGCCGGTGCCGGTCGTGAACTGTTGAGCAAACTCGGGCCTTTACTTGGCAGTAATCTCGCGAGCCAGGCGCTAGCGCTCTTAGAGCGTATGGTGGCGAGCATGTTGGGAGAGGGTGCGGTTACCTGGATCAATCTCGCACGCAAGTTGATAAACCTGCCGCTGATTGCCTTGATGAATCTAAACCAAGTTTTACTGGGCATGATGAGTGCTCAGCAGGGGGCTGCGCGTCTTGGGCTGCTGAAACAAGGCTTGGCCGCCGCGACTATCCTCAGCGTGCCAGCTTCCCTAGGCTTGGTGGGCGCTAGTCCAACCTTGGTCGCGATGCTGCTTCCTGGGCAAGTTGCAGGTGGTCCGCTGCCGTTGTTGCTGGCCTGGTTTGCGGTGCCTCTGGTTTTTGGTGCCTGGAACGCACTCCTCGCGCGCTATGCCTACGCTGCTGGCGATACCAGCTTGCCGTTACGTTGTGAGCTATTGGGTAGCCTGTGTGCAGCGCTGTTGCTGATCAGCCTGCCGTTTGCCATTGGCTTGATCGGTGTAGCACTAGCCGCGCTTGCTGGGGTGGTCGTTACCGGCTTGCTATTGATGCAGCGACAGGGGCTGCTGGCGAGCGTGGATTGGGTTAGGCAATGGCTGCTGAGTCTTTTATTGCTCGGCATCGTGGCAGCAGGGCTATATCCGCTCACCGCCGGCTGGCTGCAGTTGGGCTTGTGCACCCTTGTTTCTTCGTTGGTTCTCATGGCGTTGGCTGCTTGGCTCAAACCTTGGCGTGCCTAAGTAGGTATAAGCCAAGGGCTTTGAGCTAGCTTTTTCAGCTAATCGCATAATTGCGCTAGAGGAAAGCTGCCGGCAGTGCATGAGTCCGAGTCTTTAGCGCGGCTTGATGCGCGGTGTCTTGGTCTCGCCAATTGGCGAGAGCCGAGCTGATGCGTAGATGCACAAACGAAAAAGGCCCACCTTGCGGTGAGCCTTTTCGGTATTTCATATGGTGCCGGCACCAGGAATCGAGCCCGGGACCTACTGATTAAAAGTCAGTGACACACATACATTATCCACAGCCTGCATGAGCAGAATTCACAGCTTAACGTTTTTTCTAAATGCCTGAATTATCTAGCTATTAACGTTTTTACTGGCTTTCAGGGGCGAATATACTCGCTGTTCAATAAGTAGTCAAATACCTACCCCGTTCCTACCCCGGGCGCTATAATCCTACCCCAAACCTACCCCGGAAACGGTCAGGATTTCGGTATGACGATGCGCACCGCGATGAACGAACACACCCTAAAACGGCTCAAGTATGACCCGAAAAAAGGGCGTATTGATATCCTCGATCCACCCATGCCTGGGCACGGTACGTTCGGGGTGCGGGTCAACAAGACATGCATAAGTTTCATCTTGCTCTACAGCTTTCATAACCATCCTCGTCGCCTGACACTGGGTACTTACCCTGACTTGTCGCTCGCTGAGGCACGCGCCAAGGCCGCGCAGGCTGTCGAACTACTTAAGCAGGGCATCGATCCGGGACAGAAGAAGATTGTCGAGTTGGTCGAGTATCGTACGAGTCCGACTTTTGAGGAGGCCGTTGAAAGCTATCTGGAATGGGCCCGGACTAATAAGAAATCGTGGCGTGAGGATGAACGCATGCTGCGCACTGAGTTTGTGCCTCACCTGGGTAGAACCAAAATTGGTGATGTCAGGCGCAAGCAGGTGGTGGCGTTGCTCGATGAAAAGGCCAAGACCGCGCCGGTGCAGGCCAACCGCCTGCTGGCTGTGATCCGCAAGATGTTCAATTTTTGCGTTGAGCGCGAGATTCTCGACGCGACACCCCTAGTGCAGATCAA
The DNA here is from genome assembly GCF_046581935.1 of Pseudomonas sp. Lineage (GTDB taxonomy): Bacteria > Pseudomonadota > Gammaproteobacteria > Pseudomonadales > Pseudomonadaceae > Aquipseudomonas. The sequence goes on from NZ_JAYGFK010000019.1 coordinate 62,838, forward strand.
GAAAGTGGCAAAGGAAGCGCCTCGGGAGCGTAGCCTCAATCGGCACGAGTTAGTGTGGTTCCTGCATCAGTTGGCTGGAGCCTCGCTGACGACCAATACGCGCTTTGCTCTGTTGCTGAGCCTGATGCTGGCGCAGCGCTCAGGGCGCATTGTGGCCATGCGCTGGGTCGACTTTGACCTCGAAGACCGGATCTGGGATCGCAGTGGCAAGTTCGAGAAGAACAACAACCCCATTGCCATTCCGCTCTCGGACGATGTGTTGAGCATTCTGAAATATCTGCGCGAGCAGCAGATTCAGAAAGTGATGTCGAGTGATCCTGAGCGCTGGTTGGATAGTAAAGCGCTGCCCGGCCCTGGGCAGTATGTGTTTCCAGGGCGATGGCCTACCAAGCCGCAGACTCAACCGTCTCTCAACCGCGCGATGCGCCGCTTCTACGATGATTATGTGAAAGATTCGGAGCGAGTAGAAGAGGAGAGCCTGTTGCGTGTCGCGGACGGCTATCCGCGGCCTACGGTGCACGATTTGCGCCGCACCGCGACTACGCACATGTCAAAGCATGGCCTGGGTAAGGAGGTGCGCAGTCGCATCCTCAACCACAAGGACCTGTCGGTGGACGCGATCTATGACCGGTATTCCTACTTCGATGAAAAAGACGTGGCGCTGAGTGAGTGGCATGCCTTTTTGAAAGGGCTGCTGCGCAAGGAATTTGGTGATGTGGACTGGGTCGAGTTCTACGGGCGACGTATGGAAGGGGCGTCGCCAGGTGTCGAAAAAGATGATTAGGGGGGATCTACTGCTGCCTAGTTTAGAAAGTATCAGTATCGAGGCTTCGACCATCCTGGATAGCCGTCAAACTCTTTTAGCAGGTCATCGCGGTCATCCTGGATACGGTGATTGCCATTGTATTCGAGCACCACAGAACGCAGTTACAAGGCCTTTATCGTCCATATTCAACTGATTGAGCGACAGCGGGTGGGGGCGTTACTGGATGATCCTCAGCTTCCTAGTGCCGGAGTCTTGTTGGGGGCCAAACAGGTGGGCGTAACGCAACGTGGCATTTGCATGCTCGCGCATGATGGCTTCCGCTCGAGCGCCTTGCCCACTGATCAGGGCATCCACCACGGCATGATGCTGCATATTGGCAAAATTGAATCGCCGGTACTCTTGGGTGAGGTTGTTGCCGTCGACGGCCAATGAACTGACTGAGGCAAAGGGCAGATGCTCGTTTCGAGCCAATGCTTCACCTATGGCAGCGTTACCGCTGGCATCCACGATAGCTTGATGGAAGCGCTTGTTAATGTCGTGGTACTCGGCAAGGTCGTCTTCGCTGACATAGCCTTTCTCAAATAGGGCATCGCCCTGGGCCAAGCACTGCAAGAGGATCTCTTGCGTCTCGCGAGATAGCCCTCGCTCGGCAGCCTGTCTTGCGGCTAGCCCTTCAAGTACGCCTCGAACCTCTACCGCACCTGCCAGGTCATTCGGAGTCATTTGCCGCACTGCATAACCACGTGCGCCTTGGCGGATCAGCAACCCCTCTTGCTCAAGCGCGCGGAACGCAATGCGAATAGGTGTGCGCGACACCCCCAGGCGCTCGGCGGTGGGGATTTCGGCGATGCGCTCTCCTGCCGGGAGTTCGCCATCCACAATCATTTTGCGCAGCAGATTGAGCACTCGCTGCCCGGGCCCGCTCATTTTAGCCTCCGATTGGATCCAGTGGTGGGTTTTCAGCATCTTACTCGCAGGGAATTTCCAAGAAAAAGCCTTGATGAATACGCGCCTTCACATGGAGTGTGCGTTTACCGCACGAAATTGGATCCGATCTGGCGTGTCCAACTGGAGCAGCCTCGTTGGGTGAGTTTATATTGGATCCCGTAAAGTCAAAATAAGAGTGAATTTTGGCTTCGCATGCAAATTTTGGATCCCAAGAACAAGAACGCCATTGAGGAATGCGCCATGTTTCCGAAAAACACCTGGTATGTCGCTTGCACTCCGGATGAAATCGCGGATAAGCCGCTAGGCCGCCAGATCTGCAACGAGAAGATTGCCTTCTATCGAGGGCCGGAAGGGCGTGTTGCCGCAGTGGAGGATTTCTGTCCGCACCGCGGCGCGCCGCTGTCTTTGGGGTTCGTTCAGGATGGTCAACTGGTTTGTGGCTACCACGGCCTGGTGATGGGGTGCGACGGTAAGACGGTCTCCATGCCCGGGCAGCGCGTACAGGGTTTCCCCTGCATCAAGAGTTATCCGGTCGAAGAGCGCTATGGCTTCATCTGGGTGTGGCCGGGAGATCCCGCGCTGGCGGACACCTCTCTCATTCACCATCTGGAATGGGCTAACAACCCAGAATGGGCCTATGGCGGCGGCCTTTATCACATCGCCTGCGACTACCGACTGATGGTCGACAACCTCATGGATCTGACCCACGAGACCTACGTGCATGCTTCCAGCATTGGTCAGAAAGAAATTGATGAGGCCCCGGTAAGCACGCGCGTCGAAGGAGATAACGTCGTCACCAGTCGATTCATGGATGGCGTCATGGCTCCGCCTTTCTGGCGCGCCGCGCTTCGTGGCAACGGTCTGGCCGATGACGTGCCGGTGGATCGTTGGCAGATCTGTCGTTTCACTCCCCCGAGCCATGTGCTGATTGAGGTCGGGGTGGCTCACGCAGGGAAGGGCGGGTACGACGCACCGGCGGAGCACAAGGCGAGCAGCATTGTGGTCGATTTCATTACTCCGGAAAGCGAGACCTCGATTTGGTACTTCTGGGGCATGGCTCGCAACTTCCGTCCGCAAGATGCCGAGCTGACTGAAACCATCCGTGTAGGCCAGGGCGCGATCTTTGCCGAAGACCTGGACATGCTGGAGCAGCAGCAGCGCAATCTCCTGGCCTACCCAGAGCGCCAGTTGCTCAAACTGAACATCGATGCCGGTGGGGTTCAGTCCCGGCGTGTCATTGACCGGATTCTCGCCGCCGAGCAATCGGCCACAAACGCAGCGCTGATCGTGAGGAGTGCAACATGATTGAGGTGATCATTTCGGCGATGCGCCTGGTTGCTCAAGACATCATCACTCTTGAGTTTGTTCGGGCTGACGGTGGATTGCTTCCCCCGGTCGAGGCCGGTGCCCACGTCGATGTGCATCTGCCTGGCGGCCCTGTTCGGCAGTACTCGCTCTGGAATCAACCTGGCGAGCAACGCCATTACTGCATCGGTGTCCTGAAGGATCCGTTGTCCCGTGGGGGGTCGAGGGCGGTGCACGAGAATCTTCGCGTCGGGATGCGCGTGCAAATTAGCGAGCCGAAGAATCTGTTCCCGCTAGAGAGCGGAGCGGAGCGGAGTCTGCTGTTTGCGGGCGGGATCGGTATTACACCGATTCTGTGCATGGCACAGGAGCTGGCCCAGCGCGGGCAGGACTTCGAGCTGCATTACTGCGCGCGTTCGGCCGACCGTGCGGCTTTCGTCGATTGGCTCAAGGCCTGCGATTTCGCGGACCGCGTACGTTTCCACTTTGACGATGGCCCTGAGCAGCAAAAACTGAATGTGGCGACGCTGCTAGCCGCTGAGGCCGAAGGTACCCACCTCTATGTCTGTGGGCCAGGCGGGTTCATGGGGCACGTGCTCGATACCGCAAAAGAGCAGGGATGGGCGGGCACTCGACTGCATCGAGAGTATTTCGCCGCGGCACCGCAAGTGAGTGCTGGCGACGGCAGCTTCGAGGTGCGGATTCATAGCACCGGGCTAGTGCTTCAAGTCCCAGCGGATCAAACCGTATCCCAGGCGCTTGATGCGGCCGGAGTCATCGTTCCCGTTTCCTGTGAGCAGGGCATCTGTGGTACTTGCATCACGCGAGTGATAGACGGAGAGCCGGATCATCGTGACTTCTTCCTCACGGATGCGGAGAGGGCAAGGAACGACCAGTTCACCCCTTGTTGTTCGCGCGCCAAGAGCGCCTGTTTGGTCTTGGATCTATAACCCTTGGCCCGTGCCCGGCTCAGCTGCTTTGGCATGGTGTGGTCTGTGCGCGGGTCATTGAGCGGCGCGAGGTGTTCCTGCAGTTGCACCGCAGCGCCATTGGCAATATCGCCCCGGCAGAACTGCTGCAAGTTGTCGGGTAGGCCAGCAGCAACTGAGCAGGAAAAATTGATATCAGCCACCGCGGAGTCCACCCACAACTGGTCATTCTTTCTGCTTGGCTAACAACCCTTTGAGTACTTGGTCTACTTGTGGGTCGGGTGCGTAGGCTTTGCTCCACTCCTGAAGAAACTCCACGGCCTCTGATGTGCGCGCTAACTTGTCCAGGGACAACGCGTAGGTATAGGCATAGCGGGGATTCGCAGGGGAGAGCTCGGTTGATTGACGCAGCGCCTGTGCAGCCGCCGCATAGTCCTTTTGGCGAACATGGAGCAAGCCCATGGCGTAGTGCGCTGCAGCTGAGTTCGGCGCCGCGACGACGGCGCGTTCAAGCAGCGGGGCGGCTGCGGCGTCGCGTGAGGTGCGTCTGTAGAAGTCTGCCAGGTTCAGCAAGGCGTTCTCGTGCCGGGGGGCAACGGTTATTGCCTGTTTGAGTGCCGTTTCGGCCGCGTCGTATTGCTTGCGGTCGACATGGAACTGGCCCAATGAAATCAGGCTCTCGGGCATGTCTGCGTTGTAGTTGGCGGCCTGAATGAAGTCGTCGAAGAGGCGCTGCAATTGAGCCTGTTGCCGTGCCTCGAGCTGAGTGGTGTCGAGACCGGCCAGCAGGCGCGCCATCTCGACGCGCAGTGATACCACCTGTTCACCCAGGTGGGGCGCGAGCAGTTGATACCTCAGCTGCAGCGGCAAGGTGTTCATCGAACGCAGTGCACCCAGGCGAATCAGCGGTTCAGGGTTGCTCAGCAGTTTCGCTAGCGCTTCCACACTTTGCTGGTTATGGAAGGGCGCGTGGCGAAGAATGGCACTGCCTCGGGCAATCGCCGGTAGGGACTCATCCTGTGCAATGCGCAGAAGTTGCGGGCCGACATCGGTACGGCCGTTATCGGCGGCATGGAAGGCTTCGGCGAACGGATGTTCAGGCAGTGTGCGCCCGGTGGGTTTCAACCAGCCTTCGATATGTGCTTGCGCCCAAGCAGCATTCTGATCAGTGTGACATTGATTGCAGACATTGGGTGCGTCCACGGCAGCGGATTGCTCGGGGCGGGGGATACGAAAGCTGTGATCCCGGCGCGCATCGACACCCATGAAGGTGGTGCTGGGCATGTGGCAGTTGACGCAAGCACTGCCGTTGCTCGCGGGTTGATGATGGTGATGCTCGGGGCGGTCAAAGACGGCGGCGTTGTGGCACTGCGTGCACAGGGCGTTGCCTTCGGCTTTCAGTTGGCTGCTGTGGGGGGCATGGCAGTTGGTGCAGGTCACGCCCGCCTGGTACATCTTGCTCTGCATAAACGAGCCCCACTCGAAGACCTCGTCGCGGACTTGCCCATCGGCATGATAGAGAGGCGGCTCGAGCAGGCTGAGTTGGTGGGTGTCGTAGTAGCTGCTGCGCGGCTCTGGCTGGCCGATTTCCAGGCGGCGCGAGTGGCAGCTCGCACACTGCTGCATCTGCACGTCCGCGCGCGGCCCGCTGTGCTTGAGCATGGCCACGCTTGGCTTGTCCTGGGCTATCTCCTGCACCGCTTTCCAGATGCCGGGGTTGACCAGCGAGACGCCGAAGCCGGCATGCGCCTGCGCGCTCTTTTGTGGCTTGCGCACCCAGTCGAGGTGGGCGCTGGCCGGGCCATGGCAGGCTTCGCAACCCACGCTGATCTCCGACCAGCGCGTTTCGTACAGATTATCTGAGAGCTTGTAGCCCTTCTCCAGATTGGTCGAGTGGCAACTGGCGCAGCGGCTGTTCCAGTTGAAGTAGATGCCGGTCCAGTGCAGCGGGTCCTTGCTGGTCACCGCCGGTTCGCCATGGTTCATGCTCGGCGAATCAGGAAACAGGTGATACCAGCGCTGCCCGCCTTGTTCTTTTGGGCGAGTGTCCCAGATGATGCCCAGCACCTGCTTGTGCCCGTCGGGGAAGTCGATGAGGTATTGCTGCAGTGGATAGGTGCCGAAGGTATGGGTGACCTTGAATGCTTCCAGCTCGCCAGCGGCGTTGTCGGTCTGCACGTAGAAGTCGCCATCCTTGCGGTAGAAGCGCGAGGTGATGCCGTTGTAGGTGAAGCGGCTGTCGTTGAAGTCGCCTTTGACCGTCTCGTCGCTGGCCTTGGCAATCGCCGCGAAGTGATGGCTTTGCCGCCAATCCTCGTACTCCTCGGCATGGCAGGACTGGCAGGCGTTACTGCCGACGTATTCGTTCGCCAGGCTGCTGAAGGACATGACCAGCAACAGGACGAGGAAGGCGCACGCACTGATGTGCCCGGAGTTCTTGGATTTATAGGTCATGTTTGGGCTTGTCTAATCGTTCTTGTGCATCGCTTATGCGAATGTCTTGTTAGAGGTCTGCGCGCGTTGATGAGCGAGCCCTTCGGCGGCGTCAGAATTATCCAGCCCCATGGCACCGTCAACAGAGAGTCGGGTGATGCCAAGACGACGACAGGCATTGGCCCAAGCATCTGCTGCGGCCGAATTAAATTAATTTTCTCTTATATATCAGCAAGATATGGCTAATGGCCGGCGGGTGGTAGGCCTGTTCCGGCCGTGTATTCGTCCTGCTATCCATGCGGTGGATTCTGTTTATGCATGAAATCCATTTGTCTTATTTCCCCCCTGCCCCGAGACTCAATCTGCCGACGGAGCAATAAAAATGTCGCCACGACCGCAAGGGTGAGCGACTGATAAGACCACCACCGGAGAGAACAGATGTGTCATCTCAATGACGCGCTGGCGTGCCCTGCTGACCGTATTGCCAAACGGAAGTCCAGTGAACTGCCTGCTGGGCTTGCCTGTGCCACAGCGTTGCAGCACTGCCAGGCAGGCGACGGTTTTGCCGCATTCCCGCATGGCGCTGGCGCCAGCCCTCATACCTGCAGCAACCATCATCATGGGGCGCAAGCATGACCAGCGCCTATCAACTGTATTTTTCGCCGGGTGCGTGCTCGCGGGTGTCGATTGCGGCGCTCGAGTGGGTGGGCGCCGACTATGCGCTACACCCGATCCTGCTTGCCCAGAACGAACAGCGGCAGCCGGCTTACCTGGCGCTGAACCCCAAGCAGCAGGTGCCGTTGCTGGTCACTGCCCAGGGTGCGCTCAGCGAGACGCTGGCGATTGCGCAGTATCTTCATCAAAACTATCCCCAGGCCGCTCTGCTGCCTGCCGGCAGCCCTTACGACACGGCGCTTGCCACCTCGTGGCTGGCCTGGTGCAGCGCCACCTTGCATCCCCTCATCTTCCGCGTCAGAAGGGCTGACCGCATTCATTCCGAGGCCGCGCAGCACGACGTTATTCGGCAGGTTGCGCTGGCAGACCTCAGCCATCAGCTTGAATTGGTCGAGCGCACCTTGAGTGACGGTCGGCAGTGGTTGTGCGCTGCGGGCTGCTCCTTGGCCGATCTGTTTGTGCTGTGGTGCGTGCAGCGGGCAGTGCAAGGTGGTTGCGAGATTGACCAATGGCCGGCCCTGAGCGAATGGCAGGCACGGGCGCAGGCGCATTCGGCCTGGACACGCATGCTGCAGCGCGAAGCGCAGGCGGTAGCGGCGAGAGAAGCAGGAGTGTTGCTATGAAAGCGGTCTTTGCAACGCGCTTCGCCCGTGGCGTCGGCATGCTGGCGGTGCTCTGCGTACTGGCCGATTCGGCGCTGGCGGCGCCGGTCGGGCCGGCGCTCGAACGTGCTGCGCTGAGTGTCAAGGCGCCCGATCAGGTGGCGCTGATCGATATGGAGCGTGCCGGCTCGCGCATCGTGGCTGTCGGTGAGCATGGCGTCATCATTCTCTCCGATGATCAGGGCGCTAGCTGGCGTCAGGCGCCGGTGCCGGTGAGTACCGAGCTGACCGCTCTGAGCTTCGTCGACGAGCGCCGTGGCTGGGCCGTCGGCCACTCGGGCGTGGTTCTGGCCACCGAGGATGGCGGGCAGACCTGGAGCAAGCAGTTCGATGGGGTGCAGGTGGCGCGCTCGATGCTCGAGGCGGCCAAGCGCAGCGGCAATCAACGGGCCCTGAAAAACGCCGAGTGGTTGGTGGCCGATGGCGCCGACAAGCCCTTCCTGGATGTGCTGTTTCGGGATGCTCAACATGGCCTGATCGTCGGTGCCTATGGCCTGGCCTTTGCCACCGAAGATGGCGGCAAGCACTGGTTGCCCATCGCCGACCGCCTCGACAACCCTGGCTCGCTGCATCTTTATGCGCTGGCCGGGCGTGGCGCTGAAATCCTGATCGCCGCCGAGCAGGGCCTGGTGCTGCACTCCACCGATGCCGGTCAATCCTTCAGCGCGTTGAACGTGCCCTACGAGGGCAGCTTCTTCACGGCTGCGCTGCCGCCCAATGGCGACATCGTCGTCGCTGGCCTGCGCGGCAATGCGCTGCTGAGCCACGATGGTGGTGAGCATTGGCAGGCGCTGGAGGTGCCGGGCAAGGTTTCTGCCAACTTCAATTGCGCCTCGGTCGACGCCGCCGGAACGGTCTGGTTGGCCAATGCCGCCGGGATGGTCTTCAAGCTCGACGGTGATCGCCTCGAACTGGTCAGCAGCCGTCTGCGCCCGCTGAACGATCTGCTGGTTCTCGACGATGGCGCCGCGCTGGGCGTTTCGCTTTCAGGGGTGGTAGCGGTCCCTGCCAAGGCTCAAGGAGTCAAACAATGAACATCTCTGGGCCAAGCACGACGCCTGTGGACGCCATGCACTTCGACCCGCGCTCCGGCTCGCTGATCGAACGCCTGCTGTTCAACAATCGGGCACTGGTCGTCCTGTTCTGTGCGCTGGTGACGTTGCTGCTCGGTTGGCAGGCCACCAAGCTGCAATTAAACGCCAGCTTCGAGAAAACCATTCCGACGCAGCACCCCTACATTCAGAATTACCTGCAGTACAAGAGCGAGCTCACCGGCTTGGGCAATGCCGTGCGGGTGGCGGTGGCCAATCCGGACGGTGTCATCTACGACAAGAATTACCTGGACACGCTGCGCAAGCTCAATGACGAGCTGTTCCTCCTGCCGGGCGTGGATCGGGCCTTCATGCGCTCGATCTGGACCAGTGGCACGCGCTGGTTCGGCGTGACCGAAGATGGCCTCGAGGGTGGCCCGGTGATGCCCCAGGACTACGACGGCAGCGCCGCCAGCCTGCGCCAGGTGGAAGCCAATGTGCAGCGTTCCGGGCAGATAGGCCAGCTGGTTGCGCGTGACGGCACTTCGTCGGTGATCTACGTGCCCCTGCTGGAGAAGACCGCCGAGGGCCAGCCGCTGGACTACGCTGCCTTCTCCCAGGCACTGGAGGCGCTGCGCAGCAAGTACGAGGCCGAAGGTGTACGCATCCATGTGACCGGCTTCGGCAAGATCATGGGTGACCTGATCGAAGGCGTGCGCGCCGTGCTGGCCTTCTTTGCACTGGCAGTGCTCATCGCGGCGGCCATGGTGTTCTGGTTCACCCGTTGCGTGCGCTCGACGCTGCTGGTGGTGACGGCCTCGCTGATCGCCGTGATCTGGCAGCTCGGTTTGCTGCCAACCCTGGGCTATCAGCTCGACCCCTACTCGATTCTGGTGCCCTTTCTGGTCTTCGCCATCGGCATGAGCCATGGCGCGCAGAAGATGAACGGCATCATGCAGGACGTGGGGCGCGGGCTGGATCGGCTGGTGGCTGCGCGCTTCACCTTCCGCCGTCTGTTCCTCGCCGGGCTGACGGCCCTGGTGGCCGACGCCGTTGGCTTCGCCGTGCTGCTGACCATCGATATCCAGGTGATTCGCGAGTTGGCGATCGCTGCGTCGATTGGCGTCGCTGTGCTGATCTTCACCAACCTGATCCTGCTGCCGATCCTGCTCTCTTACACAGGCGTCAGCGCCAAGGCGGCGCGCCGCAGCCTGCGCGCCGAAATGGACGTGCTGGCCGGTGCCAAGAAACCCGTGCTCTGGGCCTGGCTGGATTGCTTCACCCGTCGGCGCTGGGCCGCTGCAGCGGTACTGGTCGGCATTGTCATGGGCATCTGCGGCGTGGTGATCAGCGGCCATCTGAAGATCGGCGACCTGGATCCGGGTGCGCCCGAGCTGCGCCCGGACAGCCGCTACAACCGCGACATGGCGTTCATGAACGCGGCCTACGGCGCCTCCAGCGACGTGCTGGCGGTGATGGTCAAGGTGCCGGCGGGGCAGTGTGCCCAGTACGCCACGCTGAACAAGGTTGATGCCCTGGAATGGGAACTGCGCCAGCTCGATGGTGTGGAGAGCACCAACAGCCTGGCGCTGCTCAACCGTCGGCTGCTCTCCAGCCTGAACGAAGCGAACGTGAAGTGGGGCGCCTTCGTGCCCAACCAGCAGGTGCTCAATACGGTCACTGGCCGGGCGCCTCGCGGGCTCTACAACGAAAGCTGCGACCTGCTGACACTGTACGTCTACCTGCGCGACCACAAGGCCGACACCCTGACCCAGGTGGTCAATCACGTCGAGTCCTTCGCTCAGGAGAACAACACGGATGACGTGCAGTTCCTGCTGGCGGCCGGCTCGGCCGGTATCGAGGCCGCGACCAACATCGTGGTCAAGGACGCCTGGCGGCAGATGCTGTTCCTGGTCTACGGCGCTGTCGTGGTGCTGTGCTTCATCACCTTCCGCTCCTGGCGCGCCGTGGTGGTTGCAGTACTGCCGCTGGTGCTGACGTCGATCCTAGCCGAGGCGCTGATGGTCGGGCTGGGTATGGGGGTGAAGGTCGCCACGCTGCCGGTGATCGCCCTGGGCGTCGGCATCGGCATCGATTACGCCCTCTACATTCTCTCGGTCACCCTGGCGCAGATCCGCGTGGGCAAGAGCTTGTCGGAAGCCTATTACAGCGCACTGCTGTTCACCGGCAAGGTGGTGATGTTGACTGGCCTGACCCTGGCTGTCGGCGTCATTACCTGGGTGTTCAGCCCGATCAAGTTCCAGGCCGACATGGGCCTGCTACTCGCCTTCATGTTCGTCTGGAACATGCTCGGTGCCCTGATCCTGATTCCTGCGCTGGCGCATTTTCTGCTCGACCCCGCGCGCCGCCAGGCCGTCACCACAAGCGTCGCTGCGCCTGCCGGTGCGAGCGCCGATAGCAACTACACCGCCCTCTGTGTCCGGACATAACAAGAAGGAAGACACCTGATGAATACTGTTTTCACCCATGTACGTATCTTCGATGGCAGCGGCAAGCCGCCCTTCGCCGGTGAGTTGCGCGTCGAAGGCAACCGCATCACCGAAGTGGCCGTAGCGCCTGCCAGCGTCTCGCGCAGCGACGCGCGCATCATCGACTGTCAGAACCGTGTGCTGATGCCCGGCATGACCGAGGCGCACGGCCATCTGACCTGGCCGACCTCGGTCGAGAAGTTCGTCCCTGGCATGTATCTGCCGCCCGAGGAGCTGGCGCTGACCACGGCGCGCAACGCGCGCATTCTGCTCGACCATGGTTTCACCAGCGTCTATTCGGCGGGTGCGCTGAGCAAAACGCTGGAGATCAAGCTCAATGAGCAGATCCTCAGCGGCGGCATGCCGGGGCCGCGTTTGATTCCATCCTCGGTTGAGCGCGAGCCGCCAAACGAAACCGAGCTGGATCCGGGCAAGGTCGCAGAACACCAGCTCGGTGCCGACGGCATGCGCGCCTTCGTCAAGGACTGTGCCGCGCTCGGTGCCAAGGCCGTGAAGTTTCTTATCTCGGGGGAAAGTGCGCTCAAACCCGGCGCCTCCCATGAATTGCTCTACACCCCGGAAGAGCTGATGGCAGCCGGTGAGCAGGCGCGCGAATCGAACGTCTGGCTGACCGGCCATGCCCACGCCGCCGAGGCCGTGAAGCTGGGCGTGCGCGCCGGCTTTCGCGTGCTGTACCACTGCACCTACGCTGACGAAGAGGCGCTCGACCTGCTCGAGTCGAAGAAGGATGAAATCTTCATCGCACCGACCATTGGCATCGTCCAGGCTACGTTGGATGCAACACCGCCACCGCACTTCGACATGACCCACATGAAGGAAGATGCCGCCATCGTTCTGGAAACCCAGAAGGCGCTCATTCCCAAACTGCGCAAGCGCGGCCTGCGCCTGCTGATCGGTGGCGATTACGGCTTCCCGTTCAATCCCAACGGGCGTAACGCGCGTGATCTCGAACTCTGGGTTCGCCACTTCGGCTACACCCCGGGCGAAGTGCTGCATGCGGCCACTGCCCTGGGCGGCGAGATTATGGGCATGAGCCATGAGCTGGGCCAGTTGCGTCAGGGCTTCCTGGCCGACCTGCTGCTGGTCGATGGCGACCCGACCGAAGACGTGCGCATCCTGCAGGACAAGACCCGCCTGCTGGCCATCATGAAAGATGGGAAGTTTCACAAGGCGCCGGAGCAGCAAGCATGGGCATGACCGACGAGCTGGCCCTGCGCCTGCGCCAAGTCGGCAACGACTTGCCCGCAGTCGCGGCGCTTTACGAGCCGTTGCTGGCAGAGCAGGATCGCAGTGGCGTGCGCTGCCATGTCGACCTGATCTATGGCGATCACGCCCGGCATCGGCTTGACGTTTATCAGCCCGAGCAGGCGCCGCCGAAACAGGGATGGCCCGTGGTGGTGTTCATGCACGGCGGTGGTTTCGTGCGCGGCAACAAGGAGCACCGAGCCAATATTGGCTGGTATCTGGCGCAGCAGGGGTTCGTCACCGTATTGCCCAACTACCGGCTGGCGCCGGAAAGCCAGTGGCCATGTGGCCCCGAGGATGTGGTGGGGGTCTGGCGCTGGGTGCAGGAGCACGGCGCCGCCTACGGCGGCAACCCGGATGGTGTGGTGTTGATGGGTGAGTCAGCCGGTGCCGCTCATGTTGCCGCCGCCGCGCTGCGTAGCGAGTTGCAACCAGACGGCTGGCGCATTCGTGGTGCGGTACTGCTGTCCGGCCCGTATAACGCCCGCCTGGAAGGCATGTCCCGCGCACAATTCGGCATCGCCACACCGGATCCGCGCAACGAACCCTACTTCGGCACCGACAGGGCGCAGTGGGATTGGGCCAGTACGGTCGATCATGTCAGCGCCAAGCCATTCCCCTTGTTGATCAGTTACACCGAGCAGGACTTGCTGCAAATGCAGGTGCAGGCGGGAGAGTTGTTTGCGCGATTGGTCAGCAAACATGGTTATTCGCCTGAACTGTTGGTGATTGCGCAACATAACCATTTTTCTCAGGGCTACAGCTTTGGAACCGGCGATGGTTCGGTGAGCGAGCCTGTCGTCAACTTCATTCGCCGCGTTTGTGAGCGTGGCGAATAAGTATGGAGAAGTAACACGAAATAGAGTCGATAAGTCGTCTGCCTTGGGTCGCTGAACGATTCAATAACTAACAATTAAAAAGGTAATAGGATGAAGACTTCACAGTTCAAGCCTACGGGCTCTGCTTGCCCGCGTTCCCTGCAAGTCGCAATTACATTGGCGTTGTTTGGCGCCACTCAGGCACAGGCCTTTGAAATCGACACGGGTATTCCCGACCTGTCGGTGCGCTGGGACAACACGCTCAAATACAGTGTTGGCTGGCGGATGGAAGATCGTAAAGCTGCACTCTCCACACTGGCGCCTGCCGCGCCCAACCAGAATGACGGCAACAATAACTTCGATAAGGGTTCATTGATTCAGAACCGTCTCGACATCTTTTCCGAGTTCGATGCCAAGTATCAGAACTATGGTCTGCGCCTCAGTGGCGCCGCCTGGTATGACAATGTCTATCAGAACCATAACGACAACGACACCACCACTGCCAACCGTCCGGTCGGCCAGCCTGCCAACGAGTTCTCGTCGGAAACTGCGCGGCTGATGGGGCGCGATGCCGAGCTGCTGGATGCCTTCGTCTACGGGCAATTCAGCCCGAACGATCGCCCGGTGACGGTGCGCGCCGGTAAACACACCGTACTGTTCGGGGAAAGCCTGTTCTTCGGCAATAACGCCATCGCCGGAGGCCAGGGACCCGCCGATGCGGTCAAGGCGCGCTCGGTGCCGGGCTCCACCACCAAGGAAATTCTGTTACCCACCGGTAAGGTCTCGGTTCAGGCGTCGCTGACAGAAGATGTGTCTGTCAGCGCCTACCTGGGTTACGAGTGGAAGAAAAACCGTTTGCCACCGGTCGGCTCCTTCATGGGCACGAGCGACTCCGTGGGCCCAGGTGCTGAGCGCGTGTATGCAGGGCCTCGGGGCTCCTTCACGGTGATCGACGAGAATGGCGCCAAGGACTCCGGCCAGGGTGGGATCAGCCTGCGTTACTACTCGGAGGCACTGGATACCGACTTCGGCGTTCATGCCATTCGTTATCACGCGACTGCGCCGAGTGGCATCTACACGCGTTGGTCGGGTCTGCCGGGGCAGTCCACACCGCTGACCTTCCAAGAGAATTATCACGAAGGCATCAAGGCTTATGGCATTAGCTCCAACAGAAGCTTTGGCGGCGTGAACATCGGTGCCGAGTTCTCGATCCGTGACAACACCCCGCTGGCGAGCACTGGCCTGACGATCTTCCAGACCCCTGGCGGGGTGGTGGTGAATGGGGATTATGACAACAACCACAATCCGGGTTATGCCGTTGGCCGCAGCGCGCATGCCAACGTGAGCATGCTCACCTCGCTACGTCCGAACTGGTTGGCCGAAGAAACCTCCCTGGCCGGCGAGATCGCCTGGAACCGCCGGTTGAGCTTTACCTCCGGCCAGGAGTTCGCCAACCCGCTGGCCGATCGCGATGCCGCCTCGATGAGGGTGGTATTCACCCCGCGCTATCGGCAGGTGCTCGATGGTCTCGACCTCGCTGTCCCGCTGGGGGTGAGCTACACCCACGGCAACTCGTCGGCCGTTGGCCCGACCTTCGGTTCGGATAACGGCGGCGATATCAGCCTGGGCCTGGAAGGCACGTACCTGAACAACTGGACCATGACCATGCAGTACATGCATTTCTACGGCGATCCGGGTACGCCGCAAAACAGCGATCAGCAGCAACAGTACAAACAATCGTTGGCAGACCGGGACTTCCTGACCCTGTCCGTGCGCACCACATTCTGAGTCGGAGGATCATTCGATGAATATTCGTCATACCGCAATTGCCCTGGCGCTGCTTGCCTCGATGGTGCAGCCGGCCATGGCCGCCGTATCGGCCGAGGAGGCCGCCAAGCTGGGTAACGAGCTGACGCCTCTGGGCGGCGAGAAGGCAGGCAATGCCAAAGGCACCATCCCGGCCTGGAACGGCGGTTACCAAGGCCCCGCTGATACCAGTGGCCGCCGTAGTGACCCATTCAAGGACGAGAAGCCGCTGTACACCGTGACCGCGCAGAACATGGATCAGTACGCCGAGCAGTTGACCGATGGCGTCAAGGCCATGCTCAAGAAGTATCCGGATACCTACCGCGTGGATGTCTACCCGACCCACCGCACGGCCTCGGCGCCGGAGTGGGTATACAAGAACACCGCCGAGAATGCCGTGCGTGGCGAGCTGGACGGCTCTATTGCCAAGAACGTCTATGGCGGCATTCCCTTCCCCATTCCTAAGAACGGCGAAGAAGCGATCTGGAACCACAAGCTGGCCTGGCGTGGCTCCTCCTGGCAGGTCGCGCTGAACCAGTACCAGATCACTGCTGAAGGCAAGCAGATCCTGACCACCAACGCCAACCTGCGTCAGCGCATGCCGTACTACTTCGAGGACGGTAACGTCGCGAACTTCGATGGCTACTTCTGGGAGCTGAACGTCGAGACGATTGGCCCACCCATCCGTGCAGGCGAGATCGTAGTGGGTCGCCAGAACGTGGATGAAGACAAGTCGAAAACCTACACCTACCTCTCTGGCCAACGCCGTGTGCGTCGAGTGCCGAACGCCTGCTGCGATCAGCCGACGCCGACCACCGCTGGATTGATGTTCTACGACGAGCTCAGTGTCTTCTCCGGCAAGACCGGCGACTTCGACTGGAAGCTTCTGGGCAAGAAGGAAATGCTCATCCCCTACAACGAGAACAAGTTCCTGCAAGCCAAGGAGTCGGACATCGTCACCGGCCAGCACCTCAACCCCGAGCACGTGCGCTGGGAGCTGCACCGTGTCTGGGTGGTCGAGGCCACGCTGAAACCTGGCAAGCGCCATCAGGCGCCCAAGAGCATGTACTACCTGGATGAAGACACCTGGCAGGCCAACCTCGGTGACCGTTGGGACTCCGACGGCAAGCTGTGGAAAACCCTCTGGATGTTCAACTACGTGATGCCGGAAATCGGCGGGGCGATCCAGCAGACATTCGGTTATAACGACCTGCTGTCGAACACGGCTTACATCGCCAACGTGATGAACGACCAGTCCTACCATCAGCGGCAGACCGAGCGTTGGCCGACGGTCACCTTCACTGCCGATGGCTTGGCTGCGCAGGGCGTCCGCTAGCACCTGGATGAGAACCCGGCTGCCCATCGCGGTAGCCGGGGCATCCCGCCGAACGTGCTCGCCAGCGTTGCCTCAACGAAGCCAGCGCGTGGGATTACTTCCTCCAATAACGATAAAAGGATAAACGCGAATGAATCGGTTCAAGTGCAATGCCAGAACAGCATTGCTGCGTGTCGCCTTGGGTGTATGCGCACTTGGCGTGTCCGGCCTGAGTGCTGCCGCCACCGCCAATGGGTCGCCTGAAACGGTTGCAGAACGACCGAACGTCTTGCTGATCGTGGCGGACGATTTGGGCTATTCGGATCTCGGTGCCTTTGGTAGCGAGATCCCAACACCCAATCTCGACCAGCTCGCCAACCAGGGCATGCTGCTGACCAATCATTACGTCACCCCGACTTGTTCGCCGACGCGTGCTGCCCTGATGTCGGGTACCGATAACCATCTCGCCGGCCTGGGCACCATGGCCGAACTGCTGCCACGATCGCCGCAGTTGCAGGGTAAGCCAGGCTATGAGGGCTACCTCAATGATCATGTTTACTGGCTGCCGGAAATCCTGCGCGATGCCGGTTATCACACTTACATGGCGGGTAAATGGCACATCGGCAAGGAGCCCGGACAGTGGCCCGTGGCACGAGGGTTCGAGCAGTCATTCGCGCTTATGAATGGTGGTGGCTCGCACTTCGCCCCCGTACCGGGCAAGCCGATTTTTGCGGATCGCGGCCAGTACGTCGAAAATGATCAGCGCACCCAATTGCCGGCGGATTTCTACTCCAGCAACTCCTACACCGACAAACTGATTCAATACATCAAGCAGGATCATGGCGACGGCAAACCGTTCTTTGCTTGGGCGGCCTACACCGCGCCACACTGGCCGCTGCAGGCGCCTGATGAGGACATTGCCAAGTTCAAGGGCAAGTACGCTGCCGGTTACGAGGCGATTCGGGCGGCGCGCCTCGAGCGCATGCGCAAGCTGGGGCTGATCGGCGAAGATGCCCAGCCGAACGCAGGCCTGCCGACGTCCAAGGATTACCCGTCCTGGGACATGCTGAGCCCTGAGGAGCAAGCGGATGAAGCACGCCGGATGGAAGTCTATGCGGCGATGGTGCACAACATGGACAGCAACGTCGGGCGCCTGATCCAGACCCTCAAGGATCTGGGTGAGTACGACAACACGCTGGTCATCTTCATGTCTGACAACGGCGCGGAGCCAACGGATAGCTTCTTCCCGGCCAACGAGAACACCGATAACAGCCTGGAAAACATCGGCCGCCGTCTCTCGAACGTCGGTTATGGCGCGCGCTGGGCCGAAGTCAGTGCCTCGCCGTTCCGTTTGTTCAAGGGCTGGACGACCGAAGGTGGCGTCAGTTCACCGGCCTTCGTGCGCCTGCCTGGGCAGCGCGCTGCTACGCCACGCATCGAGGTCCCGACGCACGTGACGGATATCGCACCGACGATTCTGGATTTCGCCGGTATTCGTCTGCCCGAAGGCAATCAGTACAACGGTCGCTCCGTGCATCCCATGAGCGGGGTTTCCCTGGCTCCGGTACTCAATGGCGAGGCTGGCAGCGAGCAACTGGCCAATCGCGTTCTCGCAGGCGAGCTGTTCGGCGGCCGCTACGTGCGCAGCGGCAAGTGGAAGCTGGTATCGGTCATGACGCCATTCGCCGACAACCAGTGGGAGCTCTACGACCTGCAGCGCGATCGCAGCGAAAGCCACGATGTCGCGGCAGAGCATCCCGAAGTCGTCAAGCACATGGTGCAGTTGTGGGATGAGTATGCGCTGAAGAACGGCGTGGTGTTCGCACCTAACGAGCGCATGCCGGACACCCGCCGTGGGGCGCCATCCGAGATCAAGCTATCCGGCGAGACAGCACACTGACAGAACCCCCTGAGCAGGCTCTGGTCGCGCGTCAGTGAGGCCGACCAGAGCCCTGTATCGAATCGGCTACGCATGACCAGAGGCTCTCGCTCATGGAAACCAATCTGAGTTCCACGCATAAGAAATACATTCGCAATGAAGTGCTGCTGGGCTGCGTCATCAACGCACTGCTGGCCTTTGCCTTCACCTTCATGCTGTTCAGAAACAGTGCCCAGATCGGCTTGTGGGGTGGCGATGGCATCGCGCTCGACCTGCTCATCACCGTGTTCATGCTGACCTTGTTTGCCAATACGGCGGTGATGCTGATTACCCGCAAGCGAGTCCAGGCAGGACGCATACCCCGCCTTCCATCCAGTGCCTTGAAGGTCATGGGTTTTCGGCTTCCGCATAACCTGTTCCTCAGGGCGTTGCTGGCTGCCGTGCTGATGACCGCCATCATCGGCCCGCTTTCTATCGGCGCATTCGTCGCCCTGGGAATAGCGTCCATGTCGTTCTGGCCGTTCGTGGCGTTCAAGATGGTCTATGGCGCGGTCGTTGGCGCCTTGTCAGCCCCCGTGCTGTTACGCACGGCCCTGGCGGATGGGCCGCAGCAGGAGACGGCTCGCTGTTGAGCGGCTGTTGCTTGGGTAAGTTGAGGCACTTCGAGCGGCTTCGGCCGCTCTTTTTTGCCTACTCCGCGCTGAACAAACTGTGTATCGACGTGCGCAGCCAGGTATGCGCGGCATCCTTGTGATAGCGGCGATGCCAGAGCTGCTGCAGCTCGATGACGGGCGCCTTGATGGGGGAAGGCAGCATACGCATGTTGCCGTTGCCAAAGCGGATACAGGCTTGCGCCAGGTCATGCGGCACGGTCGCCACCAGGTCGCTGGTCGAGATGATCGGCAGCAGACTCATGAAGTGCGAAACCTCGAGCTGTACCGTCCGCTTCACGCCTTCCGCCAGCAGGAATTTCTCGAATAGATGCTCCCGGCCTTCGGGCTGCACAACGGCATGCTTGGCGCTCAGGAACTGCTCCAGGGTCATGGTCTGGCCGATGTCGGGATGGTCGCGCCGCAGGATGCAAACGTATTCGTTGCAGAACAGCCTTTGCTGAAAAAATCCCGCCTTCTGCAGATCCGGAAAATAGCCCATGGCCAAGTCTACGATGCCGGACTCGAGTGCCTCCGCTGCCGTGTGTTTGGGCATGGACATTGTCTTAAGGCGTGCGTTCGGTGCATGGGTCGCCAGGTGGTTGAGGAGCTTGGGCAGGAAATTGATCTCGCCAATATCCGGCGTGAGGATGTGAAACTGGCGATCCGTTGTCGACGCATCGAAGGCCGCCGAGGGCAGGATATGCCCTTTGATCGTTTCCATGATCAGCTGCACCGGTTGAATCAGCTCCGTGGCCCTCGGCGTTGGGTGCATTTCCGTCCCGGCCTTGACGAACAAGGGATCCCCCAGCAGTGAGCGCAACCGGTTGAGCGCAGCGCTCGTAGCGGGTTGGCTCAAGCCAATGGACTCGGCCGCTCGAGTCACGCTGCGATGCTCGATCATCGCGTGGAATACCAGCAAGAGATTGAGATCGACGTTGCGCAAGTTCATGAATGGCAGAATTCCGAATTTGTTTTATGGATTTTTGTTATTCGTTGTATTGAGTTGCTGGATACAGAGTGCCGCAAGATACTGCGGCCATGCAAATAATCAATCCCAACAATTGCTGCGGTATCGATATTCACGCGCACGTGGTCCCCGCGACGTTGCCTGCCTATATCGGTGATCGACTCCCCACTGCCTGGCCGTCCATGGCGCCTGCGCACGAATGCCATCGGCATGTCGTGATTGCCGACAAGGTATATCGCACCGTTTCGGACAAGTGCTGGGACGTCGAGAAGCGACTGGCCGACTTGCCCGGCCTCGGGCTCGGTATCCAGGTGCTGTCGCCCATGCCCGAGCTGCTCTCCTATTGGTTGAATGCCCAGGATGCACAACAGCTCCTGCGCTATCTGAATGAGCAGATCGGCGCCATGGTGGCGACCCAGCCTGCGCACCTGCTGGGCCTGGGTGCCGTGCCGCTGCAGGACGTGGATCTGGCGATAGACGAGCTGCGCTTCATCATGCAGACCCCCGGTTTCGTGGGCGTCGAGCTCGGCAGCAACATCAACGGCGTACCCATCGGCGACACGCGATTCGACCCATTCTTCGAAGCCTGTGTCGACCTCGGTGCGGCCGTGTTCGTACACGCGCTCAAGCCCACCGGGATGGACAGGCTGCTGGGCCCTGGCCCGTTGCAGCAGGTGCTGGCCTATCCCAGTGACGTCGGCCTGGCGGCCGCGTCCTGTATCACCACCAATCTCATGGCGCGCCATCCACGCCTGCGCATCGCTTTCAGTCATGGCGGCGGCACGCTGCCGTCGCTGCTGCCAAGGCTCGAACAGGGCTGGCAGGTTTTTCCCGCTTTGCGTGAGGCAATCAGCGAGTCGCCCATGGCGCAAGCGCGCAAGTTGCACTTCGACACCCTGGTTTTCGATACGCCGACCTTGCGCCATCTGGTCGAGCTGTTCGGCGCATCGCAGCTCATGGTCGGCACCGATTACCCCTTCAACTTTCACGACCGCACACCCGTGCAACGAATTCGTGCTGCGGGCTTTGCAGAAGCCACGGCCAGCGCGCTCGCCTATGCAAATGCCGAGCGTTTTCTCGGCCTGGAGGTTCATAAATGAGTTCACCCTGGATTGAAGCGCTGCGCAGCGTTGCCCTGATCGTGCCGGATGTCGAAGCGGCGACTCGCTTCTATACCGACATCTGGCATCTGGACATTGCCGCTCGTGCCGACGGCTCGGTCTACCTGCGTGGCACGGGAAGTGATCATCACCTGCTGTCACTGCACCCCGGCCCGCGAGCCGCGCTGCGCACCGTCACCTTGCGTGCGCGCAGTGCGCAGGCGTTGGATGAAATCGCCCAGGCGGCGGTCAAGGCAGGCGGCACGCTCATCACGCCCATTGGCCAGGTGAACGAGCCCGGCGGCGGTGTGGGTCTCACCGTCCGGGATCCGGACGGGCGCATTTTCCAGGTGGTGCACGGCGATGAATGCCACGCCTACGCTCACGAAGCGCCTGACCGGCCCATACGTCTCGCCCATGTCGTGCTCAACGCCCATGAGCTGCCAGCCGCTCAGGCATTTCTCGAAAACGCTTTCAAGTTCCGCTTGGCCGATCGCACCCGAATCATGGCCTTCATGAACTGCGACCGCGACCACCATTCGCTCGCCCTGGGCGACACGGACAACGACGCGCTCAACCACATCGCTTTCCTGATGCCCGACGTCGATTCGGTCATGCGTGGCGGCGGCCGTATGCGTGACGCCGGCTACTCCATCGACTGGGGGCCGGGCCGCCATGGCCCCGGCAACAACGCCTTCAACTACTTCGTTGGCCCCGACGGAGTGGTCATCGAATACACCGCCGAAGTCGAGCAGATCGACAGCACCTACAAGGTCGGCGGCCCCGAGGATTGGGTCTGGCCGCCCGGCCGCATCGATCAATGGGGTATCTCACAGCCACCGAGCGCCCGCCTGAAAGAAGCGCAGCGGGCCATCGAATTCATCAAGGAGAACTTTCAATGAAACTGACTACTTATGTGAAGAACGGCCAGCCGCGCCTGGGTCTGGTAGAGGGCGATAACGTCATCGATTTCAACGAGGCCCAGCCGCAGGTGCCGTGCGACCTGCGCCAGGCCTTGCTGGCCGGGGTGGATCTGGCCGCCGCTGCAGCCGCCGCGCATGAGTCGCAGGCCGCGCGCCTGCCCATGGCGTCGTTGCAACTGGCGCCGACCCTGCCGGAGCCGGGCAAGATCATCTGCCTGGGCCTGAACTACTACGACCACGCCAAGGAATCCGGCCGTGACAAGCCGGATTACCCCTGGTTCTTCTATCGTGGCGCCAGCTCCCTGCTGGCTCATAACGGGCAGGCGCTGCGCCCGCGCAACTCCGTGAAGTTCGATTACGAAGCCGAGTTGGCGGTGATCATCGGCAAGCGCGGCAAGCACGTATCCGAAGAAGATGCGCTGGATCTGGTGTTCGGCTACAGCTGCTTCAACGACATCTCGGTACGCGATTACCAGAAGCGCACGCCGCAATGGACGATCGGCAAGAACTTCGATGCCACAGGCGGCTTCGGCCCGCTGCTGGTCACGGCTGACGAGTTGCCGGCCGGTGCATCGGGCCTGAAGATCCAGGGGCGTTTGAACGGCGAAGTCATGCAGGACGCCAGCACCGCCGACATGATCTGGAACGTGGCGGAAACCATCGCGCTGTTGACCGATTGCATGACGCTCGAACCTGGCGACCTCATCGTCATGGGCACCCCGGCGGGTGTCGGGCAGAGCCGCACGCCCCCTGTCTGGATGAAAGATGGCGACCGCTTCGAGGTGGAGATCGAAGGGATCGGCACCTTGGTCAACACCATCGTCGACGAGGCCTGACATGGACGCCAGAGATCAGCAACACGAACTCTACGATGTTGCCATCGTCGGATTCGGCCCTGCTGGCGCCGTCGCTGCGGCGATGCTGGGCGATGCCGGTTTCAAGGTCTGGGTTGGCGACTGCCTCGAAGAGGTGTACGACATCCCACGGGCCATCGCCCTCGATCATGAGATCATGCGCATCTTCCAGCAGATCGGCATAGTCGACGATGTGATGCCCTATACGGAGCCCTTCACGCCGTCCGAGTATTACGGTGTCGAGCGACAGCTCATCAAGCGCCTGACCATGATCGACCGGCCATACCCGCTGGGCTATACCCCGTCGATCGTGTTCACCCAACCTCCCGTGGAGAAGGCGATCCGCCGCAAGGTGGCCAGCCTGAGCAACGTGACAGTGGAGCTGGGTATCGAGGTGACCTCGGTTGGCCAGGACGCCGAGGCTGCAACTCTCTCGGTAACCCGGCCGCAGGGCGGCTCTGGCGAAATCCGTGCGCGCTACGTGCTCGGTTGCGACGGGGCGCGGAGCCTGGTGCGCGATCAGGTCGGCATCGTGCTCGAAGACCTCGACTTCGATGAACCCTGGCTGGTCGTCGACGTATTGGTCAATGAGCAGGGGCTGGCGAAACTGCCCAAGACCAGCGTGCAGTACTGCGATCCGGAGCGTCCATGCACGCTGGTGATCGGCCCCGGCAACCATCGCCGCTGGGAGATTTCCCTCAAGGAAGGCGAGGATCCGGCGCAGGCCGCGACACCCGAGCGCACCTGGGAGCTGCTGGCTCCCTGGCTCACGCCTGAGGACGGCGAGCTCTGGCGACAGGCCAGTTATCGTTTCCACGCCTTGGTGGCCGATCGTTGGCGCGTCGGGCGCGTATTCATCGCCGGCGATGCGGCGCACCAGCAACCGCCGTTCCTGGGCCAGGGTATGTGCCAGGGCCTGCGCGACGTTGCGAATATCGTCTGGAAGCTTGCCGCGGTGCTCAAAGGCGAGGTCGATGGCGAGGCGGGGCAGCTTCTGCTCGACAGCTATGGAGAGGAACGCAAGCAGCACGTCAGTGAGCTGATCAAGCGCATCAAGGCCATCGGCTCGGTGATCTGCGAGCGCGATCCGCTCAAGGCCCGCCAGCGCGATGCGAACTTGCTGGCCGAGGCCGGTGGCGTGGTGAGGGATTCGCCTCGTCAGGATGTCCTGCCCAAGCTCGTCGGAGGGATCCTGTCGCAGGCACCGCACAACGCGGTCGGCACGATCTTCCCGCAGCCGTGGATGCGCCAGGGCGATACGCGCATGCGTTTCGATGAGCTGGTGGGCGAAGGCTGGTTGCTGGTCGTCGACCCAGCCCTCACTGCGCCCCGACTGCCTGCGCTGAACCTTCATGTGATCGGTGCGAACCAGGTCGTCGAGGAAGAGAGCGTCCTCGCGCAATGGATGGCCAAACACGCATGCCGCGCCGTGCTGGTGAGGCCGGATCGGTACGTCTTCGGTGCGGCGGATAACCAGGCCGGCCTGACGCGCCTGCTCGCCGAATGGCAAGAGCGCATGGGCCAGGGCGTCGTGACCTCTATCGCCATCTGAGGCGGCACGGAACACCTTTATCAATCGGCGAGTGGTTGGGTCATGAAGTTATCCCTTGAACAGGCAAATCGAATCATCGACGTCGCGCTGAAAAAGTCGCTCGATTCGGGCTACAAGCCAATGGCCGTGGTGGTCCTGGATGACAGTGGGCAGGTGGTGAGCCTGCAGCGCCAGGACGGCGCCACGGTGTTTCGTGTCGACATCGCAACGGGCAAGGCCTGGGCGGCGGTGAGCATGGGCGTCTCGTCCCGCGAGCTGGTGCAGAAGGCGCAAGCCATGCCGGCTTTCTTTGATGCGCTGGCCGTTACCGGGCAAGGCAGGTTTATTCCCCAGACCGGCGCTGTGTTGATCAAGGACGCTACGGGCCGCGTCCTGGGTGCTGTCGGCGCGAGCGGCGGTACGGGTGATCAGGACGAAGAAATCTGCCTGGCAGGAATCGAGGCCGCAGGGCTGCGCGCTAGCTGATCCGGGGTGACTCCGGGGCGAAGCCGGCTGCGCTTCATTGGGCATTAACCGTGCGCTGAGGCGCACAGGGAGTTGAGAGCATGCGTCTGATGATGTTCCTTTGCAGTGCCTTGCTGTTGCTGCTGACCCACGGCTCGGCGAGTGCCGACCAGGAGCAGCGCGCCAGGGATCTGCTGCAGCGCGCGGTGGACTACTACCGCGTTCAAGGCGATATCGCCTTTGCCGCGTTCAGCCGTCAGGGGGAGTTCATCGACGACGAGCACTATGTGTTCGTCGTCGACACCAGCGGCACCATGTTGGCGAGCGGAGGTACGTCGGCGGCCTGGATCGGGCGGGATGTGACCGAGGCATTCGAGCCAGAGGTGCGCAACGGCTTTCGCCAGGCGCTGGCCGGTGCCGAGGGGGAAGTGCTGACGGCCGAATACCGCTGGATGAATGCCCAGGACGGCAGGGTTGAACGCAAGCGCGTGTTCTTCGAGCGTGTGGGGGATCGCGTGCTCGCCGTTGGCATGTACCTGCCGAGAGCGACGCCAGACCAAGCCAAGGCGTTTCTGAGCCGCGCGGTAGAAGCCATCGAGCGTGAGCCCGAGGCCAGCCTCCAGGCCATCAACAGCCTGTCTCCCCGGTTCAATGAGGACGATCTGTACCTCTTCGTCATTGACCTGCGTAGCGGCCGCTATGTGGCCCACGGCTACAACCGGCGGCTGCTGGGCGTCGAGTTCGCAACCATCAAGGATCCGGACGGCAAGCCGGTCGGCGCGCCGATCCTCGAAATGATGAAGGATCGCTCCGAAGGGGGTTACGGCTACCGCTGGCGCAACCCGGTCACCGGCAAGGTGGAAGACAAGTACGCCCTGTTGCGTAAGACCGGCCACCTGCTGGTTGCGACCGGCTATTACCAGAACGCCAAGTAAGCGCCCACAGCAGCTTGGGGTATTGGGTAAAAGCTGCAGGCGGGTGGCTCGGTCTTGTCTACCCGCTTTGCTACCGACGTCATCGCTGGTCTAGCCGATAGGCCGACGTGGCGTCTCAACATACGAGGACAACAATAATGACAGGTAATCGTGGTGTGGTTTATCTCGGTACGGGCAAGGTCGAAGTGCAGAAGATCGACTACCCGAAGATGCAGGACCCGCGCGGCAAGAAGATCGAGCACGGGGTCATCCTGAAAGTCGTTTCCACCAATATCTGCGGCTCGGACCAGCATATGGTGCGTGGCCGTACCACCGCCCAGGTCGGCCTGGTGCTGGGCCACGAGATCACCGGCGAGGTGATCGAGAAGGGCCGCGACGTCGAGCGCCTGCAGATCGGCGACCTGGTTTCGGTGCCGTTCAACGTCGCCTGCGGCCGCTGCCGCAGCTGCAAGGAACAGCACACCGGCGTGTGCCTGACCGTCAACCCGGCGCGTGCCGGCGGCGCCTACGGCTACGTCGACATGGGCGACTGGACCGGCGGCCAGGCCGAGTACGTGCTGGTGCCCTACGCCGACTTCAACCTGCTCAAGCTGCCGGATCGCGACAAGGCCATGGAGAAGATCCGTGACCTGACCTGCCTGTCCGACATCCTGCCGACCGGCTACCACGGCGCGGTCACCGCCGGCGTCGGCCCGGGCAGCACCGTCTACGTCGCCGGTGCCGGCCCGGTCGGTCTGGCCGCCGCCGCCTCGGCGCGCCTGCTCGGCGCCGCCGTGGTCATAGTCGGCGACCTCAACCCGGCCCGTCTGGCGCATGCCAAGGCGCAGGGCTTCGAGATCGCCGACCTGTCGCTGGACACCCCGCTGCACGAGCAGGTTGCTGCGCTGCTGGGCGAGCCGGAAGTGGACTGCGCCATCGACTGCGTGGGCTTCGAGGCTCGTGGTCATGGTCACGAAGGCGCCAAGCACGAGGCCCCGGCCACCGTGCTCAACTCGCTGATGCAGATCACCCGCGTGGCCGGCAAGATCGGTATTCCCGGCCTCTACGTCACCGAAGACCCGGGCGCGGTGGACGCGGCGGCGAAGATCGGCGCCCTGAGCATCCGCTTCGGCCTCGGCTGGGCCAAGTCGCACAGCTTCCACACCGGCCAGACCCCGGTGATGAAGTACAACCGCGCGCTGATGCAGGCCATCATGTGGGACCGCATCAACATCGCCGAGGTGGTCGGCGTGCAGGTCATCAGCCTGGACGAAGCGCCGCGCGGATACGGCGAGTTCGATGCCGGGGTGCCGAAGAAATTCGTCATCGACCCGCACAAGACCTTCAGCGCGGCCTGATCAGGGAAATGGAGCTGCGGCCAAGGGCATGTGAAGGCATCGAGTTGCCCTTGCGCAGTCTCCAGAAGCGGTGATGACGGAACCTAAGGGGACAAGCTATGCATTTTTTGCGAAACGTCTGGTACGTGGCGGCCTGGGATGAGGAAATCAACAGCGAGACGCTGCTGCAGCGCACCTTGCTGAATGAATCGGTGCTGTTCTTTCGTGACGACGAGGGGGCGGTAAACGCCATCTCGAATCGTTGCCCCCATCGATTTGCCCCTCTGCATCTTGGCAAGCGTGTGGCCGGTGGGGTGCAGTGCCCGTATCACGGCCTGCAGTTCAATGGGCAGGGTCAATGTATCCACAACCCGCAAGGGCCGATCCCGAGGGCGGCTGTGGTCAAGAGCTATCCGGTGATCGAGCAGTACAGCATGGTCTGGATCTGGATGGGCGACCCGGAGTTGGCCGACCCCGCCAGCATTCCCGATTTCTCCTGCCAGGATCCGGCTCAGTACTATGTCGCCAAGCGCTACCTGCACGTCAAAGCCAACTACGTGCTGGAAACGGACAACATCCTGGATCTGAGCCATATCCAGTTCCTGCACCCCGAATCCCTGGGAAGCAGCGCGGTGGCGAATGCCATCACCAGCGTCGAGCAGCAGGGCAACACGGTGTTCTCGAAGCGGCAAACGGTCAGCGATATCCTGCCGGAGTTTCTCTACCGCCAGCGCGGCATACCTGTCGGCACCCCAGTCGATCGGTGGATCGACGTGCGCTGGGACGCACCGGCGTGCATGTTGCTGGAGGCCGGCTCCGTGGCCACCGGAAAACCGCGTAGTGAAGGGGTGTCGAACTTCGTCCCGCACATCTTCACCCCGGAAACCGACACCACCACCCATTACTGGTACTCGGTCTGTAACCCGCTGAGCATGGGCGAGGAAGGTCGCACGCGGGCGGAAGACTTCGTAACAGGTTTGACGAAGCCTTTTCAGGAAGAAGATTTGCCCATGCTGGAGGCGCAGCAGCGGATGATCGGCGATGCCGACTTCTGGTCGCTCAAGCCCGTGCTGCTTGTTGGCGATGCAGGTGCAGTGCGTGCGCGGCGTGTTCTGGACAAGATGATTGCGCAGGAGCGAGAGCTCAGTCTGGTCGAGGCGCATACGGCCTGACAGGGCATCGCCATATCGCCTCAAGGTGTCTTGGCCCCCAATGCAGGGGCCTTCACCGTGATGGCCAAGCCGTTCATCGGTGCATAAGAATAAGAAAGGAACTCCCATGTTCGCTCGCCTGCTCGGCAATCTGTCTGTTGGGGGCAAGCTGTCCCTTGGTTTCGGTTTGGTGCTGCTGTCGACGCTCGGGGTGGCGGCGACGGCGTTTTATGCCTTGAACACGCTCGAAGCGCGTAGCGAGAAATTGCGCGACGTGGCGGCCATCGAGTCCTTGATGCTGCGCGCGCGGGTGGCGGAAAAGGAGTTCGGCCTGGAGCTGGCTCCGGAAGCGGGCGAGCGAGTCACCCACCTTATCGGCGAGCTGGTGGCGTTATTGCACAGACAGCAAGCCGACGCCGGGCAGGCCGACTCCATCGCCGCCGCTAACACCTACCTCAGCCAATTCGAGCGCTACGCCCAGGCGCAGCGTGATGCGCGTGAAGCGCGCATGGGCATGCAGCGTGCCGCCCAGGGGCTCGGCAAGAGCTTCACCGGGGTGCTGCTGGATCAACTGGATGCGCTCACCCTGCTTGCCGACGCTGAGCAGCCGGCTGATGCGACGCGCATGCTGCAACTCGAACAGGCCTCGATGCTGCGTGACAAGTTGGCCAACCTGCGTGACAGCGAGCTGTTCTTCACCCTGGAGGGTAGTGCACAGGTACGCAGCGACTGGGAAGTACGCATGGCCGAGCTGCAATCGTTCATCAAGAGCCTGGAGATGCGCCTCGAAGGCAGCGAGCGGGAGTCCCTGACTCAGGCGAGCGCGGCGCTGGGTGAATACCGCGCTGCGTTTGAACGCTTCGCGGCCAGCCGCAGCCAGGCCAGCGCCAGTCAGGCGGCCATGAATGCCGCCGCCGACAAGGTGAGCGAACTGCTCGAAACCGTCGGGGCCGCGCAGACCCAGGCTTCACAGGTCATCGGCCAGCGGGTGTTGCGCCTGCTCGGGCTGATCGTGCTGCTCGCGCTCTGTTTCGGCATTGGCGCCAGCCTGTTGATCCGTCAGCTGATTCTGCAGCCGCTACGTCAGGCCGTAGCACTGACCTGCAAAGTGGCGGCGGGCGATCTCAGCGCGCGCATCGATGCCGCCGGGCGGCGTGACGAAATGGGCCAGCTACTGGGCAGCGTCGGCAGCATGCTCGACAGCCTGCGTGGGCTGGTGGGGCGTATCGGCCAGGGTGTCGGGCAACTGAACCTGTCGGCTGACAACCTGGTACAGGTAACCGAGCGCACCCGCCTGGGGGTTGAGCAACAACGCGAGGAAACGGAACTGGCGGCGACCGCGATGCAGCAGATGAACGCCACCGCACAGGA
This sequence comes from Pseudomonas sp., assembly GCF_046581935.1. Taxonomy (GTDB): domain Bacteria; phylum Pseudomonadota; class Gammaproteobacteria; order Pseudomonadales; family Pseudomonadaceae; genus Aquipseudomonas. Next base: position 92,426 of record NZ_JAYGFK010000019.1, read on the forward strand.
GGTTGCGCGCAATGCCAGTGATACCCGCGAGGCTGTCGGTCGGGCCGACAGTCAGGCGCGCAATGCCGACCAACTGGTAGGCCAGGCGGCCAGCAAGATCGACCGTCTGGCCCAGGAAATGGACGGCTGCTCCACGGCGATGGGGGCGCTGCTGCAGGAAAGCGCAGCCGTTGGCAAAGTCCTCGACGTGATCAATGCCCTGGCCAACCAGACCAATCTGTTGGCCTTGAACGCGGCGATCGAAGCGGCGCGTGCTGGCGAAAATGGCCGTGGCTTCGCCGTGGTGGCCGAAGAAGTGCGTCACCTTGCGCAGCGCACGCAAAGCTCCACGGATGAAATCGCCGCCATCATTCAGCAGTTGCGCCTGGTGGCCGAGCAAGCCGCTGGCCGCTTGCAGGAGAGCCAGGCGCTTACCGGCGAAAGCGTGGTGCTGGCCCAGCAGGCGTCAAGCGCCCTGCAAACCATCGCGGCGGGCGTGTCGACGGTCGAGCAGATGAGCCTGCAGATCGCAGCGGCGGCCGAAGAGCAGAGCGCGGTGGCCGAGCAGGTCGGGCAGAGCATGGAACGGGTGCGCGCCATCGCCGAACGCAGTAGCGAAGCGAGTGGCCTGCTCAATGCTTCGGTGCACGAGCTGGAGCAGGTCGGCGGGGCGCTCAACGAGGCGGTTGGGGATTTCCGGGTTCAATCCGCTGCCGCTCAAGCCTCGGGCTGATTAGGTTCTATATGAAAAGTCGTCGAGCGAAGGTCAGGCGATACCGATGGCGGCCCCGCAAAAACAGGTGAGGAACGGACTGGGCTCGCATTCGAGTTTACGAGCTGTAAATGAGCATTCCGAACCTGTTTTTAACGAAGCATTACCGAGCGGAGGCACTTTTCGTACAGAACCTAGTGGCCAACCTCTGCTGCCAGGCGTGCAGGCTGACACGAAGCAGAAAGAGCGACCGCGCCTGCGTTGGCGCGGTTCACTGCAGAGGCATCAAGACGCGTGGCGCAGTTGCTCGATGATCTTGCGGGCACGGTTCGCACCTACATCGACGTGGATATCCACCATTGGCCGGGCTGCAAAGCGCTGCATGTTCTTGTACTGCGCCTCGATGACCACCTTGTCCTCATCGAAGGTCATCATCGTCTGCTCGACGACCTTGCTCAACGTTGCCTCGGGATCGTGGACGGGATTGGTCGCGATGGTCCAGAAGTAGTGACTCGTGGTGTCCGTCTCTGGCGTTACGCCATGAAAGCCCCGCATGTGAAAACCGCCCCGGTTGGCGTCATCCAGAGCGTCGGTGTCCACGTCTACCGCGCCGGTCCAGATGCGCAGATGGCTGATGTGGAACTCGATTTCCTGCCAACGATCCACGTTGCCCTTGAAGGGGTAGGCCGCGGTGTAGGTGGGGGGCGGTGCCGAGTTGGGCATGTGGCGCACAAGCTCAAGACCGGCCAGCCGACCCGCTCACGCACCTCGCTGTCGGCCGTCACCAACTTGGCGCAGCTGTCGTTTGCCTTCGACTACGCCGGCCGTGCACCCTTCAACGATCCATCCGGCCGCGCAGTCCTGGGCCACAATGCCCTGTCGCACTTCTATAAAACAGACGAGGGCTGGCTCTACCTAGACTCCAAGGCGTCCGAGCTGCCCCAACTGGAGCGGGTCGAGGGGCTGGAAGGTATCAGTCAGGCCGCGGATATCGGTGCCTTTCTGAAGCGTGCGCTGCAGGCCGCACCAGCCGGTTACTGGGCAGAGAAGCTGCAGGCAGCCGATATTGCCGCCGCCGTTCCGCAGTCCATCGAATCGCTGCGCGCCCAGTACAGCCGTGAGGGTGATGGTAGCGTGGGTATCGACAAGGGCAGTTTCGCCTTCTCGATACACCACAACCCCCAAGTGGCCACTGCCTGACGCAGATCGACCACCTGGCGATCCGCCTAGCCGAGGCTAGCATCAAGGCTGATTCCCTGCCGGAGCGCTCCCTGCATAGCGGGCAGGACGTACGTCTCGCCCGTTTTGTTTGAGTCGTCATGAGCAACGCCCGTCCAGAGTTGGTCGAGCACGTGGGTGATGTCGGTCATCGCTCGCCCGCAAAACACTCTGCGAATCGTAGTCTCTGGGCTTGGTTTGGGGGGCGACGGCGAACGGATAGATGCGGCAGGCCTATGGCGTTACGATCCGCCGTACAGCCTCGATCATCGCAGCTCGCAGCGCCTTGCTCTTTTTTTGGTCGAGATTACAGTGGTCCAGTTGCGCCGTTGACAGGCGAATCACCAGCACCAGAAGGTACTCCGCGGGAATCGTGTCGCTGACCACACCCGCCTGCTGCGCCTGGCGAACCTTCGCCACCTTTTCCTGCGTGGCGTCCGCCATGATCTTGATCAGCTCGTTGGCGTCACCTCGTTCCAGTTGTTGCCAATTCGCCAAGCGCAGCACTTCCGGGTGTTTGCGGTACCAATCGAACAGCTTGCCGGCGTAGCCCGCCAAATCATGGGCGTCGATGGGTACGCTCGAAACCGTCTGCACCACCATGGCATCGAAGACGGCGTCGAAGAGCCCGTCCTTGTTCCCGAAGTACCCGTAGATCGACTGCTTGTTGCAGTCGGCGGTTACCGCAATCCGATCGACGCGCGCACCGGCGATGCCATAGGCGGCGAACTCCGCAGTGGCGGCGTCCAGAAGGCGCTGTTTGGTCACTTCCGAGTTTCTCATGTGGGGGGGCTCCGTGGTTGCGGGTCAATTTCATTCGGGTATGTGGCTTTCAGTATCATATCAACCAACCAGTTGGTTGACTTTATTTCTTTCCTGTCTTAGGTTATCAACCAACCAGTTGGTTGATAACCTAAGAGGACCTGATATGCCTTCCTTTTCGCACAACTACATCGGCGGCGAGCGTGTCGCCTCGCTCGGCGAGGACCTGTTCGAGGTCCGCTCGCCCTACAATGATGAACTCGTCGGCACGGTACCTGCGGCCACTAAAGGCGACATCGACCTGGCGGTCAGCGCTGCGCGAACGGCTTTCGATGAAGGCCCGTGGCCGAGTATGAGCCCGGCCGAACGCCAGGCCGTACTCAAGAAGTTCGCCGACCTGCATGCTGCGCGCTGCGACGAATTCGCTCAGTTGATCAACCGCGAGAACGGCATCCCGTTGATGTTTTGTGCCGGCGTGCAGCAGTACATCCCACTACTGAACGCGGCTTATCTGGATGTGGCCGCCAGGTTCCCCTGGGAAGTCACCCGGCCGGCAATGCCGCAGGGCGAGACACTGCAGCGCTGTGTCCCGCTGGGCGTCGTAGCGGTTATCATCCCGTGGAACGCGCCTCATCAGTCGGCCCTCGCAAAGCTCGTTCCGGCCCTGCTGGCTGGTTGCACCGTGGTATTGAAACTTGCCCCTGAGACGGGCCTGGACGGACATTTCCTCGGCGAGCTGTTTGCCGAAGCCGGTGTTCCCAAGGGCGTGGTCAACATCCTGACGGCGGACCGCGAGGTCAGCGAGCACCTGGTGACCCATCCTGACGTCGACAAGATCGCTTTCACCGGCTCCACCGCAGCGGGCAAGCGAATCGCAACCCTCGCCGGCGAGGGGCTCAAGCGCGTGAGTCTCGAGTTGGGCGGCAAGTCCGCCGCGATAGTGCTGCCGGACGCCGACCTTGTCGCCACCGTCGAGGCGCTGCGTTTCGCCTCCTTCTTCAGCAGTGGGCAGGCGTGTGTCGCGCAAACCCGGGTACTGGTCCCGGCTGAACTCCATGATCGCTTCGTCGAGGCGCTGGTGGAGATGGTGCAAGGGATGAAGGTGGGCGATCCGGCAAACCCGGAAACATTCATCGGTCCCCTGGTCTCCAAGCGGCAGCAGGAGCGGGTTTGGAGCTACATCGAGAGCGGCTTGGCGGAGGGCGCCACGCTCGCGGCGGGAGGCCTGGGCATGCCGGACGGTCTCACCCAGGGGGCCTTCGTGCGTCCGACCGTTTTCTCCAATGTGAAGAACAGCATGCGTATCGCCCAGGAAGAAATCTTCGGCCCGGTCGTCTGCGTGATCCCCTATCAGGATGTCGACGAAGCCGTGGCATTGGCCAACGACTCGCCATATGGCTTGGCTGGCGGCGTGTGGACGGCCGACCATGCCCGAGGGGTCGAGGTGGCGCGGCGGATTCGGACCGGTACATTTGCGGTGAATGGAAGTGGGCCGGACTGCCTCGCCCCCTTCGGTGGCTTCAAGCAAAGTGGTATCGGCCGCGAATTCGGCGAGCAAGGGCTATCCCACTATATCGAGCACCAGGCGATCTATCTCTAAGGCCAGGGTCGTGGCGCCGCTCGCAAAGCCTTACCGCCGACAGCGAGCGCGCCACGACAATGGGTCGTATCTCGCCAGGCTGGGAGCAGGGATAGGGTATTGTCGGGTTAGTTATTCGTAGGTCCGCTGTAGTGGTCCGGCCACAGAGTGGCGACAACCTCGGTGTCCGTGGCGTACGAGACGCAGCTTTCCAGCAATCCCGGGCGGGCAGGCTTGTTGCCGAACAAGCGGGCCGTGCGAGCACGGTCCTTGGTGACATGGGCGTGGTAGCTGCCCACGGTCTGCATGGCTACAGATCCTAAGACTCGGAGCAGTTCTGTCTGGTGCGTACATCCCGAGGTACCACCGATCAATTCCACGATGCGTCGCGAGAACCCGCTGCCGATGCGCAGGCCGACGAGGCGTTGATAGCTCCCCGGCGCCGAGGTACAGGTGGCAGGGTAGGGCGCGGCATCTGTGACGACCTCGATCGCACTGATCACCATGTCATCGCCAAAGGTGATGCGCATACCCATCTCATGGAATGGGGTGTCCTTGGGGACCGCCCCCCTCCAGCGTGTCCTGATGTCGAAGCCACGGGTGTCGCACAAGTGGCCCTCGACTTCCCACAGCCCATCGTCCCGTTGATAGCCATGGCAGGAAATGCAGCGGGTGTTGAGCGGCTTGCGGGGGACAGCAGGCGTAAGGGGCATGGCTCGACTCGCGATGGGGTGGCCTTGTATTGTGACGCAGGTGCCGCGGCGCCTGCGCTTCGACGGGAGGCTACATGCCCGGGTAAACCGGGCCTTCGCCTCCTTGGGGAGGGGTCCAGACGATGTTCTGCGTCGGGTCCTTGATGTCGCATGTCTTGCAGTGCACGCAGTTCTGGGCGTTGATCTGCAGGCGCGGCGCGACAGCAGCCGAGTCGCGCACGATCTCGTAGACGCCGGCCGGGCAGTAGCGCTGTTCGGGCGCATCGTAGAGCGCGAGATTGATCTCGATCGCCGCCTCGGGATCCTTCAGTTGCAGATGACAGGGCTGGTCTTCCGCGTGGTTGGTGTTCGACAGGTACACCGACGAGAGCCGGTCGAAACTCACGACCCCGTCAGGCTTCGGGTAATCGATCGGCTGGCATTCCGCAGCAGGCTTCATCTTGGTGTGGTCGGTGCTCAGGCCCAGCGTCCAGGGTGCCCGGCCGCGCAACAGTAATTGGTCGACGCCGAACATCAGTCCGCCGAGGTGCATGCCCTTGCTCATCCAGGGTTTGAAGTTACGCGTCTTGTGCAGCTCCCGGTGCAGCCAGGAGCGCGCGAAGCTCTCCGGGTAGGCCGTCAACTCATCGCCGCTGCGACCGGCACTGAGGGCCTCGGCTGCCGCCTCGGCCGCGAGCATGCCGCTTTTCATGGCCGCATGTGAGCCCTTGATCCGGGCGGCGTTGAGGAAGCCCGCGTCGTCGCCGATCAGCACGCCACCCGAGAATATCAGTTTCGGCAGTGCCTGCAGGCCGCCTGCGGTAATCGCGCGGGCACCGTAGCTGATGCGCTTGCCTCCTTCCAGGAAGCGGCGGATCTCCGGGTGAGTCTTATAGCGCTGGAACTCCTCGAAAGGCGAGAGGTAGGGATTGCTGTAGTTCAGGCCGACGACGAAACCGACGGCGATCAGATTGTCCCCGAAGTGGTAGCAGAAGGAGCCGCCGTACGTATCGGTGGGAAGAGGCCATCCGGCCGTGTGCACGGCTAGGCCCGGCTGGTGCTGTTCAGTGGGCACCTCCCACAGCTCCTTGATGCCGATGCCGTATACCTGCGGGTCGACGTCCCGGCGCAGTTCGAAGCGTTCCTCCAGTTGCTTGCCGAGATGGCCGCGGCAGCCCTCGGCGAACAAGGTGTACTTGGCGTGCAGCTCCATACCCGGTTGGTAGGCGCTTGTGGGCTGGCCATCGCGATCAACGCCCATGTCGCCGGTTGCGACACCCTTCACCGAACCGTCATCCCGGTAGAGGATCTCGCTGCCGACAAATCCCGGGTAGATCTCGACGCCCAGGGACTCAGCCTGCTGGCCGAGCCAGCGGCAGACGTTGCCCAGGCTGACGATGTAGTTGCCGTGATTCGTGAAGCATTCGGGCAACAGCACGCCGGGCACCTGTCGCGCCCGATCGGGCGAGAGGAACAGGAAGCGATCTTCGCTGACCAGGGTATCAAGCGGCGCTCCCCGATCCTGCCAGTCAGGCAGCAACTCGCTCAGGGCACGCGGATCCATCACCGCGCCGGAAAGGGTATGGGCGCCGATCTCGGCTCCTTTCTCAATCAGGCAGACATTGATGCTCTGACTCAGCTGTTTGAGCCGGATCGCAGCGGCCAGGCCTGCAGGGCCGCCGCCAACGATTACGACGTCAAATTCCATTGTTTCACGCTGCATTGCACGGGCTCCTCGTTTTGCGAATCCAGATTCTTATGTGCCCTTCAGGCATGGTTAATTTTATTCCTGCGCCATGAGCGAACCCTGGTTTTCAAGCGCCATTTTAAGCTTATAAATGATTAATCATCATTTACCGTAACTGTTAAATTGGCTGCTAGCAACTGTAGGAAAAGCTCGGAGATGTATCAGCGAGATTATCTGGCTGATGGTCATGAGGTGCGCCAGAACACGCCATTTGGAGTAGTAATGCCTTGCTGCATTGCGGCTCCGCTGATCCCTGCCGGTAGCGGTCCAAGTTGCTCATGCAGTTTCGACCAATCGCCTTCATGTACCCGAAATCGGCCACTTCTGAAGACGCCCCGCCGTATCTGATCTTCGGTCAGATCGCGGAAGAACCTCTCGACCAGGTTCAGCCAAGAAGCACTTGTCGGCGTGAAGTGCATGCGGGGATGCTGCTCAAGCCATGCCCGGACGTTGGGATGCTTGTGCGTCGCATAGCTGTCGACGATCAGATGTAGGTCCAACTCTGTCGGCGCCACCTTATCCAGATGCTTGATAAACCTCAGAAACTCGTCGTTACGGTGCCGCGGCAGGCACTGGCCGATGACCTTGCCGCTGGCCACATCCAACCCCGCAAACAAGGTGGTCGTCCCATGGCGCTTGTAGTCATGCGTGAGCGTCTGTGCCTTGCCTTGCCCAGCCCTGCTTGAGCGGCAGGCCAGGCTGGATGCGATCCACCGCTTGTATCTGACTCTTCTCGTCCCCGCACAGCGCGATGGCTTTTTCCGGCGGGTTCAGCAAGGCCTTCGAAAGGCTGCTGCATCGTCTCCCGTTCTTCGCGATTGCCTTCGCCGGAGGTTGTCGGCGTCTCCCAGTCGTGAGAGGTCGGTTATTGCTAAAGCTGAGAGGAGTTGACAGTGCGTCATACCGCTTTTCGGAAAGCTTTTAGGTACGAAAACATTCTTTGCAAAAATGATGGAGAGTCATCTATTATCGAATGAATCCAGTGAAACGGCTGGATCAACCATCCACAACAAAAACAAATGTGATGGAGACAATCCATGAAAAAGGTCGCCTATCGCGGTTCGCGAGGACATATCCTCGGTTGTGCTGCTCTTGTCGCTAGTGTTGCATCGTACAATCAGGCGCACGCTGTAGAGTTGGATGTCGGCCCTGACTGGGCGGTGCGCCTGGATAACACAATCACCTACAATCTGGGTGTGCGGGTTCAGGATGTCGACGACAAAATCGGCAATAACCCGGTTTTCGCTCAGTCCGACTACAGCTACGAGCGGGGCGATATCGTCACCAACCGTATCTCCAATCTGATGGAGCTTGATGCTCAGAACGTGAATGGTTGGGGCGCGCGAATCAGCGCCTCGATGTTCAAGGACTTCGCCTTCAATGACAGCGTCTCGACCAATCCCGGGCAGTTAGCTCCGGGTACGCCATACTCGGCGCTCGGCTCGTACGACAACAACCGTTACTCCAGCTACACCAAGCGCTACTACAAGGAAGGCGTGGAGCTGCTCGATGCCTTCGCCTACTCCAGTTTCGACCTGGGGGGGCATGAAAGCTCCCTGATGGCCGGTCGTTTCACCAAGTTCTGGGGCAATGCGGTGTTCTTCGGCGCGCTCGGGATCAACTACTCGCAGAACGCGGCGGACAACATCAAGGCATCCTTTGCCCCCGGCACCGAGGCCAAGGAGCTGGCGATTCCGCGGGAACAGATATATTTCTCCACGCAGTTAACACCTGAGCTCGTCGCCGAAGCGCAGTTTTTCCTCAAGTTCAAAGGGAATCTCCTGCCCGAGGGCGGCACTTATCTCAGCGTTGCCGATTTCCTCAGTCGCGGGCCTGATGGCAGCAACCTGACCGCGGCATTCGGCCTGGGTCAGCGCGGCTCTGATGTCGAGCCCGAGGATATCAACGACAACTTCGGCCTCAAGCTGTCCTGGGCACCGTCGGCATTGCGCGGGGCGGTCAGTGCGTACTACCGGCAGCTCGATGAGACGCAGCCGTGGATGCCGATGCTGCAATACGACTCCAATACCTTCGCCGTGCAGAACTATCACCTGGCGCATGCGCAGAAGGTGCAGCTCTTCGGTTTGAGTCTCGAGAAGCAGGTGGGTGAGTACAGTCTCGGAGTCGAGTTGTCCCACCGGCGCGATACGGGGCTGAACAGCTCCTCATTCAATCCGAACGATGCCCTGGGGCGGGAGGGTGCGCGAGGCAATGTCACCAATGTGCTGGTCAACGTATTGAGCGGGCTTGCCCGATCGCCATTCTGGGATACGGGAACCCTGCTCGGCGAACTTGGCTACACCCGACTCAATTCGGTGACGAAGAACGCCGAAATGTTCAACGGCGTGGATAATCCAAGCGCATGCCCGACCCAGGACAAGTGGATGGGTTGCTCCACCAAGGACGCCTGGATGGTCGCCGGTCTCTTCAAGCCGCAGTGGCTCGGGGTATGGCCCAGCGTCGACTTGGCGATGCCAATGTTCGCCATGTATGGCCTGAAGGGCAACGCGTCCTCGCTGGGTGTTCCCATGCGGCAGGGTTCCGCAGTCTACACCATCGGTCTGGAGGCCAAGGTGCAGCAGAAGTACACCGTGACTCTGCAGTACAACGGCTACTACGCCAGGCCGAGCGGAACCACCAATGCCGGCGCGGCGCTTGGTGTCCCGAACGGCACGGACGGGTTCCCCACCTTTTACGAGGGTGGCAACGGGACGTTCATGTACAACGACAAGGGCTGGCTCTCGCTGACCGCCAAAGCCTCGTTTTGATGCATAGGAGGACAATATGATCGCTATTAGCAAACACCTCGCTGTCATCGTCGCAAGCGTTGCATTTTCGGGCGTTAGCGTCGCGGCTGTAACGGCCGAAGAGGCCGCGCAACTGGGTGCCAATCTGACCGCCTTCGGTGCGGAAAAGGCGGGCAACGCAGACGGCTCCATTCCGGCCTACACCGGCGAACTGGTCTCTCCTCCGGCGAGCTATGAGCCGGGCAGTGGTCGTTTTCCCGATCCGTTCGCCTCGGAGCAAGTAATCCTTAAGATCGATGCCAAGAACGCGGATCAGTACAAGGATCAGCTCACGCCCGGTGTGTTGGCGTTAATGAAGCAGTATCCGACCTTCCACGTCAATGTCTATCCGACGCATCGGACCACGGTGTATCCCGAGGCAGTACTCGAAAACAGCATCAAGAACGCCACGAGCGCCGAGCTCGCCGGCGACGCATCCTTTGACGATGCCATCGAGAACGCCTACGGCGGCGTGCCGTTCCCGATTCCGAAGAACGGGGCTGAAGCATTGTGGAATTTCAGGCTGCGTTTTCAGCCAGCCGGCCTCGATCAGCGCCAGTCCAGCTATCTGGTCGACTCCAGTGGGCGCTCGGTATTCTTGGGCAGGTACCTGTGCAAGTTCATGAATGCGTACTATGACCCAGCGGCCACTTCGCTGAGCGATCCCTACTTCTCCCGTCAGCTGTGCCTGGGAGAGTCGCCAGCGTCACAGGCCGGGTACAACCTTCTGATTACCGAGTCGGCTGATTTCGGCAAGTACGATCGTATGGTATGGGTGTATACCCCGGGTCAACGGCGGGTGAGAACCGCGCCGGAGTTCTCCTACGACACGCCTGCGGCAAACTTCGGTGGGGCCCTGACCTACGACGAGGTCAATGTCTACTCGGGTCGTTCGGACCGCTTCGATCTCAAGCTGGTCGGCAAGAAGGAGATGTACGTTCCCTACAACAATAACCGGCTCTTCGATGCGGATTGGTCGCTGGAGCAGTTCCTCACTCCGAAACATCCTAATCCGGATTCCCTACGCTTTGAGAAGCACCGCGTGTGGGTGGTCGAAGCAACCCTCAAAACGGGAAAACGGCACGTTCTGTCGCGGCGTACCTTTTTCATCGACGAGGACAGCTGGCTGATCGTCGCTACCGATGGCTACGATCAAGCAGGCGAACTTTATCGTGTTGGCATTACCTTCCCGTTCCTGGCCTACGAAAACAAGGGTGCCGTCCCTTTCTTGTCCGGTCAGGTCTACTCGTGGATCGACCTGAACAAGGGAGAGTACTTCGCCTCGAGCCCGGGCGAGAAGGGCAGCTACGTCACCAAGCCGGAGTTGCCTAGCGTCACCACGTTTACCTCGTCGCGTCTGGCTGCCACCGGTGTCCGTTGAGTCCCGTGGATCCGCGCCGATGAACGTTCGACAAGGACGTTTTGGTTGGCGGATGGCGGCCGGCGCACTGCTGGTCGTCGCAGTGATGGCAGCGGCGGCCGTTCCTGCGCCGGGCCGCTTTCAGGATCCCTTGAGTATGCCCGCCGAGCCCCTGGGAGGGGGCTTAAAGGCGAGCGGAGCGACGCTTATCGGGGTGGCGAGGGACGGTTTCCGTACCCTGGCAGTCGGTTTGCGCGGCCTTGTCGTCTTCAGCGACGATGGTGAGCGCTGGGAGCAGGCAAGTGTTCCGCTGCAGACGGATCTCGTTGCGGTGCAATTGCTCGACGACCGGCGCGCATGGGCTTCTGGGCACGACTACGTCATTCTGCAGAGCGCTGATGGCGGTGCCAGTTGGCAGCGGCAGTTTGATCGCGATGCAGCAAAACGGCACTTGCCGGCCTACTACGGAAAGCGTATCGCCGCAGGCGAGTCCGGCCTGCAGCGCTACTTGGACGAGGTCAGGTTGAATACCGATGGCGAGGTCTCTCTGCCGTTCCTCGGGATTTGGTTCGAGGATGCGAAGACCGGCTACGCAGTCGGCTCCTTCGGTATGATCGTCGGCACGGAGGACGGCGGGCAGACATGGACGCCGTGGCTCCATCGCATCGACAACGACGATTTCCGAAACCTCAACAGCATTCGCAGCATCAACGGCCAGGTCTATATTGCCGGAGAGGGGGGCAGGGTTTACCGCCTGAGCCGCGATCGAGGGCATTTCGTACAACTACCGACCGGCTACAACGGCACTTTCTTCGATATTGTCGGCAACCAACACTGCCTGATCGCTTTCGGCCTGCGGGGCGCGGCGTACCGTAGCACCGACGGCGGTACGAGTTGGCAGGCCGTCGAGACCGGTTTCGAGCGATCGATCACCGCTGGTGCAGTGCTCGATGGCGGGCGACGGATCGTGCTGTTTTCCGAGACGGGGCATGCTATCGAAAGCCTGGACAACGGGGTGAGCTTCGAATCGGTGCCGTTCTCTCCGGAGGTCCCTGTCTATGGGGCTGCCGGGTCGGGCGGTCGGACATACACGATCGTCGGACCGTCTGGCGTTCAGACGCATATGGCGAAGAAGGACTGAGCCCGGCTGGGCCGCGCTAAGTCTTGCCCTCAGCGAGACTTGGCGCGTGCGCCCTTTGCACGTTCCCTACAGGACACACAGGTTATCCAACGTCATGAAATCTCCTTCTCCAACCCTGGACAAGATGTCCGTCGTCGCGGATCCTTCGGCTTTCGACCATAGGTCGGGGAATCCGCTTGAGCGGCTCATCTTCAACCACCGCGTCTTCATCCTGATCGCGTGTGCGCTGGTCACTGCGTTGCTCGGCTGGCAGGCAACCAAACTGAGCCTCAACGCCAGCTTCGAGGATACGCTGCCGCGTTCTCACCCCTACATCCAGAATTACCTGGCCAACAAGGATTCGCTCGGAGGATTCGGCAGCTCGGTACGCATCGTGGTGGAGAACCCTCACGGCTCGATCTACGACCCTCGCTACCTGGAGACCTTGCGCGAGATCAATGACATCGTATTCCTGATTCCGGGAGTCGATCGGTCATTCATGAAATCGCTGTGGACGCCCGCAGTACGCTGGACGCAGATCACCGAGGAGGGCTACCGGGGCGGGCCTGTGATGCCGCCAGATTACGACGGTTCTGCGCCTTCGAGAGCGGATCTGCGCCGCAATGTCGCGTTGGCTGGCATCACCGGCAGCCTGGTCGCCAACGACGGGCGCTCGAGCATGCTGTTCGTTCCCTTGATCGACACCGATCCGGCGACAGGTGAGCCTCTCGACTACGCGGCATTTTCCAAAGCCCTCGAGGAGAAGGTGCGGGCCAAGGAGTCGGATGGCGTTCGTATTTACATCATTGGCTTCGCCAAGCTGGCCGGTGACCTGATCGACAGCCTGCTGCAGGTCATGGCGTACTTCGGCATCGCCGCAACGATCGCTGGCATCGTCATCTATGCATACACGCGGTGCATCCGCAGTACGGTGCTGGTATTGGCCTGCTCCCTGGTTGCCGTGCTCTGGCAACTCGGCGTCGTCCACCTGCTGGGCTACGTCGTGAATCCGTATTCGATGCTGGTTCCGTTCCTGGTCTTTGCGATCGGCGTATCGCATGGTGCGCAGAAGATGAACGGGATCATGCAGGACGTCGGCCGCGGAACGCACCGCTATGTGGCTGCGCGCTACACGTTCCGGCGTCTGTTCCTGGCCGGCTTGACCGCTCTGCTCGCCGATGCGGTCGGGTTTGCCGTATTGATGGTCATCGACATCCCGGTCATCCGGGAACTGGCGATGACCGCGAGTATCGGCGTGGCCGTACTGATCTTTACCAACCTGGTACTGCTGCCGGTGATGCTATCCTATGTCGGCGTCAGTCCCGTTGCCGCGGAACGGGCGCTGCAGGCCGAACGCCGGGAGTTCGGGCAGGCGAAGGGGATGAGCCGAATCTGGGACGTGCTGGATAAGTTCACCGAGCGACGCTGGGCTTTGGCAACCCTTGTCTGTTCCTTCGTGCTCGCTGCGGTTGGCTTGGCCGTGAGCGCGAACCTGAAGATCGGAGACCTGGACGCCGGTGCGCCAGAGTTGCGCCCCGAATCGCGCTACAACCGCGACAACGCTTACATCACTGGCAACTATGGCCTGTCTAGCGACGTGTTCGCCGTCATTGTGAAGACCCCGCCGGAGGGCATGAGCGCCTTCGAGACGCTGATCGAGGAGGACCGGCTCGAGCAGGCGCTGCGGGCGCTCCCGGCGGTACAAACCACCACGTCGGCCGCCAGCCTCGCCCGATTCGCCACCTATGGCAACAACGAGGGGAACCCCAAGTGGCTGACGATCGTGCGCGATCCTGCCGTCACGACACAAGCCACCTACGATCTGCGGACCAACAACCCCGAATATTTCAACAGGGACGGCAGCGCCGGCACGGTCGTCGCGTATTTACGTGACCACAAGGCGACGACGCTTGACGAAGTCGTAGCCGTTACCGAGCAGTTCATCAGCGAGCATTCGACGCCCGAGCGCCAGTTCCTCCTTGCCGCTGGAACCGCCGGCATCGAAGCGGCGACTAACAGCTCGGTGGCCTACGCCAATCACAGGATGCTGCTGATGGTCTACGGCGCGGTCATCATCCTGTGCCTCATCACATTCCGCAACTGGCGTGCAGCCGTGGTCGCCGTGGTGCCGCTGGTGCTCACCTCGATTCTCTGCGAAGCATTGATGGTGGTGCTGGGTATCGGCGTCAAAGTTGCGACCTTACCCGTGGTCGCTCTGGGTGTGGGTATCGGTGTCGACTACGCGCTCTATTTGCTGAGCGTCCAGTTGGGGCAGCAACGTGCAGGCGTGCCTCTGCGTGAGGCCTATCGGAACGCGGTCGTGTTCACCGGCAAGGTTGTGGCGCTTATCGGCGTGACCCTGGGCGCGGGGGTCGTAACCTGGGCCTGGTCGCCGATCAAGTTTCAGGCGGACATGGGCATCCTGCTCACGTTCATGTTCCTGTGGAACATGATCGGCGCGCTGCTGCTTATTCCGGCTCTGTCGCACTTCCTGCTGCAGACCAACACCCTGACCCGAACGCCCGAGCTGGACGAAGCTGACGATACAAGCAGCGAAGTGAAAGCTGAGGGCGCGGCCTCGACGCAAGCGGTAATCAGCCGTACCACAGCGGTACTTCAATGAGGCATCAATATGGAATCGTTAAAAGTTTCTGGTTCTGAGCAATGTCCGTTCGAGTTCAATTTCGATCCGGCCACCTTCAAGGCAGGGGATTGGGTCAGCTACCGGGTGCCGGAGGAGTTCAGCGACATGGCCTTCGTGGGGCAACTGCTGGAGGTGGGCACGGACTTCGTGATCATCTCGCCCAACGATCCGACGGATGCGGAGCGCCGCATGCGTGGCACGCGCGCGAGCCGGCCGGTGGTGACTGCAAAGGAAGCGTTGGAGTAGCGACTCGATAGGGGCCAGGTCTAGCCCCATGCCAGAGGTTGCGCCGTTTAGCAGGTGGTTTCTCAACGGCCTGTTAGGCGCGCTCAACGGAGCCCGGCAGTAATTTAAAGGTGGTTTCTAGTGGTCGCAAGGAATTCGCTTGACCTAACCTGTAGCAGGAGGGGACAGCCGCCGAGAGGTGACGACGGCGAGCAGCGCAACGCCATGCCGCCGCGCCCTGGGCGGTCGTGCGGCTCACTTGGGCTGTTGTGGAATTTCATCTTCAACAAGCCCTGCAATACCCGGCCAGCTGGCCCCGTTCCCGTGCGGCGGCTCACCCGGGCCGAGCTCGAGGCCGCACCAGATCGCAGCCTCTATCGGCTCGGACACTCGACCATGCTGCTCAAGCTGCGTGGCGGGTTCTGGCTTACGGATCCAGTCTTCTGCGAACGTGCATCTCCGGTCCAATGGGCTGGCCCCAAGCGATTTCATGAGCCGCCCATTGCGCTTGAGAATCTGCCGCCGATACGCGGTGTGATCCTTTCACATGACCACTACGATCATCTTGATCGTCATGCGATCAAGCATCTCGCAAAGGCAGCCGAGGTATTTCTGGCCCCCCATGGCGTTGGCGACCGGCTGCTTCGCTGGGGCGTGCCAACAGAAAAGGTGCATCAGTTTGGTTGGTGGCAGGGCATCGAGTTGGACGGCCTGAATCTGACAGCCACGCCGGCGCAGCATTTTTCCGGTCGTGGCTGGAATGACCGGAACAGAACTCTTTGGGCGTCCTGGGTGATTTCAGACGCTGAGGTTCGGGTCTTCTTTAGTGGCGACTCGGGATACTTCGCGGGTTTCAAGCAAATCGGCGAGCGTTTCGGCCCGTTCGACGTCACTTTGATGGAAACCGGTGCCTACGACGCGCAATGGCCTTTAGTACACATGCACCCGGAAGAAACCATTCAGGCCCACATCGACCTTCAGGGGCGAGTCTTGGTGCCAATCCACAACGGCACATTCGACCTGGCGATGCACGCCTGGGACGAACCCTTCGAGCGCGTGGCCGTACTAAGCCGGCAGCGCGGCATCCAGCTGTCGACGCCTTTGATAGGAGAGCGTTTGGATCTCAATGCGCCGCACCAAGGTTTGGCGTGGTGGCGTGAGCTGGGCTGATTAGCCGGTGCAGCCGAAGATGAAGTCCGCACTGCACGACATCTGGCAGGCCGAGACGAAAGAGAACGCCGAAGTGGCCTTCGACCAGTTCGAAAAACTGTTTGAAGCAAAGTACCCGAAGGCGGTGCTTTGTTTACAAAAAGACCGGGAAGAGCTGATGGCGTTTTACGACTTTCCGGCACCATCCGGCATCGGATCAAACGATCCGAGGGCTGCCTGGCGCGAGACGGGATGTTGCACATGATCTTTACGCTGGGAGAGTGCCCCACAAAAGAACAGGCGCCGCCAGCGCGGCTTCGGTTATCTGGCCAAGGTGATTGCCGGTGTCAGGTTAAAAGATGGAGTCGAGGTGAGCACAGCCGATCAGAATGTCGGTGGAGGCGGCGGATGCACCGATCAGACGTTTTCCGTCTCGCTAAAACGTTCCGACTTGATTTGAACACCGGCTTTAGACGCTATGTGAGGTATCTCTATGACGCAGCATGTTTCGATTTGCCGGTTTTGTAATACTGGATGTCTGTCCCGTCCTGGTGGATGTTGAGGACAACATTGCGGTTCGTGTGCAGAGTGATCTGGAAAGTCCCAGTCATGGCGGCTATTGCCGTTCGAAGGGGCAGGCGGCACCGGAACAGATAGGGCACCCGGAGCGATTGCTGTCGTCAGTCAAACGGGATCAGGGCGGGCAGTATCTTAAGATCTCCTCAACTGCAGCAGTGCGCCGAGATTGTTGGAACCCCTGCAGGATCAGACAGTGCTCTGTGAGTTGCCCGTAGACTTGCCTTGATGTTGCGGCGGTCAATGCAGCGGGCAGGGCAGCCCGCTGCATTTTTGAGGTTAGCGGTCGCTCAGCGCCGTTACCAACTCCGGCACTGCGGTGAACAGATCCGCCACCAGCCCGTAGTCGGCGACCGAGAAGATCGGCGCCTCTGGGTCGCTGTTGATCGCGACTATCACCTTGCTGTCTTTCATTCCGGCCAGGTGCTGAATGGCGCCCGAGATGCCGCAGGCGATGTAGAGCTGGGGTGCGACTATCTTGCCGGTCTGGCCCACCTGCCAGTCGTTCGGCGCGTAGCCGGCATCGACGGCGGCGCGGCTTGCACCCAGGGCGGCACCGAGGGCGTCGGCCAGTGGCGGCAGGACCTCGTTGAATCTGTCGCTGCTGCCCAATGCGCGACCGCCGGAGACGACGATGGCGGCGGCGGCGAGCTCGGGACGGTCGCTCTTGGTGACTTCACGGCGGACCAGGCTGGAACTGCCACTGTCCGCTACTGCGGGTAGCTCGTCGGTCGCTGCGCTGCCACCCTCCGCGAGGGCCGGGTCGAAGCCGGTGGTGCGGACAGTGACGACCTTGATGGCATCGTTGCTCTGTACGGTGGCGATGGCGTTGCCGGCGTAGATCGGCCGCTCGAAGGTGTCCTTATCGACGACCTTGGTGATGTCGCTGATCTGTGCGACGTCGAGCTTGGCTGCTACGCGTGGCGCAACGTTCTTACCATGGGCGGTCGCCGGGAACAGGATGTGGCTGTAGTCCCGGGCGATCGCCAGTATCTGCGCCGTCACGTTCTCGGCAAGCTGCTCGCCGAGCTGCGGTGCGTCTGCAAGGAGCACCTTGGCCACGCCCTGGATGCGGCTAGCCTGTCTGGCAGCCTCGCCGGCGTTGTGGCCAACGACGAGCACATGTACGTCGCCCCCGCATTGGGCAGCGGCGGTCACGATATTGTAGGTCGCGCCCTTGATCTGGGCATTGTCATGTTCGGCAATGACGAGTGCGGTCATGGTCAGATTACCTTGGCTTCGTTCTTCAGCTTAGTCACCAGCGTGGCGACGTCGGGTACCTTGACGCCGCCGCTGCGCTTGGGCGGCTCGACGACTTTCAGGGTTTTGATGCGCGGTGTCACATCAACGCCCAGGTCGGTCGGGTTCAGGATGTCGAGCGGCTTCTTCTTGGATTTCATGATATTGGGCAGAGACGCATAGCGCGGCTCGTTGAGCCGCAGGTCGCTGGTCACCACGGCGGGCAGCTTGACCCTCAGGGTCTCGAGACCTCCGTCCACTTCGCGCGTGACGATCGCATGGTCATCGTCGATCTCGACCTTGCTTGCGAAAGTCGCCTGCGGCAGGGCGGCCAGGGCGGCCAGCATCTGGCCGGTCTGGTTGCAGTCGTCGTCGATTGCCTGCTTGCCGAGGATGACGAGCTGCGGTTGTTCCTTGTCCAGCAGTGCTTTCAGCAGCTTGGCCACCGCGAGCGGTTGCAGTTCAGCGTCGGTCTCCACCAGGATGGCTCGATCGGCACCGATCGCCATCGCGGCGCGCAGGGTTTCCTGGCTCTGGGTGGAACCGCACGAGACGACGACCACCTCGCTGGCCAAGCCCTGTTCCTTGAGGCGCACCGCTTCCTCGACGGCGATCTCGTCGAAGGGGTTGATGCTCATCTTGATGTTGGCGAGATCCACGCCGGTGCTGTCCGGCTTCACGCGCACCTTGACGTTGAAATCGATGACGCGCTTTACGGCGACAAGAACTTTCATTGGATTCCTCTTGCTGCGATTTCGTTGATGATTGCCTGGGCCCGCAGGACCACCGGCCGGTCGATCATTTGGCCGTCCAGGCGGACCGCCCCCTCTTCGGATGAGGCCGCGGCCAGCACGCGCCGTGCCCATGCTTCTTCTTCCGCAGTGGGCGCGAAGGCCTGGTTGACCACAGACACCTGCCTGGGGTGTATGCACAGTTTGCCGCCGAAGCCCATGGCTCGTGACCGCTGCGCGTCCTGGGCCAATTGCTCGGTATCGTCGAGGATGGTGGTGACTCCGTCGATCGGCGCGGCGAGGCCGGCCAATCGCGACATCCATACTAGTTGCGAGCGGAAGAACGACAGTTCCGGGCCGTCGCCCCTGATCCCCAGATCGAGTTGGAAGTCGACGGAGCCGAATATCAGGCGCCGAATACCGGCGACTTTGCCGATCGACAGGACCTGGCTCAAGCCGAAGGCGCTCTCGATCAACGGGAACACCGGCGCGCACGTGGCGACTGCGGCGACTTCCTCGGGGCATTCGGCCTTGGGCAGGACGATGCCCGCGACACCGCTGACGTGGGCGAGCAGGGCCAGGTCGTCGTCGAACCAGGGCGTACCCGCGGCGTTGATGCGCACCAGCACTGCGCGCTCCGGCTGCAGCCAGTCGGCCAAGGCATCGCGTGCCCGCGCCTTGTCGGCAGGGGCGACCGCGTCCTCGAGGTCGATGATGACTGCGCCGGCGCCGCAGGCGCAGGCCTTGTCGAAACGCTCCGGGCGATCGCCGGGGACGAAGAGTATCGAGCGCATGGTCAGAACGAGCGCGGCATGCCAAGCAGATGCTCGGCGACGTACGACAGGATCAGGTTAGTGGAGATGGGCGCCACCTGGTACAGGCGCGTCTCGCGGAACTTGCGCTCGACGTCGTATTCATTGGCGAAACCGAAGCCGCCGTGGAACTGAATACAGGCGTTGGCCGCCTCCCAGGATGCCTTGGCGGCCAGATACTTGGCCATGTTGGCCTGGGCGCCGCAGGCTTGCTGGGCGTCGAACAATTCGCAGGCTTTCCACCTCATCAAATTGGCCGCTTCGACCTCGATGTAGCTCTCGGCGATGGGGAACTGCACCCCCTGGTTCTGGCCGATGGGCCGGCCGAACACGATGCGCTCATTGACGTATTTGGTCACCCGGTCGATGAACCAGTAGCCGTCGCCGATGCATTCGGCCGCGATCAGAGTGCGTTCGGCGTTCAGTCCGTCGAGGATGTACTTGAAACCCTGGCCTTCGGTGCCGATCAGGTTTTCCTCGGGAATCTCGAGGTTCTCGAAGAACAGTTCGTTGGTCTCATGGTTGACCATGTTGGGGATCGGTCGCACGGTCATGCCGGATTTCTCGGCGGCGCGCAGATCCACCATGAAGATCGATAGCCCTTCGGTCTTCTTCTTGACTTCCGCAAGCGGGGTGGTGCGTGCGAGCAGGATCATCCAATCCGAATGCTGAACCCGGGAAATCCAGACCTTCTGCCCGTTGACCACGTAGCGGTCACCCTTCTTGACCGCGCTGGTCTTGATCTTGGTCGTGTCGGTGCCGGTGCTGGGTTCGGTCACACCCATCGATTGCAAGCGCCACTCGCCGCTGGCGATCTTGGGCAGATAGAACTCCTTCTGCGCCTGGGAACCGTGGCGCAGCAGGGTGTTCATGTTGTACATCTGCCCGTGGCAAGCACCGGAGTTGCCGCCAGAACGGTTGATCTCCTCCATGATCACCGAGGCTTCGGCGAGGCCCAGTCCGGCGCCGCCGAATTCCTCGGGGATCAAGGCAGCCATCCATCCGGCCTTGGTTAGGGCCTCGACGAAGACTTCGGGATAGGCGCGATCTTCGTCTATCTTGCGAAAATAGGCATCCGGAAACTCGGCGCACAGGGCGCGGACACCGTCGCGGATGTCTTGGTAGCGGTCGTTGGTATGGCTCAGCACTTGTCGGCCTCTCTAGATTGATAGCGGTAGATTCAGGCCAGCGTTGCCGTGGCCAACATGGTCACCACGCCACCGGCGTCCTCGGCCCACAGCTTGATGCTGTTTCCATCCGTGGCCGGCTCTCCGCATAGCTGGAATGCCGCTCCGTCGAGCAGCGGTTTCATGGCGCGAAACTCGAAGTGCGCGATCTGTGCATCGGGACGCTTGCGCCGCACCAGATCGAGCAGCAGCGTCGCTACCAGGGGCCCGTGCACGACCAGCCCGGCATAGCCCTCGACTTCGGTGGCATAGGGGCGGTCGTAATGAATGCGGTGACCGTTGAAGGTGAGTGCCGAATAGCGAAACAGCAGCACCGGATCGGCCGTGAGTTGTCGGCACCAGGTCGCCGACGCCGAGGCCGGTGCTGCGCTGGACTGCTGTACGGCAGGCTGCTCGCCCGCCGCTGGCTCGCGGTAGACGATGTCCTGCTGTTCGACGATGGCCAACCTCTCATCGCTGCCTAGGTAGCGATGCTCCACGGTGACGAACACCAGAGGGCCACTGCGGCCTGTCTTCATGCGGATGTCGATGATCTCCGACTCGCGGGTGACGCGTTCGTCGATCTGCAAAGGGCTATGAAAGCTGAGCCGGCCGGCGGCCCACATGCGCCGCGGCAGGGGCACCGGCGGCAGGAAGCCGCCGCGTGCGGGGTGCCCGTCTGCGCCGACCTGCGCCATGGCGGCTAGCGGCAGAAAGTACAGCCATTGATAGCCTGGGGGCAGGGCGGCACCGGTTTCAACCGTTGCGTTGTCGCGGTCGAGCGTCGCTGACAGGGCCTGGGCCGGGAATGCCGCGAGCATCTCGGTGCGCTGTTCGCGCCGTCCGCGCCAGGCCAGTAGCGGCTCGAATGCTTCGGAACTGAATGTCATGATCGACCCTGCTGTCGCTGGAAGCGACTCGACGAGGAGGGCGGGAGGGTCTGCAAGAAGTCTTCAAGTGCGGCCTGGAAGACCTCATTGCTGTCGCCTGCCACCATATGGGCGGCGTCTTCGACATCGATCCAGCGGGCGTGCGGGATCATCGAAAGCAGCTTTTGCGCGCCTTCGCGGCTGACCACGTCGCTACGCTTGCCGCTGATCAACAGGGTAGGCGCGACCACCTTGGCGGCCGCGGCTTCCATACGCTCGAACATGCCGCTGCGGCCGGCAGAACCCGCGTGGAAAGCGGGGTCCCAATGCCAACGTAACCGCCCGTCGTCGCACTGGCGCAGGCTGTTGAGCAAGCCTTGGCTGTTGGCGGGGCGTGGCCGGTCCGGTAAAAACGCGGCGACGGCGTCGGCCGCCTCCTCGAGGCTGGCGAACCCGTCGGCGTGGGCCGACATGAAGTCGCGGATGCGCTGAAGGCCCTGCGGCTGCATATGCGGCACCACATCGACCAGAACCAGGCCCGCGACCCGGGCTGCCGAAGACCCAGCTGCCGCAATCAGTGCGGCGATGCCGCCGATCGAGGCGCCGACCAGGACCGCCGGCGCCGCCAGGCTGGCAAGCACGGTCTCGATATCGGCGACGAAGGCATCGATACCGTAATCGCCGTCGGCGGCCCAGTCGCTGCCACCATGGCCGCGGAGGTCGAGCGACAGCACGCGGTAGCCGGTCTGGCTCAGCCGGTGTGCGGTCGCGGCCCAGGCGCGGCGGGTCTGACCGGCACCAGGGACAAGGACGGCGTATGGGGCATGCTCCGGTCCGCCGACGTCGGCGGCGAGCCGCAGCCCCCAGCCTGCCAGCATGCCGGACTGAAGGGTTGCTCCGTCGCCGGGTACGGAGGCTCCGCTCACCATAGCAGCGGCAGGGTTTCTAGGGCGAAGACGCCGCCGCCGCTGGCAACCAGCTGCGCATCGGGTGCGACGCGGAAAGTCGGAATCACCTTCAGCCATTCTTCCATGCCGACGACCAGTTCGCGCCGCGCCAGGTGCGAGCCTATGCAGCGGTGGGGGCCGTAGGAGAAGGCATTGTGCGCGTTGCCACTGCGATCGAAATCGACCAGGTTGGGGTTCTCGAACTCGCGCGGATCGCGGCAGGCGAGAATGGTGGAGCAGGTGACGTTGTCGCCCTTCTTGATCGTCACTCCGGCCAGTTCGACGTCCCTCGTCGCATAACGCGTCGTGTTCACCACCGCGTAAGCCCGGAACATTTCCTCGACCGCCGCAGGGATGATCGAGAAGTCCTGGCGCAGCCGCTCCTGCTCATCCGGATGCTCGGCAAGGTGGCGGAACTGAAAGCTGAGTGAGCTCGTCACGGTGTCGAGGCCGGCCATGAACAGCAGAACGCAGATGCCGAGGATTTCGCTGTCGTCGAGCGGGCGGCCGTCGACCTGGCCTTGGACGGCGAACGAAATCAGGTCGCCAGTCGGGTTCTTGCGACGCGCGGCGATCAGTTCCTTTAGATAGCTTGCAACTTCCTGCATGGCTCGCGCCCGCGAGTGCATGTCCCGAATGATCAGCTCCTCCCAGGCCATGAAGCGCTCGAGGTTGTCCGCAGGCAGCCCCATCAGATCGATGAAGATGCCCACTGGCAGGGGCCGCGCGAAGTCTGCGATGAACTCGCAGCCGCCGTTGTCACGGCAGTTCTCGGCCAGGTTACGGGCGCGTTCGCGGATCTTTTCTTCCAGCGCTTTCATGCGTGCTGGCGAGAACAGCGGATTCATCAGTGTGCGGAAGCCGCCATGCATCGGCGGGTCCAGCTCCAGGGGAATCAGGGTGAGGTCGGAGTTGGAGCGTACTACTTTGCTGGAGAAGGTCTCGGCGTCCTGAAGCACCTTGCGAATGTCTTCCGCCCAGGTGGGGATCCAGGTGCCGTGGCCAGCCTTCAAATGATGGTTGACCGGCGAGTAGATGATGCGCGGTCCGTTGTGCAGCGCTGCGACCGTTTCGTGGGGTCGATCGCTCAAGCCCGTGCGAAAGTCGAAATCGACGACGAGCTCACGCGGTACATGACTAGGAATCGCAGCCGGCTCGCTGGTTCGTGGGGTGGATTGGTCTTGCATGATGCCTGTCTCCTTGCTGGTCGCAATGGATCGCCCTGTGCACGTCGGCTGCGGCTACAAAAAAATTACCGCACGACTAATCTCGGCGTAGAATAGCCAATAAATGATGACGTATCAACTATAGAGGGAAGCCATTATGGAACTCCTTGGTGAGCGCCGCGCTGCCATTTCCGGTGTAGGTATTGCCGGACCATCGCGGCAGGCTGGTCGTAGCGCGCTGGAGTTAACTCTGGATGCGGCCTTCGAGGCTTTGGCCGACGCAGGACTGACAAGCAAGGACATTGACGGGCTTAGCTCCTGGCCGGGCATGTCGTCGACTCCGGGCATGGCGCCGGTGTCGTTGCGTGAGGTTAAGGAGGCGCTGGGGCTGGAGTTGAACTGGTTCTGCGCCTCGCCCGAGGCGCCCGGGCAGCTCAGTGCCGTCATGAATGCGGCGATGGCCGTGGCCACCGGGCAGGCGCGCCATGTTCTGTGTTTTCGCACGCTGACCCAGTACAGCGAACAGGTCAAGGCGAGGGGCAAGACCTCGGCGCCCGGCCCTAAGTCCGCGTCGCGCGTGGACGGTCTGATGAGCTGGGTCCGCCCCTTCAATGGGCTCTCCGCGGCACATCCGATCGCGCTGGTGGCCGCGCGGCACATGCACGAGTTCGGTCTGACCCGCGAGCAGCTCGGCGCGGTCGCCGTGAATGGGCGCCGCAATGCGATGCTAAATCCCCGTGCCCTGTACCGCGATCCCTTGAGTCTCGACGACTACCTGCAGGCTCGCATGGTGACCGAGCCGCTGTGTCTGTACGACTGCGACGCGCCGATCGACGGCGCGTCGGTGATCATCGTGTCCAACTACGAAGCGGCCCGGGACTTGCGCAAGCCGCCGTTGCGAATCGAGGCGATGAGCGGCGCCCTGTATGGGCGCAACAGTTGGGATCAGTTCGACGATATCACCACCATGGCGGCGCGCGACGCAGGTCGGCGACTCTGGCAGCGCACCGATCTGCGGCCGCAAGACGTTGACGTGGCCAATCTCTACGATGGATTCAGCATCCTTACGCTGGTCTGGCTGGAGGCCTTGGGCTTTTGCGGTCGGGGCGAGGCGGGCGCATTCGTCGAGGGCGGGCAGCGCATCGGGCTTGAGGGTGAGCTGCCGCTCAACACCGGCGGCGGGCAGCTATCGGCGGGGCGTCTGCATGGCTTCGGATTGCTGATTGAGTCGTGCCAGCAGCTCTGGGGCGAAGGTGGAGATCGACAGGTGGCGGGCGATCCGGAGGTCGCCGTTACCGCGGCGGGAGGCGGCCCCCTGGCCGGCTGCGTGTTGTTGACGCGGGAGTAGGCGGGAGGTGGGTACGGTCGAGCGCTGTGAAGGCTTTAAAGATGACTATTCATCAGTTATATTCAGCCTCCTTGGTGTTCGCCGCTGAGCCTCGATCGGCGCCTTGTTTGGCTAGTGTGCCTATGGAGTGCGGGGCAATACCTTCAACCCTAATGGGCGCACAGCGCCAGAGAGGATGGCTTATGCCTTTGTCTGAGAATGTCGTGATGATTACCGGTGCGGCCGGTGCGCTGGGTCGTGAAGTTGCCGCGGCTTACCAGCGCTCCGGGGCGACGCTGGTCTTACTGGACGTCGATGCGGCGACCCTGCAGTCGGCGTATCCCACCCCCGCGGCCAACAAGACCTTGTTGCAGGCCGACCTCCTCAATGAGGCGTCCGTCGCCGCGGCGGTCGCCAAGGCCGTCGAACTGCATGGGCGCATCGATGTGCTCTGCAACATCGCCGGCAGCTTCTACTACGGCGAGCCGGTCCACGAGATGCGCCGCGACGCCTGGCTGCAACAGTTCCAAGTCAATGCCACGACTGTGGTCAACGCGGTCGGGGCCGTGGTTCCGGGCATGATCGCTCAGGGTCGCGGCAACATCTTCACTATCGGCGCTGCCGCCCATGTGCAAGGTCATGCCCATGTCAGCGCCTATGCGGCGGCCAAGAGTGCCGTAATGCGGCTCAGCGAAAGCATGGCGGAGGAGCTGCGCGGCACTGGCGTCAATGTACTGTGCCTGATGCCGACGATCATCGATACCCCAAAGAACCGCGTCGATATGCCGGACGCCGACTTTAGCCAATGGACGCCGCCCGCGGCGATTGCCGAGCTGATGGTGCTGCTCGGCGCCGACGCAGCGTCGCTGATGAGTGGCAGTTGCATACCCCTGAATGGCGAGGCGCGCGTCGCCGATCGCCGCCAGGCGACATCATGAGCGGCAGGCTAGCGGGCAAGGTCGCCATTGTAACCGGTGCCTCGCGCGGGCTTGGCCGGCGGATCAGCGAGCTGTTGGTGGAGGAGGGGGCATGTGTCGGCCTGGTCGCGCGCGCCAGTGACGATCTCACGGCGGCCGCAGCGGCATTGGGCGTGCGCGCCCTGGCGTTGCCCGCCGACCTTAGCGATCCCGAGGCCGTACGTGCTGCCTTCGCCCGCGTGGGCGAGCACTTCGGCGGCGTGGACATCTTGGTCAACAATGCAGCCCTCGGTCACCCGCAGAAGATCGCGGAAGCAGACGACCGTCTCCTGCAACTGGAGGTGGCCGCTAACGTACTAGGGCCGATCTACTGCATCCGTGAGGCCACCAGGAGCATGCGGACCCGTGGCGGCGGCGACGTAGTCAACATCAGTTCCGAGTCGGTGTGCGCGCCCTATCCTTATCTGTCGGTTTACGCCGCCACCAAGAGCGCACTCGAGACCCTTTCCCAGGGCTTGCGCGAAGAACTGCGTGCCGACGGCATTCGGGTCGGCGTACTGCGTTCTGGCCGCTTGAGCGAAAGCGGTTTTCACCGTAGCTGGTCGCCGGAGACTAGGGAACGTTTTCGTGCCGAGGCGCGGGCGAGCGGTCACGACGCGTCATCCGGCGAGGCCATTTCGCCGTTGATCACGGCGCGGGCGGTGCTCGACATGCTCTGCCTGCCGCGAGAAGCACGGCTTACCATGATGGAGCTGCGCCCGGCTTGAGCCGTGCAGGGCATCCGTCGAACTGTCGAACTGAAGGAGTTACTTCATGCGTTTTCAGAACAAGGTTGCGATTGTCACCGGGGCCGGACAGGGCATCGGCGAAGCCTATGCCAAGGCACTTGCCGCCGAAGGTGCGGCGGTGGTGATCGCCGAGATCGACGCCGGCAACGGCGAGCGCGTCGCAGGGGAAATCGAAAGCGCGGGTGGGCGGGCCTTGTTCGTGCGCACCGATGTCTCTTCGCCATCCTCGACCGAAGCGCTCGCCGTGCAGACGGTGGAGCACTTCGGCGGCATCGACCTGTTGATCAATAACGCCGCAATCTTCGCCGGCATGCGCCGCGAAGGCCTGCTGAAAGTGGACTACGCTTACTACCAGCGCTTCATGGAAGTGAACATGAATGGCGCCCTGATCGTCACGCGTGCCGTGTACGAGCACATGGTCAAGCGCGGAGGCGGCGCCATCGTCAATCAGTCGTCGACCGCCGCCTACCTGGCGGGTAACTACTACAGCATCGCCAAGACCGGACTGAATGCCCTGACGATTGGGCTGGCCAAGGAGCTCGGACCGCTGAGCATTCGCATCAACGGCATAGCTCCCGGCCCTACCGACACCATGGCGACGCAGACCAGTGTTCCTGCCGAGCGTCTGCAAAGCCTGCTTTCTTCATTGCCGCTCAAGCGTATCGGCCAGACCGACGACATCGTCAAAGCCTGCCTGTTCCTGTTGTCCGACGACGCCAGCTGGATTACGGGCCAGACCTGGTGTGTGGATGGCGGACAGATCCTGAAGATCTGAGCCCGACATGGATCTCGGACTGCGCGATCGAGTCGTGCTCGTGGTGGGCGCCGGCAGTGGCATCGGTGCTGCGACGGCCGAGGTGCTCGCGGCCGAAGGCGCGCACCTCGTATTGATGGGGCGGCGCGAGGCGGCGTTGCAGGAGACGGCGGCGCGCCTGCCTGCTAGCGGGGCGCCACCGCTGCTGGTGGCGCTCGATGCGAGCGTCGAGGGCGCAATGGAAGAAGCGGTCGCGCGTACCCTCGATCGATTCGGCGCCTTGCATTCACTGGCGGTGATTGCCGGACCGATGGGGCCGCGGGGATCGTTGCATGAAATGGACCCTAGCGCCTGGCAGCATTACTTCGATTCCGGCCTGATGATCGCCGTGCGCGCCTGCAAGGCGGCGCTCGTGCCCATGCGTGCACAGGGTGTGGGCAGCATCGTCACCACCTCGGCCTATTCGATCCGCGCGCAAAAGCCGGCCCTGATCGCCTATACCGCGGCAAAGGCTGCGATCGCCAGCATCACCAAAAACATCGCCAAGACCTACGGTCCGGAGGGCATCCGGGCCAACTGCATCGCGCCGGGCGTAGTCGAAAAGGACGCGGCCACGCGCGCCGTCCTGGCTGAGCGCTACGGCGTCCCCGAGGCGCGGGCGCGCTACGAGTATGTGCGGCGGGAGTTCCAGATGGCCGTCGCACTCGAACGCGTCGGTCAGCACCGCGAGTTCGCCGACGTGATCGCCTTCCTGCTTTCCGAGCGGGCGTCCTACGTGACCGGTGCCACCATCAATATCGACGGTGGCAGCGATTTCTGATCGAACGGCGGGAGACCTGCGTGATTCTCGAATAGCGTCGATCGCCGAGGCGGGCTGCAATCCGCCATCGCATTCGATGATCGCCGACCTCTATCCGCTGACGCACCGCGCGACGGCGATCGGCTTCTTCAACGCCACCGCCTCTATCGGAATCGGCCTGGGTTTGTTCCTCGGTGGATGGCTCAGTTCGCACTTCGAATGGCGAACGGTTTTCCTTATGGTCGGCCTGCCTGCCTGCCTGCCTGGCGAGGCGCTGGCGCTGGTGGTGCGCTATGCGATCGCCGATCCACCGCGCGGCTTGTCGGAAGGCATGCCAGACGCGGATGCCCCTTCATGGAAGGACACCCTGCGCCGGCTGACCGCCATGCCCACGTTCCGGTTCCTGGTGTGCACCGCGTCCAGTTGTGCGCTCGTGAACTACGCCATCCACGGATGTGCCGCCACTTTCTTTCTGCGTATTCTCCACATGAGTCCGAAGGATGTGGGAATCATGCTCGGCAGTGCTTCTGCTGTGGGTTTGTTGCTCTGTACCATTGGCAGCGGCATGCTCGCCGACTGGCTCGGCCGTCGCAACATCCGCTGGTACATGCGCATCCCGGGTGTGGGTATGCTGCTGGCGATTCCCTTCTTCGCCCTGGCGCTCCTGGTGCCCGATCCACGCCAGTCGTTCGTGTTCTATTGCCCGGCCATCGGCCTGCTGTCGACCTGGGCGTCGCCGATCCACTCCATGACTTAGACACTGGCCAAACCAAGGATGCGGGGGCTTGCATCCGCGCTGATCTCGTTCTTCATCAACATGATCGGCTACGGACTAGGGCCGCTGGTAGTGGGCGCCTTGAACGATGTGCTCAGTCCACGCTTCGGTGTCGAGGCGATTCGCTATTCGCTGCTGTCGGTAATTGCGCTTGCCGTCGTGGCGGCGGCATTGTGTTTTGCGGCCAACGGCTCGGTCGAGGAGGACTACCGCCGCGCCCGGGCGTGCGATGCCAGAAGAGACCCGCCCGCCGACGCCTTGCTTGCGTGCCGTGCGGGCGGGATGTACGAGCTTCCTGATATTCCTGCACCGCTCCCCACCAGATTGCCGCTCGATCGATATCTGTGTGATCAAGCACGCCGGTGGCGGTCAGTTCCACTGACGACCCCTGCATTTGCCGTTGAGCAAAGTCGCCGGCCGGCTTGCAGCCCAAGGCCCGCCCCCTCAACGGAAGCGAGCCCTGGTCAGAGCGCGGGGTTGGCGGTGGAGGCCACCCAATATCGCGGCCTCCAGGATGAGTAGCTAACGGATCAGTCTGCGGCAGACCTTTCCCAGTGGCGTGGACGACTTCCCAGCGTGCAGGGCTCGCCCGGCGGGGCGGCGTCTACCAGCAGAGCGCGCCCGTTGGCGGGATCGAGGTAGGTGCGTAAAACCACTGCGCCATCGAGCTGTTCCTCCAGGCAGGGGCAGCCGTCGATCCAAGTGTCGGGGGCATCGGCGAGCGGTGTACCGCTGTCGCTCGCGTAGGCGACGCCGTTGTGGTGCTCGACGCCCGGATAGATCGTCCGGCCCTGTCCCCTGAGCTGCGGCGCCAGTATCTCGCGCTGGTTGAGGGGCTTGCGGGCGGGCAGCGCTCGTTGCAGTCGGGCCTGGCGCAGGGACTCGCGGCAGTCGCGCGTCTGCGCGTCATCGGGCATGCCGTCATGCGCAAGCACGACCCCGTACACGGCGTGCGCCTCGTCGACCGTCAGCCGCGACTGGCGTACGTCGCGTGCCACGGCCTCGGGAGTGCGATCCAGGGGATCGCCGAAACCGCCGCCGGAGCCGAGGCTGAACTCGAAGATGTCCGTGTCGTTCACCACCAGGCCATCCGCGTGCCCGGAAACGGCCTCGAACGGGCCCTGTCCGCGCTGCACCCTAAACTGCGTGGTCGCCCCCGGACGACCGCCGGCGAAACCCAGCAGTGGCAGGTGTTCCCGCATGCCGAGCATGACGCCGGTCCAGGAAGAGGTCTTGTGGGGCTTGTAGCTCATGTTGCACCCCGCGCCTGCACGATAGCGGCCGGCTCCTTCGGCGCCGGTACGCGGACACTTCTCCAGCACCAAGGCCGGATAGCGCGACTCGAACGATTCCACGTCCACGGCCTCGATGATCGCCTTGCGTGCGACCATGAAGCTGAACAGGTCGTAGCCGTCGCGATCATGTCCGGCCGAACCGCCGGCCAGGGCGCCGTCGAGCATTAACCAGCCGTCGTGTCCACCGCCTTGCTGTTGATATGACCAAGTATGCAAGCCCATGCACGAAGGCGAGACCGGGCCAGACAAGAGGTGTCGACCGGGGGCATCCTCGCCCGACGCGCAGATGGCCATCATCAGGCACTGCTGCGCCGCCATGCTGGCATTCAGTGCGACGTCGAAGTGGGCCGAGGCCGTCGGGGCTGGCGGCGCGGCATTGACCACGGTGCCCGGGGGGCAGCGAAGCTCGATTATATCGAACATGGCGGCCGACAGAGGCAGATCATGGGTCAGCACGTCGGTGACGTCGCTGACCACGATGGCCTGGATCACGTGGGGTTTGGAGTTGAAGAAGTGATCGCACTGGGGGGCGGCGCCCTCGAAATCGAGCAGCATACGTTCGCCTTCGATGGTCAGCTGGCAGGGCACCGGGTAGCGCTCCTCATTCCACTCGGTCCAGGTGGTCATGTAATAGACCCCGTCTGCCAGCAGGCCGATGCGCCGCCGCAGCTCGCGCGAGACGACATTGCGCAAGGCCTGAACCGCGGCGAGGAAGCGCTCGCTGCCCCAGGGCTGCACCAGCGACAGCACCTTGTCGTTCACCACTTGGCAGCCGGCCACGAGGCTGCGGATATCCATCTCGAGCAGCTGTGGCACGCGGACGTTGTTGCGGATCACGGCCCAGATGTCGTGCATCTCCTCGCCTTTACGGAACAGGCGCACGGGAGGCAGTCGCAGGGCTTCCTGGTAACACTCGGTTGCTGCGGGCGACCATGATCCGAAGGCCATGCCGCCCACATCGATCATGTGGCCCGAGTTTGCGACCCAGGCGACGAGCCGTCCCTCATGGAAGATCGGTCGCTGCACCACCACATCCATGTAGTGCAGGCCGCCACCGTTGTGCGGGTCGTTGGCAATGAAGACATCGCCCGGCGCGATGCTGTCGCGAAAATGTTGCAGGGTGTATTGCACGGCATGGCTGCAGGCGCCGAAGTGATGTGCGATGGCGCCGCCGCCGACGATCAGGTGGCCTTCTGCGTCGAGCAGCGAACACGAGCAGTCGCGCGACTCGGCAATGGTGGGCGAGCACGCAGTGCGCTCGATGGTAAGGGCGCCTTCCTCCGCCATCGCCTCGAGGCGGGTACGCAGTACTTCCATCGCGATGGCGTCGAATTCAAAATCGGTAGCCTGATTCATTGGAGTATCTCCAGGTTCAGAGTGCGATAGGCATCGACGATCGCCCGCACCCCTTGGGGAATCCATAGGGTGGTGTCACTGCTATCGACAAGGGCGGGCCCTTCGACGGTGTGGCCGGGTTGTAGTGCGCTGCCGTCGACGACCTGGACCTCGAAGGCCGGTCGCGCCGCGTCCAGGTAGAGTGTGCGCAGTCCGCTCAGCGGGGTTCCGTCACCGGCAGTGCGCTGCGGTTCCTGGGCGGTGAGGTCGGCACGTACGGTGCGCCCGCAACCGATGGCCCGCAGGGCGACGAGTTCTACCGGCGTACCGCTGACCAATGCGCCCTGTCCGTAGCGCCGACCATACTCGGCCTTGAATTCTTCGATGATGCGCTGCTGCTCGGCCGTATCGAGGCCGCTCGAACAGGCGACCGGCAGTTCCCATTGCTGACGCATGAACCGCAGATCTGCCTCCAGGGTGACCGAGCGATCGTCGTCGGCGACGCCGTCGGCGGACAGGTCGGCCAGAACGGCCTGTCGCAGTTCGTCCAGTCGCGCTTGCACGGTTTCGGCCGGGCAGGGCAGTAGCAGGCTGATGCTGCGGCTGCGTTCGCGGCGAATGTCGGCGTTGGCCGCGCCAAAGGCCGACAGAACCGAGGTCAGCTCCGGCACCAGTACACGGCGTATCCCCAGTTCCTGGGCGATCGAGGCGTTGAACAGGCCGCCACAGCCGCCCATGCTGACGATTGCGTGTTCCGTGGCATCGAGGCCCTTCTGCGCGAACTGCGCACGCAAGGCGCGCACCATTTCGACTTTGGCAATCTCGTAGATGCCCCAGGCCGTCTGCATCGCATCCGAACCGAGTTGTTCGCCCAGCCGCGCGCAGGCCTGCAGCGCGGCGGCCCTGTCCAGGCCCATGTCGCCACCGAGAAAACGGCTGGGGTCGATGTAGCCGAGAACGACCAGTGCATCGGTGACGGTGGCTTCGGTGCCGCCGCGGCCATAGCAGGCAGGGCCGGGATAGGCGCCCGCGGAGCGCGGCCCGACGCGCAGCAGCCCGAGGGCATCCACCCACGCGAGGGAGCCACCGCCGGCGGTAACCGATTCGATATCGACCATGGGCATGGCCGTCCAGATGCCCATCAGCTCTCCGCGAGTGCGGCGCAAGGGTTCGCCATGGCGCACGATAGCCATGTCAAAGGAGGTGCCGCCCATGTCGCAGGCCACCGCATTGGCGACGCCGGCGGCGCGGCACACCGCCTGTGCGCCTACCACCCCGGCCGCCGGCCCGGATTCGGCCAGCATCGCCGGCGTACCGCGGCCCTCTGCCACCGTGATCGATCCGCCGCCGGAGTGGATCAGCAGCGGAGGCCGGGCCAATCCGAGCCGGCCGAGCTCCTCGACCAGCTCCTCAATGCCGTCGAGCGAGGCGCTCGTATAGGCATTGAGCAGGGCGAACATGGTCCGCTCGTACTCGCGTTCGACCGGGTACAGTGCGGCTGCCGACAGAACGGGCATTCCGGGCAAAGCCTCGCGAATCGCCGCGACGGCTGCTGCCTCATGAGCGGGATTGACGCAGCTCCAGAGAAACGACACGACGAGCGCTTCGACGCCTAGCTCCTGTTTCAGGTGCTGCGCGGCCGCTACTGCCTGGGCGCTGTCGAGCGTCTGCAGGACATCGCCATCCCGATCGATGCGCTCGTCGACACCGACGATCCAGTCACGTTCTATCAGCCCGTCTGGAGGCACCAGCCAACCATCGCGCGGCACACGGCGTACCCGCGCGATGGGGATCAGGTCCTCGAAGCCGCGAGTCGTGATCAGGCCGACCTTGCGCCCGGTGCGCGAGGCGATGTCGTTGGTGACGGCCGTGGTGCCCAGACCGAAGCGGTCGACGCGGGAAAGCATGGACTCGACGGAAATGCCTGCGCGCTCGGCGACCAGGCGGCATGCGGCAATCACCCCCCCGCCCAGTGCGCCTGTCGTCGAGGGCGCCTTGCCGCGCCATACCTGCTGGCCATCGGAGAGCACGATGTCGGTGAAAGTCCCGCCAACGTCGACGCCGATGCAGAAGCGTGCATGTGCCGTGGCCGAATTCTGCTGCTTAGCGTGTGAGACCATTGTTTCCCAACTCCGGCAGTGCGTGATCGACCAGGTGGTCGAGGATGGGCATGGCTACGCCGAGTTGCTGGTGCAGCTGACGTGCCAGATGAAGATCCTTGCTGGCCATCGCGACCATTCCTGCCGCGCCAGTGGTGTAGACCTCCTCCTGCGCCTGGATGATGTGCCAGTTATTGCTGACCCAGCTGGAGCCGACGCCGCCCGCGTTGATCACCGAGCGCCAGCGCTCCTCATCGATGCCACAGCTACGCGCCAGGCGCTGAGCTTCGCGTACCAGCAAGACATTGGAGATGGCCAGGAAGTTGCTGAGGATTTTCGTGGTCGAGCCGGCACCGACCTCGCCGACGTGGAACAGGTGTTGTGCCATGGCGGCTAGCACGGGGCGGGCCGTCTCGATGGCGGCCTCGTCGCCACCGAGGAAGAAAGTCAGCTTTCCAGCATCTGCAGCTGCGCCGCCTCCGCCGGTCATCGGTGCATCGATGACCGTGATGCCGCGCGCGCGGCCCGCCTGCGCCAGCTCCTGCGTCAGCTCGGCCGGTACCGTACTGTGAATGGTCACAATGCCGCCGGCAGCCATACCGGCAAAAACGCCCTGGTCGTCGCCATTAGGCAGACAAGCCTGTCGCACTTGCGCCTCGTCGAACAGGGCAATGCAGACGATGTTCGAGCATTGGCCTATTTCGTAGCAGCTACCGACTGGCGTTGCACCCAGTGCCGCCAGGCGATCGAGTGGCTCCTGGCGTATGTCGCGTACGCTCAATGCGAAGCCGGCCCGGGCAATGTTCGAGGCCATGCCTTCACCCATGTTGCCCAGGCCGATGAAGCCGACTGGTGGTTTCATACCTTGTCTCCCTTATTATTGTGATGGGCGCCTCTCACGCCTGAGAAAGCAGGCCGCCGTGCGTGTATCGCCTTGGAAAATCGCGCGTAGATCCGCGTCGACTGTTCGGCAAGAGACGACATATAAAATGATCATGAGTCAGTTTTATTTGGAAAATAGTAGTCACATGAGAGATATTAGGTCAATGATCTAAGGGAATGGCTGTAGTTATGGGCTATTGCTAGGTGATTGTACGTCAGTTATTATCTCGTGACCTTTGGGGGGTTAATCCCTGAATTTCACAGCAACAGATTCGAAGGTGACTCATGGAAAGTCTGACACTCGAAAACGCGGCGCTCCTGGTTGTGGATGTGCAAAAAGGCATTCTGCAGTTGCCCCTGGCGCCACATGCTGGCACCGCCGTGCTGGGCAATAGTTCACGTCTGGCGGAGGCTTTTCGCTCGTCCAGGGCTCCGGTGGCGTTGTCCAGCGTTGCCTGGGCCGCCGACTTCTCCGACGCGCTCACTCAACCTGTAGATCGCCCGCTGCCGATGCCTGAAGGCGGGCTGCCTGCGGACTGGGCCGAGCTGCCCGGGGATCTTAGTGTTAACGGTGGCGACATCGTCTTCACCAAGCGTCAGTGGAACGCCTTCTACGGCACCGAGCTGGATCTGCAGCTGCGCCGTCGCGGTATCAAGACACTGGTGATAACCGGAGTCGCCACTAACATGGGGGTAGAGTCGACGGCGCGGGCGGCTTATGACCTAGGCTACCAACTAGTGTTCGCGGAAGACGCGATCAGCAGTGTTTCGCCTGAGATGCACGCCTTCGCGTTTCAGACGATCTTTCCGATGATCGGGCGCGTGCGCACCACCGAGCAGATCATTGCTGCGCTGAAGTAGTAGGGCGATTGCTGGCTGCAGGCCAGCAGTCGCGAATTACCAGACAACTCACGAGCGGAGAAAACAATGAAAAGAGACTTCGAAGGCAAGGTGGCTCTGGTTACCGGAGCTGGCGGTGGCATAGGTGAGGCGATTGCACACGATCTCGCCGCGAACGGTGCCAAAGTGCTGGTGGTTGACGTGCAGGGGGAGATGGCTGAAATCGTCGCGGGTGCGATCTGCGAGCAAGGCGGGGTGGCGCAGGCGTATCAGGCCGATGTATCGCTGCCGGCCAGTTGCGAGGCGATGGTGAAGATGGCCGAGGAGGCTTTCGGTGCGCTGCACTATGCGGTAAATAATGCCGGGATCAGTGGCGCATTTGGGCCGTTGCAAGACGCCTCGGTCGAGGACTGGCGTCGGGTGATGGGCATCAACCTCGATGGCGTATTCTATGGTATGAAGTACCAGCTGGAAGCGATCGGTCGCGTTGGCGGTGGCGCCATCGTGAATATTGCCTCTATCTATGCCCACTTGGGCTTGAATCGGCTGGATGCCTACACTGCCAGCAAGCATGCCGTGCTCGGCTTGACCCGCTCGGTGGCGATCGAGTACGCAGCGCGTGGCATTCGTGTGAACGCCGTTTCGCCCGGCCCCATCCTGACCCCTTTGACGCGCGCGCATGCCGGCGCGACCGACTCCATCGCTGCGATGACCGCGATCAAGCGCATGGGTGAGCCGGTCGAGATCGCCAAGGCAGTGTCCTTTCTGCTGTCGCCCGATGCGTCCTTTATCGTGGGCTCGGAAATCGTCGTCGATGGCGGCGTGATGCTGAGCTGAGCTGCAACTGCGGGCGTGCCGGGTGCACGCTCGTGCTCCTCGTTCACTCTTTCGGGCGGTCTCAGGGCCGCCTTTTTTTGTTTGCCCGCAACGAGTCGCAAGCGGGACGGCCTGAGCTGCTTTTGGAAGCAAGGTTGCCAGGTGGAAAGTAGTATGCAGGGGCGAGGCGCTAGCGTCTCACCCTGTTCGATCTGGCGTAGCGCACCCGGGTCGCGGTGCCGGAACGCGGCGCAAGATCAGTCCGCTGCGGAGGCTTCAGGCGCCAATGCGTGAGCGACCAGGCGTGCCGCAGAATTAATGAGCTGCGTCCTGGACGAATGCCGCCGCCGTAACGGCAAGCGAACGACCGCCGCGACACGCTCGATCAAGACCAGTACGGCGGATGCGCCGGACAATGGCTCGAAGCCATTATCGGCCTCTTTGATGCGCTCGCTCAACAGAGTGTGAATTGGCTCTACTGCCGCGTGGCGTACATCCTCAAAGCGCTTGTCGCCCTCGTCGGCGGCAAGGTTTCTGATCCTCAGGATGGCGTGATGTTCCTGCCAGAGCGCCAAGTAGGCCTTTACCAAGGCAAGTGCATTGTCCTTTGAGTTTTCCGTCGTCCACGGAGAGCTCAGTAGTGCCTTGATTTCAGGGGTGATCTGCTCGATGGTCTGCGCAGCGGCGAGGATGGCCTGATTCACATCCTCGAAATAGACGTAGAACGCCGCCGGGGAGGTTCTTGCCGCCGCCGCGATGTCGGCAATGGTAAGCTCGGAGATGGAGCGTTTCTCGAGCAGATTCTCCGTTGCGCGCAGGAGGCGGGCGCGGGTCTCTACGCCTTTGCGGCCCAACTTCTGTCCATAAAGATTCTTCTCGGGTAATGCTGTCGTTCTGGGCTCTTCCATAACTAAGTCTGCCAGTTTCACTGTGAATGCCTTTTAGTTGACGTCGTGTCAATAGTCAGCGTGCAGGCATCTGCCAAATGGAGAAACACGGTCAACGATTGCCGGGATGCTGCTTCTAGCTGGCGGTCTTCGAACCCATGTTCGCCCGTCTGATAGGGGAGGGTGGAAGGAGGACCGGCGTTGCTAACCATAATTCACTTATCAATCGCTGGGTAATATAGCGCGTTCGCTTGCTCAGGCAAACAAGGAGGGGATTCCCTGCGGCTGTGACAGCACTCGCTTTAGCCGTCTGGCTGCGTTTAGCTGCCGCAGGGGGGGGGTC
Organism: Pseudomonas sp.; assembly: GCF_046581935.1. Lineage (GTDB taxonomy): Bacteria > Pseudomonadota > Gammaproteobacteria > Pseudomonadales > Pseudomonadaceae > Aquipseudomonas. The sequence goes on from NZ_JAYGFK010000019.1 coordinate 129,762, forward strand.
GACACGGCTCTGCCCGGCAATTTGCAATGTAGTTCTTATGAGGATGAGCTTGCATGGGCTCGATTCGACCTCGGCTATTTCCGCTGGGCAGGCGGTGTGCAAGACGATAGCGGTTTCGAAAGCAAGGTTTCCTGGCGCCGGGTGTCGGCGGCAGATCGCCCGGGCGGGCTTCCGGCACCCGGATATCGGTTGACAACTGACTATGCGTCAACTAATTTGGTCTTGCGATGCCGTAATGCAAACGCTGAGAGGGTGGCGCTGGAGGCTTATGCCCGATTCGTACCGTTCAGGAGGCCGTTTCGGTCGTCAGTGGCCTTTGCATTTTTCTCTAAACGTTTTGGATGGTCCTCATGAGTCGAGTTCTCGAAGCCGCCGGGTCCGCTTCACTTCCCGAGTTTGACCTCTATATAGACGGTCGCCGGGAGAAACCCATAGGCGGGGCGTATTTTCCCACCGACAATCCGTACACGGGCGAAGTCTGGGCGCAGATCGCGCGTGGAACCTCGGCCGACGTCGATCTTGCCGTAGCCGCTGCGCGCCGTGCGCTGCCGGTGTGGAACGGGCTGAAGCCGAGTGAGCGTGGACGTCTGCTGACGAAGATGGCCGACCTGGTCGAGGCCAACGTGGAGCGCCTGGCCGGCGCAGAAGTTCGCGACAATGGCAAGCTGTTTGCGGAAATGTTGCCGCAGATGCGTCTGGTCGCCGACTGGTTCCGCTATTACGGCGGGATGGCAGACAAGATCGAAGGTACGGTCATCCCGACGGGCAAGCCAGACATGCTCACTTTTACCCGGCAGGAGCCCCTGGGCGTCGTGGGCTTGATTACACCGTGGAATTCGCCGCTGCTGTTGCTGACCCATAAGCTGCCGACGGCGCTGGCGGCTGGCAACACGGTGGTGATCAAGCCCTCGGAGTTCACTTCCTCCTCCACCCTGGTGTTCGTCGAGCTCTTCGAGCAGGCGGGTTTTCCGCCTGGTGTGGTGAATGTCGTCAGTGGCTACGGTCACGAGGCCGGTGCGGCGCTGGTGGCGCATCCAGATATCGCCAAGATCGCGATGACCGGCTCGGAGGCGGGTGGACGCAAGATCAACGAGGCTGCGGCGTGCGATTTCAAGCATGTGGCGCTCGAGCTCGGTGGCAAGTCGCCGAACATCGTCTTTGCAGACGCCGATTTCGAAGCGGCCGTGGTCGGTGCGATCGCCGGGATCTTCGCCGCGAGCGGACAGACCTGTATCGCCGGCTCGCGGCTGCTGTTGCAGCGTTCCATTCACGATCGTTTCGTCGAGCGACTGGTCGAGATCGCCGGGCAGGCCAGGATCGGTGATCCCATGCTGGCCACCACACACGTCGGACCCGTGGCCACATCCCCCCAGTTCGACAAGGTGCTGCAGTACATCGAGATCGCCAAGGGCGAAGGCGCCACTTGCGTGCTCGGCGGTGGAGCTTACACCGGGGAGGGTGCACAGGGCGGACGTTTCGTGGCCCCGACCATCTTTACCGGGGTGAACAATCAAATGCGCATCGCTCGCGAGGAAGTGTTCGGTCCCGTGCTGTCCATCATCCCGTTCGACACCGAGGAGGAGGCCTATGAAATCGCCAACGACACGCCCTACGGACTGGCGGCGGGGGTCTGGACCTCCGACATGGGCCGCATGATACGCGCCTCGGAGCGCCTCCAGGCAGGCACGGTATGGGTCAATACCTACCGTGTCGGCGGGGTGTCGACGCCGTTCGGTGGCTACAAACATAGCGGCCTCGGGCGTGAGGGCGGTATCGCGGCGATCAAGGAGTGGCAGCAGACCAAGACCGTATGGATCTGCGGCAAGCCTGACACCAACCACCCTTTCGTTATGCGGCACTGAGGCCATAGCCGCACCTGGAGGAGACGAGAATGGATATTAAGAACAAGGGCTGCGTCGTCACCGGCGCCGGCAGCGGCATTGGCCGCGGGATTGCACTCGCATTGGTCGACGCGGGTGCCCAGGGCGTCATCATTGCCGATGTGCAGCTCGAGCGGGCGCAGGCCGTGTGTGGTGAGATCGAGGCCATGGGCGGCAAAGCTCTACCCTTCCGGTGCGATGTGCGCCGGGCGGACTCCGTGGAGCAGTTGGCCGAGTTCGCATGGCGCGAACTCGGGCACGTCGAGATTCTGTGCAACAACGCGGGCGTGATCAATACCGGTGCTGGTTTCGACACCAGCGACGACGATCTGCGCTGGCAGTTCGAGGTCAATGTATACGGCGTGTTCAATGGCTGCCGCGCGTTCGGCCGCCGCTTCCTCGAAAGCGACGAGCGCGCCTGGATCTGCAATACCGCCTCGCATCACGCGGTCGGAACACCCACCAAGGGCGTGGCGACCTACGTCGCGACCAAGCATGCGGTGCTTGGCTTTAGCGACGCCTTCCGGCTCGAATATGGCGAACGTATCGGCTTCAGCGTGCTGTGCCCGGGCATCATCAATACCGAGCTGTGGGATGCGGGGCGCAATCGACCCCAGGAGCTGGGCAGCGCCTTCATCGGCAGCGAACAGAATCACAGTGCGTTGCAGGCGTACGGCATGAGTCCCGAGATGGTCGGGCAATTGGTCGCAAGCGGCATCCAGCAGGAAGAGTTCCTGATCTGGACGCATCCGTATTCGAGCGAACTGGTCGAGAGCCGCTACACCGAGTGCCGCGATTCGATACAGCGGCAGTGGCCGGACGGGCCGCAGCCCTTCCACAAGCGCACGCCGAGCAAGGTTTGAACAAGGGGCAAGGGCATGGAGCTGAAAAATAAGATCGCCATCGTGCTGGGAGCGTCCACGGTCGGGGGCATGGGCGAGGCCGTCGCGCGACGGCTAAAGCGTGAAGGCGCTACCGTGGTGGTGTCCGGATTGGGCGCCGAGACGCTGAAGTCACTTGCCGGGCAGCTGGAAGGCACGCCGTTCGAGGCAGATATCACCGACTCGGAGCAGATGGCCGCACTGGTGGCGCATACGCTCGAGACCCATGGTCGTCTGGATATCGCCATCAACGTGGCCGGCGTGGCACCGCGTGTGCCGTTTTGCGACTTCACCGACGCGCACCTGATGTTCATGGCGAAAATGCACTTCATCGGCCCGGCCATGTTCATCAAGCATGCCGCCGAGGTGATCGCGGACGACGGTGCGATCGTCAACGTGTCGTCGCTGTCGGCCTACGACGCGATGCCGGGCATCGTCGGATACGCCGCATCTAAACTGGCCGGCGACCGGGTGGTGCGGGGGGCGGCGCTGGAGTATCGGCACAAGCGCCTGCGTATCAACGGCATCGTGCCGTCGCTGGTTCCGACCGGGCTGTCGCGCCAGGGCATGCGCAACTACGGCGCGGATCCCGAGCCTTTCGAGCAGAGTTTCGTCGACCAGACCCCGCTGGGCCGGCTGGCCCGCCCCGAAGATATCGCCGCCATGGCCTTCATGCTGGTGCGGGATGAATTCTTCGAAACCGGGCAGATCTTCACGTGCACCGGCGGCAATGCGCTGCTGGGACATCCGCGCCACATCGGCTAACAGTTGAGGGAAGAGCCATGAAAGAAACAAAAGTCTACCTGCTCGACGGCGGCACCATGGCGCTCGATCGCAGCTACCTGTTCCTCGAGGCGGGCCTGGCGGGCGAAGAGCGTTTTCCGGTGTATGGCGTGCTCATCGATCACCCCGACGGCAAGTTCCTGTTCGATACCGGCTTCGACAAGGACCACGTGTGCAAGACGGCCCCCTTCACCAAACCGCAGCAGACCGAGCGTCAGACGCTGCCGGGTCAGCTCGATCTGCTGAAGATGCGGCCTTCTGAGATCACCCACGTGATCAACTCCCACTATCACCTCGATCACTGCGGCGGCAACAAATACTGTACTTGTGCGACGACGGTATGCCACCACCTCGAATTGCAGGCCTTCAGCGCCCCGAGCGAATCGGAGATGGTGGGCTACTCGGACACCAGTTTCGCACCTAACCTGCGGCGCGATTACTCGGCGGCGCAAGCGCAAGATACCGCCGAACGGGCGGCGGAAACTGCTCGGAAGGTGGAAGCGAGCGCGATGGATATTTTTACTCCGCGCTTCGAAACGCTGGGTGGCGACCAGGAAATCGCCAAGGGGATCCATCTATTCGAAACCCTGGGGCACACGGCGGGGCATTACAGTCTGATGGTGACGCTTGCAAATCGGCGGCCGATGCTGTTTACCGCCGACGCCTGCTATTCGCAGAAAAACCTCGACATGATGTGCATCCAGGCCGGAAATCACGATCCCGAACAGGCGCGTGCCTCGCTGCAGCGCCTGAAGGATCTGGCGGAGAAGTACGACGCGGAACTGTTCTTCTCGCACGACGCCGAGAGCTACAAGAACTACCGTAAGGCGCCTTTGCCCTACCTGTGATGTATTAATCTGGAGCCTTCAATGGACCACGAAGCGCTTCTCAAGGAACCGCCGCTGCCCACTATCGCTCGCGAGCAGATTATCGACTTCGATTTTTTCTCCATTGCGCCGGTTGACGGCGATATTCACCTGGGATGGAAGCGTCTGCACGAGGGGCCGGACGTCTTCTATACGCCGCGCAACGGTGGCCACTGGGTGATCACCCGCGCCGCCGATATCGCGGCGATCTTTCACGATGCCGCGCGGTTTTCCAACGCGGGGGTGGCGATGTCCAGGGACGCGCGCGAAATGCGCTTCGCTCCGGGCGAGGCCGATCCGCCGGAGCATACCGCGTACCGAGCGCTGCTCAGCCCATCCTTCGGTCCCAGGCAGGTGCGTGCCCTGGAGCAGCAGGCCCGGACCATCGCGGTCGAACTGATCGACGGTTTTCGCGCCGACGGTGGCTGCGAGTTCCGTACCGCCTTCTCGCAACGTATGCCGATCTACGTGTTTCTTTCGCTAATGCAGCTGCCGTGGGAGGACGCGGCGGTACTGCTGCCGGCGGCCGACTGGCTGACGCGCGACCCCGATCCTGAGTCGTTTATGCGCGCCATCCAGACGATGATGGGCTACCTCGCGGAGCGCATCGCCGAACGTCGCTTAGCGCCGCGGGACGACTTCATCAGCCAGATGATCGGTGCAGACGTCGGCGGCCGGCGTGCGACGGAGCAGGAGGTGTTGAGCATGACGGCGAACGTCATGTTCGGGGGGCTGGACACGGTTACATCGACCATGGGCTTCTTCATTCACTTCCTGGCGCGAAGCCCCGCCCATCGGCGGCGTCTTGTCGAGGATCCCGATGCAGTCGGCAATGCGGTGGACGAGCTGCTGCGCCGTCACGCGATCGCCAACTTCGGTCGCTGTGTGATCGACGACATGGAGTATCTCGGCGTACCGATGCGCCGCGGCGATCTGGTGCTGTTACCTACCGCCCTACACAACCTCGACGAACGCCGTTTTCCCGACCCGCTGACGGTGGATTTCGACCGTCAGGACAAGGCGCATTTCACCTTCGGCGGCGGGATTCATCGCTGCCTGGGCTCGCATCTGGCGCGCTTGCAACTCAGGGTAATGCTGGAGGAGTGGCTGGTGCGCATCCCCGACTTCCGCATCGAGGAGGGCAAGGACGTGCACGTGCACTCGGGTCGGGTCAATGCCATTACCTACTTACCACTCCGCTGGAGTTGACATGCAGTCTGCAAATGACCAGGAAACGCTCGCCAGGCGGCTTGCCGGCTGGATCGTCGAGCTGAAGTACGAGGACCTGCCCGATATCGTGGTGCAGCGAGCCAAGCAGTGCATTCTCGATCAACTGGGGGTGCAGGTTCGCGGCGCCACGCTGGCGCAGGTGCAGTCGGTCGGCCGCCTCGTTGCATCCATGGGCGGAGCGCCCGAGGCGTCGGTGATACAGAAGGGTTTCAAGACATCGGTGGCCTATGCCGCCTATGTCAACGGCACCTTCGGGCACAGCTGCGAGTTCGACGACGCTCACTTTAATTGCGGGCACCCGGGCGTGTGCGTGATCCCCGCCGCCCTGGCGGTGGCCGAGCGCGAGGGTGCATCTGGCAAGGATCTGATCATGGCGGTGGTCGCCGGCTATCAGGCCCAGACGCTGGGGGTCGGCCCGATCCACCACAGCACATTGCAGTCCGGCTGGCACGGTACCAAGGTCGGCGGCGTGTTCGGCGCGGCTGCCGCTGCCGCCAAGCTACTGCGCCTGGATGTCGAGCAGACCGCACATGCGCTGAGCGTGGCGGCCAGCGAGGCATCCGGCACCATGGAGTACGACCAGAGTGGCGGCGAGGTCAAGCGCCTGCACGCGGGATCCGCCTCGAGATCCGGCGTGCAGGCCGCGTTGCTGGCGCAACTCGGCATGACCGGACCGAGCACGATCTTCGAAGGCAAACGCGGCATTTTCAAACTCTTCGGCGATGGCAGAGCGCCGGAGATCGAGCGCTTCTGGCAGGGCCGGTTCCACATCCTCGACACCATGTTCAAACTCTACCCCGCGGTTGGCACGGTGCACGCGGCGCTCAATGCGCTTAGCGAGATCATGCGCGAGCGGGAGTTTGCGCCGAGCGACGTGGAGTCGATCCGGGTCGGGCTGGCCGCCTGGGCCATTCCCCATGGTGCGGCCATCGTGCGGCCGACGGACAGCATCAGCGCCCAGTTCAGTCTGGCGTTCAGCCTGGCGTTGCGCATCGTCAAGCGGCGCAACGATCTCGACCTCTACCTCGACAGTCAGCACTGGACGGATCCGGAGGTCCTGGCTGTTGCCGACAAGGTTTCGCCCTATGCCATGACGTTCGAGCCGGGCGCATCCGAGCTCGGCGCCACGGTAGTGGTGCAACTGCATAGTGGCGTGACGCTGCAACACTACGTACGCGCTCCTCGAGGGTTTCCTGATAATCCGGCATCCGATGCGGATCTTACCGACAAGTTCACCCGTCTGGTGTCGGGCTTGATCTCCGACGCTGCGGTGGAACGGGTCATGGCGACGCTCGCGCAGCTCGAGGGCGAGGCGCGTGCCTCCTCCTTGCTGGAGGCTCTGGCGGTCTAACCGGCCGTTGAAAAACTACGACGTTGCCGATGCGTCGTTAAAACAGGTTCGTATGCGAACTCGGGCCGGGCACCCCGACTAGGCGTCCCCAACAGATTGCTGGTTTACAGATCGTAAACCAGCGGGCGAGCCCAGGCCGTTTGATTCGCTACGCTGCGTTTCTCGCCGGTTTTTTGCGTGCCTCGTCTGTCTCGGCGAGGTTTTTCATCGCTCCGCCAATTGAACGCTTCGCGCCGCCGCGTACCCTCGCGCAGATTGCGGCGATTTCGATCGATTTAGAGGGCATCGACCCAGGAGACGTGCATGACTGAAAGCAACGCAAGTGCCACGGGCCCGCAGATTCCCGCTCACGTACCGCCTGAACTGGTGCGAGACGTGGATTTCTACCAGATCACCGTCGGTGACGACCCGCAAAGGGACTTCAAGGAACGCTTCGCGGGCGACCCCGCGATCTTCTATATCCCGCGTACCGCCAGGGATCCGCAATGGGGTAACTGGGTGATCACGCGTCGCGAGGATATTCTGGCGGTGATGCAGGATCCGCAGACCTTCTCCAGCCGCCATATTGCCGGCTTCGACCGCGCCCTGGGTGGCGAGGAGTGGCTGGCCTACCCGGTGGAGATCGATCCCCCTGACCACACCAAGTTTCGCGCCTTGCTCAACCCCTTGTTCGCGCCTGCCCGGATCAAGGCGTTGGAGGCGAGCATGCGCGCCCATACCGTGGGCGTTATCGAGGCAATTGTCGACGCCGGGGAGGTCGATTTCCAGGCTGTCGCCTCGGAATTGCCCGCCGGCATCTTCAGCCACCTGCTCGGCATCTCGATCGACGAGACGCTGGCGGTGATGGGCAATGTGCGTCGTATCCTGCACAGCGGCTATGACCAGATCGCGAGAAAAGCGGGGCTCGAATGGTTGATGGCGTTCGAGCAGGAACTGATCAAGCGGCGAGAACATGAGCGCGGCGACGACCTGATCAGCATCGTTCTCGATGCCCGCGTCGATGGCCGGCCGCTGACCGAGAAGGAGATCTTCGGTCTGTTCTTCTTCTTTCTGCTGGCAGGGCTCGACACTGTGGCCGGGGCCCTCGGTCTGCATTTCCGTCACCTGGCGATCGATGTACCGCTACGCCGGCGCTTGGTAAGTGATCCTTCAGCGATCCCGGATGCCATCGAGGAACTGCTGCGCCGCTATAGTCAGATCACGACCAATAGGTTCGTTACGCGAGGCGTCGAATTTCGTGGGGTTTCCCTGCGCAAGGGCGACAACCTCATCCTTTCCCTGCCGCTGGCGAACCTGGACGACGAGGTGTTCAGCGATCCGCTTGCGGTCGACGTGGACCGCCAGCAAAGCCCGCATATCGCGTTCGGTGCCGGTCTTCATCGCTGCATCGGCTCGAATATCGCGCGCCAGCAACTGCGCATCACCTACGAGGAATGGCTCAAGCGCATCCCGGATTTCCGGCTTACGCCGGGTGCCGAGGTGCAGGCCATCTGCAGTGAGGCGCTGGTGCTGAAGAATCTGCCGCTGTCATGGGCGGTGATGGGGCTCGAATCGACCAACGATTCTCCAAGCCACTCCTGAGGTCCTTGCCCGTGCGTGTTCCCGCGCGGGTTTCGACCGTCGCCGGCAGCGTCGTCTCGGCACGGATGAATGCCGAGTTTGCGGTCGTCCACTACCAGCGCCGCTCGCCTGCCGCCGTTTTGCGTGCAGGACGCTTCGCCTTGCACGTGGTTCGCGGCAATGCCATGTCAGCCGATATCCGGCCGATGTGAGCGCTGTTCCACTACCTCGTCAGTTCCCGCTAATGCAGCGCCAGGCGCAGGAAGGTGCCTGCCTGTTTCCCACGGTTACGCGCGTGGGCGGGCGACTTCGATACCGTCATCCAGGCGTGACGCCGCCAGCACAATGGCTCCGCCACGATCCTGGACAGCAGCCTGATCCAGCCAGGCATCTGACGCGCTGATCCTGCCCGCCATCATGGGCTCGAACCGGCAGGCTCGCGGGGCACCGCTCCGCTAGCAGCCTGTCGGACCAGACATCCGCGCAATCCAGGGCGACCTTCATACTCATCTCGGGTGCCGTGAGCTGGACATGGCACTGCCAGACGCCGCCTGGCTTAAGGCAGGCGTTTCGCCATTCATTGACCCAGGTCAACACGGGGTCGTCCTTTTGCCATGAAACTGATCTTGTGTCAGTTATTTGGGCTGGCCATGAGCGGCGACTGACTTTCGGTCCGCCTGACCTGCAATGCAGCAACGGCAACGGCACCGGCGAGCGTTGCAAAATTTTCGGAGACTGCAGTAAATGGAAATGAATGAGATGGTGTTGATCAGTGTGGACGACCACCTGATCGAGCCTGAGGGTATGTTCGACCACCACATGCCGGCCAAATTCAAGGACCGTGCGCCGAAGGTAGTGCGGGGGACCGGTGGCTCGCACCAATGGCAGCTAGAGGGCCTGCGGGCACCGGGTCTGGGGCTCAATGCGGTGGCAGGCCGGCCGAAGAGCGAGTACGGCTTCGAGCCGGTTTCCTACGATCAGGTGCGCAAGGGCTGTTACGACGTCGATGCCCGTATCGAAGACATGAACGCCAACGGCGTCCTGGCGTCGATCTGCTTCGGCTCCTTCCCGGGCTTTGCCGGCGCGCGCTTCCAGAAGATGGAGGACAAGGCCTTGGCGCTGGCTACGATCCAGGCTTATAACGATTGGCACGTCCACGATTGGTGCGGCAAGCATCCGGGGCGCTTCATCCCGATCGCGCTGCTGCCCTTGTGGGACGCCAGACTCGCCGTGGAAGAGCTCAAGCGTATGGTCAAGCTGGGCGTCCATGCGATTTCCTTTCCGGAGAACCCGGCGATCATCGGCCTGCCGGGCATTCATCACGCCTGCTGGGATCCGCTGTGGGCGTGCTGCGAGGAAAATGCAGTCGTGGTCAATTGTCATATCGGGTCCGCCGGCAACCCGCCTTATCCGTCGGACGAGTCGCCGATCGACGCCTGGATCACCGCCATGCCGATCAGCATCGCCGGTGCTGCAGCCGACTGGCTGTTCGCGTCCTTCTGGAAAAAATACCCCAACCTGCGCATGACCCTTTCCGAAGGCGGCATCGGCTGGATTCCCTATTTCCTCGAGCGTGCGGATTTCACCTACAAGCACCACGGTGCCTGGACGAACGCGGACTTCGGTCGTGAAAAGCCTTCCGACGTGTTCCGCCGTCACGTCATGACCTGCTTCATCGACGACGAGTTTGGCCTGCAGAACCGCGGTGACATCGGCATCGACATGATCGCGTGGGAATGCGACTACCCACATTCGGACTGCACCTGGCCGGAGTCGCCGGAAGTGCTTTGGCCGTCGCTGAGCTCGCTCAGCACGTCCGATATCGACAAGATTACCCACCAGAACGCGATGCGGGTCTTCAACTTCGATCCGTTCGCGCCCATGGGCGGTCAGGACAATTGCACGGTCGGGGCCCTGCGGGCACTCGCCAGGCACGTAAATACCGAACCTGTTTCGCGAGGCGGACTCAACCCGTCTGTGGAGAAAGGCGAGCCGGTCACGTCGGTGGACATCAAGAAGGTACTCTCACACGTCTGAGCGGTTCACCACCTCAGGCAAGGAGACGGATGCGGCGCTGCGATGGCGCGTCGCGTTTCACCATCAGCGGATACAGAAGGAAAAATCACATGAACACTAGCGCTGCGACCCTGGCCGAGCATGATATTCCCGCGCATGTTCCGCCCGAGCTGGTCAAGGTTTTCGATTTCAGAACGGGCTTGGGCGACGACCCTCACGCGACGGTCGGAGCATTGCACCAGGGGCCGCCTATCATCTATTCGCCGGTGCACCACAATGAACTGCCCAATTCGCCCGGCACCTGGATTCCGCTGCGGGCCGCCGATATTCGCGCCGTGTTGCAGGATCCGGCGACCTTCTCGAGTGACATCGGTCGCGCGAAGAGCAGGGAACTGACCTTGATCCCGCTCGAACTCGATCCGCCCGAGCACACCAAGTATCGGGCGTTGATGAACCCGCTGTTTTCGCCGAAGAAGATCCAGGCCCTCGAACAGACGGTGCTCGATGTCTCAACGTCGCTGATCGACAAGATCCTCGAGAAAGGCAGCTGCGACTTCGTGGAGGACTTCGCCCGTCCATTCCCCATCGGCATCTTTCTCGGCCTGATGGGACTGCCGCAGGAGGAAATGCCCCGGTTCCTGGAATGGGAGGGGCTGATCATGCGCCAGCGATCGACCCGTGCCGAGGGGATCGAGGCGGTCTGCGGCTACCTTTCCGGGCTGATCAAGGCGCGACGCCTCGAACCGACGGACGACCTGATCAGCTTTGCCGTGCAGAGTCAGGTCGACGGCCGGGTGCTCGATGACTCGGAGGCGTTGGGGCTGTGTCTGTTGTTGTTTATCGGCGGGCTGGACACCGTCGCCAGCAGTCTGGGTTTCTACATGCGTTATCTCGCCGAGCATCACGCCGATCAGCAGGTGCTGCGCGAGGATCCGTCGCTGATTCCCGATGCCGTGGAAGAGTTTCTGCGCGCCTTCGCCGTGGTCAATACCAGCCGCGAGGCCACATGCGATACCGAGATCGCCGGCGTCGCGATCAAGAAGGGCGACAACATAACCTGTTCGACCATTCTGGCGTGCCGCGATCCGCTCGAATTCGAGGCCCCGGATGTGGTGAACATTCGCCGCAACCCGAATCCGCACAATGCCTTCGCCTATGGCCCGCACCGCTGCATCGGTTCCCATCTGGCGCGGCGGGAACTGCTCATCGGACTACGCGAGTGCCTCTCGCGCATACCGACATTTTCGATCAAGGAGGGCATCCCGCCGCGCGTTGCCGGCGGCGGGGTCTTCAGCGTCGAATCGCTCGAACTGGTCTGGTAGTCGGACTTGATTGGTGCGTTGTTCCGACAGGCATCGTGCCTTCTGTCCGCACGATGCCTAGCAGGTAGTTTTTCAACGGCCTGCTAGCAATGGCCCAGCACAATGGAGTGAATGATGATGCGTACCGACGCCGAGTGGATCAGTGAGTCGCTGGAGATCGCGGCAGAGTATGTCGATGATCTCAGCCCTTGTGTATACCAGCGCTTTTTTGCGGTTATGCCTGAGGCGCGGGAGCTGTTTGGCGGGGATTGCGATCGCTCCCTGCAGGGGCGCATGTTGAACGCGATTCTGCTTACCATCCTCGACCAGGCGGCGGGCCGCCTGAATCGCGCCCACGTACAGACCTGGGCGATGGATCACCGCATGTGGGAGGTGAGCGCCGGCATGTTTCCGGCCATGCTCAACGGCCTACAGGACGCCGTTCGCGAGTCGGTCGGAACGCGCTGGATGGGGGGGCACCAGGAGGCATGGGAGCGGCAGGTCAGCCAGTTGCTCGAGACCATCGATCAGGGCTACGGGGCCGCTGTGCCCGCTCTTGGTTGAGGGCCGTCGGCAGGCCGTTACGTTTAACGTGTTGGCCCTGTCGTCTTCGATTGATGCTTCCTGTGTCGACCGCCGGGTAACAGGCTCGGCGCTCGCGCGAAATCGGCTGCGATCCGCAACCGGCAGCGCGCGAACCGGGTGTCATGGCCTGACCTGCATGCCCGCGACGCGCTCGAGCGCTTCACGGTCGTCCGGATGGGCGATGTCGATCATCTGCCGCATGCGCTGGGCCAAGGTCAAACCGCGCAAGTCGGCGATGCCATGCTCGGTGACGATGATGCCGGCATCGCTGCGCGGGATACTGGCCGGGCCGGAGAGCTGGGCGACGATGCGTGGGAGCGGGCGCTCGGTCGAGCTGGCGCGCGAGGGCAGCGCGATGATCGGCAAGCCGCCCCTGGAGCGGTGAGCACCGCGCACGAAGTCGTTCGCGCCGCCCACCGCGCCGACGTACAGGCCGGCGGCGACCTCGGTATTGACCTGGCCGCTCAGGTCCACTTCGATCGCGGAATTGATCGCCACGAAACGGTCGATGCGGGCCAGCACATCGACGCAGTGGGTATAGGCGACACTGCGCAATTCTACGGTCGGATTGCGGTGCGCGTAGTCGCGCACGGTTTTCGTGCCCATCAGCACGCCGGCCACGCTGACGCCACGGTCGATCGTCTTGCACGCGTTGGTGATGACCCCCTCGCCAGCCAGCACGGCCGCCTGGTCGACCAGAGCGCCGCTGTGCAAGCCGAGGTCGCGGCGGTCGTGTAGCTGGCGCAGAACGGCTTCCGGCAGGCTGCCGATGCCGCATTGCAGGGTGGCGCCGTCGTCGATGAGCCCCGCCACGCGCCGGGCGACCGCTTGTTCGACCTCACCGCCGGAACCGACCGACGGGGCATCGACAGGCGCGTACGAAGCGTGGAGCGCATAGTGGATGTCGTCCGCGCCGAGCGAGATCGGGCCGTGCGTCCAGGGCGCCTGGTCATTGATCTCGGCCACGATGCAGCGCGCGCTGGCCAAAGCCGGAGCCAAATATTCGCATGCCATGGACAGGCTGTAGCGTCCGTGCTCGTCAGGGGGCGACAGCTGCAGCATGAGCACATCGACATGCAGCTCGCCGCCGGCGACCTGGCGAGGCAGATCGGAGTAATGCCCTGGCCATATGTCGAGCACCTTTGCGCGCGCCAGCGCGCGGTTGCGCCCGGCACCACAGTACGACAGGAAGGATACGGTGTCCGCATGCTCCGGCTTCAGTGTGTCGGCCCAGGTCATTCCGATTAGCGCGCGGAATGGGCCGATGCTCTGGCGCTGCTCCATCAGGGCGCGGGTCAGCATGGTCGGCTCGGCGGAGCCTTGCCCCCACATCACCGTATCGCCGGGACGCACCAGAGTGCTCAGGTCTAGCTGGGTCGGGTCGATAATTTGCATGGGGAAGGCCTCTGGATTACCATAATAAATGATATTGCATCAATTATTAGCCAGGGTTGAGCCATGAGACAAGCTACCATCGTATCCCCCCTTAGAACGCCCGTCGGTGCCTTCGGCGGCGCGTTTCGATCCCTTACCGCCGACCAGTTGGCGGTCCATGTGATCCAGGCAGTATTGCAGCGCAGCCGTATCGACCCTGCAGTTATCGACGAGGTCATAGTCGCGCAGTCCTATTCGTCCAGCGAAGCGCCCTGCATGGGGCGCTATGCGGGGCTGGCTGCGGGCTTGCCGCTGGAGGTGCCGGGGTACACGGTGGACCGCCGCTGCGGCTCGGGCCTGCAGGCGGTGATCGACGCCTCCATGATGGTACAGACCGGCGCCGCCGATGTCGTGCTGGTGGTCGGGGTGGAGAGCATGAGCAATATCGAGTACTACAGTACCGATATGCGCTGGGGCTCTCGCGCGGGCTCGGTCACCCTGCACGACCGCCTGCAGCGGGGGCGCGAGCGCTCGCAACCGGTCGATCGCTTTGGCGTGATCTCGGGGATGCCGGAAACGGCCGAAAACCTGGCTCGCGAGTACGGTATCAGCCGAGAGGCGGCGGATGAGTTTTCCATGCGCAGCCACCAGCGTGCCGCTGCCGCGTGGGAAGAGGGGCGCTTCGCCGACGAGGTGGTGTCGGTGCCGGTAGCGCAGAAGAAGGGCGGGCCTATCCTGGTGGAAAGGGATGAGGGCATTCGCCCCGACACCACCATGGACACCTTGGCGCGCTTGCGTCCCTTGATCAAGGACGGAACCGTCACCGCGGGCAACTCGAGTCAGCAAAACGACGCCGCCTCGGCTTGCCTGGTGGTGGCGGAGGACCGCCTGGCAGCGTTGGGCCTGGAGCCCATGGGCCGGCTGGTGGGCTGGGCGGCCGCTGGTTGTCATCCGGCCACGATGGGCATCGGGCCGGTTCCTGCGGTAGCCAGGCTAGTCCAGCGCACCGGCATCGGCCTGGACCAGATGGATCTGGTGGAACTCAACGAGGCCTTCGCTACGCAGGCCCTGGCAGTGCTCAAAGGCTGGAATTGGAGCGATCTGGATCGGCTCAATGTAAACGGTTCGGGGATTTCCCTGGGGCATCCAATTGGCGCCACCGGGGTACGCATGCTGTCGACCTTGCTGCACGAGCTGCGCCGCCGTGGTGGCCGCTACGGATTGGAGACGATGTGCGTCGGCGGCGGTCAGGGTCTGGCGGCATTGTTCGAACGAATCTAGGTGCTCAGGGACGCCCGCAAGACGAGCGGGTGGTTACTGATAAAAATTGACAGTGGATCAGTTCAGTAGGAGAATCGAATCCGTTGCCATTACTCAAATAAGAGGGGACTCCCGTGGAAATGCAAGACATGGTACTCGTCAGTGTCGATGATCACTTGATTGAGCCGGAGGACATGTTCGAGCGGCACATGCCGGCGAAATTCAAGGATCGTGCACCGAAGGTCGTACGCGGTTCCAACGGTGCCCACCAATGGCAGCTCGAAGGAATGCGCGCACCAGGGTTGGGCCTCAATGCGGTCGCCGGACGCCCGAAGGAAGAGTACGGCTTCGAGCCGGTGTCCTACGAGCAGGTCCGCAAGGGCTGCTATGACGTCGATGCGCGCATCGAGGATATGAACGCCAACGGCGTACTCGGCTCCATCTGCTTCGGCTCCTTTCCCGGGTTCGCCGGTGCGCGCTTCCAGAAGATGCAGGACAAGGAGTTGGCCCTGGCGACGATCCGCGCCTACAACGACTGGCACGTCCATGACTGGTGCGGCAAGCATCCGGCGCGTTTCATCAAGCTCGGCCTGCTGCCTTTGTGGGACGTCAAACTCGCGGTGGCGGAAGTGGAGCGTCTGGCCAAGCTCGACGTGCATGCCATCTCATTCCCTGACAACCCCTCGCTGATCGGCCTGCCGAGCCTGCACTCGGAGACCTGGGAGCCGCTCTGGGCCGCGTGCGAAGCGCATGCGATGGTGCTCTGCTGCCACATCGGTTCCGCCGGTAATGCCCCCTATCCTTCGGATGAGTCGCCGATCGATGCGTGGATTACCTCTATGCCAATCTCGATCGCCACGGCGGCCTCCGACTGGCTGTTCGCCAGCTTCTGGAAGCGTTATCCGAAGCTGCGCATGGCGCTGTCCGAAGGCGGTATCGGCTGGATTCCCTATCTGCTCGAGCGCGCCGACTTCACCTACCAGCAGCACAGTGCGTGGACGCGCGCCAATTTCGGTAATGAGCGTCCCAGCGACGTGTTCCGCCGTCACGTAATCACCTGCTTCATCGACGACGATTTCGGTCTGCGCAATCGCCAGGATATCGGTGTCGACATGATCACCTGGGAAGTCGACTACCCACACTCCGATGCGATCTGGCCGCATTCTCCGGAGCATCTGTGGAAGAGCGTGCGCAATCTGCCGACAGTCGATATCGACAAAATCACCCACTTGAACGCCATGCGTGAATTCAGCTATGACCCGTTCAGCCTGATGGGTGGTCGCGAGGCATGCACTGTCGCAGCATTGCGCGCCCAGGCCGGTTTCGTGGATGTCGCGCCGACCTCGCGTGGCGGCCTCAATCCAGCCGGAGATAGCGACAAGCCCGTGACCTCGGCCGACATCAAGAAAATCCTCTCGCACATGTAAGGGCGGCTGCTGCCCTGATTGGAGTATTACGTGTCCTTCGAATTGCCCTTGAAGCATCCAGCCGCGCTTTACGTTGGCGGCGAATTCGTCTCCGTCGACAGTGCGGCGCGAGAAGAAGTCGTGAACCCCTCGACCGAGGAAGTGATCGGGCTCGCGCCGGTGGGGGGCGAGCGCGAGTCTCGTGACGCCATCGCGGCAGCGCGCCACGCTTACGATCACGGCCCATGGCCACGCATGAGCCCGCGTCAGCGGGCTGAACACCTCGCTCGGCTGCGTGACCTGCTGATCGAGCGCGCAGGGCCGATCTGCGAGCTGATTACCCTGGAAGCCGGGTCGATCCATACGCAGACGCGCGGGCGACAGTTCGATATACCCATGAAACACTTCGATTACTTTCTCGAGGCGGGGCAGCAGATTCAGGTCAAGGCCCTGGCGCCCGAGCTGACCCAGACCGCCAAGGGAAAGGTTGTGGGTACCGGCTTCGTGGTGCGAGAGCCGGTCGGGGTGGTGTCGGCGATCACGCCTTACAACTACCCGTTCTTCCTCAACGTCATCAAGATCGTGCCTGCCCTGATGACCGGCAACACCTGTGTGCTCAAGCCGTCGCCCTTCACGCCTTTCGAGGCGATGGTGCTCGCGGAGGCTGCCCACGACGCCGGTCTGCCCCCGGGAGTGCTCAACGTGGTCACCGGCGGCAAGGAAGTGGGTGAGCTGTTGACCACTCATCCCGACGTGGACATGGTCACCTTCACCGGTTCCGACACTGTAGGTGCGGCCATTGCTGGCCAGTGCGCGCCGGGACTCAAGCGTGTATTGCTGGAGCTGGGCGGCAAATCGGCGTTGATCGTCCGTCAGGACGCCGACCTCGATCTGGCCGTGGCCAACGCATTGCGCGGTTTTACCAGTCATGCCGGGCAAGGCTGTGCGATGAACACCCGCAGCCTGGTGCACAACTCGATTCGGGGTGAATTCGCCCGCCGTCTGGCCGAGCAGGCCAAGGCCGTGCGGGTCGGCGACACCCTGGATCCCACCAGTCAGATGGGGCCGTTGATCCGCGCCGCTGCGCGCGACCGCACCGAGCGCTACGTCGCCATGGGGCTGGAATCCGGCGCCAAGCTGTTGAGCGGTGGACAGCGCCCGGCTCACCTGGATCGCGGCTTCTTCTATAACCCCACGCTGTTCGACGACGTCGACAACCGCTCGGGCCTGGCGCAGGAGGAGATCTTCGGTCCCATCGGCGTGATCATCGGCTTCGATAGCGACGACGAGGCGGTGAGCATCGCCAACGATTCGAACTTCGGTCTGCGCGGCGGCATTATCAGCGCCGACCTCGGTCGTGCCTACGAAATGGCGCTGCAGATCCGCAGTGGCGGCGTCACCCTGAATGGAGGTGCCGGCACCCAGCTGTCGAACGGCCCATTCGGCGGTATCAAGCGCTCGGGCTACGGACGGGAGTTGGGTGAGGAAGGTCTGCACGAGTACACCCAGCAGAAGCTGATCGAGATTCACGCCGGATGAGGCGCGCCGTCTTTCGTTCGCGCAGGGGGCGCTCGCTATGAACTTCGATTATTCAGCGGACCAGCGTTTACTCAAGGACGAGGCGCGTCGATTCCTCGACGGTTGCTGCTCGCCGGCGGTGGTGCGCGGCGTGCTCGACGATGCCTCGCGCTCGTACGATGCCGGGCTCTGGACGCAACTCGCCGACATGGGCTGGCTCGGCAGCGTGCTGCCGGAGGCCCACGGCGGGCTCGGCCTGGGCCACGTCGAGCTGTGCGCCATCGCCGAAGAGATGGGGCGCGTGCTCGCGCCGGTGCCGTTCGCTTCCACCCTGTACTTCTTCGCCCAGGCGTTGATGCAGTTCGGCACCGAGGAGCAGCAGGCGCACTGGCTGCCCCAGGTGGCCAGTGGCGACTGCATCGGCTGTTTCGCTGCGGCCGAAGGTGCCGGCGAGCCCATCCCGGCGCGGTTGCAGGCGAGCGTCGAAGGCGGGCGCCTGCGCGGCGACAAGATACCGGTGATCGATGGCGACGTCGCTCACGTGGCGATCGTGCTGGCCCAGGGCGAGCAAGGGCCGGGGCTGTTTCTCGTCGATCTGCGCGAACCCGGGGTCAAGCGTGCGCCACTGGCGTCGCTCGATCCGACGCGCGGGCTGGCCGGCCTGTCGTTCGCCGACGTAGCGGCCGAGCAGTTGGGCCGTCCTGGAGAGGGCCTGCGCATTGCCACCCAGGTGTATCGGCGGGCGGCGGCGTTATTGGCCTTCGAACAGATCGGCGGCGCCGACCGCTGCCTGGAAATGGCCAAGACCTTTGCGCTTGAGCGGTACGCCTTCGGCCGGCCCATCGCCAGCTATCAGGCGATCAAGCACAAACTCGCCGAGGTGTATGTCCGTAACGAGCTGGCCCGATCGAACGCGTACTACGCGGCCTGGGCCCTGGACAAGGATGTCGACGGCCACGAGATGCCGATTGCCGCCGCCGCCGCGCGTATCGCCGCTAGCGACGCCTATTGGCACGCGGCCAAGGAAAACATCCAGACGCATGGTGGCATGGGCTTCACCTGGGAAGTCGACGCCCACCTGTACTACCGACGCGCGCAACAGCTCGCTCTCGCAGCCGGTGCGCCGCGCTGGTGGAAGGAGCATCTGGCCACCGAACTCGAGTCGCGGCACGTTGGTGCCCCGGAGGAGGTTTGACGATGGATTTCGACGATACCGCCGAGGAAGGGATCTACCGTGCCGAGGTGCGCTGCTGGCTCGAAGCCAACGCCCCCGCTGTCGCGAGCGCCCGCTCCGCTGATCTGGATGAAGCGGCGCGCCTTGTGCGTGCCCGGGCTTGGCAGGCGCTGAAGGCCGAAGCCGGCTATGCGCGCGTCACTTGGCCGCGCGAATGGGGCGGCGGTGGCGGCACGCCCATCCAGCAAGTGATATTCAATCAGG
Organism: Pseudomonas sp.; assembly: GCF_046581935.1. Classification (GTDB taxonomy): domain Bacteria; phylum Pseudomonadota; class Gammaproteobacteria; order Pseudomonadales; family Pseudomonadaceae; genus Aquipseudomonas. The sequence goes on from NZ_JAYGFK010000019.1 coordinate 149,211, forward strand.
AAGAGGCACGCTTCGATGTGCCCAGCGGGTTCTTCGGTATCGGCCTGGGAATGTGCTTGCCGACGGTCATGAAGTATGCCGAAGAGGGGACCCGGCAGCGTTTCGTCGCCCCTGCGTTGCGTGGCGAGCAGATTTGGTGCCAGTTGTTTTCCGAACCCTCGGCGGGCTCCGATGCCGCAGCGGTTCGCACGCGTGCCGTGCGTTCGGGCGACGACTGGATCGTCAGTGGGCAGAAGGTGTGGACCACCGGCGCTCACTATTGCGACTACGGCTTGCTGTTGACGCGCACCGATCCCAGCGTGCCCAAGCATCGTGGCCTCACCATGTTCTGGATCGACATGAAGGCGCCAGGTGTGTCCGTGCGCCCCATTCACCAGATGACTGGCGGGTCGGATTTCAACGAGGTCTATCTCGATCAGGTGCGCATTGCCGACGCCCAGCGCCTCGGCGAAGTGGGCGAGGGCTGGAAGGTGGCGATCTTCACGCTGATGAACGAGCGTGTCGAAGGCGGCAAGCCGCGCGGTCCGGAAATCGACGCCGTGCTGCGGCTGGCGGCACAGGTGCCGCACGGCGAATCGACCCTGCTGGGCGACGGCGCCTTCCGCGCGCGCCTGGCCGACTGGTTCGTGCAGAGCGAAGGACTCAAGTACACGCGCTTTCGCACCATGACGGCGCTGTCGAGAGGCCTTGCGCCGGGGCCGGAAGCGTCGATCGGCAAACTGGTCGCGGTAAACCGCCTACAGGACCTCGCGCACGAGCTCATCGAGCAGCAGGACCTGTTCGGTCTGGTCTGCGACCCCGCCCGGGCCGCACTCGACGCCTCGCTGCAGCACGATTTTCTCTATGCGCCGGGGCTGCGCATTGCCGGCGGCACCGACGAGATCCTTAAAAACATCATTGCCGAGCGGGTGCTTGGGCTGCCTCCAGACGTTCGCGTCGACAAGGATGTGTCGTTCAACGCCTTGCCCGGCAGCCACTGATTCGAAAAGGAACAAGACGCATGAAATTACTTGAAGGCAAGGTAGCAGTGATCACTGGTGCGGGCGCTGGGCTGGGCCGGGCCTACGCGCTGCTGTTGGCACAGGAAGGGGCGAGCATCGTCGTCAACGACTTTGCCCGCGCATCGTCCCCGGATGAGCAGAGCCCAGCCGAACGTGTGGTCGCCGAGATCGAACGCCTGGGCGGACGGGCGGTGGCCAATTACGACGATGTCGGCTCGGTTGCCGGTGGCGAGTCGATCCTGAAAACGGCCCTCGATGCCTTCGGCGACGTCCACATCCTGGTCAACAACGCCGGCATCCTGCGCGACAAGAGCCTACCGAAGATGGAAGAGGCCGATTTCGACCTCGTCGTCCGTGTGCACCTGAAGGGCACCTACTGCGTCACTCGGCCGGTTTTCATGCATATGAAGGACAGCGGGCGCGGCGGCGTGATCGTCAACACCACCTCGACATCGGGGCTGCGCGGCAACTTTGGCCAGACCAACTATGGCTCGGCGAAAGCGGGCATCTGGGGCTTTTCCAATTCACTGGCACTCGAAGGTCAGAAGTATGGGATCCGCGTATGGACAATCGCGCCTGCGGCGGCGAGCCAGCTGACCGATTCGACGACCTCGGAAGAGTACAAGAAGACCTTCACCGCGGAGAGGGTCGCGCCCGTGGTGCTGTACATGGTCAGCGAATTGTCCGGCGAACAGACCGGAAAGACACTGCTCGCGGGCGGTGGTTATGTCAGCGAGATTCGCATGGAAATGGGCGAAGGATTTACGCCGCCGGACGAGTTTGACGCGCAGCACCTGGCGGACGCGATCGCCGCGGGCAAGGTGATGATGCCGACGCGCGATCTCAAGTACGTCAACGCCTACGGCCCGACGGCGAAGGCCTGAGCATGGCGATCGACTATCCGGCAGTGCTCGAGCTGCGTGAAGAAGGCCGGCGCTTCGAGTGGACCGAGCGCGAAGTCATGCTCTATGCGGTGGGCGTCGGCATGGGCGCGGATCCGCTCGACGAGAAGGAACTGCGCTACGTCTATGAGCGCGATCTGTGCGTTCTACCCACCTTCGCCAGTGTGGCTGCATGGGGGGCTGGTATTACGCCCGAGCGTATTGGCCTTGATCGCCGGCGCACCCTGCATGGCGAGGAACAGACCGTGCTGCATCGGCCGATCCCGCTGGCAGGAAGCATCGTGGCGGACAGCCGGGTGATCGCGATCTACGACAAAGGCGCGGACAAGGGGGCGGTCGTGGTGCGCGAGACGGTGCTCAAGAGTGCGGATGACGGCGAGCCGATCGCGACCCTGACGCGCACGGCCTTTGCCCGCGGCGACGGCGGTTTCGGCGGGCCGGAGCAGGGCGGAACCAGTGCGCCGCAGCGCCCCGCGCGGGCCGCCGATCGGACAATCGACTTACCCACGCGTCACGATCTTGCGCTGCTGTACCGCCTGAGCGGTGACCGCAACCCGCTGCATGCCGACCCGCAAGTCGCGCGTGCGGCCGGCTTCGAACGGCCGATTCTGCATGGGCTGTGCACTTATGGCTTGACCTGCCGGGCGGTGCTGCAGGCCTTTTGCGACTACGACGCCTCACGTATCGCGAGCCACGGCGCGCGGTTTTCCGCGCCAGTGCTGCCGGGCGATACGGTCAGCGTGGACATGTGGCAGGAAGGCAAGACCATCTTCTTCGAAGCCCGGGTGAATGCGCGTGACGTTGTGGTGATCAAGAACGGTATGACCGTGCTGCGCTGACTGCGCGGTGGGTTCAGTTACTCACATCTAGAGGCCTCATCATGGAAACCAACACCGAGCGGACCTTGCAACCCGCAACCTCTTATACGGAAATCGCGGAAAACGGCGAGCCGTACCTCAGTGCCAGCCGCTGTTCGGCTTGCAGCGCCATGTACCTGGGCCAGCGTGACGACTGCGGCGCCTGCACGGCGCGTGGGACGATGGACCCCGTAACCATGGGCACCACCGGCAAGCTCTACTGCTACACCATCGTCTATCGCAGCTACCCTGGCATTCGCGTGCCCTTCGTCTCGGCGATCGTCGACCTGGACGACGGCGGCACCGTCAAGGGCAACCTGCTCGACATCGAACCTGACCCCAGCAAGCTGCAGTTCGGCATGCCGGTGAAGATGGTATTCCGCGGCGCCGAGACCGCGAAAGAAGAAGGCGCCGGCTACATTGCGCATTTCTTTGTCCCCGCCTGAGGAAGTTTGTCATGACAGATGTATACGTTGTCGGAATCGACATGATCAAATTCGGCCGCTATCCGCAGCGGACCGTGGTCCAGCTGGCGGCCCAGGCGGCCATGGGCGCGCTCGATGATGCGGGCGTCGGCATGCGCGATGTTCAGGCGCTGTACAGCGGCAACATCGGCGAGACCATGACCGGCCAGCGCACCCTGCAGCTGATCGGCCAGACCGGCATCCCGGTGGTCAACTGCACCAACGCCTGCGCCACCGGCGCCACCGCACTGCGCGAGGGCTGGACGGCGATCAAGGCCGGCCTCTACGACACCGTGCTCGCTATCGGTGTCGAGCAAATGGCGGCCGGCATGATCGTCAAGAAGAAGGTCGGCAACGAGCCGCTACCCGCCGAAGGCCTGATCGGTTCGGAGACCATGCCGGCGGTATTCGCCATGGTGGGCATGGAGCACATGCGCAAGTACGGCACCACCTTCGAACAGTTCGCCCGCGTGTCGGTGAAGAACCACCATCACTCGACCATGAATCCCAAGGCGATGTACCAGAAGGAGACGCCGCTCGAGGAGGTGATGGGCGCGGAGATGATCGCCTACCCGAACACCAAGCTGATGTGTTCGGTGAACGTCGACGGCGCGGCCGCGGCGGTGCTGATGTCGGAGAAGAAGGTGCGGCAACTCGGGCTCATGAGCCGTGCGGTGCGGGTACGTGCCTCGGCCTTGGCGAGCGACCCGTTTACCCCGCGCAACCTGGTCATGCAGGATGTCAACACGGTCACCCGCCTGGCGGCCAAGACGGCCTACGAGATGGCTGGTCTGGGACCCGACGATGTGAACCTGGTCGAACTGCACGACTGCTTCGCCACCGCCGAGATCCTCCACTACGAGAACCTCGGTCTGTGCGCGGATGGCGAAGGTGGCCGTCTGCTCGACAGCGGCGCCACCACGCTGGGCGGGCGCGTGCCGGTCAATATGTCCGGTGGCCTGTTGTCCAAGGGGCACCCGCTTGGCGCGACGGGCATCGCCAACGTCTACGAGATCTGCACTCACTTGCGCGGCGAGGCGGGCAAGCGTCAGGTGGAAGGTGCGCGCATCGGCATGACCCATGTCGTCGGCCTGGGCAGCGCCTGTGCCATCCACATTCTCGAAAAGGCCTGAAGGCAAAGTGGCGCAACACGATTACCAGTTCGTTAGCGTCGAACGTGAGGGCCGGTTGACGGTCATCACCCTCGACCGGCCCGAGCGGCTCAATGCGTTGCATCCGCCGGCGCATCACGAGCTGGCCGGGATCTTCGATGCTTTTGCCCGCGATCCGGAGCAGTGGGTAGCCATTCTGACCGCAAGCGGTGAACGGGCATTTTGCGCCGGCAACGATCTGCACTTTCGCGCCGAGCATGGTCGTGCGCCTATGCCTGCGTCGGGTTTTGGCGGTTTGACTGCGCGCTTCGACCTGGACAAGCCGGTGATTGCGGCGGTCAACGGCCTGGCAGTCGGCGGTGGCTTCGAGCTGGCATTGGCCTGCGATCTGGCGATCGCGGCCGAGCAGGCGAGTTTCAGCCTGCCGGAGGTCCAGGTCGGTCTGGGCGCGCTGGCCGGTGGCCTGCAGCGCCTGCCGCGGCAGATCGGCTTGAAGCCGGCCATGGGCATCGCGCTCACGGGTCGCCGTGTCGACGCCGAGGAAGCGTTGCGCCTTGGCCTGGTCAATCAGGTCGTGCCGGGGGATCAGTTGCTGACGGCCGCGCGCTGTTGGGCCGAACAGATACTCGGCGCCGCGCCTTTGGCGGTGCGTGCAGCCAAACAGGCGATGCGCTGTGGCCTGGCATACGCCGACCTGGCCGAGGCCATTCGCGTTCAGGATGAATTACCCGCGGTGCAGCGGATGCGCGAATCGAGCGATGCCATCGAAGGCCCTAGAGCCTTCGCCGAACGCCGGCCACCGCGCTGGCGGGGACAGTGATGCGGCACACAGGAAATCGAAAATGATCGACTATCACGTGGTCAAGAACTGGGTCTTCGACGAGGTCCGTTACAGCTACAGCGAACGCGATTGCATGCTTTATGCGCTAGGCGTCGGATTGGGTTGCGATCCTGAAGACGCGCGCCAGCTGCGCTACGTCTATGAAGCGGATTTGCACGCCATGCCCACCATGGCCACCGTGATGGGCGCGCCCGGCGCATGGTGGAAGGATCCGCGCACCGGCGCCGACGCTGTGCGCCTGGTGCATGGCGAACAGCACATGCGCTTCCATCGGCCGCTGCCGGTGGGCGGCACCCTGCTGGTCAGCAACCGCGTGCAGTCGCTCACCGACAAGGGCCCGGGCAAGGGTGCGCTCGGTGTGGTCGTGCGCGAAATCCGCGACGAGCAGGGCGTCTTGCTGGCCGAGAGCCGCAATGTCAGCGTGCTGCGCGGCGACGGCGGGTTTAGTGCCGACAGCGGCATATCCGATCCGCCCCCCGAGCCGCTGGCGAAAATGCCCGAACGCGCGCCCGATATCGAGGTGGACCTCGTGTCATTGGCGCAGATGGCCCTCATTTACCGGCTGTCGGGCGACTACAACCCGCTGCACGCCGATCCTGCGGTGGCCGCCAAGGCCGGGTTCCCACGGCCCATCCTGCATGGCCTCGCCACCTACGGCATGGCCGCCCATGCGGTGTTGCGCGAGTGCCTCGACTACGATGCGAGCAGGCTGCGCGGATTGGCGGTGCGCTTCACCGCGCCGGTGTATCCGGGCGAGACGGTGCGGATTCAGCTGTGGCGCGAAAGCGCGGAATTACTGCGCCTGCGGGCGCGAGTGGAATCACGTGATGTAACCGTGCTGGATCAGGGCACGGTTGAAATCGCCGCTTGATGCGGTCGGGAACTTTGTGGAGACGACAATGACTGGAAAGGTTGAAGGAAAGGTAGTAGTGGTCACTGGCGCAGGGAGTGGCATCGGCCGCGATTTCGCTCTCGCCTTTGCCGCGCATGGCGCCAAGGTAGTGGTCAATGACCTCGCTCGCGATAACGAGGGCAAGGCCGCTGCGCAAACCGTGGTGGACGAGATCACCGCTGCCGGGGGCGCGGCGGTGGCCGCGGTGGAGAGCGTGGCCGAATGGGAGTCGGCCAGTCGCATCGTGCAGGCGGCGATGGACAGCTTCGGGCGCATCGACTGCGTAATTAACAACGCCGGCGTCACCCGCGACCGCTTCTTCTTCAAGATGAGCCTGGAAGAATGGAAGACTGTGGTCGATGTGCATCTGAATGGCTCGTTCTACATGGCGCGCGCGGCAGCACCGCATTTCAAGGAGCAGGCGAGCGGCAGCTACATCCACATGACGTCCACCAGCGGGCTCATCGGCAACCTGGGCCAGGGCAATTACTCCGCGGCCAAGATGGGGATTGTCGGCCTGTCGAAGTCGATCGCCATGGACATGGCCAAGTTCAACGTGAGCTCGAATTGCATCGCGCCCTGGGCCTGGACGGCAATGACGGCCAACATTCCGGCCGACTCGCCCGAGGCGATCGCGCGAATCGAAAAACTCAAGAAGATGAAAAGCTCGAAGATCGCGCCGTTGGCGGTCTATCTGGCCAGCGATGCCGGCGCGAAGGTCTCGGGGCAGATCTTCGGCGTGCGCGCCAACGAGATCTATCTGTTCAGCCAGCCGCGCATCGTGCGCTCCGTGCACCGTGCAGATGGATGGACGCCGCAGGATATCGAGGATCATGCCATCCCGGCACTGGAACCGAGCTTTTTCGCCAATGTGCCGTCGATGGCGGTGACGCCTTGGGATCCGATTTGATCCGGGGCGATCGGGAAACACCGATGCAGCACACCGATCTACCACGAGAATAGGGAGGCTTCGATGGAACGCTTGGACCCGCAGGCAATGCTGGTCGCCGTGCAGACGTACTTCAAGGGCGAACGCCTCGAGATGTTCAGCATCGTATTAATCGGGGCGCTGCTCTTGATTGCCTGCACGGTCTTGTATCTAGGCACCCGCGATGGTTTCTCTCGGGGCTTTTGCATGACCGTAGCGTTGGCCGTAGCCCTGTTCGGCGGCACTGCTCTCTGGCTGCTGTGTCATGATCCGCAGGTTGCATCCGCGCTCCTCTCGGCTGTTCATAGCGCACAGGCGCAGCAGGCATTCGCGGCAGAACTGAGCCGGATGCAGGTGGTGATCGATCAGTATCCCCTGTACCGCTTGGCGGGTATTGCGTTCACTGTGTTGGCAGTGGTGATCGTGGCATTTGTGCGCAGTCCCCTTTGGAACGGGGTCGCTGCCGGCTTCTGCCTAATGTTCGTGGCGCTGTTGCTGATCGACCACTACTCCGCGCAGCGTGCGCATACGTACATGCGTCAGTTGAGCGCCTTTGTCGAGCCCTAGCTGTGATCTCTCAGTAGGTTGTTCATCCGGGGCATTCCCGGAACTCTGGAAGTGCGACCAACCAAGCCTTCCAGGAACCCCGGATGAACCTGCATAAACATGCCCGTCTTACCCCTCGCGGTCGAGCCCTTTTGGTTCGGCGGATCCTGCAGGGCTTGAGAGTCGAAGAAGCCGCTCAGGCAGCCTGTGTGAGCGTGCGAACCGCCTACAAATGGTTGCGGCGCTTTCGTGAGGAGGGTGAGGCCGGATTGATGGATCGTTCATCACGTCCGCAGCATTGCCCGCATGCCACACCCGATACCGCGGTCGAGCACCTGATCGAGCAACGGCGCAGCCGCAAGACTTATCGGCAGATCGCTGAGGTGTTTGGCTTGGCTGCCAGTACTGTTGCCCGCCGTCTGCGCCGGGCCGGCTTCCATCGACTGGCTGAGCTGGAACCGGCACCACCAGTGGTGCGCTATGAGTACCCGACACCCGGTGACCTGTTGCACTTGGATATCAAGAAGCTGGACCGTTTCTGGCAACCCGGCCACAGGGTCGCCGGCGATCACCAGCAGAACTCTGACGGAGCGGGTTGGGAATTCGTCCATGTGGCCATCGACGATGCCGGCCGCATCGCCTTCAGCAGCTTGCATCCCGATGAGCGTGGCCGCAGCGCCTGCCAGGCCCTGCTCCAAGCGTTGCGCTACTACCGCAGCCTGGGCATCCGCTTCACCCGCATAATGACCGACAACGGCAGTTGCTATCGTTCACGCAAGTTTCGGCGCCTGGTCAGGCGACTGGGACTGCGCCATCTGCGCACCAAGCCTTACACGCCACGGACCAACGGCAAGGCCGAGCGCTTCATCCAAACCAGTCTGCGCGAGTGGGCCTATGCCCGTAGCTACGAAAGCTCAGAACAATGCGCGCAACACCTGACGCCCTGGCTGCATCACTACAACTGGCATCGGCCGTACGCCAGCCTCGGTTACCACCCGCCGATTAGTCGCGCTTCACTTCCACAGAACAACGTACTGGGTTTACACACCTAGCAGATCGTTCGACCCGCCCCGAATGCCAGGCATCGGGGCGGGTGTGGGGTCAGGTATTCGCCGACGTTCCATTCAGGCCGATGATTCCCATGAATTCGCGGCGCGTCGCCGGATTGTCGCGGAAGGCGCCGAGCATGCGGCTCGTCACCAGCGCTACACCGGGTTTATGCACGCCGCGCGTGGTCATGCATTGGTGGGTGGCCTCGATGACGACCGCGACGCCCAGGGGCTGCAGTATGTTCTGCAGGGTATCGGCAATCTGCACGGTCATCTTCTCCTGGATCTGCAGGCGCTTGCCATACAGTTCGATCAGACGCGCCAGCTTGGAGATGCCAACCACGCGACGATCGGGCAGATAGGCGATGTGAGCCTTGCCGATGAAGGGCACCATGTGGTGTTCGCAGTGGCTTTCGAAGCGGATGTCTTTCAGCACGATCATCTCGTCGTAGCCTTCGACCTCGCTAAACGTCCGCGCCAAAATCTCGGCTGGATCGGCACCATAGCCGGAGAAAAAGTCCTCGTAGGCGCGCACGACACGCTTTGGTGTGTCATGAAGCCCTTCGCGCTCCGGATCGTCGCCGGCCCAGCGGATCAGGGTGCGCACTGCTGCCTCGGCCTGTTCCCGGCTCGGGCGTGCGCTCAGTTCGAGGGCCGCCGATGCGAAGTTCACCTCTATATTCATCTGTGTTTCCTCTGATTAGGACTTTCGGGCTTGTGGCCCATGGCATCTACCCAGGACCCGCAGGTCATGGGCTCGATGCCGCAGCGGCTGCCAAACGGCGATTCAAGGCCGCTCGTAGCGGCCCTCGAACATCCCCTTCGCGATGGCGTGGGTACGTACGGTCCGGGCGATCTCGCCACGGCTTGGCGTCCGTCCGAAAACAGGCATTTGGCTCAATGCGAAGACCTGAAAAAAATAGCGGTGGGCACCATGACCGGGAGGTGGATCCGGCGGGGTGTAGCCGCGGCGCAACAGGCCGTTGCGTCCCAGCTGCAGTTCGGCACTGTTCGCGCCGCCCTTGCAGTCGCCACTCGCTAGCGCCTCGAGCTGAGCTGCGCCCCAGGCGACCAGGTGGACGAAAGGAGAAGGGGTCGGGCTGTCGGCATCCTCGATCAGCAGCACCAGGCCCGCGGCCTCTGCCGGCACGCCATGCCAGGCAAGCGGCGGCGAGGTCATGTCGCCATCGCTGGTATGCACGCGCGGAATATTGCCGCCGTCATCGAACGCGGCGCTCTGCACGGTGATGCTGGCCGGCGCTTGGGCCAGTGCAGGGTCGTTGAACAGTATGCCATCGGTGCCGGCTCGCATGCCGCGAAGTAGTCGACCGAACCATGAGGGAAGATAGGAAACCATGATGATCGACGACCTATTTGTTCGGGGCGTCGGACGGCATGTCGCTGCCGTCGTCTTCCACCAGGGTCAGAGCACGCTCCGGGCAGGCGCGTACCCCTCTGCGTGCCACGGTTTCCTTGCCGGCTGGCACGATCAGTTGCGGCAAATGCATGTAACCGTCGTCATTTAGCTCGAACAAGCTGTCGTCAACGCTCGCACAGCGAGCGTGACCGCAACATTTCGTGAGATCAACGTTGATCTTCATTGCGACACTCCTCTCAGAACTGAGATTTCGGCAGCCTGACGAGCAGACCGTCCATCTCGGGGGTGATCTTGACTTGGCAGGTCAGGCGGCTGTTTTCCTCCGGGTCCAGTACGCACTCGAGCATCGACAACTCGGTCGCATCGGCGGGCGGCACCTGGGGGATCCAGGTCGGATCTATGTAGGCATGGCAGGTCGCGCAACTGCAGCTGCCGCCGCAGTCGGCGACGATGCCGGGCACGAGATTGTCCAGCGCTGCCTGCATCAGCGAGCGGCCTGCGGCCTCCTCGACGACGTGCTGCGTTCCGTTGTACTCGATAAAGGTTATTTTTGGCATGGTGGCGGATCCGGGGGTTGGGCTGTTGCCTCTGCTCAGATGCTGAGCAGCGACTTCAACGGGATAGATTCATCGGACAACAGTTCAGGGTCGACCGACACGGATTGTGCGACGAGCCGTTTTGACATCATGAACTCCTGCGGTCGGTTCACGGCATCTACCGCAATCAGATGGCCCTCACGGAGGTAAAAGGCGACGAAGGAGCGCTGGGCAGGATCGCCGCGGACGACGACTGTGTCATAGCCTTGCGAAAGGCCGACCATTTGCAGCTTGAGATCGTACTGATCGGACCAGAACCACGGCACGGCATCGTGTGGCCTCTCCTGGCCGCAAATGGTGGCGGCGGCGGTACGCGCTTGTTCCAGCGCATTGGGTACCGACTCGATACGCAGATTGCGGCCGTAGAGTGTGCTCGGGTAGCACGCACAGTCCCCCACCGCCAGCACGTCGGGGTCCGAGGTGCGCATAAAGGCATCGACCAGGATGCCGTTGTCGACCACTAACCCGGCTGTTCCGGCGAGCTCGGTGGCGGGAACCAAGCCGATGCCCACGATCATCACATCGACGGGCAGGCTGCTGCCGTCGCCAAGAACCACTGCGCTGACCGCGTCGCCGCTGGGATCGGTTTCGGTCCCGGACACGGCGGCATTGGTGCGGATATCCACCCCTGCCGCGCGATGCACGTTCTCGTAGAACGCGGAGACTTCCGGCGCCGTCACCCGCGCCAATACGCGGGGCAGAGCTTCCAGTACGGTCACCTTGAGCCCTTCCTTGCAGGCCACGGCGGCGACTTCCAGGCCGATGTAGCCGCCCCCCACCAGCACCAGTCGCGCATTCTTGTGGAATTGATGGCGGATGCGCTTCACATCCTCCACCGTGCGCAGGTAGTGCAGGTTCTGCAAGCGTTGCGCCGATTCGACTCCGCTGCACTGCAGCCGGCGTGGCAGGCCCCCGGTGGCGAGAACGAGCTTGTCGTAGGACTCGCTGCTGCCGTCCGAGAAGAACACGCGCTTGCGCGCCCGATCGATGCGTTCCGCGCGGACGCCGGTGCGTACCTCTATGTCCGCCGCGAGGTATGTCGCCGCCGGCTTGACGTAGAGGTCTTCGAGATCGACCTGGCCATTCAGGTAGGCCTTCGACAGGGGTGGGCGCTGATATGGCTGTACGGATTCCTCCCCTACCAAGATCACCCGTGCCTTGCAGCCCAGTTTCCGCAGGCAGAAGGCGACCTCTGCGCCAGCTTGGCCGGCGCCGATGATCAGAATTGCAGTGCTCTTGTCGGACATGCTGACCTCAACGTTTGGTGAGAGTGATTCCGGCCGTCTCCCGGTCCCATGTCGTGGGGGTGCAGCCTTCCTCACGCAACTGGTACTTCAGCACACGGCCTACGGGGTTGCGCGGCAAGTCGCTGCGCAGCTCGAAGTAACGCGGTACGGTGAAGTAGGGCAGCCGTTCTGCCGCCCAACGGCACAGTTCTTCTTCCGTTAGTGCATAGCCTTCCTTGAGTACGACGGTCGCCTTCACGTCGTCCTCGCCGGAATCCGAGAACACCGCATGGACCGCCACGTCGGCGATCGCCGGGTGCATGCGCAGCCCCGTCTCCACCTCGTAACTGGAGATGTTCTCGCCGCGGCGGCGCAGGTAATCCTTCTTGCGATCAACGAAGTAGAAAAAGCCGTCCTCGTCGAATTTGCCGATGTCGCCGGTGTGGAACCACATGTTCCGCATGACCCGCAGCGTGTCCTCGGGGCGATTCCAGTAGCCTTCGAACATGACGTGCGGCCGGCGCGGCCTGACGATGATTTCTCCAGGGGTTCCGGCGGGAAGCTCGTTTTCGTTGTCGTCAACGATGCGCACGTCGAAATCGCCGTTGCGGCGCCCCGAAGAGCCGGGCGGTGCGACGTTGCCGACTTCCAGCGTGGTCACGCGTGCAGCTTCGGTCAGGCCGTAGGCGTTGGAGCCCGCGCTCTTGACACCGAAGCGGTTGATCCACTTTTCCTGGAGCGAGGCGGGGAACGGAGAGCCGCGAACGATCTGCACTTGGCCGAAGCAGCGCTTGGAGTACTCGTTGTCCTCCGCCTCGGCCAGGAAGGTGATCATGGAACCGAGCAGATTGACCACAGTGGCACCGCTGCGCTCGATCTCCGGCCAGAAGCGCGAGACTGAAAAGCGCGGGTAGATGGCCGCGCGGGCACCGACCAGCAGACACGCGAGCACCGAGCCACCGGCCGCATTCATGTGAAAGAGCGGTAGGGCGGTCCAGTTGCAGTCCTCCATCTGGCGGTTTTCGTTGATCACCACTTGACGGGCGAGGTTGCACACATAGTTGTGACTGATCATGCAACCTTTGGACGGTCCGGTGGTACCCGCCGTGTAGATGAACATCGCCAGATCTTCAGGATTGTTGATGTCGGGGAGCGGATCGGCCGACCCGAAGACCTCGCCCAGCGCAACGACCTTCAGCCGCTTCGCAGCGACCGGGCTGCCGCCACGCTGCAGCAGGTGTTGCGCGTGGGGCAGACCGTCCTCGACGTCCGCAATGCGTTGGGCATAGTCGGCTTCGGCGATCAGCACCTTGGCGCTGCAGTCGTCCAGTTGATGGCGCAGGAACTCGCCCTTGTAGGCGGTGTTGACCGGCACGCTGATGGCGCCCAGCTTATTGATCGCAAACCAACTGAGAATCGCCTCGACGTTGTTGTCCAGTACCGTGCCGACGCGGTCACCCTTGGTTACGCCAAGCGCGGCCAGGCCGTGTGCCAGCCGGGTGGACTCCCGGTCGATCTCCGCATAGGTGTAGGTGTCGCCACTAAAATCAAGAAAAACGCGATCGGCAAACTCAGCCGTTGCGCGGGTAATCGCGGCGGTTACGGTGTCTTGCTCGCCTAGATGCCAGGTTGGAGATTTGCTCATCGGATTGCTCATGGTTTTTCCACGTCGGTAGGGCTCAATGGAGTGGTGGGTGCGGCGCAAAGCGGTTCGAACAGGGGCAGCCAGACGTCCTCGCGATGGTCGAAGAGCACGCGCACTTGCATCCCGATGTGCACGGCATCGACGGGGCAGTTGACGATGTTGGTGGTCAGTCGCACGCTGGGCTGCTCTTCGATTTCGACAAGGGCAACGACATACGGGTCTTCCAGTCCTGGCTCCCACACTTGCCGGTTGATCGTGAAACTGACCACCGTGGCACGGCCGGAAACCGTTTCGGGATGGACGTCACGCGACTGGCAATGCGGGCATATCGGCAGCGGCGGGTGGACATGGAAGCCGCACTCGGTGCAGCGTATGAAGCGCAGTTCCCCATGCTCGCCCGAAGTCCAGAAGAACGCGTTCTCGGGGGTCAAGGCCGGTAGGTGCCGCCGTGGCAGCGAGGCGAAGGAGACGCTCACGCCGTCACCTCCACTTCGTCGACATTCTGGATGTAAGCCAGCCCTCGATTGAGCTGGTCGCGGCACTCGCGCACCATGCGTTCGAGCAGTTCGGCGCAGGTGGGGACGTCATCGATCAGACCTAACACCATGCCGGCTGTGAGCACGCCGCCGTCGATGTCGCCGCTTTCCCAAGCGGCCTTGCCGCGCACGCCCGCGACCAGGTGACGGATGTCCTCGAACTGACAGCCGCCGGGTCGCCGCTCGATGGCCACCACCTTGTCGGAGACACTGTTTTTCAGAACGCGGGCGGTATTGTGCAGTGTGCGGAAGATCAGGTTGGTGTCGTGTTCGCAGCTCTCGACCATGGCACGCTTGATCGACATGTGCACAGGCGCTTCCTGCGTGCAGACAAAGCGCGTACCCATATTCACGCCTTCCGCGCCGAGCGCCAGTGCCGCTGCCATCCCGCGGCCGTCGCCGATCCCGCCCGATGCGATGAGCGGGATGCGCAGGTGCTTAGCCGCCAGAGGAATCAGCACCAGCCCGGGAATGTCCTCCTCGCCTGGGTGACCGGCGCATTCGAAGCCGTCGATCGAGACGATATCGACCCCGTGTCGCTCGGCCGCCAGGGCATGGCGCACGCTGGTGCATTTGTGAATGGTGACGATGCCGGCTTTCTTGAAGCGATCGATGAAGGTCTTGGGATTGTTGCCAGCCGTTTCGACGATACGCACGCCCGAGTCGATGATCGCCTCGATATAGGCCTCGTAAGGAGGCGGTGTCATCGCCGGAAGGATGGTCAGGTTGACGCCGAACGGCTTGTCGGTCATCGACTGGCAGCGCCGGATCTCGCGGCGCAGATCATCGGGAGCGGGCTGGGTCAGGGCGGTCAGCATGCCGAGGCCGCCGGCGTTGGAGACCGCGGAAGCGAGCTCGGCGCGACCTACCCATTGCATGCCGCCCTGAACGATCGGCACGCTGATTCCAAGCAGTTCGGTGACGCGGTTCTTTAACTTGATCATGGCGATTGGCTCTCAGATCCCCGTGAAGCGGGGTGCACGCTTTTGCTTGAAGGCGGTGACACCCTCTCGGTAATCGTCGGTCAGGCCCGACTCGCGTTGCAGGTCGCGCTCAAGGTCAAGTTGCTCCTCGAGCGTCGCGGTTGAGGCGGCGCGGATGGCCCGCTTGGCATTGACCAGGCCTCGTGTCGGTCCGGCGCCGAGACGCTGTACCAGTGCATCGACCTGCGCATCGAAGGATTCGTCGTCCACGGCCTTCCAGATCATTCCCCACTCTTCGGCACGCTCGGCCGAGAGCGGTTCGCCCGACAGCACGAAGGCCAGGGCGCGGGTCTGGCCTATCGCCCGTGGCAGCGTCCAGGTGCCACCGGCATCCGGCACCAGGCCGATCGCCGAGAAGGCCTGTACGAACTTGGCGCTCTTGCGGGCGATGGTGATGTCACAGGCGAGTGCCAGATTGACACCGGCACCGGCGGCGACACCGTTGACCGCACAGACCACCGGCACGGGCAGGGCGACAAGACGGCGCACGAGTGGGTTGTAGTACTTTTCAATGTTGCTGCCTAGGTCCAGTGGACCGGCATCGACATTGCGTTCGCCCAGGTCCTGTCCGGCGCAGAATGCGCGGCCGGCGCCCGTGATCAGCAAAACCCGGATGCCCCGCTCGTTCTCCACCCGGTCGAGGGCGTATGCCACCTCGGTGTGCATCTGCACGGTGAATGCATTGAGCTGCTCGGGGCGGGCCAGGGTCAGCCGGGCGATACCGTTTTCGACCTCGAAGCGTATGGCTTGCAGTTCCATCACGTTTCCTCAGGCGGCGTCGGGGAAGGGCATTTCGATCAGGCGTTGCCGCTGGCGACGCTGGTCGCCGGCGAACTGATCGAGCACATGGCTGCGCTTCAGGAACAGATGTGCATCCGCCTCGGAGGTGAAGCCGAAGGCACCATGAACCTGAATGTTTTGCGCTGCATTCTCGAGCGCGGCCTTGGTCGCCACCAGCTTCGCCGAGGCCACGTGGTAATCGGCACCCGGCTTGTCCTCCGCCATGATCAGTGCCGCCATGGTGACCTGGCACAACGCGGATTCGGCACGAATGGCCATGTCGGCACAGATGTGCTTGATCGCCTGGAAGGAGCCGATAGGCTTGTTGAACTGTTCGCGCACCTTGGCGTATTCGACCGCCATGTCGCGGGTGGCCTCCGCCATACCCTGCGCATAGGCCGCGGCCAGGAGCAGGGCGCGCTGGTAGAGCGTGCTCTCTTGGCCGTCGAGCCACAGCATGGGTGCTGCAGACCGTAGCGTCGCGCGCTCGAGCGTCAGGACGTTGTCCATGCCCACCAGTTGCTCGTTATCGCTGAACTGTTCGCGCTTGAACAGCGCCACGCCTTGCTCGGTGCAGCACAGCAGCCAGGCGGCGTCGAGGCCGTCGATCAGGTGGAAGTCGCCGCTCGATTCGGCACCGATATGAACCTGTCCGCGCGCCGTCGCCAGGCCGACCGCAGTCGTTCCGCTGAGCAGTTGCTCGACGACCTCGGCAGCGCCGCAGGCGGCGGCGAGCTGGGCGCCCAGGGTCAAACCTAGGACGGCGGGCGAGACCAGGTAGCGACCGAACTCACGGTGCACGAGCATCTCTTCGGGCGCGCCGAGTCCGATGCCGCCGAATTCTTCACTGATGGCGACGCCGAGGAACCCGAGCTCCGCCAGTTGGGGCCAGTACATGGCATCGCCATTACCGATTTGAGGGCTGGGAGGACGAAACCGGGCGACCGGCACCTGCTCCGAAAGGAAGGCGCGCAGCGTGTCAACGATCTCGATCTGTTCCGAAGAGGGCAGGAGGTTCAAGGTTCGCTCCGTTTATTGTGATGAAGAAAAGGGGTTGCTTATCGCGGCAGACCGAGTACGCGTTCGCCGATGATGTTGCGCTGAATCTGTGCGGTGCCGGCGGCGATCGTGATGGCGAACGAGCGCAGGTAGTAGTACACCCAGTCGTGGTCTTCGCGGTTTTCTAGGGCATCGGCACCCAACACGTCCAGGGCCAGGCGGCGAGCGCGTTGCTGCACTTCGCCGACCATTGCCCGCATCATCGAACTCTCGGAGCCCTGTAAGCCGGCCTCGGTACGCGACACGACCATGTAGGTCATCGCACGGGCGGCGGCCATGTCGGCACGCAGCTGGGCCAGTCGTGCGCCGATCTCGTCGCGCGACAGCGGGCAGTCGGAACCGAGCCGCTTGCGGGCCTCCTCGATCATGTGCTCGACGAGGTAGGCATAGCGGATCTGATCTTTGATCTGCGCCGTACCGCGTTCGAAGCCGAGGGTCGACATCGCCACGCTCCAGCCGTCATTGATGTCGCCCACCACATTGCTCAGTGGGATGCGGACGTCGTCGTAGAAGCACTGGACGAAATGCGCCTGATTGGGCGAGGTCATGATCTCGATCGGACGCAAGGTGATGCCGGGCGTCTTCATGTCGCAGATCACCCAACTGATGCCCTTGTGCTTGGGCGCATCGGGGGCGGTGCGCACGAGCAGCTCCTGCCAATCCGACAGGTGGCCGTGGCTGGTCCAGATCTTGGAACCGTTGACCACCAAGTGGTCGCCATCGATGCGTGCCCGAGTGCTCAGGCTGGCCAGGTCGGAGCCTGCGTTCGGTTCCGAGAAGCCCTGGCACCAGATGACATCGCCCTTGAGTATCCGGGGTAGGTGATAGCGCTTCTGCTCCTCTGTGCCACGGGCCATCACGGTGGGGCCAGCATGGTTGAGGGCAACGAAGCACAGGTGATTGTCGGGCGCTCCAGAGCGGGCGTATTCCTCGTACCAGATGAGCTGGCGGAGTAACGGTAGCCCCAGTCCGCCGTACTCTTCGGGCCACGACACGCCTGCCCAGCCGCCTTCGAATTGTTTGCGCTGCCAGTCGGTGTCGAAGGCGCGCAAGGCTTCGCCCGCATGGGGGCGGCGCTCTTGCGGAATGTTGTCGTTCAGCCATGCGCGCGCTTGTTGGCGGAAGTCGTCGTCTGCCTTGGAGAAGTAAAGATCCATGGAGGCCCCGGAATTAATCAGTTGCGACTGCGTTCGAGCGGCCTTTCGTGCCGCCATTAAAACTGAAAGGTGATCAGTTATTTTGAGGTTAGCATGGATTTTAGAAAAAGGAAACTCGGCTGATTGCGCAGTTTATACAAAGGGTATTGGCGGGGAATATAGTGCTTTGCGTTTCTTGAAAACTGACTATCAGTGAGTTATTGTGATTTTGCTTTGGGGGTGTTCTGCGGCAGTGCAGTGCATTTTTCGCTTAACTAGATTTGACCGGACTTGCCCATGACAGACGTTGCAGCTAGCGCAGATTTGCGCGAACACCTCACGAAAGTCTTCTCGCTCGCCCCCGATGCCGTGGCGGTCGAGACGAAGGACGGCCCTGTCACCTGGCGTGCGTTGGCGCAGGCTGGTGACGAAGTGGAGCGGCTGCTCGTGCAGGCCGGGGTGGACCGCTCGGCGCCTGTCGGCTGGGTCGCTCGCAACCGTGCCGCCTCGGTGGCTAGCTTTGCCGCACTCGTGCGCTATGGCCGCATGGTGGTGCCCTTGCGGCCGAACCTGACGCCCGCCGCATTCTGCAGCGAACTGGGAGCGCAGCGCCTGCAGGCGGTAATTGGCGATGCCGACGACTGGTCTGTGCTCGGGGCGGTCGAGAGCGCCGCGCAGGCCGGCTCGGCGGGCATCCTGGTGACCGGCGAGGTGTCGCTGCAGGTTGCCGCCGTGCCGGAACTGACCAAGGTGGGGCTACCGCCCCATCGTGAGCCGATGCCTGGCTATGTCCTGGAGCGCCTGACCAGCGGAACCACCGGTGCACCCAAGCGCATTCCGGTGAAGGAGGAGGTGCTGCTGCCGTCACTGCGCTCGGGCGAGCAGAAGTCTTCCGGCGGCGAGGAGCCGCTGCGGCTGCAGACTTCACCGGCGCTGCTGTTCAAGCCCTTCAGTCATGCGGGAGGTCTTTTCGGTCTGCTGCTCGCGCTGTACCAGGCGCGTCCGGTGGTGCTGTTCGAGAAGTTCGTGGCGGAGGACTGGGCGCAAGCGGTGCGCCGCTTCCAGCCCAAGTCCGCCAGTCTCGTGCCCGCGATGATCCAGATGATCATGGACGCGGAGATTCCCGCTGACTGGCTGCGCTCATTGAGAGCCATCCGCTCCGGAACCGCACCCTTGGATCCCGCCATGCAGATCGCCTTCGAGGAGCGCTATGGCGTGCCCATCCTGGTGGACTACGGCGCAGCCGAGTTCATCGGCGGCGTGGCGGGCTGGACACTCGCCGACCACAAGGCCTTTGCGAAGACCAAGCGGCGCAGCGTAGGTCGGCCCCGTTCGGATGTCTCGCTGCGTGTGGTGTCGGCGGAGAGCGGCGAGGCGCTGCCCAGCGATCAGGTGGGCATTCTGCATATCAAGTGCGATCGCTTCGGTCCCGACTGGTTCATCACCAACGACCTTGCGTTGATCGACTCAGACGGCTTCCTGTTTCTCCATGGTCGCGCCGACGATGCCATCAACCGGGGCGGTTTCAAGATCCTTCCCGATGAAGTGGCGGTGGTGCTGCGGCGCTATCCGGGGGTGCGCGATGCTGCCGTGGTGGGCGCGCCCGATCCGCGCCTGGGACAGGTTCCGGTGGCTGCGATCGAGATGAAACCCGGCGAGGCCCATCCAACAGCCGAGGCTCTGAATGCCTTTGCCCGTGAGCACCTGACTGCCTATATGGTTCCCAAGGTCTTTCATTTCGTCGACGAGTTGCCGCGCACGGCCTCGATGAAGGTCAGCCGGCCCGAATTGAAGAAGCTGCTCGGCCTTTGACGGGGCCGATCGAGACCTGAATACCTGGAGATATGATGACCGACTATTCGACCATTTTGCTGGAGATTGCCGACGGTGTTGCCACCATCACCTTGAATCGGCCGGCAAAGCTCAACTGCTTCAACCGGACGATGGTGCAGGAGTTTCGTCAGCTGTGGAGCGAAGTTCGCACCGAGCCGGCCGTTCGCGTGTGCGTCCTGCGTGCGGCGCCCGGGCGGGCGTTCTGCTCCGGCGTCGACGTCAAGGAAGGCTGGCGCGCGCCCGGTGAAGAGGAGGCTCCCTTCGATCAGGACGATCCGGGCGAATGGCTCGGGCCGAAGAGCAACAAGGTGTGGAAGCCCCTGATCGTGGCGGTTCACGGGATGGCTGCCGGCGGAGCCTTCTATTGGCTCAACGAGGCGGACATCGCCATCTGTTCGGAGGACGCCACTTTCTTCGACCCCCATCTCAAGTTCGGCAAGATCTCCGCAGTGGAACCGATCGGATCGATGGGGCGCATTCCGCTGCAGGAAATCACCCGTATGGTCCTGCTCGCCGATGACGAGCGCATCAGCGCCCAGACGGCCTTGCGCATCAGCCTGGTGACCGAAGTGACCAGTGCCGATCGCCTGTGGGCGCGCGCAGCTGAACTCGCGGCGCAGATTGCCGCGCGGCATCCGGTGGCGGTGCAGGGGTCGATCCGCGCCATCTGGGAGGCGCAGAGCCTTCCGCGCGCTCAAGCGGTGAGCAATGCACTGAAGTACATCCAGATCGGCAAGCCGATCGCGACCGAAGTCGAACCGACCAAGGTCAAGGGCGGCGAATGGGTATTGCGCTGATCCGCGGCTGGGATATGGGGGGGCGCTCGCGATGAACGACCGCGGTCCACAGGACAGCTACGACCCCGCGCAGGTCGATCCCGCCGTCGAGGTCAATCTCGAGAAGGCGGGGAGTTCGGTGCGGTTGGAGGAGCCGTCACCACCGGTTTCGCCTTGGCTGCCGGTCGCGCTGTCTAGCGCGCTGTTCATGGAGTTGCTCGATACGGCCGCGCTGGGAATGGCGTTGCCGGCGGTGGCGCGTGACTTCGGCATGGACGTCGTCACGCTGAAGTTGGCACTGACCGCCTACCTGCTGACCATGGCGGTATTTGTGCCGGCAAGCGGTTGGCTGGCCGATCGTTTCGGGGCGCGCCGGGTCTTCGTCAATGCGCTGAAGATTTATATGATCGGCTCGCTCGTGTGTGCGTTGTCCGACTCCATGTCCGTATTGGTGATCGGGCGCGTCATTCAAGGGTTGGGGGGGGCCATGATGGTGCCGGTTGCCCGTTTGATCGTGGTCGCCTCCACGCCGCGCGAGCGCCTGGTTAAGGCGATCAATGCCTTTACCATCCCCGCCATCGTCGGACCTTTGCTGGGGCCGCCCCTGGCCGGTGTGCTGCTCGAAGTGGCCAACTGGCGCTGGATATTTCTGATCAATCTGCCGGTCGGTCTCGTCGGCATGTATGCCGTGCTGCGCCTGGTGCCTCGCCTGCGTCATCCCCATCCGGGGCGTTTCGATACCTCCGGATTCGTCCTGGCGGGCATCTCCATCGTTGCCTTCGTCGCGCTCGCCGAGTTGCTGGGCATGCCTCGGGTTTGGTGGCCATGGAAGGTGGCGGTGGCCTGCGTCGCGCTACTCGGCTGCCTGGCCTATGTGGCGCATGCCCGAGGCATGGACAAGCCGGTGCTCGATTTGCGCCTGATGTCGCGCCGCACCTATCGGGCCAGCATGATTGGATCCACCGCGATGCGCTTGGGGTTCGGGGCCACGCCTTTTCTGGTGCCGGCGCTGCTGCAAGTGGGCCTGGGCTGGTCGCCCTTGCGCGCCGGCTCGGTGATGATGGCCATGATGGTGGGCTCGGTGCTCGCGCGTTTCGGCGGCATGGTCGCGGTGCGGTACTTCGGTTTCCGCATGACGCTCATCGCCAGTGGAGTGGGGGTTGCGATACTGACCGCGACCCCTGCACTGTTCCAGGCGGCGACCCCGCTATGGCTGATCATGTCGGCCTTCCTCCTGCTCGGTTTCCTGCGCGCCGCTCACTTCGTCGCGGCTACGCCTCTGGCTTTCGCCGAGATCGTGCCCGAGGAGGTGAGCCGTGCCTCGACACTCGCCACGGTGATTCAGCAGTTGGGTCTGAGCATGGGCGTGAGCCTGGCCGGGATCGCCCTTGCATGGTCACCGACCGATGCACTGAGTCTCGCAAGTTTCGCTGCACCGTTTGCCGTCCTCGGTCTGGCGGCTCTGCTTACGGTTCCCGCCTATGCCGGCTTGAACCGCGACGAGGCCGCCCACATGCGCGGCTCTACCTGACGACTATGTCGAGCCAATCTATCCGAGGACGACCATGTCCGGCCAATCCATGACTCCTGAGCATTCTATGAATAACGCGACGCCCTGTGCTGAGCCACCGATCCTGCTGACCCGCCGTGAAGGCAAGGCGCTGGTGGTGACTTTGAACCGCCCTGAACGCCTCAATGCGCTCACCCCGGAGTTGCACGCGCAGTTGCGCGAAGCAGTCGAATCCGCGGCGCACGACCGTAGCGTGACCGCACTCGTCCTTACCGGAGCTGGCCGGGCCTTCTGTTCCGGCGGCGACATGAACAACGGCAGCGCGCGGGGAGAAGCTCGTCCCGGCCTCGAGCAGCGTGCCGACGAGCTGCGCCATCACGCGGAAACCGCACGCCTGTTGCACAGCATGCCCAAGCCGACCATCGCCATGATCAACGGTGCCGCAGCCGGCGCGGGTTTGGCCCTCGCCTTGGCGTGCGATCTGCGTATCGCATCGAGCGACGCAGTCCTGCGAACGGCGTACGCCAACGTGGCCTTGTCCGGCGACCTCGGGATCAGTTGGTTCCTTACCCGGCTGGTTGGTCCGGCCAAGGCTCTGGAACTGATGTATCTGAACGAAAAAATCGCTGCGGCCGAGGCGCTGGGGCTGGGCCTGGTCAATCGCGTCGAGGCGCCCGATGACTTGGCCGAGGCCGCGCTGTCCATAGCGGCGCAACTGGCCGACGGTCCGGGCGTGGCATTGCGCTACATGAAACGCAACGTGACCCTGTCCGCACAGGCTCCCCTCGAGATGGTTCTCGATACCGAAGCCTACGGCATGGCCCGTTGCGGTCGCACGCAGGATATCAAGGAGGCCGTGCTGGCCTTCCGCGAGAAGCGGGCGCCGAGCTTCACCGGTACCTGAACATACAGACCCGACAACATAGGAAGCCAGATGATGGGCGTCGACAACACAGCTGCCGTCGAAAATACAGTCGGCCGCATTACCCAAGAAGACATCGATCGTGCACAGCAACAGATCGGCGTGCCGAAGTTCGCCTACAACAAGCCGTTCAACGCGAGGTCCTCGTCCGATGTGCTGAGTCACTTCGCCTGGGCGTGTGGTGACGACAACCCCCTATGGCACGACCGTGAGTATGCTGCCAAGACGCGCTGGCGCGACCAGATCGGTTATCCGCTGTTTCTCCATTCGACCGGCATCAACCTCACGCCGAAGCCGAACCCCGAACAGAAGGCCTTGTTCAAAGGCTTGTTCCGTGGCGTCGGCAAGTACTACACCGGTGTCGACTGGACGTGGTGGCGGCCGATCTACCCAGACGAGCAGTTCTTTGTCGAGCGCTGCACGTCGGCGGTCAAGGTGAACGATAAGTCGTCGTTCAGCGGCGGCGTTTCCGTGACGGAGGTCTACAGCGACCTGTGGGTCGACCGTGCCGGTTTGCCAGTGGGCAGGCGCGAAGAGAGCTACCTCAGCGCCGAGCGCGAGGGCAGCAAGAAGACCGGGCGCTACGCCGACATCCAGCGTCAGACCTACACCCCCGACGACATCGCTCGCATCGACGAAGTCTATGCGGCCGAGCAGCGCCGTGGCATCGAGAAACGCTGGTGGGAAGACGTTTGCGTGGGTGACAGCCTGACGCCGGTAGCCAAGGGGCCGCTGACGATGGTGGATATCATCTCGATGCACATGGGGCTGGGGCTGAGCAGTAGTGGTATCGGCCCGCTGCGCTACAACTGGCGTCAGCGCCAGCGCATGCCGGCCTTCTTCGTGGCCGACCGCTTCGGGGTGCCTGATGTGGTGCAGCGCGTGCACTGGGACCACGATCGGGCGCAAGATCTGGGGCTGCCTACGTCTTACGACTATGGCCAGATGCGTACCAGCTGGCTGATCCACCTGGTGACGAACTGGATGGGTGACGACGCCTGGCTGTGGAAGCTGAGTTGCCAGTCGCGGGCCTTCAACTTCATGGGCGACGCGACGATCTGCTCGGGTACCGTGGTCGACAAGCGTATCGAGGGGCCGCACCACGTGGTCGAACTCGAACTTGCCGGGACCAATCAGCGTGGCGAGGTCACCGCACCGGGCCGCGCCACCGTTATTCTGCCCAGCCGCGAGAGCGGGTCGGTCCTGTTGCCTCAGCCGCCGTTGGAAGACCTCCAGCGCGGAGCGCGGATGTTGCAGCCGCGGGAGTAAGCCCGGCACCGGCCGGCGGTCGCTCTCTGCGGTCAGCGATTCGCCGCAGAGCGTAACCCGAGGAGTCGAAACCTGCATGTCAAAAAAGAATTGCGCTGGCGGGACAGCGCCTGACGCGCCAGCAGCGCGGCAGCCTGAGGCACTCGTGGTGCAAGCACCGGTACCGGAAGCAGTTGCACCGGTGTCGGCTTCTTACACGCTGGGCTTCCTCTCTGCGTTGTTGATCGCGGTGGCGCTCAATCCACTGAATTCGACGATGCTGGCAACGGCCATCGCATCGATCGAGCGCGATTTTTCCGATCCCGTCTCTGTCGGGGCCTGGTTGGTGGCCGCGCTGTATCTGGCTTCGGCGATTGCCCAGCCCGTGTTGGGCAACATTGCTGATCTGGTTGGGCCGCGCCGGATGCTGCTCGTCGGGTTGCTGCTCGTGGGCATGAGTGCGGTGCTGGGGTACATCGCTTCCACGCTGACGCTGCTGCTCGTGTCGCGGGTGATACTCGCCGTTGGAACTGCGGCCGGTTATCCCGCGGTGATGGCGATCCTAAACAAGACGGCAGATGCACAGGGGTTGAGGCCGTCGGCACGGATGCTCGCGGCCTTGTCGATCGCAATGAACGTCTCGGTGGCCGTGGGGCCGGTCGCCGGCGGGCTGCTGGTCGAGGGTTTCGGTTGGCGGGCGACCTTCGTGGTCAACCTGCCGCTGGCCGTCGTGGCCGGTCTGTTGGTGCTCGTGGCCATAGAGCCCGATGGCGAGAGGTCGTCGCTACGCGTAGCCTTTGCCAGACTCGACTTGACCGGTATCGCCCTGTTCGGTGCTAGCGTGAGCGCACTGCTGGTTTTTCTGATCCACTCCACGGAGGCAATCCAGTGGCCACTGTTCGCGGTATTCTCCCTGCTTGCCATGGCATTGGTATGGGTCGAGTGGCATAAGAGGCAGCCGTTCATCGATGTAAGGATGCTGGCCGGCAACAGCCCGCTGGTGTGCGTCTATTTGCGGCAGGGCCTGGTGTTTCTGGGCTCCTACCTGTTGTTCTACTCATTCCCGCAGTGGCTGCAGGATTTCCGAAATCTCTCGCCTGCGCTGATCGGCGTGCTGTTACTGCCGATGCCGGTGGTGTCGTCCATCATCGCCTGGAAACTGGCCGGCCGAGCGCCGTCGACCCAGTACTTGGTCGGCGCGCTGGCAATGCTCGTGTGTGGGCCCGCAGTGCTGGCGATGGACGGCAATCCGTCGAGCCTCCTGGTTGTGCTGATTGCCGTCGCTCTGGGGCTGGCGACGGGCGCGACCACCCAAGGCAACCAACAAGGCCTCATCGAATTCGGACCGCCAGGGTCAATGGGCGCCGTAGCCGGGATGTTCCGCACCGCCCAGTATGGCGGTGCCATGCTATCGGCCTGCATTGGCGCCTGGGTCTTCACGGACAAGGCCAGCCCTGGCTCGATGAATGGAATTGGCGTTGCGCTAGTGCCAGTGGCGTTGGCGCTTTTGCTCCTGGCGTTGCTGGATCGCCGTTCAGGGCCGGCATCGCGGGATCAGCCCAGCGACTCGCTGGGCTGAATCCCGTTTTTCAGTCATGCCTATAGGATCGGCGGTGGGCGGTGGGCGTTGGCCGCTGGCGGGGAGTCGACACTAAGGCCGAAAACTCATTGCGGTGCCCGCACCACCTACCATGAGTTGCCGTCAGCGTCGGCGAAGTAGAAGGTGTACAGGCCTCCGTCACGAAAGCGGGCGGCGCTTGTGATAGTGCCGCTAGCGGTCAGCACGTTGGCGGCGATCCTGTCGACGTGCTCGACGCTCTCGGGAGTGACGACCAGCACGACCCCGAGATTGCCGCTGCCCTCGCGTAATCCGCTTTCGCCCATCAGGTAGGTGTGATCGATCATCGTCACCAGAATGCCGCTGGCGAGATATTTGACCGAAGTGCGGCTTTGTTTGCCGTCTCTGGTTACTCAGCCCAGACCCTGTTCATAGAACTGCCGGGTACGGTCGAGATCGGCTACAGGAAGCATGATCATGTTCAGCGTCTGTTGTCTCGTTTGTTCTCCTTTCGCTTGAGAGTCACGGCTTGCGGCCTATTTAGCCATCTGTCGGATCAACGCCTCCTGGGCGGTCGAGGCGATGAGCATCCCGTTGCGAGTATAGAAACGGCCCTGAATGAGTGCGCGCCCGCCGTGAGCCCAGGGACTGTGCGTTTCGTAAAGCAGCCAGTCGCTGGGGTCGCACGGCTGGTGGAACCGCAGGGTGTGATTGAGGCTGGCCACGAACAGGCGGCGCGCCGGTAGTTGGGTTACGTGCGGAATCAGCGCGGCATTCACCAGGAGATAATCCGAAAGGAACGCCAGCGCCGCGTAGCGAAGGGCGTCGTTGGCATCCGCAGGCAGCAGTGCGCGTATCCAGAATCGGCAGCACGCAGGTCCGGGCGTGAGTAGTAGATGCTGTTCGGCGTCGATCGGACGAACGTCGATCTGGGGGTAACAGCGCAGGCGCCCGCTGCCATGCTCGCCCACACGCGCGCCATAGTCCCGCATGAGCTGCTCCAGTGTGGGCAAGGTTTCTGGCTGGGGCGGCTCGGCGTGCCAGGCTTGCGCGTGCTCGTAGCCCGGTTCCTCGCCACAGAACGAGGCGATTCCCTGCAGGATAGTCGCATCCTGCAGGGCCACGACGGAACGGGTCGAGAAAGAACGGCTATCAAGTGTGTCTTCCACCCGATAGCGAACCGCTTTCGAGGCGCTGCTTGGGCTCTGGAAGCACAACTGCATGGTGTGCGGGCGGAGGTTCGCTACGGTGGCCTGTGTTGCAGCCAGGGCTTGCCCGATCAACTGTCCGCCATACAGGGTGTTGTTGCGATTGGTCTGGTGTTGAGCGCAAGAGAACTGATTTCGGGTCATTTGATCGAGTGAGAGAAGCTGCTCCAGTGTGGGCGGCGGTGGCTCCATAACGAGCGTTTTATCTATCTCGGCTTCTTGTGAGTCAGCAGTTGATTTGTTCGGCATGGAGAGTGATAATCCAGAAAAATGATATATAGTCAATTAATGGAATCAACTATGCCACTGCTGAAACTGGAAATCAAAGGTGCCGTCGCGCTGCTTAGTCTCAATCGTCCAGAACTCATGAACGCCCTCGGTTCGGTTGGCGATGGCGAGGTCATTCGTCGTGTGTGCGAGCAGATTTCCAGCGATCCTGCCATTCGCTGCGCCGTGCTCACTGGAGAGGGGCGCGGGTTCTCGGCGGGTGGCGACGTGAAGGCCATGCTTGCCGGCGAGGGTGTCTTCGGCGGCGGCGGAACCGCCATTCGAGAGAAGTACCGGCGAGAAATCCATGTGCTGAGCCGTGCCCTGTACGAGCTGGAGGTGCCCCTCGTGGCGGCCGTGAATGGACCGGCAATCGGCTTGGGATGCGACATCGCTTGTCTGGCGGATGTGCGTATCGCATCCGAACGGGCGCGTTTCGGGGTGACCTTTCTCAAGGTGGGGCTCATCCCCGGTGATGGCGGCGCATGGCTGTTACAGCGTGTGGTGGGGTATAGCCGGGCCGCGGAGATGCTCTACACGGGCGAGGTGATCGATGCCGAAACCGCTGCGGAGTGGGGCCTGGTCAGCAGGGTGGTACCGCATGAGCGTCTGCTCGACGAGGCTTTTGCGATCGCGGAGCGCATCGCCGAGCAGCCACCGCAGACATTGCGGATGGCCAAGAGCCTCTTGCGCCAGGGGCGCGACAGTTCCTACCCGGCACTGATGGAGTTCTCTGCCGCCGCCCAGGGCTTGTGCCATCTGACCGACGACCATCGTGAAGGGGTCAATGCAATCTTGGAGAAACGCAAGCCGACGTTCAAAGGTTGCTGAGAGCTGGATCGGTAGCAGGACGTCGTGCTGTCTTGTGACGATAACGCCTAGCAGCGACAGACCTGAGCAGCGGGTGGGCGGTAGGTTTAGTGCACATTAATAAGATGGGATCGCCAAAACCAGTCGTAACGGCGGGAAGCTCCACCTGTAGCCCGTGATTGCAACCCGCCACGGAGTTGCCCAACAGAGGACTTCACATGCGCCACCTGTCCGTTCGCATCAAGCTTTACCTGCTCGTGTTCTGTGCTGTCGGGGCGCTGGTCCTCGTCGGGCTCTGCGGTTGGTTGGGTGTTCGCCAGGTTGGGGGCGCCTTGCACGCTATTAGTGACCGCAGTTTGCCAGCCGTCAGTGCGCTGACTCAGTTGCGTGCGTCGCGTCTTGAGGCCGCGAGAGCCATGCAGGACGGCGTCGGCTTCAGGCCCGAGCAGTACGCAAACATGTATGACAAGAGTCCGATGATCGAGGAGGCGAAAGCTATCTTCACCGACGCGTTGACCCAGGCGCGTGACTCGAATCAGGTGGCTGAGCGCGCGTTTGAAGTCTACGAGCGGCTGCCGAAGACGTCCGAGGAAGTGGCGCTGTGGGACAACATCAAACAGATCTGGAATAGCAATCGGCACATCGACGACCAGCAATTGGCTTTGACAGAGGCACTAACCACCGTTGAGGACTGGGCATCGCTGGAGCGCGATTTCATGATGTTTGCATCAAGCACGCGGGACTGGAGCTATGTGGCGAATCAACTGAGCCCTATGTTGGCAAAATTGAGCGAGATAAACATTGCCGCGGCCGAAGCATCGCGCGAAGCTGCAGACCGCTCGATTGCCAGCGCGCGTACGATCACCCTCACCATCCTGGCTATTGCCGTTGCCGTAGTGACCGTATTGGGAATCTTCATTGCCCGCGGCGTGATCGCCTCGCTCCACGAAATTCGCTCTACCGTTTCCAGAGTGGCCGAAAGCAATGACTTCACCCTGCGGGCCGCTGTTCAGGGTAATGACGAAGCCGCCCAAGCCGCGATGGCCTTCAATCATCTGCTGGCGTTTATTCAGCAGTCTCTGAGCGAGGTTACCGCCAGCACCGAGACGGTCGGCGATGCTGCCGAAAGGGCATTAGCCGTGTCGCGCCAGGTCGCCGAGTCGGCCAGTGTTCAGAGTGAGGCGGCCACGGCCATGGCAACGGCGATCGAGCAAATGACGGTGAGCATCGGCCACATCACTGGCAGCAGCCGTGACGTTCAAGAGCGCTCGCGCGAAGCTCGCACGGCTGCGAACGTCGGCGCTGAGATTGTCGGTCGGACTGCGCGTGAAATGGAGCAGGTGGCCCATGAGATTGCCTTGGCAGGAGAAGCTGTCGGTGCACTCGGCCGGGAGTCCCAAAGCATCTCTGGAATCCTCAAGGTCATCAAGGAGGTCGCAGAACAGACCAACTTGTTGGCACTTAATGCTGCCATCGAGGCCGCCCGCGCTGGCGACCAAGGGCGTGGTTTCGCGGTTGTCGCCGATGAAGTGAGGAGGCTCTCTGAGCGTACTTCAGCTTCGACCCATGATATCGGCCAGATGGTCGAGGCCATGCAGGCTTCCGCACGCAGCGCAGTCGGAACGGTGGGTGCGGTTGTCGGTCGCGCTCAAGGGGCTCGGGGCATGTCCGAGGAGACGGCCAGGCGCATTGATGAGATCTGCGACAACACAAGTCGGGTCGCCAACTCCGTGGCCGAGGTATCGGCCTCGCTCACCGAGCAGGACCGTGCCGCTCAGGACATCTCGCGCCGCGTCGAGGCCATCGCCCATATGAGTGAGGAAAACTGTGTGGCGGGCGGGCGCACTGCCGACGTCGCCCAGGATCTTGATGAGGCCGCGCAGGCCCTACGGACCATCGTAGGGCGTTTCACCATTTGAGCGGCGTTAGGCTCGGGAGGCTCTTCACCATTTATGTCGCCATGATTTGGTGAGTCATCCGTGATTGGCAGCATGGCCTGTATAACAAAAACTATAGGTGGATTTATGCGAACCAAACTGATGCTCTCTGTGCTGCTATTAATCTTCTCGATCTCCCAGGCTTGGGCCGATGAGCGCACTGCTTTGCAATTGAGTAAGTTTCACAGTCGCGGACAACTCTTCTGTGCGAGCGCCATGCTTTATTTCAACCCGCAAGAACGAACGCCGGATCCGCGCCTGCTCAGCTCCATGTACAACCATTTGTGGGCGATGCAAGCAGATGTGTGGCAGCTTGGACAGCCAGCCGACCTGGTCAAGCCGGTCGAGGGCATACAGCAGCTACTTGATCAGCTCGCTGGCAAGACTTCGGAGCAGAAGAAAGATTATCCCGATCTGGTGCGGCAACTGATAGTCCGTGTCCTGCAGCTGCAGCGGGCCGCTGATGTCGCTTACGCACAAGAACAGAGCAGTTTTCCGGCTGATTCGACCGCTGTGATGTTCACTGATCAGAGCCGTGCCCTAGCCAGTTTGTTGTTCGACTATGAGCTACGCCATTACGCGATGGTGGATAAGGAGCAGTTCCTGATGTCGCCTGAACAGCTACAGAAGCTCGATCAGGGCATCGAGAACCGGTTTTCCCAACTGCTGCGTTTGCACACAGAGCATTCGGCGACCCTTGGCGCGATCTATCGCAACTACCAATTCGTGCGCGGCCAGCTGCAACAGAGCAAGTCGCGTGCTAATGGCGGTGCCGAATTCTATGTGAGCCGTGTAGTTATCGATCTTGATGAATTGGCGCTGACGACGGCTGTGAGTGCGCCCTAAGCGACTGTGGCCATTGCTGCAGAGCCGGAGCCTGTGTTTCTCCCGGGCCGAAAAGGAATTCGAATGACGACCCTGCGCATCTTTTTAGCGCACCAGTAATGAATCGGCGACTCGGACGGCGCGGGTAGCGGGGTAGAACTCATGGACTACGGCCCACTGTCGTTCTCACTGCCCTCAAACGACCCGTTGCTAAAGCCTTGCAGCATTGATGGTGAGCCCCACTAGGACTCATCAGAACCAAGATGGAAAAGGATTGGCTGAAGCGAAAACCCGAGTGCTGTATCGCAAGGGTTTGGGATGAAAGATTTTTTTCTTGCCGCTTGAGGAAAAACAATGAAAATAAAAATAATTGCTGCAGGTTTTTTCACGTTGGCTGCCATCGCGCTGTTCTCGGCTCTGCTGTTGGCAGAGCCGGCGCATTACGCCTATACCAAAGCCATTTCTCCCCCTGGTTGCCATTACACGCCCTACGGCTGTTCGTTACCGCCTGGCTTCAGGGGCTGGCCACAGTTCCCATGATCTAGTGTTCTGTCCCAAGAATATTTGGCCTTAATTGTGCCTGTCATTGCAGTGTCTTGGGGGCGGAGATACCGCGATGAGAACAGGCAGACCGAAGGCTGAATTGGTATTGAGTGAGGGCGAGCGCTCGCAACTGCAGTCGTTCGTCCGCAGCCACTCTCTCCCAGTGGCACAGAACACTCGGGCGCGCACCATCCTTAGCAGTGCCGATGGTGAGTCGAACAAGGTAATTGCCGAACGGCTGGGGATAACCCAGGCCACTGTGGGTAAATGGCGTTCGCGCTTCATCGAACGGCGCATTGCCGGTCTCTACGACGGCGTGCGCCCCTGTGCACCGCGTACGATCGACAACGAACGCGTGGCACACTTGATCAACACAACGCTGCATACCAACCGGCAGATGGCTCGACGCACTTGAGCGTGGGCACGGGTAGCCGCTGAAACCGGCACTTCCAAGAGCAGCGTGCAGCGCTACTTTCGGCTCTTCGGGCTGTAGCCACATCGCACCGAAGGGCTCAAGCTGTCTGTAGTGGTCAAATTTTTCCGGACACCGAGATAAGTTTTTTGCCAGTCGATTCCCGTTCATAGACGGTGGGTGGTGGGTGGCTGGTAGCCCAGAGTGGAGTGAAGTCTGCGGCTGTTGTAGACGCCCACGATGTAGTCGGTCACGTCGCGGACGGCCTCGGCTGGGTTGGCGTAGTCGCGCTGCCAGAAACGCCCCATCTTCAGGTTGAGGAAGAAGCGCTCCATCACCGCGTTGTCCCAGCAATTACCTTTGCGGCTCATGCTGCAGCGCAGGCCATACCGACGGAGCAACGCCTGGTAGTCGGCGCTGGTTGCCGCGATCTCAACCCCGCGGGCGGTTGGCGTTGCTCGATGGCCATCTGCAACGCGGTGCAAACCAGTTCAGCCGGCATGGTCGGTGCCATGGCCCAGCCGATCACCTTGCGCGAATACAGGTCGAGCACTGCTGCCAGGTACAGCCAGCCCGTGCCGGTGCGGATGTAGGTGATGTCCGACACCCAGGCCCGGTTGGGCGCGGCCGGCTCGAACTGACGATCCAAAATGTTCTCGGCCACTGGCAGGTTGTGGCGGCTGTCCGTGGTATGCACGAACTTGCGCTTCCAGCTCGGCCGCAGGCCATGCTGGCGCATCAAGCGACGTACGCGGTAACGGCCGATCGTCAGGCCCCGGGCAGCCAGCGCCACTTGCACCCGTCGACTGCCGTAGGCACCACCGCTGGCGTGGAACACGGCCTTGAGATGGACGCTGGTCGGACACAGGGTCTTGTTACGCGCCTGACGCTGCCTGGCTTCGTAGTAGTCGGAACAGCTGATGCCCAGCACCTGGCAAACCTGGTGCGCGGGGATGGCCTCCTGTTGCAACTGCTGAACCAGCCGCTGGCTCACTTCAGTTCCCGGGCAAAGAAGGCCGACGCTTTCTAAGAAACACCTTCGGCAGCCTGTCGCGTGAATCCAAACTCGGCTGCTCGACGGTGCAATCCTTTTACTACGCGTTCCCGATACTTCTGTTCATAGTGATCGGCACCTGGATCCTGATAAGTCATACCGAAGCGCATCGCGTTGTAGAACAGGATGGCGATCTTCCGAGCGGTAGCTGTCACTGCCTTGGCCTTACCGATGCGCGCAGACAAGCGACGGTAGAAGGCGCCCAATGCCGTATTTGTTTTGCCGATGGTCACCGCGGCCAGGCGCAAGTGTGCGGTAACCCGGTTCTTGGTCTTGCGCGTATGCGCTGACAGCATCTTGCCGCCGCTGATCCGGCAGCCAGGTGCCAGGGTCAGCCAAGAGGTGAAGTGATGGGCAGTACGCCAGCGACTCAGGTCAGTGCCGCACTTCGCCACAAGACGCAGCGCCAAGTAAGGGCCGATACCATGGATCTGGGTCAGGTCGACTCCAATCAGTTGATAGAGCAAAGTGCGTACGTCGAAGTTGAGCGCATTCGGCTGTCGCGTGCGGTGACGTGGTTTGGGGAGTGGCTCGCTGGGTAGGGACTTTTGCTGGGAGAGCCGCAGCAGGCTCTGGGCAATCTGCTGATCACAGATTTCGAGCTGTGCCTGATAGGCATCGTACATAGCCAGTGCCTGTGCCAAGGCAAACACATGCTCCGGCTGGTAGTTGCCAATCAGAGCACTCTGGATGGTCTCTACGCTCGACTTGCAGCGGGTATCGCGCATGGTCGCCAGTGTCGCAGCGTTTCGCTCGCCGGCGACAATCGCACGGATGATCCGCATGCCAGTAGCCCCGGTAATGTCGGCGACCACATGCTGCAACTGCAGATTCATGTGAGTGAGCGCCTTCTGCATGTGCTGGATATGCGCAGCGGCGTAATCGAGGTGGCGTTCCCGCAAGCGTAGATAACTGCGTAACGCGGCAATCTCCCGGTCAGGATGGAAACTGGCACGCAGCAAGCCACAGGCATGTAGACGCTGGTTCCATTGCGCATCATTGACGTCGGTTTTGCGTCCAGGAACTGCGCGTGCATCCCGTGCATTGGCCAGCACGACATGCAGGCCATGGCTTTCCAGAATCTCGTAGACCGGAATCCAATACACCCCGGTCGACTCCATCGCCACGGTAGTGATCCCGAGATCAACCAGCCAATTGGCCATGCGTTCCACGTCAGCGGTAAACGCCTTGAAGGTTTGCACCGGTTCCTCAGTGATGTCGGCGGGTACCACCACGATATGGAAGCGCGAGCCGATGTCGATACCGGCTGCGCGCTCATGAATCACCGGCAGGCCATGACGCTCAGAACTGGACTTTTTCATGAGTAGCCTCCAATCACAGGAAATGCTGGACGGGGACTCGGATCACATCACATTCCTAAACATAGTTGGACTGGCCGAAGGCAGACTAGGGTGCATCTTCGCCGATGAACCTAACTCAACAATGCCGCTACGGTACGCGCTGGGTTTTCTCGTTGCGGCGGTTTTTCATCTCGGTATACCAATGTCCCCTAGTTGCGGCAGGAAACTCGATCATCCCCAGACTGCTTCCTTGTCCGTATCTTGGGGACTTCTGTGGCTGGCGGATGCTCGTCAGGTCAGCACTGTCGGCGGGGCGAACGTACGCCTTCATACCTGCTCCCAGTCGGCTATCCCCGTAAACGCTCAGTGACCTGATGCACTGATGTCCCATTACGTACGCCTGGGTTTCTGGGCTTTCGCCAGAAGCCTTAAGGATGGAGCCCATCTGATGTCGAAAGCTCTTCAGTGTCGGAACCTGCTTGCGCCTTGGCCATAGCGCTCGTGACTCCCGGCGAAGTCGATCTCGAATAGCCGTGTTGGTTCGCGGGCACTTCGACATCCTGTGTGCGGCCCATTCAATCAATTTCAGAATGTTGGGTTTGTTTATCACTAGGGTTCGGTCAGCACCACGGTGTAGTTTGGCGGATTTTTTGCCCCCGATAATTTTCACCTGATTCCCTGTTACAGAGATTATGCGCATCTCACAAGGACGCACGCCTATGCAGTTCGCCAGGACAAGCGAAGCGGCTTCATCGAGATTACCCCCGGCATGAAGATGCTTGTACAGAGCTTTGAAGTCTTGGAAGGGGACTTTACGAATCTGTTTCAGCTTGGGTTTTCTGGTCATCTTACTATTAGGTGCTGTGACCGGATTGATCAGCTTTCTGATTGCAGTCGCTGTGTTGCTGTTGCCTCGAGCGAACTGATCATTCATCAGCGAGTTTTTGAGTGTGCTGAATGAGTTGGGGCGGTATTCGCCGGCGCATGCAAGCAAAGCCGCGCAGATCTGCGCCGAATCTGGGGCATCTGAACCGCAGTGTTTGAGGTAGAAATTTCGGGCTCTGGTTTGGTACTTCTTCAAGGTATCTGGCTGCATCGTCGTCATCTCTTCTTGTTGTTTTGATGACAAAGCTAAGCCGCTTCGCGAAAGGCGTTGTGTCAGCTCGGCCTACACTGAAATGCACTACGCCTTCGCTTCGTTTTTTCTCGTTCCGTCCGAACTGCCCCAACGCCCTCTTACTCGCGCCGCGAGTAAGAGGTGCGCGCTCTCACTCACGCGACACGCCTCATCTGTATTCAGCGTGCGCCGTGAGCAAAAGCGCACGCAAGCCTTTTGTCATCAAAATCAAAAAGCAGCCAGCGCCTGTGGCGCTGAAGGAGCGAGCTCGGCAGCACGAAGCCCGCAAGCGGAGATGCATGGACAATCGATGCATTTAAAAATGCTTGCTATCGGTCGGGTTTTTGGTTGCATAATTTTAATATAAATACTTGATTCGTATGGTTTTTATATCGAAATATAACCAATAAAAGCAGTGCCAGTTTGGGCACTCTTTGCGTCAGAGGTGGCAGTGATTGTGCCACTTCCGGCTGCTTTCGGTGCCTGATCAGGCACCGCTAATGCCGCATGCGGCACAGTAAGTGTGTCGCAAACCGCAGCTGCGACATGCGGGGTGTATCGCAGTCAGCTGCATGCGACATGGTTATCGTATCGCAGCGCTTGTTGGCGACAGACTAGGTGTATCGCACCGGTACCCGGCGGCACTCCCAGGGTGTCGTAAACCGAGTCTGCGACAAGCGGGGTGTATCGCGGCTAGCGCATGCGACACAAGATTTGTATCGCCGCACGAGCTTGCGACACACCTAGGGTTGCCACTGCGATATTAGGCTATGTCTTCGGGGCAAACAGCTTTCGTGCGGATGGAGCTGTTGCCAATATGCAATTGCACTCATTTGCTCGCGAGAGCAAACATGAGAAGCCGTTACGACAGGCTGCATCCGTCCAGATTCGGACTGATATGCTCCGACTGTGCTGGCCTCACGATGAGGCTTTGAACTCTCTAGGGAAGCAGGGCTTATTCACAGTTCGGTATCGCCATGACCGTTTTCCAGCCTATTCCGAGACAGTAGGGTTTCCTCAAGATACTGGCGCAGCGCTGTTCCTCATCCGGGTTGCTCTCTCTTTGATATGAAGGCCGCCTGCGACCACTACTACATCAGCATCCATGGCGGGCGGCTCTAAAGGCTAAAATTCGAGGTGCAAATCTGACAGAAGATGAATCCGCATCCGGCTACTTCATTGCTTAAATCAGGCATGCAATGGTGTTGGCACTGGCACGCTTGCGGGAGCCGGGCCCCAGTAATAAGTACACCGAGTTGAGCGTCTTGAAATGAAATCCCTTACTGAACTGATGCAGTAGCGAAGTCCTCACGAAGTCGTCCACATCCCATCGTCGCTCGCTGTCGAAAACTACTTGGTGCGCATAGATCAAAGCCGGCTGCCGTTGTGTTTTCTCCAGCGCGTGGCGTTGAGCGCCGGTGGTCTCTATATCGAGCCACAGCCAATCACGGACTAGGCAAAAGTTCCCGTAGGGGAAGTTCTTTCGGGCATAGCTGAGCGCCTCTTCGTCTGACATGGAGCTGCCAGGCATGGGCACTCCCGCTGCGTACAGTAGCTCTGTGACTTCTTTCAGTGAACTCATGGCTGATCAATCTGCATCCCCTGGGGATGACTGGTAATGTTTCGGGTAGTAGCTGGGGCAGCTAGCTGCCCACTACCTCTCACTGCGTCTGCTGCATGCTGCAGGCCTGACGATGCTGCTGCTCCAAGTCGATGCCACAGAGCAGGGCGGCGAAGTCCGCATCAGGCAAATGCTGTTTGCGAACCTCAACAATGGATTTGATGATCGCATCGACACGCAGCGAAATCGGCATCTGACTCGGCGTCTTCGAGCGATCATGCTGATAGATGATCGAGCTGAGAGAGGCGACTGCTGCACGTAGTTGGTGGTCTTGGGTCTCCTCAATTCCAAAACCGTTAACTCCCCGGAATTGGTTGGCCATCTGCTTGAGCAAATCCGGCCGATTAGCTGGATCGGCCTGTTGCGCTCGCCAGTTCAGAATTCGGCTCAGGACTACTGGCGCAGCAGCTGTTTTTGGCACTTGGGGCTGTTCCTCCACAGTCGGTGTTCCACCAAAGAAGTGAGTACGCAACTGGTCAAGGTGCCGCCGAACGGCTGGGGACACTTTGCGTGAACTCAAGCTCTTCAGCCAAAACTCGAACTCTGACTGTGGTAGACACAGCGCCCGTTTCATAAGCGGTTGGCCTGGCAGGGATACATCATGCTCGCGAGGGCTGTATCGGGGCGGATGCAGCTTGGCCGCTTGAGAGTGCCAGTTCAGCCCCATCGCTTCGCATATCGACCGCATTGGCCAGTAGCGCTCATTGTCGCTGTCGATCAGATAAGGAATCGTCAGCCCCTGGATTTTGATTTTGGATGTGCGCATCGGATTACTGAACCCCTTGGGTGGCTGGGTTCGGGGCAAGGGCTGTCGAGCGCTTAAATTGCGCAGCGATGAGTTCGTGCAGGGCATGGCTGGCCGGGGCACTGTTCATCAACTGCTGCATGACGCTGAGCACCTCGGGGCTGCTGGTCTGCGTCAGCGTAATGAGTTTGTTGGCGTTTGCCTCTACAGCACGGAAGCCATCCCTGAGCTGGGTGGCCTCCGCACGGCTCGCAGCGCTCAGTTGATCAAGAATCTGATCAATGAATGCTGGAATCAGTCGGGCTGGCAGGTAGTACAACGTGGATTTAGATTCAGCGTCCTCTTCGATCAGGAGCTCGCTTTCCCATGCCGTACCGGCAACCTGGGCCAAGTCGGTTGGTGCGCCGATTGAGGTGAGTAGAGCGTTCAGCTCCATATCGATTTGTAGCGTTTGCTTGTTTAGCGTGAGCTGAAGCTTCGGGCTTGGGGAGGAGAGTTGTGTCGTAGCGTTCATTGAGGTGTTCCTTGGTGAGGGGATAATCAAAATAATCTGAATATCCGTAAATCAGGTATCTGTAGATTAGATATACCCTCGTATGCTGTCAAGCTGTGAGGTTGCCCCGTTGGAAAAGTCGGTGTATCGAGATGAGAACTTGGTTCTGCTCAGGCTGCTGAAGCAGTGCAGGGTGGAGGCTGGGTTGACCCAGTCGGAGTTTGCTCAGGCGCTTGAGCGTCCGCAGTCTTTCGCGAGCGATATCGAGCGGGGGTTGCGCCGGCTTGATCTTGTTCAGCTACGCGATATCTGCCTTGCGCTGAATATCGGCTTGGTTGATTTTGTGCAGCGATTTGAAAATGAACTTTCGGTTTCGAAAGGGGCAGGTGAGTAACACCTTCGCCCCTCTTGAAAATGGACACGAGGTTCGCACCGTGGTGTGCTCCGAATATTGCTCTGGTGCTGGGCTCCAAGTGAGGGCGTGTCTTCGAAGTGCTCCCTACCCTCTTTTTTAGGTGGTGCCTCGCTGCATGCTCTCCCATGCCGCTGAGTACAGTCCTGCTGCATCGCTGCACAGAAGTCGAATTGCTTGTATGCATCCACCTAATGGCTCGTCTGAAAGCTCATTCAAAATGGATGTGCCACTGAGCGCGCAGAGTAGGCCTAAGACAGCGTGCTGTCGTTGCGTGGCTTCGTCATAGAGTTCGGCGGCTTGGGCATCGCTTCGATAGCCAAGCAGGCTGTCGTGCTCGGCGGCATGCAGCGGTGTAAAGCCCGGGGATGAGTTGCTCTGGTGCATAGGGTGACCTCTAGAGTTTTAGAGGCCGCCATTACTCGCTACCAAACGAGAGGGTGGCGGCTGTATGCAGGTTGGTAGACCGAGACTCTAGGAA
Source organism: Pseudomonas sp. (assembly GCF_046581935.1). GTDB lineage: Bacteria > Pseudomonadota > Gammaproteobacteria > Pseudomonadales > Pseudomonadaceae > Aquipseudomonas. Next base: position 188,215 of record NZ_JAYGFK010000019.1, read on the forward strand.
CTCAGCGCGCCGAAGCGCCCCGCATACAGCCACCATAACAAGTTGCTTCATGGTGCTAGTGATCCTGGAGTCTGGTTTGTTGACCCGCCCATTCACACTATTCAGCTCTCATTGGCTGTGCAAGACCCTACTTTACGGTATCCGGACGAAAAAGGTCTTCACCATGAATGCTCTTCAAGATGGCTAAAAAGTCGGCTTGCGATGTTGTCGCATAAAGAAAATGCATCGCATGGTGGTCTTAGTTGTGCGTATTTCCCGACGAACGGTACTTTGGTTCGTGCTGGCTTTTTCTAACCAGCAGGTCATCGGGTGTCAAATCCCTACCCCAATCCTACCCCGAGCCAGATTTCAGGCACAAAAAAGGGCTACGCTTTCACGTAACCCTTTGATTTGTATGGTGCCGGCACCAGGAATCGAACCCGGGACCTACTGATTACAAGTCAGTTGCTCTACCAGCTGAGCTATACCGGCGTTTGAGGGCCGCATTATATAGATTCATTTGCTGGAGTAAAGGGGGGTGAGCATAGTTTTCTGCAGGTATTGTTATTAGCGGCAATAGGCTTATGCACATACGCAGTGCGTTTGCTGTGGATGTGCGCGGACTTTGTGCGCTGGTTCGCTGATTTTTATAAGTGCATGTTTTTTCTGAATATATTTTTCAGGTTAAAAAATGCGCAGGTGATTGAGGGCGTTCAGCGACGGGCGTTTGCGTGGTTTGCTCAGAATCTGTCAACAGAGTTATCCACAGAAGTTGTGGGCAACTTTTTAGCGCTCGGCGAGCAGCAGTAGGTTGCGCGGGCTTTGCTGGGGAGCGCAGAAGGTGCCGAGGCGCACGCTGTAACCCTGCTCCTGCAGGAACAGGCAGCGGTCCAATAGCAGCCAAAGTTCCAGTGGGCGGCGGAACAGGCCGCGCAGCAGTTCTAGGTTGCGCACCTCGCTCAGGCGCTGCCAGCCCTGTTGCTCTAACTGTTGCCAATCCTCTGCGCCCGGCACGGGCAGTTGCTTGAGTGCGGCAAGGTCGCGGCAGTAATCGGCAAAGGCCTTGTCCAACCAGGTCGCCGGTAGCGACGGTGTTGGCAGGTACTCATCAATACCGCGCAGCTTGCGTTGCAGTAGATCGAAGGCCAGGCGACGCGCCATGGACTGATCGCGCTGGCGGCGTACCCGTGCGCCAGCGGTTACCGTTTCGCTCAGCGGCAGGCCGAGGTCGTCGAGCGATAGGCGCAGCGTTGAGGCCTGAGCGCTTATCGATAGGGGCTGATAGTTCGCTGTGCTGATGCGGTTGTAGCAGCAGGGCGCAACAGCCAACTGCTGGCAGCCTGCTTGGCTGGCCAGTTGCAGCAGGCGCATGTGCAGCTCGCCGCAGGCATGTAGCGCGACAGGCGTGTGGCGGGCCTGTAGTTGCGCTATGGCGTCGTCAGCCAGTACATCCTGTTCGATATGAGAGGCGTGAATGCCGAGCTTATGGCTGAGTTGCTGGCCGCTATTGACCAATTGCGGATCGTATTCCAGGCAGCTCAAGTCCGCGCCGTTATGCGCGAGCCGCCGGCCGAGGTGGCCCTTGCCCGCGCACCAATCCAGCCAGTGTTGCGGTGCATGGGTGAAGTTCAGGCTGCGCGCGAAGGCATCAATCTGCTGCCATTTGCGGCCGGGTACGTCCGCGCTAAACCGTGGGGGTAAAGCGTTTGCAGGCGAGCGCGTTAGTTCACTGATCTGGCTCAAGTGATGAGCTTGCGCGGCCAGCTGTGGAAAAGGCGCTGGAGCGTGCAGTAGGTGCGGCTGGTTATGCGCCGCTTCGGCATGTTCCAGGCTTTGCACCCTGAGCCAGGTCGCCAACTGTGGGTGCTCGGCTTCCCAAGGCAGGCTTGGGTAGTGGGTGAAGGGGCGTGGCCGCCACAGCGCCTGATGGTCAATCAGGAAGCGATCGAGTGCCTGGAAACGCTGCAATAAAGCAGCGCCCTGCAGGATGTGAGCCGGCGAAGAGTTTGGCATGGTGGGTGTTGCCTGAGGGCTAGAACCCTCAGGCAATCAGCGGCCCTGGCAGGCGTCGACGCGCAGCCAGCGTTCCAGCAGTTTGAAGGCGTTGATCAGCACGAAGGTGATGACGAGATAGAACACTGCGGCCGTGAAGAAGAACTCCATGTTCACGTACGTGCGGGCGTTTAGTGTGCGCGCCATACCCGTTAGGTCTAGCAAGGTGACGGTGCTGGCCAGGGCGCTGGCTTTGAGCATCAGGATCACTTCGTTGCTGTAGGCCGGTAGACCGATACGCGCCGCACGCGGCAGCACGATATAGAGCATGGTCTTGGTTCGCGACATGCCCAAAGCGCGGGCCGCTTCGACCTCGCCTGGCGGCACGGTTTGAATGGCGCCGCGCAGAATCTCGGCAATATAAGCAGTGGTGTGCAGGGTCATGGTAATCACCGCGCACCAGTACGGGTCGCGCAGGTAAGGCCACAGCGGGCCTTGGCGCACGGACTCGAACTGCGCCAAGCCGTAATAGATCAGGAACAGCTGCACCAGCATCGGCGTGCCACGGAAGAAGAAGATGTAACCGTAGGGTAGGGCACGCATGTACCACAGGCGCGATGCGCGGGCGATGCCCATGGGCACAGCAAGGATAAGGCCTGCGATAACTGCCACCGCCAGCAGTTCGAGGGTCAGCACTGCGCCTTCAGCCATTTTCGGCAGGTATTTTAAAATCAGCTCCCAGTTCATTGCGTGCTCCTTACGAAGCCGCGTGAGGCTCTCTTCTCAAGCAGGTGCAGGCCGATCATGGAGATGATGGTCAGGCTCAGGTAAATAATGGCGGCGACCAGGTAGAAGGTCATCGCTTGCTTGGTCGAGGTAACGGCTATCTGCGCTTGGCGCATGATCTCAGTCAGGCCGATTACCGAAACCAGCGCCGTATCCTTCATCAGAATCATGAACAAGTTGCCCAGGCCAGGCATGGCGATACGCCACATTTGCGGCATGGTCAGACGCCAGAGAATACGCGTCTTGGAGAGGCCAAGAGCCAGGCCCGCTTCGCGATGGCCCTTGGGGATCGCCAGCAGAGCGCCGCGAAATACTTCAGTGGAGTAGGCACCGAAGCACAGCCCAAGGGCGATTACCCCGGCGGCGAACGGGCTCAGTTCCAGGCTGCCGACGCCGAGTGCTTCACCCAGCTCGCGTAGCACGTTCACCGTGCTGAAATAGATGAGCATCACCCACAGCAGCTCGGGCACGCCGCGGACGATGGTTGAATAGCTGCCGCCAAGCCATTGCAGCGGCTTGTACGGGGAAGTTTTGCCGAGCGCACCGAGCAAGCCGAGCACCAGACCCAAGCACAGCGCGCTGAGCGCTAGCTGGATGGTCATCAGGGTGCCAGCAGCCAGGGCCGGGCCGAATCCGTGTAGGTCGAAATTCATAGGGGCTCAGAAGCCTGCGCCGCCCGGGCGGGCGACGCAGTGCCGGCAGCTTAGTAAATGCTGAACGGGAAGTACTTGTCGTTGATCTGCTTGTAGGTGCCATCAGCCACGATCTCGGCCAGTGCGGCGTTCAGCTTCTCGCGCAGCGCGTCGCCCTTACGCACTGCAATGCCGATCTTGTCGTTGTCGAATACTGGGTCGCCTTTGAATTCGAAGCTTTTGCCAGCGTCGCTCTTCAGCCATTCCCAGTTAACGAAGGTATCAGCCAGCACGCCGTCGACGCGGCCCGAAGACAAGTCGAGGTAGGCGTTTTCCTGGGTGTCGTACAGCTTGATATCAACCACGCCGTCCAGGTTGTCTTCCAGCCAGGTGCCAGCGATGGTGGCGCGTTGAGCACCAATCACTTTGCCTTTCAGGCTGGCTTTGTCGGTTTTGAAGTCGCTGGTTTTAGGGGCGATGAACTGCAGTTTGTTGGTGTAGTAAGCGTTGGTGAAGTCCACCGCAGCTTTACGTTCTTCGGTGATCGACATGGAGGCAATCAGGAAGTCGAACTTCTTCGCGTTTAGGGCTGGGATGATGCCGTCCCAGTCGGAGGTGACTACTTCGCACTCGGTTTTCATCTTGGCGCACAGCGCCTGGCCGATTTCCACGTCAAAGCCGCCGACTTTGCCGCTGGCGTCGATCAGGTTGAACGGTGGGTAAGCGCCTTCGGTGCCCAGTTTCAATTTGTCAGCAGCGACAGCGCTGGTGCCGAATGCCAGAGTAGCGGCCGCGGCCAGCAGGATCTTTTTATAGCTATGCATGCGTAGTTGCTCCGTGTTTTTAGTGATTGCTGGACATGAATTGTTTGCAGCGCGCCGAGTTCGGGTTGTCGAACACTTGCTCCGGGGAGCCTTGTTCTTCAACCAGGCCTTGATGCAAAAACACCACCTCACTGGACACCTGACGGGCAAAGCCCATTTCATGTGTCACCAGCAGCATAGTGCGGCCTTCCTCGGCGAGAGCGCGGATCACATTAAGCACTTCTTGTACCATCTCCGGGTCGAGGGCCGAGGTGGGCTCATCGAACAGGATGACTTTCGGCTGCATGGCCAGGGTGCGGGCAATCGCCGCGCGCTGTTGCTGGCCGCCAGAAAGTTGATTCGGATAAACGTGGCGCTTGTCGGCGATGCCGACCTTGGCCAGTAGCGCCTCGGCCACCTCGATGGCTTCAGCCTTGCTCTGCCCCAATACACGGCGCGGTGCCTCGATGATGTTGTCGAGCACGCTCATGTGTGGCCACAGATTGAAATTCTGGAAGACAAAGCCGATCTCGCTACGCAGGCGATTGATCTGCTTGCTGTCGGCGGCTACCAAGTCGCCATTCTTTGCTGCCTTGAGCTTGAGCTCTTCGCCGGCGAGGATAATCTGCCCTTTGTGCGGGTTTTCCAGCAGGTTGATGCAACGCAGAAAGGTCGACTTGCCAGAGCCAGAAGAGCCGAGGATGGAAATCACATCGCCATCGCGAGCGGTGAGGGAGATGCCCTTGAGCACCTCAAGGTCGCCGTAGCGTTTGTGCAAATCGCGAATTTCCAGCGCAGGCGTGGCCTCGGCCATGGGGGGTCCTCTTCTATATTCGGGGGCGCTCAGGCAATACGGGCCTCCCTGGCGAGGCGTCAAGCTAGCATAGCGATTCCCTGACCGCCAAGCCGTTTACCGGCCTCGCAGCCCTTGGTTGGTCATGCTGTCGCTTAGTTGCAGTTGGCTGTCGCGCAGATACAAAAAATCACTTGGCGCATGCGGTTCAAATACAGTTCGCCGCATTCGTCCTGGCGTGCAGTCGCATCGTGATCTTGGGGCTTCGGTGTTATAGGCAGTCAGCGCATGTATGTCAGCGTGCGCTTTTGACGGTGCTGAACATGGCGCAGGGTGAGCGAGGTCGCCAGCTTTTCCTGCAGATAGAAAAAAGGCCCACATCGCTGTGAGCCTTTTTCTGTATTTGGTGCCCGGGGACGGAATCGAACCGCCGACACGGGGATTTTCAATCCCCTGCTCTACCGACTGAGCTACCCGGGCTAACGGGGCGCTATTAGACGGATTTAGAGGGGGGGTGTCAAGCGTGAGTTTGAAAAATATTTAATTAATACGGGCGGTTAGGTCCGAGTGTTGAGAAATGACGGCTGGCATGGGGTAGCCCGGATGCAATCCGGGAGATTTTTCAGGAGGCGGATTTTCCCGGATTTGATCCGGGCTACAGCGGCGGAGCAGGTTCGGCATTGTGGGAGGGGCTTTAGCCGCGATGGGGTCGGTCGACGTCGCCGCTAAAGCGCAATGCCGCCCAGCGCCTCCCACTGTGTGGCAGGTTATTCGCTCGGTGGTACGTAGCCGTCGGCTTTGGCGTATTCCTCGCCGGAGAGGAATTTGTCCATCTCGGCCTGGAGGAATTTGCGGTCTTCGGCGTTCATCATGTTCAGGCGGCGTTCGTTGATCAGCAGGGTTTGGTGCTTCTGCCATTCGTCCCAGGCTTGCTTGGAGACGTTGTTGAAGATGTCTTCACCTTTTGCGCCTGGATACGGTGGGCGCTCCAGGCCGGGGAGTTCCTGCTTGTGTTTGCGGCACTGTACGGTGCGGGTCATGGTGGTTCTCCAGTGTTCTGTGGTGGTGCTGGCTGGCCGTTGAGAAATTATCTACGGCAACATTTCTCAATGGCCTGTGAGAGCGTCGGCCGCGCGCTTCAGCAGTTTTTTCACCGGGGCAGCAAGGCCCAGGCGCGGCGGGGTGGCGAGGTTATACCAGAGCCAGTCGGCCTCGGCCACGGCGGCTGGGGCGGCGTCGACCTGGATCAGCCAGGGTTCGATGGCCAGTTGAAAGTGGCTAAAGGTGTGGGTCAGTTCGGCTTGCGCCAGGCGCGTGCCTAAGCGCAGATCATGGCGGCTGGCCAGGTCGTCGAGGCCTTGCAGGTTGTCGAGTTCCGGCAGGCTCCAGAGGCCGCCCCAGAGGCCGCTGGACGGGCGGCGATAGAGCAGCACTTCGCCGTGGCGATTGGCGAATATCGGCATCAGTGTGCGCTTCTGCGGCAGTGCCTTGCGTGGCTTGGCGATGGGGTAGCGGATCTCCAAACCGAGCAGGTGCGCTTGGCAGCCGCTTTGTAGTGGGCAAAGCAGGCAGCTGGGTTTGCTGCGGGTGCAGAGGGTGGCACCGAGGTCCATCATCGCTTGGGTGTAGTTATTCACGCGCTCATGCGGGGTAAAGCGCTCGGCTACGTCCCATAGCTGCTTGGCGACTTTCGGCTCGCCTGGGTAGCCTTCTTGGGCGACGTAGCGGGCCAGTACGCGCTTGACGTTGCCGTCGAGGATCGGCGCGCGCAGGCCCATGCTGAGGCTGGCAATGGCGCCGGCGGTGGAGCGGCCGATGCCGGGAAGTTCGGTGAGCTGGTCGGTATCACGCGGGAATTCGCCGGCATGTTCGCGCATGACGATTTGCGCGGTTTTCTGCAGGTTGCGTGCGCGGGTGTAGTAGCCGAGGCCGGTCCACAGGTGCAGCACTTCGTCTTCCGGCGCGCTGGCCAGGTCGTTTACCGTGGGTAAGGCGGCCATAAAGCGGTCGAAGTAGCCGAGCACGGTGCTGACCTGGGTTTGCTGCAGCATGATTTCCGAAACCCACACGCGGTAAGGTGTGATGCCCTGTTGCCAGGGCAGGTCTTTGCGGCCGTGGCGGTCATACCAGTCGAGTACGGCGCTGGAGAATTGCTCGGGGCTCATCGCTTGAACAGGCCCTTGAGTGCGTCTTTCAGCTCGGGGCTGACTTTGTCGCCGAGCTTCTCTTCAAGCTTCTCGCTGATTTTGTCGCCGGCCAGTTTCGCGGCAACTTTGCCCAGGCCGTCTTGATCCAGGCGGCAGGCTTTGCCGCCCATTTCCAGCGGGCCACGGCAGCGCACTGGCCATTCGATGCCGACATAGCGCTCGTTGACCTGGCAGGCCGGGTCGGGCATCTCGCGTTGGTCGCCGATGACGGTGATGCCGACGCGGTAATCGAGGCCAAGGATGCGCAGGTCGACGTCACCATTGCCGCTTACCGCCAGGCCTGGAATGCGCGCGTTAAGGTCTGGGTTGTGGGCGACGCCATTGCGGATGGTCAGGCTGCCTTGCAGGGCCTCGAACGGGGTGTTTTTACCGCGTGGGTCGCTGCTCAGGGCTTTGCGGTTGAGGGTGGCAATGCCACGGCACAACTGCTGTTCAAGGTTGGCGTCGATCAGTACGCCGTCATTGAGCACAAAGCTGGCGTCGCCATTGAGGCCTTCGACCCAGGCGCGCTGGCTGTTGCCGCTGGTTTTCAGGTTGGCTTTGAGGTCGAGCAGGCCTTTGATCGGTGAGGGCTGGTCAGGCTTTTTCAGGAAGGGTTCGATCTGAATGCCGCGCAGGTTTTTCTGCACGCTGAGCAGTGGTACGGCGGGGCGTACGTCGATGCTGGCTTGGGCATCAAAGCTGCCGGTGCCGATCTTGCCGCGGGCGTCTTGCAGGGTCAGCAGGCCGTCTTTGCTCTGCGCTTTGATGCTGAAGCCGTCGATGGCTTGCTGGTCAACGGTGAGCTGGTCAAGGCTGAGGTTGAGTTGTGCGTCCAGCTTGCGCAGGGCGGCAATCGGCAGCACTTCTGCGCTGCTCCAGGCTTGTTGGGTCGGTGCGTCAGGCAGCGGCGTGCTGCCGCTTTCCCCGGCGCTGGCGACGCTGGCTTTGACCTCGGCCTGGCGTGCGGCGCTAGCATCTTGGGCCTCTTTGGAGGGGGCGGGCAGGTAGCGATCAAGGTTCAGTTGGTCGCCTTTGAGCTGCACGCGCAGGGCCTGTTTGGCGAAGTCGGCAATCGCCAGTTGGCCGTTGAAGCTGCTGTCGTCGAGTTTCAGCTTGAGGTCTTCGAGGGTCAGGCTGTTGTCGGTGCCGCTGAGGCGGGTGACCAGCTCGAATTCCTTGAGGGTTTTTTCATCGGCCATCGGCGGTAGTTTCTGGCCGATGGTGGCGAGGAATTCGCGCAGGTTAAGCGGGGCGATGGACAGGCCGCCGCTGAGCTTTGGTTGTGTGGTGAGGTCGCGTACTTTCAGTTCGCCAAGGGCGCGCAGCTGGTTGCCGGAGAACTTCAAACCGTTCCATTCGGCAATATTGGCGGCTAGGTCAACCAGCAGTTGGCCTTGGGCGGAGTAGGTCAGGGTTTGGCCATCAAGGGGTTCGCCGGAGACTTCGCCAGAGAGCTTGGCGTCTTCCAGTTGGTAGCGTTTGAGGGCGCGGTCAAAGCGCAGCTCTCCCTGTAGCTCGCTGCGGGCACGCAATACCGGCTTGTTGAGACCGAAAAAGGCGCTGAGTTTGATCGGCACGCTCGCGCCTTCGCGGATTGCGCCGGTGGTCAGTTGGATGCTCTCAGCGCTGTATTGCTGGCCCTTTTGCACGTTGTGGTAGTCGATGCGTGCGCTGTTGACGATCAGGCTGTCGATATCCAGTTTCAGCGGCTGGCTGCTGCTTTCTGGTTCGGCTGGGGGGCTTTCAGTTGGTGCGTTGTTGCCGTTGGTGCTCGCTGCGTTGGCCGCTGTAGTCGCGGCGTTGGCTGGCTTGCCGACATCTTCCCAGTTGCTGTGGCCTTTTTCGTCGATTTGCAGGTTGAGGTTGAGGCCATCAATGCGGATGTCGCTCATCTGCACTTCTTTGCGCAGCAGCGGCAGTACGCGCACCGAGAGGCCAAGCAGACGCAGGTCGGCAAAGGGTTTGTCCGGGGTGCTGGTGCTGGCCAGGGTGGCGTCAGTCAGCTCGAGGCCCAGCCAGGGGAATAGGCTCCAGCCGATATCGCCATTGAGGGTCAGTTCTAGATTGGCCTTTTCGCGGGCAAGCTGGCGGATTTCGTCTTTGTAGTCGTTGGGATCGAACAGGTGGGTGAGGGCAAAGCCCAGTGCCACGATGATCAGCAAGAGGCCGAGAAAAAACAGGCCGAGGATTTTGCCGAGCGCTTTCATGTGCGAATCCTTGTTTCGAAGCGAGAGGGTGAAGAGCAGCCGTATTGACCCGCGAGTATAACGCCGAGGTTTTGTCCTGAGCCGATGAAAGTCGCCGTTTGTACGGCGATTTTGCAAGCGGCTTTTACTGTTTGCCCGGCCGGTCTGGGCGCGGCGGGCGTTGGTTGGCTCGCTAGCGAGTAGTTAGATGTGCGCGTTTTGATCGGTAAGTTGGCAGCCGGTTCCCTGTTTGTTGCGCAGGTTGGCAGGCGCTGTGCTTGATGCTGGCAGGTGCTCTGGAGCGGTGCTACGCTCCGCGCCGGTTGGTTTTGCAGGCTGGCTGTATCCAGCAGGCTGTGAGCCCAATGCCTTCGTGCCAACATAACTAGAGAATAATTTAATGACTGACGCTCCCGTATCTGACGGCGCTTCAGCGACGCCTGGATTTCTATCCAAGGCGCGCATTATCGCCAAGCCCGGTTTCAATCGTTGGTTGGTTCCGCCAGCCGCCCTGGCCATTCACCTGTGCATTGGCATGGCGTATGGCTTTTCTGTGTTCTGGCTGCCGTTGTCCAAGGCAATTGGTATCACTGCCCCGATGGTTTGTGGCGCGGATGTTGGGTTTTTCGAGCAGATTTTTGCCAGCAACTGCGACTGGCAGATCTCCATGCTTGGCTGGATTTACACCCTGTTCTTCGTTTTCCTCGGTTGTTCGGCTGCCATCTGGGGTGGCTGGCTTGAACATGCTGGCCCGCGCAAGGCGGGTGTGGTTTCCGCATTGTGCTGGTGCGGTGGCCTGCTGATTTCCGCATTGGGTATCTATACCCACCAGATCTGGCTGTTGTGGCTGGGGTCGGGGGTCATTGGCGGTATCGGCCTGGGGTTGGGCTACATCTCCCCGGTTTCGACCCTGATCAAGTGGTTCCCGGATAAGCGCGGCATGGCCACGGGTATGGCGATCATGGGCTTCGGTGGTGGTGCGATGGTTGGTGCACCCCTGGCGGCGCTGCTGATGAACCATTTCGCTAGCGACACCGGTGTGGGTGTGTGGCAGACCTTCGTGGTGATGGCGGTTATCTACTTTGTCTTCATGATCGGTGGGGCGCTGTCGTATCGCGTACCACCAACCGGCTGGAAGCCAGCAGGTTGGGTCGCTCCGGTGGCCAAAGCTAACAATGCGATGATCACCAAGGGTCATGTGCACGTTAATACTGCATCGAAAACTCCGCAGTTTTGGCTGGTTTGGGCCGTGCTGTGCCTGAACGTTTCGGCCGGTATCGGCATCATTGGTATGGCTTCGCCACTGTTGCAGGAAGTGTTTGCCGGCAAGCTGATCGGTAATAACTTGTCGTTTAACCAGCTGGATGCTGGGCAACTGGCGCAGATCGCCGCGATTGCCGCTGGGTTTACCGGTTTGCTGAGCCTGTTCAACATCGGTGGCCGCTTCTTCTGGGCGTCGTTCTCCGATTTGATCGGCCGCAAGGCGACCTACTTTGTGTTCTTCGCGCTGGGCTTCGTGCTCTATGCGCTGGTGCCATGGACCGGTCACCTGGGCAGCGTTGCCTTCTTCGTGTTCAGCTTCTGCTTGATCCTGTCGATGTACGGCGGCGGTTTTGCCACCGTGCCGGCCTACCTGGCGGACCTGTTCGGTACGCAGATGGTTGGTGCAATCCATGGTCGTCTGCTGACTGCTTGGGCGGCGGCAGGTGTGCTGGGTCCAGTGTTGGTTAACTACCTGCGCGAATACCAGCTGAGCATCGGTGTGGAGAAGGCGGCAGCCTATGACATCACCCTGTATATCCTGGCTGGCCTGCTGGTGCTGGGCTTCATCTGCAACGCCATGGTGCGTCCGGTGGCAGACAAGCACTTTATGACCGATGCCGAGCTGGCCGCTGAGCGTGCGCACGGCGAGAAAGCTGCGCCAGCTGCGGGCGAGCTGGAGTGGTCGGCAAACCCTGCGAGCAAGCCAATGGTTATCGCTGCTTGGCTGGCGGTCGGTATTCCGCTGGCGTGGGGTGTGTGGATCACGCTGCAGAAGACGGTTGTGCTGTTCCAGTAAGCCGCCGTTACCCTGAAAATCCCGCCCGCGCCCCGTGCGCCGGCGGGATTTTTTGTCTCTGCTGTCCTGACTTCAGTGTTGGCGGCTTATCGGCCTATAATGTCGGCCCTTTCGCCCAACGATTTTCTGGAGCTGGTGATGGCCGAACGTACGGCATCCGTCGAGCGCAATACCCTGGAGACGCAGATCAAGGTCTCGATCAACCTGGATGGGACTGGCAAGGCCAAGTTCGATATTGGTGTGCCGTTCCTTGAGCACATGCTCGATCAGATTGCCCGTCACGGCCTGATCGACCTGGATATCCAGTGCAAGGGCGACCTGCATATCGACGACCACCACACCGTGGAAGACGTCGGCATCACCCTCGGCCAGGCCTTCACCAAGGCCATCGGCGACAAAAAAGGCATGACCCGTTACGGCCATTCCTACGTGCCGCTGGATGAAGCGTTGTCGCGTGTGGTGATCGACTTCTCCGGGCGTCCTGGCCTGCAGATGCATGTGCCGTTCACCCGCGCCGTGGTCGGTGGCTTCGACGTGGACTTGTTCCAGGAGTTTTTCCAGGGCTTCGTTAACCACGCGCTGGTTAGTCTGCACATCGATAACCTGCGTGGCACCAACACTCACCACCAGATCGAGACGGTATTCAAAGCCTTCGGTCGTGCCCTGCGCATGGCGGTTGAATTGGACCCGCGCATGGCCGGGCAAATGCCGTCGACCAAAGGCGTGCTCTGATGCAAACGGTAGCCGTCATCGACTACGGCATGGGCAACCTGCACTCGGTGGCCAAGGCGCTTGAGCACGTCGGTGCCGGCAAGGTGCTGGTGACCAGTGATGCTCAGGTGATTCGCGAAGCCGACCGCGTGGTGTTCCCCGGTGTGGGAGCGATCCGCGATTGCATGGCTGAGATCAAGCGCCTGGGCTTTGATGAGCTGGTGCGTGAAGTCAGCGCCGATCGGCCGTTTCTCGGCATTTGTGTGGGCATGCAGGCCTTGCTGGAACGCAGTGAAGAGAACGATGGTGTTGATTGCATCGGTCTGTTTCCCGGTCAAGTACGCTTCTTCGGCAAGGGCATGGTCGAAGACGGCGAGCCGCTGAAGGTGCCGCACATGGGCTGGAATGAAGTGGCGCAGGCGGTCAAACACCCGCTGTGGCACAACATCCCTGACCTTGCGCGTTTTTACTTCGTGCACAGCTATTACGTCGAGGCCGGCAACCCCAAGCAGGTGGTGGGTCGCGGCCATTACGGCAAGGATTTCGCGGCAGCCCTGGCCGACGGCTCGCGCTTTGCCGTGCAGTTTCACCCAGAGAAGAGCCACACCCACGGCTTGCAGCTACTGCAAAACTTCGCTGCTTGGGATGGACGCTGGTAAATGGCCAGGGCCAAGACTAAGCCGCCGATCATGACCTTGAACGCCGAGCAGGAGCGTGAAGCCTGTTTGGCGATCAAGCGCTTTATGGCTGATCGCTTCGAGCTGGAGTTGGGCAGTTTCGAGGCCGCCGAGGTGCTTGAACTGTTTGCCCGTGAAGTTGCACCGCACTATTACAACCGGGCGGTTTTTGATGTGCAGACTCACCTGAAAGAACGGTTCGAGAGCATCGAAAGCGACCTTTGGGCGCTCGAAAAGAGCTGACCTACCGAATTTACAAGACTTGAGCAGGTTCAACCGATGCTGATTATCCCCGCTATCGATCTGAAGGACGGCGCTTGCGTGCGTCTACGCCAGGGCCGCATGGAAGATTCCACGGTGTTTTCCGATGACCCGGTGAGCATGGCCGCCAAGTGGGTTGAGGGCGGCTGCCGTCGTCTGCACCTGGTTGACCTCAATGGTGCCTTCGAAGGTCAGCCGGTCAATGGCGAAGTGGTGACGGCTATCGCCAAGCGCTACCCGCATTTGCCGATCCAGATTGGCGGCGGTATCCGCTCGCTGGAAACCATCGAGCATTACGTCAAAGCCGGCGTTAGCTACGTGATCATCGGCACCAAAGCGGTAAAAGATCCGCAGTTCGTCACCGACGCCTGCAAAGCCTTTCCAGGCAAGGTGATTGTTGGCCTGGATGCCAAAGACGGCTTTGTCGCCACCGACGGCTGGGCCGAAGTGTCCACCGTGCAGGCCACTGATTTGGCCAAGCGTTTTGAGGCCGACGGCGTCAGCGCCATCGTTTATACCGACATCGCCAAAGACGGCATGATGCAGGGCTGCAACGTCGAAGCCACTGCGGCTCTGGCTGCGGCTAGCCGCATTCCGGTGATCGCCTCGGGCGGCATCCATAACCTGAGTGATATCGAGAAGCTGCTGCTGGCGCGTTCGCCTGGCATCGTCGGCGCAATCACTGGCCGGGCGATTTACGAAGGCACTTTGGATGTGGCTGAGGCGCAGGCTTTCTGCGACGCCTTCAAGGGCTAAGCCGTAGGATGGGTTAGCCGCGTAGCGGCGTAACCCATCACTTACCACCAGATCGATGGGTATCGCTGCGCTCAGCGGAACGCCGCCCGCCCCATCCAACGAGAGCATTGTTATGGCACTGGCTAAACGCATCATCCCCTGCCTCGACGTTGATAACGGCCGCGTGGTCAAAGGCGTGCAGTTCGAGAACATTCGCGATGCCGGTGACCCGGTGGAAATCGCTCGGCGCTATGACGAGCAGGGTGCCGATGAAATTACCTTCCTCGACATCACTGCCAGCGTCGACGGCCGCGACACCACTTTGCACACCGTTGAGCGCATGGCCAGCCAGGTGTTTATCCCGCTGACTGTCGGTGGTGGCGTGCGCACCGTGATGGACATTCGCAACCTGCTCAATGCCGGTGCGGACAAAGTCTCAATCAACACGGCAGCGGTGTTTACCCCTGAGTTTGTTGGCGAAGCCGCCTCGCGCTTTGGCTCGCAGTGTATCGTCGTCGCTATCGATGCCAAGCGAGTCTCCAAGCCGGGCGAAACCCCGCGCTGGGAAATATTCACCCACGGCGGACGTAAGCCAACCGGCCTGGATGCCGTGCTCTGGGCGAAGAAAATGGAAGACCTCGGAGCTGGCGAAATTCTCCTGACCAGCATGGATCAGGACGGCGTAAAGAGCGGCTACGACCTTGGCGTAACCCGCGCCATTAGCGAGATGGTCGGTATCCCGGTGATCGCCTCCGGTGGCGTCGGCAACCTGCAGCATCTGGCCGACGGCATTATTGAAGGTAAAGCCGCTGCAGTGCTGGCGGCGAGCATCTTTCACTTCGGTGAATACACCGTGCCGGAAGCCAAGGCGTATATGGCCAGTCGCGGTATCGTCGTCCGCTAACGTAGGCCTGCTGGGCGCGCCGCAATGGCGCGTCCGCGCGACTTGCTGGCTAGGGTGCAGGTCCTCTTAGTACGGCGCCTTTCTGTTGTATCGCTCCTGTCCTTACTCGCTCGTCAGGCCCACTCAGGGCTTCTCCTTGCTGGCCGGCAGCCTTGCCGGGCACTGCTGCGGCCAAGTCGACAGCAAAACGCCGATTCGCCCACTAAAATCAGTCTGTTGGTGTCTGGGGCTGATGCATCGATTGCTCTTGGCCGCCCTATTTCCTTTTTATGGCCTGTCCATATACGGAGCACTCATGTTTGCTACTCGGCTAATCATTGCGCTATGGCTACTCTCGGTCGCCAGTGGGCTGCGGGCGGAACCGTTGGTGCTGCTTACTGAAAACCTTCCTCCGTTGAGTATGGCGGCCAATGGCGGCAACTTCGCCAAGGATGCAGATGTTCAAGGGATCAGTAGCGATACGGTGCGTGCGCTGTGCAATAAAGCGCAGATTGAGTGCCAGTTGATTCTGCGTTTTCCCTGGGATCGGTTGTATAAGCAAGCGCTCGACAATCAGGGCTACGGGCTGTTTTCCACCACGCGCACGCCGGAGCGTGAGGCATTGTTCAAATGGGTCGGGCCGATCGCGACCAGTAACTGGGTGCTGTTAGCCAAGACCGACAGCGCGATCACCGTCGACAATCTGCAGCAGGCCGGTGCGTATCGTATTGGTGGCTATCGCAATGATGCAATTGCACAGTTTCTTACCGAGCGTGGTCTCACGGTACAAAGCAGCCTGCAGGACTGGGAGAACCTCGGCAAGCTAGAGAAGGACGTGATCGACCTCTGGGCCACAGATGAAGTCGTCGGGCGCTATATGGCCAAGCAGTCGCCCCTCGGTGCGCTAAAGGTGGTGCACCGGTTCAATAACGCTGATCTGTATCTGGCGCTAAACAAGGACACGCCTGTCGAACTGGTGCAAAAGTTGCAAAAAGCCCTAGACGATATACTTGTAGAGGATGCGTTGGGCGCTATCAGAGATGGCTATTTGTAAGCGTGGACCGGTCGCATCTGGAGGCAAGGCTATGCTGGGCTAAGTTTGCAGTGCTGGGTATGCTTGTAGGCTGAGTCTTATTTCTGATGTGAGGGGTCATGTTCAAACAACTGCTAGTCGTCATTGTTGGCACCGTTATGGTGCTCGCGGGCAGTGCCCGGGCCGAAGTTGACCCGAATTACCGCGTGGTGCTGCTGACGGAGAATTTCCCGCCGTACAACATGGCAATCAACGGCAAGAATTTCGCGCAAGAGGACAACATCGACGGCATTGCTGTGGACATCATTCGTGAGATGTTCAAGCGCGCCGGTATTCACTACAGCATGACCCTGCGCTTTCCATGGGATCGTATTTATAAGCTGGCGCTGGAGAAGCCCGGTTATGGTGTCTTCGTCACTGCGCACCTGCCAGAGCGCGAAGCGCTGTTCAAGTGGGTCGGGCCGATTGGCCCTGATGATTGGGTCATGCTCGGTAAGCCGGATAGCCGCATCACCCTCAATAGCCTGGATGATGCTAAGCAGTACAAGGTTGGTGCCTACAAAGGCGATGCGATTGCTGAGCACCTGACGGAAAAAGGCCTGGAGCCGCTTACCGCTCTGCGTGACACGGAAAACGCCAAGAAGCTGATGGCTGGTCAGATTGATCTGTGGGCCACTGGTGACCCTGCCGGCCGCTACCTGGCTAAGCAGGAGGGCATTTCCGGGCTAAAAACGATTTTGCGTTTTGACAGTGCCGAGTTGTACTTGGCACTTAACAAAGAAGTACCGGATGAAGTTGTGCAGAAGTTACAGGCCGAGTTGGACAAGATGCGCAGCGAAGGCTATGTCGACGACATTCTGAGCAGCTACCTGTAGTACTTAATACCAGTGAGCTGGCCACAAGCCGGCTCACGGCCATGGATGGTTGACGCCAAGCACCATACGTCGCCGGGCACCCGTCCGAGCAAGGATGCCGCGAGCCATAATCACAAGCATGCGAGCGGAATGACCTATGTTGAAAACCCTGAAAGCCGGCCTGTTATTCGGACTTGTTCTAAGTGCCTGCGCAGCCCGCGCAGAGCTTCCAGTTGATTACAAAGTGGTGTTGCTCACCGAGAACTTCCCGCCGTTCAACATGGCGGTGGACGATAAGAACTTTGCCCGCGATGACGGGATCGACGGTATCAGTGCCGAGATCGTACGGGCGATGTTCAAGCGGGCCGGTATCAAGTACACCCTGACGCTGCGTTTCCCTTGGGATCGGCTCTATCGCCTGACTCTGGATAAGCCCAACTACGGTTTGTTCTCCACCACTTTCACCGCCGAGCGTCAGCCGCTGTTCAAATGGGTGGGGCCGTTGGCGAAGACTGGCTGGGTGCTATTGGCCGCACCGGGCAACAACATTACGGTCGGTAGTCTTAAGGATGCTGCGCAGTACCAGATCGGTGCTTACAAAAACGATGCGGTTAGCCAGCATTTGGAAAGCCAAGGGTTGAAACCGAACAACGCCCTGCGCGATCAGGAAAACATCAAGAAGCTGCTCAGCGGCAAGATCGACTTGTGGGCAACCACTGACCCGGTTGGGCGTTACCTGGCCAAGCAGGAAGGCGTGAGTGGTTTGAATACTGCGCTGCGCTTTAACGAGGCTGAGTTGTATCTGGCGCTCAACAAGGACACCCCGGATGAGGTGGTAGAACGTTTGCAGAAGGCTCTCGACGAGCTGCGCGCCGAAGGCTTTGTTGATGAGATGACGAATAACTACCTGTAGACCTTCATTGCAGGTAATAAAAAGCCCGGCTTGAGTTACTCAGCGCCGGGCTTTTCTTTGCTACTGGCAGGCTTTATTCACCACGCGTGACGTTCAGTCCTTTGAGCAGGTTAAGTGCCTGGCTCAGTTGGTAGTCGTCATCCTGCGGGCGTTTTGCTGCAGTGGTTTTGCCCTTGCTCGGCTTGTCAGCACCGCCGTTGCCGTTGCCCAGATGACCTTGTAGGTCGGCTTCCTTGATGCTGCTGTCATCCTGCTCACGGGTCAGCTTGGCGCGCTTCACTTCGATGTCAGGGACAATGCCCTGAGCCTGGATTGAGCGACCGTTGGGGGTGAAGTACAGCGCAGTGGTGAGCTTCAGAGCGCGGTCGTTATTCAGTGGCAGCACGGTTTGTACTGAGCCCTTGCCAAAACTATCGGTGCCCATCAGCACGCCGCGCTTGTGATCCTGTAAAGCGCCGGCGACGATTTCCGAGGCAGAAGCGCTGCCGCCATTGATCAGCACCACCAATGGCACGCCTTCGCTGGCGTCGGCCGGGTCGGCGTTGAAGCGCAGTTCGGAGTTGGCGATGCGGCCTTCGGTGTAAACAATCAGACCCTTTTTGAGGAAGTGGTCGGTAACTTCCACTGCCGCCTGCAGCACGCCGCCGGGGTTGTTGCGCAGGTCGAGGACGATGCCGCTGAGCTTTTTGCCGTTGTCTTTGCGAAGCTTGGCCAGAGCTTTGCCGACTTCTTCGCCACTGTTGACCTGGAATTGGGTGATGCGGATGTAGCCGTAGCCGTCGTCAAGCAGCTGGCTTTTCACGCTTTTGACCTTGATCACCGCGCGCGTTAGCTCTACGTCGAACGGCTTACCGCCTTCGCGTACCAGGGTCAGCTCGATATCGCTGCCGGCCTTGCCGCGCATCTTATCCACGGCTTCCATCAGCGACAGGCCCTTGGTCGGCTGGCCGTCGATTTTCACGATTAAGTCGCCTGGCTGAATGCCCGCTGCGGCGGCAGGGGTGTCGTCAATCGGTGACACCACCTTGAGAAAACCGTCTTCGGTGCCTAGCTCTATGCCCAGGCCGCCAAATTCACCGCTGGTGCTTTCCTGCAGGTCGCGAAAGGCTTCCGGCTCCAGATAAGCCGAATGCGGATCAAGGTTGCTGAGCATGCCTTTGATCGCGTTTTCCAGCAGGGTCTTGTCGCTGACCGGCTCGACATAGGCGGATTTGATGCGGTCCATCACCTCGGCGAAGGTGCGCAGCTCATCCAGCGGCAGTGGCGCGCTGTCATTGGCTGTAGCGGGGGCTTCAGCCGGCGCGGCCAAGGCGGCAGTGCCGCCCAATAGGGTAACGGCCAGCGCGAGAGCGGTGAGGCGGAACAGATGCGGCATGTCGAACTTACTCCTGGTCCTGAATCGGTAGTCGCGGCGTGGAGGCCGTTGATGAAGCTAGCTGCGTTGTCGCTGCGTCGCTAACAACAGGCGCGCGGCGCGTTCAAACAGTCTGTTAGCCCTGCGCGCGGCACCATTGGGCTGGGTCGATGGCGCGGCCCTGTTGGCGAATTGCAAAATACAGTGCTGGTGTTTCCTGGCCGCCGCTGTTGCCAACGGTGGCGATTGCTTCACCGGCCTTAACGATGTCACCGGCATCCTTGAGCAGACTTTGGTTGTGCCCGTAGAGGCTCAGGTAACCGTTGCCATGATCGAGAATGACCAGAAGGCCTGAGCCGCGCAACCAGTCAGCAAACACCACGCGCCCGCCATGCACGGCGTGCACCTGGCTGCCGGCACTGGCGCCGATCAGAACCCCGTCCCACTTAGTCCTGGCGTCTTCGCCGCGTGGCGTACCGTAACGCGCGACCAAGCGGCCGTTAACTGGCCAGGGTAATTTGCCCCGGGCCTTGGCAAATGGCCCGCCAAAACTAGCTCCGGAGCTGACTAATGGACCGCTGTTGTCCGCTTTAGTGCTGCTGCGTGGCTGCTCACGCTCGGCAAGCAGGGCTTGTTGGCGCGCTGCTTCGGCTTCGCGGGCCTGGCGGGCGAGGGTTTCTTCGATGGTTTTCAGGACGCGCGCCAGGTTGGCTTGTTCCTGCTCGCGGGCCTTGAGCTTCTGGCCGCGGGCGGAGAATTCTTTATTCAGTTTGGCCAGGGCCAGTTGGCGTTCTTTGCGCACATCGGCGAGTTGTTCGCGGCGACCGTCGAGAGCGCTTTTCTGTTGCAGAAGCTGGTCTTTCTGTTGGGCGATATCCTGCTCGACATTAGCCAGTTGGCGCAGCGTCTCATTGAAGGTGGAGAGCTGCTCCATGCGCGCTTCGCTGAGGTAGTCGTAGTAGGTCAGGGTGCGCGAGAACTTTTCCGGGTTCTGCTGGTTGAGCAGCAGTTTGACGTATTCCTGGCGGCCGCTTTGGTAGGCGGCGCGGGCCTGGATGCCAATCAGGCGTTGTTGCTCAATACGCGCGTCTTCAAGTTTTTTTTTCTCGCGATTGAGGCGCTGAATTTCCTCTTCGCTTTTTTGCAGGTCCTGTTGCAGGTCTTTGACCTGCTTTTCCAGCTGCCCCATTTCGCTTTCGGTTTTTTTCAGGTCTTTCTGTACGCCGGATTTCTCCTGCTGCAATTTGTTCAGCAGTTGTTTCAGCTCGCTGACATCGGCGCGGGCGGCATCCAGTTGTTTCTGGGCGTCAGTCTTTTCGTCAGCAATGGCTGGCGTCAGAACGAGGGTGAGAAAAACAGCGGCAAGGGCACGAAACATGGGGCTGGCAGTACCTGGGGCAAGAACGCGTCTAGTATGCCTAAAAAACTGACCGCAAGCTGCAAGTCATAAGTGTTGCGGGCAAGGCTGAATTAACAGCGTGAAGCAGCCAGCACTTTGCCGCAGGCCAAGAATTGCTCATGGCCTGCGGTTAAACGCTTAATTCAGTTCGACAATGCTGGTGCCGGTCATTTCTGCTGGCACGGGCAGGCCCATGAGGGTCAGCAGGGTTGGCGCGACGTCCGCCAGTACGCCGCCGGCACGAATGCTCGCCGGGCGCTTACCGACATAGATGAATGGTACAGGCTCGCAAGTGTGCGCGGTGTGTGCCTGGCCGGTGCTTTCGTCGGCCATTTGCTCGACGTTACCGTGGTCGGCGGTGATCAGTGCTCCGCCACCCACCTTGTCCAGCGCTGTGACGATGCGCCCAACGCAGCTGTCCAGGCACTCTACGGCCGCAACAGCCGCGGAGAACACGCCGGTGTGGCCGACCATGTCGCCGTTGGCGTAGTTGACGATGATCACGTCATAACGCTGGTTTTCGATGGCGTCGACGATCTTGTCGGTGACTTCCGGCGCGCTCATCTGCGGCTGCAGGTCATAGGTGGCGACGTTCGGCGAGGGGATCAGGATGCGTTCTTCGCCCTCAAAGGGCTCTTCACGGCCGCCGGAGAAGAAGAAGGTGACGTGGGCGTACTTCTCGGTCTCGGCAATGCGCAGTTGAGTTTTGCCATTATTGGCCAGGTATTCGCCCAGTACGTTGGTTAGCGCTTCTGGCTTGTAGGCGCTTGGCGTCGGGATACTCGCGGCGTATTGGGTGAGCATGATGAAGCCGGCCAGTTGCGGCACGCGCTTACGCTCGAACTCCTTGAAGCCGGGCTCGACAAAGGCGCGGGTCAGCTCGCGGGCGCGGTCAGCGCGGAAGTTCATAAACACCACGGCGTCGCCATCAGCCATCTGTACGGGCTCGCCGATGGTGGTGGCTTTGACGAATTCATCGCTTTCGTCGCGGGCATAGGCGGCATTCAGGCCTTCTACGGCGCTGGCGGCGTTGAACTGGCCAGTACCGTTGACGATCAGCTCATAGGCCTGCTGCACGCGGTCCCAGCGATTGTCGCGGTCCATGGCGAAGTAGCGTCCGCTGAGGCTGGCGATGCGGCCTTTGCCGAGCTTGGCAAAGGTGGCGTCGAGCAGCTCGATGGACGGCTGCGCGCTGCGTGGCGGGGTGTCGCGGCCGTCAAGGAAGGCGTGCAGGTAGATCTTCTCGGCACCGCGTTGGGCAGCCAGTTCAACCATGGCTACCAGGTGGTCCTGGTGGCTGTGTACACCGCCGTCTGAGAGCAGGCCGAGGATGTGCACGGCTTTGCCTGCGTTTACCGCTTTATCCACGGCGCTGGTGATGGTTGGGTTCTCGAAGAACTCGCCATCGCGAATGGCTTTGGTCACTCGGGTGAAGTCTTGATACACCACGCGGCCCGCGCCAAGGTTCATGTGGCCAACCTCGGAATTACCCATTTGGCCGTCTGGTAAGCCTACGTCCATGCCTGAACCTGAGATCAGGCCATTTGGCTGGGTGGCGCGCAGATGGTCGTAGACCGGTGTGTTGGCCGCCATGATGGCGTTGGACTCTGGGTTGTCACTGTGGCCGAAGCCATCGAGGATGATCAGTACCAGTGGTTTGGGCGTGGCGCTCATAAAGCTGGCTCGCTCTGGGTCGAAGGGCAGGTTATAAGGGTGGGCAGTTTACGGCCAAGTGCGGCAAACGTCACCGCCGCGCGGGGTTTGGTCGGCTTGTGTGGCTGTGTATACTGGCCGACATTTTACCGTTCCGGAACCGCATAATGCTTGCCAACTTGATTGTATTTGCCACTACCCACTATGTGCTGAGCGGATTGTTCGTGATTCTGCTGGCGCTGCTGATCTTTACCGAAGCGCGTAAGGGTGGACAGAGCCTGAGCAGTCGCGAGCTGACTGCGTTGGTTAACAGCGAGCAAGGCGTGGTGCTGGATATTCGGGCGCAAAAGGATTTTTCTGCCGGGCATATCGTCGGCGCACTGAACATTCCGTATGAAAAAATCACCGCACGCATCGCTGAGCTGGAGAAGCACAAGGCCAAGACAGTGATTGTCGTCGACGCCATGGGCCAGCACGCGGGCACCGTTTGTCGCGATCTGAAAAAGGCCGGCTTCACTGCTGCCAAGCTGTCCGGCGGCGTAGCCAGCTGGCGTGGCGACAACCTGCCGTTGGTGAAGTGATATGCAACCAGTCGTCATCTACTCCAGCGATTGGTGCCCGTATTGCATCCGTGCCAAGCAACTGCTGACCCATAAAGGCGTGGCCTTTAATGAGATCAAAGTAGATGGCCAGCCGGATGTGCGCGCAGAAATGACCCGCAAGGCTCGTCAGACCTCTGTGCCGCAGATCTGGATCGGCGACACCCATGTGGGTGGCTGCGACGATCTTTATGCCCTGGAGCGTGCCGGCAAGCTCGACGCGCTGCTCAAGGTTTAATTTCCCTGTTTATCAGTATTTAACGAGAAGAAGGCTTTGCCATGACAGAACAAGCTAGCAACGCTGCCGCTCAGGACGAGCAAAATCCGCAATTCTCCCTGCAACGCATTTATGTGCGTGACCTGTCCTTCGAAGCGCCGAAGAGCCCGGAGATTTTCCGCCAGGAGTGGGCACCTAGCGTAGCCATGGACCTCAATACCCGGCAGAAGCCGCTGGATGGCGACTTTCACGAAGTGGTGCTGACACTCTCGGTTACCGTGAAAACTGGCGAAGAAGTGGCCTTTATCGCTGAAGTGCAGCAGGCAGGGATCTTCCTGATCAAAGGCCTGGATGCCGCATCCATGAGCCACACCCTGGGCGCGTTCTGCCCGAACATTCTGTTCCCGTATGCGCGCGAAACCTTGGACAGCCTGGTTGTGCGTGGCTCGTTCCCGGCGCTGATGCTGGCACCGGTGAACTTTGACGCCCTGTATGCCCAAGAACTGCAGCGCATGCAGCAAGCGGGTGAAACTGCTACGGCCCACTAAGGTTCTGTGCGGTAAGCAAAAGACGCCCTACGGGGCGTTTTTTGTGGCCGGTCATCCTTGGTGGCAGTTCACTCGAGCAGGGCGAAGCCTTGTTGACGCCAGGCCTCATAGACCGCTACCGCGACGGTGTTGGACAGGTTGAGGCTGCGGCAGCCTTCGCGCATCGGCAAGCGCACGCGCTGTTCGGGTGGTAAGCCGTCGCGAATATCTTGTGGCAGACCGCGACTCTCCGGACCGAACAGAAAGGCGTCACCTGGCTGGTAGCTGACCTCATGAAACGGCTGTGAGCCTTTGGTGGTAAAGGCAAATACGCGCGGTTGACCGAGGCTGGCCAGGCAGCTGGCGAGGTCTGGGTGGCGTTTAAGCGGGGCATATTCGTGATAGTCCAGTCCCGCACGGCGCAAGCGTTTGTCATCCAGCTCGAAGCCCAGCGGCTCGATCAGGTGCAGGTGACAGCCGCTGTTGGCGCATAGCCTGATAATGTTGCCGGTATTCGGTGGAATTTCTGGTTGAAAAAGGATGACGTGAAACATGCGCGGCTCCGAGCTTGAAGACGAGCAGCATTCTACAGACCCACGCCCTCGTCCGTGGTTACGGGTGATGGGGTCGTTAGCGATATTTGGCTTTTTAATCGGTTTGATGATTGGCCGGCTTATGCAGCCGGCCCCGCTCTGGCTTGAGCAGGTGGACGTGCGTGAGCACGCGCTTGAGTTGTGGTTCAACGTTGAGCCCGTGCCTCTAGAAGAGCATGCCAATGGCGTGTTTATTCTGCGCATGCAGAGCTTTGGCCGTCAGCAGCAAGGTCAGCTGCAGATTGCTGGGCGTTTGGCTAATTGGCGTTTGCAGCGGGAGAGGAGGGACTTGGTGTTGCGAGTGGTGGCGGCCCGTCCGTTGCGTGGTGAGTGGCACGCTGAGGAAGTGGACGGGCGCTGGCGGCTGGTGATCAGCCTACTGGAGCAATAAAAGAGGGGAATCCCCGGCCTGCCTGTACCAAGGTCCCCAAAACTGGGATTACTTTACTCTATGCAGACTGTGTGCCAGTTTTATTACTGTGCTTGCAGGGCCCGTAAATACTGAGCTTGCGGAGGTGTTGTCGGGTTTTATGCTGGTGCTGCGCGCGCTGCGATGTGAACCGCGTCTGTGCACGGGGCGGTAGTGGTGCATTGCACTGGAGCATTTTTACGCATGTTTCTGGCGGTAGCGCGCAGAGCTGTCCCGTTCTCCGGTGTTTTTGCGCGTTCTGAATTTATTGCCCGATTTATTGCTTAGCAGGGTTGTTGCTCGTGGCGTCTGCTTGGCGCTGCTTATCGAGCGACCGATATTGCAGGCGTATGACTAAACAGCCAAAGAAAACGGGCCTAAGCGGCCCGTTGGTTTATTGCGTGAAAAGCAGGCGGGTTAGTCGTCACCATCCTCGTCATCATTGCCATCGACGTTCATACCCAGCTCCTTGATCTTGCGGGTCAAGGTGTTGCGGCCCCAGCCCAGCAATACGGCGGCGTCGCGACGGCGGCCGGCGGTGTGCTTGAGAGCGGTTTCGATCATGATGCGCTCGAAGGCCGGCACGGCGGTATCCAGCAGGTTGGACTGGCCACGGCCCAGGGCCTGGTCGGCCCATTGCCGTAGAGCCTGTTCCCAGTTGCTGACGGGGGCGCTCTCTTGTGGCTGGTTGAGCAGTTCGGGCGGCAGGTCGTCGACATGCACTTCACGGCCCGAGGCCATCACGGTGATCCAGCGGCAGGTGTTTTCTAGCTGGCGGACGTTGCCGGGCCAAGGCAGTTGTTGCAGGTAGTCTTCGGTTTCGCTTTTCAGCAGCTTGGGTTCAACCGCCAGTTCCAGCGCGGCGCGGCTGAGGAAATGCCGGGCCAGGGTTGGGATGTCTTCGCGGCGGTCCGATAGGCGCGGAATGTGGATGCGGATGACATTGAGGCGGTGAAACAGGTCTTCACGGAATTTGCCGGCCTGTACCAGGGTTTCCAGATTCTGGTGGGTGGCGGCGATGATACGTACGTCGACCTTCACCGGGGTGTGACCGCCCACGCGATAGAACTCGCCGTCTGCCAGTACGCGCAGCAGGCGGGTTTGCGTGTCGGCCGGCATGTCGCCGATTTCATCAAGGAATAGCGTACCGCCATCGGCCTGTTCGAAGCGCCCGCGGCGCTGGTTGGCCGCGCCGGTAAAGGCACCTTTTTCGTGACCGAACAGCTCCGATTCCATCAAGTCTTTGGGGATCGCGGCCATGTTCAAGGCGATAAAGGGCGACGCCGCACGCGGGCTATGGCGGTGCAGGGCGTGGGCCACCAGCTCTTTACCGGTCCCAGATTCACCGTTGATCAGTACGGTGATATTGGAGTGCGAAAGACGGCCGATGGCGCGGAAGACTTCCTGCATCGCTGGCGCTTCGCCGATGATTTCCGGGGTGCGTGGCTGTTCTACCGGGGCGGCGAAACCTTGCTGCTCTTGCGCATGCTGATTGGCGCGTTTAACCAGGGAGACGGCCTCGTCGACGTCAAACGGCTTGGGCAGGTACTCGAATGCGCCACCTTGGTAGGACGCAACCGCGCTGTCCAGGTCGGAATGGGCGGTCATGATGATCACCGGTAGGCGCGGGTACAGCTCGCGAATACGCGCCAGTAGCTCAAGGCCGCTGGCACCCGGCATGCGAATGTCGGAGATGATCACGTCGGGCTGTTGGCGGGTCAGGCGGCTGAGTACGCCGTCGGCGCTATCGAAGCTTTGTGTGGTCATGCCTTCCTGTTGCAGGGCTTTTTCCAAGACCCAGCGGATGGAGCGGTCGTCATCGACAATCCAGACGGTTTCACTGCGGCTCATGACGAAGTTACTCCTTGTTCCAGCGGCAGGAAGATCGAGAATACGGTGTGGCCAGGATGGCTCTCGCACTCGATAAGCCCTTGGTGCTGACTAATAATGTTCTGGGTAATGGCCAGGCCCAGGCCGGTGCCATCGGCACGCCCGCTGACCATGGGGTAGAAGATGGTTTCTTGCAGCTCGGCGGGGATGCCGGGGCCGTTGTCGATAATTTCAATTTTGGTCACCAGGCGGTGACGGCAATGACCGATGGTGAACTGGCGTAGGGCACGGGTACGCAAGGTGATGCGGCCCATGCGCAGATCGCTCTGTGCTGACAGCGCTTGCATGGCGTTGCGCACAATATTCAGTACGGCCTGAATCATTTGCTCGCGGTCGATCAGGACGTCCGGAATGCTTGGGTCATAATCGCGCACCAAAATGATGCTGCCTTGGCTTTCTGCTTCCACCAGGCTGCTTACACGCTCTAGCACTTCGTGCACGTTGGTCAGCGCCAGCGAGGGCAGTTTGTTTGAGCCGAGCATGCGGTCGACCAGGTTACGCAGGCGGTCGGCCTCCTCGATGATCACATTGGTGTAATCCTTGAGGCTTTCCTCGGGCAGTTCGCGCGCCAGCAATTGCGCCGCACCGCGTATGCCGCCCAGGGGGTTCTTGATCTCGTGAGCCAGGCCGCGCACCAGCATTTTGGTGGTTTCCTGCTTGGACAGCTGCGCCTCTTCTTTGGTGATGCGTAGCAGGCGGTCGCGTGGGTGTATCTCTAGCAGTAGCAGGGTTTCGCCACGGTTGAATACCGGCGTTACTGCGTAGTCGACAGTTAGGTTTTGACCGCTAACCGAGGTCAGCATCGCTTCACGCTTGTTGAACGGATGTGCCTGCTCGACAGCCTGGCGTAGTGCGCTGAGTGCTTCGCTGGATTCGGTGAACAACTCGCTGATGAACTGCCCATGACTGCGCTGACCACTGATGGCCAGGAGCATCTCCGCCGCCGGGTTCATGTACTCAAGACGCAGGTCGTCGTTGAGCATCAAGGTGGCGGTGGTCAGGTTGTCCAGTAGCAGGCGGTGCAGTGCGTCGTTAATGATCATATGGGATATCAGCAGACCCTTGGGTTCCAGCAATGCTGCTAGAAAATGCAAGAAGTAAACCAAAGCCCCGAAAAGAAGCGTGTTTAGCCGTCGAATGCCGAAAATAGGCCGCTTTTCAGCGCAGCGGGGGAATTTGCTGCGACCCAAAATAGGGAGGCTGTAGAAGTGTAGGGTTTTTCGTGCGCTTTATTGGTGCGATGTCAGATAAAGGGCACGAAAGGGATGTCTTTCTTTTCTGCAGGTTTGTCTTTGAGTGGGCATTCTGGGCGCACGCCGTAGTCGGCCTTCTTGCACGGATTGGCCGTGCGCTTCTGTGCAAGGGAGATGCGCATCATGTGAAAGGGTTGGCTGGGCGTGCGTTCGATAATGCGACCTTGCTGATCGATAATTTCTGCTGCTAACTGGTGCGTGCCTCGGTCGATGTTCTCCAGGGGGAATACGGGGCTTCTGCCCGCCTCGCCCACCGGTACGCCATCGAGCAGTAGACGGTAGCTGTGTTGTGGAAATAGGCCGGGATCGCTGTTGATGCTGACGATCAGGTTGCCGGTGTTGTCGCGAATAGTGGCGTCGGGCTGCGGCACCAGAATACGCAGCAGGTTATAGCGCTGGGTTGGTTCTGGCGCTTTAGTCGTGACAACCGGCGCGGTTGGCGTCTGGACGGCAGGCATTGAGTTGCTCGGGGCTAGCTCGACGCGCTCGGCATTACCTGCTCTGGGTTTGTCGGTGAAAACCCGATTCCCTTCGGCGTCTATATAGGTGTAGACCTGCGCCAGGGTGGGCAGGGCGAGCAGCATCAGGCCGCAGAACAACAGATTGCGCATAGTTAGGGGGCTGGCTTCGGTTTGGGTTTTGGAGGGGGTGGTGGTGGGCGCAGGGCTGGGCTGTTGGTGTTGACCCGCTGCACGGTGAAGGTAACGGTGTCGCTCTGTTGGATGGATTGCTCGCCGCTTAATACTTCCACCGCCAGGCTATGTTCGCCTCGGTCTGCGTTGGTTATTTGCAGTCTTGGTACGTTGCTCGGTTGGCCATAGGGTTTGCCATCCAGGATTAAGCGCAGGCGGTGGTTGCTTGCCAGGCGCGGCTCAATCGCTACGCCAACGCTAAAACTGCCGTTGTTGGCGCGTAGCGCTTCATCAGTGGGTAGGCCAGTCAGTTGCAGCGTGCTATACGGCGCAACGTTGTTGGGCTCGCTGGGGGCTGGGTTGCTTGGTTCGGTTGGTACAGGCATGGCCACGCTGTTGGTTACCGGCAGTTCGACATTCTGCGTGGCTTGGCCTTCTGGCGGTTGGTCGGTAAATACCGTGTTGCCATTGGCGTCGATGTATTTGTAGATCTGCGCGGTAGCCGGCAAGGCCAGGCCCAGAAACAGGCAGATGAGTAAAAGGCGCATGCCTGACTCTCCTGATGGATGTGCCCTAAGCCTTGCACTGGTGGAGCGCTCTGGCAAGCACGCAGATGACGTGACGTGTACCAGCGCAGCAAACAGTGTTGCAAAAGGTCTGTGTGGCCGTGATGTGTGGGCGGCTAAACGTAAAAAGGCCACCCGAAGGTGGCCTTTCGTTACTGCGCGCTGGATTAGACGCTGTAGTACAGGTCGTATTCCAGTGGGTGTACGAAGGTGCGTACTTTGATTTCTTCTTCGTGCTTGAGCTCAAGGTAAGCGTCGATGAAGTCGTCGGAGAACACGCCGCCTTTAGTCAGGAACGCACGGCCCTTGTCCAGCTCTTCCAGGGCTTCTTTCAGGCTGCCGCAAACCTGTGGAATCAACTTGCCTTCTTCTGGAGGCAGGTCATACAGGTTTTTGTCAGCAGCATCGCCAGGGTGGATCTTGTTCTGGATACCGTCGATACCTGCCATCAGCAGGGCGGCGAAAGCCAGGTACGGGTTGGCTGCTGGATCAGGGAAGCGAGCTTCGATACGACGCGCTTTCGGGCTGGATACGTATGGAATACGGATCGAAGCCGAACGGTTGCGTGCAGAGTAAGCCAGCATTACTGGAGCTTCAAAGCCTGGGACCAGACGCTTGTAAGAGTTGGTCGATGGGTTGGTGAAGCCGTTCAGTGCTTTACCGTGCTTGATGATGCCGCCGATGAAGTACAGGGCGATATCGGACAGACCGGCATAGCCTTCGCCGGAGAAGGTGTTCTTGCCATCTTTGGAGATGGACATGTGTACGTGCATACCCGAACCGTTGTCACCGTACAGTGGCTTCGGCATAAAGGTCGCGGTTTTGCCGTAGGCATCAGCCACGTTGTGTACGCAGTACTTCAGGGTCTGAACTTCGTCAGCCTTGGCAACCAAGGTGTTGAACTTCACGCCGATTTCGTTCTGGCCGGCAGTCGCCACTTCGTGGTGGTGAACTTCGATGACCAGGCCCATTTCTTCCATGGCATTACACATGGCAGTACGGATTTCGTGGTCGTGGTCGCACGGCGGAACTGGGAAGTAGCCACCTTTGACGGCTGGGCGATGGCCTTTGTTGCCGCCTTCGATGTCGGCGTCGGTGTTCCAGGAGCCTTGTTCGGAGTAGATCTTGAACATGGAGCCGGAGATGTCGGACTTGAACTTCACTTCGTCGAAGATGAAGAACTCAGGCTCTGGGCCGACGAATACGGTGTCACCGATGCCGGTGGTTTTCAGGAATTCTTCAGCGCGCTTGGCGATCGAACGCGGGTCACGATCGTAGCCCTGCATGGTGCTTGGCTCGATGATGTCACAAACGATGATCAGCGTTGGCTCTTCGGTGAACGGGTCCAGTACGGCGGTTTCGTCAACCGGCAGCAGGATCATGTCGGAGGCTTCGATGCCTTTCCAGCCATGGATGGAGGAGCCGTCAAACATCTTGCCGATTTCGAAGAATTCGTCGTCCAGCGCATCGCGTGCCGGCATGGTCACGTGGTGCTGTTTGCCTTTGGTGTCGGTGAAGCGCAGGTCAACCCACTTCACGTCGTGTTCTTTAATAAGTTGAATCGACTTCGACATGCTGTCCTCCAGGTGGATAAGGCTCGAATGCTGAGCCCTCAATAGTATGTTACGGCCGGCGGCATACTCCGCCAGGGCATCCTGCCTCACAAGGGAGCAAATTGCATGCCAGTGCACAGGAATGGGTGTAAGGCCTGAAACTCAGGGTTGGCGGGGGCTGCGCGCTGCTGGCGAGTAAATATTTGCACTTATTTGGTGCGTATAAATTAACGCGCGCCTTTATGTGGTGCGCGATTTGATTGGTTGAGGATTTTTGATCAAAGCTTGAGCAATTTCCGCTATAATCCGCGCCCCTGTTTTTTCGCGGCCTCGGTACTCCCTGTTTTCATGAAACTGATCGTTAAAGTCTTCCCGGAAATCACCATTAAAAGTCGGCCGGTGCGTAAGCACTTTATCCGGCAGCTGGCGAAGAACATTCGCACGGTTTTGCGTGAGTTCGATCCACTGCTGCAGGTCAGTGGTGTGTGGGACAACCTGGAAGTCGAAACCCAGATCAGTGAACCGAAAACCCTGCAGGCGATGATCGAGCGCTTGAGCTGCACGCCGGGTATTGTTCATTTTCTGCAAGTCGATGAATACCCGCTGGGTGATTTCGATGATGTGCTGGAGAAGTGCAAGCTGCACTTTGCCGAACAACTACCGGGCAAGATCTTTGCCGTGCGCTGCAAGCGCGCCGGTAAGCATGCGTTCAGCTCCATGGATGTCGAGCGCTATGTTGGCAGCCAATTGCGCCAGCAATGCGGCGCGGCCGGCATCTCGCTGAAAGATCCCGAGGTGATTGTGCGGATGGAAATCCGTGATCAGCGTCTGTTTGTCATCCACCACCAGCACGAAGGTCTGGGCGGTTATCCGCTGGGTTCGCTGGAGCAGACCCTGGTGCTGATGTCTGGCGGTTTCGACTCCACAGTGGCCGCCTACCAAATGATGCGCCGGGGCCTGGTCACGCATTTCTGCTTCTTCAACTTAGGTGGCCGTGCCCACGAGTTGGGCGTGATGGAAGTGGCGCACTATCTCTGGGCGAAGTTCGGCAGCTCGCAGCGCGTACTGTTTATCAGCGTGCCGTTTGAGGAAGTGCTGGGCGAGATACTCGGCAAAGTCGACAACAGCCAGATGGGCGTGATCCTCAAACGCATGATGCTGCGCGCTTCTACGCGCATGGCCGAACGCTTGCAGATTGATGCGTTGGTGACCGGCGAGGCTATCAGTCAGGTCTCCAGTCAGACCCTGCCGAATCTCTCGGTGATTGATGCCGCCACCGACATGCTGGTGCTGCGCCCACTGCTTGCCAGCCACAAGCAGGACATCATCAACACCGCCACGCAAATCGGCACCGCCGAGTTCGCCAAGCACATGCCTGAGTATTGCGGCGTGATTTCCGTGAACCCGACTACCCGGGCGAAGAAAGACCGTATCGAATATGAAGAAAAGCAATTCGATATGGCCATCCTTGAGCTCGCCCTAGAGCGTGCGACCCTGCTGCCGATCGACAAAGTGATCGACGAGCTGGGCAAGGACATCAAAGTCGAGGAAGTCACTGAGGCCCTGGCTGGGCAGGTGATTATTGACATCCGCCACCCTGATGCCGCCGAGGACGAGCCACTCGCCTTGTCAGGCGTCGAGGTCATGGCGCTGCCGTTCTATGCCTTGAACAGCAAGTTCAAGGAGCTGGATGAGGCGCGCCAGTACCTGTTGTATTGCGATAAAGGTGTGATGAGTCGTTTGCATGCCCACCATCTGCTGAGTGAGGGGCATGCCAATGTGCGCGTTTATCGTCCGACATAAGACGCCCGGGTTGAATGGCGGCAGCATCCGCCATCGCCCTCCCGACATACCGGCGGCGTGAATCATGCATTCACGCCGCCGAGCAGAAATCGCATTTAGTTAATACTCGCCACCTACACTAGGCGGCACACCGAATCCTCTGATCGAGATACACACGTGATCGAAAATCTACGCAACATCGCCATCATTGCCCACGTTGACCACGGTAAAACCACCCTGGTAGACAAACTCCTGCGTCAGTCCGGCACCCTTGAGCGCGGCGAGCTCAACGACGAGCGCGTCATGGACAGCAATGACCAGGAAAAAGAGCGCGGCATTACCATTCTCGCGAAAAACACCGCGATCAACTGGAACGGCTACCACATCAACATCGTCGACACCCCCGGCCACGCCGACTTCGGCGGTGAAGTTGAGCGCGTAATGTCGATGGTTGACTCCGTGCTGCTGCTGGTTGACGCCCAAGACGGCCCGATGCCGCAAACCCGCTTCGTGACCAAGAAGGCCTTCGAAGCCGGCCTGCGTCCGATCGTGGTAATCAACAAGGTTGACCGTCCAGGCGCGCGTCCGGACTGGGTTCTGGACCAGATCTTCGACCTGTTCGACAACCTCGGTGCTACCGAAGAGCAGCTGGACTTCAAAGTCGTTTACGCCTCGGCCCTGAACGGCATTGCCGGTCTGGATCACACCGACATGGCTGAAGACATGACCCCGCTGTACCAGTCCATCGTCGACAACGTGCCGTCCCCGGCCGTAGACATCGACGGTCCGTTCCAGATGCAAATCTCGGCACTGGACTACAACAGCTTCCTCGGCATTATCGGTGTTGGCCGTATCGCCCGTGGTCGCGTCAAGCCGAACACCCCGGTAATCGCTATCGACGCCGACGGCAAGAAGCGCAACGGTCGTATCCTCAAGCTGATGGGTCACCACGGCCTGCACCGCATCGACGTTGAAGAAGCCACCGCTGGTGACATCGTCTGTGTCAGCGGTATGGACTCGCTGTTCATCTCTGACACCCTGTGTGACATCAACCACGTTGAAGCGATGAAGCCGCTGACCGTGGACGAGCCGACTGTATCCATGACCTTCCAGGTCAACGATTCGCCGTTCTGCGGTAAAGAAGGCAAGTTCGTCACCAGCCGTAATATCAAAGAGCGTCTGGACAAAGAGCTGCTGTACAACGTGGCACTGCGCGTTGAAGAGGGCGACTCGGCTGACAAGTTCAAGGTCTCCGGCCGTGGCGAACTGCACCTCTCGGTACTGATCGAAACCATGCGCCGCGAAGGCTTCGAAATGGGTGTAGGTCGTCCGGAAGTGATCATTCGTGTCGTCGACGGCGCCAAGCAAGAACCGTTCGAAAACGTCACCATCGACACCCCGGAAGAATCCCAGGGCAAGGTCATGGAAGAGATGGGCCTGCGTAAGGGCGACCTGACCAACATGGTGCCGGATGGCAAAGGCCGTGTGCGTCTGGAATACAACATCCCTGCTCGCGGTCTGATCGGTTTCCGTAACCAGTTCCTGACCCTGACCAACGGCGCTGGCATCCTCACCTCGATCTTCGATCGCTACGACACCATGAAGTCCGGCGATATGTCCGGCCGTCAGAACGGTGTTCTGGTATCGGTAGAAACTGGCAAGGCGCTGACCTACTCCCTGGAAACTCTGCAGGCGCGTGGCAAGCTGTTCGTTGAACACGGTCAAGAGATCTACAACGGTCAAATCGTTGGCCTGAACAGCCGTGACAACGACATGGGTGTTAACCCAACCAAAGGCAAGAAACTCGACAACATGCGTGCTTCCGGTAAAGACGAAACCATCGCTCTGGTTCCACCGGTGAAATTCACCCTGGAACAAGCTCTGGAATTCATCCAGGACGATGAATTGTGCGAAGTGACTCCAAAGTCTATTCGCTTGCGTAAAAAGATTTTGGACGAAGGCGAGCGCACCCGCGCTGCTAAAAAAGCCAAGAACTGATACCAGTTCTAGCTAACTAAAAAGCCCCCGCCGGCGCGAGCCAGCGGGGGCTTTTTGTATCTGCTGAATAGACCCCTGTATGCGATAGCTTCGGAGAAAACTTCATTTTTATGCGCCCCTGCAGGGCTCCAGATAAACTTGCCCCCCGTTTTCTTGTTGAGCGCTGTCCGCTATATCGCTGTCGGACCTAATGAAAGGAGTTCCGTGCGTTGAGCGTTGTTGCGTCGCGCAGGAAGAAGGGGGGACAGATTTATTCTCCCTAATACATAGTCCGCCCGCTGCAGGCGGGCGATCGGCCTGGTGGCGTCAGTCCGGGGTGTCGTCCACTCGGCGGCTGCTGCGGCCATCCTCGGGGCTCAACTGCAGGAAGATGCCTGCGGCAAGCATCGACAGCAGCCCGACGCACAAGAGCGTCGCCTGAAACGCGCCCAGTACCGAGCCATTCGCACTGCCCGCAGGCGGCGTAAAGCCGCTGAGTAGTGCGGCGGCAGAGGCAATCCCCAGGCTCATGGACAGCTGCACCACCACCGAGAGCAGGCTGTTGCCGCTGCTGGCCTCGTTGTCACGCAAGTCGATCAGGGTGACGGTGTTCATCGCGGTGAACTGCAGGGAGTTGAACGCGCCGATCAGCCCCAGGTGGACCAGCAGCCAGGCCTGGGAGGTGTTGCCATCGATCAGGGCCATGCTGGCGATCAGCGCGCCGAGCAGCAGGGTATTGCCAGTGAGAATGCGCCGGTAGCCGAGGCGGTCGATCAATGGTTTGGCCAGCGGTTTCATGGCCATGGCGGCCAGCGCCAGGGGGATCATACTCATCCCGGCCTGGGCTGGTGAGTAGCCCAGCGCCAGTTGCAGCAGCAACGGCACCAGGAAAGGCAAAGCGCCGCTGCCCAGGCGGGCGAACAGGTTGCCGAGAATACCCACGGCAAAGGCGCGGGTGTGGAATAGTGCGGGAGCGAACAGCGGCGACGGCGTGCGCCCGGCACGCAACCAGTAGGCCGCCAGGCAAGCCAGCCCGGCAATCAGCAATACCACCACGCGCACCGGCGGCAGGTGCAGTTCGCCAAGGCCTTCCAGGGCAATGGTGATCAGCAGCATGGCCGCGCCAAACAAGATAAAACCGGGCGCATCGAAGCGCGTGCGCTCCGGTCCGCGCAGGTCCGGCATAAAGCGCAGGGCGGCCCAGCAACCGAGTGCGCCGACCGGCAGGTTGATCAGGAAGATCCAGTGCCAACTGGTGTACTGCACCAGCCAGCCGCCCAGGGTCGGGCCGATCAGCGGGCCGAGCAAGCCGGGCAGGGTGATAAAACTCATAATCCGCACCAGCTCCGTGCGTGGGTAGGCGCGCAGCACCACCAGGCGCCCAACCGGCATCATCAGCGCGCCGCCCAGGCCCTGTAGCGCGCGTGCGCAGATCAGTTGGCTGAGCGAGTGCGACAGCGCGCAGAACAGTGAACCTAGGGTGAATAGCACGATGGCGCCGAAGAAAATTCGCCGTGTGCCGAAACGGTCGGCGATCCACCCAGAAGCCGGTATCAGCAGCGCCACGGTGAGCATGTAGGCAATCACCACCGACTGCATGCGCAGCGGGTCTTCGGCCAGATCGCGGGCCATGCTCGGCAGGGCGATATTGAGGATGGTGCCGTCGAGCGTCTGCATGAAAAAGGCGATGGCAACGATCCAGGGCAGCAGACGGGCAGTGCGTGGGTCGAGCTGTGAAGGGGTGTTCTGCATGAGGGGTCCTGCAGTGGCGGGCGGGTGTGGCCGTGCAGACATTACCGCTGGCTGCGCTTTAATTCGATGGCTCTATCGCGAATAAATCCGCGCCTATGGCCTGTGTAGAGATTACAACACTGCAACAGACCCCAACTAAAAATCCCCCGCCGACGAGAGCCTGCGGGGGCTTTTTGCATCTGGCGTATGGGGCTAGAGCAGTAGCGAGGGAGAGCGTTGGCAATATGCCTGGCGCAGCAGCGCTGCTGTCCTGTCCTCGATGGCTCTATCTAAAGGTGTTCAAGCTTCAATTGTTTGAACGTTGTGGCGCCTGCTTCGGTCCCGTAGCCGCTGTTATCCAGGGTGTAAACGCCGGCTTTGAAGTACAGCGAATGGCTTTTCCAGGCTTTATCGAGTTTCCCTTGCCAGCTTTTGATCGTGCCGCTGGGTTCAGTCAGTGCGATGCTCAGGGTGCCGTCTTTGCCCAGATTGATTTTGTAGCTGAAGTCTTGGTTGAGCTTTATCTTGCTCGATAGCACGATTTTCTTTGAATCCGCGTCACTAGGCTTGCCACGAAAGGCAATGACAACGCTGCCGTAACCGGCTTTTGCCGAATATTGATAGCCCAGCATCAGTGGCGGCGATGTGCTCTGTTTGGTGTGTATCTGGGAGAAGGCGATCACTCCGTTTGACGGCACTTGGGTGACCTTGGCGGTAGCGCTGAGCACGTTAGTTGCTGCGCTGTAGCTCCAGTTGCGCAGGCTGCCGTCGGCGTAGGTTTCGCGCATTTCACTGCGCGGGTATTCCGAGTTGCTGGTGGTTGAACCATTGACCGGAGCCCAGAAGCTTATGGTGCCGTCTTTCGATTGGAAGTAGCGGTCCTGATAACCACCAGCCAGCGCGGGTGTTGCAATGGTGGTCGCCGGTACGCCGACAGGGATTGTGAGGTTCCAGGTGGTGAGGTCGATCATGGTGGCTACTCCGAGGGCAGAACGGCAGTCAGGGCACCTGGTATTTCCAGTTACATGTGGCTCCATTAGCGACGTTTGTCGCGATACCTGTCGGGTGCTTGGGGCGAGAGTAGCGAGGTACTGATCGCTCCGTAATTACCGCTCGTCATTGTTCTGTCGCCGTATTTTTGGCGATTATCTGGAGGCCTACTTGCGAAATCTATCTACCAGCTGTTGCGTAACGGTTTTCCCGTTTCGCGCGGTGGCGGGTTGGGCGTTGTGCTGGGTTTTTATGTGGAAGGGCGTTTTGTAAGGATGTGCGCGAAGTCTCGAATCTGATGCCCTTGACGTTATGCGTGAGGCCAGTGCACACAACTACCCATTGGGTAATGATCGTTTTCGCGAGTCGGTAGCCGTGCAGCTTGGCCGTCCGGAGGGGCAGAGCGGTCCTGGTCGGCCAGTGGTTAAAAATAAATCACTCCGACCCCTTTGAAGACCCCTAGATAAATCTGTCCTGTTTTCTTGTTGAACGCTGTTAGCCATTTCGCTGTCGGACCTCGTGAAAGAAGTTCCGTGCACTGAGCGTTATTGCGTTGCAATCTGTTGCTGCAGTGCTCCGCGCCAAGTGCGCAGCGCTTCCCTCTGGCGGGACCGTTGATGTGCCGAACTAATTAAATATATTCCATCGGCCATACGTATCGACCCCCGTCCCGGATGTCCGTGCATCCGCATTCCGCCTCCGGGTGGATCTGTCCTAAAAGCCTGAGCCGTGCAGCCAATTGCGCGGGTTTTCGAGGAGTCGATATGTCCAAAGAACCCTCTCAAGGATTTAGCCGGCGCAAGCTGCTGACGGCATCGGCCACTACGCTGGCCGCTGGCTTCGCAGTAGGTGCGCGGGCCGCCACCGTTAACGGCGTACCGCAGTGGCTACCCTTCGACCACAACGGTCCGCTGCACTATGACGCCAAGGGCTGGCAGTTCTTCAGCGCTGAGCAGGCCCGCGAGGTCGAGGCGATCGTCGAGCGGCTGATCCCCGCTGACGATCTGTCGGTGAGTGGCAAAGAAGCCGGCTGCGCGGTGTTCATCGACCGCCAGTTGGTCAGCCACTACGGCACTTACGAGCGACTTTACCAGCAAGGCCCGTTTGTCCCGGGTGTCGAGCCTGAGTCACCACTTGTTCCGCGCGAACGTTACCGGATCGGCCTGGAGCAGTTGGGCAAGCACTGCCAGACGGCGTTCGGCAAACGTTTCAGCGAGCTGGACGAAGTGCAGCGTGACGACGTGCTCAAAGGCCTGGAAAGCGGTGATATCGCGTTTGCCGGGATGGAATCCAAAGCGTTCTTCGCGCAAATCCTGCAGAACACTATGGAGGGGTTCTTCGCCGATCCGATCTACGGCGGCAACCGTGACATGGTCAGCTGGAAGATGCTCGGCTTCCCCGGTGCGCGCTACGACTACCGCCCCTACATCGACCGGCATAACGAGAAGCTGGACCTGATACCGCTGTCGATCGTCGGCAGCTCCTCGTGGAATCGCAAAGGATGAGTGGAATGGCCAAGAAACTCCCCGCAACCGACGTGGTGGTGGTTGGGCTCGGCTGGGCCGGTTCGATCATCGCCAAAGAACTCGCCGATGAAGGCCTGCAAGTGGTGGGCTTCGAGCGTGGCGCGTGGCGCGACACCGCCACTGATTTCAACATTGCCTCGGCAGCCGACGAGTTGCGCTACCTGTCACGCCAGGAGCTGATGCTGCGCACCCGGCAAAACACCTGCACGATGCGCAACAAACCCAGTGAAACCGCGCTGCCAATGCGCACCTGGGGCTCTTTTCACCCGGGTAATGGTACGGGTGGTGCCGGCAACCACTGGGCGGGCATCACCTTCCGCTTCCAGCCCGAGGAGTTCCACCTCAAGAGCCACCTGACCGAGCGTTACGGCAAAGAGTCTATCGAAGGCCTAAGCCTGCAGGACTGGGGCACTACCTGGGAAGAAA
Organism: Pseudomonas sp.; assembly: GCF_046581935.1. Lineage (GTDB taxonomy): Bacteria > Pseudomonadota > Gammaproteobacteria > Pseudomonadales > Pseudomonadaceae > Aquipseudomonas. Next base: position 226,778 of record NZ_JAYGFK010000019.1, read on the forward strand.
TGGAGCCGCATTACGACGCCTTTGACCGCGTGGCGGGCATCTCCGGCAAAGCCGGCAACATCGGCGGTACGATCATCGAGGGTGGCAACCCGTTCGAGGGGGCGCGCTCGAACGAGTACCCCAACCCGCCGACCAAGCAGACCTACGCACCAACAATGTTCGCCGAAGCGGCGCGCAACATGGGTTACAAGCCCTTCCCGGTGCCCTCGGCCCTGGCCTCCCAGGCGTACACCAACCAGTACGGCGTGACGATGGGGCCATGCACCTTCTGCGGCTTCTGCACCAACTACGGCTGCGCCAACTATTCCAAGGCTAGCGCCATCGTCAACGTGCTCCCCGCGCTGATCCGCATGCCTAATTTCACCGCGCAGACCAACTGCGAAGTGCTGGAAGTGACCAAGGACAGCACCGGTAAGCGCGCCACCGGAATCGTTTATGTCGACGTCAACGGCGAGAAGTGGGAGCAGCCGGCAGACATCGTCGTGGTCGCCGCCTTCACCTTCGAGAACGTGCGTCTGATGCTGCTCTCGGGCATCGGCCAGCCTTACGACCCGCTGAGCAACACCGGTACCACCGGGCGTAACTACGCCTACCAGACGGCCAACGGCGTGCAGCTGTTTTTCGATGACAAGAACTTCAACCCGTTCATCGGTGGCGGCGCCATCGGTATGGGCATCGACGAGTTCAACAATGACAACTTCGACCACTCCGGCCTGGGTTTCGTCGGCGGCGGCAGTACCCGGGTAACCCCCGTTGGCGCAGCGCCCATAGGCTCGCGTCCAGTGCCACCGGGCACGCCAAAATGGGGCGCGGAGTGGAAGAAGACCACTGTGCAGTACTACGCCAGCAGCATGTCCATCGGTTGCGAGGCGAGTAATTACAGCACCCGCACCAACTATCTATCGCTGGATCCGACCTACACCGACCCGCATGGCCGACCGCTGCTGCGCATCACCTTCGACTTCACCGATAACGACCTGCGCATGGCGCAGTACGTGACCGACAAGACCGCCGAGATCGCTCGCGCCATGAACCCGAAGATGGTGCTCGCCAACCCACGTAAGGGGCCATGGTCGAACACTTCCTACCAGTCCAGCCACGTGGTCGGCGGCTTCGTCATGGGCGCTGATCCGTCTACCAGTTCGGTCAACAAGCACCTGCAGGTGTGGGACGTGCCCAACCTGTTCGTGGTCGGCGCCTCGGCCTTCCCACAGAACCCCGGCTACAACCCCACCGGCACGGTCGGCGCGCTGGCGTTCAAAGCGGCGTATGCGATTCGTACCTACTACCTCAAGCGCCCCGGGGAGATGATCAGCATATGAAAACTCTCCTCAACCTTGCCGTTGGGCTACTGGCCGCGACGAGCATCAGCGCCTATGCGGCCACCGGCTCGGATTCCTACGAAACGGTACAGAAGGGTAAGTACATCGCCACCCTCGGCGATTGCACCGCCTGCCACACGCTGCCTGGCAAACCATTGTTTTCCGGCGGCGTAGCGATCGAGACGCCGTTCGGCGAATTGCTCGGAGCCAACATCACCCCCAACCCGGAAGCGGGTATTGGTCGTTGGAATTTCGAGGATTTCCAAAACACCATGGCCAGCGGCCACGCCCGTAACGGCAAGCAGCTCTACCCCGCCATGCCCTATGCCGCCTACACCAAGGTCACGCGCGAAGACAACAGAGCGCTGTGGGCCTACCTGCGCACCATCGAGCCGGTGCACAACGAAGTGGAAACCAACCAGCTGCCATTCCCCTTCAACATCCGCATGAGCATGAAGGTGTGGAATTGGCTCAACTTCACTGAGGGCGAATTCAAGGCCGACACGCAGAAGAGCACGCAGTGGAACCGTGGTGCCTACCTGGTGCAAGGGCTGGGGCACTGCGGCAGTTGCCACACGCCCAAGAACCTCATCGGCGGCGATAAGCAAGGCGAGGCGTTCAAGGGCGGCGAGTTGCAGGGTTGGATGGCGCCGAATATCAGCGGCGTTGCCCACGTTGGCTTGGGCGACTGGAGCGAGGACGACATCGTGCAGTACCTCAAAACCGGCGCGAATCGCTACGACATCGCCTCCGGGCCCATGGCCGAAGCGGTGGAGAAATCCACCCAGCACTGGCGTGACGAAGACCTGATGGCCGTGGCCGTCTACCTCAAGGACCTCGACCATGATCACGACAAGCCCGAACCGCTGGCAGCTACCGAGCCGGCGATGAAGGCCGGGCGCAACATCTATGCAGATCGCTGCTCGGGCTGCCATACGCCAAACGGCGAAGGCATTCCCAAGCTGTTCCCGAAACTCGCTAACGCACCGTTGGTCAACAGCCGCGATGCCGTATCGGTGATTCGCGTGGTGCTCGCCGGCAACCGCGCCGGCACCACCGACGCGGCGCCCACCGGGCCGGCCATGCCGTCCTTCGCCTGGAACCTGACGGACGAGAACATCGCCGACGTACTGACCTACGTGCGCAACAGCTGGGGTAACGCCGCCGAAGCAGTCAGCGCCGATGAGGTGCACGATCAGCGCGAGCAATTGCAGGCGGAGTAGCACGATAGGCCTCTGAGGCTCTACGGCACGAGAAACGGAATGTGTGCCTCTGGCTGACTGAAAGCCCCAGCTTTGGGGCTTTTGGTCTCTATTAAACGCCAAGAAATTAAGTACAGCGCGACAGTAATCCGACTGCTTACTTCTTCAGGATGAAGACGATTAGCACTACCTTGCGATGTTGGGCGATGCATTGAGGCGGTACAGGATGCAATTCACCCCTGCGTGCTGATAGACCAGCCAGGTGCACCTTCTTAGATGCCTGCTGATGCGCTGGGCATTTCTCCTGTTATGCAGCCCTGAGCTGCATGTCTGTGCTGTGCGTGAGGCCGGTGCGTATGACTTCCCCTTAAGAATGCCTCTACGCAGGTTGCGTCTCATCACGGCCGATATTGTGTATCCTTATTTGTTTGATTTTTGTGCACAATTTTATTGATTAAAGTTTTACAATTTTCAGGCCGAAACAAGCCTTATCGTCAATGGCCATGTCTCGTCTGACCTAGCTATTTACCCTGCCCACTACGTTGATGGTTGTTGCCATGAAAATAAAAACCAAGCTCGTGCTAGCTTTTGTGTCAGTCGCTTTTATCCCTGTCAGTCTGGTTGCTTTGATTTCGGTGCTTAACACGCGCACCCAAGCGGTTGATCAGTTTATCGATGGCAGCACCCGAGAAATACGCCAGATCGACGCTAATATCCGGCAGTTTTTCGACGCTACTCAGCAAAACGTCGACCAAATGGCGGCGGATTCTGTATACACATCGGTTGATAGCCTGAAGGATTATCGAGCTGCTAATGCGCCTAGCCAGCCAATGCCGCCGGTTGCTCAGCAAGTGATCGACAGGTTTGCGCGCTATGGCAACACGCACCCCTCTGCGGCGATTCTGTCTCTCGGTCTAGAGGATGGCAGCTACGTCAAATGGCCGGATGACCCGCAACTGGCTAACTACGACCCGCGTGTGCGCCCTTGGTACAAGGCTGCCATGGCCAACCCTGATAAAACGGTACGCACGCCCGCTTATTACTATGACAAAGATGATGTGGCGCTGGTCGGTACCGCTCGGGCAATGCTTGACCCTGCAGGTAAACCAAAGGGTGTCTTTGTTGTGAGTGTTTCGCTCAAGAACCTTACCGAGTTGGTCAAAAGCATTCGCTTGGGTGAGAGCGGTTACGTGATGTTGGTTGAGGACGGCATTGTCTTGGTCGATCCGCGTAATGCAGGACACAACTTCAAGCCTCTCAAGGATTTGGGTGAGGCCTATGCGCGGCTGGATGCGACTACGCAGGGCTCCACTGAAGTGGTAATAGACGGTGTTCGTTATATGGCCAACGTCTGGTCATCGCCGGGGCTTGGCTGGCGTTATGTGGGGTTGATCGAATACAGCGAGGTCATGGCCGACGCAACGCGTATGACCTATCTGACCGCAACTATCGCGGTGGTGTTGGCGATTATCTTTGCGTTGATTGCGGCGGCGTTTTCCCAAGTAATCGTTAAGCCAATCGGCCAGGTCAGCAATGGTTTGCAGTCGATTGCCCAGGGGGAGGGCGATTTGCGCCATGACCTTAAGGTTATGGGGCGTGATGAAACGGCTGAGCTGGCGGGCTGGTTCAACCAGTTTCTCGCGGCCATTCGCCAGTTAATTCAGCATATCGGCGCAGCATCGCGCAATTTGCAGGATGCCTCACGGGTCAATCGCGAGGTCGCTACCAATATGAATGAGGCGGCTGGGCGTCAGCGCGAAGCGGTGGAGTTGGTATCTACAGCATTTAACGAAATGGTCGCCACGGCTAACGAGGTGGCTCGTTCGTGCAGCTGTGCCGCTGAGTCCGCCGAGAGCGGACACCGTCGAGTGGCTGAAGGCAAACAACAGATTGAGTTAACCACCGAAAACGTCAATCGCTTGGGCAACCGTTTGACTGAGTCGTCCCAGGCAATGGTTGAGTTGGAAGCGGGTAGCCGGAGTATCAATCAGATCCTCGGCACTATCCGCGCTATTGCTGAGCAGACCAACCTGCTGGCATTGAATGCGGCAATTGAGGCGGCTCGGGCTGGTGATCAAGGCCGTGGCTTTGCCGTGGTTGCTGATGAAGTAAGGGCATTGGCCAAGCGTACGTCTGACTCCACGGCTGAAATCGACCAGTTACTCAATACGCTGGGCAGTAAGACTCAGGAAGTCTCAGAGAAAATGGACAGCTGCCTGGACCTGTCGCGTGCCAGCGTGTCGTCGATTGAGAGTGCACGGGAGAGCTTTGAGGGTATTGAGTTGTCGGTCAATGAAATCAGGGATCAGAACCTGCAGATATCGGCGGCAGCGGAGGAGCAGCATAGTGTCGCCGAGGATATTAACCAGCATATCCAGCAGATTTATGATGAGGCGCAACTGGTTGAAAATCTGGCCCATTCTGCTCAGGAAGACTCTGGCTTGCTTGCGCAACTGTCGGATGAGTTGAACGGTCTGGTGGGGCGATTTAAGTCCTGATCGAAACGGGCTGGTTAAGGTGCTGAAGTGGTCTTGTTTTTTTGGCCGACTTCAGCGCTGAACTCGCCCAGCGCGGTAAAAGTTAATTTCTCTTTCTCCTCTCGCACCTCCCAATAGTGGCGTTTTAGAGCCACGCGTTCAGTTTCATTTAAGTAAGAATACTTATCGTTGCCCCGGAAGTGATCAGAAGCTCACAGGCATTTGGTCAGCAGTTAACAATGCCGATCACGGCAGATACAGGGGATACGTACGATGAGCTCAAGCACTTCCCGAACTGGGAACACCATCCACGCGGCTGAAACTGAAGAGGCTCAGGCTGCACTCGACACGCTTATTCAGGGCTTTCGCCGTTTTCGTCAGGATATCTACCCGGGCCAGCAGGCGTTGTTCAAGCGTCTGGCGAACGCCCAGCAACCTGGCGCAATGTTTATCACCTGCGCCGATTCGCGCATTGTCCCGGAACTGATCACCCAGAGTGATCCGGGCACGCTGTTCGTCACGCGTAACGTCGGCAATGTGGTACCGCCGTACGGGCAGATGAACGGCGGTGTTTCCACGGCCATCGAATATGCGGTGCTGGCGCTCGGTGTACGCCACATCATCGTGTGCGGCCACTCGGATTGCGGCGCGATGAAGGCCGTTCTCAACCCATCGAGTCTCGACGGTATGCCCACCGTTCGCGCCTGGCTGCGCCATGCGGAAGTGGCGCGCAGTGTGGTTGAGCGCAACTGCAATTGCGGCGCTCATGAAACCCTCGGGGTATTGACCGAGGAGAACGTGGTGGCGCAACTCGACCACTTGCGCACTCACCCCTCGGTTGCGGCACGCCTGGCCAGTGGTCAGCTCAGCATTCACGGCTGGGTCTACGACATCAACGCCGGCACCATCCGCGCCTATGACGTCGGTATTGGGCGCTTCTTCCCATTGGACGGCGACGAGCAGCCCTCGGCGACCCCTCAGCCGCGCTACGCCAGAGCCTAACAGCCGGCCCTTTGTCTGCCACCCAATGTGGCCGGCGAACATCCTTTTCTAGGAGAAAAGCTTATGAATGTGCTCCGTTCGCTGCCACGGGACGCACTGGCGTCTGTGGTGGTATTCCTCGTCGCTTTGCCGCTGTGTATGGGCATCGCCATCGCCTCTGGTATGCCGCCGGCTAAAGGCCTGATTACCGGCATTATCGGTGGTTTGGTGGTGGGCTTTCTCGCCGGTTCGCCGTTACAGGTCAGCGGCCCGGCAGCCGGTCTCGCGGTGCTGGTGTTCGAGTTGGTACGCACTCACGGCATGGCGGCGCTTGGTCCGGTGCTGCTACTGGCCGGCCTGATTCAGCTAGCTGCCGGGGCACTGCGACTCGGCGGCTGGTTCCGCGTCACGGCACCTGCGGTGATTTACGGCATGCTCGCCGGTATTGGCATCCTTATCTTGCTATCGCAAGTGCATGTGATGCTCGATGCCACGCCCAATGCTTCCGGGTTGGACAACTTGCTGGCCTTCCCCGGTGCGGTGGGCAATGCCTTTAGCGAGGTTGGCGGCAACGGGCTGACGGCAGGCTTGATCGGTTTGGCCACTATCGCGAGCATTTGGCTGTGGGAGCGCTACCGTCCTGCGCGGCTGCGCTTTCTGCCCGGCGCATTGATTGGCGTAAGCCTGGCGACCCTGCTTGCTTGGTGGTTGGCGCTGCCGATCAAGCGTGTGGAACTGCCGGCTAACCTCGGTGATGCCATCGATTGGATAACCCCGCAAGGTCTTGCCAGTCTGGCTGATCCGCAATTGCTGATCGCGGCGCTGGCGCTGGCGTTTATCGCCAGCGCGGAAACGCTGTTATCCGCTGCTGCGGTAGACCGCATGCACGACGGTCCGCGCACGCGCTTTAACCGTGAGCTGTCCGCACAGGGCATCGGCAACATGCTCTGCGGTGCGCTCGGCGCTTTGCCGATGACTGGAGTGATTGTGCGCAGCTCGGCCAACGTCCAGGCCGGTGCTCGTGGCAGGGCGTCGACAATCTTTCACGGGGCCTGGTTGCTGGGGTTGGTCGCTCTGCTGCCCGGTGTGCTGCAAAGCATTCCGGTGGCCAGCCTGGGTGCTGTGCTGGTGTATACCGGCTGCAAGCTGGTCGATTTCAAGGCCATTCGCCATCTCGGCCAGTACGGCCGTGTACCGCCGGTGATTTATGTCGCTACGGCGCTGAGTATTGTCTTCACCGATCTGTTGACCGGGGTGTTGGTGGGCTTTGCTCTGACCTTGCTGAAGTTGGTGTGGAACGCTTCACGCCTGCGCGTGAAGTTGCTCCCTGCCGCCCTCGGTTGCGCCGAACTGCGCATGAGCGGCGCGGCGACCTTCCTGTGTGTGCCGCAATTGGCCAAGCTGCTCGGCAGTATTGAGCCGGGCACCCAGCTGAGCTTGAGCCTGGCGCGAGTCAGCTATATCGACCATGCCTGCATGGAGTTGCTGGAAGACTGGGGACGCTCCGCACGGGCCCATGGCGGAGGCCTGGACATCGTCGAAGGCGCGGCCCTGAAACGTAGGGTGGAAGGTCGGCAGCGCACAGCGCTGGCCTGATCGTGGAGTGCTCGCTCACGCGGTTTGCTGGGCGAGGCGGCTAGAACGGGTGACTGGCGTGTTATGCGCAATGTGCGTAGTTGACCGAGCTAGTTAACAGAGCCCCAGCAGCGAAAGCCTGCGGGGGCTTTTTGTAAGCGCGCAAAAAGTTGCTCACTTAGCCAGGTGTTTGACGCAATTTTCACAGATGGACTGGCATAAAGACTGGGATTATTTAGGTGTCATGAGGTCGTCATGTCTGCAGCATTACAAGCGCCACCACGCCAGCGCGTGGACTGGGCCGGGTTGGGTTGGGCTTTTTTGTTCTTTTGGTATTTCTCTGGTGTTACCCAGCTACTGATTCAGGTGACGGGTACAACAGGCTTTGCCGGGTTTCGCCAGGCGCTGTTAGCCAGTGCGCTGTGGCTTGTGCCGTTGCTGCTTTGGCCGGCTCGTGCACGGCAATTGGCGGCCGGTATCGGTCTGCTGCTGTGGTTGTGCTCATTGGGCAGCTTTGGCTACTTTTTGATCTATGGTCAGGAGTTCTCGCAGAGCGTGATCTTCATCATGTTCGAATCGAACATCAATGAGAGCCGCGAGTACCTGATTCAGTATTTCGCCTGGTGGATGCTGCCGGCATTTGCCGCTTATGGCTTGGGTGGTTGGCTGCTATGGCGCAAGGTGCGGCCCGTGTACCTGTCGCGTCCAGGCGCGCTGTTCGCGGCGGCCTTGGCGCTGTTTGTGTCGGTGGGTTATCCGGCGTTACGGCAGTTCAGCAAGAATGATACCTGGCAGGCGGGGCTGGATAATTTTGCCCAGCGCATCGAAACCGCGACGCCATGGCAACTGGCCGTGGGTTACAAGAACTACCGCGAACAATTGGCCAACATGCAAGTGTTACTGGCCGAGAATGCCAGCATTCCACCGTTGGCTAACTTGAAGGACGCCCATGCAGGGCAACCGGCTACCTTGGTATTGGTCATCGGCGAGTCGACCAATCGCCAGCGCATGAGCCTGTATGGCTACCCACGTGAGACCACACCGGAGTTGGACGCGCTGCGTAGTCAGCTGCAGGTGTTTGATAACGTGGTAACGCCACGGCCATACACCATCGAGGCTTTGCAACAGGTGCTGACCTTTGCCGATCAGGAGCACCCAGAGCGCTACCTGACCACGCCATCGGTGATCAACCTGATGAAGCAGGCGGGCTATAAGACCTACTGGATCACCAACCAGCAGACCATGACTAAACGCAACACCATGCTTACCACCTTCTCCAAACAGGCGGACGAGCAGTTTTACCTGAATAACAACCGTGAGCAGAATTCGCGGCAGTACGACGGTGATGTGTTGGAGCCTTTTGCCAAGGTGCTGGCCGATGATGCGCCGCGCAAATTTATTGTGGTGCACTTGCTGGGCACCCATATGAGCTATCAGTACCGCTATCCACCAGAGTTTGAGCACTTCACTGATCGTACTGGTGCGCCGGCTAATGTCACTGATGATCAGCTGCCGACCTATAACAGCTACGACAATGCGGTGCTGTACAACGACCATGTGGTGGCCAGCCTGATCAAGGATTTGTCAGGGGCAAAGGCTGCGGGCATGTTGCTGTACCTGTCTGACCACGGTGAGGCAGTGTTCGATGCGCCTAAAACGGGTGTGCTGGGACGTAACGAGGCTGCGCCAACCAGCCCGATGTACACCGTGCCGTTTATTGTGTGGAACTCGCCGCAGTGGCCGCAGCGTGATTTCAGTAACACGCTGTCACGGCCATACAGTTCCTCGCACTTTATCCACACCTGGGCGGACTTGGCTGGGCTGCGCTTTGATGAGTACGACACGCACAAGAGCCTCGTCAGTAATGACTTCCGGGAAATGCCGCTACTGATTGGTAATCCGGAACAGCCGAAAAGCTTGATTGATTTCAGCTTGATCAAGCCCAAGACCAGCGTTGGCGCGCTAGCCCAACGCGAGAAACCCCAGGACGTTGAGCTTTAGCCACGCCAGGAGGTTACCGAAACGCCCCGCAAGCCTTGGTTTGCGGGGCTTTTTGTTGCCGGCGGGCGGCCTTTTTGTGGCTTAGATGCCGCTCTTGACCTTGCTCCAGATACGCGTGCGCACACGATCGATCTTTAATGGCATGGCCTCTAGCGCGTAGAGGTTGGCCATTGCGTCCTGCGGCGGGTAAACCGTGGCATCGGCTTTCAGTTTTGGGTCCACTAAGGCGTCGGCGGCGCTGTTGCCGTTGGCGTACTGCACATGGTTGGTGATCTGCGCGATTACCTCGGGTTGCAGCAGGTAATTCATAAAGGCGTAAGCGCCCTGTTCATTGTTGCTATCGGCCGGCATGGTGACCATATCGAACCAGATCGGTGTGCCTTCTTTGGGAATCACGTAGTTGATGCTGATGCCATTGCCGGCTTCGGTGGCGCGGTTGCCGGCTTGCATGATGTCGCCGGAAAAGCCTACGGCCATGCAGATGTTGCCGTTGGCCAGGTCGCCGACGTATTTCGATGAATGGAAATAGCGCACGTTCTTACGCATCTCCATCAGCAGGGCTTCGGCTTTTTTGTAGTCCTCGGGGTTCTTGCTGTGGTGCGGCAAACCGAGGTAATGCAGGGCGATGGGCAGCATCTCGGGACCATTGTCGAGAACCGCCACGCCGCATTGGCTGAGCTTGGCCATGTACTCGGGCTTGAAAATCAGGTCCCAAGAGTTGAGCGGTACATCCTCGCCGAGCACTTCACGCACTTTGGCGACGTTATAGCCGATCCCGGTGCTGCCCCACAGGTAAGGAAAGCCATATTGGTTGCCTGGGTCGTTGGTTTCCAGTGCCTTCATCAGTACCGGGTTGAGGTTGCTCCAGCCAGGTAGGCGGCTTTTGTCGAGTTTCTTCAGCGCGCCGCTCTGAATCTGTCGAGCCATATAGTGGTTGGACGGAAACACCACGTCATAGCCAGAACGCCCGGCCATCAATTTTGCATCTAGGGTCTCGTTGCTGTCGTAGACGTCGTAGTGGCTGCTGATACCGCTTTTTTGCTCGAATTGCTTGAGGGTGTCGGGCGCGATGTAGTCGGTCCAGTTATAGATACTGACGGTTTCTGCGGCCTGACTGACGCTGCTTAACAGAAGCAAAGGAAGCAATTTTTTCAGCATGGGAGTACCTCATCGTTTTTGTCGGTGTTGTCGAAGTGGCAGTTGTAAGTGACACGTGTTGGCCTACGCTGGGCCGGGTTATTTCAGGAGGACGAAGCTCTTACGCACGGTTTCCTGGATGTCCCAGATGCCGAAGGTGTTGGCCGGCAGCAGCAGGGCATCGCCTGCTTGGATTTGCATGGGTTCGCCGCCATCTGGGGTGAAGGTGCAGCGCCCGGCGATAAAGTGGCAGAACTCCTGCTGGGCGATCTGCCGCCGCCAGCGCCCTGGTGTGCATTCCCAGATGCCGGCGGCAACGCCGTCTGCGTGTTCGATGTCATGGCTGCTGGTGATGGCGACCGGTTCTCCGAGTGGCACGGCCACTGGGCTGCTGTCTGGCAATGCGAGTTGTGCAGTGTTTTTGAAGTGTTCGATGCTCATGAAGCTCTCCGTTAACGCATGAATTTTTCCATCGTGCCGGCCAGGTTGCTGGCCAGCTTGCGTCGCCAGGGCGCGCTGTCGGGGTTGGCGAGTACGCGGTCTTCATGCACAAAGCTCTGGATGATCGCGTTGTAGCCGAGCCAGCGCAGGGGTTCTGGTTCCCAGCGCGGCAGCTGCATGAGGGGCTGGTCGCCGAGCACCCAGGGCTGGCAGGTCAGCTCGCTCTGCTGGCCGAGAATCAGGTCAGCCAGGGTGCGCCCGCCGAGGTTGCTGGCGCCTACACCCTCGCCGCCATAGCCGCCGGACAGGGCGATGCCGTTACGTCGATCAACCAGCATGTGCGGCTGGAAGCGCCGGGCCATGCCGAGGTTGCCGCCCCAGGCGTGGGTGATGCGTACTTGCTTGAGCTGCGGGAACAGTTCGCCGAACAGGTAACGGCGCAGGTCGCGTTCGTTCTCGCTGAGGTTGAAATCGGTGCGTAAGCGGCCGCCAAAGCGGTAGCCGCCACGGGCGCCGAACACCAGACGGTCGTCGGCGCTGCGTTGGCCGTAAGTGACCTGTCGGCTGTTCTCGCTGAAGGCCTGGCCGCGCTCCAGGCCGATGTCGGCCCAGACTTCTTTGGGCAGCGGTTCGGTGGCCACAAGCAGGCTCTGCACCGGTAGCTGGTGTTTATCCAGGGGCGGCAGGCTGGCGGCATAACCCTCAACAGCCGGGACTATCCAATCCGCGTGCACGCTGCCGCTGGCGGTGCGGACCAGGCCGGTTTGCCAGTCGATCACCCGGCTTTGTTCATACAGTTCAACGCCCATGGCCGCCACGCAGCGGGCCAGACCACGTACCAGCTTGGCCGGCTGGATGGTGGCGCAGTGTGGCGTGTGGATCGCGCCGTAAGCGTTGGCCAGTTGCAGTTGCTTGCCGAGGTCAAAAGGCGTTAGCCAGCGGTAGTCGGTTTCATCCAGGCCCAGGGCGCGCAGTTCAGCCAGCTGACTTTGCAGGGCGGCGAGTTGTTCGGGGTAGCGTGCGGCGCAGTAGAGCACGCCGCCTTTGCGGTAATCACAGGCGATCTGCTCGCGCTGCAGTACGCTGGCTACCTCATCGGGAATGCTGTGCAGCAGTGCATAAGCGCTTTTGCGTGCGGCATTGGCTTGCCCGGCGAGCAAGCGATCCTGGCCGAGAAGGTTACCCATCAGCCAGCCGCCATTGCGCCCGGATGCGCCGAAGCCGGCAATCTCGCCTTCGAGGATAACGATACGCAGCTGCGGGGCTTGGCGTTTCAGGTAATAGGCGGTCCACAGGCCGGTATAACCGGCACCGATGATGGCTACATCGGCGTGCAGGTCTTCGGTCAGCGGGGGGCGGGCAGTCAGCGGTTCGCTTAGCTGATCCATCCACAGGCTGAGGGGGCACCATGGGTTCATCGTTTTCTCCGGCAAGTAAGTAACGCTGCGCAGAGTAGTAGTGAGGGCGTTAAGAACCTGCTCAAAGTCTGCTGCGCGTTGGCCCTGCGGCGTTAAAAGCAGGCTTGGATGCTCATGTACAGCTCGTACACTCCGCGCCCTCGCCTGTTTTTGCCTTGCATGACTCTAGCTCGCGAGACTTTGAACAGATTCTTAGGGCGTGTCTTGCGTGCGTGCCCGCAAGGAAATTTGTTTCAGGTAAGCCTTGGGTGACAAACCGGTATGGCGACGGAAGCAGCTGTAAAAGGCCGATAACGAATTGAAGCCGGCGGCGAACGCCAGGTCATCCATGCGCTGCAGGTCGTTACCCGCATCCAAACCCGCCAGCAGGTGCTGCAGGCGTTTCTGGTTGATATAGCGATAGAAGCTCTGGCCGAGCACCTGATTGAGCAGGTGAGAGATCTGATTACGGCTGTAACCGGTGGCAGCGGCGACCTGCTGCAAGCTCAGCTGCGGGTCAAGGTAGGCCTGCTCACGCTGCATGTACTCGTCCAGGTCCTGCGCCAGCAGACCCAGTTGACGGGCGCTGAGGCCGAGACGGCTGAGTGCAGGGCGTGAGGCACCAGCGGTTGTCTGCTCGCGTTCTTCGCGCATCAGCGTGGCGTATTCATGGATACGCCAGATCAGCCCGTCGCGCACGGTGATGGCTTCGCCCGTGCGAAATGCCAGCAGCCCGCCACTGCCCTGCAAGCTGATGCGGTACTGAATAAAGGCGGTGTGGCCATCGATGCGCATGCGGTCAGTGTGCTCCAGAGCTTCACCGGGCTGACGCGGCAGGTTGTTACGCACGTAGTCATGCAGCTCGGCAAGGCCCATGCAGCGCTGCTGGAAGAAGTCGTGATACTTAATATCCGGGTGATACAGCGCCATCACCGCGTCAAGGTCGCGGTCTTTCCAGCTGTAGTGATAGCGCATCACCGTAGCGCGGGTGCGCTCGGTCTGCTGGGCATCATCGGAGAAGTCAGGAATATGCATGGCTGCCAGCTTGCCCGAGGCTTGCTGGTAGCTCAATCCCACTGTTTAGCTCTTTGGCTTGTAAGCGCAGTAGCCAGGGCGTGGGCCGATCTTTGGGTGGTTACGGCAGGTGTCTGGGCGCTTCTCGTAGATGGTGCACAGGCGCGTTTTGCGGTCCAGGTAGTAGCAGTCGTTGTTGCTCATGCGCACCAGGGTGAAGATGCCCGACTTCTGGTGGAAACGCTCGACAAGGCCGTCTTTCTGAAGGCGCTTGGCGATGTTCTTAAGCGGCTCGCTGCGTTCAAATTCGTCGACTACGCCAATGCGGATCAGGTCGTTGAGACGCACCTCGACCGGCAGTGTGCAGCAGCTGGACATGCAGCTGTGGCACATATCGGCGGTGTATTTGGCCCAGGTGTCCAGGCGGTCGAGTTCGGCGGCGGCAATCAGGTTGTTTTTCATCAGGCAGGGCATGCGTCGGTTGGGCGGCGGGCGATGATAGCGGGCCTGATGGATTTTTGAATGACAATCTGCCAACTGGTCATTTTTTGTGCGGCTCATGCTTGGGAATTGTTTCTGTGCTGTGATGCGTGCGGCATTCGTCTCTTTGGGTATGTGGCGGGCAGCCTTTTATACTGCTGCGCAGTGTGTGCCCGCAGTCGGGCCGAGGGATGAACTGCATGCAATGGATTTTTATGCTGGTCGGGTTGGTGCTTGGTGCGTTGGCGGATGAGACGCTAACCACCTCGTTGCTCGGTGCTTTGCTTGGCCTGGGGCTTGGCCAGGCGCTCAAGCTGAGAGGGTTGGAGCGCGACAATGCGGCGCTAACGGCTCAGCTAAAGAGCTTTTCTCAGCGCTTTGAGCAAGGCACTACTGCGCTGTATGAGCGGTTGCTCAAGCTGGAGCAGGGCACTGCTCCAGCGCCGGAGGCTTCGTCAGCAGCAGAGCCGGTGAGCGCTGTTGCCGAGCCCGAGCCTACTGCCGCACCCATCGCTAGCGCCCAGGCGGCTGAGGTTGAGCTGGACTGGAACCTGGATTTTGTTCTGCCTGAAGCCAAGTCTGAGCCGGCCCCAGCTCTGCTGGCTGAGCCTGATTTGGCCGAGCCAAGCGCGCAGCCCGCTAAACCGCAGATGCCTGCCGAGCCGCGTCAGCCAACGCTATTCGAGCGGGGCTTTAGCGCCGCCAAGAACTGGCTGCTGGGTGGCAATACGGTGCTGCGCGTTGGTGTTGTGCTGTTGTTTCTCGGCCTGGCCTTCCTGTTGCGCTACGCCACTGAAGGCGTGGTGGTGCCGGTTGAGCTGCGTTATGCCGGCGTGGCGGCCAGTGCGGTAGCGCTGCTGGCGTTGGGCTGGTGGCTGCGGTTACGCAACCCGAACTATGCGCTGATGCTGCAAGGAACCGGGGTTGCAGTGCTGTATCTGACGGTGTTCGCCGCGATGCGTCTGCATCCTCTGCTGGACCCCAGCATGGCGCTAGGCCTGTTGGTGCTGGTCACGCTGTTTTCGGCGATTCTGGCGGTTAAACAGGATGCCCTAGGCTTGGCTGCCGCCGCTGCTCTAGGTGGTTTCGCCGCGCCGATTCTGACCTCCACCGGCAGCGGCAATCATGTGGCGTTGTTTAGCTATTTCGCCCTGCTGAATACCGGGATTTTTGCCATCGCCTGGTTCAAGGCCTGGCGGCTGCTTAACCTGATCGGCTTTGTTGGCACCTTCGGCATCGGTTTCGCCTGGGGCATGCGCTCCTACACGCCGGAACTGCTGTGGAGCACCGAACCATTCCTGATTCTGTTCTTCTTGATGTACGTCGCCATCGGCCTGCTATTTGCGCGGCGCAAGCTGCGTGAGGCTCTGGACGCCCCCGAGGATCGCGCTGAGTTGCTGCGCTGGGCCGCGCGCAAGGGCGACTATATTGATGCCACGGTGTTGTTTGGTCCGCCGTTAGTAGGTTTTGGTTTGCAGTTCGCGCTGGTGCAGCACATCGAGTTTGCTGCGGCGTTTAGTGCCCTGGCGCTCGGCCTGTTCTACTTAGTGCTGGCGCGGCTATTGGTCGGCCGCACCGGTGATCGCGCCGCGCTGCTGGTGGAAACCTGCCTAGCGCTGGGTGTGGTATTCGGCAGCCTGGCGATTCCGCTGGGGCTGGACGCGCGCTGGACGTCGGCGGCCTGGGCCGTGGAGGGCGCGGGCATCTATTGGCTTGGCCTGAGGCAGCAACGCAGCCTGGCGCGGGCGTTTGCCCTGCTGCTGCAGTTGGGGGCGGCCGTGGCGTTCGCCATCGGCCTGCATGCTGGCGAACTAAGCCTGCTGGACGGCGCGCCATTGGGCGCGTTGATGCTCGGCGTCGCCTTGTTGTTCAGCTACTGGCAGCTACGCCAGAACACCGAACAAGCCAACAGCTGGGAGGTGCGCGGGTTGCCGGTGCTGGCTTGTGCGGGGCTGGCCTTTGTCTATCTGATTGCGCCGCTGTTATTTGCCGCTCAGGGCACGGCGATTAGTTGGGCGCTGGCCGGTTTACTGACGCTGTGGGTTGGCCTGCGTCTGCAGGCGCGTAGTTTTCTCTTCAGCGCGTTTGCCGTGCAGTTGCTCGGTGGCCTGGTGTTTATGCTGCAGATGGCCGGCAGTGAGGTCTACGGCCCAGGTGGCTTTGCTGCCGGTTGGCAGGGTTTGCTGACCTCTTCGCTGATTGGCTTTGGTTTGATTGCCGGCATGTTGCTGGCGGCGCGTGATCCGCAAGTCGGTAAGGACCGGCGCTTGCTGCGCGGTCTCTCTGTCGTGCTGCTGGTTGGTTTGGTGTTCCTCAACCTGGCCGTGCTATTCGTCCTACCTTGGGCCACGGCCAGCGCGGTATGGGGCGGCAGTGGGCTGCTGATTATCTGGCTCAGTTTGCATCTGCAGCAACGCGCCAGCTTTATCTTCGGCCTGCTGCTGCAGGTGTTGGCGGGGCTGGTATTCCTCGCGGTCAGCCCGCTGCTGTTTGGTTATTTGTCTGCCGAAGGTCTGCGGCCATTGGCCCATGTGGACTTCTGGACGCCGCTGGTGCTCGGCGTGGCGGCTCTGATTGGCGCCTGGCGTTTGCAGGCGCTGGCGCGCAGAGAGGCACCGAATGCACTGGGTAACTTCAGCTTGCTTGGCCTGGCGCAGCTGTTGCTGGTGTGGGGTGCTGCCTGGTGGGCACTGGCGCTGAGCAGTGAAGTGCTGCGTTTTGTCGCGCCCGAGTGGCAGGCCAGTGTTTTGCTGGTGGTGCTGGCCGCCAGTGTGGCCTTGGCGGCGTTCCTCGCTCCGCGTACGCGCTGGACCGAACTGGCGCTGCTGTGTTGTCTGTTGATTCCGTTGGCCGGCGTGGTGCTGCTACATGCCTGGCACCTGCAGTATCACCCGGCGGCGCAGTTTGCTTGGCTGGCCTGGTTGCTGCTGTTTGTCGTGCACTTCTGGGCGCTGCGGCGCTTGGCGGCGCAGTTGCCAGCTGGTGCGTTGAGCGCTGCGCATGTGCTTGGTTGCTGGCTGCTGTTGGGCGTGCTGGCGTTGGAGTTGCGTTATCTGCTGCTGGCCCTGTCGGAGCATTACAACGCCTGGCGCTGGCTGGGCTGGGCATTGTTGCCGAGCGGCTATCTGTGGCTGATGTCGCTGCCGCGGCGCTGGCCTTGGCCAATTGCGGCCTACCCACGGCAATACCGTTTGCTGGCGGCGGCGCCGCTGGCGTTGTTGATGCTCGGCTGGTTCTGGCTGGCCAACTTGGTCAGTGCCGGGGATGCCGAGCCGCTGGCTTACCTGCCGTTGCTTAACCCGCTGGAGCTGGGCCTGCTGTTTGCTCTCGGCGCGGTGTTCGCCTGGTCGCGCATGGCGCTGGCCGAGTTGGCGGTTGACGCGGTGCGTAGCCAGTGGCTGACCCAGGCCGTGGCGGGGGCTTCGCTGTTCGCCCTGCTGACGGCGATGGTGATGCGCACGGCTCATCATTGGGGCGGCGTGCCTTATCAGTTGGATGCCTTGCTAGATTCGATGCTGGTGCAGGCGGGGTTGTCGATCGTCTGGACGCTGATTGCCCTGTCGCTGATGGTTCTTGGTAACCGTCTTGGCCGGCGCGAGTTGTGGCTGATTGGCGCGGCGTTGATTGCCGTAGTGGTGGCCAAATTGTTCTTTGTGGAGTTGGGTAATCGCGGTGGCCTGGAGCGCATCGTGTCGTTTATTGGGGTGGGTGTGTTGCTGCTGGTGGTGGGCTATTTCGCCCCGTTACCGGCACGCAAGGTGGATGCGGATCAGCCGCAGGAGCAAGCATGATGAGCGATTTACCACTGCGTGCGATTTGCGTGTTGTTGGCCGGACTGCTGCTCGGTGGGCAAAGCCAAGCGCAAGAGCTGCCGGACGATTACGCCATGCAGGTGCCATTGGCGCTTGCTGGCGAGGGGCCTTGGTTTCGTTTGGAAATCCCCATGGCGCTGCATTTTGCTGCGAAATATGGCGATTTGCGTGACGTGCGGGTGTTCAACGCCGAGGGTCAAGCGCTGGCCTATGCGCTGGTGGCCGGGCAGGCTGAGTCACCTGACAATCAGCAGGAACATGCGGTGAAGCGCTTCCCGCTGTATGCCGAGCAGGGCAGCGATAGCGCTGCGCCTAGCCTGCGGGTGCAGCGCAGTAGCAGTGGCACGCTGATCGAGTTGCTGGATGACGCTGACAACCAGCCTAAGCCGGCACTGCTGCGCGGTTGGTTACTCGATGCCAGTGCCCTGGAAGACCCACTGGTACAACTGCAGCTGGATTGGGACAGCGCTGAGGAAGGCTTTCAGCGCTTTAGCATCGAGGCCAGTGATGACCTGAAAACCTGGCAATCCTGGGGCAGTGGCCAGTTGGCGCGGTTATCGTTTGCCGGCGAGCGTGTTGAGCAGCGTCAGGTCGAGTTGCCGGGGCGCAAGGCGCGCTACCTGCGGTTGCTTTGGCAGAGCCCGCAACAGGCGCCGCAGTTGACGGCCGCCAGCTTGCAGAGTCAGCAAAGCGCGCCGGCGCCGCTGGTGTGGTCGCAGCCGCTGGTGGCGACACGCAGTGAGGATGGTCAATACCAGTGGCAGTTGCCATTGGCCTTGCCATTGCAGCGCCTGCATGTCGAACTCAGCCAGGCCAACAGTCTGGTGCCTATTCGGGTCAGCGCTCGTAGTGAAGCCAAGGGCGCTTGGCAGCCGCTGGCCCAGGGCCTGCTTTATCGGCTGCCGGAGAATGGCGTGGAGGTCCGTCAGGATGAATTGCCATTGCCGGGATGGGCGGTGCAGCAACTGCGCGTGCAGGTTGATGAGCGCGGTGGTGGCCTCGGCAGCGAGCCGCCACAGATCAAAGTGGCCGTGCGGGCTACGCAGTTGGTATTCCTGCAGCGTGGCAGCCCGCCCTATCGGTTGGCGCTCGGGCGTGCAGGGGGTGAATCGGCAGCCTTGCCGTTGGCTACCTTGATCCCCGGTTATCAGCCACAGCGCTTGCGTTTGCTGGGCACGGCCGAAGCCCAGTTACCGGCCGGCGGCAACGCCCAGCAGGAGCAAGCCGTCAGCAGCCATGACTGGAAACGTTGGGGATTGTGGCTGGTGTTAATGCTCGGCGTAGCTTTATTGGCGCTGATGGCTGTCAGCCTGTTGCGTCGCACGGGCGCAGAGTAGAGGCCGCTAACAGCAATAAAGCCAAGCTGGCTAACGGCTTTTACAGTATCTTTGGCATCTTCAGTTGACTGGCGTTTGAGGTCACGAAGGCCCTTGCGTACTTCTACAGCAACCCGCTTTGGGATGGTTCTCTTGCGTTTGCCCGGCTTGTTTGACAAGCGCCCGCAGCCGTTTTACTTGGCAGCGCTCTACCGATGAATGCCTGCGGTAATTCCGGCTGGGCGCTGAGTGCGCCCGTTATCTTAACCAGCCTGGTTTGTCTCGGCGTGCTGCTGCTTGCTCGCTGGGTCATGTGTCAGCGCTATTTTCCTGGGCGCGAGAGCTTTATTGTTCTGCACCTGGCTAGCCTCTGGTGGATGATCGCTGCCAGCCTGGAAATAGCCGCGCAAGGCCCGGAATGCAAGGTGTTCTGGGCTACTATGGCTTGGCCGGGCATTCTCGCGACGCCAACGTTCTGGGCCGTTTTCCTCTGGCAATACGTCAACAGTGTTCGGCAGCCGCTGCCGCTGCGCAGCACCCTGGGCTTGGCTGTGGTGCCGTTGTTGATCTGGCTGATGGCGCTGAGCAACCCTTGGCATGGCTTGTTCTACGGCGCGGGCACTGCGCCGCTGAGTGATGAGGCTGGCTCGCCAATCCGCTATGAGCATGGGCCGCTTTTTTACATTGCGGCTGTTTACGTCTACTTATTTATGACCTTTTGCATGGGCGTGGTGCTACGTGCGGCGCTCGTCAGCAGTGGCGTGCATCGTCGGCACTACCTGGCGTTTGTTTTCGTCACAGTGGTGCCCTGGGGGGCCAACATCAGTTATGTGGTGTTCGGCTGGATGTTGTTCGGCTTCGACCCTACACCCTTCAGCTTCACCTTTACCCTTGTGGCGTTCGCTTGGCTGATTGTTGGCGTTCGCCTGTTCGACCTGCTGCCTGTAGCGCGCCACCTGCTGCTGGATGCATTGCTCGATCCGGTGTTGGTGGTGGATACGCAGTTGCGCGTGATTGATGCCAATCCGGCAGCGCTGAAACTCGCCAACCTGCAAAGTGGCTGGCAGGGCAGGGAGTTGGTGAACTGGCCGATTCTTGGCGCGGATTTGCAACAGCTACTGAGTCAGCCGGTAGAGGGTGAGCAGGACCGTCTGCTAACGCTGGCCAACTCTGCGCGCTATTTTGAAGTGCGTATCCGCGCCATTGAGCGTGTGACCCATCGTGGCACGCTGGTGCTGGGAAAAATGCTCTACCTGCGAGATGTCACCCAGCGCCGCCTCAGTGAGTTGAAGTTGGCTGAAGCGTTGGCGCTTAGTGAGGAGCGCTTGCGTACCATCACCAGCTTGCATGAGCAGCTCCAGGAACAGGCGCTCTGCGATCCGCTCACCGGGCTTTATAACCGCCGTTACCTGGATGAGTTTTTCGCCCGTGAGCTGGCGCTGGCGCAGCGAGAACGCTCGCCTATCGCCCTGGCGCTGATTGATCTCGATCATTTCAAACAGCTCAATGACGAGCATGGTCACCTAGAAGGCGATGACGTGCTCAAGGGTGTGGCGCAGCACTTATTGGAAAACCTGCGTAGTTCGGATGCTGTGTTCCGCATCGGTGGTGAAGAGTTTCTGCTGATCCTGCCGCGCGCTGATGCGTGTGAAGCGCGTAGCCGGCTGGAGTCCATTTGCTGTGATTTGGCTGCACATCCGCTGCCAACCCGTGGCGGGGCGCGCTACGTGACGCTGTCTGCCGGTCTGGCCATGTGGCCTGAGCAGGGCTTGGTGCTTGATGAGTTGCTGCAGGTCGCCGATGCGGCGCTCTATCAGGCCAAGCATGAAGGGCGTAATAGAGTCTGCAGCCTGAGCCAGTAGTCTGTGGTGGGCAAATTGGTTGCGCTGGGTTCTCCACTGTTGTGGCCAAGCATCGCTCTGCCTACGGACTCATTGAGCCAACTCCGGCTGGCTGTGCAGCATCCTTCCATCCAGTGCTGAGGCGCTTTGCCTGTTAAAGGGGTAAACTGCGCGCGATTTCATTCCCTCCGGAGCCGTCCATGTCCCGCGTTACCCTCAGCCGCTACCTGATCGAGCAGACCCGCAGCCACAACACCCCGGCCGATCTGCGTTTCCTTATCGAAGTGGTTGCACGGGCCTGTAAGGAAATCAGCCATCAGGTTTCTAAAGGCGCACTGGGCGGCGTGCTGGGCAGCATGGGCACGGAAAACGTGCAGGGCGAAGTGCAGAAGAAACTTGACGTGATTTCCAACGAAATTCTTCTGGAGGCCAACGAGTGGGGCGGTCACCTGGCGGGCATGGCTTCCGAGGAGATGGACAACGCCTACCAGATCCCAGGCAAGTACCCGAAGGGCGCCTACCTGCTGGTATTCGACCCTCTGGACGGTTCCAGCAACATCGACGTTAACGTTTCAGTCGGTACTATCTTCTCGGTTCTGCGTTGCCCGGATCGTAACGGCAATGAAGGTGACCTGGGGGAAGAGGCCTTCCTGCAGCCTGGCACTGAGCAGGTTTGCGCCGGTTACGCGATTTACGGCCCGCAAACCATGCTGATGTTGACCCTCGGTGATGGCGTCAAGGGCTTCACCCTGGACCGCGAACTGGGCAGCTTCGTGCTCACCCACGACAACATCCGCGTACCGGAAGCGACCAAAGAATTTGCCATCAACATGTCTAATCAGCGCCACTGGGAAGCCCCGGTACAGCGCTATGTCAGCGAGTTGCTGGCTGGCGAGGAAGGCCCGCTGGGCAAGAACTACAACATGCGTTGGGTTGCGGCGATGGTTGCCGACGTGCACCGCATCCTCACTCGTGGCGGCGTATTTATGTACCCACGCGACAGCCGCGAGCCGGAAAAGCCAGGCAAGCTGCGTTTGATGTACGAAGCCAATCCGATGTCGATGATCATCGAGCAGGCCGGTGGTGTGGCCACCAACGGTACTCAACGGATTCTTGATATTCAGCCCACCTCTCTGCACCAGCGTGTGGCCGTGTTCCTCGGCTCGAAAGAAGAAGTGCTGCGCATCAGCGCCTACCACCGGGAATAACCTGTGCAGCCTTGGCAGCCGTTGCTTGACTGGTGGTTCGGTGCGGCCGGCTGCGGCTCTGGTGCGACGGCTGCCGAAGTGGCCGCCAGTCGCACAGCGCTCTGGTTTGCCAAGCGTGAGCAGCAGGACAAACAAGCCGGCGAGCTGTTCGGTGCTCAGGTCGAGCAGGCTTTAGCGGGGCAGCTGCAAGCGTGGCAAGGTGAGCCTCAAGGCTGGTTAGCAACCTTGCTGTTGCTTGATCAGCTACCACGGATGATTTACCGCGACACCCCGCGTGCCTTCGCCGGCGACCCGATAGCTCAATCTTTGCTTTTGCCGGGTCTTGCGCAGGGTTGGGATCAGCAACTGTCGCCCATCCAGAGGGTGTTTGCCTATCTGGTGTTGGAGCATGCTGAAAATTTGCCCCAGCAAAACCAGGCTGTGCAACTCTTTCGCGTGTTGCATGAGCAAGCCGCAACCGCCGAGCGCGAGCTGTTTGCTGGTTACCTCGACTATGCCGAGCGCCATCAACGGGTGATTGCTCGCTTTGGTCGCTTCCCCCATCGCAATCAGATTCTTGGCCGCAACAGTAGCGCCGAGGAATCTGCCTTTCTGTTGGAACCGGGCTCGCGTTTCTAGCGTCGAAGCAGGCAGGTTCGCTATTGCTATGCCAAGCTGGTCTTGGTTCTTTCCTTAGGAGTTTTTCCATGTCTCTGCGTGTTGTTGCCCTACTCGCCGCTTGCCTGGCTTTGGCTGCCTGCAGCAAGGTCAATCAGGATAATTATGCTCAGCTCAAGCCGGGCATGACTAAGGATGACGTCGAACGCCTGCTGGGCGGTCCTGACGAGTGCGCGGGCGCTCTGGGCATGTCCAGCTGCACCTGGGGTGATGAACAGCGCTTTATCAGCGTGCAGTACGCTGGCGACAAGGTCATGCTGTTTTCCGGCAAGGGGCTGAAGTGATGCGCCTGGTTATCGCCTTAGCCGCCGTAGCTGTGCTGGCAGGCTGCGCCAACTCGGGCACCGGTGTTGTGCCACCACAGACCGTGGATAAGGTTGATCTGCAGCGCTATCAGGGCACCTGGTATGAGCAGGCGCGCCTACCGATGTTCTTCCAGCGCAACTGCGCCCAGTCTGAAGCGCACTATGAATTGCAGGCCGGCGGCACACTTGGCGTGATCAACCGTTGTCGCACCTTGGATGGTGAGCAGCAGGAGGTCAAGGGCGAGGCCATGGCCCAGGTGCCGGGTGAGACGAACAAACTCTGGGTGCGTTTTGATAACTGGGTCAGCACTCTGCTGCCGGGACTGACCAAGGGTGAATACTGGGTGCTCTACCTGGATGATGACTACCAGAGCGCGCTGGTTGGCCACCCTAACCGCAAGTACCTCTGGCTGTTAACGCGTGATCAGGATCTCAGCCCACAAACCCGCGAGACCTTGCTGGCAGAAGCGCGCAAGCGCGGTTATGACACCAGTGAGCTGATCTGGCGGCGCACTGATGCTGAGATGGTCTTAAAGCACTAACTTAGCGTTTGGCTTTCGGGCTTTGCAGGCGGATGTGCAGTTGGGTGTCTGCGCTGCCGTGTTCGAACAGGCTGTCGCGTGGCGTGGGCTTGCCGTTGAGCAGTGCTGGGTTGGCAGAAAAGCCCACCGGTTCCAGCGGTATGCCGCGCCGGCCCTGATCAAGTTGGCCGTTGCCATTGCTGTCTTGGTACAGCTCAATGGCATAGCGGCCCGGCGGCACGTCGCTCAGCTGCAGCTGTGCGTTATCGCTGTACTGCTGGCGCAGCGGTTGTTCCGGCCAGCGTTTCTGCTCGGCACTGACCAAGGCCGCATGCACGCGCCCGCTGGCTTGTATGCCATCGACTGTGACCAGGACGTCGCCAGCCTGGACATATGAGCCGACCAGTAGCAGCCAAAGGCCGATCTGATAGCTAGCCTTCTTTACGGTTTGAAGAATTCTCTGTGGCATAATTCGGGGATTTCGCAGGAAGTGGCTGGCGATGCGTCGGGTCTTAATCGTTCATTTTTCGCAAACCGGCCAGTTAGACAGGTTGGCGCAGTCAGTTTGCGCCCCGCTGCAACAGTGCGGGGATATTCAGCTGGATTTCCTGACGCTGCAACCCGCACAACCTTACCCGTTTCCTTGGCCGTCTCTCGATTTTTTCCGGATTTTTCCTGAGACCGTATTGATGCGCCCACAGCCCTTGCGGCCATTGGTTGTGGATGCCAACAAGCGCTATGACTTGGTGATCCTGGCCTATCAGGTGTGGTTCCTGTCGCCGTCGCAGCCGATGACCGCGTTTCTTGCCTCACCTGAGGCAGCACAGTTGCTCAAGGGCACGCCGGTGGTCACCTTGATTGGCTGTCGCAACATGTGGCTGATGGCCCAGGAAAAGGTTAAGGAACGGCTGAGTGATTTGGGCGCGCGGCTGGTCGACAATATTGCCCTGACCGATGCCTGCGGTACTGCCGCGAGCTTCCTGGCGACTCCGTTGTGGTTGTTTACGGGCCGGCAGAAACCCTACAGCTGGGTGCCGCGCGCGGGCATTGCAGAGGCCGAGATTAGCGCCGCCAGTCGCTTTGGCCAGGCCATGCGAGAGCGTTTGCTGAAGGATGAACTGCCGATCATACAGCCCATGCTCAAAGGGCTTGGCGCGGTGCGTATCGATGAAAAGCTGATCGCCAGTGAGAAAGTCGGCCGCCGCAGCTTCCTCTTGTGGAGCCGTTTGCTCGCGGCACTCGGGCCACAGCAAAGCCGTCGACGCGCTGTTGGTCTGGTCGTTTATATCGTGTTTTTGTTGTGCCTGATCGTCACCGTCGTGCCGCTCAGCGCCTTACTTAAGAAACTGCTGGCACCTCTGTTCAAGGAGCGAACGCAGCGTGAGAAGTCTTACTTCGCTGGTCCATCTGGCGAGTGAAGTGACCCGAGGAAGCCCCGTGGTACAGCCTGTATTTATTAACCGTGTTAGCGCTTTTCTGCCTTTTGAGCCCGTTACTAACGAGCAAATGGAAGACCGTCTGGGTAGGGTCGGCGGTAAGCCTTCGCGGGCGCGCAAGTTAGTCCTGCGCAGTAATGGCATCCAGCAACGCCATTATGTGATCGACCCACAGAGCGGCGAGCCGGCGATGAGCAATGCGCAAATCAGCGCGGCGGCCATTCGCGGCCTGTTTGATGCCAGCGTGCAATTGAGCGAGCTTGATTGCCTGGTGGCCAGTAGCGCCTCGCCGGATCAAACCATGCCCGGTCATGCGGTGATGGTGCAGGGTGAGCTGGGTAATCCGCCGTGCGAAGTGGTGTCCACCGCCGGTATCTGCCTGTGCGGCATGACCGCCCTGAAGTACGCCTGGATGAGCGTGGCCAGCGGCGAAAGCCGTAACGCGGTGGCGTGCGGCTCGGAAGTGGCCTCGACCTTGATGCAGGCGAGTAACTTCAACGCCGAGTACGAGAGCCGTGTTGAAGAGTTAGAAAGCCACCCGGAGATTGCCTTCGAGAAGGACTTTTTGCGCTGGATGCTTTCCGATGGCGCGGGCGCGGTGTTGTTGCAGGGCCAGCCAAACCCCACGGGCTTGAGTTTGCGCATCGACTGGATCGATATTCTCTCCTTCGCAGACCAGATGCCGGCGTGTATGTACGCCGGTGCGCAAATGGTCGATGGCCAGTTGCAGGGCTGGAGCCGATACGATGGCGTTGAGCGTAATCGGCGTTCGCTCATGGCGATCAAGCAGGACGTCAAACTGCTCAACGACAACATCGTCAAATACACCGTTGAAGAGACGCTTAAACGCATCATGGCGCGGCGCGAGTTGCAGGCCGATGCCATCGACTACTTCCTGCCGCACTATTCCTCCGAGTTCTTCCGTGAACGTCTGGCCGTCGGGCTGGCCAATGCTGGGCTGCCGATTCCGCAGGCGCGCTGGTTCACTAACCTGACCAGCAAGGGCAATACTGGCTCGGCGTCGATCTTCATCATGCTTGATGAGCTGTTCAATTCCGGACGTTTGCACAGTGGCCAGCGCTTGCTCTGCTATGTGCCGGAAAGTGGGCGCTTCTCCAGTGCCTTTATGCATCTGACAGTGGTTGGTCAGGAGGGCGATAACAGTGAAGCTTGATGAGGTTCCCCAGGATCACAGTTCCACCTACGGCGGCCACAGCAAACTGGTCTACGCGGTGGATGCCAGTGGCCATTACCAGGGTGCGCAAAGTGATGGCTGGGAGCCGGAGGCCTTTGCCACCCAGTTGGCCGTGGCCGAGCTGCAGGAGCAGGAGGCCGAGGCCGAAGCGGGCTGGCAGCGTGGTGAACTGTCGCCGCTGAAATGCCTGATGTATCGCTACCGCATGGATGAGCCGGCGCTCGCGCAGATTACCGGTCTGTGGCAATGGCGCATTCGTCGGCATTTCCGCCCCGCACGTTACAAGAAACTGTCGCCGGCCATTTTGGCCCGGTATGCCGAAGCCTTCGGGCTGCCTGTTGCGCAATTGATCACTTATCAGAAGGACTTGGCATGAGCAGCGTTCAGCATCAACAGAGTGCCCACTGCGAAAGCGGGGTAATGGCCAGCCTGTTGACCCATGCCGGCCTGCCAATGAGCGAGCCGATGGCCTTTGGTTTGGCCTCGGGTTTGGCGTTTGCCTACTTGCCGATCGTTAAGCTCAGTGGCATGCCGCTGATTGCCTACCGCATGCCGCCCAGGCACTTGATCAAAACTCTCAGCAAGCGCCTGGGCGCTCGGCTGCAAACGCGTACCTTTAATAACCCCGAGCAGGGTCGCCGTGAACTGGATGTGGCGCTCGACAGCGGGCGTCTGACCGGGTTGCAGAGCTCGGTGTTCTGGTTGCCGTATTTTCCGCCGGAGATGCGCTTTCACTTCAATGCACACAACTTGCTGGCCTATGGCCGTGAGGGTAATGAATACCTGATCAGTGATCCGGTATTTGAAGAGCCGGTGCGTTGTGCTGCCGAGGATTTGCAAAAGGCCCGTTTCGCCAAAGGCGCGCTGGCGGCCAAGGGTTTGATGTACTGGCTGGACGATGTGCCGGTGGAGCAGGACTGGGACCGATTGATCCGCCAGAGCGTGCTGTCTACCACGCGGATTCTTGATGGTATGCCGCTGCCGTGGATTGGTGTTCGCGGTATTCAACACCTGGCCAAGCAGATCGAGAAGCTCGATCCGGCGCAAAGCAAATACAACCGTTTGTACCTGACCCACATCGTGCGCATGCAGGAAGAGATCGGTACGGGCGGCGCGGGTTTTCGCTTTATGTATGCGAGTTTTTTGCAGGAGGCCGGGGAGAAACTTGGCGACCGCAACCTGCAGGACGCCTCGGCGCAGCTCACGGCGATTGGCGACAACTGGCGTCAGTTCGCCTCGGCCTGCGTGCGTGCCAGTCGCAACAAGACTGAAACCCCAAACTTCGGGCCCATCGCCGAAGGGCTGCGCAGCATTGCCCAGCAGGAGCGCGGGCTGTTTAAGGAACTGGCGGCCTGGAGTAAGCGCTAGGCCTGACGCGCCCGGATTAGTCAGGTTTTTTGCAGCAGTAGCCCGGATGAAATCCGGGGCAGCTAGCCAGCACTCCCGGATTGCATCCGGGCTACAGGCTGGCGCCGACCTGCCTGGGTAATTGCACAGACTTACCCACTCACTTGCATTCGACCTGACCAGTCATTTACATCGGATTTCGACCGGTATGCTTCGTGGCCTTGACTGGCAGAGAGCGAACTAAGGCTGTCGGTGGTGACGGGCTCAAAACGGCCAAGAGCGGTCATTGAGTATCTACCGATGCCGGGGCGATTCATTGTTTACTTATGCGCCGCTGCCATTTTTGTCCTAAGGCGCTCGTGACTGGCTCCACGTAGCCTGCCAGGGGCTGTACGATGAGTATGTCTGGGTACGTGTGAGGTCGCGGTTACGATCAGGCCGCGAGGCCCTTCAACCAAGGAATAGGTTCAACGCCAGTGTTTACAGTAATTCGCCCTGGGCAATCGCTTCCCAATCAAGGCCGCTCACAAGCGTATCTAGTCTGCGACAACTGGGACGACTGGTTCTCGTATCGAACGATGTTCACTCTGTTCGTGTTTGACGGCGCGGGCGTCCGCCATAGGCCTGGCTCAGTGAAAATTGGGGAAGTGGGATTGGTCGGAGGCCCTGGCGGCCCAGAGACCCCAAAAGGGATACGCTTTCCAACGCTTCCTGACCACTTCAGCCAACTCGAATCATCGGTGCACTTTTCACTGGGCCAGGACGAGGACTACTACGAAACACTGACAAGTCTTTCCCACGGACTTGGTGTGGCGGTGCTTAAGGCGCTTTGTGACTGCGCCTACGATCTAGACATTTTTCGGCGCCACAAGGCAGAAAATGTCATGTCCACGTCCCTGTTGCGATCTGTCCGCGAGGCGGCGGTTCTCAACCGGTTGCATCGGCTCGCTCATGGCAATCCGATACTGACCAAGTTCGAGTTCCAGTTCATGTTTCCGCCCGCTCCACTGGGTGAAAACGAAATTCCACGCGTCCCACCGATCATGCACTTCAATGTGATCCCCAACTCGGAGCCGCCAACAAACCTCCATGTGCTCATTGGCCGTAATGGCGTGGGGAAGACGCGCTGCATCCAAAGCATCATTAATACGATTCTAGAAAGAGATAGCGAAACGGCTCCTCGCGGGCAATTGATGCGTCTAGGGGAAAATAGTGATGAGTGGGCTTTTTCCCGCTTGGTTTCCGTGTCATTCAGTGCATTCGACAGTTTTGAGCTCCCACCCATTGGCCAGCAGCGCACTGCAGCCACGTTTGTCGGTCTTCGAACGCAGCGACAAGTCGATGGGAAGATGCTTGACGAGCTCAAGACGCCTGACGCACTGGCTAAAGACTTTGTGGATAGCTTGGATGTGTGTCGCAGTGGGCCCCGAAGAGATCGCTGGTTACGAGCGATTCAAACGCTTTCCACTGATCCACTTTTCCGGGATACAGGCGTGGAAACCTTGGTCGAGCAGGATTTCGATTGGCAAAATCGAGCTTTCCGTTTTTTCAAGTTGCTCAGCTCAGGGCATGCGATC
This sequence comes from Pseudomonas sp., assembly GCF_046581935.1. GTDB lineage: Bacteria > Pseudomonadota > Gammaproteobacteria > Pseudomonadales > Pseudomonadaceae > Aquipseudomonas. The sequence continues at coordinate 256,020 of NZ_JAYGFK010000019.1, forward strand.
GTACTACTGACGACCACGCGTCTGGTTGAACTAGTCGATGAGCAGACACTAGTTGTGCTTGATGAGCCCGAAGGGCATTTACACCCCCCTTTGTTATCGGCATTCATCCGTACCATCGCAGACTTGCTGGTCGCAAGGAACGGATTTGCGTTGATATCGACCCACTCTCCAGTTGTGCTGCAGGAAGTGCCTAGAAGCTGCGTTTGGATGCTGCGACGCGAGAAAACGCTGGCCGCTGTAGAGCGGCCACCTATCGAAACCTTTGGGGAAAGCGCAGGGATTCTTACCCGAGCGGTCTTTGGGTTGGAAGTCACGAACTCCGGATTCCATCAACTGGTAACGGCGGTCTCGAACCAGCCAGGAACTTCGTATGAAGCTGTTGAGCAGCACTTCGGCGGACAGCTGGGAGCGGAGGCGCAGGCGCTGGCCCGAGGGTTAGTCATCAGGCGTAACAATCCATGATCCGTTTACCGCTACCAACCTTCGATGTGGCCGAAGCCGTGCAAGTGTGTGCGTCCGGCATCACGATAGCGGAGAGGGCTCAGGCGCTGTTAGATGCCTTGCCGGTCATTCAGCATACTGAGACGGCGTATCGTGAGCTTGCTCCGCACGGACGGCTCTACGAAATGCAGGGCAGCGATCAGGTTACACCTGATCTGGACGGGGCCCTGATGGGCGTCATCTATAAGTCGCATTTTGCGCGAAGCAACTCGCCATCGAGGAAGCTCTATGAACTTATAAAAATGGCGCCGGAGTTCGGCATCTGTCCGCTATGCAGCCAGCGTGTCGTCGCTACGGTCGATCACTACCTGCCTCAGAAGCATTTCCCCGCGCTTAATCTCACCCCGGTGAACCTGATTCCAGCTTGTTCGGACTGCAACAAGCGAAAGCTGGCGATGGTGGCTACGAGCGCAGAAGATCAAACGTTGCACCCTTACTATGACGATCTGGGGCGTGATCGTTGGTTATTCGTCGAAGTGCTTCCCTCATCACCACCAACGGTGGAGTTTAAAGTCCGAGCTCCAGTTGCATGGGGCTACGTCCTTGCCGCGCGTGTGACTCATCACTTCGGGCTTATGGGGCTAGCAGAGTTGTACGCTGCTCAAGCAGCTAGTGAGCTCGCTGATGTTTCTTTCTTCATGGAGGAACTTGGCGCGGCAGCAGGGGCGCTTGGGGTCTATCAGCAACTCGACCAGCAGTTCAGAACGCGCTACGCACGTGATCGTAACTCATGGAAAACCGCGCTTTATGAAGGGTTGCGCGATTCAGAGTGGTTTTGTGCTGAAGGGTATCGGTTGATTCGCCCAAGAGAGAGATGGCCTGAGTGACTGCTTTTGGCCGTTTTCTGCCGGTCGCCACTGCGCCGTATGTAGCTCAAGTCGCAATGCATACGCCTAGTCAGCTGGATAGCAATTGACTTGTCAGTGGGTGTGCAGATGGGGGGCAAATGAGTGCAATTTCGCAGTCTGCCAGCTCATGGTCTTGGGCTTTGCAGGCTTACAGCGTGATTCGCTGCACCTGAGTGCCGGCGCTTAGCTCGGTAAAGTCGTTGGCGTAAGCCCCGGCTATCGCGCCTTCCAGCAGCACCGCCTGCACGCAGAAATCCCCGTGCTCATCACAGACCAGCAACAGTGCTTGCTCGATCAAACCATCTTGTAGATCCAGATTGGCCAGTGCCTGTAGTTGCGGCCAGACCTGTTCGCCTGCGCCGATAAACAGATTCGGCCCTTCAATGCCTAGCTGTTGTGCGATATGGAAGCCGGCGGCATTGCTCACGCTGTTCACAAACTCGAAAGGCTTGGGTTGCTTGTGCTGCACGCACACGGCCTCCAGCAGCGCGCCCATGGTGGCCCGCGCTGGGTGTGCGGAGGCCAGGTACAGGCCGCAGTTACTGCGTACATGCGGTTTCAGCGGCGCGGCGGCCAGCAGGCACTGCAGAATCAAGCGGTCAATACGCCGGGGCGGGCTCTCTAGCCATTGGCTCAAGGCCGCCTTTAATTGCTTGTCGTTGGTGCTGGTCAGTCCGTGGACTTCGCAAGCGGCGATTACCGGCATGCTGTGTCTCCCTGTGCGCAGCCCTGCAAAATCAGGCTGGCATTATTGCCACCAAAGCCGAAAAAGTTGGTTAGCAGCAGGCTGTCTGTTGCCAGGTGCTGCGGTTCAGAACTCAGTGGCAGCATGGCGTCGTTGGCGTAGGCCACGCCGGGTAACTGGCCGTTTTGCAGGCTTTTCAGCAGCAGCAGGCTTTCACTTAACCCGCAGGCACCCAGGGTATGACCGAGCCAGGGTTTTAGCAGGCACAGGGCTGGCATTTGCTCGCCATACAGCAGGCGCATGCCGTTGCTTTCTGCCTCATCATTGGCACTGGTGGCGGTGCCGTGTAGTTTCACCAGATCAATCGTTTCGGCTGTGCAGCCGGCGCTGCGCAGTGCCTGCTGCATGACCCAATGGATATGGCTGCCATCTTCGCGGGTGGTGGTCAGGCTGCTGGTGTCACAAGCACTGAAACCGCCGAGCAGGCGGCCCAGGGGCGCGTCACCTGGCTCGCGGGTAAGTAGAGCCGCCGCATAGGCCTCACCGAGGATCAGACCGTCGCGCTCGGGGTGAAAAGGCCGGTACTGGCCACTGGGACTGCTCAGCATCAGCGCGCCGAAGCCCTGCATGGCGATGGCGCTGGGTGTTTCGAAACTCAGCACAATAGCGCGCGCGTACTGGCCACTGTTGACCAGTCGGGCTGCGTAGAGCAAGCCGTTGGCGGCACTGGTGCAGGCGGTGTTGAGGGTGAAGGCCGTGGCAAAGCCCCAGCGCTGGCGCAGTTGGTTGGCGAGCAGGTCCAGTGACGTCGAGTCGTGTGGCTGAAAACCGTTCTGCTGGCTGGTCAGTGCTTCCAGTTCGCTGATATCCAGGCAGGTACTGGCGACGATCAGCAGGCAGTCATCCAGTGCTTGGGGCTGCTGGCCTAGGGTTTCTGCAATCAGCCGATCCAGGCGCTGCGCCAAGCTTTCACCGGTGCGTGTGGCGTACAGGTAATGGCGTGGTTCATGCACTTCATGCAGCAAGAAGGCTTCGGCTGTTGCGGGCCGGCCAGCTTGCAGGGCCAGCGCCGCGCTGTGCAGGTCGTCGCCCAGCGCGCAGTGCAATGCAGCGCGTTGCAGGTATACCGGGGTCACTGCTGCTGCCTGATATACGCGGCAATGCTGGCGATGCTAGCGAGAATGCGTCGACCATCCTTGGCGCCTTCAATACGCACACCATAGTGCTGCTGCAGAGCGAGGGAGACCTGCAAGGCATCCAGGCTGTCCATGGCGATACGGCTTTTGCCGCCGAACAGCGGTTCGTCATCGCTGATGCTTTGCCAGTCGATATCGTCTTCCTTGTCGCACTCGCGAATCAGCAGTTGTTTGAGTTGTTGTTCTAGTAGTGAGTGGTCCATTGCGTGCGCTGTACTCGTCGGGTGAACAGAAGCAGCCCGGCCACGCCGCATACGGCTGCAAACAGCAGCAGGCGGGCGCAGTAGGGGGCGATGTCGACCAGTGAGCCGTGGCCCACCAGTAGGCTGAGAAAGGCGTCCAGCGCCCAGCTCATGGGAGAGATTTCTGCCAGTTGGGCCATGGCGGCTGGCATGACGCTTTTCGGCACCATGATCCCGCCGATGGCCGCCAGCAGGATATTGATGCCGCCGCCGAGCAGCAGCGCCTGTTCGCTGCTACGGGCCAATGCGGCGAGCAGCAAGCCCAGGCTGCAGGTGGCCAGGGCGATGCTGATGGCCAATAGCGGGTAGGCCATGGCGCTGCCAGGCAGGCTGAGTGCCGGCAGGCCAAGCAGCGGCAGGCCGTAGACGCCGATAGCCAGCAACAGCGCAAATTGCAGCAGGTTGATCGCCAGGTATGGCAGCAGCTTGCTCAGCACCAGTGTGCCGAGGTTCAGGCCCAGGCAGCGCAGGCGCAGCAGGGTGCCGCTCTGTTGTTCACGCTGGAAGCCGCCAGCCATGGGCAGTACGACAAAGAACATGCCGAAAATCAGCCAGGCCGGAACACTCAGTTGAGTGGCATTGGCGCGGCCGCTGAGGTCGCCGCTGGCCAGTTGTTCGTGCTCGTCGATCTGGCTTTGGGTGCGCTGTTGCACCAGTTTCAGGCGCTCTGCGCGACTGAGCTCGGCGTCGATTACGCCGCTGTCTTCCAGGTAAGCCAGTAGCCGGGTTTGCGCCAAGGCGATGCTTAACGCGCTGTGCAGGCGCTGGCGCGAGAGTTTGTCGAACTGAGCTGGGAAGCTCAGGCTGGGGCCATGGTGCGGGCTGTCTAGCAGCGTATCGGCAAAATCATCGGGCAAGCGCACGCGCGCCAAGTGCTCGTCGCTGCTGGCGAGTAGCTGGCTGCCTGGTAGCTGTGCCTGTAAGGCGTCGTGGAAGAACTGCTCGGCATCGTCATTCTGCTGCCGTTCCAGCACCAGGCGCAGTGCCGGTGGTTTGTCCTGCATATAGCTGGACATGGCACCGGCCATCAGCAGTAGAAACAGCGTCGGCATGATAAACAACACGGCCAGCGCATGCGGGTCGCGCAACAGCAACAGCGCTTCCTTGCGTATCAGCGCCCAGAGCCTCATAGCTGGCCGCCGTTAAGGCGCAGGTAGAACTGCTCCAGTGAGGGACGGCCGAAGCGCAGCAGGTTGGGCAAGCCATCCTGGGCGGCAATAAACTGGGTAATCGCAAGCAACTGCTGGCCGTTTAGCGCGGCGATGCGCAGGCCCTTGGGCAGTACGTCGGCAGTGAGTTGCAGCTCAGCCAGCAGTTCATTAATGCCCACTGGCGGTGCGTCTGGCCACTCCAGTAACAGACCATGCTGGTCACCGAGCAGTTGGCGCTTGTCTAGGTCCAGACGCACCTGACCTTCGTGCAGCAGCAGAATACGCTGGGCGACCCGCTCGACTTCTTCCAGGTAGTGGCTGGTGTAGATAACCGCCTTGCCCTCGGCCGTAAGTTGTTCGACTGCGCTCAGCAACTGCTGGCGACTCGCGGCGTCGACGCCCACGGTGGCCTCGTCGAATAGATAGAGGTCAGCCGGTTGCAGCAAGCCGATGGCGAAGTTCAAGCGCCGTTGCTCACCGCCCGAAAGCTGCTCGCTGCGGCGGGTCAGTTTGTCTTCCAGGGCGCAGATGTCGATGCACTGCTGCAGGCGCTGGCGGCGTTCCGCGCCACGCAGGCGATACAGGTCGGCAAACAATTCAAGGTTCTCACCCACCTTGAGTCCGGCATAAAAGGCCAGTTGTTGCGGCACCAGGCCTAAGCTGGGCTTGCCGTTCCAGCGCAGTTCACCCTGTTGCAGAGCTAATACGCCGCTAAGCAGCGACAGCAGGGTGGTTTTGCCGGCACCGTTGCTGCCGAGCAGGCCGAGGCATTCGCCGGCCTGAAGCTGCAGGTTGATGTCCTGCAGCGCCGCGCGGTTGGCTCCTGGGTAATGATGGGCGACGTGGCGAAGCTCAAGCATGGATCAGTACCAGCAGCAGTTTGCCGTCGAGCAGCAGGCCTTGTTCACTGTGGATGCTGAAAGCATAGAGTGCGCCGGCCGGGCTCAGCGCCTCCTGATTGGCGTTAACCCGCAGTGTGCCGCTGCGTTGCGTCGGCTCATGGTGCAACTGCAGTTGTGAGAGCTTGCCGACCAAGGCCATTTCAATGGCACTGCTATCGCCATATAAGGCACCATGCGCGGCGCACAATTGTGCGGCCGCCTCAAATAGCAGGCAGGCTGAGGCATCTGGACCGAAAGTGTCTAGATAGTGCCAAGCGCTAAGGCCCGTGATGCTCTGTTCGCTGTGCTCAAGGAGCGCATCGAGCCAGAGGGCTGGACCTTGGTGCGGCAGCAAACTGTGCAGTTGAGAGCGATCCATTGCGGTGGCCGAGAAAAACAGGCCGGCAGTGTAACAGAGGGCCTGCAGGTCTCGCAGCGCCTGGCTTTGACGGTTTATCGGACGGAGTGGAGGCAAGCTTATGGCGTGGTTGCAGGTGGTGGCTTTGGTGTTGGGGACGCTGACGTTGTTGGCGCTGTCCTGGCAGGCGCTACAGCGGCCGAAGTCCCATGGCTTCTACCGCTTCTTCGCCTGGGAAGCGATTCTGGCGCTGTTGGTGCTCAACGGCCCGGTTTGGTTTGTCGACCGCTTTGCCCTGCACCAACGCCTGTCCTGGGCGCTGCTATTTGCTTCTTTGCTGCTGCTGGTTGCCGGCATCCATCAGCTGCGGCGCATGGGCCGCCCGGATGGGCAGCGTACGGATGCCGAGTTGTTCGCCTTTGAGCGCACGTCACAGTTGGTGACCAGCGGCATTTTTCGCGTTATCCGCCACCCGTTGTACGCCTCGCTGCTGTTGCTGGCCTGGGGCGTGGCCTGCAAACAACCGGGTGGTGTGAGCTGGAGCCTGGCGCTGTTAGCCAGCCTGGCGCTGTGGCTGACTGCCAAGCGCGATGAGGCCGAATGCCTGCAGCAGTTCGGTGCGGCGTACCGTGACTATATGCAGCGCAGCAAGATGTTTATCCCCTGGCTGTTCTAAAACCCTATAGCCAGCTCAGGCGCGCGAGCTTCCATTCATCGTCTTCCAGCCACCACTCCATTTTCACGGTGTAATGGCGGGCGCTATCAGGGATCAGGTTTTCGGCACCGACCAACGCGACCTGGGCTTCGGTGTGGCCTTTGTCGCGGTAGGTGTCATTGACGTGGCTGGTTTTGCTCAGGGCCAGTACCTTGATGTTCTTGTGCCGCATAAACAGCAACAGCATGGTGCGCTGTGCCCAAGCACGATCAAACTCTTGTTGGGCCGAGAATTGCGGGTGCAGTTGCTCAAGTACCGCGCTGGTGTTCTTTGCTTCCAGGTTGTCTTGCAGCTGTTGTACGGCCGCTTCTAAGGCTGCCTGTGGGTCGTTGTTGCCACCGCAGCCAGCGACCAGGGCGCAAAAGCCCAGGAAAACCAAGGCAAATATCCGTGTTGGCATGTTCAACTCCTGTTTCATGGTTATGATGCCGGCAGAGCGTTAAATGCCAGCGGTTATTTTGCACAGACTGTCAACGCTAGCCACGTTTTATCAGGTCCAGTCAGGAGTACGCCATGCAGACCTTGTATCCGGAGATTAAACCCTACGCCCGTCATGAGCTGGCGGTGCAGGCACCGCACGTGCTGTATGTCGACGAAAGCGGTTCGCCGGATGGCTTGCCCGTGGTGTTTATCCATGGCGGACCAGGTGCCGGATGCGACGCCGCCAGCCGGCGTTATTTCGACCCCAACCTGTACCGCATCGTTACCTTCGATCAGCGCGGCTGCGGCCGCTCCACGCCCCACGCGAGTCTGGAGAACAACACCACTCAGGCGCTGATTGCCGACATGGAGGTGATTCGCGAGCAGCTGGGTATCGATAAATGGGTGCTGTTCGGCGGCTCCTGGGGTTCGACGCTGGCCCTGGCCTACGCCCAAGCCCATCCGCAGCGGGTGCATGGTTTGATCCTACGCGGCATATTCCTGTGCCGGCCGCAGGAGTTCGACTGGTTCTATCAGGAAGGTGCCAGCCGGATGTTCCCCGATTACTGGGAGGATTACCTCGCACCGATCCCGGCAGAAGAACGCGGCAATCTGATGCAGGCGTTCTACAAACGTCTGACTGGTCCTGATCAGATCGCCCAGATGCATGCCGCCAAGGCCTGGTCGACCTGGGAAGGCCGCACCGCGACGTTGCGCCCGAATCCGCAGGTGGTCGACCGCTTTACCGACAGTCATCGCGCGCTGTCGATTGCCCGTATCGAATGCCATTACTTCGTCAACAACGCCTTCCTCAAGGCCGATCAACTGCTGCACGACATGCCGAAGATTGCCCATCTGCCGGGGGTGATCGTGCATGGCCGCTATGACGTGATTTGCCCGCTGGATAATGCCTGGGCGCTGCATAAAGCCTGGCCGAATAGCGAGTTGCAGATTATTCGCGATGCCGGTCATTCGGCCGCGGAGAATGGCATCACCGACGCCCTGGTACGTGCGGCTGATGAGCTGGCGCGACGCTTGTTGAACATGGCTCCTGACGAAGCATGAAGGCGCTGATTCAACGCGCGTGCAGTGCCCGAGTTGAAGTGGCCGGGCAGGTGGTCGGGGCGATTGACCAGGGTTTGTTAGTGCTGGTGGGGATCGAGCCGCAGGATACGCCGGCCAGCGTCGAGAAAATCCTGCATAAGCTGCTCAACTACCGCGTGTTTAGTGATGCTGACGGCAAGATGAACCTGTCGCTCAGCGATGTCGCCGGCGGCCTCCTGCTGGTCTCGCAGTTCACTTTGGCCGCCAACACCAAAAGCGGTTTGCGCCCGAGCTTCTCCAGTGCCGCGCCACCGGCGCTGGGGGCCGAGCTATTCGACCTGCTGGTAACGCAGGCCCGCGCCAAGCACCCGCAGGTTGCCACGGGGCAGTTCGGTGCTGATATGCAGGTGCACCTGATCAATGACGGGCCGGTGACCTTTCTGCTGGAAAGCTAGCGCGCCAGGGCTTCGGCGACGAAGTCGAGGCGATCCTGGCCGAAGTGCATTTCATCGCCGATAAAGAAAGTCGGTGCGCCAAACACGCCGCGCTTGATGGCTTCTTCGGTGGTGCTCTTCAGGCGGTCCTTGACCGCTTCATCGCTGACCAGGCGTTCGAATTCGGCCAGCTCGAAACCAGCAGCGCTGAGCACCTCGGCGACCACTTCGGCCTTGCCGAGGTTCTTCTGTTGCACCCATAGCGCTTCGAAGATGGTTTTCACGTAATGCTCGAAGCGGTCGCTGTTTGCATAGCCGGCCGCACCGCGCATCAGCGTCAGGGTGTTGATCGGGAAGTGCGGGTTGAAGGCCATCGGCACGCCATAACGGCTGGCGCAGCGCGCTAGATCCTGCAGCATCCAGCGCCCCTTGCTGGGGATCATTACGGGCGACTGGTTACCGGTGGCCTTGAATACGCCACCCAGCAGCATCGGCCGCCAGGCCAGCTGTGCGCCGGCCTTGTGGACAATTTGCGGCAGTTGAGTCCAGGCCAGGTAGCTGGCCGGGCTGCCGAAATCGAAAAAGAATTCAACGGTCTTATTCATTGTGTGTCCTTTGCTCAGGTTCAGCCCGTAGCTCGGATGCAATCCGGGAATAATGTAGATCGTGGCTGCAACTTCCCGGATTGCCTCCGGCTAGCCGTTGGCCGCGCATGGTTAGAAGGTTTCAGACCATGGGCGCAGATCCAATTCATGCACCCAGCAGTCGCGTGGCTGGCAGTGGATCTGCCAGTAGGTCTCGGCAATGTGCTCTGGGTTGAGAATGCCGTCCTGGTCCTTGAGTTGGTATAGCTCAGGGAAGTTGTCACGAATAAATGCTGTATCGATGGCCCCATCAATAATCGGGTGGGCGACATGAATGCCCTGTGGGCCGAGCTCGCGGGCCATGCTCTGGGCTAGGGCACGCAGGGCGAACTTGGCGCTGGCAAAGGCAGAAAAATTCGCCCGGCCGCGCAGCGAGGCGGTGGCACCGGTAAAGATGATCGTACCGTGCCCGCGCGGCAGCATGGTTTTGGCTGCTTCGCGGCCGGTGAGGAAGCCTGCCAGCGCTGCCATTTCCCAGACCTTACGGTAGACCCGCTCGGTGGTTTCGGTGATGGAAAACTGCACATTTGCGCCGATGTTGAACACTACCGCGTGCAGCGCGCCAACCTCGCGTTCGATGGTAGTGAACATCTCAATAACCTGTTCCTCCACCCGTGCATCACAAGCAAAGGCGCGGGCGCTGCCGCCGGCGGTTTCGATCTCGCTCACCAGTTGCGTCAGCTTATCGGCATTGCGCCGCGCTACGCAGGCTACGTAGCCCTCGCGGGCAAAGCGTTTGGCGATGGCACCGCCGGTGGCGTCACCGGCACCCACCACGAGGATTGCTTTGCGTTCGGTCATTGTTGTTCTCCGAGAGTTCTGTTTTGGAACCTTGCTTGATAGTCAGTTCCATTTTGGAACCTGTCAAGCTATGGTGAGCAATCGCCACATGGAGGCTGAGCAATGCGTTGGGAAGATCTTGAGCAGCAGCCCTGCTCTCTGGCTCGCACTTTATCGGTTGTCGGCGACCGCTGGACGCTATTGGTTCTGCGTGAGAGCTTTCTTGGTATTCGCCGCTTCGATGAATTTGAGAAGCGCCTGGGGATTACTCGGCATGTGTTGGCCGACCGCCTGAAAAAATTGTTGCAGAGTGGGGTGCTGAACAAGGTGGCCTATCAGCAGCGGCCACTGCGCGAGGAATACCGGCTGACGAGTAAGGGGCGCGATCTGTATCCGGCAATTCTGGCCCTGGTGAATTGGGGCGACCGGCATATGAGTGGACCTGAAGGCGCACCAATTCGGCATATCCACCACTCCTGCGGGCAGCCGATGCATGGCGTGCTGGTGTGCTCCGACTGTGGTGAGCCGCTTGAGCCGAGGGATGTGCAGCTGGAGGAGGCGCCTGCGCTCAAGGGCCAGTTATTGCCTGCGCATTGGCACGAAAAGCAGGCTTTGTAGGGTGGGTGACGTTTTTCCCATCCACCATCGCGACGTGGTGGATGGATACGGCGCCATCCACCCGGGTCAGGGATGTTTGGTTAAAACAATCGCGCCAGCAAGGCGCTGACCGCTGTTTCCACCCGCAGAATCCGCGCGCCAAGTTGCACCGGTTGCAGGCCAGCCTGCTGCAGTTTTTCCACTTCGTAGGGAATCCAGCCGCCTTCTGGGCCAATGGCCAACGTCACCGCCTGTTCGACAGCCCGTGGGCAGGCCGGGAAGTCGCCGGGATGGCCGACCAGACCCAGCGTGCCGGTAGCGATACTGGGCAGGTGGTCTTCGACAAATGGCTTGAAGCGCTTCTCGATAATCACCTCGGGCAACACGGTATCGCGTGCTTGCTCCAAGCCGAGAATCAGCTGTTCGCGAATCACCGCGGGTTCGAGGAACGGCGTCTGCCAGAAGCTTTTTTCCACCCGGTAGCTGTTCAGCAAAATTAGCCTGGGCACGCCCATGGTGCTGATGGTTTGCAGTACGCGGCGGAGCATCTTTGGGCGTGGCAGGGCGAGCAGGAGGGTGATGGGCAGTTTGCTCGGTGGCGGTTGATCGAGTTGTACCGTCAGTTCGGCTTGCTCGGCATCCAGGCGCAGCAGCTGTCCGTTACCCATCAGGCCATTCAGTTGGCCAACCCGTAGGCTGTCACCCACTTCGGCGCGGTGTACCTCAAGCAGGTGCTTGAGGCGGCGGCCGCTGAGCAGCACGCGGTCGGCGGCGATAAAGTCGCCGTCTTCCAGGAGCAGCAGGTTCACTGTTGGGCAGCAGGCGGTTGGTCGTTGGGCGTGTCTTCGTTCTCGGTTTGCGCCTCATCTTCGTGTTCGCTACGGCGTTTCACCAGTGCGCCAAACAGCAAGCCAGTTTCGAACAGCATCCACATGGGTACTGCCAGCAGGGTTTGCGAGAACACATCCGGTGGGGTGAGGACCATGCCGACGATAAAGCAGCCAACCACCACATAAGGACGACTTTTACGCAGCGTGGCAACATCGACTAAACCCACCCAGATCAGCAGGAAAGTGGCAATCGGGATCTCGAATGCTACGCCGAAGGCAAAGAACAGAGTCAGTACGAAATCCAGGTACTGACCGATGTCGGTCATCATCTCCACGCCTTCCGGGGTCACGCTGGCGAAGAAGCCGAACATGATCGGAAATACCACAAAGTAGGCGAAGGCCATGCCGCCGTAGAACAGCAGGATGCTGGACACCAGCAGCGGTACGGCAATGCGCTTCTCATGCTTATACAGCCCCGGGGCGATAAAGCCCCAGATCTGGTGCAGGATGATCGGGATGGCAAGAAACAGCGCCACCATAAGGGTCAGCTTGAATGGCGTGAGGAACGGCGAAGCCACGCCAGTGGCAATCATCGTTGCGCCAGCGGGCAGATAGGCGCGCAGCGGCGCAGCAACCAGCGCGTAGATGTCCTGGGAGAAGTAGAACAGCCCGGCAAACAGCAGAAATATCGCCGCGACAATGCGCAGCAAGCGTGTACGCAGTTCGGTCAGGTGGGAGACCAGGGGCATTTCCTGGTCGCTGTCCGGTCGTTGGCTCATGGTTGCGGGCTTTTATCCTGGGGAGTACTGATTTCAGCTGTGGTTGCTGGTTCTGCGGTCGCCGGCGTGGCAGGTTTTGCCTCGCTGGCGCTGCTAAGCGGTGCCTTGAGGCTCTGCTTCATTGCATTCATTTCGCGTTCAAGGTCGAGAATTTGCTCGTTATGCAGCTGCCGACGAATTTCGTCCGCGCCAATCTCGCGTTCGACCTCGGCCTTGATCGCGCTGAAGCTGCGCTTGATCCGGCCGATCCACAAACCAGCTGTGCGCACAGCGCCCGGCAGTCGATCCGGCCCGAGCACGAGCAAGGCGACGACGCCGACCAGCAGTAGCTCGGTGAAACCAATATCGAACATGGCTTAGTCTTTTTTCGCGGGTTCTTCGACCTTGCGCGCCTGGGCGTCGATGGTCTGCCCTTTGGGTTCTTCCACGGCAGGCTTGTCGTCTTCAGTGCCCATGGACTTTTTGAAACCCTTGATCGCATCGCCCAGGTCAGAACCCAGGCCTTTGAGGCGCTTGGTGCCGAACAGCATGACGACGATCAAGAGGACGATCAGAAGTTGCCAGATGCTAATGCCACCGAATCCCATGACGCGTACTCCGTAGGTAAGAGGGTTATTAGTTTTGTGAGCGCGCAGCTTTTTCTGCGTGGCCGGAGAGGCCGAAACGCCGATCCAGCTCGTCCAGTACGGCCTGCGGATGCTGACCGAGGGCGGCGAGCATAACCAGGCTGTGGAACCACAGGTCGGCGGTTTCGCCGATCAGGTCGCTGCAGTCACCGCTGACGGCGGCGTCTTTGGCGGCGAGGATGGTTTCTATCGATTCCTCACCGACCTTTTCCAGAATCTTGTTCAAGCCTTTGTGATACAGGCTGGCGACATAGGAGCTGTCGGCGCTCGCGCCTTTGCGCGACTCCAGCACTTCGGCGAGGCGGCTGAGGGTTTCGGTCATGCCTGTGTCACTCATGTTTGTGTCCTGCGGCGTAGATAGCGTGCGGGTCTTTGATCACCGCATCGACGGTTTTCCAGGTACCGTCTGCAAACACCCGATAGAAGCAGCTTTCGCGGCCGGTATGGCAGGCGATGCCGCCCAGTTGCTCGACCAGCATGATGATCACGTCGGCATCGCAATCCAGGCGCAGTTCGTGCAGTTTTTGCACGTGCCCGGACTCTTCACCCTTGCGCCAGAGCTTGCCGCGCGAGCGCGACCAGTAGATGGCGCGTTGTTCGGCGGCAGTCAGCGCCAGGGCTTCCCGGTTCATCCAGGCCATCATCAACACGCGGCCGGTTTTGTGGTCCTGAGCGATTGCCGGCACCAGGCCGTCGCTGTTCCAGTTAATTTCGTCGAGCCAGTCAGTCATTGCTTTATCCGCCCGTACCGGGCTGCTTGATTCAGAAAGCTAGGAGCCTGTCGGGCTTTACCGTTCGTAGCGAGGGAAAGTCCGGGTTGAGTCAGTTTTGTTGGTCTTTCGAGGCGAATAGCGAGCTATTTAACGAGAAAGAGCAGTAAAAATGACCAAGTCCGGCTTTTCCGCAGTAGGACAGCGTTAAGTTCGACAGGCTCCTAGTGTGCCAGCGTGCACCCAATGTGGCTATCGACGCAGCACCAGATAGATGCCGGCGCCGACCATTAGCCAGCTCGGCCAAACGATCAGACTCAATGCGAGACCTTGGCTGGCGGCTGCGCCGATCAGCGCGGCACCGAGCAGGCGTGCTGGCCATTGGCGGCTAATTGCCGGCGCTTGCTGGCTTTTGTTGGGCTGCTGGTTGAGGCGCTCCAGGGTTTCCCGGGCAATTTGCGACAGGTGCGGCACCTGCTCAGCCTGCAGTTGCAGGTTGCGCAGCAGTTGCAGTGGGCTAACCCGTTCACGCATCCAGCGCTCAAGGAACGGCTGCGCGGTGCTCCACAGGTCGAGGTCCGGGTACAGCTGGCGGCCCAGCCCTTCGATGTTGAGCAGGGTTTTCTGCAGCAGCACCAGCTGCGGCTGAACTTCCATATTGAAACGTCGCGCAGTCTGGAACAGGCGCAGCAGCACCTGGCCAAAGGAGATGTCCTTCAGCGGTTTCTCGAAGATCGGCTCGCACACCGTGCGGATCGCTGCTTCGAAATCATTGATTTTGGTTTCTGCCGGCACCCAACCAGAGTCGATATGCAACTGCGCCACACGACGGTAGTCGCGCTTGAAGAAGGCCAGCAGGTTACGCGCCAAGTAGTCCTGATCTTCCGCGGTGAGGCTGCCGATAATGCCGCAGTCGATGGCGATGTACTGCGGGTTCCATGGCGTGCGCGTGCTGACGAAGATATTGCCGGGGTGCATGTCGGCGTGAAAGAAGCTGTCGCGAAACACCTGAGTGAAGAAAATCTCTACGCCGCGCTCGGCCAGCAGCTTCATATCAGTACGCTGGTCGGCCAGGGTTTCCAGGTCGGTGACCTGGATGCCGTAGATGCGCTCCATCACCAGCACTTTCGGCCGGCACAGATCCCAGTAAACCTGCGGCACATAGAGCAGTGGCGAGCCTTCGAAGTTGCGCCGTAGCTGGCTGGAGTTGGCAGCCTCGCGCAACAGGTCGAGTTCGTCGTAAATGGTTTTCTCGTAATCACTGACCACTTCCACCGGGCGCAGGCGGCGAGCATCGGCGGATGATTTTTCGGCTATTTTGGCCAGCAGAAACAGCCAGGCAATATCCTGCTCAATCACCGGTTTCAGGCCCGGGCGAATCACTTTTACCACGACTTCTTCGCCGCTTTTCAGCTGCGCGGCGTGCACCTGGGCGACGGAGGCCGAGGCCAGTGGCTGAGTGTCAAAGCGAGCAAATACCTCGCCGACCTTGGCGCCTAGCTGTGACTCGATCAGCGCCAGTGCCTTGGCCGGGTCGAAGGGCGGCACTTGATCTTGCAGCTTGGCCAGCTCATCAGCGATATCCGGCGGCAGCAGGTCGCGGCGGGTGGAAAGCAGTTGGCCGAACTTGATGAAGATCGGCCCCAGCTCTTCCAATGCTAAGCGCAGGCGTGCGCCGCGCGACAAGTCCAGCGTGCGCCGTGGCAGCCAGCGCCAAGGTAGAACAAAACGCAACGCGCGCAGCCAAATGGGCAGCGGCAGGTTGAACAGCAGGTCATCCAGTTGGTAGCGGATAACCACGCGCTGGATGCGTAGCAGACGACGGACGGCAAGCAGCTTCATGCGGTGGGCTTATGTTTTTGGGCAAGGCGCTCAATGCGGGCATCGAGACGGTCGAGTGACAGTTTGAGGCTGTCGAGTTCGGTAAAGCGGGCATCGGCTTCACGTTTGCCGACCAGGCTGCGGGACTCTTCGCTGAGGTAGTCGGCTAGGTTCAAACGCAGGCTCTCAAGAGTCTGACCAGTCCAGCTTACGCGGCTGCGCAGATGGCCGCCGAGTAATTGACTGCCGACTGGACCGAGCCAGCGCGACAGTTCGTACTCCCAGTCCAGTTCCAGGTCCTGCAAGATGCCAGCGAGTTCCAGCAGCACGGCGCTGTCGCCGTCCAAGCTGACTTCCGGGCTGTGCAAGATGCTGGTCTTGTCCTTGCTGGTGGCCAGGCGCAACAGGCTGGCGGCAGGCGCGCGCAGTTGGCAATCCGTCTCTCCGGCCCATTGCGCGGCCAGTTGCAGGCCGCTGGCGCTGGGCAATATGAACAGCTGCAGATTTGGTGCGGCGCATTCGACGGCAATCACCCGACCACTTAACCGCGCCAGGCGTGGCAGTGCCGTGCTGTCCATGGCCAGCACACGATTGAGGCCGAGTTCGACCCCGGCGAGCAGTCCGGTGAGGAGCATCAGGGTTTAATGCCGCGATGCAGGGCGACAATGCCGCCGGTCATGTTGTGGTAGGTCACGCGTTCAAAGCCGGCTTCAACCATCATTGCCTTGAGAGTGTCCTGATCTGGGTGCATGCGGATCGACTCGGCCAGGTAACGGTAGCTCTCGGCATCGTTGGTGATCAGCTTGCCAGCCAACGGCATGAACTTGAATGAGTAGGCGTCGTAGAACTTCGACAGCAGCGGGCTGGACGGTTTAGAGAACTCCAGAATCAGCAGGCGGCCGCCGGGCTTGAGTACGCGCAACATCGAGCGGATGGCGTCTTCTTTGTGCGTCACGTTACGCAGGCCGAAGGCGATGGTGACCACATCGAAGTGGTTGTCCGGGAACGGCAGTTTCTCCGCATCGGCCTGGACGAAGCTGACATTACCGGCCACACCTTTGTCGAGCAGGCGATCACGGCCGACACGCAGCATCGACTCGTTGATATCGGCCAGCACCACTTCGCCGGTTGGGCCAACCAGACTGGAGAATTTACGGGTCAGATCGCCGGTGCCGCCAGCGATATCCAGCACGCGGTTACCACTGCGCACGCCAGACAGTTCGATGGTGAAGCGCTTCCACAGGCGGTGCATGCCGCCCGAAAGCACATCGTTCATCAGGTCGTACTTAGCGGCCACCGAATGGAACACTTCGGCGACTTTGTCGGCCTTCTGGCTTTCCGGCACGCTCTGGAAGCCAAAGTGTGTGGTGGGTTCGCTGTCACTGCTGTTGCGCGGATCGTTCATCGTGCCCTTTCCTAAAACAGAGAGGCTGCATATAAATTGGCGCTCATTCTAAACCCAAAAAGCCCCGCTGGGTTTGAGCCGTGCACGGCAACGAGCCGAGATACTCGGCCGGATTAGCGCTGGAGTTGCTTGCAGCTTGCGGCCTACAGCCTTGCTATAGTCGCAGCGACTTAAGGTCGCAGTTAACGGGCGAGGAGAAATGCCATGGCCAAAATCACTATTGAACGTCCCCACTCCCTTGGTCGCGAAGTTGCCCGGGAGAAAGCCGAACAACTGGCCGAGCGCCTGGCCCGCGAGTATGACGTGCGTTATCGCTGGAATGGCGATTGTCTGGAATTCAAGCGCAGCGGTGCCGATGGGCGTATTGAAGTGCATGACAACAGCGTGCGCGTGCAGCTCAGCCTGGGTCTGTTGTTGTCAGCGATGAGCAGCAGCATCAAGCGCGAGATCGAAGAGGTGCTGGACAAGAACCTGCAAGCCTAGGGGCTGTTGCCATTTCTCGCAGCAACGCGGCTCGCGATGAAACGGCAACAGATCTTAAAAGGTTGCAGTTTTTTTGCGGCTTAGTATGCGGTTTCTAATTTTCATCGATACCGTGCACCTAAGCCTGCATTCCGTGGGCGTTTCCTCGGAACACTTGAGTGAGGTGCACCATGTCTAAAGTTGCCGTTAAAAAGAAAGCGGTCGTTGAGGAAAGCACTAGCGTGCTCAGCGACGCTAAAGTTTATGCCCGCAAAATTTGGTTGGCTGGCCTGGGCGCATACGCCAAAGCCGGCCAGGAAGGCGCCGAGTACTTCAAAGAACTCGTGAAGAGCGGTGAGGGCGTTGAAAAACAAGGCAAAAAGCTGGTCGACGAGCAAGTTGAAGCAGCCAACAGCCAGATTGACAGTGTTAAAAGCACCGTCACTACAAATGTCAGCAGTGTGAAAGGCAAATTCGAAGTGCAGCTCGACAAAATCGAGAAGGCTTTCGACAACCGAGTGGCTAGCGCATTGAACCGTATCGGCATCCCGTCCAAGCAGGATGTTGAGGCGCTGTCTGCTAAGCTCGATGAGCTGAGCGCGTTGCTCGAGCACGTCGCGCGTACCAAATAAGGAGAGCAGGATGGCTGTCAAAAAGAAAACCGAAAAGCAAACCACTTCCTGGATCGGCGAAGTAGAAAAATACTCGCGTCAAATCTGGTTGGCAGGTTTGGGTGCTTACTCCAAGGTCAGCAAGGACGGCAACAAGCTGTTCGACACGCTGGTCAAGGATGGCGAAAAAGCTGAAAAGCTGGCCAAGACCGAAGTCGACAAGCAAGTCGGTGCAGTTAAGTCCACTGTTGGTTCCCGTGTGGACACTGCCAAGTCGAAAGTCGATGAAGTTAAAGACAAGGCGCTGGGTAAGTGGGGCGAGCTCGAAGAAGCTTTCGACAAGCGTCTGAACAATGCCATTTCACGTCTCGGTGTACCGAGCCGCAATGAAGTGAAAGCGCTCAACGCCAAAGTTGAAAGCCTGACCAAGCAAATCGAGCAGCTGACCGGTGTTTCGGTCAAATCGGTTAAGCCTGCTGTCAAGAAAGTAGCGGCCAAGCCCGCTGCAAAACCGGTTGCCAAAGCAGCCGCTAAGCCAGCGGTCAAACCGGCTGCTAAGCCTGCCGCTAAACCGGTAGCCAAGGCCGCGGCGAAACCCGCCGCTAAGCCCGCTGCCAAAGCGGCGGCTAAACCGGCTGCCAAACCAGCAGCTAAGCCTGCGGCTAAACCGGCAGTCAAAGCTGCCGCCAAGCCGGCAGCAGCCAAGCCAGTAGCCGCTAAGCCCGCGGCTCCGGTTGCCGCTGCTGCACCAGCTCCAGCAGTCGTTCCGGCTGCACCTGTGACACCTGCCGCTCAGTCGTAAGACACGCAGCAGTAAACGCAAACGCCCGGCCTAGTGCCGGGCGTTTGCGTTTGTACGGCAGCTTTAATCTTGCAGATAACGCTGGGCCAGGTGTTCGGCGGCGTAGCGCGGTTCTGTGGCCAGGTGTGGGGCCACCAGCATCATCACTTGGTAGACCACCAGGCGACTCTCGCTTTCGCGGCCGATGATGCGCTGGTAGTCGAGGGAGAACAGCAGCGTCAGGGTGATCTGTTCGACCAACTGGCCGAGTGACTGGGTGTCGCTTTGTAGCTGCCCATCGATCTGTAGTCGCGCGAGCAGCTCGGCGAGGGTGCGCTTCAAGCTGTTTAGCCAGTGGCGTATGCCGCGCTCCAGTTTTGGCAGGCGACTGGTCAGGTTTGACAGGTCCTGGAACAGGAAGCGGTAGTGGGCCAAGCGCTCGACGATCAGGTGGAGGAACAGCCAATAGTCTTCCACATCCAGCTGTGCGTCTTCGGGCGGCGAGAGCAGCGGTGCCAACTCTGCCTGAAAGCGCTCGAACAGGCCAAGAATCAGCGGCTCTTTGCCGTGAAAGTGGTAGTAGAGGTTGCCCGGGCTGATGCCCAGCTCATTGGCGATTTCTAAAGTAGAGACGTTTGGCTCGCCCTTTTGGTTGAACAGCAGCAGGGCGCATTCAAGGATTCTGTCGCGGGTTTTCATCCGTTCTTCTTATTTGGGTTGCAGAAAGTCTGACGATACGTGGCCGCAGCAGGCTGCGGCCAGTGGGGGTTATTCACGCGTCAGCGCACGTGCACGTAGGTGCCGGGTGCTGCTTCCATGGCCGGGTAATGCTGGTTACCCAAGGCCATCAGGGTGTCCTTCTGCTCGCCTGAGCGCTCCTGCATCCAGCTCAACCACACTGGCCACCAGCTGCCTTGCACATGCTCTGCATCGTGGTACCAGGCGCGTGGATCACCGGTGAGTTTGGGGTTTTCCATGTAATTGGATTTTGGGTTGCCTGGCGGGTTGAGAATGCTCTGAATATGCCCGCTGTTGGAGAGGATAAAGCGCCGGTTGCCACCGAGTAGCAAGGTCGAGCGGTAAACCGCGTCCCACGGTGTTATGTGGTCGTTGATGCCGCCGACGCTGAAGCTGTCTACCGTGACTTTTTGCAGGTCGACCGGCGTACCGCAGACTTCCAGTCCGCGTGGACGGGTGAGCGGGTTGTGTTTGAAAAAATCGATCAGGTCGCCATGCAGTGCGGCCGGCAAGCGGGTGTTGTCGTTATTCCAGTAGAGGATGTCGAAGGCCGGCGGCTGTTTACCGAGCAGGTAGTTGTTAATCCAGTAGTTCCAGATCAGGTCGTTGGGGCGCATCCAGGCGAATACCCGTGCCATGTCGCGACCATCCAGCACGCCCTGTTGATAGGAGCGGCGTTTGGCCGCTTCTAGGGTCAGCTCGTCGGCGAATAACATGGCCGGGCTGTCGATCTGGCTGTCCAGAAGGCTGACCATGTAGGTGGCGCTGGCTACTTTACGCAGTTGGCGCTTGGCCTGCAGATGGCCTTGCAGGGCGGCGATGGTCAGGCCGCCAGCGCAGGCACCGAGCAGGTTGACGTCCTTGCTGCCGGTGATTTCGCGGCAGGCGTCGATGGCGGTCTCCAGTGCTTCCACGTAGCTTGAAAGCCCCCATTCGCGGTGGCGCGGGTCAGGGTTACGCCAGCTGACCACGAAAGTTTGCAGGCCATTTTTCAGCGCGTACTGGACAAAGCTCTTCTCGCTGGAGAGATCGAAGATATAGAACTTGTTGATTTGTGGCGGCACGATCAGCAGTGGTTTGGCGTACTGCTTTTCGCTCATCGGCTTGTACTGGATTAGCTCCAGCAGCTCATTGCGAAACACCACGGCACCGTTAGTGGTGGCCAGGTTGCGACCGACCTCGAAGGCGTGCTTGCTGACCTGGCTGGGCATGCCGTCGTTATTCACCAGGTCATCGAACAGGTGACTCACACCTTTGAATAGACTGCTGCCGCCGCTGTTGAACAACTCCTTGATGACCTGCGGGTTAAGCAGGCTGTTGGACGGCGACAGGGCATCACCCAGCAGGGTCGCGACAAAGCGCGCGCGGGCGCGATCGTCAGCATCCAGGCTGCTTTCATCGATCCAGCTGTTCAGCTGTTTCTGGCAGGCCAGGTAGGCCTGCAGGCTGCGGCTATAAAACGGGTTGTCGCGCCAGGTCGGGTCGGCGAAGCGCTGATCTTGCGGGTTGACCTTGAACGGCTTGTCGCCAAGCAGTACGCGCCCCAACTGCCCACCGAGAGCGGCGATATGGCGGGCGCTGTGTACGGGTTGTTTAACCCCTTGCAGGGCGAGGCTACGCAGGGTGGAGAGCAGGTCGCGGCCGCGTAGACCGACTACTGCGTTCTGGGCGTTCATCACGCTGCTGCGTACAGGCAGGGTGCGTTTGGCAGGCTGGTCTCGCATTGGGCAACACTCCGTCGTCAAACCGTGAGACTTCATGGTTACAAGCTGCAAGCTACAAGCAGCAAGGCTTATACCAATGCGCGCGCAAGGTGCATTCCAGACTGCCGCGCGCCAAGCTTCAGGTAATACAACGCGCCTGGAAACGGGTCAAGCACTGTAGTAACAGCACCGCGTTGGTGCGCCTATCAATCGGTGTGCCTGGGGGCGGCGCATTTATCCCTGGGTTCGCACGGTAGTCGGTTGCGGGTGCATGACTGCGCGTTGTCGTTCTTCTTCGAGGAACTTCATGATGATCGGTGCCACGGCTTCGGCGCGGGTCACCAGAAACAGATGGCCGTCGTCGATTATGTGCAGCTCAGAGTTGGGAATGCGCCAGGCCAGCAGGCGCATGTTCACCAGCGGGATCAGTGGATCATCGTCGCCGGCCATTACCAGTGTCGGTTGGCGGATCTTGTGCAGCCAGTGAATGCTGGTCCAGCCAAGGCCAGCGAACAACTGCCAGTAATAGCCCATCTTGCCGCCTGAGCGGACTTTACTGGCGTGCGCCAGGGCCAGTTTTGGGTCGCGGCGAAAAGCGCCGCCATAGATATCCGGAGCGATTTGTACGCCATAGGATGGCTGCACATAGCGCCGTGGGCTGGCCATGCACCAGAGCACCTTGGGTTTGCCCGGGACCATTACTGCGCCGGCTGAAGTCGCCGCCAGAATGAGTTTTTTACAGCGTTCCGGGTAGTCGTGGGCGAACTGCTGAGCCAGGGCTCCACCCCAGGACACGCCGATCGCGTTGACCTGGCCATAGTTGAGGTAGTCGAGCATGCGTGCCGCCAGCTTGGCCAGGCCAGGAAAGCGATACGGCGTACTGGGTGTGGAGGAGCCGCCAACGCCAGGTACGTCGAAGGCGATGACTTCCAGGCCTGGGTCTAGGGCGCGTACGAAGGGCATGACCAGTTCCAGGTTGGCCCCGATGCCGTTGAAAATCAGCAAAGGGGTCATCTCGCCGTTGCCGGGGCGAACGGCGGTGCGGATGGTCTGGTCGTCCAGTTCGATGGTGCGGAATACGAAAGGTAGCGACATACGCAGAAGCCCTATCAGTGAGAACGCTGGGTCAGACCCTCCGAGCCTTTTCCAGAAACGCCAGGGCGAAGCCTGGTTCGCCTCACCCGGTCAACTAACCGGGTGGGCGAGCGACACGTCCAGTGTCGCGGGCAGTGCTGCGCAGCGCGCAGTGGTTAACGTTCGTGAACATAGGTGCCAGGCGCTGCTTCGCCGGCGGGGTATTTCTTGTTACCCAGTTGGGTGGGGGCTTTTTTGTTTTCCCCAGAACGATCAGTCAGCCAGGCTTGCCAATGCAGCCACCAGGAATCGGCATGCTTGGTTGAACTGGACTGCCAGGTTTTCGGATCAGCATGCATCTGAGTGTTAGTCATGTAGCGTGCTTTCGGGTTGCCTGGCGGGTTGAGGATGCTTTGGATATGCCCGCTGTTGGACAGCACGAACTCCACGTTGCCGCCGAACAGGTTGGCCGATTTGTAGCAGGACTCCCACGGGGTGATGTGGTCGGTCGTGCCGGCCACGCAATAGAGGTCGCTGGTGACCTGCTTGAGGTCGATTGGTGTACCGCAGACTTCCAGCGCATTTGGCCGAATCAGCGGGTTGGAGGTAAACATGTCGATAAACTCGCCATGCAGGGCAGCCGGCAGGCGTGTGGTGTCGTTGTTCCAGTAGAGAATGTCGAATACCGGAGGCTCGTTGCCTAGCAGGTAGTTGTTGACCCAGTAGTTCCAGATCAGGTCGTTGGGGCGCATCCAGGCGAACACCTTGGCCAGGTCGCTGCCTTCCAGAACCCCCGCCTGGTAAGAGCGGCGCTTGGCCAGTTCCAGGCTTTTTTCGTCGGCGAACAGCGCTACGTCGGTTTCCAAGCGGTTATCCAGCACGCTGACCAGTAGCGTCAGGGCGTGCACCTTTTTTTCGCCCAGTGCGGCGTAGTGGCCGAGCAGTGAGGCGGTGGTGAGCCCGCCGGAGCAGGCCCCGAGCATGTTTATGTCCTTGCTGCCCGTGACCGCGCTGACCACGTCGATGGCCTCTTTCAGCGCTTCGATATAGGTCGACAGGCCCCACTCGCGGTGGGCTTTGGTCGGGTTGCGCCAGCTGACCACGAAGGTCTGGATGCCGTTACGCAACAGGAAGCGCGCCACGCTCTTTTCCGGTGATAGGTCGAATACGTAGAACTTGTTGATCTGTGGTGGCACCACCAGCAGCGGACGTTCGTGTACCTGCTCGGTGATTGGTTTGTACTGGATCAGCTCCAGCAGGTCGTTGCGAAAAATCACCGCGCCATCGCTGGTAGCGAGGTTCTTGCCGACCTCGAAGGCCTTCATGTTGACCTGGCTAGGCATGCCGCCGTTATTGACCATGTCCTGGGCCAGGTGCGAAAGGCCGTCGAGCAGGCTCTTGCCGCCAGTTTCAAAGAAGCGTTTAACTGCAGCAGGGTTGGCCATGCTGTTGCTGGGGGCCATGGCTTCGGTCATCAGGTTGATCACGAAGTGACCACGGTTGGCATCTTGGGCGGACAGGTTGCTGTGTTCGATCCAGTCATGCAGCTCCTTGCGCCAGGCCAGGTAGGTCTGCAAATAGCGGCGGTACAGTGGGTTCTGGCTCCAGGCCGGGTCGACAAAACGCCGATCGCCTTCAGCGGGCGTTAGCTCGGATTGGCCGAGCATTACGTTCTTTAGTTCAAGACTGAAATGGGCCAGATGTTTGGCGCTGTGCAGGGGTTGCTTGAGGGCTTGCTTGAGCACTATACGTGCTGAACTGAGCAGGTCTTTGCCGCGGATGCCGATGACCGGGTTCAAGCCTAGAGTGTTCTCTGAGGCCTGGCGCTTCAGGTCATCATTATTCTTTTCTGTCATCTACAACGCTCCATTGTCCTGAGACGAAATACCGGCATACGACTGTGCACGGCGACACAGGGCTAGAACCAGGTATTGCCCGGGTTGCCAAGGGCGGATCGCTCCGCAATCTTCCCCGTTAATGGCTTGGCCAATAACACGAGAACTTCCAAGCTACTTGGTTACCCGAGTTTGTGAATTTGTGCAAGCTGACCGCAGTTTGGGCCGAATGGGGGGGAGTATGCCGAGAAGGATTAGAAAATGCGCTCTAACTGGCTAGGAACAACGGTCTAGACGGGCTGCCGTATTGCGGCAAATTAGCGCTCGACGGTTATGGGGATGAGCAAGTAATTGAAGTGTTTGCAGGAATTGTTGGCAGCGTCTTGGCTCGCCGCCTCAGAGCATCAACTTGACCACACTTTCGCTGGGGTCGCGGGATTTACCGGCGGCGCTCAGGGTTGCCAAGTAGTCGTTCCACAGCTCGTCCTGGCGAACGGCTAATTGCTCAAGGTAGTCCCAGGTGAAGAGGCCGCTGTCGTGGCCGTCATCGAAACTCAGCTTCAGGGCGTAGTTGCCAGCAGGCTCAATCTTGCTCAGACCAACACCGATTTTTCCGGTTTGCAGAATGGGTTTGCCATGGCCTTGAACTTCGGCCGACGGCGAGTGCACACGGAGAAATTCTGCCGGCAGGCTGTACTGCTCGTCAGGCCCGTAGTGCAGCTCAAGGGTCTTCGAGGCTTTGCGTAATTTGATTGCCGTGGGAATGCGCATGTTCGCGTCCTGGATTTATCTAGCCCGGATGTAATCCGGGGCTCCGTGGAGGATGCCCCGGATTGCATCCGGCTACGTGTGAGCGCGTTAGAGGATATAGCGCGAGAGGTCTTCGTCCTGCGCCAGCTCGCCGAGGTGGCTGTTGACGTAGGCCGCGTCAATGACGATGGGTGCGCCATTCTGCTGGCCAGCCAGGTCGCCGGCGCTGAAGGAGACTTCTTCCAGCAGGCGTTCGAGCAGGGTGTGCAGGCGACGTGCACCAATGTTCTCGGTCTTCTCGTTGACCTGCCAGGCGATCTCGGCAATACGCTTGATACCCTCGGCGACAAACTCGATGCCCAGGCCTTCAGTGTTCAGCAGCGCGGCGTATTGCTCAGTGAGCGAGGCGTGCGGCTCGGTGAGGATGCGCTCGAAGTCACCTGGGGTCAGGGCTTTCAGCTCAACGCGAATCGGCAAACGGCCTTGCAGCTCTGGCACTAGGTCGCTGGGCTTGCTCAGGTGGAACGCACCGGAGGCGATAAACAGGATGTGGTCAGTTTTGACCATGCCCAGCTTGGTGTTCACTGTGCAGCCTTCGATCAGTGGCAGCAGATCGCGCTGTACGCCTTCGCGGGATACATCGGCACCGCCGGTGTTACCACGCTTGGCGACTTTGTCGATCTCGTCGATAAATACGATGCCATTTTGCTCAACGGCTTCCAGCGCTTTGGCTTTCAGTTCTTCTTCGTTGACCAGGCGTGCAGCTTCTTCATCGCGCACCAGCTTGAGTGCTTCCTTAACCTTGAGCTTGCGGCTCTTCTGCTTGCCTTTGCCCATATTGGAAAACAGGCTTTGCAGTTGGTTAGTCATTTCTTCCATGCCCGGTGGGGTCATGATTTCGATGCCGGCCGGGGTGTCGGCGACTTCTATCTCGATGTCTTTGTCGTCCAGCTGGCCTTCGCGCAAGCGCTTGCGGAACAGTTGGCGAGTGTTGGAGTCGTTGCCCGCTGCGGCTTCTTCATTGAAACCGGTACGTGCCGGTGGCAACAGGGCGTCGAGGATGCGTTCTTCGGCAGCATCGTCGGCACGGTGGCCAACTTTGAGGATTTCTTGCTCACGCAGCATCTTGATGGCGGCATCGGCAAGGTCGCGGATGATCGATTCGACATCACGGCCGACATAACCCACCTCGGTGAATTTGGTCGCTTCCACTTTGATAAACGGCGCGTTGGCCAGCTTGGCCAGGCGGCGGGCAATTTCGGTTTTGCCGACGCCGGTTGGGCCGATCATCAGGATGTTCTTCGGCGTTACTTCGGCGCGCAGCTCAACCGGCAGCTGCATGCGCCGCCAGCGGTTGCGCAGGGCAATTGCCACGGCGCGCTTGGCGTCGTCCTGACCGATGATGTGGCGGTTGAGTTCGTGAACGATCTCGCGAGGCGTCATGGACATGCGGGGTTTACTCCAACGGAAGCCGCGCTTATTCAGCGCAGTCTTCTTCTTCGATGGTTAGATTCTGGTTAGTGAAGACACAGATGGAGCCGGCAATGTTCAGCGCGGTTTCGGTGATTTCACGGGCGCTCAATTCGGTTTTCTGCAGCAGGGCCATTGCCGCAGCCTGGGCGAAGCCTCCGCCCGAGCCCATGGCGATCAGGCCGTGTTCAGGCTCAACCACATCACCGTTGCCGGTGATAATCAGCGAGGCGTCTTTGTTGGCGACTGCCAGCATGGCTTCCAGGCGGCTCAGTGAGCGGTCGGTGCGCCAGTCTTTGGCCAGCTCGACGGCGGCGCGCACTAGGTTGCCTTGATGTTTCTCCAGCTGCCCTTCAAAGCGTTCAAAGAGAGTGAAGGCATCCGCAGTGGCACCGGCAAAACCGGCCAGCACTTGGCCGTGGTACAGGCGGCGGACTTTTTTCGCGTTGCCTTTCATCACGGTATTGCCGAGGGACACCTGGCCGTCGCCGCCCATGACGACTTTGCCGTTGCGGCGAACTGAAACGATGGTGGTCAAGGGGAGAGTCTCCACGCAGCGGGGCGAAAGTGCCCAATGCCAAATGAAGTGGGGGCAGCAGCAGCCTGCTTCAAGCCCTGCGACACAGACGGTCCGACAAATAGTCGTTTTACTGTGGCGCAAGGCCTGGCATTTACGGGGTTACTGCACCTGGCGTTGCTGTAACAACAAGTTGCTGAAGCCGCTGGCAGAGAGGGTTTTCTGCGCTTGGCCGAGCTGTTCGCGGGTGGCGAAGGGGCCGATCAGCACGCGGTGCCAGGTTTCTTCGCGGACCATGCCGGATTCCACTTTGACGTTTTGCCCGAGCAGGATGATTTGCGCACGCAAGGCGTCGGCGTCGGCCTTGCCACGGAACGAGCCTGCCTGAAGGAAGAACTGCGATGTCACGGGGCCTTGGGCGACCACCGGCGGCGGTGGCGGCACTTGACCGTTAAGTGCGGCCTCGGCCCGGGCAGCATCGATTTTCGCGGCTTCTTCTGGGGTGACCGGCTTTTGTTCGGGCACCGCAGGCGGCTCTTCGACGGGCTGCTGCGGCAGGATGACCTCGGACTCCGGCAGCAGGGTGTAAAAGTCGTACTTGGGCTTGGCCGGCTCTTTCGCGGCGGCCTTCGCCGCCGCTGCTTTGCTGGCCTGGTTGGCGCGTGTTTCTTCGACTTTGTTGCGCTTGATCTCGTCGCGGCCTGGCTCAAGGCTGAACAAAAACACCATAAAGCCGCCGATCACCAAGCCACAAACCAGCCAGAACCAGCCTGGAATAGGTTTCTTGGTCGGTGCCTTGTAGCGGCTGGCGCCGCGTTTGGCGACGGGCTTCTTCTTGGCTGCCACTTACATGCGCTCCAGGGTTTCCAGGCCGAGCAGCTCAAGGCCCTGCTTGAGTGTGCGAGCGGTCAGCGCCGCCAAGCGTAGGCGGCTGTTACGCACGGCTTCATCTTCGGTCGAGAGGATCGGGCAGTTCTCGTAGAAGCTGGAGAACAACCCTGCCAGGTCATACAGGTAAGCGCAGAGCAGGTGCGGCTCGCCTTTTTCGGCCACGCTGGCGAGCACTTCATTGAACTGCGCGAGTTTGCCGGCCAGTTCAATTTCGTGGGCTGCTTGCAGGTTGAGTTGGCCGCTGATCTCTTCGAAGCCCTTGCCCAGCTTGCGGAACACGCTGGCTACACGGGTATAGGCGTACAGCAGGTACGGCGCAGTGTTGCCCTCGAAGCTCAGCATTAGCTCGAAGTTGAAGCGGTAGTCGCTGGTGCGGTGCTTGGACAGGTCGGCATATTTCACCGCACCGATGCCCACCGCGCGGGCGATCTGCCGCAGCTCAGCTTCATCCAGTTCGGGGTTCTTGCCTTTGACCAGGGCGTAGGCGCGTTCTTCGGCCTCGTTGAGCAGGTCGACCAGCTTCACTGTGCCGCCGTCGCGGGTTTTGAACGGGCGACCATCGGCACCGTTCATGGTGCCGAAGCCCATGTGTTCCAGCTGCATGCTGGCGGGGACGAAGCCGGCCAGGCGCGCGGCGGTAAAGACCATCTGGAAGTGCAGAGCCTGGCGCTGATCGACGAAATACAACGCGCGGTCGGCCTTGAGCACGTTGGCACGATAGCGGGTAGCAGCCAGGTCAGTGGTGGCGTACAGGTAGCCGCCACCAGCCTTTTGCACGATCAGCGGCAGCGGGTTGTCTTCGGCGTTCTTGAACTGCTCCATAAACACGCACTGCGCGCCATCGCTTTCACTGAGCAGGCCTTTGGCCTTGAGGTCAGCGACTACGTTGGCCAGGTCGTCGTTATAGGCGCTCTCGCCCTTGACGTCGGCCATGCTCAGCTTCACGCCGAGGCGGTCATACAGCGCCTGGCAGTGGCTCAGGGAAATATCGTTGAAGCGGTGCCACAGGCGCAGGCATTCGGCATCGCCGGCTTGCAACTGCACCACCAGCTCGCGGGCACGCTCGGCGAACTCGGCAGAGTCGTCGAAGCGCTTCTTCGCCGCGCGGTAGAAGCCTTCCAGATCGGCCAGCTCGCTTTCGGCGGCCTCTGGGTTTTCCTGCATATAAGCCAGCAGCATGCCGAACTGGGTGCCCCAGTCGCCGACGTGGTTCTGCCGGATTACTTCGTCACCGAGGAACTCCAGCACCCGTGCCACGCCGTCACCGATGATGGTTGAACGCAGGTGGCCCACATGCATCTCTTTGGCCAGGTTGGGGGCCGACAGGTCGACTACCACGCGCTGGGCTGGGCCATTTTTGCGCACGCCGAGCTTGGCGTCGGCCAGCAGGGCGTCCAGGCGCGCGGCCAGGGCTTCGGTGTTTTGGTAGAAGTTGAGAAAACCGGGGCCGGCGATTTCGACCTTGCTGATGTCGGCATCGGCGGGGAGCGCGGTGATCAGCTTTTCAGCCAGGTCGCGCGGTTTCATACCGGCTGGTTTGGCCAGCATCATGGCGATGTTGCTGGCGAAATCACCGTGGGTTTTGTCTTTGGTGTTCTCCACCTGAATGGCCGGGCTCAGGCCTTCGGGCAGCACGCCGTCGGCGGTGAGGCGGGTCAGGGCTTGCTGGATCAGGTGGCGAATGCTGTCTTTCATGGTCTGCTCGGTCGGCCGTTGGGGCGGCGGCGCACAATGGCGCTGGTTGAAAACTGCGCATTATCGACGCCCTTCGCCTACCGCTTCAAGCTGCGTGTGGTTTTCGACCGGTTTAAAGCAGGCTCGCGGTTGCGTAGCCCGGATGAAACCCGGGGCACGTCGGCCCCGGTAACACAGCTCCCGGATTGCATCCGGCTACGGCTAGCGCGAAGGCTTAGGCCGAGCGTTGCGCGGTGTTGCGCACAGCGCCGTTGCCCGCGACAAAGTACGGCGCGGTGCTGCGCGGTAATGGGTTGCGACCACGGATTTTGTCGGCAATTTTCTCGGCCATCATGATGGTCGGCGCATTGAGGTTGCCGGTGACGATCAGCGGCATGATCGACGCATCCACCACGCGCAGGCCTTCTACGCCATGTACCCGGCCCTGGCCGTCGACCACGGCCATGTCGTCTTCGCCCATCTTGCAGGAGCACGACGGGTGGTAGGCGGTTTCCGCATGTTCGCGGATAAAGGCGTCCAGTTCGGCATCGCTCTGCACGTCCTTGCCGGGGCTGATTTCGCGCCCGCGATACGGGTCCAGCGCCGATTGCGCCATGATTTCGCGGGTGATGCGGATGCCATCGCGGAACTCGCGCCAGTCCTGCTCGCTGCTCATATAGTTGAAGAGAATGCTCGGGTGCTGGCGCGGGTCCTTGGAGGTGACCTGAATGCGCCCACGGCTCGGTGAGCGCATAGAGCCCATGTGCGCCTGGAAACCATGCTCTTTAACCGCGTTGCTGCCGTTGTAATTAATCGCCACCGGCAGGAAGTGGTACTGGATATTTGGCCACTCGAAGTCCGCGCTGGAGCGGATAAAGCCGCCAGCTTCGAACTGGTTGCTGGCACCGATGCCCTTGCCGAGGAACAGCCAGTTGGCGCCGATCAGCGGCTGGTTCCACCATTGCAGGGCCGGGTACAGCGACACCGGCTGCTTGCAAGCATATTGCAGGTACACCTCCAGGTGATCCTGCAGGTTCTGGCCAACGCCGGGCAGGTCATGCACCACAGGGATGTCCAGCTCGCGGAGCAGCGCTGCCGGGCCGACGCCGGAGCGTTGTAGCACTTGCGGCGAGGCAATCGCGCCGCTGCACAACAGCACTTCGCGACGGGCGTTGGCGCTGATTGGAGTGTTGTTGTCGCCCTGCAAATAGGCCACGCCAATGGCGCGCTTGCCATTGAACAAAATGCGGTCGGTCAGGGCGTGGGTGACGATGGTCAGGTTCGGTCGCTCGCGTGCCTGATCAAGGTAACCGCGCGCAGTGCTGGCGCGCCGGCCTTTGGGCGTAACGGTTCGGTCCATCGGGCCGAAGCCTTCCTGCTGGTAACCGTTGAGGTCATCGGTACGTGGATAGCCGGCCTGCACGCCGGCTTCGACCATGGCATGGAACAGCGGGTTATTGCCGTTCTTCGGGGTCGTTACTGACACCGGGCCATCGCCACCGTGGTAGGGGTTAGCACCAATATCGCGGGTTTCCGCTTTGCGGAAGTACGGCAGGCAATCCAGATAGCTCCAGTCCTCCAGGCCTTTTTCTTTGGCCCAGCCGTCATAGTCCATGGCGTTGCCACGGATGTAGCACATGCCGTTGATCAAGGAGGAGCCGCCCAAACCCTTGCCGCGACCGCACTCCATGCGGCGGTTATCCATATGCGGCTCAGGCTCGGTCAGGTAGGCCCAGTTGTATCGCCGGCCCTGCAGCGGGAAGGCTAGGGCAGCAGGCATCTGCGTGCGGAAGTCCAGGCGATAATCCGGGCCGCCGGCTTCCAGCAGCAGCACGCTGACGTCTGCGTCCTCTGTCAGGCGGGTGGCCAGTACGTTACCGGCTGAGCCGGCACCGATGATGATGTAGTCGAATTCTTGGGGCATGAGCGTCACCTGTAATAGCGGGCCTGCACAACCCGTAGGGTGGGTTAGGCGCAAGGCCAGGCTTGGTTATGCATCCGATCTCGGTGCGCCGTAACCCACCGGGTCGATCGGATTGACGAGCTGGTGGGTTACGCGGCGTCTTGCTCTGCGGGCGCATGAGCGTGCTGCGCTGCGCCGCTAACCCACCCTACGATCTCGATCAGAACACCGAGGTGTAGTCGCCCATTTCCAGCTGTACCGATTTGATCCGCGTGTAGTGCGCCAAGGTGGTCAAGCCGTTTTCGCGGCCGACGCCGGACTGCTTGTAGCCGCCCACTGGCATTTCTGCTGGCGACTCGCCCCAGGTGTTGATCCAGCAAATGCCGGCTTCCAGCTTGTGGATCACCCGGTGCGCGCGGTTCAGGTCGCGGGTTACCACGCCGGCCGCCAGGCCGTAGTCGGTGGCATTGGCGCGGCGGATCACTTCTTCTTCGCTGTCGTAGATCAGAATGCTCATCACCGGACCGAAGATTTCCTCGCGCACGATGGTCATTTCATCTTTGCAGTCGGTGAACACGGTTGGTGCGACATACGCGCCGTTGGCGTACTCGCCGTCCGTCACGCGTTGGCCGCCGATCAGCAGGCGTGCGCCTTCGCTGCGGCCTTTGTCGATGTAGCCGAGCACGCTTTGCATATGGGCAAAACTGACCAGTGGGCCGAAGTTGGTGGCGTCATCCTGCGGGTTGCCGAGGCGGATGCGCTTAACCCGCTCCAGCACTTTGGCCTCGAAGCGCGCTTGCAGCATGCGCGGCACAAACACCCGCGTGCCGTTGGTGCAGACCTGGCCGGAGCTATAGAAGTTGGCCATCACCGCAATGTCGGCGGCGCGGTCGAGGTCGGCATCTTCAAAGATGATCAGTGGCGATTTGCCGCCCAGCTCCATGGTCACTTCTTTAAGCGACGAGCTGGAAGCGCTGGCCATAACCTTTTTACCGGTCACGGTGCCGCCCGTGAAGGAAATCTTCTCGATGCCCGGATGCTCAGTCAGCCACTGGCCGACTTCGCTGCCGCTGCCGGTCAGTACGTTGAACACGCCATCCGGCACGCCGGCCTCGGTGTAGATTTCGGCCAGCTTGAGGGTGGTCAGCGAGGTCACTTCGCTGGGTTTGAAGATCATCGCGTTGCCGGCGGCCAGCGCCGGGGCGGACTTCCACAGGGCGATCTGAATCGGGTAGTTCCACGCGCCAATACCGGCAACCACGCCCAGTGGCTCGCGGCGGGTGTAGACGAAACTGGTGTCGCGCAGCGGGATTTGCTCGCCTTCGATGGCGGGGATCAGCCCGGCGTAGTACTCCAGCACGTCCGCGCCGGTGACGATGTCGACGTAGCGGGTTTCCGACAGCGGTTTGCCGGTGTCGAGGGTTTCCAGCTCGGCCAGCTCATCATTGCGCTCGCGCAGGATGTCCACGGCCTTACGCAGGATGCGCGAGCGCTGCATGGCGGTCATCGCGGCCCAGACCTTTTGGCCTTTGCTGGCGCTGGCCACCGCCAACTCAACGTCGGCCTGGCTGGCGCGTTGCACCTTGGCCAGTACCTCGCCGTTGGCGGGGTTGATGCTGTCGAAGGTCGCACCGCTGCTGGCCGCGACATAACGGCCATCGATGTACAGGTGTTGCTCGTTGAAACGTGGCATTGCGCTGTCCTCGTGTCTGGTGGGTGGCGCCAGTGCGCGGGGCGGAAGCCGGCGGAGAATGCAGTACAGGCTAGATTATTTTTATTGAACGCTCAATCAATAAAAACGACAAGGCCGCGCCAAACACGACATTGAGGCGTCTGCCATGGTGGTTGGGGGCGATGCGCTGGACATGTAGCGAAGTGTTACCTGGGAGCTGTCACCCGCCGACAAAATCTGTGTTGCGGCGTGTGCGGCACGCCAATCTAGGCAGAGGCTATGCGCTTTTATCGAGTTGTAGATCAAGGTACTCGTAAGCGATTTGCATGGCCTGCTGGGTATCGAAACCCTCACCAGACAGTGCCCCGCGCAGCCACAGCCCATCAATCAATGCGGCCAGGCCACGGGCGGCGCTACGCGCCTGCTCCTGCGGCAATACCCGGCGGAACTGCCCGCACAGGTTGGAATACAAGCGGTGATCGTTAACCCGCTGCAAACGCCGTAGCGACGGCTGGTGCATGCTGGTGGCCCAGAACGCTAGCCAGGTTTTCATCGCCGGACCGTTGACTTGGCTGTCGTCGAAGTTGCCTGCAATCATCGCTCGCAAATGCTCGCGTGGTTGATCTGCCGGCAGGCTGGCGCGGCGGTCGCGCACGGCATCGCTTAGCGCCTGCATCAGATGGCGCATGGTGGCTTCGAGCAGGCCGTTTTTGTCACGAAAGTAGTGGCTGATGATGCCGTTGGACACCCCGGCGATTCGTGCGATATAGGCGATGCTGGCATCCCCCATGCCGACCTGATCAACTGCTTCGAGGGTGGCCGCGATCAATTGCGAGCGGCGGATCGGTTGCATTCCGACCTTGGGCATCTGCTTCTCCATCAGTGGGGCTAGCCCCTAAATGCACGCAGTCTAGGCCTGTTGCTGTTGGTCGATCAATCATAGCGTCGTGCCTATGACGCGGGTTTGCGGCTGTGTGGGCCTGCATTGGTCGTTTATCCGCCTGCCACTCTGCATGTTTTATATAGGTGAGCCGATTGAGCCTATGTAGTGAGCGTTGCACAGCGCTTGTTGCACATTCTCGAGTTCAAGCTGGCCAGTAGCTGAAGGTGTTGCAGTGGCTGTGTGTACTACATTTAACCTGCTGTTAGTTTCTGGGTTTAGTCACAGGCGCGCGTGCGTCGTAGTTGACGATAACTAGGGAAACTCTGAAAAAGACTTCCTGATTTTGGCAAAATACCCAGACTCCACCCGCCGAGTTTTCCGATGAAGCAGATGACCTTCGCCGACGCCGAGTACGCCGGTAAGCGCAAGCAGACCCGCAAAGAGTTGTTCCT
>NZ_JAYGFK010000009.1:0-146587 GCF_046581935.1 Pseudomonas sp.
CAGGAACAACTCTTTGCGGGTCTGCTTGCGCTTACCGGCGTACTCGGCGTCGGCGAAGGTCATCTGCTTCATCGGAAAACTCAGCGGGTGGAGTCTGGGTATTTTGCCAAAATCAGGAAGTCTTTTTCAGAGTTTCCCTAAAGAGTGCGTTGAACTGGCTGGCCGTTGTATTGGCTGCTGCGCTACTTGGGGGCTGCGGTAAGCCAGACCGCTTTGCCGAAGGCTGGGAGCGTGGCGGTAATTTGCATGGAGCTACCCTTCGTGATTGGGCCTTCGCGACCGATGCTAACCGCCTCGCGACCGCTGCGGATTTTGTCCATGAATACCTGCCAGATATGCCAGCTGAAGCGCTGCCGCTCGGTACTGCTTTAATCGAAAAATGCCTGAGCGACCGCTCACTCTATGCAGCTGTTGAGTACATCAAAGTGCGACGCGAGATTGACTCGTGTATTGAGTATGCCGGGCGACAAGCTGATCGGCTGGCGCAGGAGTTTGCAAAGGAAGAGGCTGTAACTAATTAGGGAAAGCGAGGTGCAGATTTATTGGCTGTTCCCACTGCCTCCAAGATCAAAACGCTCCCCCAGATCCCCATACCCGACTAACACAGGCCCGATAAGTCGCAAAAAGGGACCTATCGTTCCCTTTTTGGGACTTGTCGGTACTAAAGGAGGCGGAGTGATTTATTTTTGATCACTTTGGAGGGCACTTGCGTGGGCAAAGGCGACTGCCCACAACAGGAACGCCCCACTCGCGACACCCCTTGGCTATGCATCCCCCTCGACAAGGCCTCGGCATGACCTGCGACGCAGCAATCAGACCGACAAGCAACGGAGAGTCGCCCGGTAAGATTTGCAATCTGTCAGCCCTTTTAAAGCGGCCGTGGAACCGGGGTAGAGCCCAGACAGCCACGCATTCACTTGGCGAACTGCTGCCGCACTAGATGTTGGTCATGCCACAAAACCAAGCATGCCAGCACACCGAGCACTGCACCGACTAGGCATGTGGCACCCCAACCGCCATGACTCCAGGCCAGAGCACCCAGCGCCGAACCGCTGGCGGCACCGATGAAATAAGCCGTCATGTACACGGCGTTGACCCGGGCTCGGGCCTGTGGCGCGAGTTGGTAGATAACACTCTGATTACTGATGTGTACCGCTGGCAGGGCCACATCCAACAGCAGCAACGCCAGTAGGAAGCAATACAGATTGCTGCCACCAATATAAAGCCCGAGCCAACCGAGCAGCAGTAGACCCAAGGCACTGGAACTGACGAGCTGCCCCCGCCCTCTATCGGCCAGACGACCAGCAAGAGTGGCTGTCATCACACCACTAATACCAAGCAAACCGACCAAGCCTATCTGGCTATCGCTAAAACCATAACCTGGCCCCGAAAGCAGCAGGGCCATGGTCGAAAACAGTACGCTGACCGAACCGAACACTAGGCCACCGAGCGCCGCCCGGCTGCGCAGCCGGGGATGGGCAACCAGCAACTGTACCAGCGAGCGCAAGGTGTCCGCGTAGCTACCCGGATGCGTATTACGAGCACGCGGTAAGACCATCCAAAGTGCACCGGACAACAGCAACATAAGCACTGCGGCAAGACGGTATACGGTGCTCCAACCATCCACCTCTGACAGCAGCCCTGCAGCTGTGCGGGCCAATAGAATGCCTGCCAGTAAACCACTCATGACCAGCCCAACCGCTCGGCCACTGCGCGCCGGATCGGATAGGTTTGCGGCCATCGGCACCAGAATTTGTGCTGCCACGGAAAAGAAGCCGGTGATCAGAGTACCCACCAGCAGCATGCTAAAGCTCTGCGCGTAACCACTGATTATCAGGCCCAGGGTGGCAACGAGCATAAGGCCGACGGCCAACCCTCGCTGCTCCAGCTTGTCACCCAGCGGCACTAAGAACAGCAGGCCGACCGCATAGGCCACCTGCGATAGCGTTACGGTCAGCGCGGCCATCCCTTCGCTAACGCCGAGCGCCAAAGCAATAGAACTGAGTAATGGCTGATTGAAGTAATTTGCACCGGCGCACAACCCGGTGGCCGCTGCCATCATTAGCAGTACCCCGGTAGATAGGTAGTGATTGGCGGTGTTCGCATTAATCGTTTCGGCGGGGGATTGCCTCATGCCGTCGTTACTCCATGCGCGATAAGGCTTGCGATAGCGTCGATCTCAATCAGCATGCCGTCTAACGCCAGACGAGGGACCGGTATCAGGGTGCAGGCGGGGGTTGGCCGACCCGCCCATGCCTCATTGACAGCTTTGCTGATCAGCGCCAAACGTTGCTCGTCGTGATCCACAACCAAAATCGTCATCCGTACGATGTCTTGTAAGTCGGCGTCAGCGGCGGCCAGTGCGGTAACCAGATTAGCCAGTGATTGGCGTAGCTGAACCGCAAAATCAGCGACCAGAACACCACGAACATCCTCCCCTCCCTGCCCTGAAACAAACACCCAAGAACCCGCCCCAGGCGTCACTACTACGTGTGAATAGCCGTTAGCCGAAGGGTCATAAAGCCCTGCTGGGTTCAGCATGGTCAGTACGTTGGCGTTGTTCTGGTTCCGTTGCATAAGTCACTCCACGGTCGTTGTGAGAAAGCCGCGTGAACTTTAAGATCTCAACTTAACTTGAGGTCAAGAGCTTTCTCGGAGGGCAATATGCAACAAGCCAAGGGTCCGACCCGGACCACATCCAAAGACACCAGCCTGGGAGTTGGCGAGGTTGCGCAGCGCAGTGGTTTAACGATATCCACGTTGCACTTCTACGAGTCCAAAGGACTGATCAAGGCATTCCGCAGTGCAGGCAACCAGCGCCGCTATCTGCGCTCCATCTTGCGGCGACTTGCGGTGATCAAAGTGGCGCAGAAGGTGGGAGTACCCTTGTCCGACATCGCAGAGGCTCTGCAAGCACTGCCCTCTGAACGCACGCCGGGAGTGCGGGACTGGCGACGCCTTTCACGAAACTGGAAGCAGTCACTCGACGAGCGCATCCATGCGCTGACCCAGCTGCGTGATCAACTCGATGGCTGCATAGGCTGTGGCTGCTTGTCACTCAAAGCCTGCCCACTGCGTAACCCTGGGGACGACTTGGCCGATGAAGGACCAGGACCGCACTTCCGCTATTAGGTTAAAAATGCATGAGCAGGCTGCCCACAACAGGAACGGTCCACTCGCGATAAACCGAGGCTTGTGCACAACGCCTCGGTATGACCTGCGACACACCAATCAGACCGACAAGCAACTGCTGGCATCGCCACGAAGATGACTTTAGGCTGAGCCCATGACGAACCATGCGCTTATGCCAGAACAACAAGACCGCATCATAGTGGCCGATGATCATCCGGTGTTCCGCGAGGGGCTAAGCCGGATTGTGCAGCGCGTGTTCCCGCAGGCGTGCATCCTCGAAGCGGGCGATATGGATGAGGTGTTGAGCCTGGCTCAAGCTGGGCCAGCGCCGAGTTTGTTTCTGTTGGACTTGCTGTTCCCTGGGCAATCTCCGCAGGCGGTGAGTGCCCTGCGCCAGCGCTTCAAGCGCAGTTCGCTTGTGATTGTGTCGATGGTCGATAACCGTGCGTTGATCGATGAGGTGATGGCTGCGGGCGCGGACGGCTTTATCGGCAAGGCCACGCCGCCCGATGAGATTGTTGCGGCGTTGCTGGCGGTGCGCGCCGGTGAGTTTGTGTTGACCCTCGGCCCGGCTGGCCTGCCGGCGTTCGCTAAAGAGGGCAGCCCGCTGGATCAACTAACGCCGCGCCAACATGAGGTGTTGCAGTTGGTGGCGCGCGGCCTGTCCAACAAGGAAATCGCCCGCGAGCTGGATATTTCGCCGTTTACGGTGCGTATCCATGTGTCGTCGCTGCTGCGCACGCTGGATGTCAGCACTCGCGCGGCGGCAGCGGCCATGGCGGCTAAAGCCGGGCTGGGCTGAGCCTTAGCGGGCTTGCCGCTCAAGCTTGAACGCCACCAGCAGCGAGCGCAGTTCGGCCGGATGCACTGGCTTGGACAGCACCGGAATTTCTTCATCATTCAGCGCATCCTGCACCCGCCGCACGTCGTGCCCGGTGAGGATGATGGCCGGGATATTGCGCCCGTTCAGTTGCCGTACGTAGTTGATGCAGTCCGCGCCGGATGCTTCGGTGCCGAGGTCAAAGTCGCTGATAACCAGGTCAATGGGGCTGGTTGTATCGGGGATCGAGGCATGGCTTTCCACCTGGCACCCCCACTTTTGCAGCAGGGTCGCGGTGGCCAGCAGTACGTTCTGGTCATCTTCAATCAGGCACACACGCAAGCCGTCGAGCATGCGCGGTACGTGCGGTTCGCTGCGTGTAACCGGGCTGAGTACAAGCGGTGCCGACACCGGCTGTAAACCGTCGATAGCCACCTGGGTGCCGCGACCTTCCACGGAACTTAGGCGAATGCTCAGGTCCATCAGTTGGCCCAGACGCTTGACGATGGCCAGCCCCAAGCCCATGCCGTCGACGTCTTTATCGCGCACCTGACGCACGCGGTAGAACTCGTCGAAGATGCTGTCGATATGCCCCTCGGCGATGCCGCGCCCCTGGTCGTACAGCGCAACCGTGATGCCTGCGCCGCGCCGCCGACAGCCGATAAGCAGCGGACGCCCCGGCGCGTACTTCAGCGCGTTGGATAACAGGTTCTGCAGCATGGTGGTGAGCAATACGGGGTCGGCGCGGACGAACAACGGCGGGCAATGCAGGCGTATTTCGACCCCTGCCCAGCGTGCAGCCTCGGTATTTTGCTGCACCAGTTGCTGCAATAGGTTGCGCAGTGCGACGGGCTCCATGTGCGGAACCACCCGGCCACTGTCCAGCGAGTACATATCGAGAATGGTGCGAAACAGGCGGGTCACGCTGTGCAGGGATTTGTCGATGTTATCCACCAACTGCCGCTGCTCGGTGCCAAGGCTGCCGTCGCGCAGGCAGGCGGTAAACAGGCTGATGGAGTGAATCGGCTGGCGCAGGTCGTGGCTGGCCTGGGCGAGGAACTGCGACTTGGCCAGGTTGGCCGCCCGCTCGGCCTCGGCTGCCAGGCGCGAGCGTTTGAGCAGGGCATTCATGTAGCCGGGCACCACTAGGGTGGTGATCAGCATGGTGATAATCAGAAACGGCTGCGACTGCCAGTACGCAGAAAAACTGGCAGTCAGCGCCAACGAAGCGATCGCGGCGATGGTTGCCACCTGCAGGTAGCGTGAGCCGTAGCGCAAGCCATAACCCACCGTGACCCAGAGCAAGATGCTGTAAACAGGCAGCATGGCTTGCCCGCCGACGGACATGGTCAGGGTGATGCAGCCGTAGTCATTGAGCAGGGCGAATAGTCGCCTGCCAGTAAAGGTGCCGGGACGACGCACGATGTCGATCCATAACAATACGGAGACCAGGCAAAACACCACGCTGAGCGCGGAAATCAGCCAGGCAGCCTCCGAGGCCAGCAGCGACTCGTGGTAGGTCCAGAGCATGTAGGCGCTGGCAATGGGCGCGATAACCATGCGCACAACGGCCTGGGCGCGCTCTGTGTCGTGCTCAGGAGAGGTGGTCGCTGACATTGAGAGTCCTTACAAATACGCCTGAACAGAGGCTCAAGCCTGGGCTGGCTGTCGCCTGTGTAAGTCGTTCGCGGCCGCGCCGGAGCCAATTTTAGCGCGACGAAACGTCAGCAGCCCCTAGTACACCCGTACTATTCCGGCCTCCTGCTGCGCTCAATAGACTCCTGAGCATCGCTTCGGCATAGGGTCGAGGCCCGGTTACCGAGTAAGGGAGTATTAAATGAACATCAAAGGGACGCTAGGTGCGCTGCTCGTTGCGCCACTGTTTGTCACGCTTGCCGGCTGCCTGCCGCAGAACACTCAACCTCAAGGCCTGCAGAACGCGCAAGCAACCAACGCTAACGGCCCTTGCACGCCAAGCGCTACCAGCGAGTTGGTGGCCACCGGCCGCAGCCTGTTGCAGCTGACCAATTCGCTGCTGGAAACCCAGCAAAGCTTCACTGGCAGCTCTGCCTCTTATGCGCAGCGGGTGCAGGTCGCGGAAAACGCACAGCGGCTCAATCAGGGCAACAACATGCTTAATGGCGTTGAAAACCTCACTGGCAAAGTGGGCAGCCTAGCCGGCAACGCACCTTGCACTGAGGGCGCGACGGCTAACGCTTCGCAATGATCCACACAGCGTGGACGATGCCGGGGATGTAACCCAGCAGGGTGAGCAGGATGTTTAGCCAGAATGCACCGGCAAAACCCACCTGCAGGAACACGCCCAAAGGCGGCAAAAGGATGGCGATTAGAATGCGGATCAGGTCCATGAAGTGACTCCTTGTTTGCAAGCCCTGATGGGCCATTCCTGATAATCGACCCTCTGCGCGCCCTTCTGGTTCCTCAACTGGCGCCGCTCACGCGGCGCCAGCTTAGGTTTATAACGGCACCAGCCCCTAACCTATCCCAAGCTGTAGCCCAGAGTTCGCGGGAGCCACAGGGCGATTTCCGGGAAGATCGCCACCAGCAATAGCGCCGCGCCCATCACTACCACAAACAGCAGCGCCCAGCCGATGGTTTGCTCCAGGCGGATTTTCGCCACCTCGGCGGTCACCATCAGGTTTATCGCCACCGGCGGGGTGAACTGGCCGATGGCAATGTTCATCGCCAGGAGAATGCCGAACCACACCGGATTCCAGCCAAAGTGCTGCATCACCGGAATCAGGATTGGCATCAGCACCAGATAGATGGAGATCGCATCCAACAGCATGCCGGCCAGCAATACCGCGAGCATCACCAGCGCCAGCAGCACCCAGCCGTTGTCGGATAGCGAGATCAGCCACTCGGCCAGATGGCGGAAGGTGCCGAGCAACGTGCCGGCCCAGGCGAAGATGCCGGCCAGCGCGATGATCAGCATCACCACGCCGGAGATAACCCCGGCCTCACCGCACAAGCGCCAGAGGTTGCGCCAGTCCAGCTCGCGGGTGACGAACAGCCCTACCAACACGCCATAAGCCACACCCACCACGGCCGCCTCGGTCGGGGTGAACAGGCCACTGCGCAAGCCGCCGAGAATCAGGATGGGCGCGAACAGTGCCGGCAGCGCCTGTTTGAAGCTCTCACTCAGTGCAGGGCGCTCGCCCTCCTCCGGTGATTCCCAGCCATAGTGGCGCGACAACAACCAGGCCGGTAACAGCAACACCAGACCAGCCAGGATGCCGGGGAACAGGCCGGCGGCGAACAGCGCGCGCAGATCCACACCGGGCACCACGATCGAATAGAGGATCAGCGCGATTGACGGTGGAATCAGGATGGCAGTGGATGCCGACGCAGCGATCAGCGTGGCCGAGAACGGCTTGGGGTAACCGGCCTTGGTCATGCTCGGCAGCATCACCATGGCCACAGCGGCAGCATCCGCCGGGCCGGAACCGCTCATACCGCCCATGATCAGGCACACCAGCACTGCCACCAGAGCCAGGCCTCCGTGGCGCGGACCAATCAAGGCTTGGGCGAAGCGCACCAGGCGCAGCGCTACACCGGCCTTCTCGAAGACCAAGCCGGTGAGAATAAACAACGGAATGGCAATCAGCGGGTACTTGGCCACGCCGTTAAAGGTATTGGTGCCGAGGGTGGCGAGCATGTCCGGCGACAAGCCGGCGACAATGCCAATGGCGCCCGATAAGCCGAGGGCGAAGGCCACCGGTACACCGAGGACCAGCAGCACTATGAAACTGATAATTAGCCAGAGATCAGGGCTCATCGCTGATCCTCCCGCGCAGACGATCCAGGGTCATCTGGCTCAGGCGAACAACAATCAGCAGCGCAAGAATCGGCAGCCACACCACGTACCACCAGTTGGGCAGACCCAGGCCGGGCGACTCCGACTGCCACTGGTACTCCTCCCAGGCAAATTGCCCGCCGTACCAGCACACCAGCGCCAGCACCAACATGCCAGCCAGCCACTGCAGCAGAATCAGCGGCGTGCGCAGGCGCGGGAACAGGCGTTCAAGCAGGCCGATACGGATATGCCGGTTGCTGCGCATGGCCACAGAGGCCCCGGCGAAGGTGAGGATGACCAACAGAAACACCGAGATTTCCTCGGTGAAGGCGAAAGATGCATCGGTGAAATAGCGCACCACCACGTTGGCCAGACTGATCAGGCTAATGATCACCAAGGCCAGGGTGGCCAAAACGCGCTCAAGCGGCGCGTCGACTTGCTTGTTCATGACAACCTCGAACAGCGGGAGCCGGCCGGCTCCCGGGTCTTGCGGATATAAATCAGGGCTGGGCTACGGCCTTGCGCGCAGCATTCATCAGCGGCTCGCCGATACGCGGTGCCCACTTTTCCTGCACGCTCGCGGTGGCTTCAACAAAAGCAGCGCGCTCAGCGTCGTTCAGTTCGACTACTTCCACGCCGCGCGCGCGGATGTCTGCCAGGCGTTGCGCTTGGGCGTTACGCGACAGCTCGATCTCCCACTTGCCGGCGTCGATGGCCGCTTGGCGCAGCAGCTCGCGGTCAGCCTCTGGCAGTGCGGTCCATACGCGCTGGTTGGCGGCAAAAATCAGCGGATCGGCCATGTAGTTCCACAGGGTCAGGTACTTCTGCCCAACCTGATCGATACGCGCCACGTCGAACACCGACAGCGGGTTTTCCTGGCCGTCCACGGCACCCGTGGTCAGCGCTGGCTTGGCATCGGCCCAGCTCATCTGCGTTGGGTTGGCACCCAGGGCAGTGAAGGTGTCCTGGAACAGCGGCGAACCCACTACGCGGATTTTCAAACCGGCCAGGTCGGCTGGAGTGCGCACCGGCTTGGCCGAGTTGGACAGTTGACGAAAGCCGTTCTCGCCCCAGGCCAGGGGCACGATGCCGCGCTGCTCGATAGCGCTAAAAGCCAGCTTGCCCGCCTCGCCCTGGGTGATGGCGTCGAGATCAGCATCGTTGCGCATCAGGAATGGCAGGGAGAACAGGTTGAGTTCCGAGACCTGCGGCGACCAGTTGATGGTCGAGCCCACAGCCATGTCGATCAGCCCGGAGCGCATCGCGGAGAATTCTTTGGTCTGGTCACCGGCCACCAGTTGCGCGTTGGGGTAAACCCGCAGGGTGATGCGGCCTTCGGAGCGTTCGTTGACCAAATCAGCCCACTTCTGCGCAGCCTGGCCCCAGGGGAAGGCGTCCGACAGTACGGTGGAGACGGAGTATTCACGCGCCTGCGCGGTGGCGCACAGGGCAGTCAACGCAGCGCCAGTGGCGAGCGCGGCAAAGAGTTGTTTGAGTTTCATTAGGGCGTCCTTGTATGGATCTTGGTCGTTGTCGTTATGGCACCAGAAACGGTGCGATCCAGCGGCAAGCGGGTAGCTCGCCTGACGCGCCAGGTAGGCACGCGGAGGGGGACACGGAGGGTGTCACTACTGCCGGGCAGGCCTTTTGAGCGAACGGCAGAGGCCAGCGGGTTACGCACAGCCGGGTAACTATTCCAGAAGAGCGCGCTGAATGCCATCAGACGAAGGCGGCAGTTGGCCATCTGCGCCAGCAAACTTGGCGCATAACGCCTTATAAATCGGCGCTTAAGGGTGTCGCGCTATGGCACATGGCTTATTGCAGCTCACGCATTGTGCTGTGCCACAAAGGCTTTGAACTCCTCAAGCGGTAGCGCTTTGCTAAAGAAATAGCCCTGAAACTGTGTACAACCGTGGTTTTGTAAAAACTGCTGCTGCGCTTCGTTCTCAACACCTTCGGCGATCACCGTCATGCCAAGGCTTTGCGCCAGGCTAATAACCGTGCGCACGATGGCTTCACTGCTGCGGTCGGTCAGCACGTCGCAGATAAATGAACGATCGATTTTCAGGGTATTAAGGGGCAGGCGC
The DNA here is from genome assembly GCF_046581935.1 of Pseudomonas sp. Taxonomy (GTDB): domain Bacteria; phylum Pseudomonadota; class Gammaproteobacteria; order Pseudomonadales; family Pseudomonadaceae; genus Aquipseudomonas. The sequence goes on from NZ_JAYGFK010000009.1 coordinate 9,857, forward strand.
TTGAGGTGGCTGAAGGAGGAAAACCCAGTACCGAAATCGTCCATGGAGAAGCACACACCGCGCTCGACCAAGGCCGCCATTTTGCTCAGCAGGTCTTCAATATCCTGCACGATCAGCGTTTCGGTCAGCTCCAGGTCGAGGCGGCGCGCATCGATAGCGTGCTCATCCAGCAGCCGGAGTATGTCGGCAACGAAGCTGGGCTGGCGGAACTGCTTCTGGCTGATATTGACCGCCAGTGCGATATCAGCGAAGAGTGGCTGAGTTCTCCACAGATGCAGTTGCCTGGCGACCTGCTCCAGCACCCACTGGCCAATCGGGATGATCATCCCGGTTTTCTCCGCATGCTCAATAAACTCGGCAGGCGCGATAAGCCCGCGCTGCGGGTGCTGCCAACGAATCAACGCCTCGGCACCGGTTACCTTGCCGGCGCAATCCACTTGCGGTTGGTAGTGCACAACAAACTGCTGCTCACGCAGCGCCGCTTGCAGGTCACGGTCGAGCATCGAGCGCTCGGCCGCATCACTTTGCAAAATATGCAGCAGCACAAACAGCATCAGCATCGCCGCAATGCTCTGCACCCAGGTGCCGCTAACCCGCACCTCATCCGGTAACACGTAAGCGCTGGTGGGGCTCCAGGATGAAGACGCCAGCACGGTGAACAGGCCAAGGCACAGCAAGGTGACGCCGTAGCGCATCCATAACGGCTCATCACGAAAGGCCATCAGCGCCGCCACTGCAAGCGGCAGCAGATACAAGTGGGTGGCCCGTGGTGCCGCTGTGCTGTAGGGGTCCAGCACCAGGGTGATGCCAACGATGATCAAGATAATCACGCCAAACAGCAGCAGATTAGCCAGGCGCACCCTATTGCGCAGCGTGAGGATAAACACCCCAACGCCACAAAGAATCAGCAACAAGTCCAGCAGGGCAATACCCCATGCCCCGCGCAGGGTGAAGACGGTGCCCCAGAGGCTACCGATAAGCAGCAGTACCAAGCTGGCCAGCATGCGCATACGGCGCTCGCGGCGCTGGCCAATCAATGCAAGATCAGCGGCATGCCAGAGCTTGATAACCTGCTTGAAAAAGGACGAAAGGACGAGCATTTAAAGTCCCTGGTTGACGCGTATATACGCCAGAAAGTCCCACTCTGCGGCAGACTTAAACAGCAGCAGTGGCAAGCTGAGTGTAGCCGCCAGAGTTTGCGTGCCCGAAAGATTTCGGCCGGCGAGCGCACGTTACGCCTCGCCAGATGGCACCGTGCTTGCGCTACAACTAATCAAGCGGTTACGCCCCAACGCCTTGCCGCGATACAGCCGCTGATCAGCACAGCGATAGAGCTCATCGGCGGTCTGGCCGTCGCGGGGCCACTCCGCCAGGCCGAAGGTCACGGTAAGCGCAATGCGCGCCTCGCCATAAATCAGCGGCTTGCTGGCAATCTGCTCACGGAGCATTTCTACCAACGGCTCAGCCGCGGCGAGCTCGGTATTGCGCAGCAGCAGACCGAACTCCTCGCCACCCAAACGCCCCAAGGTATCGGTGTTACGCAAGCGCTGGCTGAGGCTATTGCAGATATGCCGCAAGGCCTGGTCACCCGCATCGTGGCCGTACTGATCGTTGACCGCCTTGAAGTGGTCGACGTCGAGAATCACCAACACCAGTTTGTCGTAGCTGCGCTGCACCTCATGAATGCTCTGCTCCAGGCTTTGCTGGAAGCTGCCACGGCTGGCTACGCCAGTTAGCGCATCAGTACGCGCCATATGCTGCAGCTGTTGGTGGGCATAAGCGCGGCGGGTTTCGTAGAAATGAACAAAAACGATGATCATCACCCCGCAGAACAGCGCATTGCCGAGATCAATCAGGCTTTCGGCATCCAGCTGGATCGGGTAGGTGTACAGGTAGAGCAGGCACGCCCCAAGCACAAAGGGCAGCGTAAGCAAGCTGCCACGCTCACGTCCAAGCAGCAGATAGGACAGCACCGGCACACTGTAAACCCATACAAACGCGGTCTTGGAGGCATTGGGGACAACGATGATGTACAGCAGAAAGCTGAACATCGGCAGCAGGTAAAGGTAAACCCAGGGCAACACATTGCGCACCCTGACAATGCGCCAGCCACCCCACACCAGCACGCTGCCAGACAGCAGTTCACCGCTGGCCAGCAGGTACTCGCCAGCGGCGAACTGCAGCGCACAGAACACCCAAAGAATCAGCCCTGTGGAAACAAATATCATGCGAATCAGCGAGCGCTGGCCGATATCTTGTAAATCGGCAACGCCGGCATGTTTCTCATTGCTCTGTTTAGTGCGCGGTCGGAAGAACATGGCTCAGCACAAATGTGGGAGTAATGGCTCACTGTGCCTGAAAGGCTAAGTTATTGACTAGAGACTCACCCAAGATACTGCCGCGCTATTTTACTGACGCCAAAACAACCAAAATCACGGACTTCATCGACGGCCAACAGCTGCGGCAGTGCAGCCCGTATTGAATTGCCTGCCACACCGCCTATCCAGCTCATCACTCGCCTGTAGGCCTGAACCAAGCAGCCAGAGTCAACTCACGACCGCCCAACGGACGCATGCAGCAGAGGTGGCATCGGGCAATCGAGTAGGTCGGCAACAGCGCGCAGCAACTCGGCCTCAGCGACTTCAATGCGTCCATCATGTTCGATACAGCGCGCCATGGCCTTGAGCAATCGCGGCTTCTGCAGCGGTTGCAACTGGTTAAGCCGTTTGAGCGCCGCCTCCAGCGCTTTCAGATCACTCTGCGCAGCGGGTAGCAGCGTTTGCGGGGCAAAGGGTAATTCGCTGGCCGCGTGCGTCAGTGCCGCCTGAGCCTGTTCCGGCCTGGCGCTACCGGCCCGCGCCAGAAATGACAACAGCACTTGCACCTCACTGCTGACATCGAGCAGCTTGACGTGCCCGCTGAGGCGACGACTCGGGGCCAGATTGCGCTCAACGATGCGCAGCAGTGTCCACTCCAGCAGATCGACCTTAGCGTCCGCGCGGATCAGCTGCGCCATATGCCGGCACAACTCAGTAACCTGCTCGGCACTTAATTGCTTGAGCGCGGGTATAGCCAGATCCAGCAGGTGCAAACGCTGACTCAGCGGCAACTCACGTAGCGGCTGCGTCAGCGCCAATAAGGTATCCATCACCTCGGCATTGACCACTGGCCGCAACAACTGCAGTTGCTGCTCACGAAAGGGCGCAACCGGCGCCAGCAACAGACCGTAGAGCAGTGCTTGTGCGCCACTGCCGTGATGAGCCGCCTCACGTAACAACGGGTTTAAACCGTGCAACACGCTGTGCGCCTGCTGCAAATGGGCCGCTTGCGGCTCACCGATACTGCCGATGGCCGCTGTCGCCGCCGCCGCGCTGAAGCCTGCTGCTTGTGACGCCAACGCCTGATCCCAACCTTGGGCCACGCTGCGCTGATCCGGCGAGGCCTCGTCAGGCAACAGGCTCATACTCGACACAAGCGGATAGCTGCCATCCCAATCCGGCGTGATGCGGCGAATCCGCTCAGCCAGTGGCGGATGAGTCGCCAACATGCCTTCCAGCGCCTGACTGATACCGGCAGCAAAGTACATATGGCTGAATTCGGCAGCATGCCCAGCACGCAGCTGCGAGCCATTGAGGTTGCCACCAATTTTCTGCAACGCACCGGCAATGCTCTGCGGATTACGGGTGAACTGCACCGCCGAGGCGTCGGCGAGAAACTCGCGCTGGCGGCTTACGGCAGCCTTGATCAGGTTACCGAAAAAGGTTCCGGCATAACCCAGCAGCCAGAGCGCAGCACCCGCCGCCATGATCGCGGCGGCAGAATTATCCCGACTGGAGCGCGAGCTGGAACGCGAGCTCCCGCGCAATAGAAAACCGCCAATCAGGCCGAGTAACAGAATGCCGTGCAGCACCGCAACCAGCCGCGTATTGAGGCGCATGTCGCCGTGAAAGATATGGCTAAACTCATGGGCGATAACCCCTTGCAGCTCTTCACGCGAGAGCAGGCTGATGGCCCCACGGGTAATACCGATCACCGCATCCTGCGGGGTCAGCCCGGCGGCAAAGGCGTTGATGCCCACATCATCAAGGACATACACCGGCGGCACTGGCGTGCCCGAGGCCAGGGCCATCTCCTCCACCACGTTAAGCAGGCGCTGCTCATCCAGGCTTTGCGGGGCTAGGTTGATCAAGCGACCACCCAGACGCTCGGCCACCGCCGACCCACCCCGGCTCAGCTGTAACCCTTTGTAGAGACTGCCCAAGAGCACCACGCCGATCACGGCTAACGCCACGACACCCACCAGCGGCCAACTGGGCAACACACCCATCGGAGCCTCACCGGCCAGCCACAAAGAGGTGTGTTGTTGACCAAACAGCTGCCACACCAACCCCAAGGCCAGGCTGGTCAGGGTGATCAAGCTGAGCACTGCCAACACCATCAGAATCAGCAAGCGCCCGCTGTTACGCCGGGCGCGATCCTGTTGCTCGAAGAAATTCATCTCAGTGCGCCCTTAATTCAGAACGACACCTTTGGCGCTTCCTGAATCGCCGCGCTGTCGGCGAACTCAAGCAGGCTGGCATCCTGAGCGTGGCCAAAGCGGGCCGCCAGCAACACCGGTGGGAATGACTGTTTGTAGGAGTTGTAGGCCATCACTGCGTCATTGAATGCCTGGCGAGCAAAGGCCACCTTGTTCTCAGTGCTGCTCAGCTCTTCACTGAGCTGCTGCATATTGGCCGATGCCTTGAGGTCCGGGTAAGCCTCAAGCGTGACATTCAAGCGCCCCATGGCACTGCTCAACAGCCCTTCCGCGCCGCCCAGTTGCGCCATGCTCTGCGCGTTGCCCGGCTGCGCCGCAGCGGCCTTGAGACCGGTTACCGCATTGTTACGCGCGGCAATCACCGCCTCCAGGGTCTCGCGCTCATGGGCCATATAGCCCTTGGCGGTTTCCACCAGATTGGGGATCAGGTCATAACGGCGCTTGAGCTGCACTTCGATCTGCGCAAAGGCATTCTGAAAGCGGTTACGCAAGGTCACCAGTTGGTTGTAGATACCAATCACGAAGAAAATCAGGGCGGCGATAACGGCCACAACAATCAGCGTGGAAATAGACATGGGGGAAATCCTTATCGCATGCGAGTGAGAGATCGATGGTAGCGGAAAAGTGCCTCGGGAAATGCTCACCGGCGCACTTTGGCTGCACGCCAGAGACTGCAAATTCCCCAGCGCTCTATTTATATAGCGTCATACAGACCCGCTATTAAGGGGGAAATCTCTTGGGCAATAGACCGACCGGTCTATATATTTACCCCATGAAAAAGACCTCAACTCGCGACAAACTAATCCACGCCATGGCTGATGCCCTGCAACGCAAGGGGCTGCATGGCGTCGGCCTGACTGAGCTACTGGAAATTGCCGGCGCGCCCAAGGGCAGCCTGTATCACCACTTCCCCGGCGGTAAGAGTGAGCTGGCAGTGGCCGCCGTCGACTATATCGGCCTGCACATCGACAGCCTGTTCGCCAAGCTTTTTGCTCAGCAGCCCGATCCGCTCAAGGCGCTGCACAACTGGTTACAAGGGGCGCTGCAGCAACTGGAAAACAGCCAATTCGAGCGCGGCTGCCCGCTGGCCACTATCGCCTTGGAGAGCGGCCCGGAAGATGTGGCCATTCGCGCCGCCCTACAGCGCAGTTTCACCGCCGTGCGCCAGACTCTGGGCCGACATCTGCATGCCTACGGCTACCCCACTGAACAAGCGGGCAACCTCGCGGCGCTGTTTGTCGCCCTTTACGAAGGCGGGCTGCTGCAAGCCCGTGTTGCCGGTAGCAGCGAGCCACTCAAGCGCGCCGCCACCGCCCTGTTCAACCTGACCCGCGAACAATTTCCAGGAGGCGTCCGTCCATGAACCTCAACACACCGGCCATCCTCAGTGAAAGCATCGCGCTGCCTGCCCTCGACGGTTATCCGCTGACAGCCACGCTGTATCACGCCCCGGAACCAGTGGCGCAACTGGTGATTGCTGGCGCGACCGGCGTACCCCAAGGCTTTTACCGGCGCTTTGCCGAATACGCCGCGCAGCGTGGCTACAGCACCCTGACCCTCGACTATCGCGGTATTGGCCAGTCCAAACCGGCCAACCTGCGCGGCTTTGCCATGGATTATCTGGATTGGGCGAACCTCGACCTGGCGGCAGCTGTCGATCAGCATCGCCACCCACAACGGCCGCTGTATATGGTCGGGCACTCCTTTGGCGGCCATGCCTTCGGCCTGCTGCCGAATCATGATCAGGTCCAAGGCTTCTACACCTTTGGCACCGGTGCCGGTTGGCATGGCTGGATGCCCAAGGCCGAGCAATGGCGTGTACTGACCATGTGGCGACTGGTAGGCCCACTGATGACCCGCATCAAGGGCTACCTGGCCTGGAGCAAGCTGGGCATGGGCGAAGATCTGCCGCTGGGCGTCTACACACAATGGAAGCGCTGGTGCCGCTACCCGCGTTACTTCTTCGACGACCCACAGATGCCCGGTCTTGCCGAGCGCTTCGCCCAAGTCAACACACCAATCATTGCCGCCAACGCCCTGGATGACCTTTGGGCACCACCCGCCTCGCGCGATGCCTTTATGGCGGCTTACAGCGCAGCATCCTATGAAGCACGCACCATCGACTCAGCCGCCAGCATCGGCGCAATCGGTCATATGGGCTACTTCCGCCCAGCGGCAGAAACACTGTGGGATGAAACGCTGAACTGGTTTGCCGCACTGCAAGCACAGCGCCAAAGGCCTGAAACGACCACGTCATGACGCACGTATCAGCGTCGGCCCAAACAACAGGAAGGTTGATTGATGAGCATGATCCCAGCAGGCTTTACCCCGCTATTTCGCAGCAGCCCCTTTCTGGATTTGCTAGGGCCGATCTATAACCAGCAAAGCGATGGTGGCCTGATCATCGGCCTGCACGCCGAGCAGAAACACTGCAATGCACGTGGTCTAGTACATGGTGGGGTACTCAGCAGCCTGGCCGATGTCGCCTTAGGCTACAACAGCGCCTTCACCCAGGAGCCGCCAACACCACTGGTCACCAGCAGCCTGACTATCGACTACGCCGGCACCGCCAAACTGGGCGACTGGATCAGCATTGAAACGGACGTGCAAAAGGTCGGCAAAAGCCTGGCATTTGCCAACTGCTACTTTTTCGTCGAATCAAAACGCATAGCCCGAGCCAGTGCAGTATTCAGCGTACTGGCGCGCTAAGTGGTCGGTAGAGATGAGTTGTAAAGCGTTGGCGAGTGCCAGGAGAGTGGCTGCCATTACGGCAAGCCCTAAAAAAGAAAACCCCGCCATTGCGGGGCTTTGCAGACTGTTTGCTGACATCCTTGATCTGCTTGCCATCCTGGCAGCTGTCCCACGTATCCTTGTTGCTAAAGTGCGCTTCCTGCGCGACGTCCACGAGCAGCAGATTAGCCATCGCCCGATGCCTGGCATAGTGGCGAACTACACTCTCGCCATGTAAGCCTTGGCTTACATGGCATCTATTGCGACCTACTTAACCGCTCGAAACGCCCTGCTGACAAGGCATTGAGCACGTACGAAGCCGAAGACAACCAAGCAAACGCTTGGCTTTATTTTGTGACACAGCTCTTGTTAGACTCAAAGCCCTCTTAGAACAATAAAAGACCCCGTCAACGGTGGTCATAGGGGCCGGACTATGCGCTCACTATTTTTGGCCATTGGCTGCCTGGCAGCCAGCATCAGCCCACTTGCATTGGCTAGCGGGCAAAACCAGCTGTCTGACCCCAAAGCCGCCACGCAACTGCTCTGGAGCCAACTCTACGGCCAGGGCGGCAGCACTCTTTACTGTGGCCAAACATTCAGCACAGAAAGCAGCCAACTCAAAGCCAGCCCGATCTACAGCAACAAGCAGCTGAAAAGCGCCCTGCGCTGCATAACTGATCGTCAGTGCACCATCATGAATCCACGTTACGGCTATATAGCGTCTGACCTGCACAACCTCTATCCGACACTGACCCGCGTCGAACTGGTTCGGCGTAACGCCCAGTTCGGCGAACTGGATACCCAAGTGCCAAGCAAATTCGACGACATCGGCTGCAACATGAAGACCAGCTTCCAATTGGTTGAGCCGCGCGATGAAGCCAAGGGCAACATCGCCCGAGCGATCTTCTATATGCACGTCGAATACGATTTACCGATTGTCGGGCCCGTACGGATGTACAAAAAATGGCACCAGATGGACCCGCCTGACGCCGAAGAGAAGGCGCGCAACGACAAGATTGCCGGCCTGCAGGGCACCCGCAACCGTTTTATCGACAATCCAGAACTGGTCGAGCAGCAGATCAGCAACTGATCCGCATCAGTCGCCGCCAGGCACATAACCCGTCGCGATGCACTGATAAGCACGCCCGGCTCACACCAAGCCTCAAACAAAAACCCCGGCACGCAGGCCGGGGTTTGTTGTTAGCGAACGCGCTTTAGAACTGCGCAGCATCCAGCAGATACAGGCTTTCGCTACCGGCCTTAACCGATGCAGTCAGCGAGTGAATACGCGGCAGCAGGCGGGCAAAGAAGAAGCGTGCGGTGCCCAGCTTGCTGACGTAGAACTCGTCCTGATCCTGCTTGGCCAGCGCAGTACGCGCCATCAGTGCCCACATATAGGCGTAGGCGGTGTAACCAAATACCTGTAGGTATTCTACCGACGCAGCGCCGACTTCGTTCGGATTGGTCTTAGCGCGCTCAAGCAGATCAGCGGTCATCAACTCCAGGTTGGCGATGGCCTCTTTCAGCGGGTTAACGAACTCGGCCAGGCTGCTGTCGGCCGAGTCAGTAAAGGCTTTGATCTCTTCGGCGAAGTGCTTGTAGAAAGCACCGCCGCTGCCGACCACTTTACGGCCAACCAGATCGAGCGCCTGAATACCGTTGGTGCCTTCGTAGATCTGGGTGATCCGGCAGTCGCGGATCAGCTGCTCCTGGCCCCACTCACGGATAAAGCCGTGGCCGCCGAATATCTGCTGGCCGTGTACGGTGGTTTCCAGCGCCATATCGGTGAGGAAAGCCTTGGCCACGGGAGTCAACAAGGCCACCAGTTCTTCGGCACGTTTGCGCGTAGTTGGGTCTTCGCTGTACTTGGCAGTATCGAGTTGCATCGCGACGTAGCTGGAGAAGGCACGCCCGCCTTCGTTCAACGCCTTCATGGTCAGCAGCATGCGGCGCACGTCCGGGTGCACGATGATCGGGTCAGCGGCTTTGTCTTTAGCCACTGGGCCGGTCGGCGCACGGCTCTGGATACGGTCGCGGGCGTATTCCACGGCGTTTTGGTAAGAGCGCTCACCCAGCGACAAGCCCTGGATACCAACCCCCAGACGCTCGTAGTTCATCATGGTGAACATGGCGGCCAGGCCCTTATTCGGCGCATCAACAATCCAACCGGTGGCACCGTCGAAGTTCATCACGCAGGTGGCCGAGGCTTTAATGCCCATCTTGTGCTCGATTGAGCCGCAGGACAGGTTGTTCTGCTCGCCCAGCGAACCATCGGCATTGACCATGAACTTCGGCACGAGGAACAGCGAGATACCTTTCGGGCCCGCCGGGGCGTCCGGTAGTTTGGCCAGTACCAGGTGGATAATGTTCTCAGTCAGGTCGTGCTCACCGCCGGTGATAAATATCTTGGTGCCGGATACCTTGAAGCTGCCATCGGCCTGTGGCTCGGCTTTGGTGCGAATAATGCCCAGGTCGGTGCCGGCGTGCGGCTCGGTCAGGCACATGGAACCGGCCCACTGACCCGAATACATGTTTGGCAGGTATTTCTCTTTCAACTCTTCGCTGGCGTGGGCGTTGATCGACAGGCAGGCACCGGCGGTCAGCATCGGGTACAGGCCGAACGACAGGTTGGCCGAGTTGACCATCTCCTCGACCTGGGCCGAGATCGCCTTGGGCATGCCCATGCCGCCGAATAGAGGATCACCACCAACGCCGACCCAGCCGCCTTCAGCGTAGGTTTTGTAGGCATCCGGGAAGCCGGCCGGGGTTTTCACCGCACCATTAGCCCAAGAACAACCTTCTTCATCGCCGCTACGGTTCAGCGGGGCGATCACGCCGCCGGTGACCTTGCCAGCCTCTTCGAGAATCGCTGCGGCAGTCTCTTCATCTACCACTTCCGCCAGGCCCGGCAACTGCGCCCAAAGCTTGGAAACTTCAAACACTTCATTGAGCACGAAGCGCATATCGCGCAGGGGAGCTTTGTAGTCAGCCATGGGCAAATCCTCAAACGAAGCAGTAGCTATACGGAAGTAGATAGACGAGCGTGCCCGAGTCTAACCGAACAACATTTCAGACACATAGGGTCGCGTTGTGACCGCATATTCACACCCAGTACAAATATCGCCCCGCGCAAAACGCAGTTTATTGCCCCGGACAATCAGCCACGCTGGGCGTTTTTGATCGATACCTGAGTATTCAGTGTCCAGAAGTCATACAGCACACCTACTAGGAATAGACCACCGGTAAACAGATAGATGATCCCGGTAATCCACTTGCCCTGGTACATGCGGTGCACACCGAAAATGCCGAAGAAGGTCAGCAAAATCCAAGCCACGTTGTAATCCGTATCGCCTGCGGTAAAGCGCAGGTCGGCCTCACGATCCATGGCAGGGATCAGGAACAGGTCGACGATCCAGCCAATAAACAGCAGGCCGAAGGTGAAGAACCAGATCGTGCCGGTTACAGGCTTGCCGTAATAGAAGCGGTGCGCGCCGAGAAAACCGAAAATCCACAGCAGATAACCGATAACTTTGCTGTGCGTATCTTGCCTCTGCATATGCATACCTCCTGATGACTTGTGCTGCATCTGATGCCCCACTCTACGCAAGGTTCGCGGCTGGAGGAAATCGCGACACAGACAGACACATGCGCGCTTGAAGCCTGCCAGAGATTACTTAATACTGTACAAATAAACAGCAAAACCAGACAGCAGCATGCAATTGATCGAAAAACTCACCGTGCTCGCCGACGCCGCCAAGTACGACGCCTCCTGCGCCAGCAGCGGCGCGCCAACGCGCAGTTCAAAGGGTAAAAGCGGCATCGGCTCGACCAGCGGCATGGGTATCTGCCACAGTTTCACACCGGATGGTCGCTGCGTAGCGCTGCTGAAAATCTTGCTAACCAACTTCTGCCTGTATGACTGCCAGTACTGCGTCAACCGCCGCTCCAGCGATGTGCCGCGGGCGCGCTTTACCCCGGAAGAAGTGGTGGCCCTGACCATCGATTTCTACAAGCGCAACTGCATCAGCGGGCTGTTTCTCAGCTCCGGGATCATCCGCTCCGCCGACTACACCATGGAGCAGCTGATCCGCGTGGCCAAGCTGCTGCGCGAAGAACACGAGTTTCGCGGCTATATCCACCTCAAGACCATTCCCGACGCTGATCCGCTGCTAATCGCCGAAGCCGGACGCTACGCCGACCGCCTCAGTGTGAATATCGAACTGCCCACCGAAGCCAGCCTTATCCGCCTCGCACCCGAGAAGCAGGTGCGCACGATCAAGCAGGCCATGCACTCAATCCATCTGGGTGAGAGCGAATCACGGGCGGAGATACGCGCGCCACGTTTCGCCCCGGCCGGCCAGAGCACGCAGATGATCATTGGCGCCGACGCCACCGATGACAGCACCATTTTGCACACCGCCGCCTCGCTCTATGGCGACTACCACCTACGCCGGGTGTATTACTCGGCGTTCAGCCCAATCCCGCAAAGCCCCAACACCGTGCCATTCGAGGCACCGCCGCTGTTACGCGAGCACCGTCTTTATCAGGCCGACTTCCTGCTGCGCGGTTACGGTTTCGAGGTGGGCGAACTGCTCAGAGGCCCTGGCAACCTGGCTCTGGATATCGACCCAAAACTGGCCTGGGCGTTGAATAACCGTGAGCATTTCCCGGTCGACCTCAACCGCGCCGAAGCAGCGATGATCGCCCGCGTGCCGGGCATCGGCGTGCTCAGCGCTAAGCGCCTGGTCGCCCTGCGCCGACAGAAACGTATCCGTTTCGACGACCTAACACGCCTGCGTTGTGCCCTGGAAAAAGCCAAACCCTTTATCGTCACCCAAGACTACCGCCCGCTGCAGGCCAGCCGCGAATCACTCCTGCTGCGCCAACAATTGAGCGAAACGCCCGCGCAAATGGCGCTGTGGTAATGCACAGCGCAGCGTTTGACGGCAGCTTTGCCGGCTGGCGTGGCGTCGCCAGGGCGTTACTGCAGCAAGGCGTGCCGCCACACCAGATCAACTGGCTAGGCGAAGGCGACAGTGGCGGCCTGTTCGATCATGCGCCGGCACCCAGCAGCCCACTGCCAAAAGGATCAACACCACGCATTCCCAAGCAGTTACTTGGGCTGCTGGAGAGCGCCGCCTGTTTTCGTATCGCGGACCGCTGGAGCTTGCTCTATCGCATTCTCTGGCGCGTCGCCCAAGGTGATCGCGCCGCCATGTTGCCGGGAGATGTCGACGGTAGTCAGTTGCACAAACGGCTCAAAGCGATACGCCGCGAGGCTCATCACCTGCATGCGTTCCTGCGCTTTCATCCACGCCTGGCAAATGCAGAAGGACCGCAACTAGTGGCCTGGCACGAACCGGCTCATGACATCTTGCACAGCGCCAGCGCGCACTTTGCCGAACGTCTGGGTCGCAGCACCTGGATGATTGCCACGCCAGATGACGGCGTGTATTGGGATGGCCAACATTTGCACTATCAGCGGCCTTGCCCACCTGAATGGCAACACCTGGCGCAATCACCCGAGGACGACGGAGAGGCGCTGTGGCTGGCCTACTACGGCAGCACCTTCAACCCGGCGCGCCTGAACCGCAGCGCACTGGAAAGCAGCCTGCCTGTGCGCTTCTGGAAGAATTTGCCGGAAGGCCCATTGATTCCACAATTGATGAGTCAGGCCCGCGCTGGCGCGCAGCGCAACGGCCAAGCTGAGGCTGTTGCGCGGCAAACCGGCAAGCGCATTCGCTACAGCGCTGCGCAGGAAGTGCCGGTCAGCGAAAACGCCGACCCGGATCGTCCTCGCTGACTTCCAGCGACAGCCCCTGGGTCATGCTGCTCAGGTGATCGCCATCGGTTTCCGAGCCGAGTTTGATCATCAGGCGCAGGTCGTTGGCCGAATCGGCGTAAAGCAGCGCATCTTCGTAGGTGATCTCGCCCTGACTGTAGAGGGCGTAAAGCGCCTGGTCAAAGGTCTGCATACCCTGCTCGGTGGAGCGTTTCATCAGTGCCTTCAACTCGTGCACATCGCCCTTACGGATCAGGTCAGCGGCCAACGGGGTATTGATCAGCACCTCAATCACCGCGCGACGGCCCTTGCCGTCCGGCGTCGGGATCAGTTGCTGAGCGACGATAGCCTTGAGGTTAAGCGACAAGTCCATCCACACCTGGTTCTGCCGGTCCGCCGGGAAGAAGTTGATGATCCGGTCCAGCGCTTGGTTAGCGTTGTTGGCGTGCAGGGTGGCCAGGCACAAGTGGCCGGTCTCGGCGAAGGCCACGGCATGGTCCATGGTCTCGCGAGTACGCACCTCACCGATGAGAATCACGTCCGGAGCCTGACGCAGGGTGTTCTTCAGTGCGACCTCAAAGGATTCGGTGTCGATCCCCACTTCACGTTGCGTGACGATGCAGCTCTGGTGCTGGTGGATGTATTCGATTGGGTCTTCGATGGAGATGATATGACCACTGCTGTTTCTGTTGCGGTAGCCGATCATCGCCGCCAGCGAGGTCGATTTACCGGTGCCGGTGGCACCCACAAACAGCACCAAACCACGCTTGGTCAGCGCCAGTTTCTTAAGAATCTCCGGCAGTTTCAGCTCATCCAGGGTCGGAATATTGGTCTCGATCCGCCGCAGCACCATACCGGCGAGGTTGCGCTGGTAAAAAGCACTCACCCGGAAACGGCCAATACCACGGGCACTGATGGCAAAGTTGCACTCATGGTTTTCGGTAAAGTCGCGACGCTGCTGCTCGTTCATCACCGAATGCACGGTTTCACGGGTTTGCTCAGGCGACATGGGCGTCTTGGTGATCGGCATGATCTTGCCGTTGACCTTCATCGACGGTGGCACGCCAGCAGTAATAAACAGATCGGAGCCGCCCTTTTCGACCATCAGGCGCAGCAGTTTCTCGAATTCCATCATTGTTCGCCCATGTGCAGCACGCGGTTATGCAAAGGCCAACGGTAGGCGCGTGAATTACCGCTGGGGTGAACCCGGCCGGCAGATGCCAACCGGACACTGTCGAATTAGAAGTTTTCCGGGGTTTTGGCCTTCTCGCGGGCCGCCTCGCGGGTCACGATGCCCTTCGAGACCAAGGTTTTCAGGCAGGAGTCCAGCGTCTGCATGCCCAGCGAACCGCCGGTCTGAATCGCCGAATACATCTGCGCCACCTTGTCCTCACGGATCAGGTTACGGATGGCCGGGGTGCCAATCATGATTTCGTGGGCCGCGACACGGCCACCGCCAATCTTCTTCAGCAGGGTCTGCGAGATAACTGATTGCAGGGATTCGGAAAGCATGGAGCGCACCATGGACTTCTCTTCGGCTGGGAATACGTCAACCACGCGGTCGATGGTCTTGGCCGCCGAAGTGGTATGCAGGGTGCCGAAAACCAAGTGACCGGTTTCCGCAGCGGTCAGCGCCAGGCGAATGGTTTCCAGGTCACGCATCTCGCCGACCAGAATAATGTCCGGGTCTTCCCGCAGTGCCGAGCGCAGAGCTTCGGAGAAGCCGAGGGTGTCACGGTGCACTTCCCGCTGGTTGATCAGACATTTCTTTGATTCGTGCACGAATTCAATGGGGTCTTCAACCGTCAGAATGTGGTGATACTTGTTGCTGTTTATATAGTCGAGCATCGCCGCCAAAGTAGTCGACTTACCCGAACCGGTAGGCCCTGTGACCAGTACCAAGCCACGCGGCACATCGGAGATTTTGCGGAAGATCTCGCCCATGCCGAGGTCTTCCATGCTCAGCACTTTCGACGGAATGGTACGGAACACCGCCCCAGAACCACGGTTCTGGTTGAAGGCGTTAACCCGGAAGCGCGCTACGCCTGGCACTTCAAAGGAAAAGTCGGTTTCCAGGAACTCTTCGAAATCCTTACGCTGCTTGTCATTCATGATGTCGTAGATCAGCGCGTGCACCTGTTTATGGTCTAGTGCAGGCAAATTGATCCGGCGTACATCACCGTCGACCCGAATCATCGGGGGCAGGCCAGCGGAGAGATGCAGGTCCGATGCACCTTGCTTGGCGCTGAAGGCCAGCAATTCAGTGATATCCATGGGACTCCCTAATGACAAACAAGCAGGTAGAATGCCGCAAAACCCAGGCGGCGGGCGCAAGTAATGTCCACGATAGCAGAGAATATTGCAAAGGTCGGAGTGCGCATACGTGAGGCGGCGCAAGCCTCGCAGCGAGATTGTGCGTCGATCGGCCTGCTCGCGGTGAGCAAAACCAAACCGGCGGCTGCCGTGCGTGAGGCATTTGCTGCTGGCTCCGAGGATTTCGGCGAGAACTACTTGCAGGAAGCCTTGGATAAACAACTTGAACTGCATGACCTGCCACTGACCTGGCACTTCATCGGTCCGATCCAGTCGAACAAGACCAAGCCCATCGCCGAGCACTTCAGCTGGGTGCACTCGGTAGACCGATTGAAAATCGCCGAACGCCTGTCCGCACAGCGTCCGACTAACCTACCCGCGCTGAATATCTGCCTGCAGGTAAACGTCAGCGGCGAGGCTAGCAAATCGGGCTGCAGCCCAGAAGAACTAACGGCCCTGGCACAAGCGGTTACACAACTGCCTAACCTGCGCTTGCGCGGATTGATGACAATTCCCGAGCCCACTGACGACCCCGTTGAGCAGCGCGCGGCCTTCGCCCGCTTGCGCGAACTGCAGCAAGGCCTGAACCTGAACCTCGACACCTTGTCCATGGGCATGAGCCATGACCTGGAAGCAGCCATCGCCGAAGGCGCGACCTGGGTGCGTATCGGTACGGCACTGTTCGGCGCACGTGATTACAGCAAAACCTGATTGAGTTTATCTTCTGCCCTATTAAGGAAGCCCGTATGACCTCTCCCCGCATTGCCTTTATCGGTGCAGGCAATATGGCTGCCAGCCTGATCGGTGGCCTGCGCGCCCAAGGCGTCGACGCCCAGGCTATCCGCGCCAGTGACCGTGGTGACGAACAGCGCAGCAAAATCAGCGCCGAGCATGGCATCGAGACCTTCGCCAGCAATGCCGAGGCAATCCAGAATGCCGACGTGATCGTGTTGTCGGTCAAGCCGCAAGTCATGAAGGACGTCTGTCTGGACCTCGCGGCACACATCAGCGAACAACAACTGGTGGTATCGATTGCCGCCGGCATCAGCTGCGCCAGCCTGGAAAACTGGCTCGGCCCTCGCGCCATCGTGCGCTGCATGCCCAACACCCCCGCGCTACTGCGTCAGGGTGTTAGCGGCCTGTATGCCAATGCCTTGGTAGCGCCAAACCAGCGCCAGCAGGCCGAGCAGTTGCTCAGTGCCGTAGGCCTGGCGCTGTGGCTGGACAAGGAAGAGCTGATCGACGCCGTGACCGCCGTGTCAGGCAGCGGCCCGGCGTACTTCTTCCTGCTGATCGAGGCAATGACGGCTGCTGGCGAGAAACTCGGCCTGCCGCGTGATACCGCCGCCCAACTAACCCTGCAAACCGCCCTTGGCGCAGCGCGCATGGCCGTAGCAAGCGACGCGGACGCCAGCGAACTGCGCCGCCGCGTGACCTCACCCGCGGGCACCACTGAAGCAGCAATCAAGAGCTTCCAGGCCGATGGCTTTGAAGCGCTGGTCGAGAAAGCCCTAAACGCTGCGGCTCACCGCTCAGCCGAGCTGGCCAAACAACTAGGTCAATAAGGAACGAAGATGATCGGACTTAATACCGCCGCTGTTTATATCCTGCAGACCATTGGTAGCTTGTATCTGCTGATCGTATTGCTGCGCTTTATCCTGCAACTGGTGCGGGCTGACTTCTACAACCCGGTTAGCCAGTTCATCGTGCGCGCCACCCACCCGCTGCTAAAGCCGCTGCGCAAAATCATCCCAAGTATCGCCGGGCTCGACCTGGCCTCCCTGGTACTGGCGATTTTGGTGCAACTGGTGCTGATGGCACTGACCTTGATGCTGTTCGGCTATGGCCTGGATAACCCATTACAGCTACTGGTGTGGTCGATCATTGGCGTGACCGCACTGTTCCTCAAGGTGTTCTTCTTCGCCTTGATCATCAGCGTGATCCTCTCCTGGGTTGCCCAAGGCAGCCATAACCCGACCGCGATGCTGATCAACCAGATCTGCGAGCCGCTGCTCTCGCCAATCCGCCGTATTCTGCCAGGCTTGGGCGGCCTGGACCTGTCGCCAATTGTCGCGTTTCTGATCCTTAACCTGCTCGACATGCTGGTGATCCGCAACCTGGCGGTTATGACCGGCATGTACAAAGGCCTCAGCCTAGCGATCTAAGCCGAGCGCCTGATGAGTCATTACCGCTGGGACGGCGCCGACTTGATCCTCGACTGTCACCTGCAACCCAAGGCGAGCCGCGATGAGTTCGCCGGGCTGCATGGTGAACGGCTGAAGATCCGCCTCACCGCGCCGCCCGTGGATGGCAAAGCCAATGCCCACCTGCTGGCCTTTCTGGCCAGCGCCTTCGCCGTCAGCAAAAGCCAGGTCAGCCTGGAAAGCGGCCAACAAAGCCGGCAGAAACGTGTACGCATCAAACAGCCACAACGCCTGCCTGCTGAACTGCAACTGACCGTTCAGTCGCCCTGACTGACCATAAGACTGGCCGATAACTGCATGCAATTGACGCCATAGCTGCGACCCGCATAATGCCAAGAAGCTCAAATCACGAAAACTTCGTGGATATGGCGTAATTTGACAGATTTGCAACGGTGATCTGCCGCACCAACCCAGCGTGCGGCATGCTTCATATTCGCGCCACACGGCGCCAACCGCCCGCAATGGATGCGTCAACAGGAGAACCGACAATGAGCATGGAACGTCTCAGTCAGCAAGTTGATGCTTATGTCGCTTGGAAGCGCGAGCTAATGCGCGAGATCACGCGCTATCGCAGCTGGTTGGCCAATAGTCGGCTGAACTCCGAGGCCGTCGAAGGCAAGCTTGAACGCGCCATGAAACTGCTGCGCACCGACCACATCACCCTGGCCTTTGTCGGTGAGTTTTCGCGTGGTAAAACCGAACTGATCAACAGCCTGTTCTTCTCCTCCTATGGCCAGCGCATGCTGCCATCCCAGGCCGGGCGCACCACCATGTGCCCCACCGAGCTGTTCTTCGACCCGCGCTCGGAACACTCTTATATCCGCCTGTTACCCATAGAGACCCGCGTTGCCGAAGCCAGCATCGCGCAGTTCAAACGCATTCCACGGCACTGGGTGAATATCCCGCTGGACATCACTGACCCGGACAATATGGCCCTGGCCTTTAACCAGGTCGCGCGCACCAAACCCATGCCGGTTGAACAAGCGATTGCCCTGGGCTTCCACCCCGACATGCTGGAAAGCACCAGCAAGCGCGGCGAAGTCCTGGTGCCGGCGTGGCGACACGCCATGATCAACTTTGACCATCCATTGCTGCGCCAGGGCCTGCGCATCCTCGACACGCCAGGCCTGAACGCCTTGGGCAGCGAGCCGGAACTGACCCTCTCGATGCTACCCAGCGCTCAGGCAATTATCTTTCTGCTGTCCGCCGATACCGGGGTAACAGCTAGCGATATGGCGGTCTGGCAGCAACATATCCGCCAGCTCGACGAAGACACCCAAACCAGCCTGTTTGCCGTGTTGAACAAGATCGACGTGCTCTGGGATGACCTGGCTGGTGAAGCCTTTGTGCAGAACGCCATCCGCCAGATCCAGACCAACACCGCCAAACAGCTCGGCATCGACGCCTCCGACGTACTGCCGCTATCGGCCAAGCAGGCGATGCTGGCCAAGGTGCGCAAAGATCCAGAACTGCTCGCGCGCAGTCAGATGAGCAATCTGGAAAACCTGCTCTGCGAACGCATCATCGCGCAGAAAGAACGCCTAATCGAAGACCGCGTGGTCAACCAGGTACTGGCTCTGCTGCAGAACAGCCAGCACGTCCTTAACCTCCGCCTGGAGAAGGTTAACGAGCAGCAGGGTTTGCTGCATAACCATCAGCATGACAACGGCCAGATGCTCTTCGAACTGACGGCGAAAACCAAAGAAGACCATAGCCAGCATCACAAACGCCTGCTGGGCCTGAAAACCAACCAGCGCCTACTCAAGCGTCAAGGCGATCTGCTGCGCCACGCCTCACGCAGCGAGCGCTTGGACGAACACCTGAACAAAGTGCGTAAAAACCTCACCGGCAGCTGGACAACCCTGGGCATCAACCAGGCAATCCTGCATTTCTTCCGCAGCGTTGAGCAGGATCTGCACAACCTAGCGCACGAAGCCCAGATGGCCAACAAGATGGTGGCGGCCATTTATCGCCGGCATAACGAAGAGAACCCGCTGCATGGCGTCGATGCACCACAGTTCAACATCAACCGCTACTTGCGCGAACTCAAGCAACAACAGACCAAGGCCGACCAGTTCCGCCTGCAGCTGAAAACCCTGCTGACCGAACAGCGCAGCCTGACCAAGCGCTTCTTCGCCACCCTGGTGCAAGAAGTCATCGGCCTGCACCAACGCATCCGTCAGGACGCCGAACAATGGGCCAATGATGCGCTGATGCCCCTGATGCAACACACCCTGGAACACAAACAACTGCTGGAAACCCACATGCTGCGGCTCAAGGCCCTGGCTCAGGAAACCCAGCAAGCACGGCAGCGCGGCCAACAGCTGGCGCACTACAGCGTCGAGCTGGAGCAGCAACTGGCACAGGCCAACGACATGCTGCGCGTCTTGCGCCGCCCGGCTCCGGTGCAACGGCAAGGCAAAGTGGTCAACCTACCTGGGCGCGCGCGTCCACACAGTATTGGCGAATAGCCAACGCGGCCATCATCACCCAGACCGCCGTACGCCAGCCGCCCCATGCGCTTGCCGCTTGGGGCGGCGCTCTTAGGGTCTGTTCCCGTTTCGTGCGCGGCCGTGCCGGAGCCTGTTTTAGCGCGAGGCAAGGCACGAGACACGAAGTTTGTTCAGCACATCCATGTGCTTCACCCCTTCGGGGCTTGCGCGCAAAAACGCTCCCGGCGCTTTTGTGGTTATTCCAAATGAGTGTCGAGAAACGCTGCATCGCGTAAAAACTGGCCCGGCCCTGCGGGTTGCGCGAAAAATTTCGCCATGCTGTGTTGGAGGACTTGGCAAGGGAACAACCATTACCTGCGCCCTCCGCCTAGCGGAACGCCGCCCGGCCATGGCGAAATTTTGCGCAGCAACGCGGCTTGCGACGAAATGGGAACAGACCCTAGACTGCGGCCTTCTTTTATTGCGAGCAGGGTCGATGTCGACTGCCTTTCCCCAAGACTCTGTTGGCCTGGTCACTCCGCAGGTTCTGCATTTTGCAGAGCCTCTGGCGCTGGCCTGCGGGCGCAGCCTGGCCGACTATCAACTGATTTTCGAAACCTACGGCGAGCTCAACGCCACGGCGAGCAATGCCGTGCTGATCTGCCACGCGCTGTCCGGCCACCACCATGCCGCCGGTTATCACAGCTCAGAAGACCGTAAACCGGGTTGGTGGGACAGCTGCATCGGTCCCGGCAAGCCCATCGACACCAACAAATTCTTCGTTGTCAGCCTGAACAACCTCGGCGGCTGCAATGGTTCCACCGGCCCCAGCAGCCTCAACCCGGCCACCGGCAAACCCTTCGGCGCCGACTTCCCGGTAATGACCGTGGAAGACTGGGTACACAGCCAGGCGCGACTGGCCGACAACCTCGGCATCCGCCAGTGGGCCGCAGTGATCGGCGGCAGCCTCGGCGGCATGCAGGCTATGCAATGGACCATCAGCTACCCCGAACGCGTGCGTCACTGCCTGGCCATTGCTTCAGCGCCCAAGCTGTCAGCGCAGAACATTGCCTTCAACGAAGTGGCGCGCCAGGCGATCCTGACTGATCCGCAATTCCATGGCGGACACTTCCAGGAACAGGGCGTGATCCCCAAACGCGGGCTGATGCTGGCACGCATGGTTGGCCACATCACCTACCTGTCGGATGACGCCATGGGGGAGAAATTCGGCCGTGGCCTGAAGAGCGAAAAACTCAATTACGACTTCCACAGCGTCGAGTTCCAGGTGGAAAGCTACTTGCGCTACCAGGGCGAGGAGTTCTCCGGGCGTTTCGATGCCAACACTTACCTGCTGATGACCAAAGCGCTCGACTACTTCGATCCTGCGGCCGCCTTCGACGATGACCTAGCCAAGACCCTGGCTCACGTCACGGCCGACTTCTGCGTGATGTCTTTCACCACGGACTGGCGGTTTTCGCCGGCGCGCTCACGGGAAATAGTCGACGCCCTGATGGCCGCACGGAAAAACGTCTGCTATTTGGAGATCGATGCCCCTCAGGGCCACGACGCGTTCCTGATGCCGATCCCGCGCTACCTGCAGGCATTCGACAGCTATATGAAACGGATTAAGGTGTAGCCATGCGCGCGGATCTAGAGATCATCCAAGAATGGATTCCCGCTGGCAGCCGTGTGCTCGACCTCGGTTGCGGTAACGGCGAATTGCTCGCCTGGCTAACGGAGCACAAGCAGGTAAGCGGCTACGGCCTGGAAATTGATGCGCAAAATATCGCCCAGTGCGTCGGCAAGGGCGTCAACGTGATCGAGCAGAACCTTGATAAAGGCCTGGGTAACTTTGCCAGCGACAGCTTCGACGTAGTGGTCATGACCCAGTCGCTGCAAGCCTTGCATTACCCGGATAAAGTCCTCGCGGAAATGCTGCGCGTTGGCAAGACCTGCATCATTACCTTCCCCAACTTCGCCCACTGGCGTTGCCGTTGGTACCTCACCACCAAGGGCCGCATGCCGGTGTCGGACTTTCTCCCCTACACCTGGTTCAACACGCCAAACATCCACTTCTGTACCTTCGAAGACTTCGAAAACCTCTGCCACGATCAGGATGCGAAAATCCTCAATCGCTTGGCGGTAGACCGCGACCACCGGCACGGCTGGGCCAGCCGTATTTGGCCTAACCTGTTAGGTGAGATCGGTATTTACCGGATCAGCGGACACGCTGCCAAAGACCTATCAATCGCCAATTGAGCGGCCGCAATACAAGCCGCCGTCTAGCTGGAGAAGCATCATGCGCCGCATCGCCTTACTGTTTATCGCCCTGTGCCTGAGCCTGCCGGCGCTTGCTGAACGCAAGCAGAGCTACGGCGACCTCGACGTGCACTACATTGCCTTCAACTCGGGCTTTCTGCAGCCGGATATCGCCGCCGCCAGCGGCCTGGTACGCAGCAAAACCCAAGGGGTGGTGAACATTTCCGTGCTCAAGGCCGGCAAAGCCAGCAATGCCAGCGTCAGCGGCGAGGTCAAGGATCTAGTCGGGCGCAGCCAGCCGCTGGTGTTCAAGCAGGTCAATGAGGGCGAGGCCATCTATTACCTGGCGCAGTTCCCCTTCACCCAGCGGGAAATGCTGCGCTTCACTATCACTGTCAGCGCGGCCGATGGCGTGGCGCACAGTTTCGATTTCAACCAGGAATTCTTCCCAGACGAATGATGCACTTCAACCAGCTTGTCCTCGCCAGCCATAACGCCGGCAAACTCAAAGAACTGCAAGCCATGCTCGGCAGCAGCGTACAGGTGCGCTCGGTGGGGGAGTTTTCCAACATCGAGCCAGAAGAAACCGGCCTGTCGTTTATCGAAAATGCCATCCTCAAAGCACGCAATGCCGCGCGGCTGTCCGGCCTGCCGGCGCTGGCTGATGATTCGGGACTGGCGGTGGACTTTCTCGGGGGCGCGCCGGGCATCTACTCGGCACGCTACGCCGACGGCCAAGGCGATGCAGCGAACAACGCCAAACTGCTCGACGTGCTGAAGGACGTGCCCGACGCCGAGCGCGGTGCGCAGTTCGTCTGCTGTCTGGCCCTGGTACACCACGCTGATGACCCGCTGCCAATCATCTGCGAAGGCCTCTGGCCTGGGCGCATCCTCCACGCCGCACAAGGCGTAGAGGGCTTTGGCTATGATCCGCTGTTCTGGGTGCCCGAGCGCGACTGCTCCAGCGCTGAACTTCCAGCCGCCGAGAAAAACCAGATCAGCCACCGCGCCCGCGCCATGGCCCTATTGAAACAACGGCTGGGCCTGGCATGACCACGGCGTTCGGCGGCGGCTTCGAGCTGCCGCCACTTGCGCTCTATGTGCACATCCCCTGGTGCGTGAAGAAGTGCCCGTATTGCGACTTCAACTCCCACGCCGCCGGGCCGGACCTGCCGGAAGAGCAATACGTCGACGCCCTGCTCGCGGACCTGGATGCCGACCTGGCGCAGGTACATAACCGCCCGCTGAGTTCGATCTTCTTCGGTGGCGGCACGCCCAGCCTGTTTTCCGCCAAAGCCCTCGGCCGCCTGCTTGAAGGCGTAGAACGGCGTGTGGCGTTTGCCGCCGATATCGAGATCACCCTGGAAGCCAATCCGGGTACTTTCGAGCAAGCCAAGTTCCGCGACTACCGCAGCCTTGGCATTAATCGCCTGTCGATTGGCGTACAGAGCTTCCAGCCGCCCAAGCTGATCGCCCTTGGTCGCATCCACGACGGCGCTGAAGCCGTACGGGCGGCCGACATGGCCCGCGCCGCCGGCTTCGACAACTTCAACCTGGACCTGATGCACGGCTTGCCGGATCAGTCCATCGAGGACGCCCTCAGCGACCTGCGCACCGCCATCGCCCAAGGGCCAACGCACCTGTCCTGGTATCAACTAACGGTGGAGCCGAACACAGTGTTCTGGAACCAGCCGCCGGTAATGCCCGAGGACGATATTCTCTGGGACATTCAGGAAGCCGGGCAGGCCCTGCTGGCCGCCGAAGGCTACGCGCAGTACGAAGTCTCGGCCTACGCCCAGGCCGGCAAAGCGGCGCGGCACAACCTGAATTACTGGACCTTTGGCGACTTTCTCGGCATCGGTGCGGGCGCACACGCCAAGCTCAGCAATCCCGATGGCAGCATTAGCCGCAGTTGGAAAACCCGCCTACCCAAGGACTACCTGGATAGCAGCAAACGCTTCAACGCCGGCGAGCGCGTTCTCAGTGCCGATGAGTTGCCCTTCGAATTTTTGATGAATGTGCTGCGCCTCACAGACGGCGTCGCCAGCGAACTGTTCACTCAGCGCACCGGCCTACCGCTGAGCCAACTTGCCCAAGCACGCCTTGACGCTCAGCAACGCGGCCTGCTGCACAGCGACCCGACACGCCTGAGTGCAACCCGCGAAGGTCAGCTATTTCTCAATGACCTGCTGCAACACTTTCTACCCTGACGTACACGCCGCCACGGCTAAGGAAACCGGATGGACCTGCTACTCGACCTGATCGTTACCCTGTCGCGCTGGAGCCGCAGTCACCTCTACGATATTTCCCTGGCAATCATGGCCACCCTACTGGTGCTATTCGGCCCTGGTATCAATGCCTGGGTGCAGCGCAATACCAGCAGCATGAACTTCATCTTCCGTACGCTGATCTTCGTGCTGCTCTGCGCCGTCGGCTACGGCCTGTTGATCATCTTTGCCACGCCGTATCTGGCCAAAGGCCTGGGCTTCTTCAACAACTTCACCCTGGCTCCGGTGCTGATTTTGGTGTTCTTTATCATCGGCATCCTCGCCGACCGTAGTTAAGGTCCCCGAGCACCAACCCACTCACCGCGCAGAAAAAACCGCCTACTTGGAGGCGGTTTTTTTTGCGGCTGAGGATCTGTTGCCATTTCTCGCTGCAACGCGGCTCGCGATGAAACGGCAACAGACCCTAGTTACCTTCGCGGCGCAATGCCTGCGGGGTGAAATCACGCGGTGTCAGCTTGGCCTTGAAGTCGTACATCGGCTCGTTGTTATCCAAACCGTCGACGAAGTAGCGCTTACCCTTGAAGTCGTAGATGGTTTCCAGGGTGCTCGCAAACATCGGCACGTCGTAATAACTGATCGGATGACTTTCTTGCACGCCGCTCAGCTCACCGCTCTTGTCATACAGATCAACGGCGAGGATCTGCCAGCTGTCCTCGTCGAGATAAAAACGACGCTTGGCATATGGATGGCTAAAGCCCTTACGCAGCGAGGCATCAACAATCCATACACGGTGCAGCTCATAGCGCAGCAACTCAGGGTTGACGGTACTGCGGCGCAGGATGTTGTCGTAGGGAATGCCTTGCTGGTGCACGGCATAGCTGTTGTAAGGCACCAGCATTTCCTGCTTACCCACCAGCTGCCAGTCGTAGCGATCCGGCGCACCGTTGTAGGCGTCGACCACGTCGGCAGTGGCCATACCGTTACTGTCGGGCTGCAGGGTGTCGTAGGCCAGCATCGGCAAACGGCGCACGCGGCGCTCGCCACGATTGAAGCGCCACGCCTTACGGATCGCCAACACCTGGTCGAGGGTTTCCTGGACCACCAGTGCCGAGCCAGACAACTTGGCAGGCGCAACCACCTTGTACTTGTAATAGAACAGGGTGTTATCCAGATCCTTCGGACTAACGCCTTCACGCCCGTACAGAAAGTAAATATCGCGGTCCAATTTGAGCAGGTTATACGCCCCGTTGGACAGCACAGCCGCCTGGTTAGTGACGAAATGAACCTGATCGCCACGGTAACGCATGATGTGGTTCCAGATCGCTTCCTGGCCATTTTTCGGCAGAGGGAAAGGAATACCAGCCGCCACACCGGCGACACCATTGCCCCCGGAAATCAGTTCGGCGTTCAGCGCATTGAAGCGCGTAGCGTCATAGATGCGCTGCGGCGCGGCAGCACTGCGATGGCTGGGGAACACGCGCAGGAAGTAGTCCGGGTTATTTTCCAGCAAGGCTTTCAGGCCGGCCGGCAACTGCGCCTGGTACTGCGCCAGGTTCTGGCTGTTGACCCGATACAACGGCACCTCAGCACTGTAAGGGTCCGGATGGTGCATACCCGGCTGATAGTTGGCGGGCGGCTGCGCCAAACCACCGTCCCAGGCGGGGATGGTGCCGGCAGCATTAGCCGCGCGCTCACCACCCAAAGGGGTCAAGTCCTGGCCCAGGCGCGCCGCCTGAGCATTGTCGACCTTGGCTTGCGCCTGCAATGTAAACGTCGCCAATAGCAGAATGGAAAGTGTTCTCAACACAACGATCTCCTCACAACCTAGTCAGAGACAGGGCTGCTGTTTTTATGACCCGTGCGTACTGCCGGGTATATATGTCGTTTTGGTGAGGTGCCGTCCTGGCGGGCGTCGGATTATTCCGATCTGGTGTAATCATCCTTGTGGTTATGCTCTTGCTGCGTGGTTACCTTTTCGCGGGGTAATCAGCTGATGCGCTGAAACTTCAAGTCCCAGACGCCATGCCCCAGACGCTCGCCGCGGCGCTCAAACTTGGTCGTCGGACGCTCAGTTGGGCGCGGTACATACTGGCCATCTTCAGCCTGATTCTGATAACCGGGCGCTACATTCATGACTTCCAGCATGTACTCGGCATAAGGCTGCCAATCGGTGGCCATGTGCAACACACCACCGACCTTGAGCTTTTGCCGCACCAGCTCGGCAAACGCCGGCTGTACGATGCGCCGCTTATTATGTTTGGCCTTGTGCCACGGGTCTGGGAAGAACAGCAGCACGCGATCCAGGCTGGCATCCGCCACACAGTCACGCAGCACTTCCAGGGCATCGCAGCTGTATACGCGCATGTTCTGCAGGTTGTGGGTCATCAAGCCATTAAGCAGCGCACCGACGCCCGGCCGGTGCACTTCAACGCCAATAAAGTCCTGTTCTGGCGAGGCGGCCGCCATTTCCAGAGTCGAATGGCCCATGCCGAAGCCAATTTCAAAGGTGCGCGGCGCACTACGGCCAAATACCTGATCGAAATCCTGCAGGCCATCCGCAAGCTGCAAGCCAAACTTCGGCCAGCCCTGATCAAGGCCACGTTGCTGGCCTTCAGTCATGCGCCCGGCGCGCATCACAAAGCTCTTGATCGCACGGTGCTTGGAGGTGTCTTCAGCCGGCTCGGGCTGTTGCTGCAATTCAGTCATGCTGTGCTCTTACTTAATCAGACCATCCAGCGGCGACGAGGCGCTGGCATAGAGTTTTTTCGGCATGCGCCCGGCCAGATAGGCCATGCGCCCAGCGATAATCGCGTGCTTCATCGCCTCGCCCATCAGGATCGGGTTTTGCGCATGGGCAATCGCGCTGTTCATCAGCACGGCCTCGCAGCCCAGCTCCATGGCGATGGTGGCATCGGACGCAGTGCCGACCCCAGCGTCGACCAGCACGGGCACGGTGGCTTCTTCGAGGATGATGCGCAGGTTGTAGGGGTTGCAAATACCCAGGCCTGTGCCGATCAGACCGGCCAGCGGCATCACGGCGATACAACCCATGGCCGACAGTTCGCGGGCAATGATCGGGTCATCGCTGGTGTACACCATGACGTCGAAGCCGTCCTTGACCAGCACTTCGGCGGCCTTGAGGGTTTCGATCACATTGGGAAACAGGGTCTTCTGATCAGCCAGCACTTCCAGCTTGACCAGCTTATGACCGTCGAGCAGCTCACGGGCCAGGCGACAGGTGCGCACTGCTTCCACCGCGTCGTAACAACCTGCGGTATTCGGCAGGATGGTGTAGCGCTCGGGGCTGATTACATCCAGCAGGTTCGGCTCGCCAGGGTTCTGCCCAATATTGGTACGGCGCACTGCCACGGTGACGATCTCGGCACCCGAGGCCTCGATGGCCAGACGGGTTTCTTCAAGATCCTTGTACTTACCCGTGCCTACCAGCAGACGCGATTGGTAGGTACGGCCAGCCAGAGTGAAGGGCTTGTCGCTGGGAGCGTGGCTCATGGGTAATCCTCGTAAAGTGGGCGGACAGTCAGGCAAACGGCCAGTCGCGGAGAAACGTAGCCGAGGCCGCCGAGACAAGGCAAAAACAGGCGAAAAAGCGGAGTTTACTGGTGTAAATGAGCATTACTCGTTCCACTCGCCCTCCGGGCCGCGCTAAAGCGCGTTAGCCGTAAACGGCTTGCTGAACCTGTTTTTAACGCCTGCTGTCTTTTCTAAAGAAGGGCAACGTAGGTAGTTTCTCAACCGCCACCAATGGCATGTACCACTTCCACCTGATCACCTTCGCGCAAGGCAGTCGTGGCGTGCTGGCTGCGCGGCACGATATCCAGATTGAGCTCTACCGCCACGCGGCGGCCGGCCAGATCCAAACGGTCGATAAGCCCGGCGACGGTTTCGCCATCGGCCAATTCGAATGTTTCACCGTTTAACTGAATATGCATACCGAGTCGGTCATAACGTGGAAAAGGGCCGGCATTCTAGCCTGATCATGGGCGTTGACCAAGGCGAAAGGCTGCCGCACACCTGCCCTTCTGACCTGCGGATCAGGTGCTAACGCGCGGGGTCAGCTTCCAGGCTGCCACACCTAGGTACAACCAGCCGGCGAGAAACGCCAGCCCACCGAACGGCGTGACGACCCCCAACGCACTCACGCCACTCAAGGTCAACGCATACAGGCTGCCGGAAAACAGCACAATACCCAACGCAAACAGCGCGCCGGCACAATTGGCCAAGCGCGACGGCCGCAGCATGGCCAGCAGCCCAACACCGAACAACGCCAACGCGTGCACCAACTGATAGTGCGTGCCGGTCTGAAATACCGAGAGGTAGGCCGGCGTTAGCTGGTCTTTCAAGCCATGGGCGGCAAAAGCGCCCAGTGCAACACCGGTAAAACCAGCACAGGCAGATAGCAATAACCACAGACGAGCCATGCATCACTCCAGCTATAAACAAAGGGCTGGCTATAATGGCCGGCAAATTCATCCTGGCCAAGCGCGTATGTTTCGCTCCCTCTCTCGCCGACTGTTCAAACTCCTGCTCTGGCTGATGCTCGGCTCGGCATTGCTGGTGCTGCTGTTGCGCTGGATACCACCACCCGGCACCGCGCTGATGGTCGAGCGAAAGGTTGAGTCCTGGATCGATAACAAACCCATCGATTTACAGCGCACCTGGCGACCCTGGAGTGAGCTGCCAGACGACCTGAAGATGGCCGTCATTGCCGGCGAAGATCAGAAGTTCGCCGAGCACTGGGGCTTCGATGTTGCCGCGATCCAGGCGGCTCTGGAACATAACCAGCAAGGCGGCTCTATTCGCGGGGCCAGCACCCTCAGCCAGCAAGTGGCGAAGAACCTGTTTCTCTGGTCGGGCCGCAGCTGGCTGCGCAAGGGTATCGAGGTGTGGTTTACCGGCCTGATCGAACTACTCTGGTCGAAGCAGCGGATTCTTGAGGTGTACCTCAATAGCGTCGAGTGGGGCGATGGCGTGTTCGGCGCAGAAGCGGCGGCGCGGCATCATTTCAAGGTCGGCGCGCCCTATCTGTCACGCCAGCAGAGCAGCCTACTGGCTGCCGTACTGCCCAACCCACGCGAATGGAGCGCCAGCCGCCCCAGCGCACGCATCAGCCGCCGCGCCAGCTGGATTCGCCAGCAGATGTGGCAACTGGGCGGCAGCAATTACCTCAACCGCCTGCAACCTAACCGCCCCGAGTGGCTACGTGAATGGCTACCCAGCGGCCTCTAGCTAGCGCTGTTGAAGCAGATGCCGCGGCACCGCATAGAGAAAGTACAGCGCGTCATCCTGCAAATGCGCGGTCATGCCCAACTCGGGATAAACCCAGGCCTGACCTTGCGCCAACTCTAGAGTCAGGCGCGGCTGGCCGAGGCTAGCCGCCAAACGCGCAGCATCCAGCGGAGCCGGCGGCAGCAAGGTCAAGGCAATAATCGGGTGATTAGCCAATGGCTCCAGCAGTTGACTAGCCAATGGCTGCTCCTTGTCGGTTGGCTTTAGCCCAGCGGCAGCCAGCAAACTCTCCCGCTCGGCTTTATCGAGGCCGATCTCAGCCTCCACGGCCCAGGTCTCGTCGCCATCTTGCAACTCACCGCGATACAGCAGGCGCGCGCCATCCAGACTGGGTTGCAGCCACAACTCGCCCGCCACAGTGTCGCGCAACTGCCCCAGGTTTAATCGGTCATCAGCCAGAGGCGTGAGCACCTCACCCTGCCATTGCGCCAGCCAAGGTATCGGCTGCGCGGCCGGCTGCGGGCGCATCAGCCACGCGCCCCAAGCAAAGAACAGGGCGGCAACCACAGCAAAGATCAACCAGTGCTGCAGGCGTATGGGCGGTAATTTCATCAGGGTTTTCCTTGGCCAGAAAAATCGCCGGGAGCGATTTTAACGTCGCGCAGCAACGGCCCGAAGGGTGGCCGCCAGGGATAGTAGGCCATAAAAAAGCCGCACCTGAGTGCGGCTATTTTAGTGGCGCGGCTTACGCGGCGATCGAGCCCTTGAGCTTGTTCATCGCGTTTTTCTCCAACTGCCGGATGCGCTCGGCTGACACGTTGTACTTGGCAGCCAGATCATGCAGCGTGGCTTTCTCCTCGGCCAGCCAACGCTGGTAAAGGATATCGCGACTACGTTCGTCCAGGCCTTCCAGCGCTTCGTGCAGATTGGTATTGGAATTGTCGCTCCAATCGGAATCTTCCAGCTGGCGCGCAGGGTCGTAGCGATGGTCTTCCAGGTAATGCGCAGGCGACTGGAAGGCGCTTTCGTCGTCAGCCTCGGCGGCCGGATCAAAGGCCATGTCATGGCCAGTCAGACGACTTTCCATCTCACGCACTTCACGCGGCTCAACACCCAGGCTTTCCGCCACGGCATGCACTTCTTCGTTATTCAGCCAGGCCAGGCGCTTCTTCTGGCTACGCAGGTTGAAGAACAGTTTGCGCTGCGCCTTGGTGGTGGCGACTTTGACGATGCGCCAGTTACGCAGGATGAACTCGTGAATTTCTGCACGAATCCAATGCACGGCGAACGACACTAGGCGCACGCCCATCTCCGGATTAAAGCGCTTAACCGCTTTCATCAGGCCGACGTTACCTTCCTGGATCAGGTCTGCCTGAGCCAGGCCATAACCGGAGTAGCTACGGGCGATATGCACAACAAAACGCAGGTGCGCCAGGACCATTTGCCGGGCTGCTTCAAGGTCTTGTTTATAGAAGAGACTTTCCGCCAGCTCGCGCTCCTGCTCGGGGGTCAACAGCGGGATGCCGTTTACCGCATGCACGTATGCTTCTAGGTTGGCACCCGGAACCAGAGCATGAACAGGTTGCAAAGAAGTGGACATTTGAATCCTCCGACTTACGAAATCGTGCAGCAGTCTAGCACTGCTCAATGGGACTTTGTATGTAGCTACAAGTTCCCTTACACATAGTCAATATCAAAAAAAACAATAACTTACTACCTTGGCGCTAGCTCACTCAAGTGCCTTGCGACAGCCAGCCAGGCGCCAATATAGCCCAACAACACCGCGCCGAGCAGTAGCGACAGACCATCGGCCATCGGCACACCATCCAAAGCGAAGTCGCTGCCATACAACCCGGCCAGGCGCACCACTGCATCGTTTAGCCAATCCAGGCCGAAGGCCAACAGCAGCCAGGAGAATACACCTGCGCCAACACCGTACAGTGCACCCATATAGAGGAAGGGGCGACGAACATAGCTATCAGTGCCGCCAACCAGCTTGATAACTTCGATCTCGGTACGACGGTTTTCGATGTGCAAGCGGATGGTATTGCCGATCACCAGCAGCAAGGCCATGACCAATAGCAGGGTCAGACCAAAGACGAAGCGCTCGCCGAGCTTGAGCATGGCGCTCAGGCGCTCGACCCAGAGCAAATCAAGCTGCGCTTGTTGCACGCGCGGCAACTCGGCCAGACGCAAACGCAAGGCTTCCAGGGCAACCTTGTCGACTTCTTGCGGCGTCACCACAATCACGCCGGGCAATGGATTATCAGGCAGTTCTTTGAGCGCCTCACCGAGGCCCGACTGTTGCTGGAACTCGCTCAGCGCCTGCTCTCGGCTGATCCATTCGGCCTCGGCCACATCATCCATGCCGGCTATCTGCTCGCGCAGCGCCTGGCCTTGCGCCTCAGTGGCGTCGATCTGCAAGTACAGCGAAATCTGTGCGGCACGCTGCCAAGACACACCCAACCGCTCGACGTTATTCAGCAACAGCGACAGGCCCATCGGCAGACTCAGGGCCACGGCCATTACCAGACAGGTAAAGAAGCTGCCAATCGGCTGTTTAGCCAAACGCCGCAAGCTATCGACCAGGCTGGCACGGTGGTTTTCCAGCCAAGCGTGGAACTGATGAGAAAAGCTCGGGCCGTCATCATCTGGCGTCGGCGATTCGGTTTTCTTCGGCGCGGCACCGACGCGCTGCGCCGGTTGCGGTGGCGGCATACGGGTTGCGCTCATGCGGCCTCCCCGTCGCCAATCAAGCGGCCGCGCTGCAGGGTCAACATGCGATGGCGCATGCGCGCAATCAGCGCCAAATCGTGACTGGCGATCAGCACGGTGGTGCCCAAGCGGTTGATGTCTTCAAACACCCCCATGATCTCGGCCGCCAAACGCGGATCGAGGTTACCGGTGGGCTCGTCCGCCAGCAGCAAGGCTGGGCGATGGACCACGGCACGAGCAATACCGACGCGCTGCTGCTGACCGGTGGACAGGTCGCCAGGGTACTGCTCAGCCTTGTCGGCCAGCGATACCCGCTCCAACGCGGTGCGCACACGGCTGCCGATCTCGTCCTTGGACAGGCCAAGGATCTGCAGCGGCAGCGCCACGTTGTCGAACACGCTGCGATCAAACAGCAGTTGGTGGTTCTGGAACACCACGCCGATCTGCCGACGCAGGAAGGGAATCTGTGCATTGGTGATGTGCGACAAGTCCTGCCCGGCTAACAAAAGCTTGCCGCTGCTTGGCCGCTCCATCGCCAGCAACAGGCGTAACAGGGTGCTCTTGCCAGCGCCAGAGTGGCCGGTAACGAAGAGAAATTCGCCTCGGCGCACATGGAAGCTCAGCTCGTGCAGCCCAATGTGGCCGTTGGCGTAGCGCTTACCGACCTGCTCGAATTTGATCATCCTACTTCTCCGCGAACAGGGCCTGAACGAACGCTTCGGCCTCAAAGGTCCGCAAATCGTCGATACCCTCGCCGACACCGATATAGCGGATCGGCAGGGCGAACTGCTTGGCCAGGGCAAAAATCACCCCGCCTTTGGCCGTGCCGTCCAGCTTAGTCAGAACCAGGCCGGTGAGGTTCACCGTCTGATTAAACTGCTTGGCCTGGCTGATCGCGTTCTGCCCGGTGCCGGCATCCAGTACCAGCAGCACTTCGTGGGGGGCGCTGTCATCCAGCTTGCCAATCACCCGGCGAACCTTCTTCAGCTCTTCCATCAGGTTGTCTTTGGTGTGCAGTCGGCCGGCGGTGTCGGCGATCAATACGTCCATGCCGCGCGACTTGGCGGCCTGCACCGCATCGAAGATCACCGAAGCAGAATCGGCACCGGTGTGCTGGGCGATCACCGAAATCTGGTTGCGCTCGCCCCACACCTGCAACTGCTCGACAGCCGCCGCGCGGAAGGTGTCACCGGCAGCCAGCATGACCTTTTTGCCATCCTGCTGAAGCTTTTTCGCCAGCTTGCCGATGGTGGTGGTCTTGCCCGCGCCGTTTACGCCAACCACCAAAATCACATAGGGCTGCTTGCTGCTATCGATTTTTAGCGGCTGCTCAACCGGCTTGAGTAATAGGCTCAGCTCTTCCTGCAGGGCTTTGTACAGTGCGCCACTGTCGGCCAGTTCTTTGCGTGCCACACGTTTGGTCAGGCTGCCAATGATCGCAGTGGTGGCCTCGACGCCAACGTCAGCGATCAGCAGGCGGGTTTCCAGGTCTTCGAGCAGGTCATCGTCGATGGCTTTCTTGCCGAGAAACAGACTGGCCATGCCCTCGCCGAGGCTGACGCTGGTTTTCGACAAACCCTGCTTGAGCCGCTCAAAAAAGCCAGTGCGGGTTTCCTCGCTGCTCTTGGCGGACGCAACAGCCTTGACCGGTTCAACCACGGGCACCGGCGCAACAACAGGCTCAATGACGGGCTCAACCACCACGGCGGGTTCAACATGGCTATGCAGCACTTCACTGCCCGCATTGATCCGAAACCGCGACGGACGTGGCGGCTCGCTCGCTTCAGCCGGTGTCGATACAGCGGGTGCTGCGGCCTCAACAGAAACGGGCACAGGCTCAAGCGCCGGCGTATCGAGCGACTTAGCATCAGCCCCGACGGTTTCGCTGAGCGGCTCAACGGGCGCAGGTGCGGCAACTTCTGCCGCGGGCGCTGGCGCAAGCTGCTCGCTAACGGCGGCCGGTTGCGGCTCAGGATTAACCGGT
Organism: Pseudomonas sp.; assembly: GCF_046581935.1. Taxonomy (GTDB): domain Bacteria; phylum Pseudomonadota; class Gammaproteobacteria; order Pseudomonadales; family Pseudomonadaceae; genus Aquipseudomonas. The sequence continues at coordinate 44,288 of NZ_JAYGFK010000009.1, forward strand.
GTTTGTGGCTTTTTACGCAGCCAGCCAAACAGGTCTTTCTTCTCTGCAGGTTTCTCGGCAGAGGCCGGCGCAGAGGGTGCGGGGTTCTTCTTGTCGTCGTTGGAACCAAACATGGAGGACGGCTATCTCAAAGGAGCGACGCGCCAGGCAAAAGGCTCTGAAAGCATTACTCACGCAACTTTAAAAGCTGAAGAGTGCACGCAGTAACCATCAGATGCCTTCGCAGGCGTGGTCGCCAGTAAAACGGATGCGTATCCTAGCACCTCCGCGCCCGCCGACGCTAAGACCAAGCGGGCCCGTCCGACAGGTCGAGAATTCATGCATATGATTGCCAAACGCACCACAGCCCTGCTGTTCGGTGTGCTCTGTACCCCGCTGCTAGCCCTTGCCGCAGAAACCCAACCGACTCACGAGTTCAGCCTGGACAATGGCCTCAAGGTCATCGTCCGCGAGGATCACCGCGCCCCCGTGGTGGTCTCGCAGATCTGGTACAAAGTCGGCTCCAGCTATGAAACGCCCGGCAAGACCGGACTCTCCCACGCCCTCGAACACATGATGTTCAAAGGCAGCCGCAAGCTTGGCCCTGGCGAAGCATCGCGCGTGCTGCGTGATCTGGGTGCGGAGGAGAACGCCTTTACCAGCGACGATTACACCGCCTACTACCAGGTGATCGCCCGCGACCGCCTGGCCGTGGCCCTTGAGCTGGAGGCCGACCGCCTGGCCAGCCTGGCACTGCCGCCCGATGAGTTCGCCAAAGAGATTGAGGTGATCAAGGAAGAACGCCGCCTGCGCACCGACGACAAACCGTCGAGCCTGGCTTACGAGCGCTTCAAAGCCATGGCTTACCCAGCCAGCGGCTACCACACGCCAACCATTGGCTGGATGGCCGACCTCGATCGCATGACCGTCGAGGAGCTACGCGCCTGGTACGAAGCCTGGTATGCACCGAACAACGCCACCCTGGTGGTAGTCGGTGACGTCAGTGTGGCCGAGGTGAAAACCCTCGCCGAGCGCTATTTCGGCCCAATCCCCAAGCGCAGCGTGCCCACCGCCAAGGCTCCACTTGAACTGGCCACGCCCGGCGAGCGACGCATCACTCTGCACCTGAAAACCCAACTGCCGAGCCTGATGATGGGCTTTAACGTGCCAGGCCTGGCCACTGCCGAACAGCCGCGCCAAGTGCACGCCCTGCGCCTGGTTGCCGCCCTGCTCGACGGCGGCTACAGCGCACGCCTGCCAACACGTCTGGAACGCGGTGAAGAACTGGTGTCCGGCGCATCCGCCTGGTACGACGGTTTCTCCCGTGGCGACAGCCTGTTCATTCTCTCGGCCACCCCCAATGTGCAAACCGGCAAAACCCTGGAGCAAACGGAAGCGGGCCTGTGGCGTGAACTGCAAGACCTGCAGAACAACCCACCAAGCGCCGAGGAGTTAGCCCGTGTACGCGCCCAAGTGATTGCCGGGCTGGTCTACGAGCGCGATTCAATCAGCAGCCAGGCCACGGCCATCGGCCAGCTGGAAAGCGTGGGACTGTCGTGGCAACTGATCGACAAGGAACTGAGTGAGCTGGAAGCCGTCACCCCGGCCGACATTCAACAAGTCGCGAAAACCTTCTTTACCCGCGACCGCCTGAGCGTCGCTTATGTTCTGCCTGAGGAGAAGCGCAATGAGTGAGCGCAATGGTCTGCGCTACGGCCTGCTCGGCTTGGCGCTATTAATACTGCTGGCGTTGCTGGCCCTGGTGATCAACCGCACGCCTAGCAGCACCGAGCCAACTCCGACACCGGCGGCAACGCCGCTGGCCGAGTCGAACACTATCGAGTCTCTCGCTGCCTTGGGCGACCAGCCGCCCAGCCGGCGCAAGCTGAATATCCAAACCTGGCAAACCGCTGAAGGCGCCAAGGTGTTGTTCGTCGAAGCCCGCGAGCTGCCAATGTTCGACCTGCAACTGACCTTTGCCGCCGGCAGCAGCCATGACGACGGCGTCGCCGGCGTGGCCATGCTGACTAACGCCATGCTCAACGAAGGCGTACCGGGCAAGGATGTCGGCGCGATTGCCGCAGGCTTCGAAAACCTCGGGGCCAACTTTGGCAACGGCGCTTACCGCGACATGGCCATCGCCAGCCTGCGCAGCCTCAGCGCCCCAGAGCAGCGCGAGCCGGCCATAAAACTGTTCAACCAAGTGCTTGGCCAACCCACCTTCCCCGAAGACTCGCTGGCGCGGATCAAGAACCAACTGCTCGCCGGTTTCGAATACCAGAAGCAGAACCCCGGCAAGCTGGCCAGCCTGGCGCTGTTCGAGCGCCTGTACGGCACGCACCCTTACGCGCACCCCAGCGACGGCACCGCCGAGTCGATCCCTGGCATTAGCCGTGAACAGCTGCAAGCCTTCCACGCCAAGGCCTACACCGCGAAAAACGCGATCATCGCGCTGGTCGGCGACCTCTCACGCAGCGACGCTGAAACCCTCGCCAACGAGGTGTCCGCCGCGCTGCCAAAAGGCCCGGCCCTGCCGCGCATCGCCCAGCCGGAAGAACCCAAGCCTGGCCTGCAGCACATCGAGTTCCCGTCTAAGCAAACTCACCTGATGATCGCTGAGCTCGGCATCGACCGCCGCGACCCGGACTACGCCGCGCTTTACCTGGGCAACCAAGTATTCGGCGGCGGTGGTTTCGGCACTCGCCTAATGACTGAAGTACGCGAGAAACGCGGCCTGACCTACGGCGTTTACTCCGGCTTCAGCGCCATGCAGGCACGCGGCCCCTTTATGATCAACCTGCAAACCCGCGCAGAACTGAGCGACGGCACCCTGCAGCTGGTCAAAAGCATGCTTGCCGACTTCATCAAAAACGGCCCAACCGCCGACGAGCTGAACAACGCCAAGCGCGAACTGGCCGGTAGCTTCCCGCTGTCGACCGCGAGCAACGCAGCGATTGTCGGCCAGCTCGGCTCCATGGGTTTTTATGACCTGCCGCTGAGCTACCTGGAAGACTTTATGCGTGACGTGCAGGCGCTGAGTGTTGAGCAGGTCAAAGCCGCCATGGCCAAACACCTCAACCCCAACGACCTGGTGATTGTCACCGCCGGCCCAACGGTCGCGCAGAAAGAGCTGCCGCCGCCCACCGACCGGCCCGTCGAACAACCTACTGCCATTCCGGAGCATTGATGAGCAAGCGACTCAAACCCGCTAAAGCGGCGCCCGCCCATGGCGGCGACGGCCAGCTGCGGATCATTGCCGGGCAATGGCGCTCACGCCAGTTCAACTTCCCCATGGCGGCGGGCTTACGCCCAACGCCAAACCGCGTGCGGGAAACCCTGTTCAACTGGCTGGCGCCCTACGTCGAAGGCGCCAAAGTGCTCGACCTGTTCGCCGGTAGCGGCGCGCTGTTTCTCGAAGCCCTGTCGCGCGGTGCCGGCAGCGCCCTGGCACTGGACCTCAATCCAGCCGCCATCGCTAGCCTGCGCGGGCACTTGCAAACGCTGAACTGCGACAACGGCCAACTGCAGCAGATAGACGCCCTGCTCTACCTGCAAAACTCGGCGGCGATACCGTTTGACCTGGTATTTCTCGACCCGCCCTTCAACCAAAACCTGCTGCTGCCGGCCTGCACTCTGCTGGAGCAGAACGGCTGGTTAGCGGCCGATGCATGGGTCTACACCGAGAGCGAAAACGCCCCGTCCTGCCTCGGCATGCCCGGCAACTGGCGCTTGCACCGCGAGCAGAAAGCCGGCCAGGTCTACTACGCATTGTGGCGGCGCAGCGCGGCGGACTAGCCTGTAGCCCGGATTAGCCGCAGGCGTAATCCGGGTGTCGCGGGATCAGCCCACTTCAGCCACAAGTACAATGCCGAACCATCGCCGAGCGGAGTGCTACGCGCTCCCTGTCGGATTACGCTTCGCTAATCCAACCTACGGAACTGATAACCCACCCATGAGCTCATCCTTCAAGCCCGCCTGGTGGCTGCCCGGCCCGCACCTGCAAACGTTGTGGAACCCAATGTGTCGCCAGCCGGCGAAGCTGGCGCGCGTACGCGAGCGGCTGTGGCTGGAGGATGGTGACTTTCTCGATCTCGACTGGCACGGCCCGCATCAAGCCGATACGCCACTGGTGCTGGTGCTGCATGGCCTGACCGGCTCATCCAACTCGCTGTATGTGCTGGGTTTGCAGCAGACACTGGCAGCCCAGGGCTGGGCCAGCGTGGCGCTGAACTGGCGTGGCTGCTCCGGTGAACCGAACCTGTTGGCCCGTGGTTATCACTCCGGGGCCAGTGAGGACCTGGCGGAAACCGTGCGCCACCTGCGCGCCCAACGACCCATGGCGCCGCTGTATGCGGTGGGCTATTCGCTGGGTGGCAATGTGCTGCTCAAGTACCTCGGTGAGACGGGCACGGACAGTCAGCTACAGGGTGCGGCAGCGGTGTCCGTGCCGTTTCGTCTGGACCAGTGCGCCGACCGCATCGGCATGGGCTTCTCAAAGGTTTACCAAAGCCATTTCATGCGTGAGATGGTCGCCTATGTGAAGGACAAGCAGCGCCTGTTCGCTCACCAGGGCATGGCCGATCGGCTTTCCATCCTGGAAAAACTCGGCCCGCTGGACAATATGCGCACCTTCTGGGATTTCGACGGACGCATCACCGCGCCGCTGCATGGCTACGCCGATGCCGAGGACTATTACCGGCGCGCCTCTAGCCGCTATTTCCTCGGCCAGATCGAGACGCCCACACTGATCATCCAGGCGGCCGACGACCCCTTTGTCTTTCCGCACAGCCTCCCGGAGGCCAGTGAGCTGTCAGCGAGTATTGAGCTTGAACTGCACGCCCACGGCGGCCATGTCGGTTTTGTCGAAGGTAGCCTGGGCAAGCCGGGTTATTACCTGGAACGGCGTATCCCACAGTGGCTGGCCGAGCGCGCCCAAACCTGACCAACCAAACCCGACGCATCATTGCACCTGAGCCGGCGCCTCTATAGGGCTCAACCAGAGGCTGGTGTCGCGAGGCGGCAAGCCAGGGGATGCTGGGTAATCAAGATGAATAATCGTGCGCTGCTGCAACTGCGCCCGCTCAGCCAATTGACCAAAGTGACGCTGGAATAGCGCACCGAAGCTGCCATCTGCACGGATCAACGCAAGCCCCTCAGCGAACCGCTGCAGGAGTTGCGGGTCATCGCGATTAAAGGTGAAGAACACCGGCATGTCGTAGACCAGTGCCAGATGTGGCTCAACCATCAACTGCGGGTATTGCTCGGCATGTGCCGCAAGCTCCTTCCAGGCCTCATGCAGTCCGCGGTGGTAATAAGCAAAACGACGCTTGTCGAGCATCGGTAAAAGGTTATCCGGGTTAACAACCCCTACCACTGGCAAACGATTGCGCGCGAACAAGGCGAAGTCGCCCCACTGGCGACCAAACCCGCCCAGCAGTTGGCGTAGATCATCGAGATTATTGACCTTGGCAAAGCGCGCGGCATCTGCACGATGGATCAACAGCACGCGGAAGCCGAGCATGCCGTTGTGCAGGTCGAACGGTAGTGTCAGAAAGTCGCGCTGGCGATCCCCTGTTGGCGGCACATAGGCCAAGTCCACTGAGCCCTTAGCGAGCAAAGCAAGGCAGCGCTCCTGCGATGGGTCAGGGCCATCGCCGGGTAGAATCTGACGAGCACCATAGCGCTCAGCAGTACGATCGAGAATCAGCTGGCTGAGTTCGACACGGTAGGCGTACTTCTCTGTTTCATGTTGGCAGACTCGCAGCCCACTATCAGCACAGACAGTCGTGCTAATGAGGCCGCCAAGCAACACCAGTAAAAGCCTGATATCGCGCATACACCCAAACTCACTGCAATTGGACGTAAATTGTCTGCGACTGTTGTGACAAGAACTGCTCACCTACAAGAAAGCGCCCCATCAAATCACCTGATCCAGCGGCACATGCAGTTTGGCGTACAACGCCTCAACAGCCTCACGGGCTTGCGGGCTGATGTAGCCCCCCTCCAGCGCCAGCACCTGATAGATGCCGCGCCGCAGCATTTCTTCACTAAGGTCGCCGCGGTTGCCGCGCGTGGTGCAAAGAAAGCGCACCCACGAGGTCATGATGATCCAACTGTTGAGGGCCAGCGCCTCAATCTGCGCAGCATCCATCTGCAGGATGTCCGCCTCGACAAAGCCCTGATAAATCTCCTGCGCCTGAACGAGACAGTGCTGAGCAAATAGCCGGTAACGCTCGGCCAGCTCGGCGTCGCTTTCCAGCAAGTGCTCCAGATCACGGTGCAGAAAGCGGTAATGCCACATCGCCGCGAGCAGCGCCTCCAGGTAGAAGGTTTTGTCCTGCACCGTCAGCGCACGGTCTTCAGGTCGGCGCAGAAAGGTACTCACCTGGCTTTCGTAGAGGTCAAACAACTCGGCGATGATCGCCTGCTTATTGCGGAAGTAGTAATACAGGTTGCCCGGTGAAATCCCCAGGTGCGCGGCGATATGGTTGGTGGTGACACTGCGCTCGCCCTGGGCGTTAAACAGCGCCAGGCTCTCCTGAATGATGCGTTGACGGGTTTTCAGTGGGGCTGACATAGCGGCTCGTTCTCAACTCAAAAGCCCGGCAAAGGTACACGCAGAAACGCCCGAAGTGTTACCGCAACACGGCTTGCCGAGACGTACTAACTTTTCGTTGGGCTGCACTCGCCGACCGACCAAGCCATGCTATTTGACATATTAGAGCAATTGCTCTAGAAATTCAGCACACCTTATCTGCAGCCGCCTCAAGCCATCTGACGGCGCTGCACTGCTGAAATGCCTGGGAGTAGCACATGGTCGCCGACGTCGCTTATCTTGAAAAAAGCCTGCAAAACAGCCAACAACAGCTTAGCCAGCTAGAGAGCAGCTTTGTCCGTCAGCGCCAAGCCTTCAAAGCCAACCCAATGCCCTCCGCCGAACAGCGCATTCAGTGGCTCAACGCGCTGCGCGATCTGCTCAGTGACCAGCGTGATGCACTGATCAGCGCCATTTCCCAGGACTTCAGTAACCGTAGCGCCGACGAAACCCTGCTCGCCGAGCTGATGCCCAGCCTGCATGGCATCCATTACGCGACCAAACGCATCAAGAAATGGATGAAGCCCTCACGGCGCAGCGTCGGCATGCAGTTCATGCCCGCTGCTGCCAAGGTTATCTACCAGCCGCTGGGCGTGGTTGGGGTGATTGTGCCGTGGAACTACCCACTGTTTCTCGCTATCGGCCCGCTCGTTGGCGCGCTGTCTGCCGGCAACCGGGTGATGATCAAGATGAGCGAGTCGACTCCGGCCACCTCGCAGCTGGTCAAGGAGCTACTGGCTAAAATATTCCCCGAAGACCTGGTCACCGTGGTGCTCGGCGAGGCCGAAGTGGGCATGGCCTTCTCCAAGCTGCCGTTTGACCATCTGCTGTTCACCGGCGCGACCAGTATCGGCAAACACGTGATGCGTGCTGCCGCCGACAACCTCACCCCGGTAACCCTGGAGCTTGGCGGCAAGTCCCCGGCCATCGTCAGCGCCGACGTACCGCTGGCCGATGCGGCTGAACGCATCGCCTTCGGCAAGACCATGAATTCCGGCCAGACCTGCGTGGCGCCGGACTATGTTTTGGTCCCGAAAGACCGTGTAGATGGCTTTGTCGAGGCCTACCGCAACGCCGTGCAGGGCTTTTATCCAACGTTAACGGACAACCCCGACTACACCGCGATCATCAATGAGCGCCAACAACAGCGCCTCAACAGCTACCTGCAAGACGCCGAAAATAAAGGCGCGAGCATCATCCCGCTGTACCCCGAAGCCCAGGGTCGACGCATGCCGTATGCCGTGCTGCTGAATGTCACGGATGAGATGAAGGTGATGCAGGACGAGATTTTCGGCCCGCTGCTGCCAATCATCCCGTACAACAAATTGGAAGATGCCTTCAGCTTTATCAACGAGCGTGACCGGCCGCTGGCGCTGTACTACTTCGGCTACGACAAGAGCGAACAGCAACGCGTACTGCACGAGACCCACTCCGGCGGCGTTTGCATCAACGACACCTTGCTGCACGTGGCCCAAGACGACATGCCGTTCGGCGGCGTCGGCCCATCGGGCATGGGTCACTACCACGGCCATGAAGGCTTCCTGACCTTCAGCAAAGCCAAAGGCGTGTTTATCAAGCAGCGTTTCAATGCCGCAAAAATGATCTACCCGCCCTACGGCAAAGCCCTGCAGAAGCTGGTTTACAAACTGTTCGTTCGTTAATTCCGCCCGCCCTGGTACACCGGGGCGGATGGCCTGATTTGGTGATAACAATAAATGCACAACACCACTTTTGAAGTAGCAAGCCTGTCACGCCGCAGGCTGCTCAAGGTCGGCCTGCTCGGCTCTGCGTTGCTCGGCACTGCCGGACTAACAGCCACCCTCAGCGGTTGCTCGGCCGATACGCCGAAAGTCGGTTTAAAGGTGATTCGCGAGTCCGACCTGCCATTTCTGCAGGCACTGATTCCCGTCATGCTCGCTGGCGCGGTGCCCCCAGCGCAGATGCCCCAGGCCATCAGCGCCACACTGGAAAACCTCGATTACAGCCTCAGCCACCTGTCCCCGGAGCTACTCAAGCTGACCGTGCAATTGTTCGACGTGCTCGCCCTGCCCATCACTCGCGGGCCACTGACTGGCGTGTGGGGCAGTTGGCAGAACGCCTCGGCCGCCGATGTGCAGGCCTTCCTCAAGCGCTGGCAGAACAGCTCCATCGGCCTATTGAAGATGGGCCATGCCTCGCTGCTGCAGCTAGTGATGATGAGCTGGTACAGCCGTGCAGAGTCTTGGGCGCACTGCGGCTACCCAGGTCCGCCTACTGTCTGACGGCTGGCTGCGCGTCGGCCAGGCGTTGTTGCAGATGCGCTCGGACTGCTCATTTACAACTCGTAAACTCCGCGTCCTCGCGCATCTGCGCCTAGCCTGGCTCTAGCTCGCTCAACCTTTTATGCAGCGCGATCATAAAAAAGAGAATCTGAAAATGCCTGTACCCGATATTTTCAAGCAAGGCCTGGCCAGCGGCTGGAAGACCTACAACGGTTCGCGCCTGGACAGTGACCTGACCCTCGAAGCGGACGTTGCCATCGTTGGCAGCGGCGCAGGTGGCGGCACCACCGCCGAAATCCTCAGCGCCGCAGGCTTTAAGGTGCTGCTTATCGAAGAAGGCCCGCTGAAAACCAGCGACGACTTCAAAATGCTTGAAGATAAGGCCTACGCCAACCTCTACCAGGAAGGCATTGGGCGCATGAGCAAGGATGGCGCGATTACCATCATGCAGGGCCGCGCCGTGGGCGGCACCACCTTGATTAACTGGACCTCAAGCTTTCGCACACCCGCCGCAACACTGGAGCACTGGGCCAAGGAGCACGGCGTAAAAGGCCATAGCCCCGAAGAAATGGCCCCCTGGTTCGAGCAAATGGAGCAGCGCCTGGGCGTCGCACCGTGGGCCGTGCCGCCCAACGCCAACAACGCCGTTATCAGCAACGGCTGTGCAAAGCTTGGCTACACCTGGCATGTTATCCCGCGTAACGTGCGCGGCTGCTGGAACCTCGGTTATTGCGGCATGGGCTGCCCAACCAACGCCAAGCAGTCGATGTTGGTCACCACCATTCCAGCAACCCTTGAGAAAGGCGGCGAGCTGCTCTATCTCGCACGCGCCGAACGCTTGCTGCTGGACGGCGACAAGGTCAGTGGTATCGAATGCCTGGGCATGGATGAACGCTGCGTCACCCCCAACGGTCGCAAAATAACGGTCAAGGCCAAGCACTATGTGCTCTCGGGTGGTGGCATCAACACCCCAGGGCTTCTGCTGCGCTCTGGCGCGCCCGACCCGCATAAGCGCACGGGCAAACGCACCTACCTGCACCTCGTCAACTTCTCCGCTGCACTGTTTGATCAGGTGATCAACCCCTTCTATGGCGCGCCGCAATCAATCTACTCTGACCATTTTCAGTGGGATGACGGCACCACGGGGCGCATGTCTTACAAGCTAGAGGTGCCGCCGCTGCAGCCAGCACTCACAGCAACCTTGCTCGGGCGCTTCGGCGTGGATAACGCCATGCGCATGGAACAGCTGCCCAATACCAACGCAATGCTCGCCTTGCTACGTGACGGTTTCCACCCGGACAGCGCCGAAGGCAAGGTCGAGCTGCGCGGTGATGGCAGCCCCGTACTCGACTACCAGATGACCGATTACACCTGGGACGGCGTGCGTCGCGCCTTCCATACGATGGCAGAAATTCAATTTGCCGCCGGCGCCAAGGCTGTGCTGCCACTGCATGCCGATGCCGGCTACGTGAAGACCCTGGGCGAAGCGAAAAGCCTGATCGACAGCCTTAGTCTGGAGCTATACCGCACCCGCCTCGGTAGCGCCCATGTGATGGGCGGTTGTGCCATGGGCGAAGACCCACAGCATGCGGTAACAGACAGCCTGGGCCGCCATCATCAACTGAGCAACCTGTCGATCCATGACGGCTCGCTGTTCCCCACCAGCATCGGCGCCAACCCTCAACTGTCGATCTATGGCTTAACCGCCAAACTCGCGAGCAAACTCGCTGAACGCCTCAAAAACGCCTGATAGCGGGGCATTCACGAGGCGTGCTAGGCCCATGAATGCCCTTGTTAATCGGTGACCGACTTGGCCGCAAGGAAGCGCTGCGCTACCATCCGCCTCCCAACGGACCCGCCAGGACGTCACGATGAATCGAGTGTTATACCCAGGCACCTTCGACCCCATCACCAAGGGGCACGGCGATCTGGTCGAACGGGCCGCGCGGCTGTTTGACAGCGTGATCATTGCAGTGGCTGCCAGCCCGAAAAAGAATCCGCTGTTCAGCCTGGAGCAACGTGTCGAGCTGGCACGCGAAGTTACCAAGCACCTGCCGAATGTCGAAGTGGTGGGGTTCTCGACCCTGCTCGCACACTTTGCCAAAGAGCAAGGCGCGAATGTATTTCTGCGCGGCCTGCGCGCGGTGTCTGATTTTGAATACGAATTCCAGCTCGCCAACATGAATCGCCAGCTGGCGCCCGATGTGGAAAGCCTGTTTCTCACGCCGTCGGAAAAATATTCGTTTATCTCCTCGACACTGGTGCGTGAAATCGCCGCGCTGGGTGGTGATATCACCAATTTCGTACACCCTGCCGTGGCCGCTGCACTGACCGAACGGTTCAAGCGCTAAGCCATTACAGCCAGGCCGCGTGCATACGCGGCCCTGATACGGCACACTTTGCACCATCGTTATCTGTGCACATCTAGGCTGCGCCCCGGGGCTGCAGCAGGAGTGGTTCTGTCATGTCCCTGATCATCACCGACGACTGCATCAACTGCGACGTCTGCGAACCTGAATGCCCTAATGCTGCAATTTCCCAGGGCGAAGAAATTTATGAAATCGATCCCAACCTGTGCACCGAATGCGTTGGTCACTATGACGAACCCCAGTGCCAGCAGGTCTGCCCAGTGGATTGCATCCCGCTCGATGAGAACAATGTCGAGAGCAAGGATGAGCTGATGCAGAAGTACATGATCATCACCGGCAAGGCTTAAAAGATCGGTAGAGAGCTACTGCTCTCGCTGATTTCACCGCGCCTAGCCTCCGCTCGCAACACTATCCAAAGGCCTGCCAAACCATGAGCCTGCAGATCCGCAACCGCCTAATCTGGCGAACCCTGGCCGGTGTGCTTGCCCTATTCTGCGCCCTTGATCTACATGCAACGGCGCGCCCCGAACGCATAGCTATCGCCACCGCGCACCCGGCGGCCACCGTGGCCGGACAGGAAATCCTGGCGCTGGGCGGCAATGCCTTCGATGCCGCAGTGGCCATCAGCGCCGCGTTGGCCGTGGTCGAGCCCTATGGCTCCGGGCTTGGCGGCGGCGGCTTCTTTCTCCTGCGCGAAGCCGGCGAAACACCCACCTTCCGTTTTCTTGATGCCCGAGAGCGAGCACCGCTGGCTGCCAATGCCGACCTCTACAAGGTTGATGGCGAAGTACAGCCGCGCCTGTCACTCGATGGTGCGCTTGCTGCCGCCATCCCCGGTCTACCGGCGGCCTTGGTGCAACTGGCAGAGCGCTTCGGCCGTCTGCCGCTGCGCGACTCGCTCGCCCCAGCCATTCGCCTGGCACGCAGCGGCGTCAGCATTGACCGGGTTTATCGCGAGCGCGCCGGCTGGCGCATCGAGGCCATGCGCAATGATGCGGAGACTGCACGCCTCTTCCTCGACAAGGGAGAGATTCCCGCAGAGTTCGGCCTGCTGCGCCAACCTGAACTGGCCCACACGCTTGAGCAACTGGCCGCAGAGGGCCCACAAGGCTTCTATGGCGGGAGCATGGCGCAAAAGCTGGTCAAATCAGTGCGTGATGCCGGCGGCATTTGGTCACTCAAAGACCTCGCCGACTACCGCATTGTCGAACGCCAACCACTGCGCGTGCAGCTTGAGCATGGCCGCGAACTGATCAGCGCGCCGCCACCCTCCGCTGGTGGTGTCGCACTGGGGCAAAGCTTACTGATGCTGCAGCAACTGCCTTGGCAACAAGCCGACTCCGTCCTGCGCACCCACCTGATAGTCGAAACACTGCGCCGCGTGTACCGCGACCGCGGCCTGCTGGGCGACCCCGATTTTGTCACTAATCCGCTGAACCAGCTGCTAGCACCTGACTACCTGAAGCAATTGGCGACCAGCATTGACCCACAACACGCCACACCGAGCGACAGCCTACCGCCGGCCGCGCCCTGGCATGAAGGCGACCACACCACCCATTTTTCGGTGCTCGATGCCGAAGGCAATGCGGTAGCGGCCACGTTATCGGTCAACCTGCCCTTTGGCGCGGCCTTTACCGTGCCGGGCACTGGCGTACTGCTAAACAATGAGATGGATGATTTTGCCGCCGACGTGCAAGGTGCCAACGCCTATGGCCTGAGCGGCAGCCAAGCCAACAGCATCGCCGCCGGCAAACGACCGCTGTCGAGCATGAGCCCGAGCTTTATTGAAAGCCCTGAAGCGTTCACCAGCTTCGGCACGCCAGGCGGCAGCCGGATTCCCAGCATGGTGCTGCTGGCGATGCTGGAATACCTGGATAAACAACCCATCGAGCGCTGGCCAAACCGTGCTCGCTTCCACCACCAATACCGTCCTGATGTGATTGAGCATGAGCCCGACACGTTTACCCCAGTAGAAATCGCAGCGTTACAAGCGCTAGGGCATCAACTGAAGTCGACCGGGCGGCCATACGGCAATCAGCAGGTGCTGTTGTGGAACAAGCAAGATGGCAAGGTTGAAGCCGCTAGCGACCGCCGCGGCATCGGTACGGCAGTAGTCACACCGGCCGCACCGCAATAATTCAGCTGCTGACCAAAAGGCAGCAGCGCAGGCAGAACAAAAGAACTATCAGTCCTTGCGATAGCCACTGGTGGTGCAGCCCAGGCAGCGTACGAACGCCTCTTTACCTGGCTCAACAACCAGCGCCTTGCCGGCCTCGCCAATATTGCCGCCTGCAGCCGTGAACGGCAGGCTCACAACAAATGCCACAGCACCAATGGCGGTTGCCCCGATAAGCAGCGGCCGCGCAATCAGCAAATCACCAATCATCGAAAAGGCTTTAGGTGCATTAGCCGTGTAAAGAGGGTCACCGCTGGTGTTATCCGCCACCTCAGCGTAAGCCGGCAGGGCCAGTAAGCCAGTGGTCAGTGCCAAAGCAGCAGCGGTGGAACGGAACAGTTTCATGGGGCGATCCTTCAGCTATTAGGAGGCGGTGGAGCTAACTATAACAGTGCATTGGCAATTGTCAGCGTGACGGACGTCAATCGCCATAAAAGGCATATTCAGGTTTTTTCGGAATGAACGGTCGGTAAAACGCCAGCATCGCCTGGAGATCAGCCGTCTCATCTCCCGTCGGCATAAAGGTCGGACCAATACAGACACAGCGCCGCGAATAATCCAGAGCTCCCAGCACAATCGGCACGCCGGCTCCTAGGGCGATGTGATAGAAGCCCATCTTCCAGCGCTCGACCTTCTTGCGTGTGCCTTCCGGCGACAAAATTAGCATGAACTGCTCATGTTCAGCGAAAGCACGCACGGCTTGCTCGACGGTATTAACCTGGCGCTCGCGACGAATGGCGATGCCACCCCACAGACGCATCAGCGCGCCAAACGGCCAGCGAAAGATCGTGTGTTTACCAAACCAGCGGGCATTCAGGCGCAGGACGAATTTCACGGCGATAAAAATCACGAAATCCCAATTGGACGTGTGGTGCGCGCCAATCACGACAAACTTATCGAGCTTTGGCAGTTCGCCTTCGACACGCCATCCCATCAACTGGAGCGTTACCCGACCAACCCACTGCGCCAGTGGGTTACGGGGCAAATAGTTACCGGACATCAACACCTCGGTAGTGTCTTATTTTTATATATTCAGCTCACGCCGGCCGCCAACCGGATGCCGCGCGGCTAGCGCTGGCAACGCGGGCAATAAACGCTGGCGCGCTGGCCCAGCTTTATCTCGCGCAGGGTGTTGCCGCAGTTCTTGCAGAACTCGCCGCCACGCCCATAAACAAACAGTTCCTGCTGGAAATAACCCGGCTGCCCATCGCCGCCCACAAAGTCGCGCAAGGTGGTGCCGCCACGCTCAATGGCATGCGCCAAGATTCGTTTGATCTCATCCGCCAGTTTCAGATAACGCGCTCGTGACACCGTCCCCGCCTCACGGCGCGGGTCGATACCTGCAGCAAATAGCGCCTCGCTCGCATAGATATTGCCCACGCCCACGACTACCGCGTTATCCATAATGAAGGGTTTGATCGCCATGCCCCGACCGCGAGACAGCTTGAACAAACGATCGCCATCGAACAGCTCGGTCAAAGGCTCCGGCCCTAGTTTGCTCAGCAACACATGCTGCAGAGGATCGACACTCCAGAGCAGCGCGCCGAACCGGCGCGGATCGGTATAGCGCAGCGCCAGCCCCGACTCCAGCTCGATATCAACGTGTTCGTGCTTGGCCGCTGGCAGACCACACTCAACCAGCCGTAGGCTGCCAGACATACCCAAATGACTGATTAAGGTGCCAGTCTCGGCCTTGATCAGCAGGTACTTGGCACGCCGCTCGACACCCTCGATACGTTGCCCGGAAAGCCGGATATCCAGGTCTTCAGGGATCGGCCAGCGCAACCGGCGCTCGCGCACAATCACCCGGCTGACGCGCTGCCCCTCAAGGTAAGGGGCGATGCCGCGACGCGTGGTTTCTACTTCAGGAAGTTCTGGCATGGCAGTAATCGGGCTGAGCAGTCCAAACGGGCGCTCACCTTAGCAGGAATGCCCCCTAGCGACGAGTAAGGCAAGTGGGCGGCAAGGCCTGTTGCCGTTTCATCGCGAGCCGCGTTGCAGCGAGTGAAACGGCAACAGACCCTAGCCCGCACCCATATCGCGAATGCTTTCTTTGAGGTTCTCAAAGTCGTACTCGGATAAGCCAACGTACTCCAGCACCAGCTGTTCAATACTTTGCCATTCGTGATCGACCGCCTGACTACCAAGCACCTTGTGAGTGGCACAGATATGCTCGGCCATCTTCAAAACCGCCAGCAGGGTTTTCAGTTGCGCATCGCGACTGGAATCCTCAGTGAAAATCGCCAGCGCGTTATGGTGACTGGCTATCGCTTCACACAGGTGCAGCGGCAAGTTCCACGATTTGGCCGTGTAATACCCCACCACCGCATGGTTGGTGTTAAGCAAGCGGTTCTCGGTATCCACCACGCGCACATCACCGGTGGCACAGGCATAGGCCTCTTCCAGCACCGTCATATAATCCGGGAAACGTTTTACCATCAGTGGAATGCCGCAATTGTGAAACAGGCCGAGGGTGTAGACCTCATCCGGCGAGTGGTAGCCGATGCGCTTGGCTAGGGTCAGGCAGGTCATGGCCACATCCTGCGCGGTATCCCAGAAGCGGTTGAGGGTCACGATGGTCTCATCGGTCAGCTCGCCGCGGATTGACTGCGCATTAATCAGGTTGATCACCGTGTTGCAGCCGAGCAAGTTGACGGCCTGCTGAATCGAGGCGATGCGGTTAGCCAGCCCAAAGAACGGCGAGTTAACCAGCTTCAGCAAAGCCCCGGACAAGCCCGGATCGTGGCTGATGAGCTTGGCAATCGCACGCAAGTCCGGATTGGGCATCACCTGCTCCATCTGCAAATCCACCATGATTTGCGGCTGCGGCGGCACGCTAATGCCCTGCAGCACTTGCTGGATATATTCGGCGGAAAGCTCTTGAGGCATGACGGACACGACCAGAATGTGAAGTGATAGACAGTCTAGCTAAAGTGTCAGGACTTCCACAGGTGAGTTTTGTAAACCGCCGCAGCGCGAGGGTCTGTTGCCGCTTCGTTCACGGCCGCATTGCAGCGATGAAGCACCACAGCCCCTAATACCCGTTATAATTCCGCTCTTTTTTCGGAGTCCCCCAGCATGTCCCTGCCCAGCCTGCGCCTGAAAGCCAACGCCGATCGACGCCTGCGCGCCGGCCATCTGTGGGTCTACAGCAACGAAATCGACGTTGCCGCCACCCCTCTTAACGGTTTCGCGGCGGGCGACCAAGCCATCCTCGAAACCACAGGTGGCAAACCGCTGGGCATCGTTGCGATGAGCCCGAATAACCTGATCTGCGCGCGCCTGCTGTCGCGTGACGTCAAACATGTACTGGACAAATCGCTGCTGGTACACCGCATCAATGTCGCCCTGAGCCTGCGCGATCGCTTGTTCGACAAGCCCTGCTACCGCCTGGTGTACGGCGACTCCGACCTGCTACCAGGCTTAGTGGTTGATCGCTTCTTTGACATCCTCGTGGTGCAGCTGGCGTCAGCGGCCATGGAGCGGCACAAGGATGACGTGCTCGCGGCCTTGATTCAGGTATGCAAACCCAGCGGCATCCTGCTCAAGAATGACTCGGCCGCGCGCGATGCCGAAGGCCTGGAGCGCTATGTCGAAACACCATTTGGCGTGGTCCCTGAGTGGGTCGCCCTGGAAGAGAACGGCGTGAAGTTCGAAGCACCGGTAATCGAAGGCCAGAAGACCGGCTGGTTCTACGATCACCGCATGAACCGTGCGCGTCTGGCCCCTTACGTCAAGGGCAAGCGCGTACTCGACCTGTTCAGCTACATCGGCGGCTGGGGTGTGCAAGCGGCGGCCTTTGGTGCCAGTGATGTGATGTGTGTGGACGCCTCTAGCTTCGCTCTGGACGGCGTGGAGCGTAATGCCGCACTGAACGGCCTGACCGACCAGGTCGCCTGCGTTGAGGGCGATGTTTTCGAAGCACTGAAACAACTCAAAGCCTCGGAAGAGCGCTTTGACGTGATCGTCGCCGACCCACCCGCGTTCATCAAACGCAAGAAAGACCTGAAGAACGGTGAAGGCGCTTACCGCCGCCTCAACGAACAGGCCATGCGCCTGCTCAATAAGGACGGCATCCTGATCAGCGCCAGCTGCTCCATGCACCTGCCCGAAGACGACCTGCAAAACATTCTGCTGACCAGCGCCCGCCACCTGGACCGCAATATCCAGTTGCTCGAACGCGGTGCCCAGGGTCCGGACCATCCGGTACACCCAGCCATCGCCGAAACTCGCTACATCAAGAGCCTAACGGTGCGCCTGCTGCCCAATAGCTAGATAGCGGCGCAAAGCGGCAGCCTCGCAAAACTTGACCCATACTGGACAGGCTTGGGACAAGGGGAGTGGCCGTGAGCGATTGCAAACAGGATGAAGCTTTATTCAGTAAGGTCTTCGAATCAGCGCCGTTAGGGATGGCGCTGATCGACCTTAGCGGTCGGCTGCAGCAAGCCAATCCGGCACTGGCCCAGTTACTCCACTGCTCACAGCAAGCACTGCTGGGTAAGACACTGGAAGAGCTGTTGCACCCACAAGACCGGGGAGCCTGCCGCTATGCCCGGGACCAGGCTTTACGCCAGCAAGCAGACACCCCCTGCGGAGAGGTTCGCTTACAGCGCGAAGGCGGAGACTATTTATGGTCACGTCTCAGCCTCTGCCCAATCTCCATCGACGATACGTCTATCAGTCACTACCTGATCCGCCTGGAACCACCGCGTACCACCCACGAACGCGCTGAACAGGTCTACCTGCTCAGCTTTGCCTTGGATTACACCGCTGACGGCGTGCTGCTACTGGATGATCAACTCTGCATCCGCTACATCAACGAGGCTGCCAGTCGCCTGCTCGGTCAGGCCAGGCAGTATTTGCTCGGCCAAGGCATTGGCCAGGCCCTGGCACCGCTGGGCCTGCACAGTGACGAAGACCTGCGCGAGGTCATCGAGATGCAACGCGCACTCTCCCTGGAGCTGGTCCACCCCGCCGACACGGCTCGCTACCATGTCTCGGTACAGTTCAACCGGTTCCTCTATGACCGGCGCGGCTACAGCCTGGCGCTTATTCACGATGTCACCGACCAGCAGCGCATGGCAGCAAGCCTGCGCTACAACGAACGCAAGTTCCGCGCGCTGATCGAAAACACCCACGATGCAATCGGCCGTCTCACTCCCGACTTCCACCTGATCTACGCCAACCCGGCCCTTGAAGCACTCTGCCAGCTACCGCTGGTCGAGGCACGCGGACGCCCGGCACGCGATGCCTTCGGTGATAACTCGCAAATAGACATCCTCGCGGACATGGTAAGAGAAGTTGCCAGCAGCGCCACCTCAATGGAGGAGGAACTAATCCACGGGATAGATGGCCCGCCCGACCAGCAACATCATTACCTCGTGCAACTGGTCCCGGAATTCAACACCAGCGGAGAAGTGACTAGCGTTCTGTCGATGGGCCGCGATATCACCGGCATCCGCAAGGCAGAGCGGCGTCTCTCGGAAAGTAACCAGCAATTGCGCGAACTGACCAGCCGCCGCGAGTCGGCCCGCGAGGAAGAACGCAAGCTGATCGCCCAAGAGATCCATGACGAACTGGGTCAGCATCTCACCGCTCTGCGCATGGGTATCTCGATGCTGCGCCTGCAGTTTGGCGAACAAGCACCCGGCCTGGAGGACAAGGTAGAACGACTTATGGGCTTGTGCGACCGCACGATTCAGGTGGTTCGCTCCATTGCCACCAGCCTGCGCCCAGCAGCCCTCAACATGGGGCTGTATCCAGCGCTGGAGTGGTTGATTGGCGAGTTCCGCCAGCACAGCCAAATCGACTGCGAGTTCACCACCCATAGCGGCGAACCAACACTCACCGATGAGCAAGCAACGAAAGCCTTCCGTGTTGTACAGGAAGCCCTAAACAACGTTGCTCGGCATTCCGGGGCCAGCCGAGTGGAGGTCAGCCTTGAACAACTCGACGACCTTTACAGACTGGACATCACCGACAACGGACGCGGATTCGACATAGACCTGGTCAATAAACGCTCACTAGGGCTGGCCGGCATGCGCGAACGGGGCATCAGTTTAGGCGGAGAAGTCGTGATTTTCAGTCACCCAGGACAAGGCACCACCGTACAAGCTACCTTTCCCGCCGAGCGCCCTAAGGAGGCCAAGTGATCCGAATTCTTATCGCTGACGACCACGCCATCATGCGCGGCGGGCTCAAACAACTGATCGAGTTCGATAAGCACCTGCAGGTGGTGGCCGAGGCAGAAAACGGTGCCCAGGTTCTCGAACGGCTGCGCGACACAGCAGTCGACCTGTTATTGCTGGATATGAGCATGCCTGGCTTGAGTGGCGAAGACCTCATCGCTCGCGTGCATGCCCATCATGCCAAGCTACCTATTCTGGTACTGAGCATGCACAACGAGCCGCAGATTGCCCAACGTGCACTCAAGGCCGGTGCCGGTGGCTACCTGACCAAGGATCACAACCCGGAAACGCTGCTCGCCGTGATTCACCGAATGGCTACCGGCGGACGCTATCTGGACCCGCGCATCGCCGAACAACTGGCATTCTCCAGCACGTCCACGGAAGAGGATGCGCTAAAGAACCTCTCGGACCGCGAATACCAGATCCTGCGCATGCTCGCCAAGGGGCTAAGCGTCAACCAGATCGCCGAACGCCTGGTCATCAGCAACAAGACCGTCAGCACTCACAAGGCCCGCCTGATGGACAAGATGGGCTTCAGCTGCAACGCCGAAATCATCAAATACGCCGTAGCACAGGGACTCGCCGAGTAGGGAAAACCCTACAAAAAAGCAGAATGTCCCGATGCCATCATCGGACTCCCCCGATATTTCCCCCCGGCCCTTGACTCCATTCTGACAACAGCCGCTCAGCCCTGTATGCGCGGTCCCGTTGTCCAATGGAGTGCGAACGTGACCAACCCGACCTCTTCTGCCACAGCCCTCTGGCTACCGACCGCTATATCGAGCGGCAGTTGTTTGCTGCTGCTCTGGGTGGCCGAACAAGTGCCCTCTTTCTACTGGCTGGCCGGTGCACTGCTGCCTGGCGCGCTGGTTTACCTGTGCCTGCGCCACTCCGCCGCCATTCAGGCCCAAGCCTTGCTGCAGGCGCAACAGCAAGGCATTAATCAGGGCCAAGCTGAAGAAGCCGAACGTCACGTTGCAGGCCTGCCTGACCTCTGCCGTGCGATCACCCCCATCTGGTCGCAACAGATTGATGCCGCCCGCCAGCACACCCAGACCGCCATCGATGCACTCAGCGAACGCTTCACCCACCTGGCTCAGCGCATCAGCGCGGCAGTCGGCACCGGCGCGCAATACGACAATGACACCCTGCTCAACTTGTTGGCCGGTAGTGAGCGTGAGCTGGAAGAAATCGTCAGCCAGTTGCGCTTGGCCCTCAACAGCAAAGAAACCCTGCTCGCCGAGGTTGTCAGCCTCAACAGCCACACCGCTCAGCTCAGGTTCATGGCCAAAGAAGTCGGCGACGTCGCCAAGCAAACCAACCTGCTCGCGCTAAATGCCGCCATCGAAGCCGCACGGGCCGGTGAAGCCGGGCGTGGCTTCGCCGTGGTCGCCGACGAAGTGCGCAAGCTCTCCACGCTTTCCGAAGAAACTGGCCGGCGCATCGGCGAGACCATCGGCACCGTCAGCTCCGCCATCGAACGCACCTTGCAGGTCTCCAACGAGCACGCCAGCCGCGACACCAACACCCTAGGCAACGCCAGCGAGGTGATTCGCCAGGTCATTGCAGACTTCCGCAACGGGGTCACCCGTCTGGTCGAGCACGGCAACGCGCTGCACAGCCAAAACCAGGAGGTGGGTGGCGAAATATCCGAAGTTCTGGTCGCGCTGCAGTTCCAAGACAGAGTCAGCCAGATGCTCGGCCATATGCGCGACGACATCGAGAAACTCGGCCTGCGCCTGAGCGAGCCCAACAACCACATCGACGCACGTGGTTGGCTGGATGACCTGTCACACACCTACACCACGCCCGAACAGCATGCCATCCACCATGGCCAGAGCAGTCCCGCCGCCAGCAGCGATTCCGACATTACTTTTTTCTGAGGACCAATCATGGCCAAGACCATTCTCATCGTCGACGACTCCGCCTCCATCCGCCAGGTAGTCGGTATGACCCTAAAAAATGCCGGCTACGACGTTATCGAAGGTGTCGACGGCAAGGACGCCCTGACCAAGCTCGACGGGCGCAAGGTTCACCTGATCATCAGCGACGTGAACATGCCGAACATGGACGGCATCACCTTCCTGAAGAACGTCAAGCAACTGCCCAACTACAAATTCACCCCGGTGATCATGCTGACCACTGAAGCGGGCGACGGCAAAAAAGGCGAAGGCCAGGCAGCCGGGGCCAAGGCCTGGGTCGTCAAACCATTCCAGCCGGCGCAAATGCTGACGGCCGTCTCCAAACTGATTCTGCCCTGAGCCAGGAGGTACACCATGCCTGCTACTTCGCTCCCTGACGACACGCGCCAGCTGATACTTGAAGGCGCCCTGAGCATCTACACCGCCGCCGACACCAAGCCGCAACTGAGCGCCGCCTTACAGGGTGCCATCGCCCTGCAGATCGACCTGAGCCAAATTGAAGAGTTTGACTGCGCCGGCCTGCAACTGCTGCTGGCAACCCAAGAGCAGGCACAGCGCATGGACATCCCCCTGCAGTTCATCGGGGCCAGTACGCCCATTACCGAGCTGCTGCAACTGAGCGGCCTAAGCGACCGACTGCAGCCACAGGAGGCGCACTAATGGATCTCGACAGCGTAATCGGCACCTTCATTGCCGAAAGCCGAGAACTGCTGCAACAGATGGAAGACGCACTGTTGCAAATTGAGCAGGCACCCGACGACCCCGAGCGGATCAACGCGATTTTTCGCACTGCGCACACCATCAAAGGCTCGGCGGGCTTATTCGGCTTCGACTCCATCGTCGCCTTCACCCACGTTGCCGAAAGCGTGCTCGACCGGGTGCGTTCGGGCGACCTGCGGTTCAACAGCGACCTCATCGCCTTGATGCTCAATGTTGGCGATCACCTGGCCGGACTCATCAACCAACTGGCCGATGGCAATGGCCTGGCCGGACTGCCCGAGGCGACCCGCGCGACCGAGGCAGAACTCATCCAAGAGTTGAGCCAATACCTCGATAAACAACCGGCCAGCCAGCCAGCGGCGAGCACTGCGCAACCAGCAACGTCCAACAGCATCGGCGCGCCTGGCCATTGGCATCTGTCACTGCGCTTTGGCACCGACACCCTGCGCAACGGCATGGACCCACTGGCCTTTTTGCGCTACCTCGGCACCCTGGGCAGCATCCTGCATGTTGAGCCGGTGCTCGACCACCTGCCGTCACTTGAGGCTCTCGACCCAGAGAGCTGCTACCTCGGGCTGGAAGTGGCATTTGCATCCCAGGCAGAGCAAAGCGCGATTGAAGGGGCATTTGAATTCGTCCGCGAGGAGGGCAGCATTCGCATCCTGCCACCCGGCGCGCCGCTATCCGCCTTCCGAGAACTGATCGAAGAACGGGCCGCCGAAGGCGACTGTCAGGTCGAGCGTCTGGTGCGTTGTGGCAGCCTGGCGCTTGATGCGTTTGAGCAGGCGCAGCAACCGGAGAACAGCCCAGAAGAAACCGCACCGACTAACGCCGCCGCAGAAGCCCCAGCACGCGCCACCAAAGAAAACACACGCACCAACAACGAGGCAAACCTGATCCGGGTGGACGCCAGCAAACTCGACCAGCTGATCAATCTGGTTGGCGAGTTGATCATTGCCGGTGCTAATACCCGCATGCTTGCGCAGAGCAGCGGCCTACTCGAGATGTGCGAATCCACCGAGACCCTATCGCGCTTGGTAGAGGATGTGCGCGATAGCGCCTTAACCCTGCGCATGGTGCAAATCGGTGCAACCTTTAATCGCTTCCAGCGCGTGGTGCGTGACGTTTCCCGAGAACTCGGCAAAGACATCGTGCTGCAGATCAGCGGCGGCGATACCGAGCTGGACAAAACCGTGGTGGAGAAAATCGGTGACCCCCTCACCCACCTGGTACGCAACTCCATGGACCACGGTATCGAATCGGCTGAAGCCCGCCGTGCCGCCGGTAAACCGCTACAGGGCGTGGTACGCCTAAACGCCCACCACGAAGCAGGCGGCATCGTAATCGAAGTGTCCGATGACGGCGGCGGCCTCAACCCACAAAAAATCCTCAACAAGGCCATACAGCGTGGCCTGGTCAGCGAAGGCCAGCAACTCAGTGACAAAGAAATCTACAACCTGATCTTCGAGCCAGGCTTCTCCACGGCAGAGCAGGTGAGCAACCTCTCCGGCCGCGGCGTTGGCATGGACGTGGTCAAACGCAACATCACCGCCCTACGCGGCACTGTCGAGCTGGACAGCAGCCTAGGCCAGGGCACCAGCGTCCGCATTCGCCTGCCCCTGACCCTGGCAATCATCGACGGTTTCCTCATCAGCGTCGGCCAATCCAGCTATGTCGTCCCCCTGGACATCGTCGAGGAATGCATCGAATTACCGACTGAACAACTCGCCGGCCAGGAACACCTAGACCTGCGCGGCGACGTTCTGCCCTTTATTCGCCTGCGCCAGTTGTTCGAGGACCACAGCCAGCCACCACGCCGTGAAAACGTCGTGGTAGTCAGCTACGCCGGCGTACGCGCCGGCCTGGTGGTGGACCAGCTCTTAGGTGAGTTCCAAACAGTGATCAAGCCGCTCGGCAAGGTGTTCTGCCAAGTCCCGGCACTGAGCGGCTTCACCATCCTCGGTAGCGGCGCAGTGGCGCTGATTCTCGACATTCCCGGCCTGCTCACACAGGTCACCCGCAACAGCAGCAATCGCCCCCTATCCAGTAACATCAGGAGCACCGTGCAATGAACCTAAAAAACCGTATCGCGGCCCTGGTCGCAACTGCGCTGATCGCGCTGATCCTGCTAGCCCTGCTCCCCCAGTCGGCCGCCTATGGCATCTATATCGCCTTGGTCGCCGCCGCCGCGATTGGCGTACAAGGATGGCTGCTCTACAGCCAACTCGACAGCCTGCTCGGTGCCGATGAGCAACAACTGCTAGGCCTCGCCAGCCAACTGGCCGAAGGCAATCTGCTCACCCAAAACCGCCCCCAAGCACAGCCTGGGTCGCTGTTAGCACATCAGCTACAGACCACTACCCATGTCGCCAGCCTGCTCAGTGACCTGCAGCAGATGTCCGATGCGCACGCCAAAGGCGATATCGACGCGACCCTCAACGCCCAGCGCCCCGGTGTTTACCGCGAACTGGCTCACGGCATCAATGAGCTGGTCGCCAGCCACATCAGCGTTAAGAAAAAAGCCATGGCCTGCGTCAAGGCCATCAGTGAAGGCGACCTGCACCAACCGCTGGAGCAGTTCCCGGGCAAGAAGGCCTTCATCAACGAGACCATCGAGACCCTGCGCAGCAACCTGACAAACCTGATGAGTGAAATGCGCCATATGTCCGAAGAGCACGACAAGGGCGATATCGACGTGGTGATTGATGCTGCGCGCTTCCAAGGGGCTTATGGCGAAATCGCCCGTGGCATCAACGTCATGGTCGCCGGGCACATCAGCGTCAAGAAAAAAGCCATGGCCTGCGTTAAGGCCATCAGTGAGGGCGACCTGAACCAACCGCTGGAGCAGTTCCCTGGTAAAAAAGCCTTCATTAACGAAAACATCGAACAACTGCGCACCAACGTTCTTGCCCTGATCGAGGACACCCAAACGCTCAGCCAGGACGCCCAGCGCGGCCGACTTGATACCCGCGCCGACTCCAGCCGCCATCAGGGTGACTTCCGCCGCATCGTCGATGGCATCAACGCCACGCTTGAGGCCATCGTTGTGCCGTTGAGCGAAGCCATGAGCGTCATCGCGGCGCTTGCCGAAGGTGACCTGACCCGCAACATGCAAGGCTCTTATCAAGGTCAAATGCACGACCTGCAACAGTCGCTGAACGCCACCCTGAGCAAACTTAGCGACATCATCAGCCAAGTGAACCAGTCCACCAGCATGCTCAGCGGTGCCGCCGAGGAAATCTCCAGCACTGCGCAAAGCCTCAGCCACGCAGCCTCCAGCCAGGCAGCCTCGGTAGAGGAAACCAGCGCCGCCATGGAGCAGATGTCCGCCTCGATCGCGCAGAACACCGAGAACGCCAAGATCACCGACGGCATGGCCGGCAAGGCCTCTTGCGAAGCCAGGGAAGGTGGCCAAGCAGTGCGCGACACCACAGCAGCGATGAAGACCATCGCCGAGAAAATCGGCATCGTTGATGACATTGCCTACCAGACCAACCTGCTGGCCCTCAATGCGGCCATCGAAGCCGCCCGCGCCGGCGAGCACGGCAAAGGCTTTGCCGTGGTAGCCGCCGAAGTACGCAAGCTAGCCGAGCGCAGCCAGGTTGCTGCGCAGGAAATCAGTGCAGTGGCGAAAAACAGCGTGTCGCTGGCAGAGCGCGCAGCCAGCCTGCTGGACCACATGCTGCCGTCCATCGCCAAAACCTCGGACCTGGTCCAGGAAATTACTGCTGCCTCTGAAGAGCAAAGCACCGGGGTCAATCAAATCACCTCGGCAATGAATCAGCTCAGCGACATTACCCAGCAGAACGCCGCCGCCTCCGAAGAGCTGGCCGCCACTGCCGAGGAAATGAATGGTCAGTCAGCTCACCTGCAAGAGCTGATTCAGTTCTTCCAGCTGGGCAGCATGGGCTCCAGCAGCGTGGTGTCACTCAGCAAAGTGCAAGCGACGCCGCAACACCGCCCGGCCCCCACTCTGAGTGACGACGAAAGCGGTTTTGTGCGCTTTAGGAGCTAAACCATGCAAAGCCCTCTCGATCAGCCAATGAGCGCAAATAATGAGGCGCTGGCAGAACAGCAGCGCCAGTACCTGACGCTGCGCGTGCACCAGGAAATGTACGCCGTGCCAACTCACTGCGTGCGCGAAATCCTGGAGTACGGCCAGATCACCCTCGTACCGATGATGCCCCGCTTGGTACGCGGGGTGATCAACCTGCGTGGTTTGATCGTGCCAATCATCGACTTGGCCGAGCGCTTCGGCCACGGCCAGACCCAACTCGATGCACGTACGTGCATCGTTATCGTGGAGATCATTGACGAAGAAGAAACCCACCTAATGGGTGCGTTAGTCGATGCGGTAAGCGCCGTGGTTGAGATCAGCCCAGATGCCATGCGCCAGGCCCCCGCCTTCGGCAGCCGCATTCCTGCTGAGTTCATCGAAGAAATGGCGCGCCTGGACGACCACTTCATCACCCTCCTGCGCATTGAGCAGGTTTTGTCTGTCGAGCAAATTGCCGCAATGGCCGGCCAAGGTAATGAATCATCCGATATGCGCGAGCGCGCAGGAGCAAGCAAATGACTATCAGCAAAAAAATGATCCTTCTTGTTCTCTCTGCCTTGCTCGGCATTCTGGTGCTATCCGGCTTGTCCTATGTGCAGATGAACAAGGTCTTCAACGCGGCCAACTACGGCAACATCAACTCAGTACCGAGTATCGTTGCCCTGAACAAGCTGCGCTCTGCCGTCAACGTGCAGATCCAACTGGTCTATGGCCACATTCTGACCACCGACGACCAGGCAATGGCAGCGCTCGAAACAAGCATCAAGAGCAATCGTGACGAGATTAACCAGAGCATTGAGGAATACACCAAGGTGCTCTCCGACGAGCAGGACAGCCAGTTGCTGGATGCCGATCGCACGGGCATCAGTGCCTTCCTACGTGGCGCAGACAGTGTGCTCGAGCATTCGCGCAAAAACGAAAACGAACTAGCCCGCGACGACATGATCGCTCTGCAGCACGATGTCATTGATGTACTGCGCGGAGACCTGGGCAAACACCTTGAGTACAACGTTAACGCCGCCAATACCGGCAGTACCCAGGCACAAGATGCCCTCCAACAAGCCACCCTGATCGCCATCCTTGTGGCCGCGATCACCTTAGTCATCATCGCTATAATCGGCACCTTCATTACCCGCAACCTGCTGCGTCAGCTGGGCGGCGAGCCTGCTTATGCCATGGAAATTGTTAGCCGCATTGCGGCTGGCGACCTGACCACCAGCGTGACAACCAAAACGGGCGACACCACCAGCATGCTGGCCGCAATCCGCAGCATGAGTGAAAAACTGGCGCAGATTATCAGCGATGTCCGCAGCAACGCCGACGCGCTAACCAGCGCGTCCGGGCAGATTTCCTCCACCGCCCAAAGCATGAGCCAGGGCGCCTCGGAACAAGCCGCCTCGGTCGAAGAAACCAGCGCCGCGATGGAGCAGATGTCGGCCTCAATCGCGCAGAACACCGAAAACGCCAAGGTCACCGACAGCATGGCCAGCAAGGCTTCGCGCGAAGCCGGCGAAGGTGGTCAAGCGGTACGCGACACCACGGCAGCGATGAAGACCATTGCCGATAAAATCGGCATCGTCGATGACATCGCCTACCAAACCAACCTGCTGGCCCTCAATGCGGCCATCGAAGCCGCTCGCGCCGGTGAACATGGTAAAGGCTTCGCCGTGGTCGCCGCTGAGGTGCGCAAACTGGCCGAACGCAGCCAAGTGGCAGCACAAGAAATCAGTGAGGTAGCCAAAAACA
Source organism: Pseudomonas sp. (assembly GCF_046581935.1). Lineage (GTDB taxonomy): Bacteria > Pseudomonadota > Gammaproteobacteria > Pseudomonadales > Pseudomonadaceae > Aquipseudomonas. The sequence continues at coordinate 72,301 of NZ_JAYGFK010000009.1, forward strand.
GCGTCTCCCTGGCCGAGCGCGCCGGCACCTTGCTAGACCAAATGTTGCCTTCAATCAGCAAAACCTCGGACCTGGTACAGGAAATAGCCGCAGCCTCCGAAGAGCAGAGTGCCGGTGTTGGCCAGATCAATACCGCGATGAACCAACTCAGCAACATTACTCAACAATCAGCCTCCGCCTCAGAGGAGCTTGCAGCCACCGCCGAGGAGATGAGCGGCCAGGCCGAACAACTGCAGCAACTGATGGACTTCTTCAAGATCGCAGACGGCGGTGCCAGCCGACGCGGCGACCTCGCCAAACCGGCTCATGCTAACCGGCGGATGGCGATCAGCGAGCCCGAGCATGAGCCGTTCAACAAAGCGACCCCAAGCGGCTTTATCCGCTTCCAACACTGACGCACAGCCACGATCCGTACTTTCGCAACCGGGCACCCTGACGTGCCCCTGGAGCGACTCATGCACAGTTTCAAGCAGAGCACAGCGCCCGACACAGCTCAGCAATACCTGACGTTCACCCTCGGTGACGAGATATTCGCCGTCGGCACGCGCAATGTTCGTGAAATCATTGAATTCGGTCACCTGACACCCGTCCCGCTAATGCCATCCAGCATTCTCGGGGTGATCAATCTGCGCGGCGGCGTGGTGCCCATCATGGATCTGCGTCAACGCTTCGGCGAAGGCCAAACATCCATTGGCCGACGCACCTGCATCATCATCCTGGAGGTGGTACGCGATGAGGTTCACCAGATTATCGGCATCGTCGTTGAGGCCGTGAACGCCGTCCTGGAGGTGCCCTTGCAGGATATCGAACCCCCTCCTGGCTTCGGCGGCCAGGTTCGCACGGACTTCCTCCTGGGCATTGCCAAGGTAGACGACAAGCTGGTGGTACTACTCGACATCGGCCGCGTGCTGTCACTGGATGACATGCGCCTGCTGGCCACGGCCGACAACCTGTCCGAGTCAGCCTGAGCAATGGAGCGCCCACAATGAATGCCCTTAGCCTTAGTGACCGCGAGTTCCAGCAGTTTCGCGAAATGATCTACAACATTGCTGGCATTGCTATGAGCGACGCCAAGCGCCAACTGGTGGCGGGACGTTTAAGCAAGCGCCTGAAGCATTTCGAAATGAACAGCTACGGCGATTATTTCCAAATGCTGATGAAAGACAAAGGTGAACTACAGAATGCTGTCGATCTGCTGACCACCAACGAAACCTATTTCTTTCGCGAGCCCAAACACTTCGACTTTCTGCGCGAGCGCCTGCAGGACGACTTGCGTAATGGCAGCCAGCCTCTGCGGATTTGGAGTGCGGCCTGCTCCAGCGGCGAAGAGCCTTATACCCTGGCGCTACTGCTGGCCGACTGCCTGCCCGCACGGCCGTGGGAAATTCTCGCCTCAGACATCAGCACGCGCATCCTCGACAAGGCCCGCAGCGGCATTTACCCCATAGAAGGCGCCAGCGGCATACCAGTGGAATTGCTGCATAGCCACTGTTTAGAAGGCACCGGCAGCAACAGCGGGTTCTTCACCTTGGAGCCCGCATTGAAACGCCGAATCAGCTTCCGCCAGATCAACCTGAACACCCCGCTGCCAGATGTAGGCATGTTTGATGTGGTCTTCTTGCGCAACGTGATGATCTACTTCGATCAACCGACCAAGCGCCAGGTCGTGCAGCGCATCTGCGCACGACTGCGCCCGGGGGGCTACTTCTTCGTCAGCCACTCAGAAAGCCTTAACGGCATCAGTGACGAGCTGCAGCCACTGCGCCCTTCGATTTACCGTAAGCCCAATGCATAAGCCAGATGGCGTCATCGACGTTTTCCTGCAGCCAGGCGAACTGTACTTCGGTGACCGTTACACACGCATTCGCACGCTGCTTGGTTCGTGCGTATCGCTGGTGCTCTGGCACAAAGCCGAGTGCCTCGGTGGCATGTGCCACTACATGCTGCCTAGCAGGCGTAACCACAACGGCCAGTTTGATGGCCGCTATGCCGACGAGGCGCTGCACCTGCTACTCAAAGAAATCCGTAACAGCGGCACCCAGCCGAACGACTACCGCATCAGCCTGTTTGGCGGCGGCAATATGTTTGCTGGCGCGATGACGCAGCAAAGCATCGGCCTAATGAATGTTAACGCCGGCTTAGAACTACTCGCGGCCCACGGCCTGCAATGCCATTTCAAACATGCCGGCGGTGAGGGATACCGCAATCTTATTTTCGAGGTTTGCAGCGGCGACGTCTCACTGCGCCAACCCTCGCCCCAACAAGTTGCCAGCCGCCAGTACGAGGCTAAAACACCATGAAGAAAATCAAAGTGATGATCGTCGACGACTCCGCCGTCGTGCGTCAGGTACTGAGCGTTGGCCTGGCCGAATACGCGGGCATCGAAGTCATTGGCACGGCTGCCGACCCGCTATTTGCCATGGATAAAATGCAACGCGACTGGCCCGATGTAATCGTGCTGGACGTTGAAATGCCGCGCATGGACGGCATCTCCTTTCTGAAAAAGCTGATGGCCGAGCGCCCGACCCCCGTGGTGATCTGCTCGACGCTGACCGAAAAAGGCGCTGCCACTACCATGGAGGCGCTCGCGGCCGGCGCGGTGGCCATCGTCACCAAGCCGCAAAGCGGCCTGCGACAGTTTCTGGTCGAGGCTACCGAGGAGTTAGTCAACGCCATCAAAGTTGCATCGGTGGCCCGCCTAAAACGACTGTCGGCACCAGCACCGCAACCCGTAGCGGCCAAACTCAATGCCGACGCGATCCTGCCCGCCAGCAGCGCCAGCGCGATGACCCGCACCACCGAGCGCATCATCGCCATCGGCACCTCCACGGGCGGCACTCAAGCGCTGGAGTATGTGCTGACATCCCTGCCACGAGTCTGTCCGGGCATGGTCATCGTCCAACACATGCCAGAGCGCTTCACCGCCGCCTTCGCCGAACGCCTCAACGGCCTGTGTCAGATTGAAGTGCTCGAAGCCCGCCATGGCGACCGAGTCATTCCCGGCCGTGCGCTAATTGCCCCCGGCGGACGGCACATGCTGCTCAAACGCAGCGGTGCGCAATACGTCGTCGACATCATCGACGGACCACCTGTTTGTCGGCACAAGCCCTCGGTAGATGTGCTGTTTCGCTCTACCGCCCGGGCCGCCGGGGCTAACGCTACAGGCATCATCATGACCGGCATGGGCGATGACGGCGCTCGCGGCCTGCGTGAGATGCTCGACGCCGGAGCCTTCACCTATGGCCAGGACGAAGCCAGTTGCGTGGTTTATGGCATGCCCAAAGAAGCGAGGAAACTCGGCGCGGTCAACCGCGAAGTGCCGTTGGAACAGATCCCGGCCTGCATCATGCGTAACGAACGTTAAATCCTCAGCGTGCCGGGCCGCTCACCCGGCACGCTCAGCTGCAGGCAGCTTCAAATACCGCCGACGCCTGCAAACGCTTCTCCACATAAACAGCCTCTCAGCCCCTTAGCTAAAGTCCGTAGCACGCCAGAGCGGGCGCACCAAAATATCAACCACCAGCCGGCAGCCGCACCTGCAGAGCGCACCTCGGCAAGTGCTTCCTTTTACCTCGCACTGTTACCACCCCCCACACCCGTCTGGCGCAACCGTGCCAGTGGACTAGGCTTAAGCCTCACATCGCAAGCCGCGCGCCTAGCGGCGGTAGGCTGGCACAGTGCTTGCGTAACTTGAACATTCAAATAAGTTCCGCCACGCCATAACAGCGTGCGAAAGGACTTAGGCATTCAGATAACGGCCACAAGCTGCAATCTGCGCACAACGTATTTGGGAGGGGTATGGCTGAGCTGGCTGGAGACAAGGCGTTTCTACAATTCACCAACGTCAAGAAGACCTACGACCACAAAAACCTGGTGGTCAAAGACTTCAACCTGGATGTGGCCAAGGGAGAGTTCATCACCCTGCTCGGCCCTTCTGGTTCGGGTAAAACCACCTGCCTGATGATGCTCGCCGGGTTCGAGGATGTAACCAGCGGCGAGATCCTCATCAACGGTCGGTCGGTCACCAGCATCGCGCCCTATGAACGCAATATCGGCATGGTGTTCCAGCAATACGCGCTGTTCCCGCACATGACCCTGCGCGAAAACCTGGCCTACCCACTGAAGATCCGCAAGCAGCCCAAGGAGGTGATTCGCGCCAAAGTCGACGAGTACCTCTCACTGGTCGAACTGCTGGATTTCGGCAATCGCTTCCCCGGCCAACTCTCCGGTGGTCAGCGCCAGCGCGTGGCCCTGGCCCGTGCGCTGATCTTCGCGCCCGACATCGTCCTGATGGACGAACCGCTCGGCGCGCTCGACAAAAAACTGCGCGAGCAAATGCAGTTCGAGATCAAACGCCTGCACGAGCAACTCGGCTTCACCGTGATCTACGTGACCCACGACCAGACCGAAGCCCTGACCATGAGTGACCGCATCGCCGTATTCAATAACGGCATCGTGCAGCAGTGCGCGCCGCCCCATGTGCTCTATGAGCGACCGGCCAACATGTTCGTCGCCGACTTTATCGGTGAGAGCAACAAGCTCAAGGGCGTGATTGCCAGCGTTGGCGAAGACAGCGTGCAGGTGCGCCTGGAGGATGGCGGGCTGGTCAGCGCCCTGAAAGCCAACTGCTGCGAAGTCGGCCTGCCCACCACCGTCTCCATACGCCCGGAAAAACTCAGTTTTACCGACCGCCTCGGCACCACCGGCAACCAAGTGATGGCGCGCTTCGTTACCCGCCATTACGTCGGTGAATACATTCGCTACCACTTCGAGACCGCCGACGGTACCGAGTTGGTGGTGAAGAACATGAATGACAGCAGCGCCCCGCAACTCAGTGCCAAGGAAGAAGTCGCCCTGGCTTGGCTGCCGCAAGACAGCCAAGCCTTGGATCGTCCCGTCAACACGACACCCTGACCTATAAGAAGCAATGGAGCACAGCAATGGCTAGAACACTGACCACCCGCTTTTCCACCTTCGCCCTCGCCGTCGCGCTGGGTACGGCAAGTTTCGCCGCCAGCGCAGAGGAAACCCTGACCGTTGTTTCATGGGGTGGTGCCTACGGCGCCGCCCAACAAAAGCACGTGATTGATCCGTTCCAGAAGGACACCGGCAACAAGGTCCTGTTTGAGGACTACACCGGTGGCGTGGCTGAGATCAAAGCCCAAGTCGAGTCCGGCAACATTCAATGGGATGTGGTCGACTTCGAAGTAATCGATCTTGAGCGCGCCTGTTCTGAAGGCCTGCTGGAAAGCATCCCGCGCGACATCCTGCCGCCAGGTGTAGACGGCGTACCGGCCGAGAAGGACTTCATTCCCGAGGCTCTGGCCAGCGACTGCGCCGTCGGCAACATCGTCTGGTCGGTGGTCTTCGCCTACAACGAGAAAACCATCGGTGGCACCAAAGCCACGAGCATCAGCGACTTCTTCGACACCAAAAAAATCCCTGGCAAACGCGCCATGCGCAAACGCCCACAAGTGAACATGGAGTGGGCGCTGCTAGCGGATGGCGTAGCACCGGGTGAAGTCTACGACGTGCTCTCCACCCCAGAAGGCCAGGCTCGCGCCTTCGCCAAGCTGGACACCATCAAGCAGGACATCGTCTGGTTCGACTCTTGGTCGCAAGCGCCACAACTGCTCAACGACGGCGGTGCGGTGCTGGTGCAATCGGCCAACGGGCGTTTCTATGACGCCATCCGCCAGGAGAAAAAGCCTTTCGTCATCGTCTGGGACGGCCACGTCTACGACCTCGACGCCTGGGCCATCGTCAAAGGCTCGAAGAAGAAAGACCTCGCGCTGAAGTTCATCGCTTACGCCACCGGCTCCAAGCCACTGGCTGGCATGCCCGACGTCGCCTACGGCCCAACCCGCAAATCATCCATGCCGTTGGCTGATCAAAGCGCTGCACCGCACCTGCCTACCGCGCACCTGGATCAAGGCATCCAGGCCGGCTCGGATTTCTGGGCTGACTACGGTGAATCGCTCGGCGAAAAATTCAACGAGTGGCTGTTGAAGTAAAAACCGTCCGTAGGGTGGGTTAGGCGCATGGTGCAACCCTGTCGATACACGCAGGACTTGTGCGCCGTAACCCACCAGTAAGGCACCACTGATTCCGTTCGGTGGGTTACGCCGCGCAGAGCAATGACCTTGCCGGCCAAGGTCATTGCTCTGCGCGGCCCGACCCACCCTACAACCGACCGGAGAAGTCCGCTTGTCCTCTCTCACCAGCACTGAAGCCCATCAAGCCGCCAGCGGTCGCCGCAAGAAGCGCCTGACTGCCTTCCTGTTTGTCGTGCCGTTGCTGATTTTTATTCTGCTGACCTTTGTTGCACCCATCGCCAGCATGCTCTGGCGCAGCGTTCATCACCCAACGGTGGCCGCCCTGATTCCGCTGACCCTGAGCGAGCTACAACGCTGGGACGGCAAAACCATACCCGACGAACAAACCCTGAGTGTGTTCGCGAATGAACTGCATGGCCTGGCCAAACAACGCCAGTCCGGCAAGCTGGCCGAAGAAATCAACCGCGCCTCAGCCGGCATGTCCAGCGTGGTCAAATCCACCGCCCGGAAAGTCTCACGCCTAAATAGCGAGCAGCTTGCCCAGCAAGGTGCCAGTACCCTGCTCAAGGCGCACCGCAAATGGAGCAATCCGGACACCTGGTACGCCATCCAACGCGCCGGCAAACCCTACACCTATGACTACTACCTGACCGCACTCGACCTGGAACTGCATCCCGACCAAGGCATTCAGGTGCGCGAAGACACGCAAATCTACCTGCAGCTCTACACCAAGACCCTGAACATGGCGCTGGTGATCACCCTGTTCTGCGCCCTGCTCGGCTACCCACTGGCCTACTACCTGGCCAACCTGCCGTCCAATCGCGCCAATTTGCTGCTGGTGCTGGTGCTCTTGCCGTTCTGGACCTCGCTGCTGGTACGCACAACCGCCTGGATTGCCCTGCTGCAGACCAACGGCGTGATCAATTCTTTCTTGCTCAGCCTCGGCATCATTGGCGAACCCATCGAGATGCTTTACACCTCGTTCGCCACGGTGGTGGCGATGACTCACATCCTCTTGCCGTTCATGATCCTGCCGCTGTACAGCGTGATGCGCGGCATCGATCCCAGCTACCTGCGCGCGGCAATGTCCCTCGGTGCGCGGCCGATTCCGGCGTTCGCCCGCATCTACTTCCCGATGACGCTACCGGGGCTGAGCGCCGGGGCCTTGCTGGTGTTCATCATTTCCGTGGGTTACTACATCACCCCGGCTCTGGTCGGCGGCACCGATGGGCAGATGATCAGCAACATCATCGCCTTCCATATGCAGCGCTCGAACAACTGGGAACTGGCAGCCGCGCTGGGCTCCTTACTGCTCGCCCTGATCCTGCTGCTGTACTGGCTCTACGACCGCTTTGTCGGTGCCAGCAATATCAAACTGGGATGAACATGCTTAGATTCTTTTGCCGCGAGCACCGTAGCCCGGATGAAATCCGGGACGCGCACCTCGCCACGACACCGGCCCCGGATTGCATCCGGGCTACCCCTTCGTCCGACTGTTTGACCCTGGACGCGTGCTTATGAAGATTCCCGCCTACTACGGCTTTTGGCATCACCTGGGCAGCTGGCTACTGAAAACCAGCTCATGGCTGGTGCTGCTGTTTCTGATCCTGCCAATCCTGGTGATTATCCCGCTGTCGTTTAACGTTGAGCCGTTTTTCAGCTTTACCGAAGGCATGCTCACCTTTCAGCCCGAGGCCTATTCCTTGCGCTGGTATAGCGCCATCTTCAGCGATGACAAGTGGCTGCTGGCAATCAAGAACAGCTTTATGATCGGCTTTTTCGCCACCCTGCTGGCCACTACGCTCGGCACCTGCGCGGCAGTCGGCCTGGCCCGCGACGAGATGCCAATGCGGCGCCTAATCACCGCCCTGCTGCTCTCACCGATGATCGTGCCGCTGATCATCACCGCCGCCGGCATGTTCTTCTTTTATTCCGACTTTGGCCTGGCCGGTAACTACCTCGGCGTGATCATCGCCCATGCCGCGCTTGGCACGCCGTTCGTGATCATCACCGTAACGGCCACTCTGACCGGTTTCGACTACAGCCTGGCGCGCGCCGCGCTGAACCTGGGCGCCACACCGCTGCGGGTGTTCTTCGACATCATCCTGCCGCTGATCCGCCCCGGAGTGATTTCCGGCGCGCTGTTCGCCTTTATCACCTCGTTCGATGAGGTGGTGGTGATCCTGTTTATGGCCGGCCCGCAACAACGCACCATTCCCCGGCAAATGTTCTCGGGCCTACGCGAGCAAATCAGCCCAAGCATCCTGGCCATCGCCACCCTGCTGATCCTAGTATCCATCGCCCTACTGATCACCCTCGAACTGCTGCGCCGCCGCGCCGAGCGCATGCGCGGTATTGAGTTGCCAAACTGATCAACCTGGGTCAGCAGCATCCATTCGATAAACCGTGAACATCTGCGGTGCTGCAGTACGCCACCCAGGCTATGCGTTGCGCACTGGCTTTCATGCAAGCTGAAGCCAGCGGTATAGCGCGTGTAACGCATGCCTCCGCCGCTTGTATACGCGCAAAGCAATCCACACCTGCACCTTGCAACTGCGCAACCACGAGCGATGAGTACGAGACGCTAGTCTGTAGCTGCGCGGAATTCGAGCCATAATTGCTCTGTTTCTACGACAACTTCGAGACCTTCAAAGCCAATGTATCTAGTTCGTCATTCGTGCACTCTAAAAAAGCCGCAGAGTTCGTATTTTTTATTTACGCCTCGACAATGACGCTCATGCGGCCTCTAGACACTCACACACAATCAGCACACATGACACAAGCAGTAGAGATACGCCTGCATTACGCACTGTCGTCTCGACCCAATAGTGCGAAGCCCCCTCCGACTGGCCCATCAGGTGCAAGCCACAATTTGTGGCCGAAAGATAAAACCCCAGAGCAACACAATCCCTATCCTTGCCCCCCCATCAGCGCATGTACTTGAGACAAAAATCCCGAACTTAAAATGAATGGCACCGCAGCAAAGCTGCTCAGCATCTCAACGACCAACAGCAAGCTTCGTTCGTGATTTTTGCTAACAGCATTCGAAGGCGAAAAAGTCCATATGTAGCGTGCTCGACCCCGTTCCCAAACCAAGAAGAGACAAGAGCTAACGTGAACGACTCATCGATGCTATCCAGCGAAGAAACCGACTGCCCTGTCTGTCACGCGAGAATGGCCGTTTTATGCGCCAATGCGCGCACCCAGGAGCGAAAGCGAATTGCCCGCGAACTGCATGACGAACTGGGCCAGCAGTTGACTGCACTGCAACATGGGCTTGGCGTATTACGCATCCACCTAGAGAGCGATCGCCCGGAACTGAACGAGCAGATAGAGCATTTGTTGCGCATATCTCATACGGCAATCGATGCGATACGCGACATCCACAGCAGCGGCCCCACAGAACCTCTGACTGATGACCTGACCAATGCCCTGCGTAACCTTATTGAGGATTTCAGGCTGCAATCAGGCATCAACTGCCACTGCAGGCTGCCCGCACAGGCGATTAATCTGGAAGCTGATCGGGCAGCGCACATGTACCGAGTAGCCCAAGAGTCGCTGACCAACATCCTGCGTCACGCCAACGCCAGCCGCGCGGCAGTGACTCTGGAGCAGCGTGAGAACGACTATGTGCTGGAGATTTCCGACGATGGTTGCGGCTTCACGCTGAGCGACATCCTCCCGGACACCACCGGCCTGTCCGGCATGCGCGAGCGCGGTAAGCAACTGGGCGGCCCCGTAGTCATATTCAGCCATCCGGACCAGGGAACCATCGTGCAAGCGATATTCCCCATCAACATCAGTCTTTGAAGGAATATTTATGATCCATATGATGATCGTCGATGACCATACGATCATGCGCGAAGGGCTAAAAAGGCTGTTCGCTCTGGATAAGGACATCTTCATCGTCGCAGAAGCGGCTAACGGCCAGCAGGCACTGGAATGCTTGCATAACGCCCGTGTGGATCTACTTCTGCTCGACATCAGCATGCCGGGCCTCAGCGGTGAGGCCCTGATTTCAAGAATCCTTCACAAATATCCAAAACAGTCGATTCTGGTACTGAGCATGCATAACGACCCGCATATCGCCACACGCGTATTGCGCGCGGGTGCAGCGGGCTATTTGACCAAACAGCAGTCACCGGAAAACTTGATCGACGCGGTGAAGAAAGTCAGCGGCGGCGCACGCTACATCGATCCAGACTTGCTCGAACGGATCGCCCTGAGCAACCTGAAATCCCCTTCGCGCAGCGGCACGGACAGCCTTACCAATCGAGAGTTCCAGATCATGCGGCTGCTCGCAGAGGGTGCCAGCATCAAAGAGATTGCCGAACAACTGATGATCAGCAACAAAACCGTGAGTACTCATAAGATAAATCTGATGGAAAAAATGGGGTTTAACAGTACTGCAGACCTAGTCAGGTTCGTGTCCTGCCTAAGCACAGCTGATTACGCCTAGGAATAGTCCTAGAAATAGGCAAGAAAAAAAACACGTCATAAACCAGCAACATCCGATGCCGCCACTGAGAAACCTCGTGCAACCTACTGTGACGATGGAACGTACAGGCAGCTGCATAGGAAATCATCCAGCCTGACACCCGTTCCGCGAAACCTGAACACGCCGTCGCGGAGCAAAAAAGAAGTGCGCGATCAACGCCTCCCCCTGATTGCCCCATTGCTGATATTGGTCGCCGGAGCCTTAGCTGTACTGCTGGTTGGCCAGGATCTTCTCGGTACGCTCCCGGCAGTGCTTGGCCTACTCGCGAGCGGCGCGGTGATTGTCGTATACATGCATCGCGCGCCCCCATCAGCAAGCACACCTGACTCCATACCAAAAATAGGCCAAGCATTCGAAACCGCCACCCGCGACGAACTCGACAGCCTCTGTGAGCAAACGCTACCGCTCTGGTCACAGCAGATCGAAACAGCCCGCAACCATACAGAAGAGGCCATCAGTGCACTCAGCGAGCGTTTCGCCAACCTGGCGGTAAGAATCCAGAACAGCCTGGGCAGTGGGCAGGAACGAGAAGCGGGTAATCGCCTGGTCGCCCTGCTGTCGACCAGCCAGCACGAACTCGACATGATCATCATGGCCCTGCGCGAAGCACTGGCTAGCAAAGAGTCCATGCTCACGGAAGTGATGGAGCTCTCCAGCTTTACCGATCAATTGCAGGAAATGGCCCAAGACGTGGCCAACATTGCAAAGCAAACCAACCTACTGGCCCTCAACGCCGCCATCGAAGCTGCACGCGCGGGTGAGAGTGGCCGTGGTTTTGCCGTGGTCGCCGACGAAGTTCGCAAGCTATCGACAATGTCTGGCGACACCGGCCAGCGCATCGGTGAAACCATCACCATCGTCAACAGAGCAATCCACAAAACCCTGGATATCTCTAAGGAATACGCCAAGGCCGATGCCGTGACGTTAGATAACGCCAGCAAGGTCATCAATGGCGTTATCACTCGTTTCCACCAGAGCGCTGGAGGCATTGTTAGTCACAACGAAGCGATGCGCAGTCAAAGCGAAGTCGTCGCCCAGGACATCGCCGAAGTGCTGGTTGCCCTGCAGTTCCAGGACCGTACCAGCCAGATGCTCTGCCATGTACGTGGCGACCTGGACAAACTCTTCGCGCATATCCTCGAGCGCAATGCACAACGCAGCCGGGGCTTGGCACTGCCAGCCCTAGACGCCGAGCGCTGGCTTGCAGAGCTGGCGCAGACCTACACCATGCCCGAGCAGCACAACATTCATCACGGTGCCGCTACGGCTAAGAATAACGATTCCGAAATCACGTTTTTTTGAGGTTCCCATGAGCAAGACCGTACTTATCGTCGACGACTCCGCTTCCATTCGACAGGTCGTCAGCATCACGCTCAAGGGTGCCGGCTACCAAGTTATCGAAGGTTGCGATGGCAAAGATGCCCTGACCAAGCTCGACGGCCGCAAGGTCCACCTGATCATCAGCGACGTAAACATGCCGAACATGGACGGCATCACCTTCGTCAAAAACGTCAAGCAAATGCCTGCCTACAAATTCACCCCGGTGATCATGCTCACCACCGAGGCAGGCGAGGCAAAAAAAGAAGAAGGCCGGGCAGCTGGTGCCAAAGCCTGGGTGGTTAAACCGTTTCAGCCGGCGCAGATGCTGACCGCCGTTTCCAAGCTGATCCTGCCATGAGGCCGCGGCCATGAATGGCTCTACTGCTGACAACCTATATCGCATCCTGCCGCTGGAAGGTGGGTTGAGCATTTACAGCGCGACGGAGCACATGAGCTTGCTGATGCAAGTGCTAGCGCCCAACACCGAAGTAGAGCTGGACCTTTCCGCAGTCGACGAGCTGGACTGCGCCGGCTTGCAATTGCTGGTACTGGCCAAGCAAGAAGCCGGACGCATGGGCTGCGACCTGCGCCTGAGCAACCATAGCCCGGCAGTAATCGAAGCCTTCGAGCTGAGCGGCCTAGGCACCTTCTTCGGCGACCCCATCCTGATCAAGCCGACAAGCGAGTAACGACCATGGATATGGCAGAGGTATTGAAGGTCTTCATCGCGGAAAGCCAGGAACTGTTGCAGCAGATGGAAGAGGCCCTGCTACAGCTGGAACACAGCCCCGGCGATGCAGACACCATCAATGCGATTTTCCGTGCGGCGCACACGATCAAAGGCTCTGCCGGCCTATTTGGCCTGGACGTTATCGTCGCCTTCACCCATATCGCCGAAAGCGTGCTCGACCGCGTGCGCACCGGTGAACTGCATTTCGATGAAGAGCTGACCGCACTCTTCCTGCAAGTGGGTGATCACCTCGCCCGCCTGATTGACCTGGTCGATGCCGGGACCGACCTAAACGCACTGGATGCGGACATACAGATACCGCACGAGCAATTAAGCAAGCAGCTCAGTCATTACCTGGCCCCAGCCCCTAAAGCCCAATCGGTACCCGCGCCACAGGGTCGGGTCGAGCGTGGTAATGGCTCCGGCCTAAGCGCCGACCACTGGCATCTGTCCCTGCGCTTCGGCCCGGACACACTGCGCAACGGCATGGACCCACTGGGACTGTTTCGCTACCTGAACACGTTCGGCAACATCATCAGCATCGTGCCATTGCTCGACCGCATTCCACCGGCGAGCGAAATGGACCCGGAAACCTGCTACTTGGGCTTCGAACTGGCCTTCGCCAGTGATGCCGACAAGGCCATGATCGACGGTGCCTTCGAGTTCGTCCGCGAGGACAGCCTGATCCGCATTCTGCCGCCGCACAGTAAGTCAGACGAATACCTTGAACTGATCCGCACGCTGCCCGAGGAAGACATGCGCCTGGGGGAAATCCTCATGCGCTGCGGCACCCTGACCGCCGCTGAACTGCAAGACGTATTGCACACCCAGGTACAAGGCCAGGAACGCGACGAGGTACGCCCCATCGGCCAGGTGCTGATGGAACAAAGTCTGGTACAGCCGCCAGTGATCGCCGCCGCCCTGCAGAAACAGCAGCAAATCAAAGAAAACCGCAGCAACGAAAGCAGCCTTATCCGCGTCGACGCCAATAAGCTCGACAAGCTGATTGACCTGGTAGGCGAGCTGATCATCGCCGGAGCCGGTGCCCGCATGACCGCACAGAAGTGCGGTAACAGCGAAATGCAGGAGTCCACCGAACTGCTCTCGCGTCTCGTCGAAGAGGTTCGCGACTCCGCCCTGCCGCTGCGCATGGTGCAGGTCGGCGCGACCTTCAACCGCTTCCAGCGGGTCGTGCGTGACGTGTCCAGGGAGATCGGTAAAGACATCGCGCTGTCCATCAGCGGCGGTGAAACCGAACTGGATAAAACCGTGGTCGAGCGCATCACTGACCCGCTCACGCATCTGGTGCGCAATGCCATGGACCATGGCATCGAACCGCTCGAAACACGCCAGGCACGCGGCAAGCCTGCCCAAGGCAGCGTATGCCTGAATGCTTACCATGACGCCGGTAGCATCATTCTCGAAGTGACCGATGACGGCGGCGGGCTCGACCCGCAAAAAATTCTGGCCAAGGCCCGTGAGCGCGGCCTGGTTGGCGAAAGCCAAGTGCTAACCGAGAAGGAGGTTTTCAACCTCATCTTCGAGCCGGGCTTCTCTACCGCCGAGCAAGTCAGCAACCTGTCAGGCCGTGGCGTCGGCATGGACGTGGTAAAGCGCAACATCACCGCCTTGCGCGGCACCATCGACCTGGACAGCACCCTCGGCCAAGGCACGCGCGTACGCATTCGCCTGCCGCTGACCCTAGCGATCATCGACGGTTTCCTGGTTAACGTCGGCCAAGCCGGTTATGTGATTCCGCTTGAGCTGGTCGAAGAATGTATCGAGTTACACAACGACAGCGCCCTGCAGCGCGGCCACCTAGAGCTGCGCGGAGAAATGCTCCCAGTCGTACGCCTGCGTGAATTATTCGACGAGGACGGTGAACCGTCACGCCGCGAAAGTGTAGTTGTGGTGCAGCAGGCCGGGTTACGTGCGGGCCTGGTGGTTGATCAATTGGTCGGGGAATTCCAAACCGTGATCAAGCCGCTCGGCAAGGTATTCGCCGGTTGCCGCGAACTCGGCGGGTTCACCATCCTCGGCGACGGCACCGTCGCCGTAATCCTCGATATTCCTCGGTTACTGACCCGGCTCGCCACATCAGACAGCACAACATCCTTTGAATCCGCGCAGGCCTAAACAGATGAACGACTTGACCACTGTTGATGACAGCAGGCGTTCCGACGATGTCCGGGAGCCTGCCCGCACCGAGGAAAACCGTCACCAATACCTCAGTTTCCACCTGCATGGCCGCAGCTACGCCATCGATGGTTTGAGCGTTAGAGAGATCATTCAATACCAGCGCCCGACCCGCATATCGATGGCCAATCCGTGCGTGCATGGGGTTATCAATCTACGGGGGGCGGTGGTGCCAGTAATCGATCTGGGGCTGCGTTTCGGCCAGGCGAAAACCCGTGTAGACCGCCGTACCTGCATCATCATCGTGGAAGTCAGTGACGATGACAGCACCCAGCCACTGGGCATCCTGGTAGATGCCGTCAGCGAAGTGCTGGAAGTTGCGCCACATGAAATGAACCCGCCACCCGCGTTCGGCAACCCCGTACGCAGCGACTTTATCCAGGCCATGGTTCGCCGACAGGATGATTTCATCATCGTACTGACCATCGCAAACACCCTCGCCATCCGCGAACTGTCGACCAATCCAGACGAAAAACAAGCAGTCCCGACCTAAATAAGTGCCACAGCCAGCCCCTTGAGGAATGAGCCATGTTCAAAGATCTTCGTGTGTCCACCAAACTCGGCCTTGGCTTCGGCACGGTTCTGCTGCTGCTGTTGGTCTGCATTACGCTGAGTGTTGCTCGCATGAGCACCATTAATGATGCTTCGACCATCATGGTTGAGGATGACTATCCCAAAGTGCGTCAGGCGATGACCATCCAGATAGAAACGCTCAACCAGGCTCGCTACATACGCGACATCATCCTGTCTGAGGATTCTGCGACCGCTCAGAAAAACATCGATTTAATTAGCGCCAGCAGAGAAAAACGCGCTGATGCAGCCGAAAAACTTTCACAGTCGATTACCAGCGCCGGCGGTAAGGAAAAGCTCGCCGACGTCAATGCCGCACGCGACAAGGTTGGCAAACACTATGACGAGTTGTTCAAGCTGTTGAGTGATAAAGACCGGGCCGAGGCCTATGTTTTCAACGAGCTGATCCCGGCCAACAACCAACTGCTCGAAGCGGCTGAAGCACTGATCAAGTACCAAAGCGAACTTATGCTCAACAGTTCGGATGAAGCGACCGAGCTCTACGAGAGTGCTCGCCTGCAGTTGCTGATCATCGGCGGTATCGCCTTGCTGCTTACCGTCCTGCTGGGCTGGTTGATCACCCGCAGCCTGCTCAAACAACTGGGCGGAGAGCCGGCCTACGCGGCTGAAGTGGTAACCCGTATTGCCGAAGGCGACCTGCGCACTCAGGTCCGGGTCAACCCCAACGACACCAGCAGCATGCTGGCCTCGATCAACAACATGTCCACCCGTCTTTCGCAAATCATCACCGAGGTGCGCAGCTCCGCCGACTCGCTATCCAGCGCTTCGGAAGAAATTTCCTCAACTGCGCAAAGCATGAGCCAGGCAGCCTCCGAACAAGCCGCGTCGGTCGAAGAAACCAGCGCCTCGATGGAGCAAATGTCGGCCTCGATCTCGCAGAACACCGAAAACGCCCGCGTTACCGACGGCATGGCCAGCAAGGCATCCACCGAAGCAGGCGAAGGCGGCCAGGCAGTCAAGGACACCGTGCGCGCAATGAAAACCATTGCCGACAAAATCGGCATCGTCGACGACATCGCCTACCAGACCAACCTGCTCGCCCTCAACGCCGCCATCGAAGCTGCCCGTGCCGGCGAACACGGCAAAGGCTTCGCCGTGGTTGCCGCAGAAGTACGCAAGCTGGCCGAGCGCAGCCAGATAGCCGCCCAGGAAATCGGTGAAGTGGCGAAAAACAGCGTGGCCCTGGCCGAGCGCGCAGGCTCCCTGCTCGACGAGATCGTCCCATCCATTGCCAAGACATCTGACCTGGTCCAGGAAATTGCCGCAGCATCGGAAGAGCAAAGCAGCGGGGTGAGCCAGATCAACACCGCCATGAACCAGCTCAGCGAGCTCACCCAGCAGAACGCCTCGGCGTCTGAAGAACTGGCAGCCACCTCTGAAGAAATGAGCAGCCAGGCCGAACAGCTGCAACAGCTCATGGACTTCTTCCAGCTCACAGGCAGCGGCGAACGCAGCAACTCGGCCACCGCGCCACGCAGCAACAGCAAAAACCAACGCCCAAGCAAACCGGCACGCTCATCGCGAGACAGCGATAGCAATTCCTCGACTCACATGGCTGGCCTGCCTGCCGGTTATGTGCGTTTCCAGGAGTGAGCCATGAGTGCCGAACCACGGCGCCTGCCCGGTGCCACCGCAACGGCGGGCCAGTACCTGACCTTTACGCTTACTCAGGAACTGTTCGCCGTTGAGATCCATGCCGTACGCGAAATTATCGAGTACGGCCAGTTGACCAGCGTGCCGATGATGCCGCCAAGCATTCTCGGCGTGATCAACCTGCGCGGCGCTGTGGTGCCGGTGATTGATCTAGGCCTGCGCTTTGGCGGCAACGCCACGACCATCGGTACACGCACCTGCATCGTGATCCTGGAAATCCAGCAGCACGGTGTCACCCAGGTGATCGGCATGGTGGTCGACGCGGTCAACGAAGTACGCGAGATTTCCGCCGCAGAAATCGAACCGACGCCGAGCTTCGGTGGCCGCATCCGTGCCGACTTTATCCTCGGCATGGGCAAGCTGGACGAACGTCTGGTGGTGATGCTCGACGTCGGCAAAGTGCTCTCGGCTGAGGAGATGGCGCTGCTCGGCCAGGCTGGGCGGCAAGGCGTAGAAGACGGCCAGAACTGATATGCATGAAACCAGCCCCGCCGCACTCTCTGACCGAGAGTTCGGCCAGTTCCGTCAGCTCATCCACCAGATCGCCGGCATTCATCTTTCCGATGCCAAGAAGCCTCTGGTGGCCGGCCGCCTGAACAAACGCCTGCGCACCTTCGGCATGGCCAGTTACGGCGAGTACTTTCATCGCCTGAGCAAAGACGCCGCCGAGTTGCAGGTCTGCGTCGACCTGCTAACCACCAATGAAACCTACTTTTTTCGCGAACCCAAGCACTTCGACTTCCTCCGCGAACAGCTGATTAAACCGGGTGCGGTGCCAAATGGCCGGCCGCTGCGCATCTGGAGCGGTGCCTGTTCCAGTGGCGAAGAGCCTTACACGCTGGCCCTGCTGCTGGCCGATACGCTCGGCGAACGGCCCTGGGAAATCCTTGCCTCGGATATCAGCACGCGCATCCTCGAACGCGCGCGCACCGGCGTCTACGACCTGGAAGACAGCCAACACATCCCGTCCCATCTCCGGATTAAACACTGCCTACGCGGAGTCGACGACAATCAGGGCCGCATGATGATCACTCCGGCGCTACGCAAGCGCATTCGCTTCGAACAGATCAACCTGAATGCCGCACTGCCGGACCACGGCCTGTTCGACACGATCTTCCTGCGCAACGTGATGATCTACTTCAACGCCGAAACCAAGCGCCAAGTGGTCACACGTCTGATTAAGCACCTACGGCCTGGCGGTTTCTTTATCATCAGCCACTCGGAAAGCCTCAACGGCGTTGACGACACGCTCAAACTCGTCAAACCGTCGATATACCGCAAACCCGATGCCTAACAGACCCTCCATCGCCGAAGTTTACCTGCGCCCTGGCGACTACCACTTCGGCGGTCCTTACACCCGTATCCGCACACTATTGGGCTCCTGTGTATCACTGGTGCTTTGGCACCCGCGAGCACACTTGGGCGGCATGAGCCACTTCATGCTGCCAGCGCGCAGCGGTTCCCGCGCGCACCCCGATGGGCGCTATGGCGACGAGGTCATGAGCTTGTTGCGCGAAGAAATCGACGCCAGCGGCACCCGCTTCAGCGAATACCAGGCGAGGATTTTCGGCGGCGGACATATGTTCCCGGCGCTGCTCGCCAGCAAACGCAACCACATCGGCCTGCAAAATGTAGAAATGGCCAGAGAACTGATTAGCAAACATGGGCTGGTCTGCCACGGCGAGCACGTGGGCGGCATCGGCCACAGAAACCTGATCTTCGATATTTGGAACGGTCAGATAGCCCTGAAACAATCGCCACCGGCCATGCCCCCCCGGTAGCTCCTCGGGAATACAACTGCCATGAAACCCATCAAAGTCATGATCGTCGACGACTCGGCCGTGGTTCGCCAGGTGCTGTCCTCGGTACTCGACGCCGACCCGGCGATCCAGGTCATCGGCACCGCCGCCGACCCGCTGTTCGCCCAAGATAAGATGCAGCGCGATTGGCCGGACGTCATCGTGCTGGACGTGGAAATGCCACGCATGGACGGCATCACCTTCCTGAAAAAACTGATGGCCGAACGCCCGACACCCGTGGTGATCTGCTCGACCCTGACCGAAAAAGGTGCCGCCACCACCATGCAGGCACTGGCAGCCGGCGCGGTGAGCATCGTCACCAAACCCCAGGCCAGCCTCAGCAAGTTCCTGATCAATGCCAGCGACGACCTGGTTAACGCGGTCAAGGCCGCCGCCCGGGCAAACGTCCGCCGCTTGGGCAAAGACAAACCCCTCGCCGTACCGGCCAAACTCAGCGCAGATGCGGTAATGCCTGCAGGCCAAAGCGCCATGAGCCGTACCACCGAACGTATCGTCGCCATCGGCACCTCCACCGGCGGCACCCAGGCGCTAGAGTACATCCTCACCGCCCTGCCCCGCGTCTGCCCTGGCATCGTCATCGTTCAGCACATGCCTGAGCGCTTTACCGCCGCCTTTGCCGAACGCCTCAATGGCCTGTGCGAGCTGGAGGTTCTCGAAGCCCGACACGGCGACCGCGTAATGCCTGGCCGCGCGCTAATCGCCCCCGGCGGCCGGCATATGCTGCTCAAACGCAGCGGTGCGCAATACCTGGTCGAAGTGGTAGACGGCCCGCCGGTAAGCCGCCACAAACCCTCGGTGGATGTGCTGTTCCGCTCCACCGCCCGCGCCGCTGGGGGCAACGCCACCGGCATCATCATGACCGGCATGGGCGACGACGGTGCCCGTGGTCTGCGCGAGATGCACGAAGCCGGCGCACGCACATTGGGCCAGGACGAAGCCAGTTGTGTGGTTTACGGCATGCCCAAAGAAGCCATGAAAATCGGCGCGGTAGACCGCGAACTACCACTGGCGCACATACCGGCGGCAATTCTTGCGGGGTAAGTAGTGCGAAACCGCTCAATCGTCAGCAAGGCTAACGCCCCATCGTGGCTACCCGCCGCCAAGAACCGCGTCGGGCCTTGGGAGGCGCTTCAGCGAAGAATATTGGCTAGCGCATCAGGGCAACCGGCAATCGCGTCACTACCGGGGATAACGCAGCAGTGGCTTGTGCAGGAACAGCACAAAACCATATCAGATCGCTCCTCACGCTCAGCGTGGGAATGCCTCCATGGACGCTCTGCCTCCGATATTAAACACTGCCTAGCCCAAACGGGCGCAGAGCGCCCTAGCCTGGACTACTACTCTGGAGCGTGGGGCCATCACCGAGCACCAGCCGCGCATATGGGCGCAACTGGCATACGCCTTCTGACGGTACACACGAGCTCGCAGCGCATCGACAGTGGCGAGACGCCTCGCACAGCGCGCCCACCAGCCTTTCCCTTGCTGCCTACGGCGGCGTAGAATCGACTCATTTCCCGCCAGACATCCTCCGGCGGGCCTGTGAGCCCAGGCCGCACGAACGGTGATCCCGTTTCGTCATGCCGCCTCGCCAGAGCGCTAATCGTCGCGCCAAGACGCTCACCGCACACATAACCGAATTAGCCGCAGGAATCCGTCATGCCTGATTACCGCTCGAAGACCTCCACCCACGGCCGCAACATGGCCGGCGCCCGCGCCCTGTGGCGCGCTACCGGGATGAAGGACGAAGACTTTAAAAAGCCGATCATCGCCATCGCCAACTCCTTCACCCAGTTCGTACCCGGCCACGTGCACCTGAAGGACCTGGGCCAACTGGTCGCCCGCGAGATCGAGCGTGCCGGCGGCGTAGCCAAAGAATTCAACACCATCGCCGTGGATGACGGCATCGCCATGGGCCACGACGGCATGCTGTACTCGCTGCCGAGCCGCGAGATCATCGCCGACTCCGTCGAGTACATGGTCAACGCCCACTGCGCCGACGCCATCGTGTGCATCTCGAACTGCGACAAGATCACCCCCGGCATGCTGATGGCCGCCCTGCGCCTGAATGTGCCGGTGATCTTCGTCTCCGGCGGCCCGATGGAAGCCGGCAAGACCAAACTCGCCTCCCACGGCCTCGACCTGGTCGACGCCATGGTCATCGCCGCCGATTCCAGCGCTTCTGACGAGAAGGTCGCGGAATACGAGCGCAGCGCCTGCCCGACCTGCGGTTCGTGCTCCGGCATGTTCACCGCCAACTCGATGAACTGCCTGGTGGAAGCTCTGGGCCTGGCCTTGCCGGGCAACGGTTCCACCCTGGCCACCCACAGCGACCGCGAGCAGTTGTTCCTGCAGGCCGGCCGCACCGCTGTCGAGCTGTGCAAACGCTACTACGGCGAAGGTGATGAATCGGTGTTGCCGCGCAATATCGCCAACTTCAAAGCGTTCGAAAACGCCATGACCCTGGACATCGCCATGGGCGGTTCCACCAACACCATCCTGCACTTGCTGGCCGCTGCCCAGGAAGCCGAGATCGATTTCGACCTGCGTGATATCGACCGCCTTTCGCGCCGTGTACCGCAACTGTGCAAGGTCGCGCCGAATATCCAGAAGTACCACATGGAAGACGTGCACCGCGCCGGCGGCATCTTCAGCATCCTCGGCTCGCTGGCCCGTGGCGGTTTGCTGCACACCGACCTGCCAACTGTACACAGCGCCTCCATGGCCGAAGCCATCGCCAAATGGGACATCACCCAGACCACCGACGAAGCCGTGCACCACTTCTTCAAGGCCGGCCCGGCAGGCATCCCGACCCAGACCGCATTCAGCCAGAGCACCCGCTGGGACACCCTCGATGACGACCGTGAAAACGGCTGCATCCGCAGTGTCGAGCATGCTTACTCACAAGAAGGCGGCCTGGCCGTGCTCTACGGCAACATCGCCCTCGACGGCTGCGTGGTGAAAACCGCCGGTGTGGATGAATCCATCCACGTGTTCGAAGGCAACGCCAAGATCTTCGAAAGCCAGGACAGCGCCGTGCGCGGCATCCTCGCCGATGAAGTGAAAGAAGGCGACATCGTCATCATCCGCTACGAAGGCCCGAAAGGCGGCCCGGGCATGCAAGAGATGCTCTACCCGACGTCGTACCTGAAGTCCAAAGGCCTGGGCAAAGCCTGTGCCCTGCTGACCGACGGCCGTTTCTCCGGCGGCACCTCGGGCCTGTCCATCGGCCACGCTTCGCCGGAAGCCGCTGCTGGTGGCGCGATTGGCTTGGTACAGAACGGCGACAAAGTGCTGATCGACATTCCCAACCGCTCGATCAACCTGTTGATCAGCGATGAAGAACTGGCTGCACGCCGGGTCGAGCAGGACAAGAAAGGCTGGAAGCCGGTAGAGAAGCGTCCGCGCAAAGTCACCACCGCGCTGAAGGCCTACGCCCTGCTGGCCACCAGCGCCGACAAGGGTGCGGTGCGCGACAAGGCGTTGCTGGACGGTTGATCCTATTCAGTAGTTTAAAAAGCGCCCCGCAATAGCGGGGCGCTTTGCTTTCTGCGCCACTGATCAGCCCTGTATTCTGCTAGGCATGCAGGATTTGAGGGGTAAGGACGATGCTGGTAGCCAGGCGAGTGCAGAAAGTTGCTGAAACGCAGGACAAAGAACAGAGGCTAGAAGAGTTACCACTCGCCAACTTTCGCATGACGCCTGCATGGGTTCTGCTGGGCGAGCCCGGAGCAGGCAAGAGTGAAGCCCTGAAGCAGGCCGCTCTGGAGGTCGAGGGCGTATATGTCACGGTGAACGAACTTATAAACACGACACCGCCGCTAGAGGAGTGGCGCGAGAAAACCCTGTTCATCGATGCACTGGATGAGGCCCGCTCCGCAGGTGCTGACAGCCTACCTCTACGCATCCGCCAACAACTACTGCAGCTTGGCAAACCTGCTTTCCGACTCTCCTGCCGCGCAGCTGACTGGTATGGCTCGACCGACATCGCTGATCTGCAAGGCGCCAGCCCCGATGGCCTATTGATGATATTGCAGCTGTGCCCGCTGAGCAGCGAGGACATTCAGCGAATCCTGCACAGCAATTACAACGTCATCGACCCCAAAGCTTTTATCGAGCAAGCCGAGCGCCACGGTATTGCCGCGCTGCTGAGCAACCCACAGATGCTCGGTCTGATGGCGAGGGCCGTCAGCGGTGAGAAATGGCCGGAAAACCGCAACGAGGTCTATCGACTCGCCTGCGAGAAACTGGCGGAAGAAAACAATGTTCGCCACCGACAAACCAGTGAAGCCAAAGCGGTCGATAACGACACCTTGTTGAAAGCGGCAGGGCAGTTGTTCGCTGTGCAGTTACTATCGAGCAAGGCTGGCATTTCCAGCGACGCAGACTCCAGCGGCAATAACTATCCAGAACTTAAGCAGTTCAAACCAGAGATTCCTGCTGCAGCCAGAAAAGCACTACAGTCCGCGTTATTCACCCCCGCCCCTGGCAACGCCCATCATCTTATCCCTCACCACCGCAGCATCGCCGAATATCTGGCAGCAAGATGGCTGGCGGACAAGCTGGATCGGGAGAGTCTTCCCCATGGCCGGCTACTCAACCTGTTACTCGGCTTCGACGGAGGAGTAGTCGCCGACTTGCGGGGGCTACTCGCATGGCTAGCGCAACAAAGCACATCAATACGTAGGCGCCTGATAGAAGCAGATCCTCTTGGCATCGTGCTGTATGGCGATGTCGGCCCATTCAGCACTGCAGACAAGCGCTACCTGCTGCAGGCCCTGCGTCAGCAAGCGGAGAGATTCCCCGGATATCGCTGGCACCTTTGGCAAGACATGTCTGGGTTCAGAGCCTTGGCAGACGAGTCGCTGCTTGAGGACTTTCAACGCATTCTGCTGGCTTCCGAGCGCGATGATACAACCCAGTCACATATGGACTGTGTGCTGGATATTCTCGAATACGGGCATGCTGATGCCACCTTGGCAGCGCCGCTGCTCGCGATAATCAAAGACGCTTCGCTCTGGCCACGGCTCCGTAATAGCGCGCTCAGTATTTGGCTGAAAATGGCCTCTCCAGCAGAAAGCAAATCCCTGCTGTCACAAATATGCAGCAGTGATGTTGAAGACGAAGATGACGAGTTGCTAAGCCAACTGCTAGATCGGATGTATCCGGATTATTTGATGCCGGAAGAGCTGCTCGATTGCCTTCATCCGCCCAAGAACACGCATCTGATTGGAGGCTACCGGATGTTCTTGGAGCATGGACTATCGGAACGCGCGCCGACAAATCAGTTGCCGGCGTTGCTGGATGGGCTCTGCACCAAGAGCGACTTTCTTGATGAGGATAGAACCGAAGGGATGCTTTCCCGTTCGGTTGATCGATTACTTGTTCGTACTCTCAAGGAGTTCGGTGAGTCCGCCACGGGTGAGCAGCTTTTCAACTGGCTGGGGGTTGGAGCTAATCAACATGGCTATTTCAGCCGGGAGCAAGACTCTCGATTACAGGTTCAGAGCTGGCTCGAACAGCATCCTGAGAAATACAAAGCCGTACTTACGCAGTGTGTCCAAGCTGTTGCAAACGATAGTAGGCATATCCCCTCCCTCCACTTGCATAACGCCGCACCACCAGCAGACATTGGACTTTGGCACCTCCACCTGGCAGGCATGCCAGAGGAGTCGATTGCCAAAATCCATGCTCAGAACGCGGTTGGTGCACTGGTACAACAACGTGGCGCAGAGGGGCTATCGCTGGAGACTCTTGAAACGTGGGCGCAGGATTTTCCAGAGCGAGCGCACTGGTTAAACGACTGGTTGATCTGTGATCTTGAGCAGGAAAGTTGGCGTTTGAAAGATGCTGCACGCACTCGCAGCTACAAAAGGAAACAGGCTGAGCAACGCCACCGGCGCACTCAAAAAATTACTCCCGAACTGGCTGTTATTGCCGCCGGTACAGCCTCGGCTAGCCTGCTAGAGCACCTTGCGATGGTTTGGCTAGCTCACTTCTCGGATATTAAAGGGGACACTATCAGCGCCCGTTTTTCCAGCTACAGCGATCTGGGTGATGCTCTCATGCAGGCAGCCGAGTCTGGTTTCCGAAGATGCCTACAGCGCTCGAACCTGCCCTCTGCAGCAGAGATCATCGCTCTGAATCAAGCCGGAAAGCGTCATTACATTAGCCTGCCGTGTCTGCTTGGCCTGCAACTGAGCTGGACAGAGACACCCGAGCAGGTAGTCGCGTTACCCGATGATCAAGTTGAGTTACTGCTCGCCATCTATCTCTGTACACCATACTTCGGGCTGGATGATCTTCGCACCTGGTGTGCACAAACCGCGCAGCAGAGGCCCAAACTGTTTTCCCACGTATTGATCCGGCATGCGACTAGTACTTTCGCTGCTGGCAATACCTCTGCAGGCATCGCGTACTTATTGGCCAAAGATGTTGCTTATGCACAGGTCGCCCAGTTAGCAAGCCCAGAATTGCTGCAGCAATTTCCAGAAACAGCCACTGCACAGCAGCTCTATGACCTGCGCCAGTTGCTGAAAGCAGCTCTAATTTTTGCTCCAGAATGTCTCGCTGCGCTGACACGGCAAAAGTTGAAGTCACCACAACTCAATGCTGAACAGCGCCTTCTGTGGCTGGCGCTACAGGTTCTGACTGGCAGCGCTGACGAATCAGAGGAATTCTGGCAACGCCTCGGCGAAGCAGAGGAGGCCGATGTAGCCATGCAGCTAGCGGTGGAAGTCCTGATGCAAGGTATTCAGCTACAGGCCCTACGCCCCTCCCAGCCCGAACGTATTCTGGGCCGTTTGATCGAGACACTTATCCGGCACGCTGATATGGAACGGGGCCGAGGAGGCTTCGTCACTGCAGCGATGGATCTGAGTGAGGAACTGCGCGGGATGATCGACTGGTTGGGTACGCAAACTACGGCAGAAGCCCGCAATGAGCTTCAGCGCCTGCTTGATATCCCAATTCTGGCGTCTCAGCACTACCGTATTCGGAGCACATTGGAGCAGCAGAAAGCACGCAAGAGGGAAGCTGAATTCCAATTCCTTGGTTTGGAAGCGGTCGCCGATGTGCTAGCCAACCAGGCGCCAGCAAGTGTCACCGATCTTATGCACCTGACCTTGTGCCATCTAGACGACATCGCCCATGAACTACGCCACGCCAATGACGACGGCTATCGGATGTTCTGGAATATTCCCACTAGGCAGCCGCGCAACCGCCGCGGGGAGAACCTATGCCGCGATGTCCTATTGGCCCGCTTGCGCTCACGCCTGGATGCGCACGGCATTGGCATTGCTCCGGAATATGACCATGCAGGCGACAAGCGCGCCGATCTTCATCTCGACTACCGCAACCAATTGGCACTGCCAATTGAGATCAAGCGTGACGATCACGAAAAGCTATGGACAGCTCTGCACGATCAACTCATTACCCAATATGCACATGCACCGAAGTCTGCAGGCCACGGAATCTATTTGGTGCTTTGGTTTGGCGACAGCAAGGAACTGAAAATCCCACCAGCAAGGAAGCCAAAACCCTCGACACCCAATTAGCTAAAAGCTCAATTGGAAAGCCAGCTTTCAGAGGAGGAGCAGAAAAAGGTGTTTGTGCGCGTGCTGGATGTCAGTTGGCCCTGACGTACATTAGCGCTGGATCTAAATAGCCTGGGTGAATACCTACAGAGCCCTGCTCTACCGCCTTTATTTGCACGGAGCGGATGTAATGCGTGCCAATGATTATCAGCCTATGCGCATCGGCCTGATCGCAGACACCCACAACCTGCTGCGCCCCGAGGCACTGGCGGCGTTGCAGGGCGTCGACCACCTGATCCATGCCGGCGATATCGGCGGGCCGCATATCCTGGCCGAGCTGCAGCGCATCGCGCCGCTGTCGGTGGTGCGTGGCAACAACGACCAGGACGCCTGGGTCGATGCCATCCCCGAACGTCTGACGCTGACGTTTGGCGGCGTCACGCTGCATGTATTGCACGATCTCAAGCAACTGGATATCGACCCGGCTGAGCGGGGCATCGACGTGGTGATCGCCGGCCATTCGCACAAGCCGTTACACGAGGAACGTAACGGCGTGTTCTACCTCAACCCTGGCAGCGCCGGGCCACGGCGCTTCAAGCTGCCCATCGGCGTTGGCCTCCTGCATATCGAGGATGGCCGGGCACGGGCCGAGCTGATCACGCTGCGGGTCTGAAACCCGTCCACCGCCGTGCCAGCCCACGGTGGACAAAAACAGCGTTGTCCACCCTACGCACTCATACTTTGTAGGAGCGGCTTCAGCCGCGATGCTTTGCGCCCAACCACGCCTACGCTACCCCGCTGCCTGTGGCCCAGTTGCCACCCTGCCGGGAACCCATGCGAGTCGCTCGCTGCCCTATAACCCGATCACCTGCCTTGAAAAACGCCATCGCCGCGTCCACCTAGACAGGTACTGCTTTTTCACGCCTGATGGAGAACCCCATGACCCTCGACGAACTGAACACCCTGCCCGGCGTGACCGCCAAGCCCGACGTCGCCACCGCCGACTTCGTCTACAACCACACCATGATCCGCGTGAAGGATCTGACCAAATCGCTGGATTTCTACACCCGCGTGCTGGGCTTCACCCTGCTAGAGAAGAAGGACTTCCCCGACGCCGAGTTCAGCCTGTACTTCCTCGCGCTGATTGCCGACAAGTCGCAGATACCGACCGACCCGGCAGCCCGTCACCAGTGGCGCAAATCCATCCCCGGCGTGCTGGAGCTGACCTACAACTACGGTACCGAAAAAGACCCGGAATTTTCCTACCATAGCGGCAACAGCGACCCGCGCGGCTTCGGCCACCTGTGCGTCTCGGTGCCGGATATCAAGGCCGCCTGCCAGCGCTTCGAAGACCTCGGCGTGGACTTCCATAAGCGCCTGACCGACGGGCGCATGCGCGACATCGCCTTCATCAAGGATCCGGACGGCTACTGGGTGGAGATCATCCAGTTCACCGAAGTAGACTGATTCACACCGAGGTGGTGGAAGGATGCAGCGTCTTCCACCCTGCGCAACGTAAAAGGGCTGCCTCGTGGGCAGCCCTTTTCATTCCGGTTAGCCCCTACAGGTAGGGTGAATGACGCTCTTTTCATCCATCTGTGCCAACCATCCAATCGTTCAAAAATCGTAGCGCAGACTGGCCGTCACGCTACGTGGCTCACCCCAGGCATAAGTGCTATCAAAGAGGCTGTAGTACTTTTTGTCCAAGAGGTTGGTAACAGTGAGCATGGTCGAGACATGCTCGTCGAACGCATAGCGGGCACTGGCATCGACCAACCAGTAGCTACCAGTGGTGTGGTTGACCTTGCCCAAAGTTGGATGGTTTATCGGATACCAGGTCGTATCCTGCCAGCGGGCACCACCTCCCAGCGTCAGCCCGCTCAGAGCACCTTGCAACTTATAGCTGGAATACAGACTGAACTGCTTCTCGGGGGCCAGTGTCGCAACGGGCTCACCATTGCGACGCGGAGTCTGATGATTGAAACCCGCATGTATCTGCCACTGCTGGGTCAACTGGCCAGAAACCTCCAATTCATAACCCTTCGTCTCAACACCACTGATTGCGCGGTAGGCGGTATTGCCACTCGGCGTTCGATTGCCAGTGCTCTGGGCAAAGTTGTCCTGTTTCAGTTCGAAGTATGCCGCGCTCGCATTCAGGCGACCGTCGAAAAGGGCTAGTTTCAAACCCACCTCGGCATTGTTACCCTCCAGCGGGTCAAGGGTACGGCCCTGTTCATCTTGATTGGTTTGTGGTTTGAAGATGCTGGTATAGCTGCCGTAAACGGACAATACGCTGTTCAAGTCGTACACCAGCCCGGCGTATGGAACAACGACACCAGACTCCGTAGCGTTGTCGCTCCTGTAATTAGCCAGGCGTGTACCTAGCAGGAGTTTCAAGTCGTCCCGCAGGTTGAAGCGGGAGGCCAGATAGACACCATTCTCGCGAACGACCTGATCTGCTGCATCCACTCGAGCCCAGTTGGGTTCAGGGTATTCACCATCCCAACCGTAGAAGTCATCAATAACGCTTGCTCCGGCCCACTGCCCTTCGCTCGTCAGTTTGCGCCGGGAAACACTGCCGCCAACGACCAGTTCGTGCTCACGCCCCAACAGCTGGAAAGGCCCACTGGCATACAGATCTGCCGCATTGCTCGTTGTTTTACCAACATAACTGCCCTTCCAGATACTGGCACCACTTCCGTCGGCTGGATTGGGGAACCCTGCACCCACAGAGCCAGCTCGTAGGTCGTAACCATTGATCTGATGATTCAACTGCAACTTGGCTACCCAACCGCTGGCAAGGGTGTGTTCCAGCGTCGCAAACACCGTCCGGGTGTACTGCTCCCATTGGCTCCAGTTTGCGGCCGGATTGAACGAGCGAGAGACCTTGTTGAATTCGCCGTTGCTGTTGTAAACGGGGATGCCAAACCAGGTCGATCCCTTGGGTTCGTTATCCTGATAGTCGGCACCGGCGGTCAGCACGGTTTCAGGCGATAGGTCGAGTTCCAGGACGCCATAGAACACCGAGGTTTTGCGCTGATAGTGATCCAGGTGCGACTGCTTGTCCTGATAGGCGGCAACAGCACGACCCCGCACAGTACCGCTTTCGTTCAACGGACCACCGAGATCCAACTCACTGCGGTAATTATCCCAAGTACCCGCCCCGATAGATGCATGCCCCTGAAACTCATAAGTGGGCTTCTTACGAATCAGGTTGATCGTAGCCCCGGGATCCCCACTGCCAGTCAGCAGGCCGGTTGAACCCTTGAGTACTTCGACACGGTCATAAATGGCCATGTCACTCAGAGTGTTGCCCGCTGAGTAACCGATACTGCGCTGCATGGGAATGCCATCGTATTGAAAATTGTTGATGGCAAAGCCACGGGCGTAATAGTCAGTGCGCTCGGTATCCAGGGTCGCAACACTGACTCCAGGCGTTCGACGCATGACGTCATCAATGGAGGTGAGGTTGAAGTCATCCATTTCCTGCCGGGTTATCACACTGATCGACTGCGGCGTTTCCCGAGGCGTCAGCACCAGCCGCGTGGCGGTAGCGATGGTGCCCGGCGTGTAGCTCTGCGAGCCCTCGGTGATCGCCCCCAACTGGTTGCTGATAATGGTCATCGCGTCCAATTCCAGCGCACCATTGCCCGCCTGCGATTGCTCCAACGTCACCGTATCGCCATCGACGAAACGGGCTGCCAGACCGGTACCGGCCAGCAGACGAGCCAGCGCCTCGTTCGCCGCATGACTACCGGCCAGACCGGGGGAACGAATGCCCTGGGTCAGCTCGGCCGGCACCAGTACCTGGATGCGCGTTACGGCTGAGAACCCAGCCAGGGCGCCATCGAGCGTCTGCGCTGGGATGTCGAAACGGTAGGTGCTGCTCTGCGCCTGCGCAGGTTCGGCGGCCTGGGCCAGGAGTGGCGCGGAAATGGCCATGGCGATGGCAAGGGACAACAAAGTCGGCAGGCCGCGAGTAGCGTGTTGCATGGTGGGTTCCCCGGTGATCGAAATCGGTATTCGGCGTTGCACTCGTCTTATTGCGAGTGCTTTTTATTTCGCCTCAGTAACCAAGGACGCCAGCCCTGCAGAAAACCCTGAAAATATTTTTCGGCTTGTGTGAGTGGAGTTTCGGGCACGCCTTCGGCCAGCGATAAAGATCCGGAAAATCAAGGAGTACCATTAGCAGCGCATGAGTGGCTGCGGCAAGAAATACGATGATGTAGTCGCACCAGCGCGCAGCAGACTTCGAACAGGTTCAAAGCTGGAGAGCCGGCACTCAAGGCTGGGGAGCAGCCTCGCGCAGCAACGTCAGGTAGGGCGAATAACGATCCACCCGCAGCCCGAGCGTCAGTTGCAACGCCCGCAGCACCGCTTCCGGTTTGTCGATCTCGAATACGCCGGAAACCGCCTTGCGCTCAAGTGTCGAGTCGGAGATCAGCACATACCCCGGCCAGTAGCGATTGAGCTCGGCAACCACCTCGCCCAGCGGCTGTTGGCGGAACACCAGTTGCCGTTGGCGCCAGGCGAACGCTGCGGCCGGTTCGAAGGTTTGCACCGCACTCAGGTAGCCCGGCGCGGCCTCGACAGCCTCCCCCGGTGCCAGGATCGCCTTGCCACTGCCCTCGACCATGGTCTCGACGCGGCCTTCGGCCAGTTGCACGCGCGTGTGTTCACCCAGGCGTGACACGCTGAAGCGAGTACCCAGCACTCGCACGCGGGTATGCCCGCTCTGCACCACAAACGGCCGATTCGCATTGTGTGCGACTTCGAACCAGGCCTCGCCACGCAGCAGATGCACCCGGCGCTCGTTATCCGTGAGTTCGACTCTCACCGCTGCATCGGTGTTGAGTTCGATACGCGAACCGTCGGCCAACTCGATGACTTCGCTCTCGCCCACAGCGGTGTAGTGATCGGCGCGCAAGCGATCCGACCAGGGCGTTTGCCAGACCACACCCAAGGCCAGCAGCAACAGCGCGGCGGCGGCCCAGGGCAACGTACGACGACGGCGCGGCGGCGCCTGCGGCTGCATACGGCGAGCCGCGGGCTGCAAGGCCGCCAACAGTAGTTGCGCCTCGTCCCAGGCATGCGCCTGCGCATCACCCTGCGCCAGCCAGGCTTCGAAGCCGAGGCGATCCTCGTCGCTGGCATCCTCGGCCTGCAGACGAAAATGCCAGGCACTGGCCTGGGCAAACAGCTCGTCGTCGGTCATGGCTGGGGAGTCCTTGGGTGGGATTTCGAGTGCAGGCGTGCCTTGACGAAGCTGCGGCAGCCGATCAGGGCCTGGCGCAGATGATATTCCACGCTGCGCGCGGTCGTCGCCTCGCGCTCGGCGATCTCGCGATACGCCAGCCCTTCGACGTGATAGAGCAGGAAGATGCGTCGGCGCTGTTCGGGCAAGGCGGCAATAGCGTCACGCAGCAGGCTCTGTTCCTGTTCGGCAGCCAGGTGCTCGGGCAGCCCCGGCGTGGTACAGGCCGGCTCGTCCTCCGGCAGTTCGCCTTCAACCAGGCCACGGCGGGCAGCCTGGCGCTGGTGATCAAGCACCAGATTACCGGCCACCGTGAAGAGAAAGGCCCGCAGGTTGTCGATGCGCTCATCGCCGGGCATGCGTGCCAGGCGCAAGAACGCTTCCTGAGTCAGGTCTGCCGCAACCTGCCGATTGCCAGTGCGCCGGGCTACAAAAGCCTCCAGCGCCTTTCTCTGTTCGAGAAACAGGCGAGCGAGCTGTGCATTCCAGGTCGACAAGAGAGCACCGTGAGACGCAGAGGAAAAGATCGCGCACGCTAACAGATGATGGGAATCAATCGCAATAGAAGCTTATCGAGCGCCATGCCCCTGCGCAGTGCTCTCGGGTAGAATCGCCGGTTTTTCCGGGTTGACTGCCATGAACAACCCTCAAATCCCCGAAGCACGCAACGAGCTGCTCTACGGTCTGGACGACAAGCCACGCCCGCTAGCCGCGTTGCTCGCCACCCTACAGCACCTGCTCGCGATCATCGTCCCAATCGTGACTCCCAGCCTGCTGATCTGCCAGGCCATCGGGGTGTCGGCGCGTGACACCAATATCATCGTGTCGATGAGCCTGGTCATCTCCGGCATCGCCACCTACGTGCAGTGCCGCCGCTTCGGCCCGTTCGGCGCCGGCATGTTGATCGTGCAGGGCACCAGCTTCAACTTCGTCGGCCCGCTGATCGCTGGTGGCGTGCTGCTAGTCAACCAGGGCATGGCGGTAGAAACGGTGATGGCGGCGATCTTCGGCGTGGTCATCGCCGGCTCGTTCATCGAGATGAGCGTGTCGCGCATCCTGCCGTTCATCAAGCGCCTGATCAGCCCGCTGGTCACCGGCATCGTGGTGCTGATGATCGGCCTGACGCTGATCAAGGTCGGCCTGATCAGCATGGGCGGCGGCTACGCAGCGATGGGCAACGGCACCTTCGCCAACGGCGAGAACCTGCTGCTGTCGGGCGTGGTACTGGCCGCCATCATCCTGCTCAACCGCCTGCCGCTGGTGTGGCTGCGCAGCTGCGCCATCATCATCGCCCTGGCCATCGGCTATGCCCTGGCCGCCTACCTGGGTCGCCTGGATTTCACCGGCATGCATGAGGCCAAGCTGTTCCAGGTGCCGATGCCGCTGCACTTCGGCCTCGGTTTCTCCTGGAGCCTGTTCATCCCAATGGTGGTGATCTACCTGGTGACCTCGATGGAAGCCATCGGCGACATCACCGCCACCAGCAAGCTGTCGCACCAGCCGGTCGAAGGCCCGCTGTGGATGCAGCGGATCAAAGGCGGCGTACTGGTCAACGGCGCCAACTCGCTGCTGGCCGGCCTGTTCAACACCTTCCCCAGCTCGATCTTCGCCCAGAACAACGGCGTGATTCAGCTGACCGGTATCGCCAGCCGCCACATCGGCGTGTGGATCACCCTGATGCTGGTGATTCTCGGCCTGTTCCCGGCAGTGGCCGGGGTCATCCAGGCGGTACCGGAGCCGGTGCTCGGCGGTGCGGCTATGGTGATGTTCGGCGCCGTGGCGGCCTCGGGCATCAACATTCTGGCAGGTATCGATCTGGATCGCCGCGCGCTGCTGATCATCGCCGCGTCCCTGGCCCTCGGCCTTGGCGTGTCGCAGGTACCGGAGTTCCTCGCCCATATGCCGGCGGCACTGCGCAACGCACTGGAATCCGGCGTGGCCACCGGAGGCATCTGTGCGCTGCTGCTGAACTGGTTTTTGCCGGAATCACCGCATAGCCACAAGCCACATTAGCGCCTGGACTGCCGCCCAGGGTCAAACTCTTACTCCCCGCCGACACAGTAGCAAACGTGTGCCGGCGGGAAGTCAGTCAACGTAAATCGACGGTCAACTGTGGCGCGCCAAAGCTGATTAGGCTGGCATTGGAGCTCTGCAGATAGCCACTCCAGAAACGCTCCAGACGCTGCAAAGTATCGCCGGAACGATAGGCGCCCTTGGCCTCACCAGCGACCAGGCCGTTCTTGTGGATTTCAGCGCCCATCAAGTGGGTGGCTGGCACCAGGATGGTACCGATCAACAGGGAAACGATGATGGCGGAAAACTCAGCCTGGTTGGCGGAGATATTGGTCGCAATGAACGGCGACAAGACCAGGGCGAAGATGAACGCCTCAAGGATGACCAGGAAAATAGTGGCGACCCACAGCACCATGCCAGTGGGTTTGCGACCACGCTCCTCAACCTTGTTCAGGTAGTTGGCGCACTTCTCGTAGAAGGCCGCGTCCTTGTTAACCCGCCCATAGAAGCGATGATACTTGGCACATAGCTCGCGTTCGGTCTTATACCAGTTGGTGCTGCTGCCCTCCTCACGCCCTTCGACCTGGCTGCGACGCGACCCGAAACCGACAAATCCGTCAAAAGTACATATCAACAAACGTACGGCCACCACAAAAACGAAAGGGGCCGCATAAGCGGCCCTCTGCGTTTTACAGCGCCACACACCTAGCTCACGCCCATATAACGCCCGGCGCGGTGGTTGATGGCCAGCACCATGTTCAGTGCCACCGCACCAAGCACCGACAGCGCAACCTTTTCCGGGGCGACGACGAAGATCGACGCCAGCACGATGGCAGCGTCCACGCCCATCTGCACTGCGCCGGCGCGCATGCCGAAGCGCTCCTGCAGGTACAGCGCGAGGATGTTCACCCCGCCAAGGCTGGCGCGGTGCCGGAACAGCATCAGCAGCCCCAGACCCATGGCAAAGCCACCGAACAGCGCGGCATAGACCACATTCAAATGGCTGAAACCAATCCACTGCGGGGTCAGCTCCGCCAGCAGCGAAACCATGCCCACCGCGCAGAAGGTTCGCAAAGTAAAAGGCCAGCCCATACGCCAGATGGCCAAGGCATAGAACGGCAAATTGATCAGAAAGAACACCAAGCCGAACGGCCAGCCCAGCAGGTATTTGAGCAGAAACGCCAACCCGACAGTGCCCCCGGTTAACAAGCCAGCTTGGCTGTACAGGCTGATGCCAAGCGCCACCATCGCCGTACCTAACACCAGGGCTAGCCCGTCTTCCCAGAGTGGATGACGAGTAAAAATCGCGGCAATGCTATTCGGCTCGGTATCGATATTTGACATGCAGGTAACCTGTAGACAAGGAACGGACGTACGCCGCCTAGCGGTGCAACGACCCACAAAAAAGCGCCTGGATGCTGTTTAACATCGCGCCGTGCGCTGCCCGCAGAGTAGCAGCCATGATTGGCTGGCCATAAAAAACGTCCGCCTTGGCGAACGTCAATGCAGCGCAGGAAGGATCAGCCCAGGCGGGCTATTTACGATCCCATACCTCGAACACATAACCGGGGGTTTCCAATCCCTCCGCGTGCTCAATGGCGGAGGACAGGTGCCAATCCGCCTCGGCCACCTCAGGGAAGTAGGCATCGCCTTGCGGGCTGATACCCACGCGCGTCAGGTACAGGCGCTCGGCACGCGGCAGCGCCAACTCATACAACTGCGCGCCGCCAATCAGCATTAGCTCATCGGCATCTTCTGCCTTAGCCCAGGCTTCGGCACGCTCAAGCGCCGCATCCAGGCTGGCAAATACTTCCGCGCCCTGCAGTTGCAAACCAGGCTGACGGCTAACCACCAGATTGAGCCGACCCGGCAACGGCCGGCCCAGGGAATCCCAGGTTTTGCGGCCCATGATGATCGGCTTACCTAAGGTCAGCGCTTTGAAATGCTTGAGGTCCGCCGGCAGGTGCCAGGGCAGTCGATTGTCGCGGCCAATCACGCGGTTTTCCGCGAGGGCAGCAATCATGCAGAGAGGTAGGGATGTTTTCATAGCGGCGAGAATACCGACTCACTGGCGATCATTGAAGCCCTCCATCCGTTCAGTTCACTGGCCATGCCAACGCCGTCGCAGCCAGCCTAGCCAAACAGCCACGCGCACAGCGGTGCCATCCGTTGGCTGCTGCGGTTATCCTCTGCCTTCCACTTGCCAACGGAACACCGCGTGAGCCCACTCGACAAGCCAGCACTCAATCGCCTGCAGCGTCTGTGGCTGTGCGAAGCCCTGCGCCTGCGCGAAGAACATGCCGGCCCGCTGGACGATGACGAAGCCAACCGCCATGCCCAACGCAGCGCCAGCGACCTGCCGGCGCGTATTGAAGCGCGGGCGCTATGGCTGGCCAACCGTGACGGGCAAACACAGGCCTTGCAACACTGGTTGCACGGCGCACGATTAGCCCTGGGCCTGTTGCTGCTGCTGGCCGTGCTCAGTGGTGCCGGCTTGGCATTCAGCGCGCTGGGTGACGGGCAACGCCCGGTCAATGTGTTCTGGGCTTTGGGCAGTTTGCTCGGCATGCACCTGCTGCTGCTGCTCGGCTGGTTGCTCAACCTGCTGCTGGCCGGCAAACACCCCGGCGCGCTCGGCCGGCTGTGGTTATGGCTCAGCGAGAAGCTCGCGCGTGATGCCAGCGCCGCCCAGCTTGGCCCGGCCCTGCTGCTTTTGCTGCAACGCCAGCGCCTCAATCGCTGGTTAGTCGGCCTGCTGGTACATGGCCTGTGGCTGCTCGCCCTGCTCAGCGCGCTATTGCTCACGCTCGCCCTGTTGGCAACCCGGCGCTACGGCTTTGTGTGGGAAACCACCCTGCTCAGCAGCGACACCTTTGTCGGCCTGACTCACGCCCTCGGTGCACTACCGGCCCTACTCGGCTTTGCCGTACCCAGCGCGGAGGTCATTCGCGCCAGCGGCGATACCGCCCTGCTCGACGAAGCCGCACGACATGCCTGGGCCGGCTGGCTGCTCGGCGTGCTGCTGGTGTTCGGCATCCTCCCGCGCCTACTGCTCGGGCTGCTTTGCCTGTGGCGCTGGCAGGTTGGCCAGGCCCGCCTGGCTCTCGACCTCAACATGCCCGGCTACAGCCTGTTGCGCGAGCGCCTGCAACCCAGCAGCGAACGCCTCGGCGTGTGTGATGCTGAGCCGGCGCAGCTCTATCAACCGCAGGCCGGCAACCATTCAGCAGAGACACAGGGCGCGCTGTTGGTGGCGATTGAGCTGGACCCACAACGCCACTGGCCGCCCGCCTTGCCTAAAAGCGTGAGCAATGCCGGCATCATCGACAGCCGCGAGCAGCGCAAGCAACTGCTCGATCAACTCAGCCGCTTCCCGCCGGCACGCCTGCTGCTTGCCTGCGACCCGCGCCGCTCGCCAGACCGTGGCAGCCTGGCGCTGCTCGGCGAACTGGCCCGCAGCTCCGCCAGCACGCGCATCTGGCTGCTGCCACCGCCACCCGGCGAAGCGCTGGACAGCCAGCGCCTGGCCGACTGGCACCAAGCCCTCGGCAAGCTGGGCCTCACCCATGCGAATACGCTGCCCTTGAGCTGGCTGGAGACGGGCCATGATTGAAGCATCGATTGTCCTCTCCCCAGCACAGCAAACCCTGCACGCCCCAACAGCGGACGTAGCCCGGAGGCAATCCGCGAATGCGACTGATCCTCTCCCCGGATTACATCCGGGCTACCCGACCGAGACCGCCCCATGAGCCAGCCACTGAAACTTGCCGTGGTCGGCCACACCAATGTCGGCAAAACCTCCTTGCTGCGCACCCTCACCCGCGACGTCGGTTTTGGCGAGGTATCGCCGCTCGCCAGCACCACGCGCCACGTCGAGGGCGCACGCCTGTCGGTGGATGGCCAGGCGCTGCTGGAGCTGTACGACACGCCTGGCCTGGAAGATGCCATCGCCCTGTTTGATTATCTGGAGCGCCTGGACCGCCCCGGCGAACGCCTGGATGGCCCAGCCCGCCTGGCGCGCTTTCTCGACGGCAGCGAAGCGCGCCAGCGTTTTGAGCAGGAAGCCAAGGTGCTGCGCCAACTGCTCACCTCCGACGCTGGCCTGTATGTGATCGACGCCCGCGAGCCGGTGCTGGCCAAATACCGCGACGAGCTGGCCGTGCTGAGCATGGCCGGCAGGCCGCTGCTGCCGGTGCTGAATTTCGTCAGCGCCAGCCAGCACCGCGAGCAGGAATGGCGCGACGCCCTGGCCCGCCTCGGCCTGCATGCGCTGGTGTGTTTCGACAGCGTTGCCCCGCCGTTGGATGGCGAACGCCGGCTGTACGACAGCCTGGCGCTGCTGCAGGAAAAATCCCGCCCGCAACTGCAACGGCTGATCGACGACCACCAAACCCAACGGCAACTGCGCCGTAGCAGCGCCGCGCGGCTGATTGCCGACCTGCTGCTGGACTGCGCCGCCTGCCGGCGCAGCGTGGCCGCACAACAGACGCTGGAACAAGGCGCGATCCGTGAGCTGCATCAGCACATCCGCCAGCGTGAACAGCGCTGTGTGCAAGCATTGCTGCGCCTGTATGCCTTCCGCCAGGACGACGCCCAAGCCGGCGATTTGCCCTTACTCGACGGCCGCTGGGGCGACGACCTGTTCAACCCGGAAACCCTCAAACAACTAGGCGTCAACGTCGGCGGCGGCATGGCAGCCGGCGCGGCCACCGGCCTGGGTGTCGACCTGCTGGTCGGCGGCATCACCCTCGGCGCGGCTGCCGCCGTCGGTGCCTTAGTCGGCGGCAGCGCGCAAACCGTGCTGCGCTATGGCGCACGCTTGAAGAGCAAACTCAAAGGCCAGCGCGAACTGACCGTCGACGACGCCGTGCTGCGCCTGCTCGCCCTGCGCCAACAATTGCTGCTGCAAGCGCTGGAGGCTCGCGGGCATGCCGCCGTAACAGCCATCAACCTGACCGCCCCGCAAGACGCCAGCTGGCGCGAAGGCAAACTGCCGGACGCCCTGCGCAAAGCCCGCGCCCACCCCGAATGGTCATCACTCAACCCCGTCGCACAGCTGGAAGACAACGAACGTCAGGAGCAGGTCAGCCTGCTGGCCGAGCAACTCAGTCAGCCCGCCGCCTGACTCAGCCGGCAACGGCTTGCCGCTTGAGGTAAGCCGTTGCCATATCCACAACCCCACACGCTTACTCTTTGAAGCCTAAGCAGTTGATCTACAAGACCTTCCCAAGGTTGGCACTCGATTTGCCACTGTCCAGTCGGTAATCACCGGACCCGGGAGGATTTATGAGCAGCATCGGTGGCATAGGCGGATTCAACCCGCTGGCCATGATCGGCCAACAGAGCAAAGACAACGCCAAAGACGGCTCCAGCTCATTCAGCCTGGCCAACGTGGGCAGCCCTGCCCCGGCCAGTGAAAAGCCACGTTATGACACGCGCGCTGAAGAGTCCTACGAAGAAGCCTTCGCCAAGCTGCGGGTAAACATGCAAACCCGCTTCGAGGGGTTCCTCTCGGACGAGAGTGAAAGCCGCCAGGCAGAGCTAGCGGATAGCGGTGATGATGTGGTTCAGCAGTTTATGGACTACATGGACATGAGCACCGCCGAGAAACTGCGCGACAGCATGCTCAAAGAGCTAGGCCTCACTGAGGAAGAACTCGAAGCCATGCCACCTGAACAACAGAAAGCAGTTGAGGAACAGCTCGCAGACCTCATAAAGCAACGCTCTGAACTACAGGCAGCCCAGGGTATGAACGGGCAAGACGCAGACGAAGAGCAGCCCTCGCTGCTGAGCTGATCGTCACGGGTGCCGGCTCGCTGATGATGGCTCCATCAGCGAGTATTGCCTTACCCGTCACTCAACGCCTGAGCAGACTGGTCCACAGCGTCGCCGCGACGATCAGCAAGCCACCGATCCAGGCCTGAATACTCAACTGCTCACTGAGCCAGAGCACGGCGAACAGTGCGCCGAACAGCGGCTCGCTGCCCATCAGCAGCGATACCCGCGTGGGGCTGCTGCGGCGCAGGGCGAAGTTCTGCACGAAGAAGGCGAACAGCGTGGCGAACAGCACCAGATACAGGGTGCCGATCCAGAACGCTGGCTGCACCGGCAAGGCAGGCAATCCGCCCGGCAAGGTGAACACGCCGAGCAGCAGGCAGCCGACGCCGATCACCCCGGTCTGCACCGCCGTCAGCGCCAGCGCCGGCACTTGCGTATGCGCGGTGAGCTTGCCGGTCAGGCAGACCAACACGGCGCGCAGCAGCGCCGCCATCAGCATCAGGCCATCACCCAGATTGAAGTGCAGGTCGACGCCACCGCTAAGCAGCCAGGTGCCGAGCAGCGACAGCGCAACCGCCGGCAGCATGCGCGAGTCCGGTTTGCGCTCGAACATCAGCCACTCGACGAAGGGTGTGATGACCACGCACAGGCTGATCAGAAACGCCGCGTTGCTCGCCGAAGTGTGCAGCACGCCGTAGGTTTCGCAGAGGAAGATCGCCAGCATCACCCCGCCCAGGGGAATACCCGGAGCCCAGGCCTGGCGGCCCTCGCCGCGCAGTTGCGGCAGCAGGAGCAGAAAGGTCAGGCAGAAGCGCACAGCGAGAAAACCCAGTACCGGGTAGAACACCAGCGCCTGCTTGGCCACCCCGTAACTGGTGCCCCACACCAGGGCGACCAGCAGCAAGAGCAGGTCGCTGGCCTGCAACAAACGTGAAGGGGAACGGCTAATTAGGGTGGTCATGGCGGCTCCGGCCGAAAGAACAAGAACGCCATTGTTGATTGAGTCCCTCAAAACGATAATCCAGCAACCAAGCACAGGACTTATTCACCATGAGCACAAATAGCACCAGCCACCTGCTGCCCTACATGGCCACCTTCGTGCGTGTGGTCGAAGCCGGAAGTTTTTCTGCCGCCGCGCGCCAGCAGGGCTCGACCGCATCGGCCGTGAGCCGGCAGATCGCCCAGCTAGAACAAGCCCTGGGCCTGCGCTTACTGGAGCGCACCACCCGCCGCCTGCGACTGAGCGAAGCCGGTGCCGAGGTGTTCGAGCGCTGCCGGGAAATGCTCGGCGCGGCACAGGCGGCACTAAATGTCGGCGAGCGGCTGATGAGCCATCCGCGCGGCCAAGTACGCTTGAGCGTGCCAAAGGCCTTTGGCCGTTTTCTGGTCACCCCACTAATCAATGACTTTCTGCAGCGCTACCCCGAGGTCGATATCAGCCTCAACCTCAGCGACCGCAGCCCGGATCTAATCAGTGACCAGTTCGACCTGCTGGTGTGCATCACCGATCAACCACCCGCCGCGCTGGCCGGGCGACCGCTGTGCCAAGTACGCCAGGTGCTGTGCGCCAGCCCAACTTACCTGCAAGCTCATGGCACCCCGCAACACCCGCAGGAGTTGGTGCGCCACGCCTGCCTGTATCTGGATGAAGTGCGCGATGACCACCGATGGCACTTCAGCAGCGACAGTGAGCAGTGTGTGGTGAGTGTATCCGGGCGCTTCGCCAGCAATCACAGCGAAGTGCGCCTGAGCGGAGCGCTCGACCACCTGGGCATCACCTGCCTGCCGCACTTCACTGCCGCGGCCGCGCTGGCCAGTGGCGATCTGGTACATGTGCTACCGCAGTGGCGCTACACCGGCTCTTACCAGGGCACCGCGTGGATTCTCTACCACCCCACGCGCCACCTGCCGCCGAAACTACGGGTGCTGATCGACCACCTAGCTGAGGGGCTGGCGGCACGCTAAGCATCGCCAGTGGCTGCTCTCCCTGTAGGGTGGGCTTCAGCCCACCACTCTCATTTCGCTACTCGCCAAAGTCCCCTTCACGCTCATCCTTCCCACCCCAAGCCAACGGCAAAACTCCTCGTTGCACATCTCGGTGAAAACTGGAGTACGGCCAATCCATGGCCTGTTTCACCAAGCCGTGCTTGACCGGATTGTGGTGGATGTAATCGACATGCCGCTCAAGGTCAGCATCATCGCGAATACAGTGTTCCCAGAAACGTCTCTGCCAGATCCCTTTCTCACGCTTCCGGGATTTGCTGACACTGATAGTCGTTGCCGCTGGCAGCGTTCTGGAAAACCCACTCTTGATTAGCGCCCAGCGCTGCGAATAGTCACTGTCGCCATCCGGCAACGTCCAGATGGCATGCAGGTGATCTGGCAACACACAGATAGCGACGGTCTCGAAGGGGTGACGCCTGCCTGCGTCAGCATAAGCCTGTCGCAATGTAGAAATGGCATCCACCAGCAGGGTGGACTGACGATTTGCAAGGGTGACGGTGAAGAAGTAGGTTCCACCGGGAAGCCAGTGGCGGCGATAGTTCGACATGAGCAATCCTTTGCCTGAATCGTTATCCCGATAGAACTGGTGGGCTGAAGCCCACCCTACAACTTTGCACGCCTAACGTAGCTTGGGTTAGCCGCAGCGATACCCAGGATCTGTCAGACCGCAACTGGCGCCTTGATATGCGGGTGCGCTTCGTAGCCGACCAGCTCGAAATCCTCGAAACGGAAGGCGAACAGGTCCGTTACGTCGGGATTGAGCTTCATTACCGGCAACGGCAGCGGCTCGCGGCTCAGTTGCAGGTCGGTCTGTTCAATGTGGTTGGCGTACAGGTGGCAGTCGCCGCCGGTCCAGATGAACTCGCCCGGTTGCAGGCCGCAGACCTGCGCCACCATCAGCGTCAGCAGCGCATAGCTGGCGATGTTGAAGGGCACGCCGAGAAAGATGTCCGCCGAGCGCTGATACAGCTGGCAGCTGAGCTTGCCGTCCGCCACGTAGAACTGGAACAACGCATGGCACGGCGGCAGGGCCATCTGCTCGACCAGCGCGGGGTTCCAGGCGGAGACGATCAGGCGGCGCGAGTCCGGGTTCTTCTTGATCATCTCGATCAGCTTGCTGATCTGGTCGATCGACTCGCCGTTCGGCGCCGGCCAGTTGCGCCACTGGTAGCCGTACACCGGGCCGAGGTCGCCGTTCTCGTCGGCCCACTCGTCCCAGATGCGCACACCGTTGTCGCTCAGGTACTTGATGTTGGTGTCACCCTGGAGGAACCACAGCAACTCATGAATGATCGACTTGAGGTGGCACTTCTTGGTGGTCACCAGCGGGAAGCCGTCAGCCAGGTTGAAGCGCATCTGGTGGGCGAACACGCTGTAAGTGCCAGTGCCGGTGCGATCTGCCTTAAAGGTGCCGTTCTCACGCACGTGGCGCATCAAGTCGAGGTACTGTTTCATTGCGCGACTCCCTGGACGGCTTGGCGTTGGTAGGCATAGGCGATCAGCCCCAGGCCGGCGAGGATCATCGGTACGCACAGCACCTGGCCCATGGTCAGCCAGCCCCAAGCCAGGTAGCCGAGCTGAGCATCGGGCACGCGGACGAATTCGACGATGAAGCGGAAGATGCCGTAGCACACCGCAAACATCCCCGAGACCGCCATGGTCGGCCGTGGTTTACGCGAGTAGAACCAGAGAATGACGAACAGCGCCACACCCTCCAGCGCAAACTGATACAGCTGCGACGGGTGACGCGGCTCCGGCCCGCCGGTGGGGAAGACCATGGCCCACGGCAC
Source organism: Pseudomonas sp. (assembly GCF_046581935.1). Taxonomy (GTDB): domain Bacteria; phylum Pseudomonadota; class Gammaproteobacteria; order Pseudomonadales; family Pseudomonadaceae; genus Aquipseudomonas. The sequence continues at coordinate 115,536 of NZ_JAYGFK010000009.1, forward strand.
GTCGGTAACCTTGCCCCACAGTTCAGCGTTGATAAAGTTGCCGATGCGCCCGGCGCCCAGGCCAATCGGCACCAGCGGCGCAATAAAGTCCATCAGTTCGAAGAAGCTCTTGCCATTGCGCTTGCCGAACCACCAGGTGGCCAGCATCACGCCGATCAAACCGCCGTGGAACGACATGCCGCCTTTCCATACTTCAAGGATCAGCAGCGGGCTGGCGATGTAGGCCGGCAGATCGTAAAACAACACATAACCCAAACGACCACCGAGGATCACCCCCATCGCCACCCAAAACACCAGATCGGAGAGTTTCTCCTTGCTCCAAGTCGGATCAAAGGTATTCAAGCGCCGCGAGGCGAGAAGCCAGGCTCCGCCGATGCCGACCAGATACATCAGGCCGTACCAGTGAATCTGCAGGACGCCCAGGTCGAGAGCGACCGGATTAATATTCGGGTAAGGCAGCATTTCAGTTCCTCAAATCAAAAAACTTAGGCCTACGCTGAACAGCAGCAGGGCAAACAGACGCCTGAGCAGAAGCGGCGACAGCTTGTGCGCCAAGCGCGCGCCCACACGGGCAAAATACATGCTGGTAATCGCGATACCCGCCAATGCTGGCAGGTAGACAAAGCCCAGGCTCCACTCCGGCAATTCGGGGTTGTGCCAGCCCAACCAGATAAAGCTCAGGGCACTGGCGAATGCAATCGGCAAACCACAGGCTGAAGAGGTCGCGACCGCCTCGCGCATCGACACACCGCGCCACGTCAGGAAGGGCACCGTCAACGAACCACCGCCGATGCCAAAGATCGCCGAAGCCCAGCCAATCACGCCACCGGCCAGCGTCAGCCCCGGCTTGCCTGGGACAGTACTGCTGGCTTTGGGTTTCAACTCCAGAGCCATCTGTAAAGAAACGATGATGGCAAACACACCGATGATCTTCTGCAACATCGGCCCCTGAATAGCCGTGGCGGTTTTCGCACCAATGCCTGCGCCAAGCAGAATGCCCAGGGTCATCCAGGCGAACACCCACCACAGCACCGCGCCTTTACGATGGTGCTCGAATACCGAGTTGATCGAGGTGAAGATGATGCTCGCCAGCGAGGTGCCTACCGCCAGGTGCGTCAGCACGGCGGGGTCAAAACCCTGAGCGGCAAAGCTCAGCACCAGCGCCGGTACGATAATGATGCCGCCGCCCACGCCAAACAGGCCGGCCAGCGTGCCGGCGGCCGCGCCCAAGACCAAATACAGCAGCAGTTCCATAAACAAACCCGCAAAGAATCCGCCATGGTAACGGATGCACAGCCTTTGACTCTACTTTGGCCGATGGATGTGCGCATGCGCTTTGCGTAAAGTGCCTCCATCCACCGTGGAATAGAGCAACGTGCGCCCAACCCTGTACCTCAAGCTGAGTTGCAACCAGATGCACTTAAGCCACCTGCAAAGTGGCCGCGAGTTGCACCTTAAAGCCGACCCGGCATTTAGCAATCAGCGCTTGCTGGTGGCCGACTTTGTCGCCGCGCAGGAACTGCTGCAAAGCGCTATCAATCAACTGTTACCACGGCGGTTTATGCGACTTTACTGGCCGCCACAGTTGCTGATTCAGCCACTGGAGCGCCTGGAAGGCGGCCTGTCTGGTGTGGAAGAACGCATCCTGCTTGAGCTCGGCCTCGGCTGTGGCGCGCGCAAAGTACGCCTGCACCTCGGTGCAGAACTGGATAACGCCGGGGTACTGGCAAAACTAAGGAGCTAGGGTATGTGCCTGATCGTTCTGGCCTGGCGGCCTGGGCATGCACAGCCGCTGGTGGTGGCGGCCAACCGCGATGAATTCTATGCCCGCCCCAGCCAGGCGCTATGTGAATGGACGGATACGCCGGGGCTATTTGCCGGACGTGACTTGCAGGCCGGCGGCACCTGGCTGGGCGCTGGTCCCGGCGGACGCTTCGCCGCGCTGACCAATATTCGCGACCTGAACCTGCCTCAAGGCCCACGCTCACGGGGTGAGTTGCCGTCAGCCTTTCTCGCCGGCGATCTGAGTGCCGAGGCGTTTGTTCAGCGTTTACATGAACAGCGCCAGCACTACAGCGGCTTCAACCTGCTGCTGGGGGATGTACAACAGCTCTGGCACTTCAACTCACAGACGGGGCGCACAACGGCACTGACCGAAGGCGTGCATGGCCTGTCAAATGCCGACCTGAATACGCCCTGGCCCAAGCTGCAACGCGCCAAACAGGCCTTGCTAAATAGCCTGCAGACGCCGCAAGCAGAGAGTCTCCTGCGTCTGATGGCCGACCCCACGCCAGCCGCAGATGCCGACTTACCTGACACGGGCATTGGCCTGCCCACCGAGCGGCTGCTATCGAGCATATTTATTGCCAGCCCGAGTTACGGCACCCGCGCCAGCAGCGCCTTGATCGTCAATGCGGATGGCAGCCGCCTGCTGACCGAGCGCAGCTTCGGCGCAAACGGCATGTATTTAGGGGACGTGACGCTGAACTGCTAAGCCTGAGAAGGCCCAGCAGCTAGGCCTGAATATCCGACGCCGGATTGATCATGCGGCCCAGGCCGAGGTTGCGCAGGGCCAGTTGCAAGGTGCTGTGGATCACCTGCGGATTGTCGATAGTCATCACCTGGCTCAGCAACTCTTGGGCTTTGCCCATACTGATCTGGCGCAACAGCCACTTAACCTTGGGCAGGTTAGTCGCGTTCATCGACAATCCATCAAAACCCATCGCCATCAGCAGCACGGCGCTCGCCGGATCGCCGGCCATTTCGCCGCAAATACTCACCGGCTTGCCTTCGGCATGCGCGCCGGCCACCACAATGCGCAAAGCTTGCAGCACGGCGGGATGCAGGAAGTCATACAGATCGGCAACCCGTGGATTGTTGCGGTCCACCGCCAATAAATATTGCGTCAGGTCATTCGAGCCAACCGAAAGGAAGTCGACCTGGCGTGCCAGCTCACGAACCTGATAGACCGCAGCGGGCACTTCGATCATCACGCCAATTGGCGGCAGCGGTACGTCTGTGCCCTCGTCACGCACCTCGCCCCAAGCGCGGTGAATCAGGTGCAGCGCTTCTTCCAGCTCCTGAATCCCGGAGATCATCGGCAGCAAAATACGCAGGTTATTCAGCCCCTCGCTGGCCTTGAGCATGGCCCGGGTCTGCACCAGGAAAATTTCCGGGTGATCGAGGGTCACGCGAATACCGCGCCAACCGAGGAAAGGATTGTCTTCCTTGATCGGGAAATAGCTCAGCGCTTTGTCACCGCCGATATCCAGGCTGCGCATAGTCACCGGCAGTGGGTGGAAGGCTGCGAGTTGCTCGCGATAGATCACCAGCTGTTCTTTCTCGCTGGGGAAGCGCTCCTTCATGATGAATGGCACTTCGGTGCGGTACAGGCCTACGCCCTCTGCGCCGCGCTCTTGAGCACGCTTCACATCAGCGAGCAAGCCAGTGTTGACCCACAACGGCATGCGATGGCCATCGAGGGTTTCGCACGGTAAGGCGCGCAAGGCATCAAGCCCCTGCGCCATCTGCCGCTCTTCCTCCACAACCTCAGCGTACTGCTTACGCAGCACTTCGCTGGGGTTGGTGAACACCTCGCCGTGGTAACCATCAACGATCAGTTGAATACCATCAATCTTCGAATACGGCAGATCGACCGCGCCCATCACCGTAGGAATGCCCATGGCCCGGGCAAAGATCGCCACATGCGAGTTGCCGGAACCCTGCACCGAAACTAGGCCGACCAACTTGCCTTCAGGCACCTCACCAAGCATTGCCGGCGATAGCTCTTCGCTGACCAGAATGCAGTTGTCCGGGTACACCAGCGCTTGCTGCCGCGCTTGCTGCAGATAGGCGAGCAAACGGCGGCCGAGATCTTTAACGTCACTGGCGCGCTCACGCAGGTAAGCGTCGTCCATCAGTTCAAAACGGTTGATGTGCTCACCGACCACCTGCCGTAGCGCACCCTGCGCCCACTGACCCGTACGGATAACCTTGACCACCTCGTTACCCAGCGCGGCGTCTTCCAGCATCATCAGATAGACATCAAACAGGGCGCGCTCTTCCTTGCGCAGCTGAGTAGCCATCTTCGCCGAAAGCGCGCGCATATCGGCACGAACACATTCTAATGCGTTGTTAAACAGTTCCAGCTCGGCGGCAATATCATCGACGCTTTTGTCGGGCACGACTTCCAGATCAGCCGGGGGCAGCACCACCACAGCAGTACCCACCGCTGCGCCAGGTGAGCCAGGCACGCCGACAAACTTGGCTTCCTGAATCCCCTTGCCTTGCCGCCCGAGCCCGCGAATCGAGCCCGTGGCCTCGGCGTGAGCGATAACCCCAGCAAGCTGCGCGCTCATGGTCACCAAGAAGGCTTCTTCGCCCTCGTCGAACTGGCGTCGTTCCTTCTGCTGGACGACCAGAACGCCCATCACCCGGCGGTGGTGAATAATCGGTGAACCGAGGAAGGAGGCATAACGTTCTTCGCCCGTTTCGGCAAAGTAGCGGTAGCGCGGGTGTTCGGAGGCGTGTTCGAGGTTGAGTGGCTCTTCGCGGGTCCCGACCAAACCGACCAGACCCTCGTTGGGTGCCATGCTGACTTTGCCAATAGACTTCTTGTTCAGGCCCTCACTGGCCATCAGCACGAAACGATTGGTTTCTGGATCAAGCAGATAGACCGAGCACACTTGGGTACCCATGGCCTCGCGCACCCGCTGCACGATAATGCCCAACGCCGCCTTGAGGTCCTTGGCGGCGTTTACTTCCTGGACAATCTTGCGCAGCGTATTGAGCATGTGTGGCTCTAGCCTGTGTCAGTCCCGCGCCAGAAGACGCGGGGCAAGTTCTTTTAAGGCGCGACGATAAACCTCGCGCTTGAATGTCACCACCTGGCCCAGCGGGTACCAGTAACTGACCCAGCGCCAGCCATCGAATTCCGGTTTGCCTGTCAGGTCCATGCGTACACGGTCCTCTGTACCAGTCAACCGCAGCAGAAACCACTTCTGTTTCTGCCCGATGCACAGCGGCTGACTATGCGTACGCACCAAACGTTGAGGCAGACGATAACGCAACCAGCCCCGGGTGCAGGCGAGAATTTTCACATCCTGCTGTTCCAGGCCAACTTCTTCATTCAATTCGCGGTACAGCGCTTCTTCCGGCGACTCATGGTCATTGATCCCACCTTGCGGGAACTGCCAGGCCTCCTGGTTTATCCGACGCGCCCACAGCACCTGGCCAACATCATTGGTCAGAATGATGCCGACATTAGGGCGAAAACCATCAGAGTCGATCACGGCGCACAACCTCGTAAACGCATGTTTCGGCATTGTTCCACAAAGGTCGCAGCAGCGGCAACGCGAGTGGCATGCCGATACTGGCGCGATAAATCCCGCCACGCGCTGTTGAAGACCGAGGCAAGACAATCACTGCGCCCCTCAGCCACCTATTCAGAACGTCGCCAGACTATGACGAGATTCGCCGCCGCAATCTGCGCAGACAGCCCTTCATGGGAATGACCTATAAAAGTCGTTATCCTCACGCCCTCAACCCTTACGAAGATAGGTGCCCCGTGCGTTTGGCTTTATTCGATCTCGACAACACCCTGCTCGGCGGCGACAGTGATCACGCTTGGGGCGATTACCTGTGTGAGCGCGGCATTCTCGACGGGATTGCCTACAAGGCGCGTAACGATGCGTTTTACCAGGACTACCTGGCCGGCCGCCTGAACATCACCGACTACTTGAACTTCAGCCTAGAAATCCTCGGCCGCACGGAGATGGCCCAGCTTGAGCAGTGGCACCGCGACTTTATGCATGACTGCGTTGAGCCGATCATTCTGGCCAAAGGCGAAGCCCTGCTTGCCGAGCACCGTGAAGCCGGCGACAAGTTGCTGATCATCACCGCCACCAACCGCTTCGTCACCGCACCGATTGCTGCGCGCCTGGGCGTCGACACCCTGCTCGCCACCGAATGCGAAATGCTGGAAGGTCGCTATACCGGCCGTACCACGGACGTGCCGTGCTTCAAGGAAGGCAAGGTCACCCGCCTCAAGCGCTGGCTCGGAGAGACCGGCCTGAGCCTGGATGACAGCAGTTTTTATAGCGACTCGATGAACGACCTGCCGCTGCTGGAACAGGTCACGCGGCCATTTGCCGTCGACCCGGACGCGAACCTGCGCGCCGAAGCCGAGAAACGCGGCTGGCCGGTGATTTCGCTGCGCTGATACGCTGGATTGATGGGTATCACTCTGCTCAACCCATCCTACAGCCCTAACGAAAACGCCGCCTGATCAGGCGGCGTTCTTATTTAACGGGTTGCTCAGGCCGGCTTGGCCCCCATCAACCCCATAATCACCAGCAACAGCAGCACAATCAGGCCGGCATACACCGCGCAGAAACGCATGAGGTTGGCCGGTGCCGGGCTATCGCCCAAGGCCTGCCAGGCGGCGAGACGGCCATTGAGCAACAGGCCAAGCAGCACCAGCACAGCAAACAGCACACTGCTGGCCAGCAACCAGGTCTGCCCCAGCGAGAAGCCCGCCAGATTGACCATCCACCAGCCGCTGACTGGCAAGCTCAGGGCGAGCACCGCAAAGACAGGCAGGCTGATCAACCGAGTGCGTTTGAGCTTGCGCTGCAGCACAGTCGCATCGCCGCCATTCGCTGCTTTCCACAACATAAACACATGCGCCACAACACCGAGTAACAGCAACACGCCAGGTGCACTGTGGAGAATTTTCAGCAGTAGGTAATGTTCCATTGATTCAGCTCCTGCCGATTAGCCTAAAAAGAGTTTGTACGCCGGGTTGTCGCTCTCATCCCAATAGGGATAACCGATGGACTCAAGCGCTGCCGGTAGGAGGTGCCGTTCGCTGCTGGGCACCTGCAGGCCGGCCACCACACGACCATCGGCCGCGCCATGGTTACGGTAGTGGAACATTGAGATGTTCCAGCGGCCACCAAGCTTTTGTAAGAAATTAAACAGCGCACCCGGCCGCTCGGGGAATTCGAAGCGGAATACGCACTCATCCGGCACCGCCGCCGCATGGCCACCGACCATATGGCGGATATGCAGCTTGGCCAGCTCATTATCGGTCAGGTCCACCACCGGGAAGCCTTGCTCAAGCAGGCCTTGCACCAGCGCGGCGCGCGGGTCGTTCTCGGGGTGGGTCTGCACGCCGACGAAGATGTGCGCGGCTTTATCTTGGTGATAGCGGTAGTTGAATTCGGTGATCTGGCGTTTGCCGATAGCCTCGCAGAAGGCCTTGAAGCTGCCAGGCTGCTCGGGGATGGTCACGGCAATGATCGCTTCGCGCTTCTCGCCCAGCTCGGCACGCTCGGCGACGTGGCGCAGGCGGTCGAAGTTGACGTTGGCCCCGGAGTCGATGCCGACCAGTACCTGGCCGCTGCAGCCTTCACGCTCTACATACTTCTTGATCCCGGCGACGCTGAGTGCGCCGGCCGGCTCGGTGATCGAGCGGGTATCGTCGTAGATATCCTTGATCGCCGCACAGATCTCGTCAGTGCTGACGGTGATTACTTCGTCGACATAGTCCTTGCATACGTCAAAGGTGTGCTGGCCAATTTGCGCCACCGCCACGCCATCGGCAAACAGCCCAACTGTCGGCAGAACAACTCGCTCACCGGCAGCCATGGCGGCTTGCAGGCAGTTGGAGTCGTCGGGCTCGACGCCGATGATTTTGATCTCTGGACGCAGGTATTTCACGTAAGCCGCAATACCGGCAATCAGACCGCCACCGCCCACCGGGACGAAGATCGCGTCGAGCTTGCCCGGCTGCTGGCGAAGAATTTCCATGGCCACGGTGCCCTGACCGGCGATGGTGTGCGGGTCATCGTAAGGGTGGATATAGATGTAGCCCTTCTCGTCGACCAATTTCAGCGAATAGGCCAGCGCCTCGGGGAAGCTATCGCCGTGCAGCACCACTTTGCCGCCACGTGAGCGCACGCCCTGGACCTTGATCTCAGGGGTGGTCTTGGGCATCACTATAGTGGCTTTAACCCCCAATACCTTGGCCGCCAGCGCCAGGCCCTGAGCATGGTTGCCGGCTGATGCGGTGACCACGCCACGCGCCTGGTCTTCAGCAGACAGCTGCGCCAGCTTGTTGTAAGCGCCGCGAATCTTGAACGAGTACACCGGCTGCAAATCTTCGCGCTTGAGCAAAATCTGATTACCCAGACGCTCGGAAAGCTGGTTGGCGGCTTGCAGCGGCGTTTCCACCGCAACGTCATAGACGCGCGAGGTGAGGATCTTTTTGACGTACTGTTCGAGCATGGCGTGATCGCAGGCGGCTTTCAGAGAGTCCGCGAGTCTACCCCAGCGTCGTGCTGAACGACCATATAACACGAGGGGTTTTCCCGGCTCCAAGCCCGTTGGCAGCCCAGGCAGGCTATAATCCGCGCCCTCCTCACTCCCACGCCAGGCACCATGATGAATCAGGATCAACTCAAGCAAGCCGTCGCCCAGGCTGCCGTCGATTTCATTCTCCCCAAGCTCGACGCCAAGAGTGTGATTGGCGTAGGCACCGGTTCCACCGCTAACTGTTTTATTGATGCCCTAGCCAAGCACAAGATGGAGTTCGATGGTGCTGTGGCCAGTTCCGAAGCCACCGCCGCACGCCTCAAGGGCCATGGCATTCCGGTGTATGAACTGAATAGCGTCAGCGACCTGGAGTTCTATGTCGATGGTGCCGATGAAAGCGATGAGCACCTCAATCTGATCAAAGGCGGCGGTGCAGCCCTGACGCGCGAGAAGATCGTGGCCGCAGTGGCGCAAACCTTTATTTGCATCGCCGACGCCAGCAAACTGGTGCCATTGCTGGGCACCTTCCCGCTGCCAGTGGAAGTGATCCCCATGGCCCGCAGCCATGTGGCCCGGCAACTGGTCAAACTGGGCGGCGACCCGGTGTACCGCGAAGGCGTGCTGACCGACAACGGCAATATCATCCTCGACGTGTTTAATCTGTCGATCACCAATCCGGCAGAACTGGAAAGCCAGATCAATGCCATCGTCGGCGTGGTGACCAATGGCCTGTTCGCCGCACGCCCAGCTGATCTGCTGCTGCTCGGCACCGCCGAGGGGGTAAAAACCCTCAAGCGCGCCTGAGTAAACAGCCGCTGCAGCAAAAAACAGCGGCTGTGCAAAAATGAATCAAGTCGGCAGACAACCTAGCTGCTTGGCGTCATGCTGCTGGGCATTGCCTTAGTTTTCAGGATCGTCAGGGAGCTTTATGTCCGTATTCGTCTCGTCCGCCCAAGACCACCAGCTGGAGCTCGCCGACCTGCTGCGTGAGCTGGTCGCCCAAGGCCGAACTAATCAGGACAGTGCCGAGCAATGCCTGGCAATCCGCCGCAGCGCGGTCAATAACCAGCTGCATCCGCTGGAGTTTCTCGCCGCTCAGCAACTTGATGACCAGAAACACCCCGGCAAGAAGCTCGAACTGGAGGGGCTGACCAGCTGGCTGGCCGAGCAATGCGGGCAACCCTTTTTACGCATCGACCCGCTGAAGATCGATGTCGCGGCCATCACCCCACTGATGTCCTACGCCTTCGCCCAGCGCCACAAGATTCTTGCCGTAGCCGTGGATAACGACAGCGTGACCATCGCCAGCAGCCAACCCCTGGTGCACAGCTGGGAAGCCAACCTGACCCACGTACTCAAACGCCCGATCAAGCGCGTGGTGGCCAGCCCGAGCGATATTCAGCGCTTCACCGTGGAGTTTTACCGCCTGGCCAAGTCAGTCAGCGGTGCCTCGGCGGGCGACAGCAAAATCAGCGGGGTCGGCAACTTCGAGCAACTGTTGAACCTCGGCACACAAGACCAGGAACCCGATGCCAACGATGCGCACATCGTTAATATCGTCGACTGGTTGTTCCAGTACGCCTTCACCCAGCGCGCCAGTGATATTCATATCGAGCCGCGTCGCGAACAGGGCAGCGTGCGCTTTCGCATCGACGGAGTGCTGCACACCGTCTACCAGTTCCCACCACAGGTGACCATGGCGGTGGTCAGCCGCCTGAAAAGCCTCGGGCGAATGAACGTCGCCGAAAAACGCAAACCGCAAGATGGCCGAATCAAGACCAAAACCCCGGACGGCGGTGAAGTCGAACTGCGCCTATCGACCCTGCCCACCGCCTTTGGCGAAAAGATGGTGATGCGGATTTTTGACCCGGAAGTGCTGCTGAAAAGCTTCGACCAGCTGGGCTTCTCCGCCGATGACCTGAAACGCTGGCAGAGCATGACCAGCCAGCCCAACGGCATCATTCTGGTCACCGGCCCCACCGGTTCAGGCAAGACCACCACGCTGTACACCACGCTCAAGCAACTGGCGACTCAGGAGGTCAACGTCTGCACCATCGAAGACCCGATTGAAATGATCGAAGGGGCCTTCAACCAGATGCAGGTGCAGAGCAATATCGACCTGACGTTCGCCAGCGGCGTACGTGCCCTGATGCGGCAAGACCCGGACATCATCATGGTCGGCGAAATCCGCGACCTGGAAACCGCCGAAATGGCCATTCAGGCGGCGCTAACCGGCCATTTGGTGCTCTCCACCCTGCACACCAACGACGCGCCCAGCGCCATCACCCGCTTACTCGAGCTGGGTGTACCGCACTACTTGCTGAAGGCCACACTGCTTGGCGTGATGGCACAGCGCCTGGTGCGCACCCTATGCCCGCACTGCAAGGCCCCGCAGGAGCTGGACGAAGACGGCTGGCAGAGCCTGACCAAACCCTGGAGTGCGCCACTGCCAACTCAGGCTTGTCGCGCCGTGGGCTGCCTAGAATGCCGTGATACCGGCTACCGCGGCCGCGCCGGGGTGTATGAAATCATGCTGATCAATGATGCGATGAAACCGCTGATCACCGCCGACACCGACCTGGTCGCCCTGCGTCGGCATGCGTTTAAAGAAGGCATGCGCAGCCTGCGCCTGTCCGGCGCACAAAAGGTCGCGGCCGGCCTGACCACCGTTGAGGAAGTGCTGCGGGTCACCCCGCAAAGCGAGCAAAAATAGCTGCGTCAGGCTACCCCTCAATCCGCTCACATAGCCACGTGATGCCATCCAGCGCGGCAAAATCCTCGCGGCCGGCAAGATGGCATCAGCAGCCTAAACTGCTATTGCATATGCCGTTGATCGGCGCACCTTGCAACACCATCGACAGCAGCGCCACGAGCAACTGTGCTTAGATGATTAGTCAGCAAACCTCACTCAGCCAAGGAACACCACCACATGGAAATCGGCAGCGTCATCTTTCTCTTTGTCGGCCTCGCCGTCGCCATCGTTTTTATGGGCTTCAAAGTCGTACCGCAGGGCTTCGAGTGGACGGTGGAGCGCTTCGGCCGTTACACCAACACCCTCAAGCCAGGCCTGAACATCATCGTGCCGGTGATGGACAAGATTGGTCGCAAGCTCAACGTGATGGAAAACGTGCTGGATATTCCGCCGCAAGAAGTCATCACCGCCGATAACGCCACGGTGCAGATCGACGCCATCTGCTTCTTCCAGATCATCAATTCGGCCCAGGCAGCTTACGAGGTGAACAACCTCGAACACGCCATTCGCAACCTGGTGATGACCAATATCCGTACCGTACTCGGCTCCATGGAGCTGGACGCCATGCTCGGCCAGCGCGACGCGATCAACGAGCGGCTGCTGCGCACCGTCGATGAAGCCACCGCGCCGTGGGGCATCAAGATCACCCGCATCGAGATCAAGGACATCAGCCCGCCCGCCGACCTGATGGCCGCCATGTCGGGCCAGATGAAAGCCGAACGGATCAAACGCGCCCAGATTCTCGAAGCAGAAGGCCTGCGCGCCGCCGCCATCCTCACCGCTGAAGGGCAGAAGCAGGGCGATATTCTCAAAGCTGAAGGCCAACGCCAGGCCGCCTTCCTCGAAGCAGAAGCCCGCGAACGTGCCGCCCAAGCGGAAGCTGAAGCCACGCGCATGGTTTCCGAAGCCATCGCCAGCGGCAACGTGCAAGCGGTCAACTACTTCGTCGCGCAGAAATACATCGAAGCACTCGGCCAACTGGCCAGCGCCAACAACAGCAAAGTGATCCTAATGCCGCTGGAAGCCAGCCAGGTGATCGGCGCAGTCGGCGGCATTGGCGAAATCGTCAAAGCCACCTTCGGCGAGCACAAGGGTTAAGCCATGTGGGACTTTTTACAGCACCTGTCGTACTGGAACTGGCTGGCATTCGGCACGCTGCTGCTGATTCTCGAAGTCTTCGGTGCCGGTGGTTACTTGCTGTGGATTGGTTTGGCCGCCGCCAGCGTCGGCCTGCTGACGCTGATTTTCCCGGGCCTACCCTGGGCCGCCCAGTTCGTGCTGTTCGGGCTGCTCTCGGTATTGACGGCGGTGTTCTGGTGGCAGCGCCAGCGCAGCGCCGCCAAACCCTCTGACCAACCGGGGCTGAACCAGCGCGGCAGCGAATTGCAGGGCCGCCAGTTCGTCCTGCACGAGGCCATCCATGAAGGGCGCGGCAAGATAAAAGCCGGCGACTCGTTATGGCTGGTCAGCGGCCAGGATCTGCCGGCAGGCAGCCAGGTACGGGTAGTTGGTCAGAACGGTGTGATTCTGTTGGTTGAAGCCTGCCAGTGAGCTCACTGCGCGTTGTGCCGCTGAGTTCGACGCACGCCTCAATCAGCCTGGACCTGCTGGATCAGGCCTTTGCCCATGACCCGAACCTGGGCTGGTATCTATTCAGCCAACGCGCGGGTTATGCACAGCGCCGGCGTGACTATCTGACGGGTTACCTGCACTTTCATCAGCTCAACAACCTGCCAGTCTTAGGGGCCTGGCGAGGCGACGAGCTGTTGGGGCTCAGTTTTTTCAGTTCAGGCAGCGACATAACCGATAGCGCCAGCCTCGATGCGCTAGGGCAGCATATTAGCCAGCACTGCGGTGCCGACTGCCTGGCCCGCCTGGATCAGCTATTGGCTGCCTTCGACCAGCGCCTGCAGCGACCTGACTTGGCGTGCATCGAATTCATTGCCGTGGCACCCGGACATCAGGGCCAGGGCATCGGTAGCGCCCTGCTCAGTGCCACTCTGACACAGCTACGCAACCATGGAGCCCCAGGCGCAGCCTTGGAAACGGGAGAGGCGCGCAATCTGGCGCTGTATCAGCGCCATGGTTTTCAAGCAGCAGCAACCTTAGCGCTGCCAGGCCTGCTGCAGCACTACTTGCAGCAGATCTGGATATAGGCAACTGACGCCCCATAAAGCAAAAGGCCCTGCATTGCAGGGCCTTTTGCTTCAGCAGAGAGCCGATCAGGCGTCGCTATCGGCAACAGCCTTATAAGCGCTCGCATCAAGCAACTTATCCAGCTCGCTGACATCGCTTGGCTTGAGCTTGAAGAACCAGCTGCCGTACGGGTCGCTGTTAACGCTTTCCGGGCTGTCGGCCAGGCCGTCGTTGATCGCAATCACTTCACCCGAAACCGGTGCGTAGATGTCGGAAGCGGCCTTGACCGACTCCACTACGCCCGCTTCCTGGCCAGCAGTCAGGGTTTTACCCACATCCGGTAGCTCGATGAACACCACATCGCCCAAGGCTTCCTGAGCGTGGTCGGAAATACCTACGGTAACGCTGCCATCGGCTTCCAGTCGCGCCCACTCATGGCTGGCGGCGTAGCGCAGATCGGCGGGGATATTGCTCATGTGTCGCTCCTCATCTGACATGACGGCGACTACGCCGTCATGGAAATTTAGCAGGCCTTGGCCATACCGAAAGAAAGTCTTAAACAACCTAGCGCGCCGCACAGGCAGCCACGCTTACGACCATCCATGATCAATTCAGGGTTCAGATCAGGGGCTTGCCGTTACGCACAAAGGTCGGTTTGACCACCCGCACCGGGTACCACTTACCGCGAATTTCCACTTCGGCCCGCTCACCCGTTGCCGCCGGCACACGCGCCAAGGCAATAGATTTACCCAGAGTTGGCGAAAAACTGCCACTGGTGATTTCCCCCTCACCAACACCCTCGACCCGCACCACCTGGTGAGCACGCAGCACGCCACGCTCTTCCAGCACCAGACCAACCAACTTGGCGCTAACACCTTCGGTTTTTTGTTTATGCAATACGCTGCGGCCGACAAAACCACGACTGGCAGGCTCCCAGGCTATGGTCCAGGCCATATTGGCGACCAGCGGGGTAACACTTTCGTCCATGTCCTGGCCGTATAAGTTCATCCCGGCTTCCAGGCGCAGGGTATCGCGCGCGCCGAGGCCAATGGGGGAAATACCAGCACCGACCAGGTCATTGAGAAAAGCCACTACTTCACTGGCAGGCAGCATGATTTCCAAACCATCCTCGCCGGTGTAACCAGTACGGGCGATAAACCAGTCGCCATCCGGCTGGCCCTCAAACGGCTTAAGGCTTTGAATCAGGCTGGCCCGCGACGCAGTGACCAGCTCAGCCGTCTTGAGGCGTGCATGAGGCCCCTGAATGGCCAGCATGGCCAGCTCGGCACGCTCGTGCAATTGCACGTCGAAGTCGACGCTCTGCAAGCGCATCCAGGCGAGATCCTTGTCACGGGTCGAGGCATTGACCACCACGCGGTAACCAAAGCTCGTTAGGTAGACAATCAAATCATCCACCACCCCGCCCTGCTCGTTGAGCATGCCGCTGTAGAGGGCTTTGCCTACACTCTGCAAACGCTCAACATCGTTGGCCAGCAGGTGCTGCAGGTAGGCTTTGGCCTGGCTGCCCGTGACATCCACTACAGTCATGTGCGACACATCGAAAACCCCACAGTCGCGGCGCACCTCGTGATGTTCCTCGACCTGCGAACCATAGTGCAACGGCATGTCCCAACCGCCGAAATCGACCATCTTGGCACCCAACGCGAGGTGCAGATCGTAGAGCGGTGTGCGCTGTCCCATATGTGTCTCCTTGCGGGCTGGGCAGTGCAGCGGCAACCTGGCTGAGCCCGATAAACCGGGCGCTGGCACGGGCTATCAGAATGACGGGCCGCTGCGAATGGCGCGCATTGTAGCCGCAACGCTGGGGGCGGTCATCCCAACGCGGCAGCCTGTCGCGCCAAACCGACCAGCTACCCTGGACGACGCGCCGAACGGCGGATCAGCAGAATCACCGGCAACAGCCCCACCAGTACCAGCGTCAGGGCCGGCAATGCGGCGCGGGCCCACTCGCCTTCGCTGGTCATCTCAAATATCCGCACGGACAAGGTGTCCCAGCCAAAAGGCCGCATCAACAGTGTGGCTGGCATTTCTTTGAGCACATCAACGAACACCAACAGCGCCGCCGACAACGCCCCCGGCAGCAGCAACGGCAGGTACACCTTAAAGAACAGGCCGACACCACCAACACCCAGGCTGCGCGAGGCTTCTGGCAGCGATGGCCGAATGCGCGCCAGGCTGTTTTCCAGCGGCCCATAAGCGACCGCCATAAAGCGGATCATGTAAGCCAGCAACAATGCCGATAGGCTGCCGAGCAGCATCGGCTTGCCGGCCCCGCCGAGCCAGCTGGACAGCGGAATCACCAGTTCGCGGTCCAGGTAGCTGAACGCCAGCATGATCGCCACCGCCAACATTGAGCCCGGTAAGGCATAACCCAGATTGGCCACACCAACCGCGCCACGCATCACCCGCGTAGGTGCCAAACGCCGGGCAAAAGCCAGCAGCAGCGCCACGCTAACGGTAACCAGCGCCGCCAGCCCCCCCAGATAAAGGGTGTGCAGAATCAGCGCGGTGTAGCGCTCATCCAAGTCGAAACGGCCGCGCTGCCAGAACCAAACAATCAATTGCAGCACCGGGATAACAAAGCCGCAGGCGAATACCAGTCCACACCAGGCGCTGGCCGCCAAGGCCTTGCCCCCGCGCAGGTGATACAGCGCCTTGCTCCGCGGCCGTTCATTTACCGGGCGTACCGCACCACGGGCACGGCGCTCACCATAGAGCACCAGCATCACCGCCAGCAGCAGCAGGCTGGCCAACTGGGTGGCGCTGGTCAGGCTGTAGAAGCTGTACCAGGTTTTGTAGATAGCGGTGGTAAAGGTGTCGAAGTTAAACACCGCCACCGCGCCAAAATCCGCCAGGGTTTCCATGATTGCCAGCGCCAGACCGGCACCAATCGCCGGTCGCGCCATCGGCAGGGCAACGCGCCAGAAGGCGCGCCACGGGCTCAGGCCAAGCACCCGCGCGGCTTCCATTAGGCCTTTGCCCTGAGCCAGGAAGGCATTGCGCGCCAGCAGATAGACGTAGGGGTAGAACACCAGCACCAGGACGATAATCACCCCGCCGGTGGAACGCACGCGGGGGAAGCGCACAGCGCTGCCGAACCACTCGCGCAGCAGGCTTTGTAATGGACCGGAAAAATCCAGCAGGCCGACAAACACAAACGCCAGTACATAAGCCGGAATGGCAAACGGCAGCATCAGCGCCCAGTCCAGCCAGCGCCGCCCGGGGAATTCGCAGAGGCTGGTCAGCCAGGCCAAGCTGACCCCAAGCAGCGTCACCCCAACGCCAACACCCAGTACCAGCACCAAGGTGTTGCCGAGCAAGCGTGGCAACTGGGTTTGCCACAAGTGCGCCCAAATCTGCTGGTCAACCTCATGCCAACTGAGCATCAGCACGCTCAGCGGCAGCAGCACCAACAAGGCAGCGGCAAAGGCGATGGGGTACCAGCGACGCTGGGCAGGATGGGCCACGCAAAATCCTCAAAACAAAAAACACAACGCCCCGGACTGAGCCGGGGCGTCGAGTATAACGATGTAGGATGGGTTGAGGCGCGTAGCGGCGATACCCATCGCACCAGAACGCGATGGGTATCGCTGTGCTCAACCCATCCTACGTACTGACGGCATGCGCAGGCTTAGTTCCAGCCAGCGCGATCCATCAGCATGGTGGCTTCAGCCTGACGCTTGCCGGCCACTTCGGTGGCAATCGAGTCGGCCTTGAAAGTGCCCCAAGCAGCAACCTCAGCGGACGGTGCTACCGATGGATTAGCGGGATACTCCTGGTTAACGCCGGCAAAGATGCTCTGCGCCTCCGTAGAGGTCATCCACTCCAGCAGTTTTTTCGCTTCAGCAGCATGCGGCGCGTACTTGGTCAAACCGGCACCCGCCAGATTGACGTGTACACCCCGGTCGTTCTGGTTTGGCCAAAACGGCTTCACCTTCAGGTCAGGCTGCTGCTGGTGCAGACGGCCGTAATAGTAGGTATTGGTGATGCCCACATCGCATTGGCCGGCATCAATGGCCTGCAGCACAGCGATGTCATCGGCGAACACGTCAGTGGCCAGGTTGTTGACCCAACCCTTGATGATTTCTTCAGTTTTTGCCGCGCCATGGGTTTCGATCAGGGTGGCGGTCAGTGACTGGTTGTAGACCTTCTTGCTGGTACGCAGGCACAGGCGGCCTTCCCAGTTTTTGTCGGCCAAGGCTTCGTAGGTCGACAGCTCGCTCGGGTTAACCCGCTCGGTGGAGTAGAAGATGGTCCGCGCACGCAGCGACAGGCCAGTCCAGCTGTTGCTGCTGGAGCGATACTGCGCAGGGATATTGGCCTCGATGGTTGGCGAGGTGAACGGCTGCAGAATGCCCATCTGCTCAGCCTGCCAGAGGTTGCCGGCATCAACGGTGATCAGCATATCGGCCACCGCGTTTTCGCCTTCGGCCTTGATGCGCTGCATCAGTGGCGCTTCTTTGTCGGTGATAAACCTTACCTTGACCCCGGTTTTCGCGGTGTAGGCATCGAACACCGGCTTGATCAGTTCATCAATGCGTGAGGAATAGACCACTACTTCGTCTGCGGCCTGCGCGGCTCCGGCCAGCGCAGTGAGAGTGAATGCAGCGAGTAGACGCTTGCTTACCTGCATGAAGACTGCCTCTTGGGTAGACGAGTTAAGGTGCCAAATAGTAGTGAATGGCATTTAGCTTCTCAACTCGCCAGCCAAGTAAACCTGTAACAAGTGCCTTCAGTCCTTGGTTTCAGCAACCGGGCTGATTAAGCCACCGCCTGCGCCGCGAGCAGCCTAGCCTGCTCACGCAGAACAAACTTCTGCACTTTGCCGGTGCTGGTTTTGGGCAGGTTAGTGAACACCACACAACCAGGCACTTTGAAGCGCGCCATGCGCTGCTGACAGAAGGCGATGACCTCTTCGGCCGACAGCTCGGCTCCTGGCTTGAGGGTGACAAAGGCGCAGGGCGTCTCGCCCCATTTGTCATGGGCCATGGCCACCACGGCGGCTTCGAGAATCAGCGGATGGCGATACAACACGTCTTCCACCTCAATGGATGAAATGTTTTCGCCACCGGAAATGATGATGTCCTTGGAGCGATCCTTGATCTCCACGTAACCATCGGCGTGCCACACGGCCAAGTCGCCGGAGTGGAACCAGCCGCCGGCAAAGGCTTCAGCCGTGGCGGTGGGGTTTTTCAGGTAGCCCTTCATCACCACGTTGCCGCGCATCATGATCTCGCCGATGCTCTGGCCATCTTTCGGCACAGGCAGCAAAGTATCTGGATTGGCCACCATCAGGCCATCAAGCAGCGGCGCACGCACGCCCTGACGGGATTTCAAGCGCGCACGCTGCTCTGCCGTTTCGCCGTCCCATTCACTCTTCCACTCGCACGCCACACTGGGGCCGTAGGTTTCGGTCAGGCCGTAAACGTGGGTAACACGGAACTCCAGCGCTTCCATCGCCTCGATCACCGCCGCAGGTGGCGCAGCACCAGCGGTCAGCACTTTTACCGGTCGGGTTTTCAGGGCTTTTAGCGAGTCATCTGCATTGGCCAGCATATTCAGCACGATAGGCGCACCGCAGAAGTGATCGACCTCATGCTCGGCAATGGCCGGGTAGATGGCCTCAGCGCGGACATGCCGCAAGCACACATTGACTCCCACATAGGCTGCCAGCGCCCAGGGGAAGCACCAGCCGTTGCAATGGAACATCGGCAGCGTCCACAGGTACACCGGGAAGCGGCTCATGTCCCAGCACATGGCATTCGACAGCGAGTTCAGGTGTGCACCCCGGTGGTGATAGACCACCCCTTTGGGGTTGCCGGTGGTGCCGGAGGTGTAATTCAGGGAGATGGCCTGCCATTCGTCTTCTGGCATCTGCCAGGCATAGTCGGCGTCGCCTTCGGCCAGCAGCGCTTCGTAATCCAGCTGGCCAATCAGCAAGCCGTCAGCATATTGCGGATCATCAATGCCGATCACCAGTGGCGGTTGCGGCAAATGCCCGACCACGCGCTGCGCCAGTTCACCAAACTCTTTGTCTACCAGCAGCACCTTGGCTTCGCCATGCTGCAGGATAAAGGCCACTGCCTCAGCATCCAGCCGCGTGTTGATGGCATTTAACACCGCGCCGCACATCGGTACGCCGAAGTGCGCTTCAAACATTGCCGGACCGTTAGGCGCAATAACCGCCACGGTATCGCCCAGGCCGATGCCGCGCTTGGCCAAGGCTGAAGCAAGCCGGATACTGCGGGTATAGGTTTCACCCCAGGTCTGCCGCAGGCTGCCATTGATTAGCGCCAGGCGTTGTGGGTACACACTGGCCGCACGTTCAATAAAACTCAGTGGGCTGAGTGCCTGAAAATTCGCCGCATCGCGCGGCATGCCGTATTCGTAAGGGTTAACGCTGTGCATTATTGTTCTCCAGCAGGACCTTGGGCTGGAGAAACCATAGCAGTGGTGGGGTTTTAGTGATGCGCTACCTTGGTCGAAACAGTGACTTACAAGTCAGTAATCACGTCAGCATAGGCACCCGTGCAGCCATGCTGGGCGCTTGATCGCGGCATACTACCCGCCGCAGAGCGCTCCGCCCGCATGACAAGCAGTTACAGCGTCATCTCAGCTTGTCCGCCGTCATTTTCTGAAGGAGTTATCGAGTGACCTCACGTTTACCTGTGATCGTTGGTTTTGGTGGCTATAACGCGGCCGGGCGCAGCTCCTTCCACCATGGTTTCCGCCGTACCGTAATCGAGTCGATGGATACCGCCGCGCGCCAGCAAACCCTGGCCGGCCTGGCGGTAATGATGAAACTGGTCAAGGTGGTCGACGGCGGCTACCAGGATGACGAAGGCAAGCCACTCAGCCTGACCGAGATCGACAGCCGCTTCAGCGCACAGATTCTTGCCTCAACCCTGGTACGGCGCATCGAGAAGCAGCACCTCGACCCAGACGCTGCGCATTGGCAGAAGACCATCGACATCAGCGCCACTGCCGGCCAACCGCTAAGCTTTATCACCCTGCGCAAGCACCTGCCGGACCCGCTGCCGTCGGATTGGACAGTGGACGAGCTGAACGCCAGCGAAGTGCTGGTCACCCTGCATGACAACTGCGAATTCAAGGTCGACAGCTACCGTGCCCTGCCGGTGAAATCCGCCGGGCAGCTGCCTACCGGCTTCGAGCCCAGCGAGCTGTACAACGCCCGCTTCCACCCGCGCGGCCTGGCCATGACCATCGTTGGCGTCACCGATGCATTGCGCGCTACTGGTATCGACTGGCAGGCCATCATGCAGCGCGTAGCACCGGATGAAGTCGCGGTGTTCGCCGGCAGCATCATGAGTCAGCTCGATGAAAACGGCTTCGGCGGCCTGATGCAGTCACGCCTCAAGGGCGGCCGCGTTACCGCCAAGCAGCTGGCCCTGGGCCTGAACACCATGCCGGCGGACTTTATTAACGCCTATGTGCTGGGCAGCGTCGGCACCACCGGTAGCGTCACCGGGGCCTGCGCCACCTTCCTGTATAACTTGCAAAAAGGCATCGAGCTGATCAGTTCGGGCAAAGCGCGGGTGGCCATCGTCGGCAACAGCGAAGCGCCGATAAATCAGGAATGTCTTGAGGGTTACGGTGCCATGGGCGCCCTGGCCACCGAAGAGGGCCTGCGCCAGATCCAAGGCAAGGACAAGGTGGCCCAGAGCGAGAGCGAGGTAGACTGGCGTCGCGCCAGCCGCCCCTTTGGCGAGAACTGCGGTTTCACCCTGGCCGAAGCCTGTCAGTTCGTGGTGTTGATGGACGACGAACTGGCTCTAGAGCTGGGCGCGGACATCCACGGCGCAGTGCCGGATGTGTTTATCAATGCCGACGGTTTCAAGAAATCCATTTCCGCCCCCGGCCCAGGCAACTACCTGACGGTTGCCAAGGCCGTGGCCAGCGCCGTGCAGCTATTGGGTATCGATGCCGTGCGTGAGCGCAGCTTTGTCCACGCCCACGGCTCCAGCACCCCGGCTAACCGCACAACCGAGTCGGCCATTCTCGACCGCATCGCCAGCGCCTTCGCTATCGACCAATGGCCGGTAACTGCCGTGAAGGCTTTTGTCGGCCACTCCCTGGCCACCGCCAGTGGCGACCAGGTGATCTCCGCGTTGGGCACATTCAAGTACGGGATTATTCCGGGGATCAAAACCATCGATGCCGTGGCCGGCGATGTGCATCAACAGCACCTGAGCTTTGCCACCGCTGACCGTAGCCGTGCGCCAGAACAGCTGGATATGTGCGTGATCAACTCCAAAGGCTTTGGCGGCAACAACGCCAGCGCCTTGCTGTTGGCACCGCACGTGGCCGAACGCATGCTGCGCAAGCGCCATGGTGAAGCCGCGTTTGCCGCCTACCTGCAGCGCCGCGAGACCACCCGCGCCGCCGCCCAGGCCTACGATGCGCAAGCTCTGTTGGGTGAGTTGGGGATTATCTACAACTTTGGCCACGACCTGATCGACGATCAGCACATCGAGATCAGCCCCGAACAGATCAAAGTGCCGGGCTTTGCCCAGCCACTGGTGTTCAAGAAGGACGAGCGCTACGGCGACATGCTCGAGTAAACCGAGCCAGCGCCGAATTACCGGGCTATGGGCAGTGATGGGTTACGCCGCTTTGCGGCTAACCCATCCTACATGCTTGCGCTCAAGGCCAACCTGCCGCTGCTGGTTACGCCGCTAAAGCGCCTCCCACAGGATGTGTCTGTGCAGATGCGCCGCGATTTGTAGGAGGGGCTTTAGCCGCGATTGAGCCTGCCAGGTAACGGCAGATTCGCGACTCACGCCAGCCGCGTCGGATGGGTCGGGCCGCGTAGGTGGCGCGCAGCGATACCCATCAACCGAGCAAAGCCTTTAATCCAGCGCGCGGGCCAGTTGGATTAGCTCATCACGCCAGGCGGCAGCCGCCGGTAAAGCCAGGAAGTAGGGATTGAGCAGCGACTCCCGAGCCTCATAGGTCAACGCCTCGCCCTTGAGCGTCAGCACCTCGCCGCCCGCTCCTTCCAGCACGCCCTGCGCCGCTGCCGTGTCCCACTGCGAAGTAGGTGCAAGGCGTGGGTAACAATCGGCCTTGCCCTCGGCCAACTGGCAGAACTTCAGCGAGCTACCGACGCTCGCCAGTTGCAGATCACCAAAGCGCTCGCTCAAGCCTGCAAGCAAGGCTTCCTGCGCAGGGCTGGAATGTCGCCGGCTGGCGACCAGGGTAAACGCCTCCTGCGGTGCCAGACGCACACTGATCGACTCAGCCATACCCGCCGCATCGGCGCGCCAGGCCCCCAGGCCGGCACCGCCGTAATAGCATTGACCTGTGGCCGGAATGCCGACCACGCCAAACACCACCCGACCGTGCTCAATCAGCGCGACGTTGACGGTGAACTCTTCAGTGCCGGCGATAAATTCTTTGGTGCCATCCAGCGGATCGACCAGCCACCAGCGGCTCCATTGTCCGCGTTCGCTCAGGG
Source organism: Pseudomonas sp. (assembly GCF_046581935.1). GTDB lineage: Bacteria > Pseudomonadota > Gammaproteobacteria > Pseudomonadales > Pseudomonadaceae > Aquipseudomonas. The sequence continues at coordinate 138,239 of NZ_JAYGFK010000009.1, forward strand.
CAATATCGGCAGCCTCTTCAGAAAGCACCGGGATATCTGGGGCGAGTGCCAGCAGGCCATCGTTAAGAATATGGTGGGCGGCCATGTCAGCGGCAGTGACCGGCGAAGCATCGGCTTTTTCATTGACCTTCACATCGGCGCGCCAGAAAGGCAGCGTCGCCGCGCCAGCCTGGCGCACCAACTCGATCACCGCAGGAATCAGTGGGTGGCTTATGGCTTGGCTCATGGTTTGGCTCATACCTTGAAAACCCCACGCTGAGTCAGTACATCGCGGGCCAGGTAAAGTGCCGCCAAGGCACGCCCTTCGGTGAATTGCGGATGCTGGATCAAGCTCGACAGTTCGCGCAGGCTGGTCTTGTCGACCCGCATCGGCTCCGGCTCATCGCCGGGCAAGCGCTCTTCATACAAGTCCATGGCCAGCACCACCTGAATCTTCTGGCTCATATAACCCGGCGACAGGCTCAGTTCGGCCAGCAACTCAAGCTTGCGCGCGCCAAAACCGGCTTCTTCCTTGAGCTCGCGATTGGCCGCGTCCAGCACATCTTCGCCCGGTTCGATTAGCCCTTTGGGCAGTGACAACTGGTAGTCATCGGTACCGCCGCAATACTCCTCGACCAGCAGGGCATGCTCGGCATCGGCCATCGCCACCACCATCACCGCGCCATAACCTGAGCCCTTGCCCACCAGCCGTTCATAGGTGCGTTCCACGCCATTACTGAAGCGCAACTGCAGTTCCTCAACACGGAACAAGTGGCTGCTGGCGACAATTTCGCGAGCGAGTACGGTGGGTTTCTGACGCATTGGGCGGCTCCTGGGCAGGACATAGCGGGTTATCATAACGCGGCTTTTCCGATTATCAGCGTAGGAGATTGCGCGATCACCACGCCGAAGGCGTAAATCGCGACCCTCTGCGCATCAGCCCGAAGAACTGCGCATGCCCGCCTTGCCCTGGAACACCATCGATACTGTCCTGCTGGATATGGACGGCACCCTGCTCGACCTGCACTTCGACAACCACTTCTGGTTGCAACACCTGCCGCAGCGTTATGCCGAACACCACGGCATCAGCCGCGCGCTGGCCGATGCCGAATTGCTGCCGCTGTTTCGCGAGCACGCCGGCACGCTGAACTGGTACTGCACGGACTTCTGGAGCCGCGAGCTAAAGCTGTCGATCCGCGACCTTAAACGCGAAGTGGCGCACCTGATCGCCCTACGCCCGGATGCCGACACCTTTATCCGCGCCATTCGCGATGCCGGTAAGCAGGTGGTGCTGATCACCAACGCGCACCGCGATTCACTGTCGCTGAAGCTAGAACGCATTGAGCTAGCACCGTACTTCGATCGGCTGATCAGCTCTCACGACTATGGCTTCCCCAAGGAAGACCAGCAGTTCTGGCAAGCCCTGCAACAGGATTGCCCGTTCACGCCGGCACGCAGCTTGTTTATTGATGACAGCTTGCCGATTCTGCGTAGCGCCGGGCACTTTGGCGTTGGCCACCTGCTCGCCGTGCGCCAGCCGGATAGCCAGGCCGGGCCGAAGGACACCGAAGAGTTTGCGGCTGTTGAGGATTATCAGGAGCTGATTGTCGATATAGGTGATTTTCACCATACGAACCGAAGAGTGGGCGATGAGATTTAGAATGCATATTTTATTTTTACTGGCAGGGAAAATTTTCACCCCAAAAGAAATTCAGCTAACCCGCAATGTAGTCGCAAAAACATTATTAACTGATGACTACCAAAAAGCAGTACATGAGACGCTATTGAGCGCTTTAATTACTGGAGAGGATAGGCGCTTCATGCGACACAACGGCTATGACTTCACAGCCATCGCCAGAGCGATTATAAACAACCTAAGAAACAGCCGAATAGAAGGCGCAAGTACAATTGAACAGCAACTAACCAGAACTATAACTGGTAATTACGAAATATCATTAAAGAGGAAAATAAAAGAAATAATCATAGCATCATCGCTAAAGAGAAAATTCTCTAAAAAAGAAATAGCTTATTGCTATATAACCATTGCTTATTATGGCTGGCAAATGAACAACCTAAGCCAGGCATATAAAAGACTACAATTCAATAGCGACAAGATCACAACTCGCCAAGCATCCGAAATTATTGCAAGATTACGATACCCGGAACCCCGAAACCCAAGCATAGCTAGAATAAAAAAAATATCTGGAAGAGCAGACTTTATAGAAAAAAATACACCCACCGCCAATTGATAGGGAAGAAATAAATGCAGCCATTTGAGGTAACAGAAATACCAAGCGATTATTTTTTTGAATACATGACCCCATATACTCTTATCGATATCTCAGAAAAACTTAGCCCTGAAGAACTCACCGCATTCATAAGATCACGCTATGTAGAAAACATACCATTCATTTTTAAAAAACAACCACTTATATACGAAACCATGAGATCTTGGCTCGCACGGGAGCTAAAAGTAAACCCATCAGAAATTGTTACTATTGGGAGTGCTAAATTAGGCTTTTCGCCGGCACCACATCCAGACTTCGGGAAGTTATTCACACCCCAGTCCGACTTAGACCTAACTGTAATATCTGAAAAACTATTCAACAACCTAGTTGAAACTTACGAAACATGGGCCGATGAATTCTCACTAGGAAAAACAAAACCTAACAATCCAACAGAGGAATCTTATTGGAAGGAAAATACCAGATGGCTACCAACCTGCATCCAGAAAGGATTTATCGACCCAAATAAAATCCCAAACAGATACGAAACCAGCAAACATATATCTCAAAAACTCTGGGCATTAAAAGGGCGACTGAGCGCCTCGGATGAAAGATTAATTTTTAGAAAATGCAGTCTGCGCATATACAAAGACTGGAGTTCTTTTAGCAAGCAACTTATGACTAACCTAAATAAAGCACTTACTACACTACAACCTAAAAACAAGGTTTTATTAGCGACAAGAACCCTCCCGGACACTTGGTAATTCATGGATATCAAGCAGCTGAAGTTCCTCATCGCCTTGGATGAAACCCGCCACTTTGGCCAGGCCGCTGCGCGTTGTCATATCACCCAGCCGACCCTGTCGATGCGCCTGCGCCAGTTAGAAGAAGAACTGGGCCTGGAGTTGGTGCATCGCGGCCAGCGTTTCGAGGGTTTCAGCGCCGAAGGTGAGCGCATTCTGGCCTGGGCGCGCAGCCTGATGGCCGCGCATGACGGGCTATATGCCGAAGCGGCCGCCTGCCGTGGCCAACTGGTCGGCACCCTGCGTTTGGGCGTAGTGCCGCTGGCGGGCTTCGACCCCATGCGTTTAGTACAGTTTTTTGCCGAGCAGCATACGGGGCTGCGCTTTCAGCTGTTTGCCTTGAGCAGCGAGCAGATTCTCGAACGCCTAGGACGCAACCAGCTCGACCTCGGTCTGTCCTATCTTGACCGTCTCAACCCTGAGCACTTCGACAGCCTAGAACTGGCCGAAACGCGCATGGGCCTGCTGTACGACCGCCGCCACTTCCAATTCGCCAGCGCAGCTCTGCGCTGGGAAAGCCTGATCGATTTACCGCTCGGACTGCTTTCGGCGGGCATGCACTTTCGCCAATCAATCGATCACAGCTTTCGCTCGCGCAGCCTGACGCCCAGCCCACGGCTGGAAACCGATGCCGTGCATCAATTGCTGCAAGCGGTCAGCGCCGGCTTGTGCTGCGCGATCATGCCGCTCAACAGCGGCATGGCCGAATTCACCGAACACCTGGCGCTAACCCCCATTGAGGACGCCCACACCCTCGCACCGCTGGGTTTGATCATGCGCCGCAGTGCGCCCCGTTCGGCGCTGGCCGAAGCCTGTTTTGCCGAAGCGCATAAGCTTTTATTGCCAGCAGTGCGCTAAAAGGTGCGAGCTTGACGTACCGATAGAGCAAATCGATCACTACATCGGCAACAGCGATTAGACGCCTCTACCTGAGCGGCCTAGGCTGATAGAACAACTATTATGTCGCCGAAAAGGCCTGCCCATGCCACGCCACGTGCCGCTCAGCCCAAAGGACTCCGTTGCCGCACTCGTGCCTGCGCCGACCTACAGCTATGTCGAACTGGCAGCCGAGCAGCAGGATGGCGCAGCCGCATTGGCCAGCGAAACCGCTCTGGCGATCAGCTACAACGGCATCAGCCATAGCGTGATGATGGTTTCGCCCAGCGACCTTGAGGACTTTATCTACGGTTTCAGCCTGAGCGCTGGCCTGATCGATTCGCTCGATGAGATCTACGACGTCAGCCTCCAGCAGCATGACAGCGCCATCAGCGCCGAGGTGCAGGTCAGCAACCGCGCTTTCTGGGCGCTCAAGCAGCAACGCCGCACCTTGGCCGGCAACAGCGGCTGTGGCCTGTGCGGGGTCGAGGCGCTAGAGCAGGCGCTGCCGCAACTGCAAGACCTGCCGCCCAGCCCATTGCCCGCACCGGCCCACCTGCAGGGCCTGCGTCAACGCATTCAAAGCGTACAAACCATGGCCCGTCACAGCGGCGCGGTGCACGCGGCGTTGTTTGTCGATGCTCAAGGGCAGATCCGCCTATGTCGCGAAGACATCGGCCGGCATAACGCCCTCGACAAACTGCTTGGCGCTCTGCACCGCGAAGGTGAAGAGCTGCGCCAGGGCTTTGCTGTGGTCACCAGCCGCTGCAGCCTGGAACTAATCCACAAGGCACTGCGCGCGGGTATCGGCACCCTGGTCAGCCTGTCGGCACCGACCAGCCTGAGCGTGCAATGGGCACGCCAGCACAACCTCAATCTGATCCATATTCCCCAGCAGAGCGCGCCACGGGTGTACAGCCCAGCAGCCGCGCCCGGAGTCGCCCGTTTATGAGCCTGCAACCGATCAACCCACGCTATCAACCCTACAAAGGCGCCGCCGCTGGCTGGGGCGCGCTGCGCAGCGTCACGCACTTCTGGCTGGACAGTAAGCAGCCGTTCAAAAACCTCCGCGCCTTGCTCAAAACCAATCAGCACGGCGGCTTCGACTGCCCCGGCTGCGCCTGGGGCGACTCGCCGGAAGACGGCCACATCAAGTTCTGCGAGAACGGCGCCAAAGCGGTCAACTGGGAAGCCACCAAACGCCGTGTGGATGCCGCCTTCTTCGCTCGCTACAGCGTCAGCCAGCTGCGTGAGCAGAGCGATTACTGGCTTGAATACCAGGGTCGCCTGACCGAGCCGATGCGCTATGACGCCACCAGTGATCACTACCTGCCAATCAGCTGGGACGCTGCCTTTGCCCTGATCGCCGAGCACCTGAAACAACTGGAAAGCCCCAACCAGGCCGAGTTCTACACCTCGGGGCGGGCCAGTAACGAAGCGGCTTACCTGTATCAACTGTTCGTCCGCGCCTTTGGCAGCAACAATTTCCCCGATTGCTCGAATATGTGTCACGAGGCCAGCGGCGTGGCCCTCGGCCAGAGCGTGGGTGTGGGCAAAGGCAGCGTGACCTTCGACGATTTCGAGCACAGCGACGCAATTTTTGTACTTGGGCAAAACCCCGGCACCAACCACCCACGCATGCTCGAACCGCTGCGTGAGGCGGTCAAACGCGGCGCACAGGTGGTGTGCTTTAACCCGCTAAAAGAGCGCGGCCTGGAACGCTTCCAACATCCGCAGCATGCCCTGGAAATGCTCACCAATGGCTCTGAACCGCTAAACACCGCATTCTTCCGTCCAGCCCTGGGCGGTGATTTAGCCGCCCTGCGCGGCATGGCCAAGTTCCTCCTGCAATGGCACCGCGAAGCGCTGGCCAAAGGTGAGCCGGCGGTATTCGACCTGGCCTTTATCGCTGAACACACCGACGGCGTGGATGACTACCTGGCGCTGTTGGATGCCAGCAGCTGGGAATCCCTCGTGGAGCAATCCGGCCTGAGCCTGGATGATTTGCAACATGCCGCCCTGCTCTATCGCCGCGCTGAACGGGTGATCATCTGCTGGGCCATGGGCATCACCCAGCACCACAACTCGGTGGCGACCATCCAGGAAATCGTCAACCTGCAACTGCTGCGCGGCAACCTTGGACGGCCCGGTGCGGGCCTGTGCCCGGTGCGCGGCCACAGCAACGTGCAGGGCGACCGCACCATGGGCATCAATGAGCGGCCAACAGCGGCGTTTCTCGATGCACTGGAGCAACGCTTTCAGTTCCAGGTGCCACGCGCCCAGGGCCACAACACGGTTGAAGCGATCAACGCCATGCTCGATGGCCAAGCCAAGGTGTTTATCGGCCTGGGCGGTAACTTCGCCCAAGCCACCCCGGACAGCCCGCGCAGCCATGTAGCACTAAGCCGCTGCGCACTGACCGTGCAGATCAGCACCAAGCTCAACCGCAGCCACCTGACCACCGGCGGCGACGCGCTGACTCTGCCCTGTCTCGGCCGTACTGATATCGACCACCAGGCTAACGGCCCGCAAGCCGTGACCGTGGAGGACTCATTCAGCATGATCCACGCTTCCTACGGCCAACTCGAACCGCTGTCGGCGCAGATGCGCTCGGAGCCGGCGATCATTGCCGGTATCGCTAAAGCCACCCTGGGCAACCATCCCGTCGAGTGGGATGCACTGATTGCTGACTACAGTGGCATTCGCAGCCTGATTGCCGATACCATTCCTGGCTTTGCCGACTTCAACCAGCGCGTGCAACACCCCGGTGGCTTCTACCTGGGCAACGCTGCTGCTGAACGCCGCTGGCTGACCGCCAGCCACAAGGCCAATTTCAAGGCCAACCCGCTACCCACCGACCTGCTGCCACCGCAGGTGCGCAGCACTGGGCAAACACCGGACCTGATCCTGCAGACACTGCGGTCTCACGACCAGTACAACACCACCATCTACGGCCTGGATGACCGCTACCGTGGGGTCAAAGGTCAGCGCCAGGTGCTGTTCGTCAACGAGGCCGACATCCTGCGCCTGGGTTATCAGCCGGGCCAGAAGGTCGATATTCAATCCATCTGGGATGACGGCATCGAGCGCAAGGTAACCGGCTTCACCCTACTGGCCTTCGATATTCCCGCCGGCCAGGCCGCTGCTTACTACCCGGAAGCTAACCCGCTGGTGCCCCTGCAGAGCTTCGGCACAGGTAGCTTTACCCCAACCTCGAAATACGTGGCGATCCGCCTGCAGGCGCATCATGCCGAGGCGCGCATTCTTTAATCTCGGGTTGTGTGGCGACGATCACAACGGCGACCAGCGGCAGGGAATTTTTCCCTACATTGGGCTCTAAGACTACGTGCGGCACTTAGCCTTTAAAACCAAAGGCTTAGGTTCGCATCCCACTTAGTCGAGAAGGTCTGCCGTATGCGTACATTATGTTCTGCGCTGGTATTCAGCGCCCTAGTCTCCCCGCTGGCCGTTGCTGGCGATACGGGTAAGGTCGCCATTGGTGGCGGTGTTGGCGGCGCCTTAGGCAATGTAATCGGTCAGCAAGTCGGCGGTAGCACTGGTGCAGCCATTGGCGCAGGCCTAGGCGGCGCAGCGGGTGGGGTGATTACCGCGCGTGACGGCAACAAAACGCAAGCCGCACTGGGCGGCGGCCTGGGTGCCGCAGGTGGCTCGGTGCTGGGTAATAAGGTCGGTGGCAGCACGGGTTCGACCATCGGTGCCGGCCTCGGCGGTGCAGCCGGCGGCGCTCTGGCCAATGAATATGCCGGCGGCAGTGCGCGCGACAGCGGCCATTACCAAGGCAAGAAACACAAGAAGCGTAAAAAGCACAAACACCACTAAGCGCCATATACACAGAGTGAAAAGCCGCTAATCAGCGGCTTTTCACTCTGTGTAATAGGGGATGCAATTTGAAAACTGGCCGCTCAAACGCCGCTTAGGCAGCCGACTGCATCAGTAGCACCGTCAGCGCCGCCCGCAGATTCTCAGGAATGCTCACCGGGCGGTTGCTGCTGCGGTCGACAAATACATGCACGAAACGCCCTGCCGCACAGGCTTCATCCTCTCCCGCCTTAAACACCGCCAGCTCGTATTGCACCGAACTGTTACCCAGTTTGCCGACACGCAAACCGATCTCGATTCGCTCGGGGAAGGCGATAGACGCGAAATAGTCGCAGCTGGAGCTGACCACAAAACCCACCACACTGCCGTCATGGATATCAAGGCCGCCGACTTCGATAAGGTAGGTGTTCACCGCACTGTCAAAGAAGCTGTAGTAGGTGACGTTGTTTACATGGCCATAGATATCGTTGTCGTGCCAGCGCGTGGTGATCGGCTGAAAGTGCCGGTAGTCATCACGCAAGTGTTGAGGTTGGCTCATTGGAGCTCCTTGAAATGGACAGCAATCGGCAAGCGTCGCGGCTAAAGCCCCTCCCACGGGCACCGGTTTCATGTGGGAGGGGCTTTAG
>NZ_JAYGFK010000005.1:0-130239 GCF_046581935.1 Pseudomonas sp.
CAGGAACAACTCTTTGCGGGTCTGCTTGCGCTTACCGGCGTACTCGGCGTCGGCGAAGGTCATCTGCTTCATCGGAAAACTCGGCGGGTGGAGTCTGGGTATTTTGCCAAAATCAGGAAGTCTTTTTCAGAGTTTCCTTAGTCCCGCCATCCATATGCAAATTTCCCAAGTATCAAGAGAAGACCACTGTGGCCAATACACCCGTTGTGCGAGTAACTCCGGAAGAGGCCCTCGCGGAAGGCATTTGCGCGCAAACCTTCGCCCGACGATGGCGCATTCTCGCTGTGTTATGTGTTTCTCTCATGACGGTGATGATCGCCAACATGAGTCTCAACCTGGCATTGCCAGACCTCGCCCTAGACCTCGATTTGACGCAGTTGCAGATGACCTGGGCAATTGAGGCCTACACGCTGATCTTCGCGGCCTTGTTGTTTGTGGCGAGTGCCATTGCCGATCGCTATGGCCGCAAGATGGCGATGCAGATCGGTTTGATCGTCTTTGCTTGTGCTTCCCTGTACGCGGCATTTCTTGCCGACAACGGCACCGAGCTTATTGTGGCTCGGCTGGTTATGGGCATCGGCGGTGCCTTTGTCATGCCGACAACGCTGTCGATCGTTAATCTTGTGTTCCCCGTAGCTGAGCGTGCACGGGCTATCGCCATTTGGGCGGCCGTCTCGGGTGTCGGAATGATGTTGGGGTCGATCATCACCGGCGCGCTTCTTGAGTTCTTTAGCTGGCATTCGACCTTTATCTTTGGCGTGATCCTCGCCACCTTTGCCGTGGTGTTCAACCATGTGCTGGTCCCCGAAACGCGGGATGAACTCAAGAGTCCTGTGGACTGGATTGGCGGTGTGCTGATCACCGTGGCCCTCGGTGGCATCATTTACGCAATCACCGAGATTCCATCGGTGGGTGTGGCCGACACTCGGGTAGCGACAGGGCTTGTGCTGGGCACGTTGGCCTTGATCGGGTTTGTGTGGCAGCAGCTGCGCTCGTCTAGCCCACTGCTCGACATTCGCCTGTTTCGGCATTCTGCCTTCGGTTTGTCGGCGCTCGCCGTGACGCTGACTTTCTTCGCCATGATGGGCGCGTTCTACGGGATGAGCCAAATCTTCCAACTGGTGATGGGCTATGGCGCGTTCAAGTCTGCTATCGCCTTCTTTCCCGTCATGCTGCCGATGATGATTCTCAGCCCGATGGTCCCCAAGATCGTTGATCGTGTTGGTACTAAATGGACGGTAGCTCCAGGGCTGCTCCTTATTTCTGCGGGCTTCCTCTTTATGTCTCAGTGGCCGGTTGACGTGCAGTATTGGCACTTTCTGGCGGGGATGGGCGCTGTCGTTGTGGGCATGGCCCTGGTGATGACTCCAGCGACCAACATGATGATGGCTGCCGTTCCGAAAAACCGTTCGGGTATGGGCTCTGCGATCAATGATACAACCCGTGAATTGGGCGGCGCGCTAGGTATTGCGGTGCTGGGGTCGATGATCTCCTCTGGCTACGCGAGCAAGATTGCCGAGGCCAGCGTCAACCTGCCTGATGCGCTGCGCACCACTGCTGAGTTGTCGTTGGCCGCCGCACTCTCGGTGGCAGAAGTGTTGGGCGCACAAGGCGCAACGTTCGCTGAGCAGGCGCGCGCGGCGTTTATGAGCGGCACCAGCGATGCGATGTTCGTCTCATGCATTATTTCTCTCGCGGCGGCTGTTCTCATCGGGGTGTTTCTGCCCAATCGCACAACGACCGAGGTAATCGCTGATGAATGATGAGGTTTTAAACCGTCATCATTCCTCGCGGCATTTCTGCGTTCTGGCTGCACATGAACAAGGCTTAGTCCCAGCCCTGCGGGCATGCCACGCAGCCTTGCATATTGGCGCCCTGGAAGTTGCCGTAGTGGGTGCGTGCGTCGCTTAGGTCGGCGTCGGCGAGGTTGGCGCCGGAGAGTTTTACTTCCTGCATATTGGCGTCTTTAAGGTCCGCGCCTTTGAGGTCGGCTTTGCTTAGCCAGGTCATTTCCAGGTTGGCGGCTTGCAGGTTGACGGCGTGCATTTTGGCGGCGGACAGGCGGGCGAATTCCAGGTTGGCACCGCGCATGTCGGCTGCTTTGAATTGTGCGGCCTGGGCAAACAGTGCCCAGCCGTTGATCGATACCAGGCTGCTGTTGCTGAAGTTGGCTAAGCGCAGGTTGCTTTGTTGCAGGCTGGCCCGGGTGAGGTTGGCGTTTTGCAGCTGGGCTTTTTCCAGGTTGGCCAGGTCGAGGCGGGCGTGGCGCAGATTGGCTCCGCGTAAGTCGGCACCTTGCAGGTTCATGCGGCGCATGTCCTGGTTGCTCAGGTCGGCACCTTGCAGGTTGGCGTTGGGGCATTGGCTGTCGGCTTCGATGCGGCAGCCGTTGATTACCAGGGTGCCGTCGTCTTCGGCACCGAGGGCGTGGCTGCCGATGACCAGGAGCAGAACCGGAAGCAGCAGGGGCAGGTAGTTCATGGCAGTACCTCGGGGCGGTAATTGATGCCGCGCTCGCGGCTAAAGCCGCAGCCACAAGGGGGGGGGCGTTAGTCGCGCGCGATAGGGCGTATGACGCACCGGGGTGCGCCATACGTGCAGCGGTTAGCGTTGGGCGGTTTTGTTATCCCAGCTTGGTAGCTTGAATACCCAGAACGAGCCGCCTTGGGCGACCGGTTTGGTCAGCTCGGCCATATCGCCGCCCCACAGCGGCACTGCGCCGCCGTAACCGGTGGTTACGCCGATGTACTGCTCGCCGTCTTGTTCCCAGGTGATGGGCGGGGAGATCACCCCGGTACCGGTCTGGAACTTCCACAGTTCTTTGCCGGTTTTGGCGTCGAAGGCTTTGAAGAAACCATCACCCGTGCCGGTAAACACCAGGTTGCCTTTGGTGGCCAGCACGCCGGCCCACAGTGGCAGTTTTTCCTTGTGTTCCCAGACGACCTTACCGGTGGTTGGGTTCATGGCGCGCAGGATGCCGACATGGTCGTCATACATACGCTTGATGCGAAAGCCCATGCCCAGGTAGGCGGAGCCGGCCTTGTAGGTGGCTTCTTCGGCCCAGTAGTCCTCCTTCCAGTGGTTGGCGGGCACGTAGAACAGACCAGTGTCTTGGCTGTAGGCCATGGGGTTCCAGTTTTTGCCGCCGAGGAAGGGTGGCGACACTTCTACGGCTTCACCCTTGGCTTCGCCTGGTTTTGGCTTAGCTGGGCGCTGGCCTTTGTTTTCTACCGGGCGACCGGTTTTAAGGTCGATATGGCTGGCCCAGGTGATGTTGTCGACGAAGGGGAAGGCGTTTTGCAGTTTGCCGTTGCTCCGATCAACCACATAGAAGAAACCGTTGCGGTCGGCATGAGCCGTGGCTTTGACGGTTTTACCATCTTTGTTTTTGTAGTCGAACAGCACCAGTTCGTTGTTGCCGGAGAAGTCCCAGGCGTCGTTGGGGGTGTGCTGGTAGAACCACTTCACTTCGCCGGTGCTGGGGTCTACGCCAACCTGGCCGGAGGTGTAGAGGCTGTCGTAGTCCTTGGGGTCACCACCGTCGGCGGTACGTGCCCAGCCGTTCCAGGGCGCGGGGTTGCCGGCACCGACGATGATGGTGTTGGTTTCGGCATCGAAGCTGGCGCTCTGCCATGGCGCACCGCCGCCCTGGCTCCAGGCGGCTTTTTTGCCGGTTGGGTGGTTGGGATCATCCGGCCAGGAGGGCGCTTTGACGTCGCCGGTCGGGGTGCTGTCTTGGCCGTTCAGGCGGCCCATGTGGCCTTCAACGAAGGGGCGCATCCAGACTTCTTCGCCGGTGTCCGGGTCGCGGGCAAACAGTTTGCCGACTACGCCGAATTCGTCACCGGAGCTGCCGTGAATCAGCAGGGTTTTGCCGCTCTTCTGGTCTTTTATCAGGGTTGGCGCGCCAGTCATGGTGTAGCCGACGGCGTGGTCGCCGAACTTCTTGTTCCACACCACTTTGCCGGTGTCTTTGTTCAGCGCTACGACGCGGGCGTCCAGGGTGCCAAAGTAGATCTTGTCGCCGTAGATGGCCGCGCCACGGTTAACCACATCGCAGCACGGACGGATGTTGTCCGGCAGGCGGTGGTTGTAGGTCCACAGCCGTTTGCCGGTTTTTGCGTCGAGGGCGAATACCCGTGAGTAAGAGCCGGTGACGTAGATCACCCCTTCGTGAACGATGGCCTGGGATTCCTGGCCGCGCTGCTTCTCGTCGCCGAAGGAGAACGACCAGGCGGGGGTCAGTTTGAATACGTTGTCGGCGTTGACTTGGGCCAGTGGGCTCCAGCGCTGGGCGTTGGTGCCCATGCCGTACTGCAGCACGTTGTTAGTGGTTTTGTGGTCGTTGGCGATGTCGTCCCAGGTGACATTTTTGGCCAGGACGCTGCCGCTCAAAGCCAGGCTGCTGGCCAGTAACAAACTGTGGATGGCGAGTGCCACGGGGCGCGGCGTGCTGGGTAACGGTCTTGTTGTCATGGTTGTGGTTTCCCATCGTGGTGAGGAGTGTTGCAGGTGCTGCCGTGTTGGCGACCTGGTGAGCCGATAGTGGAGCCACGCGGATAACGCCGAAACGGAAAAACTCCCGCCTGCACCGGGAAGAATGCCCAAACCGCACATGACTTAGCCTTGCTGCTAAAGCCACCTGTTACACGGCCACAAGCCCTACTACCAAGGGACTAGGCGCGAGCCACCAAAGCAGCATTCGGTGGGCGCGGCGCTGTTTCTAAGATGCTCACAAGCAAGCGCCATACGCGCTGTTTTGCGTGCATTCGATGAGGCCTAGAACATGACAATTAAAAACAACACCGGTTATGCATTCCTGCTGTTGGCCTTTTCCGCCAATCTTTGGGCCCATGGCGATGTGGTGCCCCAGGCGGTAAAGACTGACGGGCTGGAGCCGCTGGGCGAAGCGTGGCTCGATGAAAACCCTTACCGGGGCAACCCTCGCGCTATTGAGATTGGCTCTTCGGCGTACAACCAGAACTGCGCCGCCTGCCATGGCCTGGAAGCCAAGTCGGGGGGCATCGCCCCGGATTTGCGTCTGCTTGAAACAGGTAGTGTCGGTGATGAGTGGTTCAAGGAACGGGTGATCAACGGCGCGGTGCGCGATGGCCGGGTGTATATGCCAAAAATGGCCGACTACCTCAGCCAGGAGGCGCTGTGGGCTGTGCGTAGCTACCTGGAGAGCGTGGCTGTCGAGGAGTAAGGCCCATGTTGCGGCGGATGCCCTGGCTGGCGGTGCTGTGCAGCCTCTTGCTGTTGCTCAGTGGGGCGCTGCAGGCGCAGGTGCGCAGCTATGACTCAATCGTTGAGTCTGGCGTGCTCAAGGTCGCGCTGTATGAGGACTTCCCGCCCTACAGCTTTCAGCAGGATGGTCAGCCGCGAGGCGTTGACTATGACATCGCCCAGGCGTTGGCTGCCGGTTTGGGGCTGACCCTTGAGGTGATCTGGGCACCGCCCGGCGAGAAGCTCGATGACGACCTGCGGGACTACATCTGGCGTGGCCATTACCTGCGGCCCAAGCAGTTGGCTGATGTGATGCTGCGGGTGCCTTATGACCGCGAGTTCTCCTACAAGAGCAACGAGTTCGGCGAGCTGGTCAACGAACTGGTGGTGATGTTCGGGCCTTATCAGCGCGAGCGTTGGCAAGTGGCATACGACCAGCGCCGCTTGGAGGCGGTGCCGAGTGTCGCGGTGTTCCAGCGGCATCCGATTGGCGTTGAGGTGGAGAGCGTGCCGTCGTTTTATTTGTCGTCGGTGTTCGACGGCATGCTCAGCAAAATGACCCATCACTATCGCAATCCGCAGGAAGCGTTCGCGGCGATGAAGCACGGCGAAGTGGATGCGGTCATGGCGCTGCGCGGTGAGGTCGACTGGCAGCTCAAACAGGCTGGCGACAGCCACCTGGCGCTTGCCGAAAATGCTTACCCGAAGATGGGCAAGCAGGTTTGGGACATCGGCATGGCAGTCCACGAAAGCAATCGACAGTTGGCCTACGCGCTGGAAGAAAAGCTCGAAGAGTTGATTCTTGCCGGCGAGATCAAGCGCATTTATGCCCAGTACGGCCTGCGCTATGAGCTACCGGAGTTGTACCAGGAGGCTGAGTAGCCCTGGTCTATTGCCGTGTTATCGCCAGTTGCGCTGCTGCGAGCAATGAGCGCCTAAACAGTGCAGGGAGGTGTGGGATGGAACTGAATTGGCGTGCATGTCTACTGCTGGCGGTGTTGGCCTTGCCCTGGCATAGCTGGGCTGCGCAGCGTGACTCGGTAACTTCGGTGATGTGGGACTACTACCACCAGCGCCTGCTGGGCGGTGAGGCGTTTGTCTTCGATGAACGGGTAAAACTCAGCGCACCGCCCTTTGCCGAGGATTCCCGCCAGGTGCCGATTCAGGTCGATGCCAGTGCGTTCGATGGCCAAGTGCTGCGCATGTTGGCCTGGGCTGAACTCAACCCGATTGCGCAGATTTTCGACTTTTCGCCCGGCGAGCAAGTGCTGCCGCGCCTGGCCATTCGTATTCGTGTCGAGCAGGCCACGCCGTTGCGGGTTGCGGTGCTGACCCGAGATGGTCTCTGGCATATCGGCTCGACCCAGGTTGAAGCCGCTGGTGGCGGCTGTACCGCGCCGAGCGTGGTGCGTGCCCAGGCTGGCTGGGAAGATCACCTGGGCGAAGTGCTCGGTAAACGCTATGTGCTGGCCGATGCCAATCGCCTGCGAATACAAGTGGCGCATCCGATGGATAACGGTCTGGTGGGCGGCATCCCCGAGTTTTTTCTCAATCAGGCGCAGCTGCGTGACCGTCAGGGCAACACCTTGGCTAACCTCGAACTGTTTCCAGCTGTCAGCGAAAATCCGACCATCAGCCTGGATATAAAGGGTGCCGTCGAGACCGAGCTATGGTTGCGTGACAACAACGGCAATGAGTTCAAAGCCGACCTTTAACCATCCCAAGGATCTTCCGATGATCAAAGTCAGTGTGCTGTACCCCAATGCGCCCGGCGTGCGGTTTGACATGAACTATTACTGCGAACAGCACATGGCGATCGTGCGCGAATGCCTGGGTAGCGTCTGCAAGGGCATTGCTGTGGATGCCGGCCTGGCCAGTGCCACGCCCGGTGAGGCGGCTGCCTATATCGCCATGGGCCATTTGTACTTCGACAGTGTTGCGGTTTTTCAGCAGAGTTTTGCCCCGCATGCCGAGCGCATCATGGGCGATTTGCCGAACTTCACTGACAGCCAGCCCGTAGTGCAGATCAGCGAGGTCAAACTCGCGCCCTGAGTCGCTGCCAACGGTTGGATATTTTGAATAGGGCAGGCCGTACGGCGCTGCCCGTTTCATCACGAGGTGCTTATGCGCTGGATTCTGTTACTGGCGGCGCTGGCCAGCGCCTGCGTGCATGCTGAATTCGACTATGCCTTGCAGCCCCGGCAGATTGCCGACGGCGTGTGGTTGTTTGAGGGCAGTACAGACAACTTCTCCCAGGCCAATGGCGGCAATATCGTCAATACGGGGTTTATCGTCAGCGATCAGGGCGTGCTGGTGATTGATACCGGGCCTTCCAAGCGTTACGGCGAGGCCATGCGCCAGGCGATTGCCAAGGTCACCGACAAGCCGCTGCTCAAGGTCATGCTGACCCATCACCACCCCGACCACGTGCTGGGCAATCAGGCCTTCATTGATGTGCCGATTGCTGCCTTGCCGGGCACCACTGCGCTGCTGGCGGAGCAGGGGGATGCCATGGCGGAAAACATGTACCGCCTGGTGGGCGACTGGATGCGTGGAACCGAGGTTGTGCTGCCGACTGAAGAGCTAAACGCGGGGCAGCTAGAGATAGGCGGGCGCTCATTGCAACTGCTGGCGTTGCGTGGCCACACCGGCGCGGATCTGGCGATTCTCGACGAGCAGACCGGCGTGTTGTTTGCCGGCGATTTGCTCTTCTATCAGCGCGCGCTGACCACCCCCGGTACGCCGGGGTTGGATACCTGGCTGGCGGACCTCGATCAGTTGCAGCAGTTGCCCTGGCAGCAGATCGTGCCTGGCCACGGCCCCGTGGCGAGCGATGCCGGCCCCTTTGCGCAGATGCGTGATTACCTCACTTGGCTGGACGGCGTGATGCGTAACGGCGCGGAGCAGGGCGCGGATATGAATGAGCTGAT
Source organism: Pseudomonas sp. (assembly GCF_046581935.1). Classification (GTDB taxonomy): domain Bacteria; phylum Pseudomonadota; class Gammaproteobacteria; order Pseudomonadales; family Pseudomonadaceae; genus Aquipseudomonas. The sequence goes on from NZ_JAYGFK010000005.1 coordinate 8,157, forward strand.
CCGCGTGCCGATCCCCGAGCGTTTTGCCCGCGTCAGCCTGAGCCGCTACGAGCTGATCCGCAGCGTCAGCCACCTCTATCCGCGCTACGAACGGGCCGCCATGCAGCGCGTCGATCAGTAAAGCGCTGGCCCGTCGTTCTCTGCCGATTACAGCGGCAGATCCCCACCAGGTTTTTCCTGCCATACCCTTATGCGCCGGCGCGGTTTGCTTATGCCAGCGATCTGCGCCGGGCAGGAAATTTGCCCCGGCTCGGGCGCAGATCTTGCTGCCAAACACGCTGGTGTGTGTGGCGGTATTGCTACCAAGGAACTAGCTAAATCGGCATAGCGGGCAATTGTTGGGCGTGGCCATGCAGCCAAGAATCGGCGGCAGAACCGGGAAATTTTCCCGACGACAAAAACCAGCCCGCAGAGGTAGCCGCAATGAAACACTCCGGTCTTCGTCAATCCTTCGTCTTCAGTGCCTTGTGTAGCGCAATGCTGCTGGCCACCGCCCCAGCCTGGGCGGTCACTGATGAGGAGATTCTTAACGATGTGAACACCACGGATGAAATCGTCACCAACGGCATGGGCTTGCAAGGCCAGCGCTACAGCACCTTGACCACCCTGAATACGGACAACATCAAAGACCTGCGCCCGGTCTGGGCCTTGTCCTTCGGTGGCGAAAAACAACGCGGCCAACAAGCGCAGCCGATGATCAAGGACGGCGTGATGTACGTGACCGCCTCCTACTCGCGGGTATTTGCCGTGGACGCCCGCACCGGCAAAGAACTGTGGCAGTACGATGCCCGCCTGCCGGATGACATTCGTCCTTGCTGTGACGTGATCAACCGTGGTGTGGCGCTGTATGGCGACCTGGTGATCTTCGGCACCCTGGACGCCAAGCTGGTGGCCCTGAATAAAGACACCGGCAAAGTGGTGTGGCGCAAGAATGTGGCGGACCACAAGGCGGGTTACTCGATCACCGCCGCACCGTTGGTGGTCAACGGCAAGCTGATTACCGGGGTTTCCGGTGGCGAGTTCGGCGTGGTCGGCAAGATCGAAGCTTACGACCCGAAAAACGGCGACCTACTGTGGACCCGGCCAACCGTAGAAGGCCACATGGGCTATGTCTACAAAGACGGCAAGGCCATTGAGAACGGTATCAGCGGCGGCGAGGCGGGCAAAACCTGGCCGGGCGATCTGTGGAAAACTGGCGGTGCCGCGCCCTGGCTGGGCGGCTACTACGACCCGGAAACCAACCTGCTGCTGTTCGGTACCGGTAACCCGGCACCGTGGAACTCGCACCTGCGCCCTGGCGACAACCTATTCTCGTCTTCGCGTCTGGCGTTGAACCCGGACGACGGCAGCATCACCTGGCACTTCCAGACCACGCCCCATGACGGCTGGGACTTTGACGGGGTCAACGAGCTGATCTCCTTCAACTATCAGGAAGGCGGTAAAACCATCAAGGCCGCTGCCACCGCTGACCGCAACGGCTTCTTCTACGTACTTGACCGCACTAACGGCAAGTTCATCCGTGGCTTCCCGTTTGTTGACAAGATCACCTGGGCCAAAGGTCTGGATAAAAACGGTCGGCCGATCTACGACGACAGCAACCGCCCAGGTTCGCCAAGCGCTGCCGCGAAAGGCACGAGCGTGTTTTCCGCGCCGGCCTTCCTCGGTGCGAAAAACTGGATGCCGATGGCCTACAGCCAGGACACCGGGCTGTTCTATGTGCCCTCCAACGAGTGGGGCATGGACATCTGGAACGAAGACATTGCCTACAAGAAGGGCGCGGCTTATCTAGGCGCCGGGTTCACCATCAAGCCGCTTAACGAAGACTACATTGGCGTGCTGCGTGCGATAGATCCGAAGACCGGCAAGGAAGTTTGGCGGCAGAAGAACTATGCGCCGCTGTGGGGCGGGGTGATGACCACCAAGGGCAACCTGGTGTTCACCGGTAATCCTGAGGGCTTCCTGCAGGCCTTTAACGCCAAGACTGGTGAGAAAGTCTGGGAGTTCCAGACGGGCTCCGGCGTACTCGGTTCGCCTGTGACCTGGGAAATGGACGGCGAGCAGTATGTCTCGGTGCTTTCAGGCTGGGGCGGCGCGGTGCCGCTGTGGGGCGGCGAAGTGGCCAAGCGGGTGAAAAACTTCAACCAGGGCGGCATGCTCTGGACCTTCAAATTGCCCAAGGAGCTGGTCGCCAAACATTGATTGGCGCATAGCGTGCAACGATGGCCGGTCTAGACCGGCCATTGGCATTTCTGGCGGGGCAATTGAGTTTGTAGCCCGGTCGAGGCGACCTGAATCGCGCCTCGGCTGCTGTGGTATCCGCCGACATGCTTTGCAATCAAAGGGGCGCACCGCAATCTGCTTTAGGGCGAACCTTTTGCCGGTTTGGCGGCCAATGCTTACTGGAAGAGGTTGCGCCAGTTGGCGTAACAGCAGTGCTGCTACGCTGGGTAAATGCCGACGAGGCGTGAGTTTCGTCGTCAGTTGCCCTGGATCGGAGCATAGTAAGGCTCTGGCTAGCGGCTTGCGGCTCTACTACCAAATGACGAGAGGTTTTGTGCCATGGGCGCATACCGGTCGCGCTGATGGCTTCCTAAGATCGAACCATGACCTGCACCACCTTCCAGGGGGCAGGCTCCGCCAATAAGAGAGGTCAATACCATGCTTTATGCCAAACCCGGTACCCCAGGCGCAGTGATCAATCTCAAACCGCGCTACGGCAACTTTATCGGTGGCGAATTCGTCGCGCCGCGCAACGGTACTTATTTCACCAACACCAGTCCGGTCGATGCCTCGGTGATTGGCGAGTTTCCGCGTTCCGATGCTGCCGATATCGACCTGGCGCTGGACGCCGCCCATGCCGCCGCCGATGCCTGGGGTAAAACCAGCGTGCAGAATCGCGCGATGGTGCTGCTGAAAATCGCTGACCGTATCGAAGCCAACCTCGAACTGCTGGCCGTGGCCGAAACCTGGGACAACGGCAAGGCCGTGCGCGAAACCCTCAACGCTGACGTGCCCCTGGCCGCTGACCACTTCCGCTACTACGCCGGCTGCATCCGCGCGCAGGAAGGCAGCGCCGCCGAAATTGACGAACACACCGCTGCTTATCACTTCCACGAGCCGCTGGGTGTGGTCGGGCAGATTATTCCGTGGAACTTCCCGCTGCTGATGGCGGCCTGGAAGCTCGCCCCGGCACTCGCCGCTGGTAACTGCATCGTGCTCAAGCCCGCCGAGCAGACGCCGCTGTCGATCACCGTGCTGATGGAAATTATCGGCGACTTGCTGCCGCCAGGCGTGCTCAACGTGGTGCAAGGTTTTGGCCGCGAAGCGGGCGAGGCTCTGGCGACCAGCAAGCGTATCGCCAAGATCGCCTTCACCGGCTCCACGCCGGTGGGTTCGCACATCCTCAAGTGCGCCGCTGAAAACATCATTCCGAGCACCGTAGAGCTGGGCGGCAAATCACCGAACATCTTCTTCGAAGACATCATGAATGCTGAACCGGCGTTTATCGAGAAAGCCGCCGAAGGCCTGGTGTTGGCATTCTTCAACCAAGGCGAAGTGTGCACCTGCCCATCGCGTGCGCTGGTGCAGGAATCCATCTACGACGCGTTCATGGTCGAGGTGATGAAGAAGATCAAGGTGATCAAGCGCGGTAACCCGCTGGACACCGAAACCATGGTGGGTGCTCAGGCTTCCGAGCAGCAATACGACAAGATCCTCAGCTACCTGGAAATCGCCCAGCAAGAAGGTGCCGAGTTGCTCACCGGCGGTGCTGCCGAGCGCCTGGAAGGCGATCTGGCCAGCGGTTATTACATCCAGCCGACCCTGCTCAAGGGCAACAACAAGATGCGCGTGTTCCAGGAAGAGATCTTTGGCCCGGTGGTGGGTATCACCACCTTCAAGGACGAAGCCGAAGCTCTGGCGATTGCCAACGATACTGAGTTCGGCCTCGGTGCCGGCCTGTGGACGCGTGATATCAACCGCGCCTATCGCATGGGGCGCGCCATCAAGGCGGGTCGCGTGTGGACCAACTGCTACCACCTGTACCCTGCGCACGCCGCATTCGGTGGCTACAAAAAGTCCGGTGTTGGCCGCGAAACCCACAAGATGATGCTCGATCACTATCAGCAGACCAAGAACCTGCTGATCAGTTATGACATCAACCCACTGGGCTTCTTCTAAGGTCAGCGCTGCTGTTCTGGCGGCGTTCACTTTCCCAGTGAACGCCGCCAGTAGCACTAAGCGGTTTGAAAACGCGGCTTCGGCCGCGTTTTTTATGGGTGTTATTCGGCTGTTGTGTCGGCTGTGGCCGGTGCTGTGCCGGCGTAACGGCGGTAGTGCATTGGCGGCATACCGAACCAGCGCAGGCAGGCTTTGTGAAAACTGCTCGGCTCATGAAAACCGAGCATCGTGGCGATGTACTTGAGTGGCCGTGTGGAGTGGCACAGCAGACCATGGGCAGCCTTCAGGCGCGCTTCGTCTTGCAGAACGGTGTAGGTCACCTGTTCACGTTCGAGGGCGTTCTGCAGTGCGCGTGGGGTAGTGCCGAGTAACTGTGCGGTGCCTTGCAGGCTGCAAGGCAGGCCTTGGGCTATCTGTTCGGCAAGGATGAGGCGTACCCGGGCGGCGAGGGACTGATTCAGTGTTTCTAGTACGTAGTTACGCAGGAATTCTTGATGCTGGCTGTGCAGCGCCGGGTTTGCCGTAGGCAAGGGCAGCTGATTGATCTGCGCGCTAAAGGTCATGCTGTTGTGGGGCGCCGAGAAGTGCAGATTACTGCCGAACAACGCCTCTAACTTTCCCGTATCGGCTGGCCGTGGGTAACTGAAAGCCACCTCCAATGGCATGATTTTCTGGTAGGGCAGCAGCCAGTGGATCAGTCCCAGCATGAGTGCGTGGCCTATATCGAGAAAGGCGCGGGGCGCGCTTTCTGTGGTGCCAAGCGTCTCAATACCAATCAGTTTGATGTGATCGTCAGCTTGCTCAAGCAACAACCGTGAACCGTTGGTGACAAGCACGTGATGCTCCGCGATGCACTGCAAGGCGGCGCCCAGGGTGGGGCTGGAAAGCGCGCCATAGCACTGCACCCCGAGGATGCTGGGGTGCATATGAGCATAGGCACTCAGGCCGATATCTGGGTTCTGTGTCAGCGCGGTAAGGTGACTGAGTAGCCTATAGATCTCTACCAGGCGGATCGGCTTACCCCGGGTCAGGGCATCGCATAACGATGAGTCCGCCTTGTCCAGTTGTCCTGCCAGACTGATGCCCTGTGCCGACAGGGCTTTCACCATGATGTTCACGCAGGCTGTCGACAGGGTGTGCATAGAGGTTCTGGGTGATTGTTAGGGTCTGTTGTCGTTTCGTCGCGAGCCGCGTTGCCGCGCAAAATCTCGCCAGGCTAGGCGGAGGACGCCGGTAATGGTTGTTCCCTTGCCAAGTCCTCCAACACCGCATGGCGAGATTTTACGCGCAACCCGAAGGGCCGGGCCAGTTTTAGCGCGATGCTGCGTTTCTCGATGACTCATTTAGCTCGCTAAACTTCGCATCTCGTGCCTTGCCTCGCGCTAAAACTGGCTCCGGCGCGGCCGCGAACGAAACGGCAACAGACCCTAGGATGGCAATCCTAAGGGAAACCCAGCGAGACGCCTATCTTATGATTGGTTAACGCAAGCATGTTGTGCGTTCTAAGGGCTTGAGGACAGTTAACGGGGGCCTGAGAACACTTCTCAGTCCATGGCCATGTCCATAAACTGGTCCTTTGCTTCTATGCGCCAAGGAACTGCGTGATGGCTAGGGTTCCTGGCGGATGTCGCTTCGGATGTTGTGGCGCCCATTTCATTGCGAGTCGATGGCGTGCCCCACGAGGACGTTTGTATGTTGGCCAATTGCCGTAATCTCTCTGCAGCCGAGTGCGTTGAACATAAGCGCATCAGTTTTTTCTATGCCGAGCTACTACGCGGCCACTTTCATTTGCATTACCAACCGGTGGTTTCCACCCAGGCAATGCAGCCGCTCTACAGTGAAGGCTTATTGCGCTATCGCGGCAGCGGGCTGGGCTTCAACCCGTTCAGCTTGCTCGAAGGCTATGGTGCGATGCGCCACCTGGACCATTGTGTCGTCCAACACCTAATTAAGACCCTACAGAGCAATGAGCCCCTGATATTGGGTTGCAATATCTCCGCGCAAAGCGCGACCTTCGATGAAGGTTGGGAGCGCACGCTTGAGCTGCTGGCGTCCATGCCGCAGGTGGCTTCACGGTTGGTCATCGAAATTACTGAAAGTACTGCTTTCGCTGATATCGCGCGGGCTGTTGAATTTGTACGGCGTGTGCAGAATGTTGGTTGTCGGGTCGCTGTCGATGATTTTGGCTCCGGTTTCGGCACCCTGGAATTTATCCAGAAATGTCAGCCGGACATCATCAAGGTGGATCAGGGTTATGTTCGCCGTGCGCGCGACCAGGCACTTTCGGAAAAAACCCTGGAACATCTGGTCGGGCTCTGCAGGACCTTGGCACCGGTGGTTATCGTCGAGGGTATTGAAAATTTAAGCGACCATGAATTGGTGCTTAGAGCGGGCGCAGAATGGGGGCAGGGCTATCTCTTTGGTCACCCCAGCGCGACACCAGAAGGGCTGCACGAAAACTTGCCAGTCGCCGGTTAGCGCCAGCCGGCAGCGCACCGCCAGTGCGTTATAGGCAGCTCCTCAGGTAGCGTCAGGCGCTACCAATGCCAGTACAAATTCCTCCCAAAGTATCATTTGGCCTCTACCGGTCGCGGGGCTTAATGAGGGTGCCGGAATTCGCCGGCATCGATAAGAAGAGGACCGCGCCATGTGGACTAAACCCGCGTTTACCGACCTGCGTATTGGTTTTGAAGTGACCATGTACTTCGCCAACCGCTGAGCCGTTTTGCCCCGGCCAGCGCCGGGGCATCCCACCCGGTATGCCAATCGGACGCGCCCATGTATATCCAGATTCTTGGCTCCGCCGCTGGCGGTGGCTTCCCCCAATGGAACTGTAATTGCCGCAACTGCCGTGGCGTGCGTGATGGCAGCGTGCGTGCGCAGCCGCGCACACAGTCCTCGATTGCCCTGAGTGACAACGGTAAAGACTGGATTCTGTGCAACGCCTCGCCAGATATCCGCGTACAGATCGAGGCGTTTCCCGCGCTCAATCCGGCCCGTCGGCTGCGTGACAGCGCCATTGCCGGGATCATCCTGCTCGACAGCCAGATTGATCACACCACCGGGTTGCTGACCCTGCGTGAAGGTTGTCCGCACCAAGTTTGGTGCAGCGAAATGGTGCATCAGGACCTGACCAGCGGCTTCCCTCTGTTCAACATGCTCAGCCATTGGAATGGTGGCCTGCAGCACAACCTGATTAGCCTGGATGGCGAGCCTTTTAGCGTTCCGGCCTGCCCGGACCTGGTGATTACCGCGATTCCCTTGCGCAGCAGTGCGCCACCGTATTCGCCACATCGCGGCAACCCGCACCCTGGCGACAACATCGGCCTGCTTGTCGAAGACCGGCGCAGCGGCAGCACGCTGTTCTATGCGCCAGGTCTTGGTCAGGTCGATGAACCACTGCTGGCCTGGATGCGTCGTGCTGATTGCCTATTGGTCGACGGCACGTTGTGGCGTGATGACGAAATGCGTGTTTGCGAAGTCGGCGACAAACTCGGCAGTGAGATGGGCCATCTGTGCCAGAGCGGCCCAGGCGGCATGATCGAGGTGCTCGATGGTCTACCGGCACCGCAGAAAATCCTTATTCACATCAACAACACCAACCCGATCCTGGATGTCGACTCTGCCGAACGCGCTGAACTGACCGCGCATGGCATTGATGTCGCCTGGGATGGCATGCGTATCGAGTTGTGAGGAGTGGCTATGAGCCAAACTGCCATGAGCCCTGCCGAGTTCGAGCAGGCGTTACGCGCCAAAGGTGCGTACTACCACATCCACCATCCGTTTCATCAGGCGATGTATGCCGGCCAGGCCAGTCGTGAGCAGATTCAAGGCTGGGTGGCCAACCGTTTTTATTACCAACTGAATATTCCGCTCAAGGACGCGGCGATTCTGGCCAACTGCGCGGACCGCGACACCCGCCGAGAGTGGCTGCAGCGCATCCTTGATCATGATGGTGTGCACGGTGAGGAGGGCGGTATCGAGGCCTGGCTGCGTTTGGCCGAGGCCGTGGGGCTTGAGCGTGAGCAGGTGCTGTCGCAAGAGCTGGTGCTGCCCGGCGTACGCTTTGCCGTGGATGCCTACGTCAACTTCGCGCGGCGCGCCTCTTGGCAAGAAGCTGCCAGCAGTTCGCTGACCGAACTGTTCGCCCCGCAGATTCACCAGTCACGCCTGGACAGCTGGCCGCAGCACTATCCCTGGATTGATGCCGAGGGCTACAGCTACTTCCGCTCGCGCCTGCAGCAGGCACGCCGGGATGTTGAGCATGGCCTGCGCATCACCTTGCAGCACTACGTTACCTTGGAGGCCCAGCAGCGCATGCTGGAAATCCTGCAATTCAAGCTGGATGTGCTGTGGAGCATGCTCGATGCCATGAGCATGGCCTATCAACTGGAGCGGCCGCCGTATCACAGCGTGACGGCTGAACGCGTTTGGCACCGAGGGATTACCCTATGACCCAGTTGTCTATCGACCACGTGCCGAAGCTGCGCCGTGGTTTCCGCCTGCAGTGGGAACCCGCTCAGGACTGCCATGTGCTGCTCTACCCGGAAGGCATGATCAAGCTCAATGACAGCGCCGGGGCCATCCTCAAGCAGGTCAATGGCGATCACAGTGTGGGGCAGATTATTGCCAGCCTGAGCGCGCAGTTTCCCGATGTGCCGGGGCTCGACGAAGACATCCTCGCCTTTATGGAGGTCGCCAATGCTCAGTTCTGGATCGAGCTTCGTTGAGGACGGGTCGTTGCAAGGCGTAGGCGAGGCAGCCGAGGCTAGGCAAGAACAGGCGAGGAAGCGCAGTGTACAAGCCGTACATGAGCATTCTGAGCCTGTTCTTAACGACGCATCGGCAACGCAGGTAGCCTTGCGGCGATCCGTAGAGGCCGGGCCACCACTGTGGCTATTGGCCGAGCTGACCTACCGTTGCCCACTGCAGTGCCCGTACTGCTCCAACCCGCTGGACTTCGCCCAGCAGGGTGCCGAGTTGAGTACCGCTGAATGGATCGAGGTGTTTCGCCAGGCCCGCGAACTGGGCGCAGCGCAGCTGGGTTTTTCCGGTGGTGAGCCGTTGGTGCGCCAAGACCTGGCCGAGCTGATCAAGGCAGCGCGTGACCTGGGCTATTACACTAACCTGATCACCTCTGGCATTGGCTTGAGCGAAGAACGTATCGCCAGCTTCAGCGAGGCGGGGCTGGACCATATTCAGATCAGCTTTCAGGCCGCTGACGAGGAGGTGAACAACCTGCTGGCCGGCTCGAAAAAGGCCTTCGCCCATAAACTGGCCATGGCCCGTGCGGTCAAGGCGCATGGCTATCCGATGGTGCTGAACTTCGTCACCCATCGGCACAATATCGACAATATCGAGCGGATCATCGAGCTGTGCCTGGAGCTGGAAGCGGACTTTGTCGAACTGGCTACCTGTCAGTTCTACGGCTGGGCCGAACTGAACCGTGCCGGGCTACTGCCGACCCGTGCTCAGCTTGAGCGCGCCGAACGCATCACTAACCAGTGGCGCGACAAACTGGCGGCCGAGAATCACCCTTGCAAGCTGATTTTCGTCACCCCTGACTATTACGAAGAGCGCCCCAAGGGTTGCATGAACGGTTGGGGCAACCTGTTCCTAGACATCACCCCGGATGGCACCGCTTTGCCGTGCCACAGCGCGCGGCAACTGCCAGTGCAGTTTCCCAATGTGCGCGAACAGAGCATTGAACAGATCTGGCGTCACTCCTTCGGCTTCAACCGTTTTCGCGGCGATGACTGGATGCCCGAGCCGTGCCGTTCGTGCGACGAGAAGCACAAGGACTTCGGCGGCTGCCGCTGTCAGGCATTTATGCTCACCGGTGATGCCAGTAACGCCGACCCGGTGTGCAGCAAATCGGCCCATCACGGCATCATCCTCGCCGCGCGGGCAGAGGCTGAGCAGGCGCCCGGCGCGTTGGAAAATCTGCAGTTTCGCAACGAAAAGGCCTCCAAGCTGATCTGTAAGGTGTGACGCGCTGATGACGCCACGCACCGCCGACTATGGCCACTGGTTTAGCGCCTGGAGCAGCGCCCATGCGGCCAGCGCCAGTCGCGACTTTGCCGAGCTGCGCACTGGGCTGGGCGGCGTGGTGTGGTCCGAGTTCGATCCGGCAGATGCCTGCACCCGCTTGTGGCACTGGACGCCCACTAGCCTGCGCTGCCTGACGGCCACGGGCTGGTCCGTGCGTAGCCGGGTTTACGAGTACGGCGGCGGTGCCTTCTGCCTCGCTGACGATGGCCTGGCGCTGGTTTGCGAGGCGGATCAGCAGCTCTACTGGCAATACCTGCACGGGCAGCCGCAGGTACTCACCGCGCGTAGCGATTGCCGCTACGGCGACCTGTGTTATGACCCTGTGCGCCGGGCAGTGCTCGCTGTGGAAGAGCAGCACAGTGCCTCGGGCGTGGTGCACCGCCTGGTGGCAATCGCCCGTGATGATGGCGCGCGTCAGGTGATCAGCGAAGGTCGTGATTTCTACGCGGCACCTACGCTCAGCAACGATGCTCAGCGTCTGGCCTGGATCGAATGGGACCGCCCCCAGCAGCCCTGGCTGGCCACGCGTTTGTGCCTGAGCCAGCGCACTGTGCAGGGTGGCTGGTCGCCAGGGCAGGTGGTGGCTGGGCAGGGGGCGGATGAATCGATTCAACAACCGAGCTTTGATGAGCACAACCGTTTGCTGGCCTTGAGTGATCGCCAGGGTTACTGGCAACCCTGGCGTGAAGGCGAGGGCGGCATGCAACCACTTAACTGCCGCGCGGCGGATCATGCCGCTGCGCCCTGGCAACTGGGGGCGTGTAACTACCAAACTCTGACAGGTGAGCATTTACTGCTCAGTGGCTTTGATGGCGGTTTTGCCTGGCTGGTTGAGCGTGACCCGGCCAGCGGCCATGAGCAGCGCCTGGCGGCGGATTACAGCCGCTTTCGTCAGTTGGCGGCGGATCAGCAGTATTTCTACGTGATCGCCGCGGCACCGCAGCGCGGCAGTGTGGTGCTGGCTATTGATCGCGCAAGTCATGCCTGCCAGGTGCTGGCGGCAAGCGAGTGCGCGTTGCCAGCCGACGCGGTTTCCTTGCCGCAGCGCTTGTTGTTTCTCAGCGGTGCAGGGGAAAATTGCCATGGTTTTTTCTACCCGCCGCACAACCCGGCGTTTCAGGCCCCTAGTGGGCAGAAGCCGCCGCTGCTGGTGTTTCTGCACGGTGGGCCAACGTCGGCCTGCTACCCAGTGTTTGATCCGCGCATCCAGTTCTGGACTCAGCGCGGCTTTGCCGTGGTCGACCTCAACTATCGCGGCAGCAGTGGCTATGGCCGCGCCTATCGCTTGCGCTTGCAGGGCGGTTGGGGCGAGCTGGAGGTCGAAGACGCCGTGGCTGCCGTACAACACCTGACTGAACGTAGCCTGGTAGACGCTGACCGCGTGTTTATTCGCGGGGCCAGCGCCGGCGGTTATAGCGCCTTGTGTGCCTTGGCTTTTACCCAGGTTTTTCGCGCGGGTGCGAGCTTGTATGGCGTCAGCGATCCACTGGCGCTGCGGCGTGTCACCCACAAGTTCGAGGCCGACTACCTGGACTGGCTGATTGGTGATCCGCAGCGCGATGCAGCGCGTTATCAAGCACGTACACCGCTGCTGCATGCCGAGCGCATTCAGGCGCCGCTGATTTTCTTCCAGGGCGCGCTGGATAGTGTCGTGGTGCCCGAGCAGACCGCGCAAATGGTCGCTGCCTTGCAGCGCCGTGGCGTCGAGGTGGAGTGTCGGGTCTATGAAAACGAGCGCCATGGTTTTCGTCAGGCAGTGAATCTGGCCGATGCCCTGGATGCCGAGCTGGCTTTTTACCGCCGCCTGTTGTGAGTAACGCCTGCTGCCATGGTGCAATTGCATAAAGCCGGGAATGCAGTAGGCTGGCCGATGTTTTTCGATAACAACAAGAACAGGCCGTTGTATGAGCAGCACGCTTAGCCAGTTACGTAAATTCGTTTCACCGGAAATCATTTTCGGTGCCGGTTGCCGACACAACGTCGCCAACTACGCCAGTACCTTCGGTGCTCGTAAGGTATTGGTGGTATCCGATCCCGGTGTGGTTGCCGCCGGTTGGGTGGCCGATGTTGAGGCCAGCTTGCAGGCGCAGAACATCGACTATTGCCTCTACACCGAGGTTTCGCCCAACCCACGGGTGGAAGAGGTGATGCACGGCGCGGAATTTTACCGCGCTAATAACTGCAACGTGATCGTCGCCATCGGTGGCGGCAGCCCGATGGATTGCGCCAAGGGCATTGGCATCGTGGTTGCCCACGGGCGCAGCATTATCGAGTTCGAGGGCGTGGATACCATCCGCGTACCGAGCCCGCCGCTGATCCTGATTCCGACCACCGCCGGCACCTCGGCAGATGTTTCGCAGTTCGTGATCATCTCCAACCAGACCGAACGGATGAAGTTCTCCATCGTCAGCAAGGCCGTGGTGCCGGATGTGTCGCTGATCGACCCGGAAACCACCCTGAGCATGGACCCATTCCTGTCGGCCTGTACCGGCATCGATGCGCTGGTGCACGCCATCGAGGCCTTCGTTTCCACCGGCAGCGGCCCGCTGACGGATACCCACGCCCTTGAGGCGATGCGCCTGATCAACGGCAACCTGGTGCAGATGATTGCCACGCCCAATGACATCGCCCTGCGCGAGAAGATCATGCTGGGCAGCATGCAGGCGGGGCTGGCGTTCTCCAATGCGATTCTCGGTGCGGTGCATGCCATGAGCCACAGCCTTGGCGGGTTTCTCGATTTGCCCCATGGCATGTGCAATGCGGCGCTGGTCGAGCACGTGGTGGCGTTCAACTACAACTCGGCACCTGAGCGTTTTCGCATGGTTGCAGAAACGCTGGGCATTGATCCGCGTGGGCTCAACCACAATCAAGTGCGCCAACGCCTGGTGGAGCATTTGATTACCTTCAAGCAGTCAGTCGGCTTCCATGACACCCTCAAACTGCATGGCGTTTCCATTTCCGACATTCCCTTCCTCTCGCGGCATGCCATGGAGGACCCATGCATTCTGACTAACCCGCGTGAGTCCAGTCAGCGGGATGTTGAGGTTGTGTATGCCGAGGCGCTCTGATCCGAGCAAGAATCAGAGTGAGGCGCTTGCAGGGCTGTTAGGTCTTGGTAGTCACTCCGCACGCAAAAGCCACTACCCCGAACTGTCGGCGCGCTTGGAAGAGCTGGAAACCGAGCGCAATCGCTACAAGTGGCTGTTCGAACATGCGGTACACGGGATTTTTCAGGCCAGCCTGCAGGACGGCTTGCTGGCTGCCAATCCGGCGCTGGCGCGCATGCTGGGTTATGACGACCCGCAGCAGGTGCTGTGGTCGCTGAGCGGGTTGGCCAATTACCTGTTTGTCGGTGGTGTCGACGAGCTGGAGCATATTCGCCGGGTACTGGCCCATGAGCCGGGCTTGTTTGGCTATGAAACACAGCTGCGTAGGCGCGATGGCAGCGTCATCGATGTGCTGATGAACCTGCTGCTTAAACCCGATGAAAATGGCCTGTTCGAAGGCTTTGTAGCGGACATTACCGAGCGTAAGCAGGCGCAACAGCGTTTGCAGCAGCTCAATGATGAGCTGGAGCAACGTGTCAGTTCGCGTACCGGCGAGTTACAGGAAGCCAACCGCAACCTGCTGCAGCAGATTGTTGAGCGCGAGCGCATCGAGCAGGCCCTACGTGAGGCCCGTGATGCCGCCGAAGAAGCTAACCGCAGTAAGGACAAGTACCTGGCCGCCGCCAGCCATGACCTGCTGCAACCGCTGAATGCCGCACGGTTGCTGATCTCAACGCTGCGCGAGCGCAGTTTGCCAGCCAGTGAGCAGAACCTGGTTGAGCGCACTCACCAAGCACTGGAAGGGGCGGAGGATCTGCTGACCGACTTGCTGGATATTGCGCGCCTGGACCAAGCGGCGATCAAGCCGGATCTGGATGTTTACAGCCTGGAGGAACTGCTTGCGCCGCTGGTTTCCGAGTTTCAGCCCGTTGCGGCGGCTACCGGGCTGGCGCTGCGCGAACACTACGGCGAACACTTGCTTAATACCGACCTACGCCTGTTGACGCGGATTTTGCGCAACTTTCTCAGCAACGCGTGTCGCTATACCGAGCAGGGGCGGATTTTGCTCGCGGCGCGCAAGCGCGGTGCCTTTGTCGAGTTGCAGGTGTGGGACACCGGCACTGGGATTGCCGAGGATCAGCTGGAAAGCATCTTCCTTGAGTTCAATCAGCTCAATGTGGGCCGTGCGGCAGAGCGCAAAGGCGTCGGCTTGGGGCTGGCGATTGTTGAGCGTATCGCGCGCATTCTCGGTTATCCGATCACGGTGCGCTCACAGCCCGGGCGGGGCTCGGTATTCAGTATTCGCGTACCGCTGGCGAGTACCACGCAGCAACGAGCTGTTGCGCCGTTGGCGCTGCCGCAACAGCGCTTGGGTGATCCGCTGCCAGGGCGGCGGTTGCTGGTGCTGGATAACGAGCTGAGCATTCTGCACAGCATGTCGGCCTTGCTTGAACAGTGGGGCTGCGAAGTGCTCACCGCCACCGATCAGGCCAGTGCATTGCAGGTGCTTGGCTCACGTGCACCGGAGCTGATTCTGGCCGACTTCCACCTCGATCACGGGGTGATTGGCAGCCAGGTGGTTGAACACTTGCGTCAGCACTTCGGCTTGAACATTGCTGCGGTGATGATCACTGCAGACCGCAGTGATCAGTGTCGGCGCGCGCTACATGGCATGGGCGTACCATTGCTCAATAAACCGGTGAAACCTGGCAAGTTGCGTGCCGTGCTGAGTCAGATTCTGCAAGCGTCATCAGTCGCGGAGTAATCCGCTGCCAGCTCTGCTCGGTTGCGGCCCTGGGTTTTGGCTTGATAGAGCGCAGCATCTGCATGCTGCAGCAGCACTTCAGCGCTGCTCTCGGCAGTGGGCGTGAGCGATACCACGCCGATGCTCACGGTTACCTGGCCTAGCGGTGAGCGGGCGTGCGGCAGGGCCAGGGCGGTAACGGCCTGCACCACTTTCTGGGCAATATCCAGTGCACCAGTGGCGTTAGTTACCGGTGTGATAAAAACAAACTCCTCTCCGCCATAGCGCGCCACCAGGTCACTGGAGCGGCACACCGTGGCGGCTAGTATTTGCGCAATTTGCCGCAAACAGACATCGCCGGCGGGATGGCCGTAGTGATCGTTGTACGCTTTGAACCAGTCGACATCGAGTATGGCCAGTGCCAGGGGCTGACCCAGGCGTCGGGCGCGCTGCCATTCCTGCTGCAGAATGCTGTCGAAGTGGCGGCGGTTGGCGATGCCAGTCAGGCTATCGGTCAGGCTCAGGGCTTCAAGCTTGTTATTGAGCAGTTGCAGTTCATCGGTACGCTGCGCCACGCGTTGTTCCAGCTTGCGTTCGGAGCTTTGCAGGGTGTCCACCAGTTGTTGTTGCGCCTGCAGCAGTTCGGCCTGCGCCTTGGCTTTTTCCTGGCGCATCACATTGAAACGGTCAGCCAGGGCAAAAGCCAGCAGGAGCATTTCCAGTGTGGAGCCCAGCTGGATGGCATCCACCGTAAACGCGTTGGTCGGGACGATGCCCATTGCCCTTAGAGGGGTGGTCGCACCGCCGAGCATCAGCACGGCAAACGCCGCCAGGAAGAAGTAGGCGCTGCGCTGGCGCTTGAGCGCGCAGGCCACCACAACTACCAGCACTATCAACACGGTGCTCAGGTGCAGCATGACTGCCGCGCGGGCCAGTATTGGCAGGGCCATAGCGAAGGCCACTGTGGTGAGTAGGAACAGCACGATCAGCCCCTGCAATAGGCGATCCACGCGCGGCATCAGTTGATCGGTACGCAGCATGCGCCGCATGAACAGCATCAGCGTGCTCAGCGTCAGCGATGCGCCGCAGTAGTAGGCTACATTTGAATCAAGCACTGTGCCGCCCGAGAACAGCTCGCCGACTAGGCCATTCTTGATCGCCAATGTGCAGGCCACGCAGCTGACAAAGACCACATAGAGCAGGTAAATACGCTCGCGCAGGGCGAAGAACAGCATCAGGTTGAACAGGATCATGGCGCTGGCAATTCCGAAGTACCAGGCCTGTGCCAGGTAGTCGTTACGCTCATGGGTGTGGAAGGCCGCCGGCGACCACAGCTGCAGCGGGACCAGCAAGCCGATGCTCGACGTTACGCGTAGGTAAACCACTTGCTCGCTGATAGGCGGCAAGCTGAGCGGGAAGACGAAGTCGCGGTTGGGGTAGATGCGCGGGGTGGCGCTGTCGCTGCCCGTGCTGATGGACTGGTAGGCACCGTGAACGTTGGGCAGGTATGCCTGGATATGCGAGATGCGCGGGTTATCGACCACCAGCATGCGTTCAACTGGCGTTGCGCTGCTGTTGCGCAGCGTCAAGCGCAGCCAATAGGCCGAGCGGGTAAAGCCGAGTGCCAAGGAGTTGCTGGCTGGTAAGTCCGTTTTGAAGCGCGCAGCCTGCGCCGGTGCCTGTACATCGCCCAGGGTCAGGTTGCGTTCGGGGTCTTCCAATAACGCTACAAACGTCGTGAGCGACACCGGCTCGGCCGACATATTGCTGACATCCAGCGCCTCTGTTGCCCAAACGGGAAGCGCAAACCAGGCCGTACAAAGCAACAGCCCAGTCATCAGGTACTGATAGATGCGCGGGTGGTGCATGTGAACTACCTGACGTGGCTTGGGGTAAATGGAGGTGGGATTACGTCTGTGATGCTTAGGCCGGGCAGTCTATCCAGCGCCGTGGTCATCACCAAAGGCCACGCTGGCTTGTGTCTCAACTGCATATGGCGATGGGGTTTAGCCGGGCAGCACTGGGATTGCTTTTACGCTGGCGATCCAGTTGGCGTCCAGCCGTGGTTGCTCGGTGTTCATACCCAGGCTTTCCATCGATTCTTTGTGTTTGTTGATCTCTGCGACGGTTTCGCTGAGTGAGCTGGAGTTTCCATCTAGCTGGTGCATCTGGGTCAGGCCCAAGTGATAAAAACGCAGCAATTGCATGGCATCAGGATCACGGGCAGCCACCCCGGCTTTTACGTGGTGCATGATGTTGGTGACGCGCATCAGGCTGCGCTTGAGTCGCCAGCCATAGACGGCAGCGGCCATCCACGGTTGTGGCCACATAACGCTGCGTACCAGGGCTATCGTCAGCAAGAGGGCCACCACCACACCCGCCATGTTCCAGCGAAAATTATCGGCGCCAGGCTCGCCGAACAGCATGACGCTGCCGGTGGACAGCAACATGGCCAGGGCAACGAAGGTCAACGCGATAATCAGTGTGCTGCGGCGGGTTTGCTGGCGGTAACGCTCTGGGCTCTGTTGCTGGATTTCGAACATCGTGGCCACGGGGCAATCTCTGCTATGAAGGGGCGAGGTCATTCAACTGATACAACGTATGCGGGATCTGCGCTGCAGGGTATCTTGCCTAACCATTAATGAGCTTGGTTAAGGAATTGTCGGACTTATGAGTCGTAGTGTGTTTCAGGCTGTGATTATCGTTGCGGCGCTGCTGTGTGCAAACACTGCCTTGGCTAAGGTCGAGGTGCAGGCCGGGCAGCACAAAACCCTTGGGCGAATCTTGGTGGCCAAGGTCTCCGAAGATATCGCGCTGGGCGATTATGAGGCTTTGCTAAAGGGCATCAAGGCCAACCCGGGCAAGTTTGCCAAGAAAATCGTCATGCTCGACAGCATTGGTGGCAGCGTGAGTGAAGCCATCCGCATCGGTCGGCTGCTGCGTGAAACCGGTTTTGACAGCCTGGTGCCGTCCACCGGGGTGTGCCAGGGCAGTTGTGTTTATCTGCTGGCTGCCGGCCAACATAAAACCGTGCGTGGATATGTAGGTATTCACCGGCCTTATTATTCCGGCAGTGACTCGGTGCACTCAGCTTCGGCCGGCGGGGCAAGCCGGGCCAGCCAAGCTGCCTACTTCAAGCAAATGCACGTTGCGCCTGAACTGCTTGCGCTGATCAACAACACCGAGCCACAGCGTATGCGCGTGCTGAGCCCAGCCGAGTTGGCGCGCTACGGGCTGAAGTAGGCCTGGCTTAAATGGTGCGGTGCCTTTCAAAGAAGCTCATGACCTGTTTGTTGGCATCCTCGCGAGGCATTTCATAGCGTTGTTGCACCAGGTTGGTAAGTTTCTGCTCATCGCCTCCAGACTTAAGCAGTTCATCCAGGGTCAGCTCATCCCAAACAATCAGCGCTAAGCCGGCAAGTCTGCGCCAGTTTTTCTGGATGATCTCGGCAAGTGGTTTGTTCATCGCGGGTGCTCCTATGATGGCCGGACGGGGCCGGATGTACGCTTAGAGCGGAATTGTCATCAAGCCAGCCTGTCAGAGTTGGCCTAGCTAGTCGGTGCGCTATAGCGCTTATGCGCGCTGGCGTACCGACGTCATGTGCATCACGCGTTAGGCTGATGCTTGCGCCGCAGCCGACTGTGGCGTGGCAATTGCTCCGCTTTAAGACAGGCAGGGCCTGTTCAGGCATGCCTGCCGCCAACTCAAGGATGTCCCGCGATGTCAATGATTGAACCTGTGCTGCTCACTGCAGCACGTGTCTGCACCTTCAATGGTCAACAGTTGTTGACCAACGCCAGCGGCTTTTACTTCGCCCGTGGCGAACGCCTGTTCCTGGTGACTAGCCGGCATGTGATGGTCGATGAGCCAAGCAAGCATTTCCCGGATCGCATCGAGATTGAAGTGCATACCGACTTGCACAATGTGGCGCAAACCACGGGCTTTTCCATGCCGCTCTATCGTGATGGCAAGAGCCTCTGGCGACAGGGCTGCGATGGCGCTGGTGAAGTGGATGTGGCGGTGCTCGAGATTGAGCGGGCGGCGCTACCCGATGGCATGGTTTATCACGCCTTTACCCCGGAGCACCTGCAGCCCCCGCAAATCCCGGTTGAAGTGGGCACCTTGCTGCTCGTCGTGGGCTTTCCCCTGGGTTTTCACGACACCCTGCACCATATCGCGGTGGTCCGGCATGCGGTGGTGGCGTCATCCTTCGGCTTGCGTTTTCAAGGCCAAGGCTACTTTCTTACCGATGCGCGTACGCACCGTGGCACCAGCGGCGCGCCGGTGGTCATGCGAGTGCCAGGATTGGGCAAGGATGGTTTGCCATGGGTGTTGTTGGGCGTGCACTCGGCGCGGCTTGACCTGGGCAGTCGGGATGTCGAAGTGGATGAGGCGCTGGGGCTCAATTGCACCTGGTATGCCGATATTCTCCTGACGCTAACCGAGTAGGGCGCTCAACGCGGGGTCTGTGACGGGTCGGCATTGGCCATGTTGATGTCTTTGACCAGGCCGGCAGTGGCCTTGATCACGTCACGGGCCATGCTGGTTTCCTGGGCATTGTGGGTTTGTGCCACCAACACCACATCACCGTGAGTAATGCTTTTGCTGACCAGCTTGGCAAAACGCCCGTGATGTTGGCCAGGGGCCGAGGACGCGCCGATTACGCTGCCGAGAAAACCTCCAATGAAACCGCCCATACCCATCAGCGCGAAGGGCGCGAGCAGCGGACTGGCATAGAACAGGCTGGCCTCGCTGACAATCAGCGCCACTGCCATCAAAGCGCCGATGCCAATGCCCATGCCGGCACCAATCGCAATATCGATCAGCATGTCCCTTAACACCCTGTTGCTTCTGGCCTGTGGGGCCGGCGCAGGTGACGCGTTGCTGCCACTGCTGACTATCTGCAGCTGTTCGCTGTGCATGCCACGCTGAATAAGCTGAGCCAGTGCCTGCTCCGCAGTGCTGCGTTGGCTAAAGAAGCCCGATACGTGGTGACGGTAGAGATCCATTGTCCTGCTCCTGAGCGAGAACCGTCGCTAGCGGCCGAGGCACCAGCTTAGGCGGCACCGCCATACCTGTCTGTGCGCCGCCGTACGCAGACCGCTGCTGCAGTGGGCTATGCGCGCTAGCGTACCGACAGCCGCGTGCGGGTCTGTAATTCTGCTATCAGCGAGCTGCGTCTAGCGCTGAGGCCGCCGCCCACAGTGCCGGAAACGGCTTGACGAGGCACCATGAAACTCCATTACCGCCCGTTGTTACTGGCGTTTGCCATGACCTATGCCGGCCTGGCCGTGTCCAGCCTGCTGATTGCTATGAATTTGGCCCAGGGCTCTGTGGCTAGCTGCGTCAGCGGCCATTGTCCTGGCGTTCCCCTATGCTGCCTGCCGCGCTGATTGAGCGCTGTGGCTTGCTCACTTGGGTGTGCGCGGCTTAGCCGTGGCGTGCCCATCCGTAGTTGTCTTTGAGGACTCCACCTATGAACAGGACTTCATCCATCGTTGATGGCATGGCTGCGTTGCGTTTTGCCGGCCTCTGCGCCGGGTTACTGATGCTCAGCGCCTGCGCTTCGCCACCGCCTCCACCGAGCCAGGCACTGCAAGCCGCCGAGTCGGCAATCAGCAATGCCGAGCAGGCCCGCGTGGCGGACTACGCCTCGCCGGAGCTGGGCGTAGCACGTGAAAAACTCGCTGCCGCCAATGCTGCGGTGCAGCGTGAAGAGATGCTGCTGGCTGAGCGCATGGCCGAACAGTCGCGGGTTGAGGCCGAGCTGGCCCTGGCCAAGTCGCAGGCGACCAAGGCCAAGGTGGTCAATGACGAAATGCGCAAAAGTACCAACAGCTTGAAGCAAGAAATGCAGCGCAACACGGGAGCACAACAATGAACAATGCCCATCACGTTAAGTACTTGCTCTTGGCCGCTGCTATCAGCCTCACTCTGGCCGGCTGTGCCTCACCCCCGAGCATGCCGCAAGGCGCCGCCGACGTGCGCAACAAGCTCACGCAGCTGCAAGCCGATCCACAACTGAATACGCGTGCACCGGTTGCGCTTAAAGCGGCTGAGCAAGCGGTGATCAACGCCGAGCAACCGCGTAAGGACCAACCTGAAGCACAGGCATTGGGCCAGCATTTGGTGGTGATGGCAGACCGCCGGGTCGAAATTGCCAGCGCTTTGGCGCAAACGCGATTCTATGAAGACCAGCGCAAGGTGCTCAGCGAACAGCGCGCAGGCGCACGCTTGGATTCACGCACCCAGGAGGCCGATCAGTTACAGCGCCAGCTTGATGAGCTGAATGCCAAGCAAACCGAGCGTGGCTTGGTGATGACCTTGGGTGACGTGTTGTTTGCCACAGGGCGCTCCGAGTTGCGTGC
Organism: Pseudomonas sp.; assembly: GCF_046581935.1. Lineage (GTDB taxonomy): Bacteria > Pseudomonadota > Gammaproteobacteria > Pseudomonadales > Pseudomonadaceae > Aquipseudomonas. The sequence goes on from NZ_JAYGFK010000005.1 coordinate 29,547, forward strand.
GGGCACGGCGAATAATCTGGGCAAACTGGCGATTTTTCTTAAGCAGAACCCTGAGCGTCGCGTGATGATTGAAGGGCATACCGACAGCGTTGGCAGCGAGGAAAACAACCTGAGCTTGTCCCAGCGTCGTGCCACTTCGGTGATGAGTTACCTGACCATTCAAGGTGTTGCGCCAAGCCGTTTGAGTGCGTCGGGCAAAGGCGAGAGCATGCCGGTTGCCGGTAATGAATCGGCCTCTGGCCGGCAGATGAATCGCCGCGTTGAACTCATCATCAGCAAAGAATAAAACGCGCAGGTCAGATGCTTGACTCGCAGTTTTAGGCGGCCAAGGCCAGCGCAGATCGATATTTTCGGTCTGCGCTGGTTTTTTCATTCATAGCTTGGCGATCGACACCTCGGTGGATTTTACGAAGGCGATCACTTGGCTGCCCACGCCCAACTCCAGCTCTTTGACCGAGCGGGTGGTAATCACCGAGGTGACGATACCCGAGGCGGTTTGTACGTCGATTTCCGAGAGTACGTCACCCAATACGATTTCCTTGATGGTGCCTTTGAACTGGTTGCGTACATTGATGGCTTTAATGGTCATGGTGATGCTCCTTGGTTTTAAGGTTGCTCGTGCGGGTTAAAGCGCCCAGCGCAACTGCGTGGGTAAGGGTGAAATGGCTTCGGGTTGGGGCGGTAGTTCCGGCAGGGCTAGCACGCGGTTAAGCACCTGCTCCTCAACAGCCGCCAGGCTGGCTGAGGCGCGCTGACGTGGGCGCGGTAGGTCGACGTTGATGTCCAGGCCGACTTGGCCGTCCTCAATCAGAATCACCCGGTCGGCAACTGCCACCGCTTCGCTGACATCGTGGGTCACCAGCAGCACGGTGAAATCATGCTGTTGCCATAGGCGCTCGATCAGTTGCTGCATCTCGATGCGGGTCAGCGCATCCAGCGCGCCGAGTGGCTCATCCAGCAGCAACAGGCGCGGCCGGTGGATCAGCGCGCGGGCCAGGGCTACGCGCTGTTTCTGTCCGCCAGACAAAGCAGCAGGCCATTCGTTGGTCCGATCAGCCAGGCCAACGGCGTCTAGCGCCTGTTGCGCTTGCGGCCGCCAGTTGCCGGACAGGCCCAGGCCGACGTTGTCGATTACGCGCTTCCAGGGCAGCAGGCGTGAGTCCTGAAACATCAGGCGAATATCTTCGCGTGAGGCGGCCAGCGCGCCACTACCGGTTTGCAATTCACCCTCGCTGGGTACATCCAAGCCGGCCAGCAGACGCAGCAGAGTGCTCTTGCCGCAACCACTGCGGCCGACCACGGCGACAAACTGCCCGGCGGGAATATGCAGGTCGATAGCCTTGAGTACCTGGCGCGCGCCGAAGGCTTTAGCAATGCCTTGAATGGCCAGGGGAATGCCTTGGCGAATGTTCTGTAATGCGCTCATTGGCCACCTCCTTTGGTCTGATAGGCCGGGTGCCAGCGCAGCCAGCTGCGTTCCAACGTGCGCGCCGCCACATCGGCCAGCTTGCCGAGCACGGCGTAGAGCAGAATTGCCACTACCACGACATCGGTTTGCAGGAATTCCCGAGCATTCATCGCCAGGTAGCCGATGCCGGCGTTGGCGGAAATGGTTTCCGCGACGATCAGCGTTAGCCACATAAAACCCAGGGCGAAACGCACGCCGACCAGGATCGAGGGCAGGGCACCGGGCAGAATCACCTGACGGAACAGGCTGAAGCCTGACAGGCCGTAGCTGCGCGCCATTTCCACCAGGGCTGGGTCGACGTTGCGAATGCCGTGGTAAGTGTTCAGGTAGATCGGGAACAGGGTGCCGAGGGCGACCAAAAAGATCTTTGCGCTCTCGTCGATGCCGAACCAGAGGATCACCAGCGGGATCAGCGCCAGGTGCGGTACGTTGCGGATCATCTGCACGGAGCTGTCGAGCAGGCGCTCGCCCCAGGTCGACAGGCCGGTAATAAAGCCCAGCAGCAAACCCAGGCTGCCGCCGATGACAAAGCCGATGGCTGCGCGCCAGCCGCTGATGGCCAGATGCGTCCAGATTTCCCCGCTGCGCAGCAGCTCCCAGGCAGCACTGAGCACGGCGCTGGGGGCCGGCAGAATCCGTGTGGACAGCAGGCCGCTGACCACTGCCAGTTGCCAAGCCGTCAACAGCGCCACCGGCAAGGCCCATGGGGCCAGGCGCAGGGCCAGGTTGTTTAAGGTTGTGTTACTCATCGTTTACCTCGAAGAATCCTTGTCCACATCGCCGCGTAGCCCGGATGCAATCCGGGGGAACCGGAGTGCGGAGCCGCGGATTGCATCCGGGCTACGATATTTTCAGCGTGTAGGATGAGTGGCGCGCATGCGGCACAGTGCGATGGGTATCGCAGGCTCAACCAGCGTGGTCCGACCCATCCTACGAATGCCATCAACTGGCGACGCCGCCTTGGGCAGAATGTCGCTGGAGATCATTTCCCCAAACGGGCTGACATAACCCTGGCTGGCTGGCACTTCGGGACGGTTAACGTCCAGGTGCGGGAACAACAGTTCGGCAACCCGGTACGACTCCTCCAAATGCGGATAGCCGGAGAAAATAAAGGTGTCGATGCCAAGTGCTGCGTATTCCTTGACCCGCGCAGCCACGGTCGGGCCATCGCCAACCAGTGCCGTGCCGGCACCGCCGCGCACCAGGCCGACTCCGGCCCAGAGGCTGGGGCTGACTTCCAGGTTGTCCTTGCTGCCGCCGTGCAGGGCGGCCATACGCTGCTGGCCAACCGAGTCAAAGCGCGCCAGGGAGGCTTGGGCGCGGGCGATGGTGTCGTCGTCGACATGGCTGATCAGCTTGTCAGCGGCGGCCCAGGCTTCGGCATTGGTTTCGCGCACGATCACGTGCAGGCGGATGCCGAAGCGTACTTCACGGCCTTGGGCGGCGGCCTTCTCACGTACCGCTGCAATCTTCTCGGCGACGGCGGCCGGTGGTTCGCCCCAGGTCAGGTACAGCTCGACCTGCTCGGCGGCCAGGTCCTGCGCGGCTTCTGACGAACCGCCGAAATACAGCGGCGGACGTGGTTGTTGGATTGGCGGGTAAAGCAGCTTGGCGCCTTTGACTTTAATATGTTTGCCGTCGTAGTCGACCACTTCACCTTCCAGCACGCGGCGCCAGATGCGGGTGAATTCCACCGAGGCTTCGTAGCGTTCGGCGTGGGACAGATTGAGGCCGTCGCCGGCCAGCTCGTCCGGGTCGCCACCGGTGACCAAATTGAACAGCGCGCGGCCGCCAGAGAGGCGATCCAGGGTTGCAGCCTGACGCGCGGCCACGGTCGGCGAGATGATGCCGGGGCGCAAGGCGACGAGAAATTTCAGGCGCTGGGTCGCGGCAATCAGCGACGCGGCCACCAGCCAGGAGTCCTCGCAGGAACGTCCGGTTGGGATCAGTACACCACCAAAACCAAGGCGGTCGGCTGCTTGGGCAATCTGGGTGAGGTAGCCGTGATCGACGGCGCGTGCGCCCTCGCTGGTGCCCAGGTACTTGCCGTCGCCATGGGTAGGCAGGAACCAGAAAATATTCAAACTCATGGAGTGGTCTCCTTAATAAATCGCTGACCTGTGGCCCAGATGCAATCCGCTGCCGCTATTGAGGCCGCGGATTGCATCCGGGCTACAAGGGTTATTGGGCTGTTGCGAGCTTGGCTGGGGCCGCTTGAGTCGGCGCTCCATCTGACCGAGTCCAGATCACGTCCTTGATCACCAGGCGCTTGGGGATCAGCTTGAGATCGGTAAAGGTGTCGGCGATCTTCTGCTGCGCCTCGACCACTTGCGGGCTGATCAACTGCGCACCGTAGCGCTGGCGCTCGACGGCATCACGGGTGATTGCTGCCGACAGGCCGAGTAGCGGCGCGACTTGCGCCGTGGCGGCATCAGTGTTGGCCTTGGTCCACTCACCGATTTTGCGGATTTCATCAACCAGGGCGACGACCACTTGCGGGTTTTTCTCGGCGTAGGTTTTGCTCGCTAGGTAGAACTGGTGGTTGCTCACCAGGCCTTGGCCGTCACGCAGGGTGCGTGCTTTTAGCTGGTGTTCGGCGGCGGCCTGGAAGGGGTCCCAGATCACCCAGGCATCAACGCTGCCGCGCTCGAATGCGGCGCGGGCATCGGCGGGCGGTAGGTACACCGGTTGGATGTCGCTGTATTTCAGGCCGGCATCTTCCAGGGCGCGTACCAGCAGGTAGTGCACGTTGGAGCCTTTGTTCAGGGCAATTTTTTTGCCCTTGAGGTCGGCCACCGATTTTAGCGGCGAGTCCTGCGGCACCAGAATGGCTTCGCTGGTCGGCGCTGCTGGCTCATAGGCGACATACAGCAGGTCTGCGCCGGCAGCCTGGGCAAATACCGGTGGGGTTTCGCCAGTGGTGCCGAAGTCCACTGAGCCGACGTTCAGCCCTTCGAGCAATTGCGGGCCGCCGGGGAACTCAGTCCATTTGACCTCAATGCCTTGCTCGGCCAGGCGTTTTTCCAGGGTGCCATTGGCTTTGAGCAGCACGAGAGTGCCGTACTTTTGGTAGCCGATACGCAGGACGCTTTTGTCCTTGGCTGCAGCTTGAACGTGGGTGATGGCGGCGAAAGCAAAGGTCGCGGCAAACAGGGCGACCAGGCTCCGACGCAAAGTAACAGTGCGCATAGCGCTCTCCTTTGCTGTTGGGGTTATTGGCTTGCGACCTGCTTGCCCGTTGGCGGGCGAGTAAGGTGGGGTGCAGCGTGTAGCGGTGTTTCAGATGCTCCAGCGGGCGTTGATCAGTCGATCATTCAGTACGCCCGGATCAATCGGTGCCGGATGGCGTGCCAGGGCCTGCTGGAAGTGCTGTAAGGCATCCTCCAGACGCTGTTCCAGGGCTGGTGCCAGTTGCGCCAGCGCGCCGTTCTCGCCGTAGGCAATCTGGCTGTCGTCAGCAAAGATGGCGTGCAGCATTTCTTGGGCTTTCAGCGCCGCCAGTACCGGCTTGAGCGCGTAGTCCACGGCCAGCATGTGCGCGCTGCTGCCACCGGTGGCAATGGGTAGCACCACCTTGTGGTTCAACGCGCGCTCGGGCAGCACATCGAGCAGGGTCTTCAGCGCGCCGGAAAACGACGCCTTGTACACCGGTGTGGCGATGATCACGCCGTCGGCGCGCACTACCTGCTCAATCAGTTGCTGCACGGCCGGGCTGCTGAAATTGGCAAACAGCAGGTCTTGGGCATTGAAATCACGCACCTGGTAGCTGATCACTTCCATACCACGTAGCTGTAACCAGTGTTTGGCGCGATCAAGCAGGATATTGCTGCGTGATTTTAGGCTCGGGCTGCCGCCCAGGGATACGACAAGCATTATTCGGGCTCCTTAGGTCCTTAGAGCCGATTTACGATCTCGCGAGCTAGAGACCTGCCAGGCAAAAACAGGCGAGGAAGCGGAGTGTACTTTTGTACATGAGCATTCCGACTGGGCTCGCATCCGAGTCTGTTTTCAACGCAGCAGGGCCGACGCGCAGCAGATCGTAAACAGGTTCTTAACGGTTCGGCTGCAGGGTCAGGCGCAAGTAAGGTTTGACCGCGCGATAGCCTTTGGGGAAGCGCTGCTTTATTTCCTCTTCATCCTTGAGCGACGGCACGATCACCACCTCATCACCGTCCACCCAGTTGGCAGGGGTGGCGACCTTGTGGTTGTCGGTCAGTTGCAGCGAATCGATCACCCGCAGGATCTCGTGGAAGTTGCGCCCGGTGCTGGCCGGGTAGGTGATGGTCAGGCGCACTTTCTTGTTCGGATCGATGATGAACAGCGAGCGCACAGTCAGGGTGTCGTTGGCGTTCGGGTGGATCAGGTCGTAGAGGTCGGAGACCTTGCGATCAGCATCGGCCAGGATCGGGAAGTTGACCGTGGTGTTTTGCGTTTCGTTGATGTCGTCGATCCACTTCAGGTGCGAGTCCACCGGGTCAACCGACAGGGCGATGGCCTTGACGCCGCGCTCGGCAAACTGCTCTTTGAGCTTGGCGGTAAAACCCAGCTCGGTGGTGCACACCGGGGTGAAATCTGCTGGGTGGGAGAACAGCACGCCCCAGCTATTGCCCAGCCATTCGTGGAAGCGAATGCGGCCTTCACTGGAGTCCTGTTCGAAATCGGGGGCGATATCGCCGAGACGGATGGTCATGCGTGTTCTCCTTGGGTCGGTCGTTACGTGGTACTCACTATGCTTAGGCTTTTTAGATTTTAAAAAGAATAAATAACAATTTATTTAGCACTTAAAGGAATAAGTGGTTGGTGAGGTAAGGAAGATAAAGAGTGTTGTGGGAGGTGCTTACGGTTCAGGCATCCTGCTTCGCGCTACCTCCTGCATTCATGCAGTCGTAGCCGCGATAACTAGGATTAAGAGCTCGCCGCTGAAGCGCCTCCCACGGTGCTTGGTTTTCAGCTTGAAGAGGGCATGGATGGCCGCCATAAAAAAGACTATGTGCCCATTGCGTTTTGAGTCGTCCAGAACAGCTTTACGGTGTATGAAGCGCGGTAATACAAGGGTGGGTTAGGCGCGAGCTGGGATCAGACAAACACCATCGAATCTCAACGCGCCGTAACCCACCATGGCGGTCTACTGGCAAACCACACTGTCTTCGATAAAGCTGACTGCATTCGTTTGCTGCGCCAGTGTGCCCAGCGCAGTAGCCAGGAGGAGGGGCATGGTGACGATGTTCCAAAGCGTTTAAAGGCTTAAAGAGCCGGGCGTGCTGGCGTTTCGTGCTCGAATGAACGGTCACTGGGCGAGTTGGTTGCGTTTGGTGTGTCGGTGGGGGCGATTAAGCGAGGCCAAATCGAGCAAGAATGAACTGGCTTAAATGAATAGGTAAGCGGGAGGCAAAAAGCCTCCCTGAATATATGGGCCGGCGTGAGTGCGCCGGCCGCGGGGTTAGCGTGTCACGCTGGTGGATGCTTGATTGTCGGCAGACCAGCCGCCGCCCAGCGCTTTGTACAGGTTCACTTCACTGGTCAGCTGCGCTAGGCGGTCAGTGATCAGCGATTGCTGGGCGCTGAACAGCGAGCGTTGTGCGTCGAGGAAGGTCAGGTTGCTGTCGATTCCCACGCGGTAGCGTCGCTCAGCCAGGCGGTAGTAATCCTGGTTGGCGCTGACGAAATCGCGCTGGGCCTGCAATTGCTGGTTGTAGGTTTGGCGTGCAGCAAGGCCATTGGAGACTTCCTGAAAGGCGGTCTGGATGGCTTTCTCGTACTGCGCGACGGTGATTTCTTTCTGGATTTTCGCGTAGTCCAGGCTTGCTCGCAGGCTGCCGGCGTTGAAGATCGGCAGGTTGATCTGCGGCTGGAACAGCCAAGTTCCTGAACCACCCTTGAACAGCCCGGACAGGTTCGGGCTCAGGGTGCCAGCATTGGCGGTCAGGCTGATGCTCGGGAAGAACGCTGCCCGCGCCGCGCCGATATTGGCGTTGGCCGCTTTGAGGCTGCGTTCGGCCTGGAGAATGTCCGGACGCCGTTGCAACAACTCTGACGGTAGGCCCGCTGGCATTTCGCTCAGCACTTCTGCCGCCAGTGGTTGCGCAGCAGGTAGGTCGGCTGGAATACCTGTGCCCAGCAGCAGCGTCAGGCTGTTTTCGTCTTGAGCTACCTGGCGTGTGTAGCGCGCCAGTTGCACGCGGGCATTTTCGACTGAGGTTCGCGACTGGCTTAGGTCCAGGGCCGAGGCCACGCCGACCTCATTGCTGCGTGAAGTCAGCTTGAAGCTGTCTTCGTAAGCAGACAGGGTTTCTTGGGTCAGCTTCAACAGTTCCTTGTCGGCCTGCCAGGTCAGGTAGGCATTGGCCACGCTGGCCACCAGGCTGATCTGCGTGCTCCGTCGGGCTTCTTCACTGGCGAAGTAAGTCTGTAGGGCTTGTTCGCTGAGGCTGCGTACACGGCCGAACAGGTCCAGTTCGTAGGCGCTGATACCAACGGTTGCCGAGTACTGGCTGGAGATTCCTGCCTCGCCAGTTTGCGACATGCTCGCCGGGGTACGCTGGCGGCTGCCGCTACCGCTGGCCGATACCGCCGGGAACAGATCCGCGCGCTGGATCTGGTACTGGGCGGCGTAGGCATCGATGTTCAAGGCCGCGACCTTGAGATCGCGGTTGTTCTCGAGAGCGGTTTGAATAAGTTGTTGCAACGCCGGGTCATGGAAGAACTGACGCCAGCCTTGTTCGGCGGCTGCCTGGTTGGCAGCCGCCGTAGGCGAGTAGGCCGCACCTTGCGGGTATTGCGCCGCTATTGGTGCTTGCGGCTGCTGATACTCAGGGATCAGCGAGCAACCACTGAGCAATGCCGCAGTGATTGCCAGGGAGAGTAGCGACTTGCTCATTGGCCAGCCTCTTTAGGAGTTTCAGTGATTTCAGTGGTCTTTTTGCGACGGCCAATTGAGGACACCGTGACAAAGAACAACGGCACCCAGAATATCGCCAGGACGGTGGCCGTTAACATGCCGCCGATTACCCCTGTACCGATTGCATGCTGGCTGCCCGAGCCAGCGCCGGTGGCGATCGCCAATGGGATGACACCCAGGATAAAGGCCAGTGAGGTCATGATGATTGGGCGCAGACGCATGCGGCAGGCCTCAATTGTTGCCTCTACGAGGCCTTTGCCTTGTTCATGTAGCTCCTTGGCGAACTCGACGATCAGAATGGCGTTTTTCGCCGCCAGACCAATAGTCGTCAGCAACCCCACCTGGAAGTACACGTCGTTGGACAGACCGCGCAGGCTGGTGGCCAGCAATGCACCGATAACCCCCAGTGGCACGACAAGCATCACGGCTACCGGAATCGACCAGCTTTCATACAGCGCTGCCAGGCAGAGGAATACCATCAGCAAGGACAGTGCGTACAAGGCCGGTGCTTGAGAGCCAGAGAGGCGCTCTTCATAGGATAGGCCGGTCCAGGAAATCGCTACGCCTGCTGGCAGCTTCTTGGCAATCGCCTCGACTTCCGCCATGGCGTCACCCGTACTGTAGCCAGGTGCGGGGGCGCCCAGCACTTCCAACGCTTCCACGCCATTGTAGCGAGACAGTTTTGGCGAACCGTAGATCCACTCACCCTTGGCAAACGCGGAGAACGGCACCATGGTCCCGACACTGTTGCGTACGTACCATTTATTCAGGTCTTCAGGGTTCATACGGGCGTCAGCCTTACCCTGGATATAGACCTTCTTCACTCGGCCGCGGTCGATGAAGTCGTTGACGTAACTACTGCCCAAGGCGATCGACAGGGTGTTGTTGATATCCGACAGGGTTACGCCCAAGGCACTGGCGCGTTCGTCATCGATGCTCAACTGGTACTGCGGTTCATCGTTCAGGCCGTTAGGGCGAACTTGAGTTAGCACCTTGCTTTGAGACGCCATGCCAAGGAACTGATTGCGTGCTTCCATCAGTTTCTCGTGACCGATACCGGCGCGGTCTTGAAGGAATACGTCGAACCCGGTGGCGTTACCCAGCTCCATTACCGCCGGCGGGGCAAAGGCAAATACCATTGCGTCACGGAAGCTAAAGAAGTGCATTTGGGCGCGGTGTGCCAGGTTAAACACGCTGTTTTCTGCAGAGCGCTCTTCCCATGGTTTGAGCATGATGAACGCCATACCAGAACTCTGGCCGCGGCCGGCGAAGTTGAAGCCGGTTACGGTGAATACAGAGTTAACGGCATCGCCTTCGCCGCCGTCCTTAGTTGGGCGCAGCAAGTACTCGCGCATTTCATCCACAACAACTTGGGTGCGCTCGGCACTTGAGCCGGTAGGTGTTTGCACCTGGGCAAAGAGAACGCCCTGGTCTTCTTCCGGCAGGAACGCAGTCGGGATGCGGGTGAACAGCCAGATCATGCCAATGATGATCAGCAAGTAAGCCAGCAGATACGGTGCTTTGTGACGCAGCATGCTGCCGACGCCGCGTTCGTAGCTTTTGACGCCACGGTCGAAGTTGCGGTTGAACCAGCCGAAGAAGCCGCGTTTCGGTGTGCCGTGCTCGCCCTTAGGGATTGGTTTGAGCATGGTGGCGCACAGGGCAGGGGTGAATATCAGTGCGACCAGCACCGACAAAGCCATAGCCGAGACGATGGTGATCGAGAATTGCTTGTAGATAACCCCCGTGGAACCGCTGAAGAAGGCCATTGGCAGTAGCACTGCCGACAGCACCAGGGCGATACCCACCAGGGCACCTTGGATCTGCCCCATGGATTTCTTGGTGGCTTCTTTGGGTGATAAGCCTTCTTCGCTCATCACCCGCTCGACGTTTTCCACCACGACGATGGCGTCGTCCACGAGCAAACCGATGGCCAGCACCATGCCGAACATGGTCAGGGTGTTGATGCTGAAGCCTGCTGCCGCGAGGATGCCGAATGTGCCCAGCAGGACCACCGGGACCGTCATGGTGGTAATTACCGTGGCACGTATGTTCTGCAGGAACAGGTACATCACCAGGAACACCAGCACGATCGCTTCGATCAAGGTGTGCACGACACCAGAGATCGATTCACTCACCACTGGTGTGGTGTCGTACGGGAATACCACTTTCAAGCCCTGCGGGAAGAAGGGTTCTAGGTCGCTGATGGTCTTGCGCAGCGCTTTGGCGGTATCCAGAGCGTTAGCGCCGTTGGCCAGTTTCACTGCCAGGCCGGAAGCTTGCTTGCCATTGAATTGTGCGCTGATGGCGTAGTTTTCACCGCCCAGCGCTACATCGGCAACATCACCCAAGCGCACTTGTGAGCCATCTGGGTTGACCTTCAGCAAGATAGCCTTGAACTGTTCGGCGGTTTGCAGGCGAGTCTTGCCAATAATGGTGGCGTTTAACTGCTGGCCGGGCATGGCGGGCAGGCCACCCAACTGGCCGGACGACACTTGGACGTTCTGCGCGGCTACGGCGTTCTTTACGTCCACCGGAGTCATTTTGAAGTTGTTCAGCTTGGCTGGGTCGAGCCAGATCCGCATGGCGTACTGCGCACCAAACACTTGGAAGTCACCAACGCCCGCTGTTCGCGAGATCGGGTCCTGCATGTTGGACACGATGTAGTTGGACAGGTCATCCCTGGACATGCTGCCGTCTTCGGATACCACACCGATGACCATAAGGAAGTTCTTCACTGCCTTGGTCACTCGGATACCCTGCTGCTGCACTTCTTGCGGCAGTAGCGGGGTAGCTAGGTTCAGCTTGTTCTGTACTTGAACCTGGGCGGTGTCAGAGTTGGTGCCTTGCTCGAAGGTCGCGGTAATGGTCATGCTGCCGTCGGAATTACTGTCCGAGGATACATAACGCAGGTTATCGATACCGTTAAGCTGCTGCTCGATGACCTGAACCACGGTGTCCTGCACGGTTTGTGCGGAAGCACCCGGGTAGGTCACGGATATAGCGATGGCCGGTGGCGCGATGCTCGGGTACTGGTTGATCGGCAGCTTGAGGATTGATAAAGCCCCGACCAGCATGATCACCAGGGCGATAACCCAGGCGAAAATCGGACGGTCGATAAAGAACTTCGACATGGGTTATTCCTCTTTACCGTCGGCACTACCAGTGGCTGGGGCGTCACCAGACTGGGTCGTATTGACGTTGCCAGCCTCGGCCACAGTGACCTCATTGCCCGGCTTAACGAATTGCAGGCCTTCGGTAATCAGTCTGTCACCGGCTTTGAGGCCGTCTTCGATCAGCCACTGGTTGCCCACGGTACGGCTGGCCTTGAGCTGGCGCAGTTCGACCTTGTTGTCCTGGCCCACGACTAGGGCAGTCGGAGTACCTTTCAGGTCACGAGTTACGCCTTGTTGCGGCGCTAGAATGGCCGCGGCGTTGACCCCCGATTGCAGTTGCGCATGCACAAACATGCCAGGTAGCAGGGTGTGGTCTGGGTTTGGGAAAACTGCACGCAGGGTTACCGAGCCAGTGGTTTCGTCAACCGAGACCTCTGAGAATTCCATCGTGCCATCGAGCTTGTACTGGCTACCGTCTTCTAGGGTCAGCTTGACCTTGGCTGAATTATTATCAGCTTTCTGTAGGCGGCCGCTTTCCAGTTCGCGGCGTAAGTTCAGCAGTTCGACGGAAGATTGCGTGACATCAACGAAAATCGGGTCTAGTTGCTGAATAACTGCCATGGCGTCGCTTTGGCCGTTGCTGACCAGTGCGCCTTCAGTAACCGCTGAACGACCAATACGGCCAGTCAATGGCGAGAGCACTTTGGTGTAGCGCAGGTTGATCTGGGCGCTTTGCAACGTGGCTTCCGACTGCAGGCGGTTCGCCATAGCGGTGTCGTATTCCTGGCGGCTCACGGCTTGCTCATCCACCAACAACTTATAGCGGTCGGCAATCGACTTGGTCGATTGTAGGTTGGCCTGGGCGCTCTTCAGGGTTGCTTCATAGGCCGACGGGTCGATTTGATAAAGCTGTTGCCCTTTCTTGACCTCCCCGCCTTCTTCGAACAGGCGCTTGAGAATGATTCCGTTGACCTGAGGGCGTACTTCGGCGATGCGGTAGGCGGTAGTACGCCCCGGCAGATCAGACGTCAGAGTAAAAGCTTGAGGTTGCAGGGTAACTACACCTACCTGGGGTTTTTGTGCGGGCGGTGGTGCCTGCTCCTGTTCGCAACCGCTGAGCAGAGAAGCCAACAGAACGGCGGTAACCAGGGCGGGGAAAGCTGGCTTGAATGGCATGGAATCCTCGGACAAGAGCGCGACAGCGCTTCACAGGAATTGAATGAGCTCGGGGGACGATCAATAGCGTGCTATGAATGTACTTACATTCATGATTGTTTGTAAACACCTTATCGAGATAAGGTTACAAATAAACCTAACAACGGGGTTGGCACCGAGAAGGCCTTCCCAGCAAATCTCCGGAGCAACCGGAGGTTCGTTTTTTTAGAAGAGACTGCCATGGCCCGGAAAACCAAAGACGACGCCCTGCATACCCGTAACCAGATCCTTGAAGCGGCCGAGCAGGCCTTCTATCAGCGTGGTATGGCACGCACTACATTGGCCGATATCGCCACCTTGGCAGGCGTTAGCCGTGGGGCGATTTACTGGCATTTTGAGAATAAGGCAGCGTTGGTCCAGGCCCTGCTTGACAGCCTGCACGAGCCTTTTGATGAGCTTGCCAAGGCCAGTGAAAATGCCAATGAGATCAATCCACTGGGCTGTATGCGTACCTTGTTAATTCAAGTTTTCCAACAAGTGGCCTTGGACCCCAAAACCCGCCGAATTAATGAAATTTTATTCCATAAATGCGAGTTCATTGACGAGATGTGTGATTTGCGTCGGCAGCGCCATGCCAACAGCCTGGACTGTCACCTACGCATTGAGCTTGCACTACGCAATGCGGTCAATCGTGGCCAGTTGCCGGCAGCTTTAAACACCGCGCGCGCCTCGCGTTGTCTGCATGCCTACATTGAAGGAACCCTTGCGCAGTGGCTGCTCAGCCCCGAAGCATTCGACCTGTACAAGGACGCTGAATGCCTGGTCGATTGCGTTCTCGACATGTTGCGCCACAGTCCAAGCCTGCAGGGCCAATCGCCTGTTTGCCGGCAAGCGCTCTAAACTAATGAAGTGCAAGCTTGATAGCTGTCGCTGGCACCAGGATGGTAAGCGTGACGTAGATCTTTTGGACCACGTGGCCGCAGTTGCCAGTTGCCAGCAGATGTTTGAACTCTGCGCGCCGCAGATTTTTCAGAACGAGCTGTGGGGCTTCATGGAGATCGAAGAGTTGATCTGCGGTGAGCGCCCGCTACTGGTGGACGATCGGGATGAAGAAAGCTCAAAAATCAGTTTGATTGCGTCAAGCGCAGCTTTATTCCGGTGCAGTCGATCATTCGTATCCATGAGGTTGAGCACGTGGGTGCGGTCAAGATCCGCGAGGCCAAGGACTATGCTGGCAGGAATGCGATGCATTTCCTCATGCCGTCGTGCTTGGATAGCTGATTAGGTCCGCTAGGGATCAAAGCGCATACGTACATCCTGCTCGGCAAAGCGCTGAATAATGAAGTCGATTAGCAAGCGCATGCGTCCGGGGATGTTGTCTCTGTCCCGATAGAGCATATAGACGCTGCGCTGGCTGCCTTGCCAGTCCGGTGCCAGTTGGGTCAATACGCCCTGACGAATCAGTGGCGTTACCAGAAACGAGGGTAGTAGCCCAATGCCGAGTCCGGCAATGATCGCATTGAGTGCTACATCCATATTGTCTACTGCTAATTTAGCCTGCGCGCTGACATCCTCTTCCCAAAATGTGTTTGTCGGCCGGTGGCGCATTGACCATTGGAAGATAGGTTTGCTGACGATCAACGGCAGCTCGGTCAATTGATTGGGATGTTTGAGGTCGTGCCACTGAACCTGTTTGCTGGCGCAGCACAGCAGGTAATTCAGGTTAACCAGTGGGCGAGCAATCCAGTTCTCGATGGTGGCATTACCTGCGCGAAAAGCGATATCGATAAATTGGCTTTGAATATCAATAGGCGTATTGGAGAGGCTCAGGTCTAGATCGATTTGCGGGTACAGCGCCAGGAAATCATTGAACAGTTGGCCGAGCCAGAAGCTGGTCAGGTTGATGGGCGCGGAAATGCGGATCTTGCCCTTGGGTTGCTGCTTGTCAGCCTGTAGCTGGCTGGCAATATCGTTCAACTCCGAAAACAACGGTGCACAGCGATCAAAGTAGTGTTGCCCGGTCGCTGTCAGCGTCACGCGGTGAGAGTCGCGGTGCAGCAAGCGTAACCCCAGATCACTTTCCAGGCGACTTACGCGGCGGCTCAGAGTCGATAGTGGGACGTGCAGGACCGTCGAGGCCTGCTTGTAGCTGCCATAGTGCGCCACCGCCCAGAACAGACGCATGTCATCCAATGAATAGGTAGATTCCATTTTTGAAATCCTTTGTCCTTATCGTGCTTGTTTCCATTGTATTTGAAATCTATAGGCTTGGCGGCCTGTAGTTATTTTCTTCTGGGGAAGATCATGAGCGGGTCCGTGCGTGCAGTGGTGATGCTGTTGGTGTGTGTCTTTGCCTGGGGCAGTGTGTTTCCGCTGGCAAAGCTGGTACTGGTCGATATGAATGAGATGTCGCTGGCATTCTGGCGCTTCATGATTGCTGGGGTCAGCCTTGCCGCTTACCTACTGGTGCTGCGCCAGCCCTGGCCGCGATTGAACCTGCGCCAGTACGCCATAGTGGCTGTGGTCGCAGTCATAGGTGTGGGTGGGCTTAATGTGGCTTTGTTCTCCGGTCTGCGGCTGACCGAACCAACCAATGGTGCGCTGATCATGGCGCTTAGCCCGGTGGTGACGTCATTAATGGCGGCAATAGCGGCTCGCCGTTTGCCGTCGCCGGCGCAGGGATTCAGTTTGGTTGTGGGTTTGCTTGGCGTGATGATTGTCATCAGCGGTGGCTCGTTGCAGCGTTTGCTGGCTCTGAGCTTCAATCAGGGTGATTTGATCATCATGCTTGGCATGTTGGCGTGGAGCTTCTACACCCTGTGCAGTCAGTTTATTGGGCGCTGGTTGCCAGCGTTGCCGTTCACTGCCTTGAGTATGCTGGCCGGCGCAGTCACCTTGGGCCTCGTGTGTCTTTTCAGTACCACAGCACATCCCTGGCAGGAACTGCTGCAACTGCCCTCGGTATCAGTGCTGACACTATTTTATATTGGGCTATTTGCCACCGTAGGCGGTTATTTGCTCTGGATCAGCGGCATCAATGCGCTTGGTTCCGCGACAGCGTCGTTGTTCTTCAACTTTGTTCCGGTATTCGCTGCGCTCACTTCAGTTTTGATGGGGCATAACGTGAGTGCGCTGCAGCTGGTGGGAATGCTGGTAGTCGTGGTGGGCTTGACCTTGCCTGCACTGCTGACCAAAGGTCGCCGCTCGTTAGCGGCGGCTGGGGGAAGTAGAGCCACATGCTAATAACCTTGCCTGTGACCGCGTCTTAAGGATTTTTCGCTCAGGTTGGTCTTGGGTACGGGAGCAACAATAGGGGTTATTGTTGCTCCAGCCCTTGGTCATCCACTTGTATATCGTCTACGGCAGGTGGCTTGGGTTCTTCCGGCCTTAATGTGCCACTCAATTGTTCTTTCCTTATCTTTCCAGATAATCCCGAAATAGCGTGCCCAGTAGATGGGTTACGGCACCCATTTGAGGTGGATCAATAGGTCAAGGTCTGGATGCGGGGAAGGCTATCGCTCAATGTCTCGTGGTGGGCTGAAGCGGTAACAGTCACATGTCTCAGATGAGCGTATCAACCCATTGTGCCTAACGTCGTGGCTGGCTTTTTTTGATCTGCATGGTCTGCTCGGTTGAGCCGGTCATGCAGGCTAATGTGCCTAGCCCTAGGCTTCGGCCCGTTGCATCAAGGTGCGCTGACGCCACTCCATAAAGGTTTTCAGCAGTAGGGTCAGCAGGGCCATGCAGGCCAGCAGCGCGGCAGCGGTAAAGGCGGCGGCAGGTTTATAGTCGTTGTTCAGTTGATCGACCAGCAAGGGCAGGGTCAGGGTTTGGTTGATGATGGTGCCGGACACCACCGACACTGCACCAAACTCGCCGACCGCGCGGGCATTGGTCACGACCACGCCATACAACAGTGCCCATTTGATTTTCGGCAGGGTGATGTGGCGGAAAATCTGCCAGCCGTTGGCGCCCAGGCACAGGGCGGCGGTTTCTTCG
Organism: Pseudomonas sp.; assembly: GCF_046581935.1. Lineage (GTDB taxonomy): Bacteria > Pseudomonadota > Gammaproteobacteria > Pseudomonadales > Pseudomonadaceae > Aquipseudomonas. The sequence continues at coordinate 46,183 of NZ_JAYGFK010000005.1, forward strand.
TCCTGGCCTTGGGTCTGCATCACTGGAATCAGAATTCGCGCGACATAGGGCGCGGTGACGAACACCGTGACCATGACAATCCCTGGCCAAGCAAACATCAGTTGCATGCCGTTATCGTAGAACCAGCGCCCCAGCGCGTGTTCCAGGCCGTACACCACCAGGTAACAAAGCCCAGCCACCACCGGCGATACGGCGTAGGGGATGTCGATCAGCGTGGTCAGCAGCTTGCGCCCGCGAAAATCGTAGTGGGTCACGCACCAGGCCAACAGAATGCCGAACAACATATTGATCGGCACCGTCAGCAGCGCTACCAGCAGTGTCAGGCCTATGGCGTGGAGCATATAGTCCTCACCGAGGTTGCCCCACAGCAATGCCAGGCCGCCCGCGAAGGCCTTGCTGAAAATCAGCGCCAGCGGCACCAGTAGAACCAGCGTGACGAGACTAAGGCCCAGGCCGATCAACAGCCATTGGTGCCAGTGTTGAGGTTTTTTCATTTGCCTTGCCGTTGCCATTTGAACAGGCGGCCTTGTAGCACTTGCAGACTAAACAGCAGCACCAGTGAGGCCAGCAGAATGACCGAGGCAATTGCCGCAGCCGCCGGGTAGTTGAACTCCTGCAAACGCACAAAAATCATCAGCGAGGAGACTTCGGTTTTGTATGGGATGTTGCCGGCAATCATGATCACCGCGCCAAATTCACCCAGGCTGCGGATAAATGACTGCGCGGCTCCGGTGACCAGCGCAGGGGTCAGGGTCGGTAGTACCACATAAAAAAACGTCTGCAGACGATTGGCACCCAGGGTGCTGGCGGCTTCTTCGTAGTCTCGGCCAAGATCCTGTAGCACCGGTTGTACGGTACGCACCACAAACGGCAGGCTGGTAAACACCATGGCAATCAGAATGCCCGGATAGGCGTAGGCCAGCTTGATACCCATGGGCGCGAGCCATTGCCCCAACCAACCGCCGGGAGCGAGTAGGGTGGCCAGGGTCAGCCCGGCCACCGAGGTGGGTAGGGCGAAAGGCAGGTCGATCAATGCATCCACCAGACGACGCCCGGGGAAGTCATAGCGGGTGATGATCCACGCCAACAGCAGGCCGATTAGTACGGTGGCAATGGTGGCGTAAAAGGCACCACTGAGGGTCACCTTGTAGCTTTGCACCACGCGTGGATCGCTGATCGCGCGCCAGTACTGCGCCCAGCTCATGTCGCTGACATACAGCAGTAGAGCCGACAGCGGGAACAGGATGACCAGCGAAATGTAAAAAGTGCTGAAGCCAAAACTCAGGCCGAAGCCTGGCAGCAAAGGGCTTTGCAAAAAGAAGCGGGGTGTCTTAGGCACGCATAAATCCCTGAAAGCACAAACCGCCGTAAAGACGGCGGCTGTTTGTTGCTCAAACCGATGAGGTCTTAGCGACCCTCGGCCAAAAGTTGGTCAAGGATACCATCGGCATCGAAGTGCTTGGCAGTGATCTCGTCCCAGGTGCCGAGAACTTCGGTTGGGTTGATCAGGCGAATCTGCGGGAACTGCGCTGCGGTAGCCGCCACTACTTCCGGGTTATGTACACGGTAGTTGTAGGTGGTCAGCAGTTGCTGGATGTCCTTGGTGTACTGGAAGTCCAGGTAGGCTTTGGATACCTCGCGGGTGCCTTTTTGATCGACCACTTTGTCGACCAGCGCTACCGGGAACTCGGCAAGCACGCTGACCGGTGGCACGACAATTTCGTATTCGCCGGATTTGAACTCATCACTTTTGGCGATGTTGACCACTTCCGATTCGAAGGTCAGTAGCACATCACCTTGGCCATTCTGGGCGAAGGCCACGGTAGCGGCGCGGCCACCAGTAGGGAAGTTCTCGACATTGTGGAGCACTTTGCTGACAAAGGCTTTGATCTGGCTTTCATCACCTTTGAACTGTTCGTTGGCATACAGCCAGGCGCCCAGATAGCTGTAGCGCGCATTGCCGGAGGTTTTCGGGTTAGGGAACACCAGTTTCACGTCGTCACGGGCCAGGTCGTTCCAGTCCTTGATGTGCTTCGGGTTGCCCTTGCGCACCAGAAACGCCGTGGTGCTGTAGTACGGCGAGCTGTTGTTGGGGAACTGTTTGGCCCAGTCTTCACGCACCAGGCCACGCTTGGCCAGGATGTCCACGTCGGTGACTTGGTTGAAGGTCACGGTATCGACCTTCTTGCCTTGGATAATGTCTTGAGCCTGGCGCGAAGTGCCGGCAAACGACTGGTCGATCTTCAATTCTTTGCCTGTTTGCTCTTTCCACTGGGCAACGAATTTTGGGTTGATCTCGGCAAACAACTCACGGGCGATGTCGTAGGAGGCATTCAGAATCGGTGCGTCTTCTGCCAGTGCAGCGGCACTGCTCAGCAGACTTGAGGTAATGGCGCTGGCCAGCAGGATTTTCTTGAGCATGATGCAGAGGTTCCTTGTCACAGCGCCGCTATCAAGGCGCGGAATTGAAGCCTGACCTTTTAGCCAGATGTGGGAGGGGATACTGCACAAGTTTGTTATTCATAAAAAGTAACTTTTAATGCTATTGATATTCTATTTTTATCTTATTGCTCGAGATGCTCGGCCCGATTGCGCTGGATGAGGTTGCTTGTAACGGCGTGATTGGCTGTTGATTGCTTAAGCGAACTGCACCGGGCAGGGCTCGCGGCCTTGAAGTTTTTCAATCTCGCTGATGACGTGCGGCCGTGCAAAGTGCAGCACCAGATGGCGCTGTTGGGCCTGCAGGCGACGGGCTTCCTGGTGCAGCATGTTGACCCCAGCGTAATCGATAAAGTTGATGTGCCGCGCATCGATCATCACTCGGCGCGCTGAGCTGCGTTGCAGCAACTGTTGCAGGTAAGGGCAAGCCGCGAAAAAAATAGACCCTTCAATGCACAGCCAGTCGGTGTCACCCTCCTGCCATTGGCGCACGCGCGGCTGCGAGGTGCGCTTGAGGTAGACGATCAATGAGGCCAGTACGCCCGCGTAGATAGCGCTCTGCAACTCCAGTAGCAGAGTCGCCAGCACGGTCAGCAGCATGACCAGAAACTCACTTTGGCTCACCCGCTTCAGGGCTTTTACAGCAGTCATGTCGAGCAACCCCCAGCAGATCAGCAAAATGCTGGCGGCCATGGCGGGGATGGGTACGTAGGCGAACAGGCGGCTGCCATACAGGGCAAATACCGCCACCAGCAGGGCGGCGAACACTCCGGCCATGGGCGAGCAAGCGCCGGCCTGCTGATTGAGTGCCGAGCGGGTGAACGAGCCTGCCGATAACGACCCACCGAACCAGGGCCCGATGATGTTCGACAGGCCCTGAGCACGAACCTCCTGATTGGCATCAAACAGCTGCTGAGATTTCTCCGCCAGCGCGCGGGCAATCGACAGGCTGGTGACCAGGCCGAGCAAGCCACAGGCCACCGCCGCGGGCAGCAGTTGCAAAACAGTTGTCAGGTTTAAGTCGAGCAGGGCGAATGGTGGGAGGCGGCCTACGAACGGGCTAACCAAGGCCACTGAACCGAACTGCTCAGGCCAGGCCATGACCAGCAGGCTGGCGGCGACAATCCCGATGAGCAGCGCCGGCACGCGCGGCGATAGCCGTTTGCTCAGCAGGCTGATGGCCAGGGTGAATAGCGCTACGGCCAGGCTGCGCCAGTCACTCTCGGTCAGGTGTTCACCGAGGCTGAGTAGGCTCATCAGTGCTGTGGTCTGGCTTGTGACAGTCAAGCCGAGCAGGTTGGGCAACTGGCCGATACCGATTACCAGAGCCGCGCCGAGGGTGAAGCCCAGCACCACCGAGTGCGAGACAAAATTCACCAGCGCGCCGAAGCGCAACAGGCCGAGCAGCCATTGGCAAATGCCGGCCAGCAGGGTCAGCAGTAGTATCAGGGCAATAAAATCGTCGCTTCCAGGCAGAGCCATCGGGCTGATGCTGCTGAACAGCACAATGGAGATCGCTGCGGTTGGTCCGCAAATCAGGTAGCTGGACGATCCCCAGAGACAGGCGATCAGTACCGGTACGATGGCTGCGTACAGACCATATTGCGGTGGTAAACCCGCAATCAGGGCGTAAGCGATGGACTGCGGCAGCGCCAGGATGGCGCCGTTCAACCCCACTAGCAGGTCTTTGCCCAGACTGCGTTTGCTGCAGTTGGGCAGCCAGCGCAGAAAGGGCAGCAGGCTCTGGGGGCGGGGTAGCGGCATGAGTCGATTTCTTGTGCAGGAGATGGACAAAAGCCGCTGCAGTGCAGCGGCCCGTCGACTTCAGGGAATCAAATCGGCAGGTTTAAAACTTGGCGTTTACCGCCGCGAGGCCGTCACCGCCAGTGAGGCTGGTAACGCCCTTGAGCCAGCCGGCGACAACCGCCGGATTGGCCTGCAGCCAGGCCTTGATCGCCTCGTCGTTGCTGGCCTGCTTGCTCAGCACCTTATCCATAATGGCGTTTTCCATCTCCTGGGTGAATTTCAGGTTGCTCAGCAACGTGCCGACATTCGGGCACTGCGCGGCATAGCCTTTGCGGGCCAGGGTGTTGACGCTGCCGCTGGCACCGAAGTACTTCTCGCCGCCCTTGAGGTAGCGCATGTCGTACTGCACGTTCATCGGGTGTGGGGTCCAACCGAGGAACACCACAAACTGCTCGCGTTTCACTGCGCGGCCAACCTGCACCAGCATGGCCTGCTCGCTGGATTCGACCAGGTTCCAGTCTTTGAGGTCGAATTCGTTCGCAGCAATCATCTTCTGGATTGACTCGTTGGCCGGTGAGCCGGAGCCAATCCCGTAGATTTTATGGTTGAACTTGTCGGCATGCTTATTCAGGTCAGCAAAGGTCTTCACCCCGGCCTCATAGGCGTAGGTGGGCACTGCCAGGGTGTACTCGGTGCCGCTGAGGTTCTCCACCAGCTGCTCGACTTCGCCCGTGCTGACGAACTTGTCGTAGTTGCTTTGTTGCGCCGGCATCCAGTTGCCGAGGAATACATCCACCTGACCTTTCTGCAGCCCGGCGAAGATGATCGGCACGGCCAGGGTCTGGATTTGCGCCTTGTAGCCCAGGCCATCGAGCAGGAGGCTGGCAATGCCGTTGGTAACGGCAATATCGCTCCAGCCCGGATCGCCCAGTTTGACCGTGGCGCAACTTGCGTCTTCGGCCAGGGTATAGCTGCTGGCCGCCAGTAACAGGCCGCCGATAAGTGTTGTGCGAAGTGTGTGCATGGCAATGTCCCCTTGAATTATTAGTTATGGTTCAACGCGGCAGTGGCTTGCAATCAAAGTTGCGGAAAACGGGCGCGACGCTCGAGGTCGTCTAGGTCAATGTGGTTGCGCATGTACTGCTGGCTAGCGTCGACCATCGGTTGATGGTCCCAGCTGGTTAGGGCGCCGTGGGTGAGGGCGCTGGCGACGAAACGGCGGCGGCGCTGGCTGGCCAGGGTGGCTTGATGAATCGCCGGCATATCCCAGCGTGCCTTCGCCTGGTTGATGAAGTCGGTCAACAGGCTCTGATGCTCAGCGGATTCAGCAAGGTTTTCGCGCTCCTGCGGGTCGTGGCGCAGGTTGAACAGCAGCAGGGGATCCTGCTGCGAGTAGATAAATTTCCAGTCGCCCTGGCGAATCATCATCAGCGGGCTGATGCTGCCTTCGGCCATATATTCGCCAATCACTTCATCGTGGCCCTGGCGGCCTTCGAGGTGCGCCACAAGTGAGCGGCCATCCAGTGGCAGGTCGGCTTCCAGCGTGCCGCCGGCCAGCTCCACCAGGGTGGGCAGCAGGTCCATGGTCGAGACGTTCTGGCTCACCCGGTGCGCAGCGAACTGCTTGGGTGCATGCACCAGCAGGGGCACGCGGGCGGCCATTTCAAACCAGTGCATCTTGTACCAGAGGCCGCGCTCGCCAAGCATGTCACCGTGATCGCCGGAGAACACGATGATGGTGTTATCGCTCAGGTTGCAGGCTTCCAGGGTTTTCAGCAGCTTGCCAATGTTGCTATCGATATAACTGCAGGCGCCGAAGTAAGCGCGTCGTGCGTCCTTGATTTTCTGCGCGGGCAGCGGCTTGTCCCATAGGTCGATGACTTTCATCAGGCGCTGCGAGTGTGGGTCCTGTTCGGCCTGATCGATGTGCTGGCTAGGCAGTGGGATGTCCTCATCGCGGTAGAGGTCCCAGAATTCGGCCGGAATGGTGTAGGGGTCATGCGGGTGGGTCATCGATACGGTCAGGCAGAAGGGTTGCTCGCCGGCGCTGCGCACATGGTCATAGAGGTACTGCTGAGCCTTGAATACCACCTCCTCATCGAAATCCAGCTGGTTAGTGCGCACGCACGGCCCGGCCTGCAATACCGAGGACATGTTGTGGTACCAGCTGGCGCGCACGTCCGGCTCGTCCCAGTTCACCGCCCAGCCGTAATCGGCGGGGTAGATATCGCTGGTCAGGCGTTCTTCATAGCCATGCAGCTGGTCTGGGCCGCAGAAATGCATTTTGCCCGACAGTGCGGTGCGGTAGCCCAGGCGGCGCAGGTAATGGGCGTAGGTCGGCACATCGGCGGGGAAGTCGGCGGCGTTATCGTAGGCGCCGATTTTCGAGGGCAGCTGGCCGCTGACCAAGGTGAAGCGCGATGGCGCGCAGAGTGGGCTGTTGCAATAGGCCGCATCGAATACCACGGCATTTTTAGCCAGGCGCATCAGGTTGGGCATCAGGATTGGTGATGCAGCATCGTGCAGCGGCAGAATCGGCGCGGCCATCTGATCGGCCATGATAAAGAGGATATTCGGGCGTTTCATGGCAGCCGGTATTCCATATAAAAGATTTATGCGACATTGCTGACTTGATCATCCGGCTAACAGAAAGCCTGGTAAACCTGCTGCAAGCACATGCATTGGATAACTTGAGCTTATGTTTAAAAGCATCGAAGGGGTGTCGCTGGACGTGCTGCGGGTGTTTGAGTCAGCGGCGCGCCAGCTGAGCTTTACCGCTGCGGCCAGTGAACTGGGCACCAGCCAGCCGGCGATCAGTCAGCAGATCAAGCGCCTTGAGCAGCAACTGACAACGCGCTTGTTTGACCGGGTCTACCGCGGCATCGTCCTCACCGATGCCGGCGAGCTGCTGCTGCGTTATGTGCAGGATGGTCTGCAGAGTCTGGATGCCGGGCTGTTGGCGGTTACCGCGCAACAGCAGCACGAGGTGCTGCAAGTGGCCACCGACTTTGCCTTTGCCGCGTATTGGCTGATGCCGCGTTTGCAGCGCTTCCATCAACTGCATCCGGAGGTGGATGTCAGCCTGATTACCAGTGAGCGCGATCAGGGCGCGCTGTCAGCGGAGATCGATGTGGCGATCAACTTCGGTGATGGCCGTTTCAAAAATGCCGAGGCGCAGCTGATGTTTCGCGAAGAGGTCTTTCCGGTGTGCAGTCCTCAGTTGCTCAAGGGGCGCACGCTGCCCTTGCCTCCGACAGCGCTGGCCAGCCTGCCGCTGTTGCACCTGCGTCCGGAAAATCGCTCGCGCTGGTTTGACTGGACGGGGCTGTTTCGTGCCTTTGATCTGCAGGAAACGCCGAGCCCGGGCAGTCTGCGATTCGACAACTACACCTTGCTGATTCAGGCCGCCATTGCCGGCCAGGGCGTGGCCATCGGTTGGCGGCACCTGGTGGATGAGCTGCTTGTGCAGAACCTGCTGTGTCGGTTGGGCGATGAAGTGGCGCAGTCGGATATGGGGTATTACCTGGTGCTGCCAGAGCGCAAGCGCCGCCAGCGCTTGACCCAGGTATTTGTTGATTGGTTGCAAAGTGAATTGGCGAAGGGGCCAAGTAGCGTTCTTTAACCGCCGAGCTGGCGCAGGCGCTGTTCAGCGTTGTGCAGCAATCGGCGCAGGCTATTCAGTTGCTCTGGGTCGGCTGCGTCCAGTAGCTGTTCAAGAGCGTTCTCGACGGCCGTCAGGGGCGCAACGCTGCCTGCCAGGTTGAGGTGCTGACTGAGGATTTCCTCGCCGCTGCTGACCAACAGGGCGAAGTGGATAACGTTCTCCAGCTCGCGGGTATTGCCCGGCCAACTATGGGTCTCCAGGCGTTGCTGCGCCGCCTCGCTGATGACTGGCAGTGGCAAGCTCAGGCGTTGGGCATAGATGCCGAGGAAGTATTCCGCCATAGGCAGAATGTCGCCAATACGTTCCCGCAGCGGCGGCAGACTGAGGCGGCCGTCGCTGAGGTAGCCATATAAGTGCTCATTGAATTTGCCAGCTGCTACAGCCTGGGCCAGGTCGATACTGGTTGCGGCCAGCAGCCGGACATCCGTCGGGCTTGGCTGGCTGGCACCGACCCGCAGCACTTCACTGGTTTCCAGGGCGCTGAGTAGTTGAGCCTGCAGCGGCAGCGGCAGGTCGCCGATTTCATCCAGATACAAGGTGCCGTGATTGGCTGAGCCAAACCAGCCTGCTCGGCTGCTGGCGCTGCCTTGATAGGCGCCGGCGGCATAGCCGAACAGTTCTGCCTGGGCATGCTTGCTGCTCAGGCCGCTGCAGCTGAGCGCGACAAACAGCCCCGGCCGTTCACTGGCGCGGTGGATATGCCGCGCCAGCAACTCTTTACCGGTGCCGGTTTCACCCTCAATCAGCAGCGGTATGGGTTGTGTAGCGAGCTGCTCGACCTGATCGCGCAGCTGCCTGGAGCGTGGGTCGATAAACACCAGCGCTTTCGCGCGGATGCTCAGCGGGCTTCGTTCTGCATCGGGGAAAGTCAGCAACGGTTGGCTGCTGCTGAAAGTGTTCTGGCTCATCAACGAGTCTCCAGCCCGACTCGGATTGCGAGCAGGCAGGTTGCATGATCGATAGATAACCATCCGCCGCTCAGGCGGTCGGCTTATCAGGCGCGGCGACGGTCGGCTTGTTCTACCCGGCTCTGCAGACGATAGAGGTAGGCGAAACCTTGCTCCCAACGCTGATGTCCCGACTTCACATTTATATGCCCAGCGCCGCTGAGAATGGTCACATCGCTGCCCCAGTCATGGGCCAACTCGATAGCCCGTGCGGCACTGGCAGCGCTGTCGTTGTCCGAGCCCACCAACTGGCTGGGGAAGGGCAGTGAGTGTTGGGGGATCGGTGCAAAATTCTGCAGCGCTGGTGGGCAGTTGGCTCGTTCCACGTCAGCCGGGGCGACCAGTAGCGCGGCCCTTACCCGGCGCAGCGATTCGACTGGTGCCTGAGCTGCCCAGTGCGCCACGGTGATGCAACCCAGGCTATGGGCGATCAGGATGGTCGGGCGTGGATCGCTGGCGATACTGCGCTGCAGCTCGGCGACCCAGTCTTCACGTTTGGGGTTTAGCCAGTCGGCCTGTTCTACCCGGGCGCTGTTCGGCAGGCTGCGCTGCCAATGGCTCTGCCAATGCTCGTCGGCCGATCCTTGCCAGCCCGGCACTATCAGGTAACGGATAGTTTGGTTGCGCATCGCGCGCCCTCCTGCAGATGTGAATGGCTGCAGTGTAGGGAGGATTGGTGGATATCAAAAAGAATAAGAGCTTATTTGCTTATGCCTGAAATTCCATTTCTCTGTGCGAGAAGGTCATGGGTTTTATATGCAAAAAAAGTATATTAATGTTCTTAAATAATATTTTTAAGAATATATGTGCCTCTCTACTATCTGCTCCACGGCCACTGACTACGGCCAGTTTTCGCCGCTTATAGTGGCTATTTCAAGGAGCACTACCATGACCGCAACCCTACGAAACCTTGAAGATCAGGACGACGGCAGCATCCTGCGCGAGATCCAGGCTGCGCTGAATGGCCTGAAGTTCGGCTCGGTAGAAATCACCGTGCACAACGGCCAGGTCGTGCAGATCGAACGCAAGGAAAAGTTTCGCCCGCACGCTCAGAGCAACAAGAGCAGCTAACTGACACACCGAACGCCACACGCAGCAAAGCCCGACCGGACCACCGGAGGGCGTGCAATGAAAAGAGTCGAGCTCATGCACATCTCGCTGTATAGCCACCGCAGATCGCGAGAGCAGTCGACCCATTGAACGCCAACCCCATATTTGTCCCAGTAGGAGCCGCACCATGTCCATTCGCCGTTTTGCTTTTGCCGCCCTCGCCAGCGCGCTGACTATTGCCGGAGCCGCAGGCCCGGCAGCCGCTGCAGAAACCCTGCTCAACGTGTCCTACGACCCGACCCGTGAGCTGTACAGCGAATTCAACGCTGCGTTCAACAAGCACTGGCAAGCCCAGGGCAATGAAGCTGTGACCATCCAGCAATCCCACGGTGGTTCGGGCAAGCAGGCCCGGGCGGTAATCGATGGTCTGCGTGCCGACGTGGTGACTCTGGCCCTGGCCGGTGATATCGACGAGCTTTACAAGCTCGGCAAGTTGATCCCAGAAAACTGGCAGGAGCGTCTGCCACAATCGAGCACACCGTACACCTCGACCATCGTTTTCTTGGTGCGCAAGGGTAATCCGAAAGGCATCAAGGACTGGGATGACCTGGTCAAAGCGGACGTTGCAGTGATCACCCCGAACCCGAAAACCTCTGGCGGAGCGCGTTGGAACTTCCTCGCGGCCTGGGCCTATGCCCAGCAGAAATATGGCAGTGAAGATAAGGCTCAAACGTTTGTGGCCCAGCTCTACAAAAACGTGCCAGTACTCGACACGGGGGCGCGCGGCTCGACGATTACCTTCGTCAACAATGGCATTGGCGACGTGCTGTTGGCCTGGGAAAACGAAGCCTTCCTGGCGCTGAAGGAAGAGGGCGGCGACAACTTCGAAATCGTTGCGCCGTCGCTTTCGATCCTGGCCGAACCGCCGGTGGCTGTAGTGGATGCAAACGTCGACAAAAAAGGTACGCGCAAAGTAGCGGAGGCCTACCTCAACTACCTGTACAGCGATGAAGGTCAACGTCTGGCGGCCAAGCACTTTTACCGTCCGCGTAACCAGGCCATTGCCGGTGAGTTCGCCAAGCAGTTCCCAGAACTGAAACTGGTGACCATCGATAAGGACTTCAACGGTTGGAAGACCGCACAGCCGAAGTTCTTCAGCGACGGTGGGGTTTTCGATCAGATCTATCAGGCGCAGTAAGCCTGGGATGCCAGAACGTAGGATGGGACGGGCCGCGTAGGTCGGGCCTCGCAGGTTGAGCGAAGCGATACCCATCTGCTGCAAACCATACGTTGCGATGGGTATCGCAGGCTCCACCCATCCTACGGATTCGTCTGCGTCATTAGCTCGTCGTTTAACAAGTACAAGGCCAAAACCATGTCTCGTCGTACTTCCCCGGTCATACCCGGCTTCGGGCTGACGCTGGGTTACACCCTGGTGTATCTCAGCCTGTTGGTTTTGATTCCTCTGGGTGCCATGTTCGTTCACGCCGCTCAGCTCACCTGGGCTGAGTTCTGGGCGATTATTTCCGCGCCGCGGGTACTGGCAGCGCTCAAGCTGAGCTTTGTCACGGCCTTTGCGGCGGCAATCATCAACGGCATTATCGGCACGCTGCTGGCTTGGGCGTTGGTGCGTTACAGCTTCCCCGGACGCAAGATTATCGAAGCGATGATCGACTTGCCCTTCGCCTTGCCCACCGCCGTTGCCGGTATCGCCCTGACCGCCTTGTATGCCCCAAGCGGCCTGGTGGGGCAGTTCGCCACCGATCTGGGCTTTAAAATTGCTTACACGCCCATCGGTATCACCCTGGCACTGACCTTTGTCACTCTGCCGTTTGTGGTGCGCACCCTGCAGCCGGTGCTGGCGGATATCCCGCGTGAGGTCGAAGAAGCGGCGGCCTGCCTGGGTGCCAAACCCTTGCAGGTGTTTCGCTATGTGCTGCTACCGGCGTTGCTGCCGGCCTGGTTGACCGGCTTCTCGCTGGCCTTTGCCCGCGGGGTCGGCGAGTACGGTTCGGTGATTTTTATCGCCGGCAACATGCCGATGAAGACCGAGATTTTGCCGCTGCTGATCATGGTCAAGCTCGACCAATACGACTACACCGGTGCCACGGCTATCGGCGTGTTGATGCTGGTGGTCTCCTTCATTCTGCTGCTGCTGATCAACCTGCTGCAGCGCCAGATCGCTAAAGCCTGAGGAGGTCGCCATGTCTTCTATCACCCTAAGCGCGTCAGCCTCGGCCAACACGGCGCGGCGCGGTAATGTGCTCGGCCGTCGGCTGCTGATTATCAGTGCCTGGTTGGTGTTTGCACTGTTTCTACTGTTGCCGCTGTTTATCGTGCTGAGTGAGGCGCTTAGGCAGGGCATCGGCACCTTCTTCGGCGCAATCTTTGAGGCCGATGCGATCTCCGCCTTACAGCTGACGCTGCTGGCCGTGGGTATTTCGGTGCCGCTCAATCTGCTATTTGGCGTGGCCGCTGCCTGGTGCGTGAGCAAGTATGAGTTTCGCGGCAAGAGCATTCTGGTGACGCTGATCGACCTGCCATTCTCGGTTTCGCCGGTGATCGCCGGCTTGATCTATGTGCTGCTGTTCGGCGCGCAGGGCTTCTTTGGCCCCTGGCTACGTGAGCACGATATCCAGATCATCTTCGCTCTGCCGGGCATCGTTCTGGCCACGGTATTTGTCACCGTGCCCTTTGTTGCTCGCGAGCTGATCCCGCTGATGCAAGAGCAGGGCACCCAGGAAGAGGAGGCCGCGCGCCTACTCGGGGCGAATGGCTGGCAGATGTTCTGGCATGTCACCTTGCCGAATATCAAATGGGGCCTGATCTATGGTGTGGTGCTGTGTACGGCGCGGGCCATGGGCGAGTTTGGGGCGGTATCGGTGGTTTCCGGACACATCCGTGGTTACACCAATACGCTGCCGCTGCATGTAGAGATTCTCTATAACGAATACAATCACGTCGCCGCGTTCAGTGTCGCCAGCCTGTTGCTGTTGCTGGCGCTGTTTATTCTGCTGCTCAAGCAGTGGAGCGAGTCACGTATCAACCGCCTGAAAGCCAGTGCTGGCGAGGAATAAGTCATGTCCATCGTAGTATCCAATGTCAGCAAGAACTTCAATGCGTTCAAAGCGCTGAATGACATCAACCTGAATATCCAGAGCGGCGAACTGGTCGCCTTGCTTGGCCCGTCCGGCTGCGGCAAAACCACCTTGCTGCGTATCATTGCCGGCCTGGAAATCCCGGACAGCGGCAGTATCGAGTTTCACGGCGAAGATGTGTCGGATCACGACGTGCGTGACCGTAACGTCGGCTTTGTGTTTCAGCATTACGCACTGTTTCGCCATATGACCGTGTTCGACAACGTCGCTTTCGGCCTGCGCATGAAGCCTAAGCGTGAGCGCCCGAACGAGACAGTGATCAAACAGAAAGTCCACGAACTGCTCGACCTGGTGCAGCTCGACTGGCTGGCTGATCGCTACCCAGAGCAACTGTCCGGCGGCCAGCGCCAACGTATCGCCCTGGCCCGTGCGCTGGCGGTAGAGCCGAAGGTGCTGCTACTCGACGAACCTTTCGGTGCCCTGGACGCCAAGGTGCGTAAAGAGCTGCGCCGCTGGTTGGCGCGCCTGCACGAAGAAGTGCACTTGACGTCGGTGTTCGTGACCCACGATCAGGAAGAGGCCATGGAAGTGGCCGACCGTATTGTGGTGATGAACAAAGGGGTGATCGAGCAGATCGGCTCACCGGCTGAGGTGTACGAAAATCCGGCCAGCGATTTTGTTTATCACTTCCTGGGTGATGCCAACCGTCTGTATGTCGGCGGTGAAGAGCATGTGCTGTTCCGCCCGCACGAGATTCACCTCTCGCGCTTGGCCGAGGAAGGCCATCAGGCTGGTGAAGTGCGTGATATTCGCCCGCTGGGCGCGATCACCCGTGTGACCCTTAAAGTCGCCGGGCAGAGCGAGCCAATCGAAGCCGAAGTGGCCAAGGATCACCTCAGCCTGGCCAACCTGACGCGCGGTGAAACCCTGTACTTCAAACCCAAGGCTGGGCAGCCGGTGATTCAGCAGCGCTGAGTTCAGGCGTGTAAAGCAAACAAGGAGCGCAATGCGCTCCTTGTTGGTTTTGCGGTAAAGCTATTTACGTTGCCACTTACCTTCAAGCTGGATGTACTGACCAGTCGGGGTTTTGTCGATAGCTTTTTGCCCGGCAATAGCCTCTACATCGCTCACTTGAATACCGTTTTGAGTGGCCAGTTTCTGGTATTCGGCGCGGCGGGCCTGGTTGATTAGCTTGGCTATTTCGCTGGCCTGGCCGCTGCCGCTGACAACCCCCAGATAGCCGTTGGGCATTTCGCCCAGTTGGCCGCTGGCTTTGGCATCGCCCAGGGCAGACATGGCTTCGTTGAGGTTCAAGGCTAGCGCCGGCAGGCTCAGGCTGAGTAGCAACAACAGGCTGGCGAGGCGTTTAGTTAGGTTCATCTCGGGCTCCTTAGAACAATCCGCTGGATTCGCTGAACATGCTGTCCAGGGCTTTATCCACCTTGATATAGATTTCGTGTTCGATCTTCACATTGAGGTTGATGTTGATCGGCTCGTTGGGCATCGCCAGTTGCACGGTCGGCGTGCAGGCTGTGCTGAGCAGACCTAGCAGCAGGGCGGCGAAACAACTACGCAAGCGCATGACACTTCTCCTTGATCATGAATCATGGCTCTGTCGGAGCCTTCTTGGCATTGCGTTGCAGCATACGCTGTTGCACGCGTTGTTTGATGATGTCGCTGACTTTGTCGGTCAGTTGCAGGCTGGCCAGTAGCGTCGGGATGTCTTCTTCCAGATTGATATTGAAGTGGATCGGGCGACCCTGCTCGATGGCTGGGTTCTGTCCCTCTAGGCGCATCGCTAGGGCAAGTTTGCCTTGTTGGCTGTAGTCGACCTGACTGCTGAGGGTGGTAAAGCGGAAGTCCTCCAGCGATTGAGTCACCAGTTGCATCGCCGGGTTGCTGCGCCCCAGGGCGCGGATGCGTTCGGAGTGGAACTGCAGCCGACCACCGGGTTCACGTGCGCTCAATTGGCCTTGCTCGATGCTCACGCCTTGCTGGTTGATCTGCAGTGGCAAGTGGCCGTCGAGGGTGCCCGTGCCGGCCAAGCCTTCTGTGGGGTAGAGGATAAACAGTTGCTCAAGTTCCAAGCCTTGCACCCCTACAGGGAACAGCAGTGGTTCGGCGGCGAGGTTCCACTCCCCGGCTGGCAGACGCAGGTGGCCGCCCATCAAGGCTGTCTCGGCTTGCTGCAGCTGTAACTGACCTTGCGTGGGTTTTTGCAGGGCGGCACTGTAGCGGCCTTTGAGCTGTAGTGGGCCTATTGGGATGCCTGGGTTGGCTTGGGCCAGGCGTAATTCGCTTAGCTCAAGCTGCAGCTGTTTAGGGTCGATTTGCACACTGAGCTTGCCGTCCATGCCCTCTATGGCGGTGCGGTCATAAATCCCACCCAGGCCTTTGCCGGTAAGTGCCAGTTCGAGGGTGGGTAATTGTTGGTCGCTGGCCAGGCTGAGGCTTGCGCTGGCATTCAAACGGCCATTATTCAGCTCCAGCAGCGCCGGCCAAGCGCTGAAGCTGGCTTGCAAGGGGTTGCCTCCGCGCAGAAACAGCTCCGCCAGTTGACCTTTTAGGCTGAGGCCCTGGGCGCTGTTGTATTGCGCCTGCAGCTTGAGTTGCAGGCTGGCATCGTTGTGCAGGGTGCCGTTTAGTGCCACCTGCTGTTGGTCGGCCTCCACGGGGCCTTGCCAGTACCAGCGTTGCGGCAGCAGTTGGCCATGCAGTAGCTGCGCACTCAAGTCGAGGGGGCCTTGTAGGTGCCAGTCGATTAGCGCTCCGGCAGCCAGTTGTGCATGCAGTTGCAGCGCCGAGGTGCTGGCCTTTATCTGCTGTGCGTGCAAATCGCCATTAATCAGCTGCTGTAGGCTTACGTGCGAGTTTTTATCCAGGATGAGATCGAGCTGCTGTGCATCCATGTAGCCGTCGAGCTGCAATTGCGTTTGCAGGGCGCCGATATCCCAATTGGCTAATTGCAGTGCAGGGCTGCTGGCGCTGAGGCTGCCGTCCAGCAGTTGCACGGCCCAGGGCAGGCCGTTGGCCAGGATCAGCGTGCCCTGCAGTGCAAACTGGCTGCGCCCCTTGCCAGTCAGATGTAGCCGCAGGGGCAGGGCGCGACCGCTTAGTTGTTCTGCCACTACGGCGGGCATTGGCGTGGCTTGGATGTTCAGCTGCAGGGACTCGGGATGCAGCTCTGGCGGCAGGTCGCTGATGAGGTCGCTGGGCAAATTTTGCAGGATAAGGTCCGCGATCAGGCTGTCTGCTAGCCACTCGTCATCTTGCGTGTGGGCTGATGCGTTGAAGCTACCTTGTAGCTGGCCAATACCCGGTATCGGCCAGGGTTCTGGCAGGTTGGCGCTGGCCTTGAACTGGCCGCTGGCGTGTTGCAATTGCGCCAAGCTGAGCGCGCCGGGCGCGAGTTGCAATTGCCAGTTTGCGTTTAACTGCGCTGCCTTTGGAGCAGCAGGCAGGCTATTTGTATCGATGGGCAGCCATTGGTTGAGCCAGCTTTGCAGCACCTTGCCTTGTTGCAGATCACCACTGAGTTGACCTTGCCAGAGCTGGTCAGTGGCTGTGCGCTGCCAACTGCTATTGAGTTGCAGTTGGGGCTGTTGGTTGATGGCCAGGGTTAACTGCAGCTCTGCCAGTGTGCTGTCGCCTTGCAGTTGTGCGTGCCAGCGCAGCTGGTCTTGTTGCTGTTGTAGGTTGAGTTGCACATCGAGCTGCTGCCCAGTCGTTGTGGGTTGCTTTAGCAGTTGCAAGTCACCGACCAGGCGGCAGCGGGTGTCCGCACAGGGCAGTTCGACCTGCAGGGCAGCAATCTGCAGGTGCTGCGGTAGTGAGGCTGCAACGCTGGCAAGTTGCTCAAGTTGCACCTCTATGGTCGTGTTGTCAGCGTTGGCGGAACCGGGCTGAGCAGGCAGGCTTAGTTGCAGGTCGGCGATATAAATCTGTTGCCAAAAGGGCAGCGCCAGGCTGAATCCGTGCCACTGCAGTTGAAGGTGTTGCAGCTGCAATGCGCCGTTGGGGTGCTGCAAGCTGAGCTGGTCAAGCTGGATACCTTCAGAGGACAGGCTTAAGCCGTGCCAATCGAGGTCTTTTATCTGCTCGCGTTCAAGCAGTTTGCCCAGGCTTACGTAGCCGTAAGCGCTTAGTAGGGCGAGCAGTAAAGCCAGGCAACCGATAAGTCGCAGCCAGGTACGCCGGCTGGGCATAAGCACTGATCCATAGTGGGGTTACGTGGCTGGACGTTAACCCATGTGCAGCAGGCTGCCAATCACCGGTTATTCTGTGCTGTGTAATTACAGCATTTGGTGGTATTTTTGTTGTTAATAGACATTCGATAAGTGGAGGCCGTGATGAGCGCATTAATTCGACCGGTTGCCGACGCCGATGCGGTGCTGGCCAAGGCGCTGCTCAATACCCGCGAGCAACTCGACCTGACTCAGCAGGAGCTGGCGGACATCATTGGTGTGCACCGCACCGCCATCTCGCGTTGGGCCGAGAGTGGTCTGCGGGTGCACAGTAAAACCGGCGAGCTGGCCCTGTTGCTGATTCGCATCTACCGCTCGTTGTTCGCCCTGTTTGGCGGCAACTTGGCAGATATGCAGCACTTTCTACGGACTGATAATCGCCACCTTGATGCTCCACCTTTGGCCTTGATGCAGCAGGTGCAGGGGCTTGTGCGAGTAGTGGAGTATCTCGATGCGATTCGCGGCAAAGGCTAGAAGCTGTTTATGACCTGCTGCGCGTCGGCCCTGCTGCGTTAAAAACAGGCTCGGAATGCTCATGTACAAAAGTACACTCCGCTTCCTCGCCTGTTTTTGCCTTGCAGGACTCTAGCTCGCGAGGTCCTAAGCAGCTTCTACGTCGCAAGATGTGAGCGCAGTACCCAACAATAATAAAAGTTAAGGACAACACCACCATGGATATCTGGCAACACTGCCAAGGCCCAGCTCAGATCAAACCGTTGCGGGGACGCTTGGTGCGCTTGGTCGAGAGCCAGGCTCAAGTCGCCACTTTGCAGTTAGTCGATACGTTGGCTGAACAGGCGCTACTCGAAGAGTTGCTGGAAACCAGCAAGCCGCCGTTGCCGCTGAGCGCCGAGCCGCTGCACTACTTGCTGAAAACCCCGTTCCGCTATCCACCATTGCGTTGGGGTTCGCGCTTTGGCTCTGTGCATGAGCCGAGCCTGTTTTATGGCGCGTTGCGCATCGAAACCGCGATGGCTGAGGCCGCGTACTACCGTTTCCTGCTCTGGGATGGCATGAGCGTGGCACCGCCCAGTGGCCGCATCCTTTCTGAACACTGCACCTTTGAGGCGCGTTATCAGGTTGAGCGCGGCGTGCAGTTGCAGCGCCCGCCTTTTAACGAGTATCAGGCACAGCTGTGTCATGCCAGTGCCTATCAACCTTGTCAGGCGCTGGGTGCCAGTATGCGTGTGGAAGGGGTTGAAGCGTTCGAATACCGTTCAGCGCGCTGCCCGCTCAAGGGCAACAATGTTGCGCTATTCATTCCCGGGGCGCTGGCGGAGAAGCGCCCGCGCAATCTGCTGAGCTGGTTATGTGAAACCACCAGCGAGTATGTCGCCTTCAAAAGTGCTCAGGTTCCGGATACCCCCAGGGTTTTCTCTCTAGCGACCTATCAGCAAGATGGCCGCTTGCCGCGCCCGGCCTAGATAGGGCGGCTTTTACAGGGAGTTTGCCCTGTAAAAGGGCAGTGCGACGGCGTGCCGCATAGACTTGTGCACAATTGCGATGCGCTCTGTCAAGCAGGGTGCGTTGATTGACGTAAACCCTTGATTCTTTTTATTCATTTTATAAGTCAATGAAATATATGGTTTTTTTGCACTGGTGAAAAAATCACCAGTTTGACCTTGAGCCCCACAGCATAGGCGCTGAGGACGCTTGCACCCATGTTATCCACGAAGTTATCCACAGCTTCTGTGGATTAAGCTAAGCGCTTGCTCTAGACCGCCGGTTGGCGCTTTTTTCAGGGCTTTACCTTGGCGAAAAAAAGAGTAGAGTGGCGCGCCTTTCCAGCCACCGCCGCTTTTTATGCCTCGCGCGATTACTCGTATACCTGCAGCCCATTCTGTTGCCGTGCCTCGCCTGCCTACGCGTGTTGCGCTTTGGCTGTTGGACAGCCCACATATTGGTCACGCCCACAGCGTTAAACGCTTTGCCGGCCGTTTGCTCAAGCAGCCAGCCCTGCAAGGTGTTGTGCAGGCACAAAGCCGATTGGGGCAAATGCTTTGCCGTGATTGCGGCAACCAACGCGATCGGCGTATGGGCTTTGAGTTGCTGCGCCAAGCTGCCCGTGCGGGCGACATGGGTGCTCAACTGGAGTTGGGGCAGCTGTATAGCCAGCCACGCAGTCTCGAGCCGCAACAAGCCCGGTTCTGGCTAGAGCAGGCCGCCGGACAAGGCTCGCAAGAAGCGCAGCAACTGCTCAAACAGCTCTGACTCTGCTTGGGGCTGTTGCCGTTTCACTCGCAGCAACGCGGCTCGCGATAAACCGGTAACAGACCCTAGGGTACTGGTTATACTGCCAGTACTTTTATGCGGAGCTGTTTATGCCTATCGATCTGCTCACTACGTTGGCGCCCGCGTTGTGCGGCTTCGCCGCTGCAGCACTTCCTCTTCTTTATTTGGCTTGGGCGCAACAGCGCCGCCTGGCTAACCAGCAGTTGGAATTCAGCCTGCTGCAGGAGCGCCTAAGTAATGCACTGCTGGCTCAGGCTGGACTGACTACGCAGCTGGATGATTGTCGTGGGGAGGTCGCCGAGATCAGCGAGATCAAGGCTGATCAGCAGGCTGAACTGGCGGCCTTGCGCCGTGAGAGCGATTTACTCCAGCAGGAGCGGCAGATCGCCCGTGAGTCGGCGCAGAGCTGGACCCTCCAGCGCGAACAGCAGGAAACGGAAATCCGTCGCCTGGATGCATTGCGCGCTTCCCTCAGTGCCGAACTCAAAGAACAGCAGGACAGTCATCAGCAGCGCCTGAGCGATCTGCAAGGCTCACGTGATGAGTTGCGCGCGCAGTTCGCCGAGCTCGCTGGGAAGATCTTCGATGAGCGCGAGCAGCGCTTTGCGGAAACCAGCCAGCAGCAACTCGGTCAGCTGCTTGATCCGCTCAAAGAGCGCATTCAGTCGTTTGAAAAGCGCGTGGAAGAAAGTTACCAGCAGGAGGCGCGCGAGCGTTTTTCCCTCGGTAAGGAGTTGGAGCGTTTGCAGCAGCTCAATCAGCGCTTGGGTGATGAGGCAACCAATCTGACTCGCGCCCTCAAGGGGCAGAAAACCCAGGGCAATTGGGGCGAGTTGGTGCTGGAACGCGTGTTGGAACACGCCGGCTTAGAGAAGGGCCGCGAGTACCAGACTCAGGTCAGCTTGAAGAGCGCCGACGGCGAGCGCTTTCAGCCAGATGTATTGATCCAGTTGCCGGGTAATAAGCAAGTGGTGGTGGATGCCAAAGTCAGTCTGACGGCGTATCAACAGTTTATTGCCGCTGAAGATGACAGCAGCCGCCAGCAGGCTTTGAAGCAACATGTGCTATCCCTGCGCGGGCATTTGAAGGGGCTGTCACTGAAGGACTATCAACGTCTGGAAGGGTTGCACAGCCTGGATTTCGTGCTGCTTTTTGTGCCTATCGAAGCCGCGTTTGCCTCGGCCCTACAGGCCGATCCGGGGTTGTTTCAGGAAGCCTTCGATCAACACATTGTGATCGTCAGCCCGACTACCTTGCTGGCTACGCTGCGGGTGATCGACAGCCTGTGGCGACAGGAGCGGCAAAGCCAAAACGCCCGCGAGATCGCCGAGCGTGCCGGGGCGCTGTATGACAAGTTCGTCGCCTTTATTCAGGACTTGGATGAAGTGGGTGCACGCCTGCAGCAATTGGATAAGGCCTATGCCGGGGCGCGCAACAAGCTCTGCGATGGTCGTGGCAATATCATCAGCCGGGTGGAAAATCTCAAACTGCTCGGAGCCCGTGCCAGCAAAAGCCTGCCTGTTGATCTGCTTGAGCAGGCAGCCGGTGTAATGCAGTTGGATGATGAGGTGGCCGAGTAGGGCGTGTCGCCAGTTCCAGGCGCTGTAAGCGCAGTGCAGCGGGTGTATCCATAAACGTTCCTACTTGCATGCCGTGCTATCCAGGCTGATTAGACGTGGCATTAGGCGTTAGTGGCTCGTGCTGCTGGTGATGGCTTACGCTGCCCTGTATGTGTTGGCTGAACTCACGTAGCCAGGCCGCCAGTTGCTTCGGTTCGAGCAGCAGTTGCCAATGGCCTGCGTTGGTTTCGCGCCGGCATAGCGTGGGTGCCCATTTGGGTAATTGTTCAAACAGTTGCGGGCGTACAAAACGATCTGCGGTTGGCACGATCAGCTGCACTGGCACTCGGGTGTAGCGCAGCCGTGGTTTACCCAGGCTGCGGATAAAATTGGCGCGGTACAGCTTGATCCCGTGTACGCCGTCCGAGCACTGACTTGTGCTGATTGGAACATTCGCCAGGCCTTCAACCAGCGCTAACAGCCGTGGCCAGTTGCGCGCCAACCCCCAGCGCCAGGTCAGTTCTGCGAGCACTGGAATGTGGAAAAGGGCGATGTACCAAGAACTGGCGAGTTGGCTGAGCACTTGCCACATCGCGCTTGGTCGTTTTTGCTTGAGGCGATCACGCATCCAGTGCCCGACGTGATCTAGGCAGGGGCCGGAGATGCTGGTGTAAGACGCCAGTAATGGCTGGATACGCGGTTCTGTGACGGCCTCCCAGGCTTGAATCGAGCCCCAGTCATGGGCCACTAAATGCACGGGCTGATTGGGGCTTAGAGCCTTTATCACCGCTTCCAGATCATTTGCCAGTTTCTCTAGGCGATAGTCCTGGCATTCGCGCGGTATCTGCGAGGCACCAAAACCGCGTACGTCATAGGCGATGATCTGGAAATCGTTGGCCAGTTCGTGTACCAGCGGTAACCAGATTTCGTGATTGTCCGGGTAGCCGTGCACCAGCAGTAGGGTTGGCCCACTCGCGTTGCCCCAGCGGTAGCTCGCCAGCGCTACGCCATCGCCTTGAACGCGCAATTGTTTGACCTTTAGGTTCACGTTTGGCTGCAGTGCTGAGGCGTTCATGCGGGCTTCTGGCGCGGGTCGATGAGCGATACGAAGCGAGGATGCGTGATGGGTAAGGCAGGGCGAGTGGGCATGGGCGTCTCCAAATTGGATGGCTGACTACGGGGCTATCCCGGTTATTGTTGGACGTGAAGATCGCTCCTGCCTAGGCATTGTTGCTGTTCAGCTCATGGGCTGCTGATGTGCCGTGAAAGGCTCTAGCAAAAGGGTTTCGTGGTTTTTTATCGTTTAGCTGAGAGGGCGCGCATGGCAATTCCAGCCCTTAGTTGGGGCGTTGTTGGCGCTTGTCGTGAGGGTTATTGCTGATAGGGCGAGCGCAGATGCTCGTACAGTGGCAGGTGCGCTGCTGTTCAACCTGTTGTTCTGCGCATCGCCTTATAACAGCAGCAACACTGCAGCACCGGCCAGCAGCCCAGCTGCCATTACCGGCACGGTCAACAGTGCCAACTTGCGGCCGCCAATAAGGGCGACGAGGCAGGCTTTGACCAGGCTGTTGCTCAACGCAGCGAGAAAAATCCCCTGCACCGCTACCTGGGCATTCAATTCGCCTTGGGCACTGCGTGCCAGCGACAGGGTGATGGCGTCCACGTCGGCCAGCCCTGAGAGTAGGGCAACGAGGTACACGCCCATGTCGCCGAGCCAACGCTGCGCGCCCTCGACCAGCAACAGGATCAGCGCCAGTAATGCTGCAAAACGCAATGCTGGGCCCAGTTCGAAGGGGTTCTTCAGTGGTGGTTCTGCCGCTTCCTCGCTTTGCGTTCGCGCGCGTATGAAGTACAGCAGCGCGCCGCCGGCATAGACCAGGGTGGCTGCGCCCAGAGGCCAGGCCAGCTGTGGTAATAAACTGACATTGACCAAGCCGACTTCCAGCAGAATGCGCGGAAACATCAAGGCCGAGGTGGCGAGCAGGCCGCAGGCCAGAATCATGTGCAGGTTGCGTCCTGCGGACATTCGCGCCAGGGTCACGGTCATCGCTGTGGACGACACCATACCGCCGAGTAGTGAGGTTATCAGCAGGCCACTGCGCATGCCCACCAGGCGGATCGCCACATAGGCGGCAAAGCCAATGCTGGCAATCAGCACCACCATCCACCAGATGGCGTAAGGGTTAAATGCCTGCCAGGGCCCGTAGCCTTGATTGGGCAGTGCTGGCAGTAGTACCAAGGAAATAAACAGCAGCTTCAGTACGCCGGACAGTTCCGCTGCGCTAAGTCGTTGCAGAGCGCTGTGCAAGGGCTGCTTGAGATTCAGCAGCAGTGCCACTACCACGGCTCCTGCTGCGGCGACCCCGGCATAGTCAGCCATGGCCAGGCTACCTAGAAGGAAGGTAATCAGCAGCGCCACTTCACTGGTCAGGCCCATATCACCCAGGCGTTGCAGTTCGCCAAAGTAGGAGGCCGCTACAAGAATGGCAAAGCCGGCAAAGATCACGGCCCAGGCCATCACGCCGAAGTGTTCGCCAAGCAGCATGGCAAAGGCCCCAAGCAAGCTGCTCAGGGCAAAGGTACGTATTCCCGCAGCCAACTGACTGTCATCGATATTACGTCCCTGCCAGCCCCGCTCAGCGCCAATTAACAGGCCTGCGGCCAGCGCACTGGCGAAATTCAGCAAGGTGTCGAGGGCTTCCGGCATGAGTGCGACCTGAGCGAAGGGTGAGGGCAGTTTAGCCAGTGAGCTATCGGATGCATTGCGCTAAGTCAGTGTGCGCTTGTAACTCAGTGGGCGCTTGTGATGATGCGCAAGATTGTTCAAGACCAAGCGGCCGTGACACGTCAGGCTTGCTGCATTAAGGAGGGCGCATGAGCCGTTTGCAGCATTTTCTCTATGGTAGTCGCGACAGCATTCCGATGATCGTCGGTATTCTGCCGTTCGGTTTGATATACGGCGCGCTGGCCAGTCTGGCTGGGCTCAGCTTCGCCCAGGCGCTGGGCATGTCCTTGCTGGTATATGCCGGTTCGGCGCAATTTATCGCCATCAGCCTGCTGACCCTGGGCAGTGGCACGCTGGTTATTCTGCTGACTACCCTGATCGTTAATCTACGTCATGTGCTCTACAGCGCGGCGCTGCAGCCCTATGTCGGTTCGCTCGCACAACGCTGGCGGGTGCCGCTGGCGTTCGGTCTGACCGATGAAACCTTTGCCGTGGCTCAGCGCTATTACTTGGCGCACGGTATGACTGAGCATGGCCAGTGGTATCACGCCGGGGTGGCGTTGCCCTTGTATATGTCTTGGGTGGGCAGTTCGCTGGTCGGTGCGCTATTTGGTCAAAACGTCCCGGATTTGGCTGGTTGGGGGCTGGATTTCGCCATGTTGGCAACCTTTATTGGCATCGTCGTGCCGGCATTGCGTAACCAGCCGCAAGTTGCTGCTGCAGTGGTCGCGGGTGCCGTCGCACTATTGTGTCATACCTGGCCATACAAGCTGGGACTGATGGTGGCTGCATTTAGCGGTATCGCGATTGGAGTGATCTTGGAGCGCCGCAAGGTGGCCGTCTCAAGCGGGGAGGTTGCCTGATGGATATCTGGCTGCTGATTCTCGGCATGGCGCTGATTACCTTTGCCATTCGCTACAGCTTGTTTGCTTTTCCAGATTTGCGTTTCCCGCCCCTGGTGCGCCAGGGCCTGCACTATGTGCCGACCGCTGTGCTGAGTGCCATTGTGCTGCCAGGTATGCTCATTCCTGATGGCCAGCACTGGGCGTTCAATCTGCACAATGCCTATTTGTTGGCTGGCCTAGCGACGATTGCTATTGCTGTGCTAACGCGGCATTTGCTAGCAACCATTGGCGGTGGCTTGTTGGTGTTCTTTGTGTTGCGTGGGTTGTTGGGGCAGTTGCCGGTGTGATTGCCGGTGATTTGCCGAAAACCCAGCAAAAAACTCGCTTTGCTGTGGCGTTGTCGGGTGTTCTTACAGTCAAATGCCTACAACCTTGCACACAGGTACACGGACGATGACCGAACACTCTCAATTCGCATTATTGGGCAAAAAGCGCTTTCTGCCGTTTTTCATTACCCAGCTGTTAGGTGCTTTTAACGACAACATCTTTAAGCAGTCGTTGATTCTAGCCATTCTGTTCAAAATCAGTTCTGGGGCCGATAAGGCGTTGCTGATCAATCTCTGCGCCTTGCTGTTTATCCTGCCGTTCTTTTTGTTCTCTGCGCTCGGTGGCCAGTTTGGCGAGAAGTTTGCCAAGGACTCACTGATCCGCAAGATCAAGTTCGCCGAGATCGTGATCATGTTGCTGGGCGCGGTCGGCGTGTTGCTGGGCAATCTGCCCATGATGCTGACGGTGCTATTTGCCATGGGCACCCAGTCGGCATTGTTTGGCCCGGTTAAGTACTCGATTCTGCCGCAGCATCTTGACGAGCAGGAGCTGGTGGGTGGCAATGCTCTGGTGGAAATGGGCACCTTTCTTGCCATCCTGGCGGGGACCATTGGCGCTGGCGTCATCATGGCCAGCACTGGCTACGCGCCGATTGTTGCCGCGTGCGTCGTGCTGGTGGCAGTGCTGGGTTACCTGGCCAGTCGGGCAATTCCCGCTGCAGCGGCGGCCATGCCGGAGCTTAAATTGGACTGGAACATTTTTCGCCAGTCCTGGCTGATCATGAGACTTGGTCTGGGCCAGCGTCCGGCGGTGTCTCGCTCAATGGTCGGCAACTCGTGGTTCTGGTTTCTCGGCGCGGTCTATCTGACGCAAATTCCGGCGTATGCCAAAGAGTGGCTGTACGGCGATGAAAGCGTGGTCACCCTGATTCTCACTGTGTTCTCGGTCGGCATCGCCCTGGGTTCGATGCTCTGTGAGCGGATGAGTGGGCATAAGGTGGAAATCGGCCTGGTGCCATTTGGCTCAATCGGCTTGACCGTGTTTGGTGTCGCGCTCTGGTGGTTTTCCGGCGGCTTCCCTGAGGCAGCAGTTGCGCACGATTGGTTGAGCGTCTTGAGCGTTGGCCAGGCCTGGTGGATTCTCGGTTCTATTCTCGGTATCGGTCTGTTTGGTGGCTTTTACATCGTGCCGCTGTATGCGCTGATTCAGTCGCGCACAGCAGAGCACGAGCGGGCGCGGGTGATTGCTGCCAATAACATTCTTAACGCGCTGTTTATGGTGGCTTCGGCAATAGCTTCGATCCTCTTTCTCAGCGTGGCTGAGCTGTCGATTCCGCAGCTGTTTTTGACCATTTCGCTGATGAACATCGCGGTCAACAGCTACATCTTCAAGATCGTTCCCGAATTCAGCATGCGCTTTATGATCTGGCTGCTCAGCCACTCGATGTACCGAGTTGAGCATAAGGGGCTGGAGGCGATTCCTGATGAAGGGGCAGCGGTGCTGGTGTGCAACCACGTGTCGTTTGTCGATGCACTGCTGATTGGTGGCGCGGTGCGCCGGCCGATACGCTTTGTCATGTACTACAAGATCTACAACCTGCCCGTGCTCAACTTTATCTTCCGCACCGCCGGCACTGTGCCGATTGCCGGGCGTAATGAAGACCTGCTGATTTATGACGCTGCCTTCAAGAAAATCGCTGAATACCTGCGAAATGGCGAGCTGGTGTGCATCTTCCCCGAAGGGAAGTTGACTACAGACGGCGAGATAAATGAGTTCAAGGGCGGCATCGAACGCATTGTCGAAGCAAACCCGGTGCCGGTGATTCCTTTGGCACTACAAGGGTTGTGGGGCAGTTTCTTCAGCCGTGATCCGCACAAGGGTCTGTTCAAGCGCCTGTGGTCGCGTATTACCCTGGTGGCGGGTGCACCGGTGGCGGCCGAAGCGGCCAAGCGTGAGCTGTTGCAGGCTCAGGTAGGCGATCTACGTGGTGAACGACGTTGATCGCGAGTTGTTTGCGTAGGGCGACCTCTCGCTGTTTTGAGCCGAACATAGCGTCTGGCATGGCGCTAATTCTTCAATACATAAATAAGCGCTGAGCTAGCACTACACACCGAAACATTTCTCCTCTTGCGGGTCGCGGTTGTGCGTGGAATAGTCCAACCAAGCAATTGCTTGGTTGGCTCCACAAAAACAACAAAGGAGGAAGCCCTGTGGCTGATGCAATCCGTTTGCCGCTTGAGGTGTTTTATGAGCGAGAAGCTCGGCACCCGAATAAACGCTACATGGTGCAGCCGCTGCCTAGCGGTCAGCTGCAGGAATTGAGTTGGGCCGAGGTGGGGGAGCAGGCCCGGCGCGCGGCTAATTGGTTGCGTAGCCGTGAACTGCCGCAGGGCAGTCGCATAGCGATCATTTCCAAGAACTGCGCACACTGGATTGTCACTGATTTGGCGATCTGGATGGCCGGGCATATTTCCGTGCCGCTGTACCCCAACCTTACGGCTGATTCGGTCGCTCAGGTGCTGCGTCATTCTGAGGCCGCTCTGGTATTTGTCGGCAAGTTGGATGACTGGCCAGCCATGGCCGCTGGCATACCGGAAGGTGTTTCTACTATTGGTCTGCCACTGCGCCCGGCAGGCGAGTTCAACTTTACTTGGGATGATTTGCAGGCTTGTACGCCTATTCAGGACAATCCCTCGCCAGCGGCTGACCAGCTTGCCACCATCGTCTATACCTCCGGCACCACCGGTACGCCGAAAGGCGTGATGCATCACTTCAGCAACTTCGGTTTTGCCGCCAGCCATGCTACTGCGCTTTTTGGGGTGGGTGAGGGCGATCGTGTGTTGTCTTATTTGCCGTTGTGTCACGTGGCCGAACGCATGTTTGTCGAGCTGTCCTCGCTTTATTCGGGGCTGACAATCTTCTTCGCCGAAAGCCTGGATACCTTCCTTGAGGACCTAAAGCGCGCACGGCCAACGGTGATATTCGGTGTACCGCGCATCTGGACCAAGTTCCAGATGGGCGTTTACAGCAAGATGCCGGCCGAGAAGCTGGATTTTCTCCTCAAGTTGCCAATCATCGGCCGCATCGTCGGTAAGAAGGTGCTGGTCGGCCTGGGGCTGGATGCGGTGCGTTATGCACTGTCTGGTGCGGCGCCTGTACCTGGAGCACTGCTTACTTGGTACAAGCGCCTGGGGCTGAATGTGCTTGAGGTCTATGGCATGACCGAAAACTGCGGTTACTCGCATGTCTGTCGACCGGGTAAGTTTCAACAAGGTTGGATAGGACAGAACAGTCCTGGCGTTGAGGTACGCATTGCCGAGGATGGTGAGGTGCAGGTGCGTAGCGGTGCAACCATGCAGGGCTATTACAAAGACCCGGAAAAGACCGCCGAAACCATTACTGCGGATGGCTTCCTGCGTACCGGTGATAAAGGCGAGCAGGATGCCCAAGGCAACCTGCGTCTGACCGGGCGGATTAAGGAAATATTCAAGACCAGTAAAGGCAAGTACGTGGCTCCAGCCCCCATCGAAAACCGCTTGGGCGAGCACTCGCGCATTGAACAGGTGTGCGTGGTTGGCGATGGCATGCCGCAACCGATGGCGCTGTGCGTGCTCTCCGATGTAGGCCGCAGTGAAGCCGCCAACAGTGGCCGTGGTGAGCTGGAAGCCAGCTTGAGAAACTTGTTGGAACAGGTCAATTCGAGCCTCGACAAGCATGAGCGGCTGCAGCGCTTGATACTGGTCAAAGAGGTATGGGCCGTGGACAACGGCTTCCTCACGCCAACCTTGAAGATCAAGCGTGCGGTGGTGGAAGGTACATATGGTGTGCGTTTCGAAGAGTGGACTTCGCGCAGTGAAACAGTGCTCTGGCACGAATGATCAGGTGCGTGGCCGGCAGCAGATGCCGGCCACGTTCTACTGAAAATCAGGAAGGACAGGCTATGGCTCTTTGGCTGCAAACTCCGAATATCGAACAACTCAATGGCTTTCTGAAGAACACCATCGGCGAGCAATTGGACATCCGCTTTGAGGCATTCGATGACCAGTCGTTGACCGCCAGCATGGTCGTCGACTCGCGTACTCACCAACCTTACGGCTTGCTGCATGGCGGCGCGTCAGTGGTGTTGGCGGAAACCTTGGGCTCTACCGCCAGCCATCTGTGTATCGACAGTAGCAAGTTCTATTGCGTCGGTCTGGAGGTGAACGCCAACCACTTGCGTGGCGTGCGCAGTGGTCGGGTGACGGCAGTGGCGCGCGCTATACACCTCGGGCGAACTACCCACGTTTGGGATATTCGCCTGAGTGGTGAGGATGGTAAGGCCAGCTGTATTTCGCGATTGACCATGGCCATTGTGCCGTTGGGCGAGAGTGGCCCGGTGCTGCGCTAAAACCTGTACATAGTGCTGCTGCACGTTGGTTTTGCTACGTTAAAAACAGGCTCTTGCTAGCGATTACGTTACACCGGTTCTGAGTGCTGCCTAACCAATAACCCGCTAGTGCCGAGTCAACTGGCGGGCCTCCCATCAGCTTTGGCTGTAGTGCCGTCATTCACTGGCCGTTTTGTCATTGCTGCATAGCAAGCGCTGCCGGACAATCAGTTCCTACTTCTCCGATCAGCCCACCGCCATGACTCAGCCTGTGTTCTTCGCCCATGCCAACGGTTTTCCCTCGGCCACCTACAGCAAGCTGTTTGCCGCGCTGGCACCTGACTATCAGGTGCAGCATCTGCAGCAGCATGGCCATGATCCGCGTTTTCCGGTGAATGATAACTGGAGCAATTTGGTCGATGAATTGATCCACCATCTTGAGGCCAACCAACAGCCGGTGTGGGGCGTTGGCCATTCGCTGGGTGGCGTGTTGCATTATCACGCGGCCTTGCTCCGGCCTGAGTTGTATCGCGGCGTGGTGATGCTCGACTCGCCGGTGTTGACCCTGGCCGATAAAATTGTCATTCGCGCGGCCAAGCGTTTTGGTTTTATCGACCGCATTACGCCCGCTGGGCGCACTCTTGGCCGCCGTGAGGAGTTTGCCGATCCGGCCGAAGCGCGCGGTTATTTTGCCGGCAAGAGCCTGTTTCGCCGGTTTGATCCAGAGTGCCTGGATGCCTATATCGAGCATGGTTTGCAGGCCACGCCGAATAGCCTGCGTTTGCGTTTTGATCCCGCCACTGAAATCAGCATTTATCGCAGCGTGCCGCATACCAGCCCAGGTCGCCCACAACAGCTGCAAGTGCCACTGGCCATGGTTCGCGGTTTGCATAGTAGGGTGGTTATGCCGCATCACGCCCACCTGATTCGGCGCGTACCGCAAGGTGAATACCTGACACTGCCCGGCGGTCATATGTTTCCGCTGGAGAACCCGCAAGGCACTGCTGCGTTGCTGAAAACACTCCTCCAACGCTGGTCCGGCCAGCCTACCAGCGAGAAAAGCGCATGAGCCTGAATTTCCAAGAGGTGCGCCTGCGCCTGCCGCACATTGAGTTGGCGGCCCATTTATATGGGCCTGAGGATGGTCAGCCGGTGATTGCCCTGCACGGCTGGCTGGACAATGCGGCCAGCTTTTCCCGCTTGGCACCGCTGTTGCCGGGTTTGCGCATCGTGGCTTTGGACTTTGCCGGTCACGGCCATTCCGATCACCGTCCGCCTGGCGCAAGTTACGCCATTTGGGATTACGCCCACGATGTGCTGCAGGTTGCCGAGCAATTCGGCTGGCAGCGTTTTTCCCTGCTTGGGCATTCCATGGGCGCGATTGTTTCAGTGTTACTGGCGGCAGCCATGCCCGAGCGTGTATCTCGCCTGGCGCTGATCGATGGGCTGATTCCCTATACCGGTGAGCCGGACACAGCGCCGCAGAAACTCGGCGAGGCGCTCAAGGCGCAGCTAGCCCTGGCTGGCAAGAGCAAGCCGGTATATGCCGAGTTCTCCCGTGCGGTTGAGGCGCGCATGCGCGGCGTCGGCGCGGTTAGCCGTGAGGCAGCTGAGCTATTGGCCCAGCGCGGCCTGATGCCGGTGCCCGGCGGCTACACCTGGCGCACTGACAGTCGCTTGACCCTGCCATCACCGCTACGTCTAACCCAGGCTCACGCGCTGGCGTTTGTGCGTAATCTGCAATGCCCGGCCAAACTGGTGATGGCGCAGCAGGGTATGTTGCTCGCACAGCCGAGTATCAGTCAGTTGGTTGAGGGCGTGGCTATAGAGGTGGCACAGCTGCCTGGCGGCCATCATTTGCACCTCGATGATGAGGTTGGGGCGGGCTTGGTAGCAGACTGTTTCAAAGCATTCCTGAGTGCGCCTTGACTTGCTGAAGGCAACTGGGGAAAGGTGTGCTGGATATCCACGGAGATTCACATGATCGACCTGTATACCGCCGCCACCCCAAACGGCCATAAAGTGTCCATCGCACTGGAAGAGTTGCAACTGCCTTACAGCGTGCAGGCATTGAGTTTCGATAAGCAGGAGCAGAAGGCTGCGGCCTTCCTCAAAATCAATCCCAATGGCCGCATCCCGGCGATTGTCGACCGCGATAATGATGATTTCGCGGTATTCGAGTCCGGTGCCATCCTGCTGTATCTCGCCGAGAAAACCGGCCAGCTGCTGCCTAGCGACGCCAAGGGCCGCTCGCGGGTGATTCAGTGGCTGATGTTCCAGATGGGCGGCGTTGGGCCGATGCAAGGCCAGGCCAATGTGTTTTTCCGCTATTTTCCGGAAAAACTGCAAGGTCCTATTGACCGCTATCAGCGCGAGACCCGCCGTCTTTATGAGGTGCTCGATACGCGCCTGAGCGAGGCGCAGTACCTCGCGGATGATTACAGCATTGCCGATATTGCCACCTATCCCTGGGTGCACATCCACGACTGGGCCGGTGTGTCAGTTGAAGGCCTTGAGCATTTGCAACGCTGGATGAATGAGCTGGCTGAGCGTCCCGCCGTGCAGCGCGGCCTATTAGTGCCAAAGCGCGAAGATGATGGTGAGAAAATCGTTAAAGCTGGCCAGTCGATGTTGATCAAATGAGTTGGGTTAATCGATATTGCTTCGGCCTGAGCGTGCTGTTGGCTAGCGCTTCTGCTTGGTCAGACGTTGCCGATAGCCATGACCTTGAAGTACTGCCGCGTTTTGCCGGCAGTAAGATTGTCAGCTTCAAAGACGTGGCGGCGCAGGAACGCATCTATCCGCAAGGCGCGATACGCCGTATCAGCGGCACCTTGCGCTACGAGCGTGAAGTGGCTGCTCAAGGTCAGTTGACCGCCGTGACGTATGAGTTACCACGCACTCACTCGGCTAATGAAGTATTCGCCACAGCCCGTGAAACCCTGCAAGCTGAAGATGCTGAGTTGCTTTATTGGTGCGTGGGCCGCGAGTGTGGTTCAAGCAGCCTGTGGGCCAATGCGGTATTTGGCAACGCCACGTTGTATGGCTCCGATGATGAGCAAGCCTATGTACTGATGCGTCTGGCTGCACCTCGGCAAGACAGCTTGCTGGCGCTGTACAGCATCACCCGTGGTAACAAACGCGCTTACCTGCACGCTGAGCTGCTGGCAGCCAATGCCCCATTGGCTGAGGTTTTGCCGACGCCGGCTACTTTGCAACGACAGTTAAAAAGCACGGGTGAGTTACGCCTGGCCAAACAGGCTGAGCCTAGCGCCGCCTGGGTCGAGTTGCTGGCGCGTAGCCTTAACCTCGATAGTACGTTGCGTGTCAGTATCAGCGGTGCTCAAGCTGAAGCCTGGCGTGAAGCGCTGGTTGAACAGCGAGTACGCGCCAGCCGCCTGGAGTTGGGTGAGCCTGACGTTACCGGCATACAGCTCAACGTACTGCGCTAAACATCGATTTACCGGTAATCTTGCGGCGCTCTATGTCCCGGCTCTGCCCCTTGCGGCAGAGCCTTTTTCGTTTTGTTGGGAGCTGTATGAATGGCCAATAACGATCATCTGCTGGTGCAGATCCTGCTGCTTGCGTTACTGGGAGCCAGCCTGTGGGTACTCGCACCGTTCTGGTCGGCTTTGTTTTGGGCCGCCGTACTGTCCTTTGCCAGTTGGCCGGTTATGCGCGTGCTGACCCGCTTGCTGGGTGGGCGCCAAGCAACGGCTGCTGGCCTGCTGACCCTGGTTTGGACCCTTTTAGTGGCAGTGCCGCTAATTATGCTGGGGCTTAACCTGGCCGACCACATCAAGGGTTTGACCAGCTTGCTCAAGGATTTTCAGGTCGATGGCTTACCGCCAGCACCCGCCTGGCTGGTTAATGTGCCACTGGTGGGGGATAGCCTGCTGAGCTTCTGGCAGACCATTGATCAGCAGGGCGCTGCGCTCTTCGCTACCGTGCAGCCGTATCTGGGCCAGGTGGGCAACTGGTTGCTGGCCCGCAGCGCGCGGATTGGTGGTGGCATGGTGGAGTTGGCGCTTAGCCTGATACTGGTGTTCTTCTTTTATCGTGATGGCCCGCGTCTGGCGGCCTTTGCCGAGAGCCTGTTGCAGCGACTGATTGGTGACCGCGCCGAACACTATCTGGAGTTGGTGGCCGGCACGGTGCAGCGGGTAGTCAATGGCGTGATCGGCACAGCGGCAGCACAGGCGATTTTGGCCTGGATTGGTTTCACCATCGCCGGGATTCCGGGGGCATTGATTTTGGGCATTCTGACGTTCGGCTTCAGCCTGGTCATGGTGCCGCCGCTGATCTGGGGCCCGGCTGTTGCTTGGTTATTCTGGCAGGGCGAAGTCGGCATGGGGATTTTCCTGCTGATCTGGGGCTTCTTCGTGATCAGTGGTGTCGACAACATCCTCAAACCGTACTTGATCAGCCGTGGCGGCAACCTGCCATTGATCGTGGTGCTGCTTGGCGTATTCGGCGGCATTCTGGCCTTCGGTTTTATGGGACTGTTCCTCGGCCCAACCTTGCTGGCTGTGGCCTATAGCCTGCTGAGCGACTGGGTTGGCGTGCCCGCAGTACAGCCGACTACCAAGGCGCTGGAGAGCGATAAACCGCAGAGTTAGCTGCTACTTGGCTAGGGGCTGTTGCCGTTTCACTCGCAGCAACGCGGCTCGCGATGAAACTGCAACAGCCCCTAATATTACCCGCGGTTATTCGAGCGGGTTGGCATTTTCAGTTGAGGCGCATCAACCTTGCTTGGTCACCACCGGGCCTGGTGGTAGCCTGCGCGCGCTTTTCGCCAGTCGTCGGCTGGTGTGCCTCAAACCGTGACGCTGGTAATTAGCGAATACGGTGACAAGGAAGGCTTTTTAAACAATCAACGGACACGCAGGATTGATCCCCATGAAGAAAATTGCCCTCAGCGCTTTGGGCGTTGTTGCCGTTCTCGGTGCATTGAGCACCGCCGGTGCCTGGTACACCGGCCAACAACTGCCCGCCGTGCTGGACACCTCGATCCAGCAGGCCAATCAGAGCATGGCCAAGACCCTGCCAGCGGCGGGCTTTACCGCCACGCTCGAGCTACTGTCGTTGGAGCGTCAACTGTTCAGCAGTGACGCGCGCTATCGAATTCAGGTTGTTGGCAGCTTCGATGGGGAATCGCCCAGCACGTTTGAGTGGACCGTTGCGGACCACATCGAACACGGCCCGCTGCCATTGTCCCGCCTCAAGGCATTCAAGCTGCTGCCTGTTATGGCTACCAGCAATTACCAACTGGAACGCAGCCCGCAGTTGGAAAAATGGTTTGCTGGCAGCCAGGACGGTGCGCCGTTGCAGGGGCAGGTCAGCCTGGGCTATGACCGCTCGATGAGCGGTAATCTGCAGCTACAACCGCTACAAGTGGCGTTGGATGAGCAGACCAATATCGACTTCAGCGGCCTCAAGATCGACTTTGATGCCAGCGCCAATGCCGAGCAGATTGCCGCCACTGGCATGATGGACAGCTTCAAAGTCAGCTCTACGCTGGCCAGTGATGAAGACATGCGCATTGAGTTAAAAGGCATGAGCCTCAATAGCAATACGCGCAAAGGCAGCAGTGAGTTTTACCTGGGCCGCAACGAAGTGCGTATGCAGGTGATCGAGCTGCAAGTGGGCGAGGCTGCGCCGATCCTGTTCAAGGATTTTGTTCAGCACGATGAAACCAGCGAAACCAACCAGCAGCTAGCGGCGCGCTACGGCTATGACGTGGGCATGATCAGCTACCAAGGCCAGGACATCGGCTCATCGCACATGCAGTGGAACGTGACGAACCTTGATGCCGCCGCCCTGCAATCGATGATCACCTTGTACGGCACCTTGCTGCAAAACGGCCAGGTCGACAGTGAAAGCGGCATGCCGCAGCTGAGCGACGAGCAGGCCGCACAGTTTAAAGCCGATCTGGAAAAACTCCTGGCCGGCAAGCCGAGTCTGGCCCTGGAAAATCTGTCGTTTAAAACCGCCAATGGCGAGAGCAGTTTCAACTTCGCCCTGGACCTGGATAAACCAGCGTCCTTCGACCTGCCTGCGCCTGAGTTGGTCAAACAACTGATTGCCCAGCTGGAGGTCAAGTTGCAGGTATCCAAAGCCATGATCAGCGATGTGGTGGGTATACAAGCGGCACTTGCTGGCGAAACCGACAAGGAGGCGATTGCCCAGCAGGCGAGCATGATGGCTGAGATGGCCAGTGGTATCGCCGTGGCCAGCGAGTTGGCGAGCGCCGACGCTGAGAACATCAGCTCCAGCCTGCAGTACGCGAATGATCAGGTGACCTTTAACGGCAAACAGATGACCGTCGAGCAGTTCGTTGCCTTGCTTATGAGCAGCGGTGGCGGTCTGGCCGGCATGGGCCAGTAAGCCCCCTCCGTAACATCCTCAGGGCTAGTTCACTGGTGTAGCCCGCACAGTCAATGCGGCCAGGCGACCTGCAAAACAGGGTGCCTGGCCGTTTTTTGTGCCCCTCGTAAGCGATCTTTACGCTTTCTTTATGCCGGGCGGCCTGGTCCGCACTCGTTCCTTTACGCCCTGGTTGTCGACAATTTGCTCCACGCGCAAGCAAGCGCAACAAGGAGCAAACACATGAGCATTCTCGACGGGGTGTCCTTAGGCCTGGCCCTGGGACTATTCATCTATCTGTTGGTTGCGCTGCTGCGCGCTGATCAAGCGTAGAGGCGTATATGCACAGTTACGATTTCACCTTGATCCTGGCGTTCTTCGCGTTGGTGCTGCTGCCGGCGCCTTTTATTGGGCGTTATCTGTACCGCGTGATGGAGGGCGAAAAAACCTGGCTGAGCCCTGTGTTGCTGCCGGTTGAGCGGCTTTGCTACCGGGTCGCCGGTGTTGACAGTGAAGCTGAGCAGGACTGGAAAAACTACGCCCTGGCGCTGCTGGCCTTTACTCTGGCCAGCCTGGTGACGCTGTTTGCCATCCTCATGCTGCAGGGCAGCTTGCCGCTTAATCCGCAACATTTTGCGGGGTTGGATTGGCCGTTGGCGTTCAACACCGCAGTGAGTTTTGTCACCAATACCAACTGGCAGGCTTATAGCGGTGAAGCGCAGATGAGCTACTTCAGCCAGATGGTTGGCCTCGGTGTGCAGAACTTCGTCAGCCCTGCGGTCGGCTTGGCCGTGCTGGTGGTGTTCTGCCGTGGTATCGCGCGGCGCTCAAGCAACAGTGTTGGTAACTTCTGGGTCGACCTGACCCGCGCCGCGCTCTATGGTTTGCTGCCGTTCTGCCTGGTGCTGGCGTTGTTGCTGGTCTGGCAAGGGGTGCCACAAACCTTTCTGGCTTATGTCACGGCGCATACCGTGAGCGGTGCCGATCAGGTCGTACCACTCGGCCCGGCTGCCAGCCAGATTGCCATTAAACAGCTCGGTACCAACGGTGGCGGCTTCTTCGGCGTCAATTCGGCGCACCCGTTCGAGAACCCCACGGCCTGGAGCAACCTGTTCGAGGTGGTGTCGATCCTCCTGATTCCGGCCGCCTTGCTGTTCACCTTTGGCCACTACGTCAAAGACCTGCGCCAGAGCCGGGCGTTGCTGGCCTGTATGTTGATTCTGTTCAGCATTGGTCTGGCCGGCACCCTGTACGCCGAGTATCAGCCTAATCCGGCGCTGAGCGCGTTACCGATTGAGCAGAGTGGCTCACTGGAAGGCAAGGAAAGCCGCTTCGGGACTACCGCTTCAGCGCTTTGGGCGGTGACTACCACGGCCGCTTCGAGCGGTTCGGTCAACGCCATGCACGACAGCTTCAGCCCACTGGGCGGGATGATCCCGATGTTCAACATGATGCTTGGCGAAGTGATCTTCGGCGGCGTTGGGGCAGGGCTCTACGGCATGCTGTTATTTGTGTTGATCGCGGTATTTCTCGCTGGCTTGATGATTGGTCGCACCCCGGAATACCTCGGCAAGAAACTCGAAGCCCGCGAAGTGCGCCTGCTGGTAGCAACCCTGCTGGTGATGCCGCTGGGTGTGCTGGTGCTTGGCGCGTTGGCCGTCAGCCTGCCCGGCCCGGCAGCGTCGGTCAGCAATCCCGGTGCTCACGGTTTTAGCCAGGTGCTCTATGCCTACACCTCGGGTACAGCCAACAACGGTTCAGCCTTTGCCGGATTTGCCGCGGGTACCCCATATCACAACGTGATGATCGGCCTGGCCATGCTGCTCGGCCGCTTCGGTTACATCCTGCCGATCCTGGCGATTGCCGGCAGCCTGGCCGCGAAGAAACGCTCGCCGGTTGGCAGCAACAGCTTTCCGACCCATGGCCCGTTGTTTGTCACCCTGTTGACCTTGACCGTCTTGCTGGTCGGCGGCCTGACCTTCCTACCGGCACTGGCCCTCGGCCCGATTGCCGAACACCTGACTCTATTTCAGGGCTTCTAAGGGAGAACCATGATGAATGCCCGTTCCGAATCCGCGCTGAACAGCGCCCAGCAACAGCCCAAAACCGCGCTTGCCGCGTTATGGCAGCCGGCCCTGCGCCAGGCTTTCGTCAAACTCGACCCACGCCAGTTACTGCGCTCGCCGGTGATGCTGGTGGTCGAGTTGACTGCGCTGGTGACCAGCGTGCTGTGTTTTATCCCTAGCCCACAGGTTTCTACCGGCCTGGCCGTGCAAATCGCGCTTTGGCTGTGGTTTACCGTGCTGTTTGCCAACTTCGCTGAGGCGCTTGCCGAAGGCCGGGGCAAGGCCCGCGCCGATAGCCTCAAGGCCGGAAGCCAAGGGCTGAATGCGCGACGCAAGAATGGTCAGCAGTTCGAGACCGTAGCGGCCAGCAGCCTGCGCCGTGGTGACATTGTGCGAGTCGAGTCCGGTGAGTTTATCCCCGGCGATGGCGAGGTGATCGAAGGCATCGCGGCGGTTAACGAGGCGGCGATTACCGGTGAGTCCGCGCCGGTGATTCGCGAGTCCGGTGGTGATCGCTCGGCGGTTACCGGCAACACCCTCGTGGTTTCCGACTGGTTGCTGGTGCAGATCACCGCCAATCCTGGCGAATCGACCCTGGACCGCATGATTGCCCTGGTTGAGGGTGCCAAACGGCAGAAGACGCCCAACGAAGTGGCGCTGGATATTCTGCTGATCGGCTTGAGCCTGATCTTCCTGCTGGTGGTGGCGACCTTGCAGCCGTTTGCCCGTTACTCCGGCGGCGACCTGCCGTTGGTGTACCTGGTGGCGCTGCTGGTGACGCTGATCCCAACCACCATCGGCGGCTTGTTGTCGGCCATCGGCATCGCCGGCATGGACCGCCTGGTGCGCCTGAACGTGATCGCCAAGTCCGGCCGTGCGGTGGAGGCAGCAGGGGACGTGCATGTGCTGTTGTTGGATAAGACCGGCACCATCACCTTTGGCAACCGCCGCTGCAGCGCCCTGTACAGAGCCCCTGGGGTTTCTGACACGGCACTCAATGACGCTGCCTTGTTGGCCTCGTTGGCTGACGACACCGCTGAGGGCAAGTCGATTGTCGAGTACCTGCGTGGCGTGAGCGCGATGCAGGAGCCTGAACGCAGTGCGATCAAGTCCATCGCTTTTAGCGCGGAAACCCGCCTCTCCGGTGCCGACTACAACGGCCACAGTTACCGCAAAGGCGCGGTGGATGCGGTGCTGCTTTACCTCGGCATCGAGCGTCGTGATGTGCCGGCGCAGTTGGCCCGTGAAATCGAGAAAATCGCCCAAAGTGGCGGCACGCCTTTGCTGGTGGCAGGAGACGGCAAGCTGCTAGGCGCCATTCACCTCAAAGATGTGGTCAAGCCGGGCATTCGCGAGCGTTTTGCCGAGCTGCGCGCCATGGGTATTCGCACCGTCATGGTGACTGGTGATAACCCGCTGACCGCCGCCGCGATTGCCGCCGAAGCCGGCGTTGATGATGTGATTGCTGAAGCCACCCCGGAGAAGAAGCTGCAGCGCATTCGCACTGAACAGGCCGAAGGCAAGATGGTTGCCATGTGCGGTGACGGTGCCAACGACGCCCCGGCACTGGCTCAGGCCGATGTTGGCCTGGCGATGAACGACGGCACCCAGGCCGCGCGTGAAGCGGCCAACCTGGTCGACCTCGACTCCGATCCAACCAAACTGCTCGATGTGGTGCAGGTCGGCAAGGAATTGCTGGTAACCCGTGGTGCGCTGACCACCTTCTCGGTGGCCAACGACGTGGCCAAGTACTTCGCCATCCTTCCGGCGCTGTTCACTGGCATTTATCCGCAACTTGGCGCGCTCAACCTGATGCAACTGCACAGCCCGCAGAGCGCGATTCTCTCGGCCATTGTGTTCAACGCGCTGATCATCGTCGCGTTGATTCCCCTGGCCCTGCGCGGGGTGCGTGTAGAAGCCGCCGATGCTGCCAGCCTGTTGCGCCGCAACCTGTTGATTTATGGCTTGGGTGGCCTGGTGGCACCCTTTATCGGGATCAAGCTGATTGATCTGCTGTTGGTGGCGGTAGGGCTGGTGTGACGAGG
Source organism: Pseudomonas sp. (assembly GCF_046581935.1). Taxonomy (GTDB): domain Bacteria; phylum Pseudomonadota; class Gammaproteobacteria; order Pseudomonadales; family Pseudomonadaceae; genus Aquipseudomonas. Next base: position 85,902 of record NZ_JAYGFK010000005.1, read on the forward strand.
GCCGTGTTTTTGTAGGTTGGCGTTGAGCGTAGCGATACCCAACGTCACTTTTTGATGGGTATCGCTGCGCTCAACCCATCCTACGAGCTGGTTTAAGCACCCGTAATCTGTAGCCCGGATGCAATCCGGGAAATCCTGTCCCCGGATTGCATCCGGGCTACACCAAATCTGGAGAACATGCATGTTTAAGCAAATCCGCCCAGCCATCAGCCTGCTGGCCGTTATGACCCTGCTCGCCGGCGTGGTTTACCCCCTGGCGGTCACCGCTGTGGCGCAACTGGCATTCCCGGCGCAGGCCAACGGTAGCCTGCTGCGTAATGCCCAAGGCGAGGTGCTCGGCAGCGCGTTACTGGCACAACCCTTTGAGGGCAAGCAGTGGTTTCAGCCGCGCCCTTCAGCCGCTGATTACGCCACAGTGGCCAGCGGTGCGAGCAACTTGGCCGCGAGCAACCCGGCGCTGGCTGAGCGTATCGCCAAGGATGCCCAGGGTTTATATCGCGAGGACCAGGGCGCGGTGCCCATGCAATTGCTGACCACCTCTGGTAGTGGTCTCGACCCGCATTTGTCACCCGTTGCCGCTGAGTATCAGCTGGCGCGAGTGGCGGCAGCGCGGGGGATTGCCCCAGCCAGCCTGAAACGTCTGATTGAACAGCATGTTGAGCGTCCATTAGTGGGGCCGGCGGTGGTCAATGTGCTGGCGCTGAACCTGGCGCTGGCCGACAATTCGTCCCTCGTCAAAACTGAGTAACTTGCATGAGCGATGCCGTACGCGCCGATGCCCTGCTGGATGATATGCCGCGCGAAGGACGCGGCCGGCTGAAGGTCTTCCTCGGTGCGGCGCCGGGCGTGGGTAAGACCTACGCCATGTTGCAGGCGGCGCAGGCGCAGCTGCGCCAGGGTGTCGACCTGCGCGTGGGTGTGGTGGAAACCCACGGCCGTGCGGAAACCGAGGCGATGCTTACGGGCTTACCGCAACAACCGCAGCAGCGCCTGGAATACCGTGGTGTGGCGCTGAGCGAGATGGATCTCGATGGCATTCTCGCCCAGCCACCGAAGCTGCTGCTGGTCGATGAATTGGCGCACAGCAACGCCCCTGGCAGCCGTCACAGCAAACGCTGGCAGGACGTGCAGGAACTGCTCAGTGCTGGTATCGACGTCTACACCACGGTCAACGTGCAACACCTTGAAGCGCTGAACGACCAAGTGCGCGACATCACCGGCGTGCAGGTGCGCGAAACCCTGCCGGACTGGGTACTGCAGGAAGCCGACGAGATTTTGCTGATCGACCTGCCACCGCGCGAGCTGCTTGAGCGCCTGCGTGAAGGCAAGGTGTATGTGCCTGAGCAGGCGCGGGCGGCTATCGATGCCTTCTTCAGCCAGACCAACCTCACCGCGCTGCGCGAGCTGGCGATGCAGACCGCCGCCGCGCGGGTCGATGCCGATCTGAGTCGGCGCTATAGCCAACAGGGCCAGCAAGCGCCGGCGGTGCGTGGTCGCTTGCTGGTTGGTATTGATGGCGATGACCAGGCCGAGCGCCTGGTGCGGCACGCCTGTCGGGTGGCCGAGCGCCGTCATCTGCCTTGGTCGGTGGTGCATGTCGACACCGGTGGTGAGCGTGACGAAACGCGCCTCGGTTACCTGCAAGGTGCGCAACAACTGGCTGAGCGTCTGGGCGGCGAGGTGGTCAGTTTGCGCGGCGGTGAGGTGGCGAAAACCCTGGTTGAACATGCTCGCGAACGGCGCGCCAGTTTGATTCTGGTGGGTCGTAGTCAGCAGCGCTTGTACCGACTCTGGCGCTTGGGTCGCGGCCTCGCTGAGCGTCTGTTGCAATTGGGCCAGGGCCTGGAAATCAGCGTGCTCGACACGCAGGTGAGTGGTGCCCCGGTACGCGCGCATCGCCCTCAGCAACTGGTTTGGGCCGATTATCTACTGGCGCTGTTGGCCACCGCGCTGGCATCTGCTCTTGCGCTGGGCTTGTCCCGCGTGGTTGAACTGCCGAATATTTCGCTGATCCTGCTGGCTGCAGTTCTGGTTGTGGCCGTGCGCAGCAGCCTGGGGCCAGCCATGGTCTGTGCGGGGCTGTCGTTTCTGGCGTACAACTTTCTGTTTATCCCGCCGACCCTGACCCTGACCATCGAGCGTCAGGAAGATGTGCTGACGCTGTTGTTTTTTCTGCTGATGGCCGGGCTCACCGGTAACTTGGCGAGCCGTCAGCGCAGGCAATTGCAGGCGCTGCGCGAGACGCAAAGAGAAACCAGCGCATTGCTGGAGTTATCACGCAAGCTGACTGCCGCCACCGACCGTCAGGCAGTGCTGGCGGCGGCCATGCAGCAATTCGGCCTGTGGCAGGAGGTCGATATTGGCTTGCTGTCGCGTAGCCCCGATGGTGTGTGGCAGGTGGAGGCAGGCGTGCAACGGTTGCTCACAGACCAAGAGCGCGCGGCGGCGGACTGGTCTTGGCAGCATCAGCAACCGGCCGGGCTTGGCACCGGCACCTTGCCGGATGGACGTTGCTGGTGGTGGCCGTTGTCGGGCGAGGACGGGCCGTTGCTACTGCTCGGCGTAAGCCCCCGTGATGGCGGAGCATTGCCTGCCGAACAGCGGCGCTTGCTTACCGCGCTTGGCCAGCCCTTGGCGCAGGCGTTGCAACGCGCGCAGCTGGCCGAAGACCTTGAAGCCGCGCGCTTGCATGGGCAAACCGAAGAGTTGCGCAGCGCCTTGCTGGCGTCTGTGTCGCATGATTTGCGCACACCGCTAACGGCCATGCGCGGTTCAATCGACAGCTTGCTGGCCCTTGGCGAGCAGATCCCGATGGCTGATCGCCGCGAACTGCTGGAGGGCACGCGTGATGAAGCTGAGCGTCTCGATCGCTATATCCAGAATCTGCTGGATATGACCCGTCTAGGTCACGGTGGCCTGAAATTAGAGCGAGACTGGGTGGCGCCCGCAGATGTCGTCGCCAGTGCGACGCAGCGCCTGCGCGCGGTATTGTCCGCATTACTGCTGGAGATACATGCACCGCCGCAATTGCCGCTGCTGTATGTGCATGCGGCGTTGATTGAGCAGGCATTGGTCAATGTGCTGGAAAATGCGGCGCGCTTTTCTCCACCCCAGGGGCGTTTACGTGTGGCCATCGAAGCGGATACCGAGCAACTGCGCTTTATTGTCAGTGACCAGGGGCCGGGTATTCCCGAGCATGAGCGCGCGAAGATTTTCGACATGTTCTACACCGCCGCCCGTGGTGATCGCGGTGGCCAGGGTACTGGTCTGGGGCTGGCGATCTGCCAGGGCATGCTCGGCGCCCATGGCGGCCGGGTAACGGTGAGTGAGGGGCTTGATGGTTTGGGTACGAGCATGACCCTGCACCTGCCATTGCACACGCAGCCGCAGATGGAAGACGAACAGTGATGAGTAAGCCATGAGCCATAACCCTGCGACCATTCTGGTCATTGACGATGAAGCGCAGATTCGCAAGTTTCTGCGTATCAGCCTTACGGCGCAGGGCTACAAAGTGCTGGAAGGGGCCACGGGGCAGGAAGGTCTGGCGCAAGCAGCCTTGGCTAAACCGGATTTAGTGGTGCTCGACCTCGGTTTGCCGGATATGGACGGGCAGCAGGTGCTGCGTGAGCTACGCGTGTGGTCGCAGGTGCCCGTGTTGGTGCTGTCGGTGCGGGCCAGCGAGGTCGAGAAAGTGCTGGCGCTGGATGGCGGGGCCAACGACTACGTGACCAAGCCGTTCGGCATTCAGGAGTTCCTCGCCCGCGTGCGTGTATTGCTGCGTCTGGCCGGCGGGGTGGAACAGGCCGGCGCTACGGTCAGCAGCGGTCCGCTGCAGGTGGATTTTGCCTATCGCCGGGTCCGCCTGGAGGGGCTTGAAGTTAGCCTGACCCGCAAGGAATACGCGGTGCTGGCGCAACTGGCGCGGCATATCGGCCGGGTGGTGACCCAGCAGCAACTGCTCAAGGACATCTGGGGCCCCACCCATGGCGAGGACAGCCACTACCTGCGTGTGGTGGTCGGCCATCTGCGGCAGAAGCTCAGCGACGACCCCACCGCGCCGCGCTTTATCGTCACCGAAGCTGGCGTTGGCTATCGCCTGCGTGAAGCTTAACGGTCGCCACGCTCGTACTTATCCAGGGTATCGCTGGCGATCTGCCGGCCTAGCATGATCAGCTCCGGTGCTTTGTAGAACTCGAAGAAGCGGCACACCCGCTTGGGCACGTTAATCAGGATATCCGGTGGATAACCGGCGATTTTGTACTGCGACAATGAGGTCTGCATCACTTCAAAGCTCTGGTTGATCAGTTCCAGCAATGAGGCTGGGCCGCTCAAATCGGCCACACGCGAACCGCTGGCGGATTTTGGCGCGGCGGGTTTGCCTAAATTACCACGGGCATTTTGCTGCCAAGGGTTGATGGCCTCAGGTTGCAGTCTGTTGCTGTTGTCCTCCAGTAACAGCAGCTCGTCGTCCTCACCAGGTTTGCGCTTGAACGACGGCAGGTGTGAGCCGAGAGAGCTCATCAACAGGTCAAAGCGACCTTTAAGTGCCGGTGTGCGCTCAATTACTGGCAGCTCGTAGTGCTGTTGGTTGGTTGAGTTGAGGTTGACTGCAACGATCAGGTCGCAGTGTGCGGATACCACTGGCACGATGGGCAGTGGGTTGAGCAGGCCGCCATCGACCAGCATGCGTTTGCCCTGTACCACTGGGGTGAACAGGCTGGGAATCGCCGCCGAGGCGCGCATGGCTTGGTGCATGCAGCCTTCCTGAAACCAGATTTCCTGCTGGTTAGTAAGGTCAGTGGCGACGGCGGTGAAGGGGATTGGCAGGTCCTCGATGTTGATCTCGCCGACTATTTCGCGAATCTTGCCGAAGACCTTCTCACCGCGAATCGCGCCGAGGCGAAAGCTCACATCAATCAGGCGCAGCACGTCGAGGTAATCCAGGCTCTGCGTCCATTCGCGGTATTCCTTAAGCTTGCCTGCGGCGTAGATGCCACCGACCACCGCGCCCATGGAGCAGCCAGCAACACAGGCGATTTCATAACCACGGGCTTCCAGCTCCTCGATAACACCGATATGCGCATAACCACGCGCGCCACCGGAGCCCAGTACCAGCGCAATGCGCTTGCTCATCCGTCGTTCTCCGTGAAGGTCCATGCTGCGAACATACGCGTGGCGCGAGCTAACGCCAAGGCGCGATTGGTTGTTTTTAGGCCTGGTTTTCACCTGAGTTCGCTGATTATGAATACGCATGCTGGCGTATTGGCACTTTTGCCAATTTTGCGCGTCTTAGTGGCTGTATCGCTGTGTTCTGATTGAATCAATCGACTGTCTATCTTCCTGGAGTTACCTGATGAAACTGTGGATCGTATTGCCCATGTTGCTGTTGGTGCTTAGCGGCTGTGCGGGTAAAACTGCGTACCGCAATAACTGCGCCAATCAGCTGGATGCTGCCTGGCGTGAGCTGGATCTGGCCAAGGCTGAGGGTTTTGCTGGCACGGTGAGCTATTCTAAGGCGCTGTCGCTGCTGACTGCGGCGAAAACCCAGCAGCAGTTTGAGGGGTACAAGGGCTGTACGGCTAAGTCCGAACGTGCCCGTTTCTATATTCGTGAATCGCGAGCAGGGCGCTGATGCAACTGGATTTCACTAAACTCGAACCGTTTGAGCGCTACCGCTGGCTAGCATCGACCATTACCCCGCGACCGATTGCTTGGGTCTCCAGTCAATCGCCTGAGGGCGTTAGCAACTTGGCCCCGTTTAGCTTCTTTCAAGTGATTAGCGATGACCCACCGACCTTGATGGTTAACGTCAATCACCGTGCCGATGGCACGCTGAAAGATACCCTGCTGAATGTGCAGGCCAGCGGCGAGTTGGTGATCCAGCTGGTGTCTTTCGCCCAGGCCGAGGCGATGAATGCCAGTGCATCTGTGCTGCCTTATGGCATCAGTGAGTTTGAGCAGTGTGGGATTGCATCGTTACCTTCACAGCGAGTTGCTCCGCCTCGGGTCGCGGGCGCGGCAGTGGCTTTTGAGTGTCGCGTGGCGCAGATCCTGCCTTATCCGCCCAATGCCGCGAATTGCCAGCTGATTTTCGCTGAGGTGCTGTTAGCGCATATCGATGATGCGGTGCTCAATGAAAAAGGCCGTATCGACCCACACAAGCTGGATTTGGTCGGCAGATTGGGTGGTATGGCCTACAGCCGAACCCGCGACACCTTCGAGTTGCAGCGGCCTAGTTGATAATTTCGGGAGTGCTGGTTGCGTCAAATCGCCCGGTTTGACGTGGCAAATATGTCAAAAACGACCTCCTTTTAGCTATTAGCACCAAACCGCCTGCATGCTGGCTTGTCGCCAGTAAGGCTGTGCTCCTATGTTGCCCGACTGGGATGCAGGCAGCGCATGGCTGCCTTGCGACCATTCGCGCAGGGGGAGCTATGTGGACTTTTGTGCAACGGCGGGTCGCCAGTTTCAGCACGGCCACGAAATTGGCCACGGGTTTTGGCATTGTTTTGGCGCTAACAGCGTTGGTTGCCGCCACCGGGTTTCTTGCTTTGCGGGATGTCAGTGCTCGTTCGACGTTGCTTGAACGCATGAGTGCAATCAATAGCCAGGTTATGCAGATACGTCGTAGCGAGCAGGATTTCGCCCTAACCGGTGATAAGCAGCACGCCACTCGCTTGCATGAACAAGCGCAGCAAATTCTTCAGGCCAGTACCGAACTGCAGGTGTTGTTGCCCGCGGAGGAACGCCAGGGGCTCGATGAGGTGGCGGCGGCCATGGCTGAGTACCTGGCTGCCTTCGACCGTTATGTCGAGCAGAGCGACAACATGCACCTGTCACTGGATGCCGCCACCTGGCTGGTGGTCAGTGCGTCTAACAGCCTGGATCTACTAAAAGATGGTTTGGCAGAGGACGGGGTTGACCTGCTCAAGAGCAGTCAAGGCCAAGAGGGCGGTGATTCCGTGCTGCAGGCCATGCAGATCAGTCAGGTGCATGAATTATTGCTGCGCGCGCTGGACCAGGCTCGCGTGTTACTGGAGCAGAGTCGTAGCAGCGGTGAGGCTGCGCCGACGATTATCCAGGAAGCGGTCGATGCCCAGGCCTTGGCTGGCAAGTTGCGTGATGCCATGGACGATCCCGGCTATGCGGCAGTGCTTGCCGAGGTGATCGGCAACGTCAATTCGTTCAACGACCGGCTCAACGAGTACACCGGGTTGCTGCAACAGCAAAAGCGTGAGTACCTCAACCTGGTGCAGCAGGCTGAGCGCATTCTGACGCAGGTTGATCAAGCTTATGCGCGGCAAAAGACCAGCTTATATGGGCAATTACAGGCCAGTACCTGGTTGATCGTACTGGCCACGGTGCTGGCACTGTTTATTGGCTTGCTGGCCACGTTGGTCATTACTTTGCTTATCGTGCGGCCACTGAAGCAGGTGATCGAACAGGCGCGGCGTATTGCCGATGGCGACCTTGGGGCGGATATTGAAGTGCTGCGCAGTGATGAAGTGGGTCAGCTGCTGACGGCTATGCAGGGTATGTCCAGCAACCTGCGAGCGATGGTTGGGCGCTTGCAAGGTGGGGTGACGCAGATTTCTGCGTCCGCTCAGTCATTATCCGAGACCACTGAGCAAACACGTTTGGGCGTCAATGGGCAGAAGGTCGAGACCGATCAGGTCGCTACGGCGATGAGTGAAATGACTGCCACGGTGCATGAGGTGGCACGTAATGCCGAGGCCGCCGCAGCGTCAACTGAGCTGGCGGATCGCCGGGTTAACAACGGTGTGGCCGTTGTGCAGCAGACCATTGGCCGCATCAACCAGCTGGCAACCGCCATGCAAACCACGACCCAGAGCATTGAGCGGCTAAGCCAGGATACGCAACGTATTGATGCGGTTTTGGAGGTGATCAAGAACGTGGCCGAACAGACCAATCTGCTGGCTCTGAATGCCGCCATTGAAGCCGCCAGGGCTGGTGAGCAGGGCCGTGGTTTTGCGGTGGTGGCCGACGAGGTGCGCGCACTGGCCAAGCGCACCCAGCAATCCACGGCGGAAATTGAAGGACTGATCACCAGCGTTCGCGAAGGGACTCGGCGCGCCGTCGAAGATATGCGCCAGAGTGGCGCACTGGTTGAGCAGACCGTGACGGATGCGAATCAAACCGAAGGTGCGCTGGCGGAAATTGCCGCAGCAGTCAGCCAGATCTTCGAGATGAACCAGCAAATTGCGGCGGCGGCTGAACAGCAAAGCGCGGTGGCGGAGGAGATCAGCCGGAGCGTTACGTCGATTCGCGATATTGCCGATCAGTCTGCGCTGGCCATGGATGAATCGGCCAGTTCCAGCGTTCAACTGGCGGCGTTGGGGCGCGATTTGCAGAGCATGGCAGCGCACTTTCGTTTTTAAAGTTGCGTGCAGGTCGCACAGATTCGTGAGCAAAGGTAACTTTGCCCTTTGCCGACCTTATGCGGCCCAGTAGCATCGAGTCACTTGCATAAGGAGTGAGCGATGCGCACGAAATTAGACGCCTGCCTGGATTCGGTCAATCAACTGGTACTGGGCAAGGAAGCTCAGGTCCGCCTGGCCATGACCTGCCTGCTGGCGCGCGGTCATCTACTGATCGAAGACTTGCCGGGGATGGGTAAAACCACCCTTAGCCATGTTCTGGCCAAGGTGCTAGGTTTGAGCTTTCAGCGCATTCAGTTCACCTCTGACCTGCTGCCTGGCGATATTCTCGGCACCTCGGTATTCGACAAGGACACCGGGCAGTTTATCTTCCATCCGGGGCCGATCTTTGCCGAGCTGGTGTTGGCCGATGAAATCAACCGCGCCACGCCGAAAAGCCAGAGTGCCTTGCTGGAAGCCATGGAGGAGGGCCAGGTGACCATCGAGGGCGCCACTCGGCCGTTGCCTGAACCCTTTTTTGTGATTGCGACGCAGAACCCGGTGAGCCAGGGCGGCACCTTCGCCTTGCCGGAGTCGCAGTTGGACCGTTTTCTGATGCGCCTGTCGCTTGGCTATCCCGGCAAGGTGGCTGAAAAGGCGCTGCTAGTGGGCGAGTCGCGTCGCTCACTATTGCCCAATCTGACCGCACTGCTCGATCACCGCGAGTTGGCGCTGCTGCAGGCGGAAATCCCCAAGGTGCGCGCCAGCGATGCCTTGATCGACTATGTGCTGCGCCTGGTAGATGCCACCCGCACCCAGCCGCAATTTGCTTGGGGACTGTCTCCACGGGCCAGTTTGGCATTGTTGGCGGCTGCGCGCGCTTGGGCGTTTCTTGCCGGGCGTGATTATGTGATTCCAGAAGATGTACAGGCGGTGTTGCCCTCGGTGGTCGGACATCGCTTGCGCGAGCGCGCTGACCCTGCCGGACATGGTGCTGGCGGTTTGGTGCAATGGTTGCTGCGTGAGGTGCCGGCGCTTTGATTGCCCCGCTAAAACCGCGCTGGAACCGTTGGCTGGCTCGGCGTATTCCGCCGGCCGCCAGTGTGCGGCTGAACCGTAGGCGGATTTTCATCATCCCCAGTCGAGTCGGTGCGACGTTTCTGCTGGCATTGCTGTTGATGCTGCTGGCGGCCATCAATTATCAGAACAGCCTGGCCTATGGCCTGACTTTTCTACTGGCGTCGGTTTTTGTCGTTGCCATTTTGCACACCTACCGCAATCTGGCCGGGTTGATTCTCAAGGCCGGCAGCGCGCCTGCGGTGTTCGTCGGTGAGTCCGCCAGTTTTCGCGTGCGCCTGGAAAGTAGCCAACGTCCCCATCATGCGGTCAGCTTGGGCTGGCCAGCTGTTGAACTGCAGACCCAGGATGTGCCGGGTCAAGGCGTTTGCGAGTGCCAGTTGAATCTACCCGCGTTGCAGCGCGGCTGGTTAAGACCGGGTCGTCTACGTGTGGAGAGCCGTTTTCCACTGGGTGTTTTGGTCGCCTGGAGTTGGCTCGATTTAGATCAGCAAGTGCTGGTCTATCCGCGCCCCTTGATAGGCGAACTGCCGTTGTCCGCTGGTGCTAGTGACAATCAGGATGAGGAGGGCAGTCGGCCCCATGGCCAGGGTGCGGATGATTACCAGGGGCTGAAAAATTATCAGCCCGGCGATTCCAAGCGTCGCCTGCACTGGAAGGCTTATTCCCGTGGCCAGGGTTTGTTGGTTAAGGATTTTGCCTCGATTACTGGGCGTGACCTACACCTGGATTTCGAGGTGCTGACCGGCGATGTCGAAGCCCGTCTTTCACTGCTTTGCTATTGGGTGCTGCAACTTTCCGAGCGCCAGCAGCCATTTGCTCTGAGCCTGCCGGGCCAGATACTGACGGCCGATACTGGCGAATTGCACCGCGATGCTTGCCTGCGCGCCCTGGCGCTGTTTGGGCGTGCAGCATGAGCCGTATTGCTGTGATCCCACGCATCAGCCTGACCTGGCTGCTGGTGGCGCAGGTGTTGGTGATCATTCCGCACGTAAGCCATTTACCGCTGTGGATCATCGGGTTGTGGCTGGGCAGTGCGGCCTGGCGCATTCAGATTTTCCGCATGCGTGCGCGCTACCCAAATGCCTGGGCCAAAGGCGCTTTGATGCTGGCAGCGGCGCTCGGGGTATTTCTTTCGCGCGGCAGCTTGGTCGGTTTGGATGCGGGTGTGGTGCTGCTGGTGGCCGCCTTCGTGCTCAAACTGTTGGAGATGCGTACACGGCGCGATGCGCTGGTACTGATTTTCCTTGGTTTTTTTGTGGTGGTAACCGCTTACCTGTTTGATGACAGCATGCTGATGGCGTTTTACAGCTTGCTGCCGGTCACCGCCTTGCTCGCTGCGCTGATTGGTCTGCAACAGAGCAGTTTGGCCGCGCAGCCGTGGCCGACCGCACGCCTGGCCGGCGCGCTGATGTTGCAGGCGCTACCGGTGATGCTGCTGTTGTTTGTGTTCTTCCCGCGAATGGGCCCGTTGTGGTCGTTGCCGGTGGTCAATGGCAAGGCCACCACGGGCCTGTCGGACAGCATGACGCCGGCTGATATTGCTGAGCTGAGCCGCTCCTCCGCATTGGCCTTTCGCGCCAGTTTCAACGCGGCAACACCACCGCGCAGTGCACTGTACTGGCGAGCCCTGACTCTGGAGCGCTTCGATGGCAGGCGATGGTCGCAATCCAATTACGCGGAGTATGGTCCTGGCGCGCAGTGGCAAAAACAGGGTGAGGCGCTGAGCTACAGCATTGTGATGCAGCCCAGTATGCAGCGCTGGTTGTTTGCTCTGGATGTAGCAGAAACCAACCTGGAGCAGACCCGGTTGATGAGCGACTTTCGCCTGCAGCGGCGGCAGCCGGTGGAGCGTTCGCTGATTTATCAGGTGACCTCCTGGCCTCAGGCGCTGCGCGAGCCGCAACTATCGGCTGAGATGAGGCAGCGTACCTTGCAGCTACCTACGCAAGGCGAACCCCGCAGTCGCGCCTGGGCCGAGCAACTCAAGCGAGAGTATCCACAGCCTGAGCAATTGGTGCAGGCGCTGCTCAGCCACTTCAACCGCGAGCCCTACGCTTACACCCTGCGCCCGCCGAGACTGGGGATAAACAATATTGATGACTTTCTGTTCGAGACCCGCAGCGGCTTTTGTGCTCATTACGCCGGGGCCATGACCTTTGTGCTGCGCGCTGCGGGTATTCCGGCCCGCGTGGTAGCCGGTTACCAGGGCGGTGAGTACAACCCCGCCGGCAACTACGTACAGGTGCGCCAGTTTGATGCACATGCCTGGGTCGAGTATTGGCAGGCCGGGCAGGGCTGGGTCAGCGTGGACCCGACGTTCCAGGTTGCGCCCGAACGGATTGACTTGGGCCTGGAGGAAGCCTTGGCGGGTGAGCAGAGCTTTCTTGAGGACTCGCCCTTTTCCCCGTTGCGCTATCGCAACCTCAGTTGGCTGAATGAGTTGCGCATGGCTTGGGACAACGTCAATTACGGCTGGCAGCGCTGGGTGTTGGGCTACCAGAGCCAGCAGCAATTGGAGTTTCTCCAGCGTTGGTTAGGCCGCGTAGATGCTCGGTCGCTGGTGATCGGCTTGGTCGGCGGTGGTGCAATGTTGCTCGGCTTGCTTGCGCTTTGGCTGTTCAAGCCTTGGCAGCGTGAACGTGATGTGCAACAGCGTCTGTTCCGGCGTTTTGAGGGTTTGCTGGCGCGCCATGGTGTGCAGCGTAACCCCAGCGAAGGTGCGCGCGACTTTGCTGCGCGGGCAGCTCAGGAGTTACCGGCACAGGCTCAGGCAATTGCTGATTTTGCCGCAGCCTTTGAAGCGCAGCGCTATGCCGGGCAAGCGCTTTCAGCGGTGCAGTTGCGCCAACGCTTGAAGGCTTTGCAGCGGGCATTGCCATGGCGTTTCACCCGCATGTAAGCGCGACCATTGGCCACTTGTGGCTTATGGGTGGGGGCGTAAGCTGAGGTGCGGGTACTTGGGGGTGGGGTCATGCAAGGTTTAGGTGATGAAGTGCTGCGGCACGTGCTGCGTATACAGGTACGCCTGTTTGCTTGCCATGCACGGCTGCTGGCGAATACCGATGGCGAGGCCTTGCATGATCTGCGCATTGCCTTACGCCAACTGCGCAGTTTGCTGCGTCCTTTTACGGCAATTGCCGGCTGTAGTGATCTGCAGCAGCGGGCCGCCGAGCTGGGCCGATTGACCGGTCCCTTGCGTGATCTTGAAGTGCTGCAGGGCTATCTGCAGCAGCAAGGACTGAGCACAGCCGCGCAGTCACGTCAGCCCCTTCTGCAGGACGGCTATGCGCAATTGCTTGCTAGTGCCGCGCTGGCTCAGCTACTGCAGGCGCTGGATGTTTGGCCGCAGCGCTGGCGAGAGGCGCTTGGCACCGGACAGCGGCATCAATTGCACAAACTGATCCGCCAACGCCTGCGCAAAGACCACCGGCATTTGGCGCAGGCGTTGCGTGATCCGGCGCATGATCGTCATCGCCTGCGTTTACTGGTTAAACGCCTGCGTTATGCAACCGAGGCTTACCCACAGCAAAGCGGATTATCCAAGCAGGCATTGGTTGCTCTCAAGCAGGCGCAATCGACGCTGGGGGACTGGCACGACCATTGGCAATGGCTGCTGCGTGCCGAAGCTGAGCCGGACCTACAGCCCTGTGTGGTTGCTTGGCATGCGGCAATGCGACGTGCCGAGCAGCAGGCCGACCTGGCGGTGCAACAATTGGCCGCAACTTTTGCTCGTCGTTAGAGCGGATGGCTGACGAGTCGTCATGGCTTGCGCTTGTTTGGCCTAAATGTCGTGTTATTCGTAGCAGGCTTTGCCCTAAGATCGTCCACATCTTTACGGTGTGAGGTATTTATGGGGTTTTCCGAGTTACTGCAGGCTGTCCGTGATAACCCGCAGGCCGTGCGTATTTCTGCGCAGTGGGGGCAGGGCCGCGCCAGCTTTGGCGGCCTGGTGGCGGCGCTGGTGTACGAAGCCATGCGCACCAAGGTGCCGGCCGAGCGGCCGCCGCGTTCTTTGGCAATCACCTTTGTTGGGCCTGCAGCGCCGGATGTGCCGATCAGTTTTGAAGTGGAAGTGCTACGCGAAGGCAAGGCCGTCAGCCAGGTGTTGGGCCGTGCCATACAGGATGGCCAGGTGGTGAGCATCGTGCAGGGCAGTTTCGGTGCTGGGCGTAAGTCACGCATTGTCGTCAAGTCCGAGCAAGCGCCACAGGCCAAGGCCGTGGATGAGTGCCAGGAAATGCCCTATATCGCCAATGTGACGCCTGAGTTCACCCGTTATCTAGCAATGCGCTGGGCCTTCGGTGGAATGCCTTTCTCGAATAATCCGTCGCGAGAAATGGGCGGTTGGGTGCGACTGCGCGATCAAGACAGCGCCGAGCCGGTTAATGAAGCCCACCTGTTAGCCCTGGTTGACGCTTGGCCACCTGCGGTGTTGTCCCACCTGAGCTCACCAGCACCGGGCAGTTCGTTGACCTGGACGATTGAGTTCGTGCAACCCGTAGGTGAGTTAAGCACGCTGGATTGGTGCCTCTATCGCGCACAGATCGAGCATGCCCGCGATGGTTATGGGCATGTGGCCGCTGCGTTATGGTCGCCGAAGGGAGAGCTGCTCGCTATCAGTCGACAGACAGTGGCCGTGTTTGGCTAGGGAATAGCGATGCCGTTGCAGTCTTGCTGATTGCTGCAACGGCAAACGCTTCAGTGCACTAAAGCTTGAGCTGGCGAATGGCTTTATTCAGATCGCCCGCCAGATTGGCCAGGTCCGCACTGGTCACGGCTGATTGGCCCGTCTGGCTGACGGTCTGCTCGGTGACATCGCGGATACGGATCACCGCGCGGTTCATTTCTTCGGCCACTTGGCTCTGTTGTTCTGCTGCTACTGCAATCTGCGTATTGCTTTCCCGCATATGCGCCACTGATTCGGTGATGGCGACCAGGGCTTGACCGGCCTCATCGGCTTGCTTGACGCACTCATCGGCCTTAATTGAACTGTCCTGCATAAAGTCCACGGCATCGCGGGTGCCGCTTTGCAGGGTGTTGATCATTTGCGTGATGAGGTCAGTGGAAACCTGTACGCGTTTGGCCAGGTTGCGTACTTCATCGGCGACCACGGCGAAGCCACGGCCCATCTCGCCAGCGCGGGCGGCTTCAATCGCAGCGTTCAGCGCGAGTAAGTTGGTCTGCTCGGCAATGCCATGAATCTCACTGACCACGCTGCCGATTTTCTGGCTGTCGGCAGCCAGTTGCGCAATCATCTGCGCGGTCTGCTGCACGCCACTAGATAGCCCCGATATAGACAAGGCCACACGATTGACTACCTGCTGACCATTGCGGGTCAGTTGTTCGGCCGTTTTCGACTGATCACGGGTGTCGGCGGTGTGTTCGGCAATGTGGTGCACCGTGGCGGACATTTCATTGATGGCCGTGGCCGCCTGCTCGGTCTCACTCTGTTGCTCCAGCATGCCGTGGCGTACATCACGCATGTTGCCAGCCAGGCGCTCGGCCCCTTCATCCAACTGCGCCGCGGATTGCGCGACGATGCCAACCACGCGTTGATAGCCGGCCTGCATGGCATTGAATGCGCTGGCCATCTGGCCCACTTCATCTTTGCATTCAAGCGGTACACGGGCACTTAGATCACCGCTTTTTTCCACCTGCAACATGACGTCTTTGAGGGTGTTGAGGTGGCTCAGCAGGAAGCGAATCAGCAGTTGTGAGGCGGCTAGCAGCAGTAGCATCAACAGTGCAACGGCCACTGCATAGCTTGGCGCTCGGTCGAAAAACACCTCTGGCAGGCTCGGGGCGTAGGCGGTAACAGCCAGGCGTTGGCCGTCAGTACGGGTAATGACCTCTGCACCAATCAACTGCTCATTGCCGTTGAGGTCCACCCAGCCGCTGTTGGTTTTGGCCAGCAGGCTGCCTTGGTTGTCCGGTAGGCGCGGCGGTTGCTCTGGCGAGAAGCTCAACACATTGCTGAGCGTTGGCAATGGACTGTTTTGCGGCCACTGGCTGAGTAGTTTCGCGCTTTGCTGTGCCGCTGACTTGGCGGCGTTGTGATGCACCTGATGCTCCAGGTGAACGGCATATAGCACTAGCAGCAGGGTGGTGCCGAAGGCTACAGCGTTGACGGCCCAAAACTTGTATTTCAGGGATAGGTCGCTAATCCAGTTACCCATGCAAGTTTCTTCCTTGTGGAGGGTGGTTGCTCAACACAGTTTGGCTGCATTGTAGTGAAAGTGAGTATTTGTAAGCCTGTTATCGGCGTAGGGCGCTTCGAGTTTAGAGTTGCGACGTAAATCGTGTGCGGCAAAGTGCCACCATTCTCGGCGAAAGTAAGCGTAGCGCTATTGATCCTTATCAACAGGTGCTATTCATAACGATGCCTGAGCACTGCTCAAACTGGGTAAGTTGAAAAACTTCTGAGCACTGGCGCTGCTATGGGCTGCCAGCACCTGCTCGGTTTCCCCTCGGTGCAAGGCTACTTCACGCAGAACTTCAATGAGAAAGGCCGGTTCGTTGCGACCGTTTTTCGGCTTTGGGCGCAAGCTACGGGGCAGTAGGAAGGGCGCATCACTTTCGAGCATCAGGCGGCCTCGGGGGATTTCTTTAACCAGCGGGTGCAAGTTACTGCCGCGGCGTTCGTCGCAGATCCAGCCGGTAATGCCAATGTGCAGGTCCATATCCAAGTAACTGAACAGCGCGCGCTTTTCTCCGGTGAAACAATGCACTACGGCAGCTGGAAGCTGGTCACGGTAGTGACACAGGATGGCCAGCAGGCGCTCGTTGGCATCGCGCTCATGCAGAAACACCGGTAATTGCAGTTCTACCGCCAAGGCCAACTGTTGTTCGAGAACCAGCTCCTGCTGTGGCCGTGGTGAGAAGTCACGGTTGAAGTCCAACCCGCATTCGCCAACCGCGCGCACTCTGGGGTCGTCCAGTAAGGCCTTTAGTTCGGCAAAGCTGTCGCTGTTCCAACTGCTAGCATCGTGAGGATGAATACCGGCAGTACTGAACAAATGCTCAGCAGTTGCATCCAACTGCCGGCACAGCTCTAGGGCATGCTGACTTTCTGTGAGGCTAGTGCCGGTCAGCAGCATTTGCTGGATGCCTGCTGCATAGGCGCGGGTGAGGAGTGCCTCACGCTGTTCAGCAAAGCTTGGGTGGGTCAGATTGACGCCAATGTCGATGAGTTGCATGGTGCTACCTGTTGAGTTTTATAGGCTGCCGATTAGTGCTTTTTTTGTGGATAAAAATTAAATAAATACAGCAGCTTATGTAATTAACTTAATGTCTTGTGTTGTGAGTGACTGGCATCCCAAGGCGGGCTGTGCCAACCTCCGCGCCCCGCGCGAGCAGTCTGTTGCCCGTGACGGCTGATTTAGATGAACCTGTTGCATTGATCTGTCGGTCACTCTGGTCCTGGAGCGTTGATGTTACGAGTGCTGCTCACCTGCTGCCTATTGCTGCTGTCTTGCACAGCGGTAGCGCGTGTGGCTGGGCCGCTGGAAGTCGAGCAACCCAAGGCCACCCGTGATCTGGCGAGTATCCGTGACAGTGGTGAGTTGCGTGTACTGGTTAATCAGAGTCGCAACAGTTCTGGTGAAGTTAAAGGCCAGAGTATTGGTGTCGAATATCACCGCTTACGCGCCTTCGAACAGTACCTCAATCGCAACTCGCGAGATGGCCGCACGCTCAAACTCAAGATTATTCCCCGTGCTAAGGATCAGTTGCTGGCAGCCTTGCAGCGCGGCGAAGGCGATCTGGTTGCCCCTGGTGAGCTGCTGAATATACCCAGCGGCAGCAAGCTCAGTGCCAGTGCGGCTATCCGTAGAAATGTGCCGCTGATTATTGTCGCCCGCCAGGGCAATCGGCGTTATCAGAATCTTGAACAGCTTTCCGGGCGCAGCCTGGCTTTACCGGCGGGAAGTGTTGCTGGGGAAGCGATACGCGCGCTAAACCAAAAACTGATCGACAGCAAACGTTCACCGATCATTATCGAGTGGGTCGACCCAACCTTGGCGATTGAGGACGTGTTGGAGATGGTGCAGGCCAACATCTTCAGTGTGACCGCGGTTGAGCAGCCGATTGCTGAGCGTTGGGCCAAGGTGATGCCCAAGCTGCGTCTAGACCGCCATCTGCAGTTGGCCAACAACGGTGACATGCGCTGGTATGTGCGGCGTGACGCGTCAATGCTCGGTGCGAGTATTGACCGCTTTCTCAAGGCTTATCACGACCCAGCAGATCTTGATGCGGTATTTCAGCGTGTCTATCGACGCTTGTACAAAGTGCATGACCCACTTGGCCGCAGAGAGCGTCAGCGGTTAGAGAAAGTGCGCCCGGTGTTGCAGCGCTTTGCTGCCCAGCATGATTTCGACTGGCTAGCACTGGCGGCGTTAGCGTTTAAAGAGTCCACGCTAAATCCCGTTGCGCGAGGTGCCAGCGGTGCCACTGGCTTGATGCAAATTACCCCCGCTGCGGCGCGCAGTGTAGGTATCAGCAATATCAATGTGCTGGATAACAATGTGCAGGCCAGCGCCAAGTACCTGGCAATGATCCGCCGCAACTATTTCAACAGCCCACAGCTTAACGAGCGCGAGCGCATGGCTTTTATTCTGGCGGGCTATAACTTGGGGCCGCAACGGGTGCAGGGCTTACGGGCGGAAGCGCGTAGGCGCGGCCTGAACCCGAATCAGTGGTTCTTCCAGGTGGAGCGGGTGGCGATGGAGCAAATGGGGATGGGCGTCGTCAGCTATGTGAATAGCGTGAATAAGTACTATCTGGCTTATGACCGCGAACGCTATTCGCTGGAGCCTTGATTCTCTATTCAAGTGCTTCCGGCCTTACCGTGCCCGTACTAAGCATCGACTGAGCAATCGGTCAGTCTTCAGCTCTTGAACCTAACGCGTTCCAGCATGAACTACGAAAATAGGTTCTTTAGGCCATTCCTTGGCTGTGCTCTCGCTGCTTCGAGTGGATGTGAAAGGCTAAATTGATCAAATTTATAGATTGGTTAAAGCGATATTATTCGATTTTATTTCGTTTTAATTGATTTAATATTTCCTCCATCAACTCGCCACTACAAGGACTACTGCACATGAACGCTCTGATCAAATCTGTTGTTGCTACTCAAGCAGGCTATGGCCTGACCGTGCTGCGCATCATCGCCGGCCTCACATTTGCCGCCCATGGTTCGCAGAAGCTATTTGGCTGGTTTGGTGGCTACGGCCTGGAAGGTGTCGGCCAGTGGATGGAAAGCATTGGCCTGGCTCCTGGTTACCTGATGGCTTTGATGGCCGGCAGTGCCGAATTCTTTGGTGGCCTAGCGCTAATCATCGGTCTGCTGGCGCGTCCGGCAGCAGCGGTACTGGCGGTGACTATGGTGGTAGCGATTGCCACCGTGCATTTGGCCAATGGCTTCTTTATGAGCAACAACGGTTACGAGTTTGCCTTGGCACTGCTGGCGATTAGCATCGCTGTGCTGATCGAAGGCGCAGGCAAGCTGTCGCTAGACAAGCGTATCGCTGGCTGATCAGTAAGCTGCAGTAACCAGCAAAAAGCCCACATCTGTGGGCTTTTTGCGTTGTAGTACTGGGCTCAGCCGGCTTCAGCCATTGTTCGACGGATTACTGCCCGGCACAGTGTTATTACTTATTCAAAACCTCTTGTCGCCAGATGGCTGGCGGCGATTGTTATCTGGCTGGGCAGTGCATAAGAGGGCGCGTCTTGACAGCGATGTTGGCGCTTCTCTAGGATGCTGCCCATGCGCCGATTTAAACAGCTACTTGCGGGGCGCCGGGTTACCTGCTGATTGCAGCGCCCTTAGAAGCACTCTTGCAGAGACTTCGAAATACCGCTAAAGCGCTGGTTCGGTGTCGCCTCTCACCGCTGCCCAGCGGACTCATGAGGCGGAGACATATCGATGCATTGTGCCCAACCACTTATTCGCTTGGCCCCAATTACTTCGGGGCTGATTCAGCGCAATCCGAAAATCCTTCTCGGTGGTAGTCACCAGCCAACCCTGTTGCGCTACCTAGATGGCTGGCCCAGGCGCTGGGCAGGGCCGCGCACCTTTCTGATCAACTTTGTTCACGACGGCGAATCTCTGTCGCGCTTTGCCAGCAACAATTTCGATATGGCAGTTATTCAGGCCCCGGCCGCTGCCCAACTCGAAGAGACCGTGCGTCAGTTGACGCGAGTGGCCAAGCAAGGGCTGATTACCCGGCGCTGATAAGGGTGCGGCGATCTAGCCAACGCGCTAGGCTCAAGCGACATTGCCAGGGAGTGAAGCATGTTTGAATCCGCCGAAATCGGCCGCAGCATTGATAAAGAAACCTTTGAAGCCGAGGCTCCAGCACTGCGTGAGGCGCTGCTGGAAGCACAGTACGAGCTGCAGCAGCAGGGGCGTTTTGCGGTGCTGATTCTGATCAACGGCATCGAGGGGGCTGGCAAGGGTGAGACGGTCAAATTACTCAATGAGTGGATGGATGCGCGGCTGATCCAGGTCGACACCTTTGATCAGCAAACAGATGAGGAGCTTGCTCGCCCGTCGGCCTGGCGCTACTGGCGCAAATTGCCGCCTAAGGGGCGTATTGGCGTGTTCTTTGGTAATTGGTACAGCCAGATGCTGCAAGGCCGCGTGCATGGACGGATCAAGAATGCCGTGCTCGATCAGGCCATCGATACCACCCTGGGGATGGAGCGCATGCTTTGCGACGAAGGCACGCTGATCTTCAAGTTCTGGTTTCACCTCTCCAAACAGCAGATGAAGGCACGTTTAAATGCCTTGAAGGATGACCCGCTGCACAGTTGGCGGATCAGCCCGCTGGATTGGCAGCAGTCAAAAACCTACGACAAATTTGTGCGCTACGGTGAACGTGTGTTGCGTCGTACCAGCCGTGATTACGCCCCCTGGTATGTGGTGGAAGGGGTAGACGAGTATTACCGTAGCCTGACTGTCGGGCGCATTTTGCTTGAGGGCCTGCAAGCCGCACTCAAAGAGAAAACTCGGCCGTTGCCCCATCCCCATGCTGCGCCGCTGACGTCCAGTTTGGATGAGCGTGGGCTGCTCGACAGCCTGGATATGAATCAGGAGTTAGACAAGGAAGATTACGCTGAACAACTGGTCAGTGAGCAGGCGCGCCTTTCCAGCTTGATGCGCGACAAACGTATGCGCCGGCATTCGCTGATCGCGGTATTTGAAGGCAATGATGCCGCCGGTAAGGGCGGAGCGATTCGTCGGGTGATTGGTGCCCTCGACCCGCGCCAATACCGCATCTTGCCGGTTGCCGCGCCGACCGAGGAGGAGCGTGCGCAGCCTTATCTGTGGCGTTTCTGGCGGCATTTGCCAGCGCGCGGCAAGTTCACCGTGTTCGACCGTTCTTGGTATGGCCGGGTGCTGGTGGAGCGGGTTGAAGGGTTCTGCAGCACCGGCGACTGGCTACGGGCCTATGGCGAGATCAATGATTTTGAAGAGCAGCTCAGTGACGCTGGCGTTGTGTTGGTGAAGTTCTGGTTGGCGATAGATCAGCAAACCCAACTGGAGCGCTTCAAGGCGCGTGAGCAGATCCCCTTCAAGCGCTTTAAAATCACCGAGGAAGACTGGCGCAACCGCGAAAAATGGCCGCTGTACCGCGATGCGGTTGGCGATATGGTTGATCGCACCAGTACGGAAATCGCGCCCTGGACCTTAGTGGAAGCCAATGACAAACGCTTTGCCCGGATCAAAGTGCTGCGCACTATCAATGAAGCTATTGAAGCGGCCTTCGCTAAAGACTGAGGAACAACAGTGTGTGCTGCAGGATGGTCGCGCATACGGCTGATGAATAATCATCGCCGAGTGAGATTGTCCGGTTTTATTCTCATTGGCAATTCAACCAATAACAATGAGGTGCAGCATGCGTGAAGTGGTGATCGTTGACAGCGTACGGACTGGTTTGGCCAAGTCCTTCCGTGGCAAGTTCAATCTGACCCGTCCTGATGATATGGCGGCTCATTGCGTCAATGGGTTACTGGCGCGCACAGGCATCGATCCAGCATTGGTTGATGACTGCATCGTCGGCGCCGGTTCGAATGAAGGCGCGCAAGGCATGAACATTGGCCGCAACGTGGCCGTGTTGTCTGGGCTGGGCACTAACGTGGCCGGCATGACCCTCAACCGCTTCTGCTCATCGGGTCTGCAAGCCATTGCTATTGCGGCTAACCAGATTGCGTCCGGTTGCAGCGACGTGATCGTGGCCGGTGGTGTCGAGTCGATCACCATGACGCTGAAGAGCATGAACACGCAAAATCTGTTCAATCCACTGCTGCAAAAAGATGTGCCGGGCATCTACTACCCCATGGGCCAGACAGCCGAGATCGTCGCACGGCGTTACAACGTCAGCCGTGACGCGCAGGATGCCTACGCCCTGCAAAGCCAGCAACGGACTGCTCGAGCGCAGAAAGAAGGGTTGTTCGACGATGAAATTGTGCCGATGCACGTCAAATATCAGGTTGAAGATAAGGCCACTGGCGAGAAGAGCATCGTTGACGGCATCGTCGCCCATGATGACTGCAACCGCGCCGACACAACCCTGGAAAGTCTCGCTGCGCTGAAGCCGGTATTTGCCGATGATGGTTCGGTAACCGCCGGTAACGCATCGCAGTTGTCTGATGGCGCCTCAATGACCTTGGTGATGAGCCTGGATAAAGCCATCGAGCTGGGCCTCAAACCGCTGGCGTTCTTTCGTGGTTTTGTTGCTGCGGGTTGTGAGCCGGATGAAATGGGCATCGGTCCGGTGTTCTCGGTGCCCAAGCTACTCAAGGCCAAGGGCTTGAGCATTGACGATATTGACCTGTGGGAATTAAACGAAGCCTTTGCCTCACAATGCCTGTATGCCCGTGATCGTTTGCAGATTGATAACGCCAAGTACAACGTTAATGGCGGTTCGATTTCCATTGGTCACCCGTTTGGTATGACTGGCTCGCGTCAGGTCGGCCATTTGGTGCGTGAGCTGCAACGCCGCAGTCTGCGTTATGGCATCGTCACCATGTGTGTGGGCGGTGGTATGGGCGCAACCGGGCTGTTTGAGGCGGTACGCTGAATTGTAGATACAGCTCTTTTCGCTAGGCAGCGCGTGTCCGATGGACAGGTTGCCATTGCGAAAATAAGCCTGCCTGTAGGCTGCGGCTGGTAGGTAACCCATAAAAAACCGCGATTTCTCGCGGTTTTTTGTGGGCCATTTTTTGTTCAAAACGCGCGGCTCTCGATGATTTCGTTAGCCTGGATCATTCGGCGGATATAGAAGGCGATCTCTCTTTCGGCATCCGTTCGATTGAAATACGGGCCTTCCAAAGTGCCTTCGCGGGTGGAGAAGAAGTATTGGCCATTGACTGAGCTGACGCGCTCGCTGCGATAGTGGGTGCCGGGTTTATGGTCGATATGGCGCTGGCCGAACATGGATGAACCTCCCGCGAAATTGAGCTACTGAACTCAGTCTAAGCGGCCTTTACAGCATTGCAGGCGTTAGCGACAGATGGTCATTTTTAGCGGTTTTTACAGATAGAACGGCTATTTTTTGTGATTTTTGGCGTCAGCTAACTGGCTGACCTCGCGCGGCCACCGGTACAGTTCCACTGCATAGCTGTACCTGGCTGTCGCTGTGTCTGTCAGAGCTTGCAACCTAGAATGCTGCGCTTCTACTGCAACCAGCATCAGGCAAAGGTTGTGGCGCTGGTTTCGGAGCGGTTATGCACATTTCTTCTGGTCGTTGGGTCTACGGACTGTTTCTCGCTCTACTGACGGCTGTGCTGTGGGGCGTACTGCCGATCAAGCTCAAAGAGGTGTTGCAGGCCATGGATCCGGTGACGGTAACCTGGTTTCGCTTGTTGGTGCCCGGTTCGATCCTTCTGGCTTATCTGGCGGCCAGTGGGCGTTTACCGGCGTTCCGTCCGTTGGGTAAAAAGGGCGTTTGGCTACTGCTGCTGGCAGTGGTCAGTTTGACCGCCAACTATGTGCTGTATTTGGTGGGGCTCAACCGACTCAGCCCCGGCACCGCGCAACTGGTGATCCAAGTTGCACCGATTTTGCTATTGATCAGTAGCCTGTTTGTTTTTCGCGAGCGTTTCAGTCTTACCCAAGGGCTGGGCTTGCTGGTGCTGCTGACTGGCTTTGCGTTGTTTTTCAATCAGCGTCTGGGTGAGCTGCTGACCTCGCTGACGACTTACACCACCGGAGTGCTGACCATTCTGCTGGCGGCGTTTGTCTGGACATTTTATGGCCTGGCGCAGAAACAGCTGCTAACGGTGTGGAATTCGCTGCAGGTGATGATGGTGATCTACCTGGCGTGTGCGCTGTTGCTAACACCCTGGGCGCAGCCGCAACAGGTACTCGTGCTGAGCCCCTTGCAGGGCTGGTTGCTGCTTGCTTGCTGCCTGAACACTTTGGTGGCCTATGGTGCGTTTGCCGAAGCATTGGCCCATTGGGAGGCGTCTCGGGTTAGTGCAACCTTGGCGCTCACGCCGCTGGTAACCCTTGCCTCGGTAGCCCTGGCAGCTACTTGGTGGCCTGATCATGTACAGCCGGAGCAGATTAATGGCCTGGCCTACGGTGGAGCGGTGTTGGTGATGCTGGGGTCGGCCTTGACGGCGCTCGGCCCATCAGTCGTGGCCGGTTGGCGTGCTCGAAAAGCACGCTTGGCTGCATTGGCTTAGTCCCCTGTGCCATGCAACACCATCCAGATTTCAGGCGCGTACGCCGAGTGCTTCGGCGCGGCGCAGCCAGCCCAGGCGCTGTTCTTCGGAGGAGGGACGTACCGGGGCGAATTCGGCCAGGCGGCGGGTTTTGATACCGCTGAAACCGAGGATAGTACGGGTCATCTGTCGATGTCCGGGTGCGCCGTAGATCCAGCGAAAGTACCAAGGTGGGGTGTCCATGGTCACCAGCAGGTCGGCGGTGCGGCCACTTAGCAGCTTGTCCCACAGCTGTGAACGGTTGCGGTACTTGAAGGCAAAACCGGGCAGAAAGGTGCGATCGAAGAAGCCCTTGAGCAGCGCGGGAATGCCGCCCCACCAGACCGGGTAAACGAAGACCAGGTGTTCGGCCCAGTGAATCTGTCGCTGGGCTTCAAGTAAGTCAGGCTCTAGTTGCTGGCTTTGCTCGTAGCCATCCCGCAGCACTGGGTCGTAGCTCATTTCCCCCAGCTTCAGTTCGCGGACCACGTGGCCTTTACTGCGCGCGCCCTGGGCATAGGCTTCGCTTAGGGCATGGCAGAAGCTGTTGCCTTTCGGCGTGCCGAGGATTACCAGAATCCGCTTGCCGTCGCCCTCCAGTGGCGTTGCGCCGCTCTTTACCGCCTCACTCATGTTGGCCTGCCTCTAGCATGTTTTCGGGACGCACCCAGGCGTCAAATTGTTCATTGTTCAGATAACCCAATTGCAGCGCCGCTTCACGCAACGTGGTGCCGTCGTGATAAGCCTGCTTGGCGATTTGTGCCGCTTTGTCATAGCCGATGTGCGGGTTCAGTGCGGTTACCAGCATCAGGCCACGTTCCAGGTGCTCGGCCATGCGCGCAGCATCCGGTTGCAAGCCGGCAACGCAATGCTCTTGGAAGTTATGGCAGCCGTCTGCCAGCAAACGTATCGACTGCAGCAGGTTGTGGATGATCACTGGTTTGAACACGTTAAGTTGCAGCTGCCCCTGGCTCGCAGCAAAGGTAATGGTGCTGTCGTTACCTAGCACCTGGCAGGCCAACATCGACAACGCTTCACACTGGGTCGGGTTGACCTTGCCCGGCATGATTGAGCTACCAGGCTCATTGGCGGGTAAACGCACCTCGGCAAAACCGGCGCGCGGCCCAGAGCCCAGTAGGCGTAGGTCATTGGCAAGTTTCATCAGGCTCACGGCCAGGGTTTTCAAGGCCCCTGATAGCGCCACTAATGGCTCGTGGCCTGCAAGGGCGGCAAATTTGTTCGGGGCGCTGGTCAGCGGTAAGCCGCTCAAAGCCGCCAATTCGGCGGCCATGGCTTCAGCAAAACCGTGCGGTGAGTTCAAACCGGTACCTACGGCTGTGCCGCCCTGGGCCAGTTCGCAGACGGCCGGAAAACTCGCCAGAATGGCCCGCTCGGCGTAACCCAGTTGCGCGACAAAGGCAGACAGTTCCTGGCCGAAGGTGATCGGTGTGGCATCCATCAGATGGGTGCGACCAGTTTTGAGCAGATGCATATGTCGCTCGGCCTGTTCCTGTAGGCCGTCGCGCAATTCATGCAGAGCGGGCAATAGTTGTTGCTGCACGGCTTGTACGGTGGCGATGTGCATCGCAGTCGGGAAGCTGTCATTAGAGCTTTGCGCGCGATTAACGTGGTCGTTGGGGTGTACCGGTGCCTTGCCGCCACGGCCGTTGCCGGCCAGTTCGTTGGCGCGGCCAGCAATCACTTCGTTGACGTTCATGTTGCTCTGCGTGCCACTGCCAGTCTGCCAGACCACCAATGGAAACTGCCCATCATGCTGGCCGGCCAGTACCTCATTGGCGGCTTGTTCGATCAGTCGGGCGATATCTGCAGGCAGTGCGCCGGTGCGCTGATTGACCCGCGCGGCGGCTTTTTTGATCAGTGCAAGGGCATGCACTACCGGCAATGGCATGTGCTCTTGGCCAATGGCGAAATTCAGCAGTGAGCGTTGGGTCTGGGCGCCCCAGTACGCCTCATCAGGTACTTCGATTGGGCCTAGGCTGTCGGTTTCAATGCGGCTCATTGCGGCTCTCCTGACGGTTGCGCGAAACGTGAAGCAGATTGCCAGACCGTCATCGGTCTGGCTGTATTTCAGCTTAGGTCGCCACGTAGCCGCAGAGGTTCAACTTGAATGGCAACTACCAGCGTGCGTGGGTCTCACCGAGCCAACCAAGGGCATCGCTGACGGGGACGCGTTCACCTTGCTGGCTGCGCAGTACACCATCGAAATGGCCAAACCACTGCTGCGTGTTTGCATAGAACGGGCCTGTCCGGCGGTAGGCCTGGTGGCGTTGCAGCGGAGTAAACGTAAGGTCGACGGCATCATCTGGGCTGCGCAGTTGCCACGGGGCCCGTGGATTGTTTGGCGCTGAAATTGTGATCGCGGTATCTAGATGCTGCAGTTCGCCGCCAAACCAGAGGGTGTTCTCCGACAGGCCACTGTAGTCCGTCCAGCCGGCCCCGAAGTTGCCGGCGATACCGCCAGGGGCTGCGAAGGCGGCCCGCATCCAGTTGCTGTTGAGGGGCCATACGCCGCGGCCAAAATCCAGTGATGCAAAACTTTGCCCCGCGATACAGCTGTAGTGCTGGTTGCCCAGTTGCACGCTGCCATTGCATGGCAGGCCGACTTGGCGGCTAGTGGCATGAAAGTTACGTGCGTCGATCGGGGCTACCAGATTGACTGAGTCCAGATGGCTAGGGCGCTGAACATCCAAGGCAACCTGCAGCGGTCGGCCACTAATGTTGGGTGCGTTAATGGTGATGCATGTGCGCCCGGTGTGTTCAATCACCCGCAGTTGTAACTGTGGGTGATTGAATTCGTGGCTTGCTTGCGGCTGGTTTGGCAGGGCGCAGCCGCGGGCAAATAGTCGGTACTGGCTGTAGGCAACGGCTTCGCCACTTTGCAGGTCGAGAAAGTAGGCGGCGGCATAACCCAGGTAATCAAGGTCCGCTTGGGTAAAGGAGAGCACCCATTGCGGGGTAGTGATGCACCAATGGTTCCAGCGCTTACGTCGGCCGAAGTGTCCCGGTATTGCGCAGTCGATAATGGGCTTAGGCGACCAGCCGACTGCCTGTGGGTTAAGTTGGCCGTGGCTGTCGCAGAGCGCGATGGCAGCGAATGGCTCAGGAGGGTGGGTAAAGCTATTCATCAAACACGTCCATGTGTGTGCGAAGGCGCTTAGCTGTATGAGCAGCAGCGCACTGAAGCCAAGTTGTTAGTGCGTGTGAGCATGCACAGGCCTACTTAGGCTCGGCAATTGCTGGCATTTTGGACTTTAAGCAGTCTGTGCGCTAGTGCACAGTGCTAGGGTCTGTTGCCGTTTCATCGCGAGCCGCGTTGCTGCGAGAAATGGCCCGCGGTTAGGCGCAGGACGCAGGTAATGGTTGTTCCCTTGCCAAGTACTGCAACAGCAGCAGGGGCCATTTTCCGCGCAACCCTACGGGCCGGGCCAGTTTTTACGCGATGCGGTGTTACTCGATGGCTCATTTGGCCTGCCAAACTTCGCATCTCGTGCCTTGCCTCGCGCAAAAACTGGCTCCGGCGTGGCCGCGAGTGAAACGGCAATAGACCCTAGCGTGAGCAGCGTACTGACTTGAGTACGAGAAGCGCTTGGGCACAAAATGCCGCTAACAGAGTCCAACAGGGCTCTTTCTCTTGTTCAGGAGTCGTACATGTCACGTTTACCTGCCTTTTGCGCTGCCCTAATACTGATCTGCGGTAGCGCTCAGGTGCTCGCCGATGCCAAGAGCCATGCGGCTGATGCCGAGCGTTTCCTGCTGCTGGCGCGTGCCGACAAACTCGCTGTGCCTGTGTATGCCCAAGTACAGCAGATGTTTGCTCAGCGCTTTGCCGAGAGTAAGGCGCCCGAGAGCGAGAAGGCCGTATTGGAAACCTATACGGCACAAGCTAACGCCGCTCTTGAACAGGCTGTGGGTTGGGAGAAAATCAAACCAGACATGGTCAAGCTCTACACCAGCACCTTCAACGAACAGGAAATGAAAGACCTGATCCGTTTCTATGAGTCGCCTCTGGGCAAGAAAGTGCTGCAACAGATGCCGACATTGACCGCGCAGTCGGCACAGTTGACTCAAACCAAGCTGGAAACAGCAGTACCCAAGGTCAATCAGCTCCTCGCGGACATGACCACTAAGTTGACGCCGAAGAAGCCCTGAGTGATTGCCCTGATGCCAAAGATCGATCTATTGCAGGCGGCACTGACTAGCCTGCAGCCTCAGCACCTTGAGGTGTTGGATGAAAGCCACATGCACAGCCGTGGCCTGGAAACCCACTACAAGGCGGTGATTGTGAGTGAGCAGTTCGCCGGGCTCAACGCCGTCAAACGTCACCAGAAGGCCTATGCCACGTTGGGTGAGTTGATGGGCCAGATACATGCACTGGCGTTGCACACCTATACCCCGGATGAATGGTTGCAGCAGGGCGTGGCTCCGGCTTCACCCACTTGCAAAGGCGGCCATTGAGGCAATTCGCCTCTACACGGCAAGCGCCAACAAACGTAAACTGCACCGCCGCCGAGTCAGGGTGTAATAAACCCTGACTCGGCGTATTTTTTTGTGGTCAGCGATCCAGGCTGGCCATTCTGTGAGCCGTCGCAGGGCGATGTTGAAAATCGCTCCCGGCAATATTTATCCCAGTCCGCTCTTTACGTGGGTGACTACTGAAGGACCTGTCCATGACTGACAAGATCGTTGTCGCCGCGCTGTATAAATTCGTTTCCCTGACCGATTTTCACGAGCTACGTGAGCCGCTGCTGCAAGCCATGCTGAATAACGGCATCAAGGGCACCTTGCTGATTGCCGAAGAGGGCATCAACGGCACAGTTTCCGGTAGCCGCGCCGGCATTGATGGCCTGCTCGCCTGGTTTAGCCTGGATCCTCGCTTAGCTGATATCGACCACAAAGAGTCGTACTGCGACGAGCAGCCGTTCTATCGCACCAAGGTCAAACTGAAGAAAGAAATCGTCACCCTCGGTGTGCCCGGCGTCGATCCAAACCAACAGGTCGGCACCTACGTCGAACCCAAGGATTGGAATGCCCTGATCAGCGACCCTGAGGTGCTGCTGATAGACACCCGCAACGATTATGAAGTGTCCATCGGCACCTTCGAGGGCGCGGT
Organism: Pseudomonas sp.; assembly: GCF_046581935.1. Classification (GTDB taxonomy): domain Bacteria; phylum Pseudomonadota; class Gammaproteobacteria; order Pseudomonadales; family Pseudomonadaceae; genus Aquipseudomonas. The sequence goes on from NZ_JAYGFK010000005.1 coordinate 115,197, forward strand.
TGACCCAAAAACCAAGTCGTTCCGTGAATTCCCCGACTACATCAAGGCGAACTTCGACCCGGCCAAACACAAGAAAGTGGCGATGTTCTGCACCGGTGGTATTCGTTGTGAAAAAGCCTCCAGTTACATGTTGGGCGAGGGGTTTGAGGAGGTCTTCCACCTTAAAGGCGGCATTCTCAAATACTTGGAAGAAGTCCCGCAGGAGCAAACCAAGTGGCAGGGCGATTGCTTCGTCTTCGATAACCGCGTGACGGTGCGTCATGACCTCTCTGAAGGTGATTACGACCAGTGCCACGCCTGCCGCACCCCAGTTTCGGTGGAAGATCGCCAATCGGAGTTCTACACGCCAGGCGTCAGTTGCCCGCATTGCTGGGATTCGCTGCCAGAGAAAACCCGTACTGGTGCCCGCGAGCGGCAACGTCAGATCGAACTGGCGCAAGCCCGCAATCAACCCCACCCGTTGGGCTACAACCCCCGTAAATCGCGCGAGGTTTAAGCATGCAAGCACGTCTTATCTACGTGATGGACCCGATGTGCTCATGGTGCTGGGGTTTTGCTCCTGTGCTGGAGTCGCTGGCTGAGCAGGCTGCGGCTGCCGGGGTTGGCCTGGAGTTGGTACTGGGTGGTTTGCGCCGTGACAGCGTGGCCGTTGATGCCGCTGCACGTGTGCGCTACCTGAGCTACTGGCAAGCGGTCAACGCCAGTACGGGGCAGCTATTCAACTTCAATGCGGGCCTGCCCGAGGGCTTGGTGTACGACACCGAACCAGCTTGCCGGGCCTTGGTCACCGCACGCAGCCTGGCCCCCGAGTTGGTCTGGCCGCTGGCGCGACTGATTCAGCGCGCGTTCTACACCGAAGGCGTGGATGTAACCCGAGCCCTTGTGCTGGTGGAGTTGGCTGAGCGTGCCGGCATACCGGGTATCGAGTTTGCTGAGGCCTTTGACAGTACGGCGCAGCGCGAAGCCACTGCGGTGGATTTCAGCTGGACGAAGGACTTAGGCATTGCCGGCTTTCCGACCTTGCTGGCCGACAACAATGGGCAGCTGGCATTGCTGACCAATGGCTATCAACCACTTGAGACATTACAGCCGCTGCTTGCGCGTTGGTTGGAACGGGTCGCACATGCTTGATCGCTTGAGTTGGGCTGAAATACGCCGGCTGGCCCTGCATCATAAAAAAGCCCTCATCTGGGCTAACTGTGTCGCGGTACTGGCCACGTTGTGCAGTGTGCCGATTCCCTTGCTGCTGCCCTTGTTAGTTGACGAGGTGCTGCTCAAGGACGGTGACACCGCGCTCAAGGTCATGAACAACTTTCTACCGAGCAACTGGGAAACGGCGGCCGGTTATATCGGCCTGATGCTGGCGCTGACCTTGATGCTGCGCGGCGGTGCGCTGATTTTCAACGTACTGCAGGCGCGGCTGTTTGCGCGCTTGTCCAAGGACATTGTGTACCGCATTCGTATTCGCCTGATCGAGCGGCTCAAACGGATTTCCCTAGCCGAGTACGAGAGCCTTGGCGGCGGTACGGTGACCACGCACCTGGTTACCGATTTGGATACCCTCGACAAGTTTGTGGGTGAAACCCTTAGTCGTTTCCTGGTGGCCATGCTGACGCTGGCCGGCACCTCGGCAATTCTGATCTGGATGCATTGGCAACTGGCGATGCTCATTCTGCTGTTCAACCCGCTGGTGATTTACGCCACGGTGCAGCTGGGCAAGCGCGTCAAACACCTGAAAAAACAGGAAAACGACAGTACCTCGCGCTTTACCCAGGCGCTGACGGAAACCCTGGATGCCATTCAGGAAATCCGTGCCGGCAACCGGCAGGGGTTTTTCCTCGGCCGCCTCGGTGGCCGCGCTAAGGAGGTGCGCGATTACGCCGTGGCCTCACAGTGGAAAACCGACGCCTCCAACCGCGCCAGCGGCTTGCTATTCCAGTTCGGCATTGATGTGTTCCGGGCGGCTGCCATGCTCACCGTGCTATTTTCCGATCTGTCGATTGGCCAGATGCTCGCGGTGTTCAGCTACCTGTGGTTCATGATCGGCCCGGTCGAGCAATTGCTTAACCTGCAATACGCGTTCTATGCCGCAGGCGGTGCGTTGAGCCGAATCAATGAACTGCTGGCGCGCCAGGACGAGCCGCAGTACCCCGGCCGGGTCGACCCGTTCAAGGGCCGCGACACCGTAGGCATTGAAGTCAGCGGGCTGACCTTTGCCTACAACGATGAGCCTGTGCTGGATAACCTCAATCTGAGTATTGCGCCCGGCGAGAAAGTGGCCATTGTCGGGGCCAGCGGCGGCGGCAAAAGCACCTTGGTGCAGCTGCTGCTCGGCCTTTATACGCCGCAAGCCGGGACGATTCGTTTCGGTGGCAGCAGCCAGCAAGAGATCGGTCTGGAAGCAGTGCGTGAGCATGTGGCAGTGGTGCTGCAGCATCCTGCGCTGTTCAACGATACGGTGCGCGCCAACCTGTGCATGGGCCGTGAGCGTACCGATGAGTTCTGCTGGCACGCCCTGGAAATTGCCCAGTTGGCGGCCACTATCCGCGCCTTGCCGCAAGGGCTCGACAGCATCGTCGGACGTTCTGGTGTTCGCCTCTCGGGTGGTCAGCGTCAGCGTCTGGCCATTGCTCGAATGGTGCTGGCCGAGCCGAAAGTGGTGATTCTCGATGAAGCCACCTCGGCGCTGGATGCTGCGACCGAGTACGCCTTGCATCAGGCGCTCAATCAGTTTCTACAAGGCCGTACCACACTGATCATTGCCCACCGCCTGAGTGCAGTGAAGCAGGCCGATCGGGTGCTGGTATTCGATGGCGGCAGCATTGCTGAAGATGGCGGCCATCAACAACTCATTGCCGAAGGCGGGCTGTACGCCAAACTTTATGGGCATCTGCAGCACTGACGATGCCTGCCCAGCAAAGCACTCCCGACGTTTTACCACTGCGCTGCGCATGTACGCGGCGGGTTTTATTTCGTCACAGGTAAACCCAAACAGGTGACGCATGCCCCGTGAAAAACCCAAGAATCTCTGGCTCTCGCGCTGGGGTTTTATCCTTGCTGCAACTGGCTCCGCTGTGGGCTTGGGTAACATCTGGAAGTTTCCCTATATCACCGGCGAGTACGGCGGTGGTGCCTTTGTGTTGATGTACTTGGCGTGCATCCTGGCTATTGGTATTCCGGTGATGATGACCGAGATCGCCATCGGTCGACGCGGTCGTGGTAGCCCCATTGATGCAATCGGTCGGGTGGTTAAGGAAAACAACGGTAACCCACTGTGGAAGGCCGTCGGCGGCATGGCCATGCTCGCCGGTTTTATGATTCTGTGTTTTTACGTGGTGGTGGCGGGCTGGGCGTTTGCCTACACGGTGAAAATGCTCGATGGCTCCTTGGCTGCCACCAGCGTTGAAGCTCTTGCCGGGGTGTTTGCGGCGCACAACGCCAACCCCTGGCAGCTCGGCGGCTGGAGCGTACTGGTGGCGCTGCTGACCCTGTGGATTGTCGCTAAAGGCGTGCAAAAGGGCATCGAGAATGCCGTGCGCTGGATGATGCCGGGCTTGGCCGTGATGCTGTTGGTTCTGGTGGGCTACGCCTTTACCAGCGGTGGCTTCAGTGCTGGGTTTGATTTTTTGTTCAGCTTTGATGCCTCGAAAATCACTGGCGAAGCGCTGCTGGCCGCCCTCGGGCACGCCTTTTTTACCCTGAGCCTGGCCTCCGGGGCGATTCTGACCTATGGCTCTTACCTGCCTGATGGCCAGTCTGTGGCGCGCACCACCTTTGTTGTGGCGATCTGCGACACCGGTGTGGCGTTGCTGGCTGGGCTGGCAATTTTTCCAATCATCTTTGCCAACGGCATGAGTCCGAGCGCCGGCCCGGGGCTGATCTTTATGAGCCTGCCACTGGCCTTCCAGCAGATGCCATTTGGTACGGTCTTCGGGACGTTGTTCTTCGCTATGGTGTCGATTGCTGCACTGACTTCAGCCATTTCCATGATTGAGGCCACCGTGGCCTACCTCAATGAGAAGCATGGTATCAGCCGCTTCAAGGCTGCTGCGGCTTCCGGAGCCGTGCTGCTGGTGATCAGCCTGCTGGCCATGTTCTCGTTCAACCTGATGGCCGGCTGGACGCCCATGGGCAAAAACTTCTTCGACTGGCTGGATTACCTGACTTCGCGCTGGATGATGCCGCTGGGCGGGATTTTCACCGTGCTTCTGGCCGGTTACGCACTGCGCAGCGAGATTATGCGTGATGAATTGGGCCTGCCGGCGCTGGGTTATGCCGTTTGGCTGTTTATGGTGCGCTATGTCAGCCCGGTGCTGATTATGGTGGTATTTCTGCATGCCCTGGATTGGCTGATGTTTGATCCAGTAGGGCACTGGTACTGGATTGTTGGTGCTATTGGTCTGCTGGCCCTACTGGGTGAGGTGCTGCGGCCACGGGTTATACCGGCGCTCGCTGGGCGTTAGGCCCAGTAGAGCTGGTTGGTGGTAGAGAAGGGCGCACGGGCAAGAGCCGTGCGCCCTTTTTGTTGCTCGAATAGATACCTAGCCATATTTTTGACGAAGGTTTTGTGGCGGTAACTCGCCATGCGCCATAAAGAATTGGCGGTAACCTGCCGATAGCTAAAGCAGTAGGACTTCCCCGGCCGGCGTACTCAGCCTGCAAGCTATCTAATAACGGCTCTGGTTCATGCCTTGGCTTAACCTTGCGGCTTTTAAGGCGAATTGAGTCGGGTAATGGCGCAAGGGTTGCAGTAATACCTGACTAAACTGCTTGCTGTCGTTCATGTGTTTGCCTGGTGATTGTTGCGTTGCCGGGGTGCGCTCGATAATAAAAACGGAGTCGTTGTTATGTCCTCTTCTGCCAGCCGTTTGTTCGCTGATTTATCTGTTGGTAAAAAGCTCATGTGTGGCTTCGGCCTGGTGCTGCTGCTCACAATTGCCGTTACTGGCAGTGGCTTTATGGCGGTGCAAGCCGTGCTGGCCGGGCATGCCAGCACGAGTCGCCTCTCGGACATTGATTCGCAGGTATTACAGGCCGGGCGTGCTGAGCGTGACTATGCCCTGCGCCAGAACGATCAAGCGGCTACCCAGGTACGTGAGCAGCTAGCGCGTGTTGAAACAACATTGGCCCAACAAGTGGCGGCAGCGTCTAGCGCTGACCAAGCGCGGCTAAAAAGCATGCAGCAGGCTGTCGCGGATTACCGCAGCCAGTTCGACAGTTTTGTCGCGTTGCAAGACAACGCCCGCGCAGCGCGCACACAGATGCGTGAGGCCGCAGCAGAGGCGCGTGATCAGTTCGATGTGATTGAGCTGGATATGTACGACGCGGTGCGTGAGTTGCGTCTTGCGGGTGACAAGCTGCGTGGTAGCGACCCGCTAACCCTGGCAGAAACCGCCTCGGGTTTGAGCAAGCGCATGCTCGACCTGCGTGGCCATGAAAGCCAGTACATCATTGATGGTTCGGCCGAGTCACTGGAGGAGTGGACCTACGTCAATGACGACCTGCAAACCGTGGCACGTAGCCTGATGGTATGGCTCGACGATGAGCAGAAGCGCTCTATCGAAACGGCCTTACAGGCACTGACGCTCTATCAGCAAGCGTTCAGCAATTACAAACAGTTGCGTGGGCAAAGTGAGCAGAGCTCAGCCGCGATGGTTGAGCGCACCCAGGCAGTGTTGGCCTCGGTGGATGAAGCCAAGGCGCAACAAGAACAGGTAATGGCTGACGACAGCCGCCAGGCCCTATTAATGCTCGGTGCGATGGGCGGTGCGGCGGTGATTTTGGGCATGCTCGCTGCACTGATTATCTCCCGTTTGATTGTCGCGCCCTTGCAGCAGACTGTGGTGTTTGCCCAACGAATTGCCGCCGGCGATCTGACTCACGACTTACCCCAAGACCGACGCGATGAGCCGGGCCAACTAATGGCGGCCATGCAGAGTATGAGCGTCAGTTTGCGTACCTTGGTTGGCCGTATCGGAGGCAGCGTCAGTCAAATTGCTGCTGCGGCCGAGCAATTATCGGCGATTACTGCGCAAACCAATGCCGGCGTACACAGCCAGAAAATGGAAACCGAACAGACCGCCACCGCCATGCATGAAATGGCCGCCACGGTGCAGGAGGTGGCGCAAAACGCTGAGCTGGCCTCCCAGGCGGCACGCGATGCCGACGGTGAAGCTCAGCAAGGCAACCAAGTGGTGCAGCAGGCTGTTAGCCAGATCGGCCAGTTAGCCGGTGAAGTTGAAGAATCTGCCGAGGCTATTGCTGCGTTGAATCAGGAAAGTGCGCGCATTGGCGGGGTGCTGGAAGTGATCCGCAATGTAGCCGAGCAGACCAACTTACTGGCGCTCAACGCGGCGATTGAAGCTGCGCGCGCCGGTGAACAGGGGCGGGGTTTTGCGGTTGTGGCCGATGAAGTACGAGCTTTGGCCAAGCGTGCGCAGGACTCCACGGAGGAGATCGAAGGGTTGATCGCCAGCCTGCAGACTATGGCCAAAGGCGCAGTCGAGAAAATGGATAGCAGCCGCAACCTGACTCAGCGCACCGTAACGCTGGCTGGTGAAGCCGGCGCAGCGCTGGGACGCATTACTCAGGCGGTGAGCACCATCGAACAGATGAATCAGCAAATTGCTGCCGCTGCCGAAGAGCAGAGTGCGGTGGCGGAAACCATCAGTGAAAGCATCACGCGAGTGCGCGACATTGGCGAGCAGAGTGCCAATGCCAGCCAGCAGACGGCTGTATCGAGTGCTGAGCTGGCACGTTTGGGCGTGGAGTTGCAGGGGCTGGTGGCGCAGTTTCGCAGCTGATTAAGCGGTTGTTGAACATCTCTGCGATGCCGACGCCGTGTTGTAAACAGCCGCTAAGCTGCGTGCTTAGGTCTGAAACTGCAGCACGGCGTTCTGCATGCTACGTGCAACGCGGTCGAGGCTTTTTGCTGCATCGGCCAACTCATGCACCGTGCGGCTATTTTGCTGCGACATCTGTGCGATGTGTTCGACGCGTTCGGCTACTTCGGTGCTAGCGCGGCTCTGCTCGCCGATGGTCTGAGAGATCTCTTCCACGACCTCGGCGGCTCGGTGCGCGCCACCACGGATTTCGTTGATTGACTCACCGGCCTGGCGGGCCAGGGATACGCCATCGTTTACCCGTGTTACACCGGTTTGCATGCTGCTTACCGCTTGCACCGTGCTGCTGCGGATGCGTTCAATCATGCCGGTTATTTCTTGGGTGGATTGCGCGGTGCGTGCGGCCAGGTTGCGTACTTCGTCGGCGACTACAGCAAAACCGCGGCCGGCCTCACCAGCCCGGGCGGCCTCGATGGCCGCGTTGAGTGCCAGCAGGTTGGTCTGTTCGGCGATGCTCTTGATCACCTGGATAATTGAGTGGATTTCTTCGGACGATTCACCCAGCGCAGTGATGGTGGCGCTGGACTCGTTCACGGCCTCGGCAATCCGGCTCATGCCGTCAACCACACCCATAATCACTTGACCGCCGCTGCTGGCCAGCTCTTCGGAGTGCGAGGAAATTTCTTGGGCATTGCGTGCGTGCCCGGCAATCTGGCCTATGTTCTGAATCATCTGCTCCATGGCGCATGCCATGCTAGCGGCGCTCTGCGATTCTTCACTGGTGCTGTGCACGATGCTCTGCGAGGCACCATTAAGCGTATGGGCGGTCTGCTGGAGTTCTTCACCTTCTTTGCGGATACCGTCAATCATCTTCCGTAGGTTGCCCTGCATGTCCGCCAGAGCCTGCTGCAGTTGCCCGGCTTCGTCTTTGCTGTCGACGGTGATGGTGTTACGCAGATTGCCCTGAGCGATGGCGCGAGCGACGCTAATAACGGCTTCCAAGGGGCGCAGAACCGCCTTCATTAATTGCGTAGTGAGCAGGCAGAGTACGCAGCAAACTAGGAAAATACCGCCAATCAGCAGCCAGGCAGCTTGTGTCACTGCCGCTTCACTGTCGCTGCGGGTTTGTGCTGTATGGGCTTCGATCAAACCGCTGAGGGCTTCGTTTTTTTCTTCCAGGTCGGCAAAGCTGGTATCGAAGGCGGCCATTTGTTGGCGCGCCGCCTGTGGGTCTTTTAAGGCCAGGCTGACAATGCCGTCGGCCTGCTGGATATAGGCTTTAAGGGCTGGCTGCGACTGGCTGATGGCCTGACGAATCGCCTCATTTAGAGGCAGCTTGGCGTTGTCATTGAGGGTGCGGGTGAACCATTCGCTGTGCTCGCGTAGGTCATTGCGTAATTGCTCTACAGCGGCACTGTCAGCCGGGTTTATATAAAAGGCCGCGAGAACGTCAGCACGCAGAGCGTCGTGCATCATGTCGCCTTCCAGATGGTTGCGCAGGGCGCTGATGCTCAGCTGGTTTTCGCTCAACGCACTGGCCAGGCGCGTTTGCCCCCAGAAACCGATGCTACCGAGTAACGCCGCAGCCAGTACGCTGATAGCCCCGCATGCGATCATTTTTTGACGGATATTCATGAACAAACCCCAACGAAACTAATGTTGGAATTCAGCCTAGCTCATATGCGCGCCTCCGTAGGCGTAGCTTCAGGGGTGCTATAACCTGCTACTGCTGGCAAGCGGGGCTCTCCGCAGTTCATTGGCCCAGGCCAACAGCGGCACCTGCACGTTAGGTTGCCAAATGCGTGCCCACAGCAGCTGTAGGCGAGTGAGGTCGCCGCGCTCAGTGGGTAGGCGCTGAATGTCGTCATATACTCGCCAATGGCCGTTTTCCAGGGTGGCAAAGTCGAAACGGAAGGGGTGAAAGCCGGTCATGCCCAAGCGAATATCAGTGACCACCAATTCCTCGCCCAGTTGGTCATAGCGCAGCACACCATTGGTAAACCAGGCCAGGCGCGCATGCGCCGGGGAGTCGGCGAGTGCAGCCGCCAGGTGCGTGCCACGGGGGATGCGTTCCAGTTGCGCGGGTGTATCGTCAAACCAACCGACCAGAGCCTCGTGGTAGTCCTCACCATCCAGCACGATCACTCGCCACAACAGACTATTGAACGGCGTCGGCGTACTGAATAGCTGCTCAGCTTCGATACCTTGGCGGGCCAGCTCAGTTTCTACGCGCTGCTCAGCCATATATTTGCCGCTCAGGGTAAAGCCCAGATACAGCGAAGAAACCAGCAACGCCAGTGCCGGAGCTTTGGCCGCTTTGTCACGCAGGCCGCAGAGCAATCCCAGCGCCACGGCGATACACAGCGGCACGGTGTACAGCGGATCGATGATGAAGATACTCGACCACGCTGTAGGAATCGGCGTTAGCGGCCAGAGCAATTGCGTGCCATAGCTGGTAAATGCATCCAGCAGCGGGTGGGTAATCAGCGCCAACCAGACCGTCAGAAACAAACGTTGTGCTGAATAACCGGGGTTATGCCGCAAGCGCCGGGTCAGCCAGGTGAGTAACAGCGCCAGCCCGGTAAGGACGAACAGCGAATGGCTGAAACCACGGTGGTAGGTCATATCGGCCACGGCATCGCCGTAATCGATAATCACATCTAAATCAGGCAAGGTGCCGAGTATCGCGCCGTACAGCAACGCCTTGCGGCCTTGCCAGCGGCCGAGCAGGGCGCCCTGAATACTGGCACCAAGTACCGCCTGGGTGATTGAATCCATGACCGAGTCCTGAAGTAAACAGGCGGCTAAATTAGCCGAGCCGTGGTCGATGTGCTGCGAAAAATCTCGATAAAAGATTTCAGCTAAATAGACCCAGGCTCGTCATTTAGAAGGAAGCAATGATGCGCCCGAGCACGATCATGGCTTCTTCACTCTCGGCGTTCCAAGGATGGCCATAGTTGAGTCGGGCGCAATTGCCGAAGCGGCGGGTGGCCGAGAAGATCGGCCCCGGTGCCAGGCTGATGCCCTGGGCTAGCGCCAATTGGAACAGCCGCAGGGCGTCGATCTGCGGCGGGAACTCGAACCAGAGAAAGTAGCCGCCGCTGGGCCGGGTGACCTTGGTGCTGGCAGGGAAGTGTCGTGCCGCCGAGGCCAGCATCGAAGCCTGTTGCGCCTCCAAGGCATGGCGCAGCTTGCGCAGATGGCGGTCATAACCGCCGTGTTGCAGGTAATCAGCCAGTGCGGCCTGAGCCGGTACGGACGGTGAAATGGTGGTCATCAGTTTGAGCCGGCTGATTTGCTCGGCATAACGCCCGCCGGCAACCCAGCCGACTCGGTAGCCGGGCGCCAGGCACTTGGAAAACGAACCGCAGTGCATGACCAGGCCTTCACGGTCGAAGCTTTTTACTGGTTTGGGTGGCTGACTGGCGAAGTACAGTTCGGCATACACATCATCTTCAATCAATGGCACTTGATGGCGTTGCAGCAGTTCATATAGCGCGCGCTTTTTCTCGTCACTCATGCTCGCGCCTAGGGGGTTCTGCAGGCTGCTCATAAACCAGCATGCCTTGATCGGCAGATCGGCCAGGCGCTCGCTGAGCACATTCAAGTCGATCCCCTCACGCGGGTTGACTGGGATTTCCACGGCCTTGAGCTTTAAGCGCTCCAGTACTTGCAGCGTGGCATAGAACGCCGGCGCTTCGATGGCTACCAGATCGCCGGGTTGGGTCACTGTTTGCAGGCACAGATTCAGCGCTTCCATGGCACCGCTGGTGATCACCAGTTCCTCCAGCGGCAACATCACGCCGCTGACCATATAACGCAGGGCAATCTGCCGGCGCAGATTGGGGTTGCCCTCGGTCATGTCGGCGATCACCGCTTGCGGCTGCATATCACGCACGCTTTGCGCCATGGAGCGCGCCAGGCGTGGCAGAGGAAACAGCTGCGGGCTGGGGAAGGCCGAGCCGAAGGGTACGGTGTTTGGGTCTTTCAACGAGGCAAGCACCGAGAACACCAGCTCGCTGACATCCACTTCGGTGGTTTGCGTCGGCTGCTGGCTGGTTTCCGGCTCGGCCAGCGAATGCCGCGCCAGCTCGCGCACGAAATAGCCGGAGCGCGCCCGTGCCTGGATCAGGCCACGGTCTTCCAGCAGGTAATAAGCCTGAAACACCGTGGACGGGCTGACCCCGTAGGTACGGCTGGCGTGGCGCACCGACGGGACCTTTTCACCCGGGGCCAGCACGCCGGTGCGGATCAGCGCGGCAATTTCGTCGGCAAATTTCTCGTAGCGTTTCATTGTGTCCGTAGGCGCGGCCATTAGATGACCGCACTCTACGGGGAGTTGCTTGGTCATGCGACTGTCAGCGCCCGCGTGGTGAGAGAAAGATGCTCTGCGTTTGTGCCTGCTCGCTGGCATCGGTCAGGTTATGGATCGCAAAGCGCACGGGCAGGGTGCTGGACTCAGCCTGTTCGCTCTCCAGCACCACGGTGACCGGTACATCGAGGATTTCCCCTGGGTTCAATTGCAACTTTTGCGGAGCGTCCAGGCGCAGGCCAGGGCTGTCGAGCAATGACAGGGCGTACTGCTGGGGCTTTTGGGTTTTATTGATTACCTTGAGCAGGTAGGTGTTCTCGATCTGGCCCATTTGGTTCTCACGAAACATGCTGCGGTCCTTGGCGGAGTCGATCGACAACATCGAGCGCGCGTTAAGTGCCCAAATAAAGGCTGCGATCATTAACACCAGAGCGATGCTGTAACCGATCAAGCGGGGGCGCAGCCAGAGGGTTTTGCCGCCTTGCAGTTGGCGTTCGGAGTGATAGCCCACCAGCCCTCTGGCATAGCCCATTTTGTCCATGACCCCGTCGCAGGCATCGATACAGGCACCGCAGCTGATGCAGTCAATCTGCAGGCCGTCGCGAATATCGATACCCGTTGGACACACCTGCACGCACATCAGGCAGTCAATGCAGTCACCCAGGCCTTCAGCTTTGTGATCGCTGTCCTTCTTGCGCGGGCCACGGCCTTCGCCGCGCTTGGCGTCGTAGGCCACCAGCAGCGTGTCATCGTCAAACATTGCACTTTGGAAGCGCGAGTACGGGCACATATGCACGCAGACCTTCTCGCGCAACCAACCGGCATTAAGGTAGGTAGCGGCCATAAAAAACAGCACCCACACCAACGTGCCGCCATCCAGTTGCAAGGTAAACAGCGCTTGGGCCAGCTCGCGGATCGGCGTGAAGTAGCCAATAAAGGTCAGTGCCGTGAGTAGGCTGACGCCCAGCCAGATTGTGTGCTTGGTACTGCGCCGCAGCAGCTTATTCAGCGACCACGGCGCGGCATCTAACTTGATGCGCTGATTACGCTCGCCCTCGGTGACTTTCTCCGCCCACATAAACACCCAGGTCCACACGCTTTGCGGGCAGGTGTAGCCACACCACACACGCCCAGCCACCACCGTGATGGTGAACAAACCGAATGCGGCGATAATCAGCAGCGCCGAGAGCAGGGTGAAATCCTGCGGCCAAAAGGTCGCGCCGAATATGTAGTAGCGGTGCTCGGCCAGGTTCCACAACACGGCTTGGCGGCCTCCCCAGTCGAGCCAGGCGGTGCCGAAGAAAATCAGAAACAACAGACCCGCGCCGTAGAGGCGCAGATTGCGGAAATAACCGCTGAAGCTACGGGTGTGAATCGGACCGCCAGCCTGCGAAGGCGTCAGGCGGATAGGCTGGCGCGGGTCGATGGTTTCGATGATCTGCGCGGAAATACGTTCGCTCATTACGGGCCTCGTCGGGCTTTATCAGGCGAGGCGAACTATGCAGTTGAGACTGATCTGATAACAGACTCAGGTTTTCAAATAAAAAGCAGATCAGATGGCGTAGAAGGGCTGTGGCAGATGGGGGAATTGATCTGCATCTATAGACAGCATAAGTAACTCCCCGAAAGGCTTACTCAGCTAACCCAGCGGGCTTTGTACCCCGGCAAAACCTTGCCCCAGCACATGGGTGTAAATCTGCGTAGTGCGTAAATCGGCATGCCCCAGCAAGGTTTGTACGGTACGGATATCACTGCCGCGCCGTAACAGCTCAGTGGCAAAGCTATGACGAAACGTGTGGCAGCCGGCAGGCTTCGCTAACGTCGAGCGCCGCACCGCCTGGCGCACGGCCTTCTGAATGGAGCTGACATGAATGTGATGACGCACAACCATGCCGTCTTCATCCGTACACATATTCATCGAGGGAAATAACCACTGCCATCCAAATGCACGCGGCGCGTGTGGATACTTACGGCGTAAGGCGAAAGGCAGACTAACGGGGATTTGGTAAAAATTATCCTGCTGCGTCCACGCGTCAAACATGCGCTGCTTGCGCTCCAGCAAAGGCGTAATCAACGAGGAGGGCAGCAGGGTAGTGCGATCCTTCGCCCCCTTACCATCGTGCACCACGATCACCTGCTTATCGAAGTCCACATCTTTGATACGCAAACGTGCCGCCTCCACCACCCTTAACCCCGCGCCATACATCAACGACGCCAGCAACTGGTAAGGCTGGCTCAGCTGCGCGATTAACGCTGTGGCCTCAGCGTGAGTCAGTACACAAGGAATACGCGCCGAGCGCTTGGCACGAACCAGCTCACCAACCTGCCCCAAAGGTTGATCCAAAACCTTGGCATAGAGAAACACCAACGCATTGAGTGCCAGATTCTGAGTGGCCGCCGCGACTTTACGCTCCACCGCCAGCCACGTAAGAAAGGCATTCACCTCAGCCTCACCCAACTCCAACGGATGGCGTAATTTGTGGAAGCGGATAAAGTAGCGAATCCAGTACCAATAGGATTGCTCGGTACGGATACTGTAGTGATTCACACGCATCACCGATCTAAACTGCTCCCGCAGGCGGGGTTTGCTGGCTGAACTGTCCATGTCGGCTCCAGAAAACTAGATTGCTGTATTTGTATACAGTGGTAATGGTTGCGTCAAATACGGAAGTCAAGCGAGTACGTAGCGAGTCCGGTGGATTTATTGTAAGTAGTTGATTATTTTTGATTTTTATTTCGCTTGATCTAGATGGTGCGGGATTATGAAGAACTCCCTACTATCGGATTAACGCGGAATTCCATCAAATCACTGTTAGGCGGAAGAGCAAAGAATGAACAAGGAAGTTATGCGTTCAAATAACAATTGGCTTTTTCAGTCTGCAAATTCGCGTCGTTCGTTCGAGTCCGCGCCGAAACATTTTCGCCAACAAACTCAAATACGCGTCGAGGTAGTAGGGGAGTCGGCGCGGGCCGGTATTTTGAATTCCCATGCGCTTTTACCGGAAGGTCTGCACGCGTATGCTCAAGGCCAATCATCCAGCAACGAGTCGTTTCGTGCTTTGCGCTTGGCGGGGCACCGAAGCCTAACCAGGCATTCAAGCCACTCGCTGCGCTCGTTGGGACCGGCTAAAGCCGGCCCCTTAATTTAACGTTAGGCGGAAGAGCACAAAAGGGTACAGGGAAGTTATGCGCACAAATAACAATTATCTTTGTCAGTCTGCAAGTTCGCGTCGTTCGTTCGAGTCCGCCCCGGAACATTTGCGCCAACAAACTCAAATGCGCGTCGAGGTAGCAGGGAAGTCGGTGTGCGCCGGCTTTTTGTATTCCCATGCACTTTTACCGAAAGGGCTGCACGCGTATGCTCAAAGCCCAATATCCAGCAACGAGTCGTTTCGTGCTTTGCGCTTGGCGCGGCATCGAAGCCTAACCAGGCATTCAAGCCACTCGCTGCGCTCGTTGGGACGGGCTAAAGCCCGCCCCTTAATTTAGCGTTAGGGACCACATGCGATCCTCCACTCAGATTGACGATCACATATTTGAAATAGAGCTAAATAACTTTGGTAGTGAAAAGTACTACGTAGATGGTCAGCTAAGGATGCTCTGAAGTAGCCCTGTATTTCCGGTCGACTTCAGCCCTTGCTGATTTTTAAAACGGCTATTGACCAAAAATCGATCAACACCTCGCCCATTTAAGTATTTTTAGCCGCTGCGAACGCTTCGCAGCTGCTATTCCCCACATTACAGACGCACCTCTCCTGCATTCGTCAGTAAATATCGGCGTGCCATCCACAGGTTCGACAGGGCAAACAGCGTCACCAACTGTGCAGTATTTTTAGCCAAGCCACGGAAGCGTGTTTTCACATAACCGAACTGGCGCTTGATCACCCGG
>NZ_JAYGFK010000001.1:0-348770 GCF_046581935.1 Pseudomonas sp.
TCTTCCAGATTGAACGAGTAGAACAGGCGCTGCTGTCCTCCCGGTAACTGTCCCATCATGCTGTTCGCCCCCACGCTCGCTGACAAAGCAATTTTGCCAACGGCATGGGGAGGCCGCTACTTTTTCAACAGAATCGGCCGATTTCTGCCTTCGGCCAATCGGTGCCTGCTGATTACGTCGAGCCAAATAAGGCGCGTGACTTATTTCTGATCAATTCGCAGTGGTCAGGCAGCTAGATAATTAATCGCCGACGCCTTTTGAACGTTGATGATTTATTTAGGCCACGTTGCAGCCTTGCAGGCACTCTTGAATCTCGGCAAACAACGGACGCTCGGCCGGTTGCGGGTGGCTGCAGCGCGTATGCAGGTGCCACAAGCGGGTTTGTTGAGCGGGCTGGTCGTCTTTGTTGCAACGCACTAACAACTCCTTTAGCAAGCAGGCAAAGGCCCGGGCCTCAAGCTGTTGCAGGGCAATTCCGTTGTTGCTCTGTGGGTCAAAAAACGACGCTGCGCCGAAATCGCCCAGGAGGGTGTGCCCGGCTGGGTCGACCAGCAGGTTATGGGCATACAAATCGCCGTGGAGAATGCCGCGTTGATGCAGGTGAACGACGGCCGCCGCGGTGTCGCGCAAAATGCGTAAGGCTTCTGCCACGGTGAAACGACGCTGCTCGGCATAGCAGTCGCGCGTGCAGCTGGCGAGTGAGGGCGGTCCGGCCAGTGCTTGGAAGCTCGGTGTAATACGCGCCAGTAGCAGGCCGGGCGGGGCGTCCTGCAGGGGTTGCAGTGGGCCGGCAGCGCTGATCAGGTTGTTGTGTGCCCCGGCTGCTATACAGGCGGCCATCTCACTGTGGGCAAGCCCGTCGCTGGTTACATCGCCTTTGAACAGTTTCACCGCCATGGCCTGCGCCGGCTGATTGGGCTCCTGCCAGGTTGCACTGCGGATTATCCCCGAGGCGCCCTGGCCGAGTATTTCACCCAGCTCAAGGGTGTCACGGGCGATGGTTGGCAGTGGATGTTGCTGGAGAATTGCAGCTTCGCTGGCGTCACTGAATGGATTGCCGGCAAAGGCCAGCCAGCACAAGGACGGTAATGCCGTGAGCCATTCCGGCAGATGTTCTAGGCGGTTAGCGGCAATGCGCAGCAGCTCCAGGCGCTGCAGATTGGCCAGGCTTTCGGGTAGGGCGCGCAGCTGGTTGCCCGCCAACATCAGCTTTTGTAAGTGGGCACAGTCACCTAACTCAGCCGGTAGCTGCTGGAGTTGATTGTCGGTCAAGATCAGCCAGCGCAACGCGGACGGCAGTGCCGCAGCGGGCAGGTGTTGAATGCGGTTGCTCTTGAAACCGATCATTTCGAGTTGCGTGCAGCGGCCCAACACCTCAGGTACTGAGGTGAATAGGTTGTCTGAGCAAAACACAATACGCAGTTTGTGCAGGCGCGTTAGGTCGGCGGGGAGTGCGCTGAGGCGGTTGCCCGAGAGGTTGAGCACTTCGAGGCTGTCGGCCAGAGAGAAAATTTCCTCTGGAAAGTCGTGCAGATCGCAGCAAAGGTCTAGCCGAGGAATACCGGCCAGTTCTCCGCTGCGAAGTTGATCAAGGCTGTGCATAAGGAGGGCTCGCGCACCGGGGGCAATGCCCAGCAGTGGTTGGCTGAGAAAGGCCTCATCACAACGGCGGAGGGCTCAGCTGCAAGCCCTCCGCTGCCGTGTGTACCCGCCGCCGTGTGTTAGTTGTCGTAACCCAGGTTCGGTGCCAACCAGCGCTCGCTGACGTTGAGGTCCTGCTTTTTCCGGGCGGTGTAGCTTTCCACCTGATCCTTGTCGATTTTACCGACGGCAAAGTACTGCGCTTGCGGGTGGGCGAAGTACCAACCGGACACGGCAGCCGCCGGGAACATGGCGTAGTGCTCAGTGAGGAACACGCCGCTGTCGCCGGCCTTATTGAATTCGGCCGCCGGGTCGAGCAATTCAAACAGGGCTTTTTTCTCGGTGTGGTCGGGGCAAGCCGGGTAACCGGGAGCAGGGCGGATGCCTTTGTAGGCTTCCTTGATCAGTTCCTCGTTACTCAACGCCTCGCCCGGCTCGTAGCCCCAATAGGTGGTGCGTACCTCTTTGTGCAGCCATTCTGCGCAGGCTTCGGCCAGGCGGTCGGCCAGGGCTTTAACCATGATGCTGTTGTAGTCGTCGCCGGCTTCTTGATACGCCTTGGCGACTTCTTCCGCGCCGATACCGGCGGTGGTGATAAAGCCGCCAACGTAATCGGTGATGCCGCTGTCTTTCGGTGCAACAAAGTCGGCCAAGGAGAAGTTCGGCTTGCCGTCCGGCTTGATGGTTTGCTGGCGCAGGTGGTGCAGGGTGGCCAGCTTGTCGCCGTTATCGGCGTAGACGTCCAGGTCGTCGTCATTCACCTGGTTGGCTGGCCAGAAGCCGAACACGGCACGCGCGCTGATCAGCTTCTCGTCGATCAGCTTCTTCAGCATTTCTCGGGCGTCGGCATACAGCGCGGTGGCGGCCTCGCCGACCACTTCATCGGTGAGGATGCGCGGGAACTTGCCGGCCAGGTCCCAGGAGATAAAGAACGGCGTCCAGTCGATGTATTCGGCCAGAACATTCAGGTCGATATTGTCCAGTACCTTCACGCCAGTGAAAGTCGGCACGCTGGGCTGATAGTTCGCCCAATCGAACTTGGGTTTGTTCTCTATCGATTTGGCGTAGCTCAGGCGTTCGGTGCGGGCGCTGCGGTTGGCGGTGCGCTCGCGTACTTCGATGTAGTCCAGGCGGGTGCGCTCGACAAAATCGGCTTTCAGTTCCTTCGACAGCAACTGCGTGGCCACGCCGACCGCGCGCGAGGCGTCGGTAACGTAGATCACCGCGTCGTTCTGGTACTTGGGCTCGATTTTTACCGCCGTGTGGGCTTTCGAGGTGGTCGCGCCGCCGATCATCAATGGCAGGTGGAAGCCCTGGCGCTGCATTTCGCGGGCGACATGCACCATTTCGTCCAGCGATGGGGTGATCAGCCCGGACAGACCGATGATGTCGCATTTTTCGGCAATCGCCGTTTGCAGGATTTTCTCGGCCGGCACCATCACGCCGAGGTCGACGATGTCGTAGCCGTTACAACCGAGTACCACGCCGACGATGTTCTTGCCGATGTCGTGCACATCGCCTTTTACCGTGGCCATGAGGATCTTGCCTTTGGCTTCCGGCTTGTCGCCTTTTTCCAGCTCGATAAAGGGGATCAGGTGACCGACCGCCTGCTTCATCACGCGGGCGGATTTCACCACCTGCGGCAGGAACATCTTGCCCGCGCCAAAAAGGTCGCCGACCACGTTCATCCCGGCCATCAATGGGCCTTCGATCACTTCGATGGGGCGTGCGCACTGTTGGCGGCATTCCTCGGTGTCTTCGATGATGTGGCTGGTGATGCCTTTGACCAGCGAGTGCTTGAGGCGGTCCACCACGCTCCAGGTACGCCACTCTTCGGTTTCGACTTCCTTAACGCTGCCGTCGCCCTTGTAGTTGTCGGCAATCGCCAGCAGCGCTTCGGTCGCGCCGTCGTGGCGGTTGAGCACCACGTCTTCCACGGCGTCGCGCAGCTCTTTGGGAATCTCGTCGTAGATTTCCAACTGGCCGGCGTTGACGATGCCCATGGTCAGGCCGTTCTGGATCGCGTAGTACAAGAACACCGAGTGAATCGCTTCACGCACCGGGTTGTTGCCACGGAAGGAGAACGACACGTTGGACACGCCGCCGCTCGACAGCGCGTGGGGCAGGTGGTCGCGGATGTAGGCGCAGGCTTCGATAAAGTCGACCGCGTAGTTGTTGTGCTCTTCGATGCCGGTGGCTACGGCGAAGATGTTCGGGTCGAAGATGATGTCTTCCGGCGGGAAGCCGACTTCGTTGACCAAAATGTCGTAGCTGCGCTGGCAGATTTCGCGCTTGCGCGCGGCGGTGTCGGCCTGGCCGGCTTCGTCGAAGGCCATCACCACCACGGCCGCGCCGTAGCGCTTGCACAGCTTGGCGTGGTGCTTGAACTGCTCGACGCCTTCCTTCATCGAGATCGAGTTAACGATGCCCTTGCCCTGGATGCACTTGAGGCCGGCTTCGATCACTTCCCACTTGGAGGAGTCGATCATGATCGGCACGCGGGAGATGTCTGGTTCGCCGGCGATCAGATTCAAGAAGGTGACCATGGCCTTCTGCGAATCGAGCATGCCCTCGTCCATGTTGATGTCGATCACCTGCGCGCCGGCTTCCACCTGCTGCAGGGCGACTTCCAGGGCTTCGGTGTAGTTGTCCTCGCGGATCAGGCGGGCGAACTTGGCCGAGCCGGTGATATTGGTGCGCTCGCCGACGTTGATAAACAGCGAGTTGCGGTCGATAGTAAATGGCTCAAGCCCAGACAGGCGGCAGGCCTTAGGGATGTCCGGAATGGCGCGCGGCGGGTATTTGCTCACCGCTTCGGCAATCGCCTGAATATGCGCCGGCGTGGTGCCGCAGCAGCCGCCGACGATGTTCAAAAAGCCCGAGGCGGCGAACTCTTCAATCACCACCGCCATTTCCTCCGGCGTTTCGTCGTACTCCCCGAAGGCGTTCGGCAGGCCGGCGTTGGGGTGGGCGGAGACGTGGGTTCCAGCTTTGGCCGACAGCTCTTCCAGGTATGGGCGCAGGTCTTTGGCACCCAGGGCGCAGTTGAGGCCTACGGAGATCGGCTTGGCGTGGTTGATCGAGTTCCAGAACGCTTCAGTGGTCTGCCCGGACAGGGTGCGGCCGGAGGCGTCGGTGATGGTGCCGGAAATCATGATCGGCAGCTCGAAGCCCTGCTGCTCGAAGACTTCCTGCACGGCGAAGATCGCCGCCTTGGCGTTGAGGGTGTCGAAGATGGTTTCGATCAGGATCATGTCCGCGCCGCCTTCGATCAGGCCGCGGGTTGCCTCGGTGTAGTTTTCCACCAGCTCATCGAAGGTGACGTTGCGATAACCGGGGTTGTTGACGTCGGGGGAGAGCGAGCAGGTGCGGCTGGTTGGACCGAGCACGCCGGCAACAAAGCGCGGACGATCCGGGGTTTCCAGGGTCTTGGCATCGGCCACTTGGCGGGCCAGGCGCGCGCCTTCGACGTTCAGCTCATACACCAGGCTCTCCATGCCGTAATCGGCCTGGGATACCTGGGTGGCGTTAAAGGTGTTGGTTTCCAGGATGTCCGCGCCGGCATCCAGGTAGGCCTTCTCGATGGCACCGATGACGTCCGGGCGGCTGAGAATCAGCAAATCGTTGTTACCTTTGACGTCGCTCGGCCAGTCGGCAAAGCGCGCGCCACGGTAGTCCTCTTCCTCCAGCTTGTAGCTCTGGATCATGGTGCCCATGCCGCCGTCGAGGATCAGGATGCGCTCGGAGAGAGCCTTCTGTAGGGCATGAAGGCGGGCATTACGATCGGACATGGGGAGCTACCTGAGGCGCGTAAACAAAGGCGGCGATGATAGCAAAGCTGCGCGCTTTTGCAGTGGTCTGTGCTTTCACATGAATCCTATTCATGTTCGCGGGCTAACCTTTACTGGCTGGAGCCAGCTAAAATCGCCCCTCAAGCCCTTTTAGAGACGTTTTCATGTTCTGCCGCTTACTGCTTGGCGCGTGTTTTTTGTTCATCGGCTCATTGCAAGCCGCTGAGCCCATCTCTTACAGCCGTGACGTCCAACCGATTTTCACCAAGAACTGCGTGGCCTGCCATGCCTGCTACGACTCGCCATGCCAGCTGAACTTGGGCAGTGCCGAGGGTGCGCTGCGCGGTGCGAGTAAGGCGGCGGTGTACAACGGTACGCGCAGAGAAGCGCAGGCTACCACCCGCTTGTTTGTTGATGCCCATGGCACTGCGGCCTGGCAGCGTAAGGGCTTTACCTCGGTGCTGGATCAGCAGGGCAGTCAGGCCGCTTTGATGACGCGCATGCTGGAACAGGGCCATCAGCAATCCTTTACCGCCAATAGCAAACTGCCGGTGCAACTGGATATTGGCATCGACCGCGCCAATCAATGTCCATTGCCCGAAGAATTCGCCGAATTTACCCGCAAGAGCCCGCAAGTCGGCATGCCATTCGCCGTTACCGGATTGAGCGAAACCGACTATCAAACCCTGCAACGCTGGCTTGCCCAAGGCGCGCCGGTTGATCAGCAGGCCGTGCAGGCCAGTGCCGCAGAAGAGCAGCAAGTGGCCACCTGGGAAGCCTTTATGAATGCTCACGGCGCACGTGAGTCATTGGTTTCGCGCTGGCTATACGAGCACCTGTTCCTGGCTCATCTGTATTTTGCTGGTGGCGAGTCGGGCCATTTCTTTCAGCTGGTGCGCTCACGTACGCCCAGCGGTCAGCCAGTTAATATCATCGCCACGCGCCAGCCCAATGATGATCCTGGCACCGATTTCTATTACCGCCTACAGCCGGTGCAAGGGGTCATTGTGCATAAGACCCACATCACTTACGGGCTTAGCGCGGCGAAGTTGGCGCGGATCAAAGAGCTGTTCTTCGCCAGCGACTGGCAAGTCGACGCCGTGCCGGGCTACGGTATTCAACGCCGCGCTAACCCGTTTGAAACCTTTGCGGCGATTCCGCCGCAGGCGCGCTACCAGTTCATGCTGGATAACGCGGAGTACTTCGTGCGTACGTTTATCCGTGGCCCGGTGTGCCGTGGGCAGATCGCCACGGATGTGATTCGCGATAATTTCTGGGCGTTGTTCCAAGATCCGAAACACGATCTGTATCTCACCGACCCTGAGTATCGCGCCGAGGCCACTCATTTATTGGCAATGCCCGGGCAGTTGGATGGCATTAGCGACATGCTGGGGTTGTGGCGCTCATACCGTGATAAGCGCAATGCCTACGAGGCGCTGCGCATGCAGCGATATGCCGATGCGCCGGCAGCGAGTTGGTCGCATATCTGGGCCGGTAACGACAATGCCTTGCTGTCGATCTTCCGTCAGCACGACAGCGCCTCGGTGGGCAAAGGTCTGGTTGGCGAAGTGCCGCAGACGATCTGGTGGCTGGATTTCCCTTTACTTGAGCGCACCTACTATCAACTGGTGGTTAACTTCGATGTATTCGGCAATGTTTCGCACCAAGCGCAAACGCGGCTGTATTTCGACCTGATCCGCAACGGTGCCGAGGTCAACTTTCTGCGTTTGATGCCTGCTGAGTCCCGCCAGGGCTATCTGGATGATTGGTATCAGAGCAGCGGCAAGCTGAAGGTTTGGTTGGATTATCAGTCGATTGACACTGACAGCCCGAGCGCCTTGCAACTGCCCGGTAGCGACCCTAAACGCAGTTTTGTAACCGCGCTGCTTGAGCGTTATGGCAGCTTGAATGCGCGCCCGGACCCGATCAACCGTTGCGACGGCGCGTATTGTCATCGTTCAGGTATCGCGATTGAGTTGCAGCACGCCGAGCAGTCGCTGAGCCGCCTGACCGGCAAGCCCGGTGCCGCACTCAGGGTGATTGAGCAGTTGCCGGAGGCTACCTTGTTAAGGGTGCAGCTCGCCAATGGTCAGCGTGAGGTGTACAGCCTGCTGCGTAATCGCGCGCACAGTAACGTGGCTTTCATGTTGGGTGAGGAACTGCGCTACCAGCCCGCGCTGGATACTTTGACGGTGTATCCGGGCGTGCTCAGTAGTTACCCGAACTTTATCTTCAACGTTCCAGCGGAGCAGGTGGCGGAGTTTGTTGCAGCAATGGAGCAAGTGCGTGATCAAACCGCGTTCGAGAGCGTGGTTGAGCGTTGGGGCGTGCGCCGCACGCACCCGGAGTTTTGGCGCTACTTCCATGACATGTCGGCGTATATCCAGGAAACCAACCCTGTTGAGGCTGGCGTGCTGGATATGAACCGTTACGAGAACCTGTAGCGGAGTGTTTGTAGCGGGGCGGTAGAGGGCGCACAACTGTGCGCCCCAGGCTACCTGTTGAAGCGCTCTACCAGAGCGTACTGGCCGTGTGCCGTGGCCGTTAGGGCCTCGCTGAGCAGGGCGGTGTCATGCGCTTCGCCAGCGGTTTGATCGGCCAACTGAGCAATCGTGGTGATGCTGCGATTGACTTCATCGGCCACTGCGCTCTGTTCCTCGGCGGCGGCGGCAATTTGGTTGGCCATGTCGGCTATGTTCGCCACTGCATCACTGATACCGGCCAAGGCTTCGTCGGCTTGCTGTACGCGTTCAACCCCTTCGTCGGCTTGTTTGCGGCCGACTTCCATGGTCAATACGGCCTCTTCGGCGGTGCGCTGTAGCTTGGCGATCAACTGATGAATCTGCCCTGTTGATTCAGCTGTGCGCTGCGCCAGGGAGCGAACTTCATCGGCCACCACGGCAAAGCCTCGGCCCATTTCGCCGGCGCGCGCTGCTTCGATGGCAGCGTTTAGGGCGAGTAGGTTGGTTTGGTCGGCGATGCCTTTGATCACATCAACCACGCCGCCGATTTCATTACTGTCATGAGCGAGGCGGGTGACTGTTTCACCGGTATCACCGACTGACTGCGACAAGCGCTGAATTGCCAGGCGGGTTTCGCTGGCGATGCTGCGGCCGGCGCTGGTCAGGCGGTTGGCGTCCTGGGTGGCGATTGCTGTGCGCGCGACGTTGCTCGCAACTTCCAAGGTTGTAGCCGCCATTTCATTGATGGCAGTGGCCACTTGGTCGGTTTCATGGCGCTGACGTTGCAGGCCAGCAGAGCTGTTGTGCGCCAGGGTATCGGCTTGTTTGGCTTGCTTGGTCAGTTGCTCGGCGGTGTCCTGCAGGCGCGTCAGGCAGGTTTTCAGGCGTGCTTCCTGGCTGAGAATAGACATTTCCAGACGGCCCTGAGCACCGCGGCTGTCGGTGTACATTTGCGCGATCAGCGGGTCGGAGGTGGTCTGGTCAGCCAATAGCAGCAGGCGTTTGAGGCCACGTTGTTGCCAGTTCACCCCGGCTAGCCCTAACGGCACTGAGAGCACGGCAGCCAAGGCAAAGCCCCAGCTGGAGCCGTGCCAGGCGCCGATCAGGAAACCAAGCTGACTGATCAGAATAAACGGCAGCCAGTTTTGCAGCACCGGTAACCAGCGATCACGGCTGGGGACGGCCGACTTACCGTTGTTAATCCGCAGGTACAGCGCTTCAGCGCGTCGCACTTGTTCGGCGGTGGGCTTTACCCGTACGGATTCATAGCCCACGACCTGATTATTCTCCGTCACGGGGGTGACGTAGGCATTAACCCAGTAGTGATCGCCATTCTTGCAACGGTTTTTGACGATGCCCATCCACGGCCGACCCTTTTTCAGGGTGTCCCACATGTGTTGGAACACGGCAGCCGGTACATCGGGATGGCGCACTAGGTTATGCGGCGCACGAATCAATTCATCGCGAGTGAACCCACTGATTTCGACAAAGGCGTCATTGCAGTAGCTGATTTGACCTTTGAGGTCGGTCGTCGAGATCAATCGCTGTTGAGCGGGGAAGCTGCGTTCGCGCTGAGTGACCGGCTGGTTATTACGCATGGCAAATATCCGTTGTTGTAATACCCCTTCATCGGCCTTGGGCCGGCGAAGTTGAGGGTTGAGTCCATTTTTGGCGAGTGTAACGCTTTTTGATTGACGTCACATTTTTGTCGCAAAATTTACCATTCTTGCTTGACGGCGTCTTGCCACCCTGCTGCACGAGGCAGCAGGGCAAGGGCCTCAGTTGGCGATCATCTGCCGCAGTACGTAGTGAAGAATGCCGCCAGCCTTGAAGTATTCCACTTCATTAAGGGTGTCGATGCGGCACAGCAGGTCGATGCTTTCCTGGCTGTTGTCTTCGCGCAGGATATCCAGGGTCAGGGTCATTGAAGGATGCAGCTCCACATCATCCAGGCCGCGAAGCGTGAGTTGTTCCTTGCCCGTCAGGCGCAGTGTTTTGCGGTCTTGGCCCGGCTTAAACTGCAACGGCAGTACGCCCATACCGACCAGATTGGAGCGGTGAATGCGCTCGAAACTTTCGGCGATCACGGCCTTGATGCCGAGCAGGTTGGTGCCTTTGGCGGCCCAGTCGCGGCTGGAACCGGTGCCGTATTCCTTGCCGGCAATCACCATCAATGGGGTTTGTTCCTCTTGATAGCGCATGGCCGCGTCGTAGATCGACAGTTGTTCGCCGCTCGGGACGTGCAGGGTATTGCCGCCTTCCTTGCCATCGAGCATCTCGTTACGGATGCGGATATTGGCGAAGGTGCCGCGCATCATGACGTGATGATTACCGCGCCGTGAGCCGTAGGAGTTGAAGTCGACCGGTTCAACGCCTTGTTCGCGCAGGTAACGCCCAGCCGGGCTTTCAGTTTTGATGTTGCCGGCCGGGGAGATGTGGTCGGTGGTTACCGAATCGCCGAGCAGGGCGAGGATGCGCGCCTGATGGATGTCGCCAATATGTGGCGGTGCTTCGGTGATTGCGTCGAAGAACGGCGGATGTTGGATATAGGTCGAATCGTCCTGCCAGGTGTAGGTGGCGGCTTGCGGGACTTCGATGGCTTGCCACTGTTCGTCGCCAGCGAAAACCTCGGCGTATTCCTTGTGGAACATCGCGGTGTTGACCTTGATGATTGCCTCGGCGATTTCTGCCTGGCTCGGCCAGATGTCCTTGAGGTAAACCGGTTGGCCATTTTGGTCCTGGCCCAAGGCTTCGCGGGTGATATCCAGGCGCACGCTGCCGGCCAGTGCATAAGCCACGACCAGGGGCGGAGAGGCCAGCCAGTTGGTTTTCACCAGCGGATGCACGCGACCCTCGAAGTTGCGGTTACCGGACAATACCGAGGCGACGCTCAAGTCGGACTGCTGGATGGCCTGTTCAATCGGCTCAAGCAACGGCCCGGAGTTGCCAATGCAGGTGGTGCAGCCGTAGCCAACCAGGTCGAAGCCCAGTTCATCCAGATAGCGGGTCAGGCCGGCCGCGTTGAAGTATTCGGTGACGACCTTGGAGCCCGGGGCCAGCGAGCTTTTTACCCAGGGTTTACGTTGCAGGCCTTTTTCCACGGCTTTCTTCGCCAGCAGCCCGGCGGCCATCATCACACTGGGGTTGGAGGTGTTAGTGCAGGAGGTGATGGCGGCAATCACCACTGCGCCGTTTTTCAGGCGGTAGGTTTGCCCTTCATATTCGTAGTCAGCCTCACCAACCAGATTGGCGCTGCCAATCGCCGCACCGCCACCACCTTCGTCAAGCAGGCGCGCATCGGCTTTGGCTTCGGGCTTGAGCTGCAAACCAATAAAGTCGTCGAAGGCTTGTTTGACGTCAGGTAATACGACGCGATCTTGCGGACGTTTCGGCCCGGCCAGGCAGGCTTCCACGCTGCCCATGTCGAGTTCTAGTCTGTCGCTGAACTGCGGCTCAACCCCTGTTTCACGCCATAGGCCTTGGGCTTTGCAGTAGGCCTCGACCAGTTTGACGGTTTGCTGTGGGCGGCCGGACAGGCGCAGATAACCCAGGGTGATCGCATCAACTGGGAAGAAGCCACAGGTGGCACCGTATTCCGGGGCCATGTTGGCGATGGTGGCGCGATCCGCCAGCGGCAGATCGTCCAGGCCGTCGCCATAAAACTCGACAAATTTACCGACCACACCTTTGCTGCGCAGCATCTGGGTGACGGTCAGCACTAGGTCGGTGGCAGTGATGCCTTCTTTGAGTTTGCCGCTCAGTTTGAAGCCGATTACCTCGGGGATCAGCATCGATACCGGCTGGCCGAGCATTGCTGCTTCGGCCTCAATGCCACCAACACCCCAACCGAGAATGCCAAGACCGTTGATCATGGTGGTGTGCGAGTCGGTACCGACCAGGGTGTCGGGGAAGGCGAAGGTTTGCCCGTCTTCTTCCTTGGTCCAGACGGTGCGGCCGAGGTATTCCAAATTGACCTGGTGACAGATGCCGGTGCCTGGCGGCACCACGCTGAAGTTGTCGAAGGCATGTTGACCCCAGCGCAGGAAGGCATAGCGTTCACCGTTGCGCTGCATCTCGATGTCGACGTTTTGCTCGAAGGCGCTGTGGCTGGCGTATTTATCGACCATTACCGAGTGGTCGATCACCAGATCAACCGGCGATAACGGGTTGATCTTCTGCGGGTCGCCGCCAGCTTTGGCCATGGCGTCACGCATGGCAGCGAGGTCGACTACGGCTGGTACGCCGGTGAAGTCCTGCATCAATACGCGGGCTGGGCGGTACTGGATTTCTCGCTCGGAGCTGCGGCTCTTTAGCCAGTCGGCCATGGCTTGCAGGTCGCTACCGGTGACGGTTTTACCGTCTTCCCAGCGCAGCAGGTTTTCTAACAGGACTTTTAGCGACATCGGTAGCTGGTCGATGTTGCCGAGGGATTTAGCGGCTTCGGGCAGGCTGAAGTATTGGTAGCTTTGGCCCTCTACTTCGAGGCTGCGGCGGCTGTTCAGGCTGTCTAAGGAAGGCATTGCGCATCTCCTGGGGCTTGCCACGGTGCAAGCCGGATTAATTGCTGCTGACTGTTCACCCTAGCTGTGCTTGGCCAGGCTTGCCATTTAAGGGCCTGCGGCTGGTCGCCATCTAATAGATATTTTGCGGCGTCGCAGCCCGGGGTTTAAGCATAGGGTGTTCAAACTGGACAGGTCACAGGGCTAAGGGTTCCCGAGTCCGCTATGATGCGCGCCTTGAGGAGAGTGACCGATGAATAGCTTGCTGCTGCACTGCCGTCCTGGTTTTGAGAATGAGGTATGCGCGGAAATTTCCGAGCATGCGGCACGTTTAGATGTTTCCGGCTACGCCAAAGCAAAGCCGAGCAACGCCTGCGCTGAATTTATCTGCACTGAAGAGGATGGCGCGGAGCGCTTGATGCGTGGCGTGTGCTTTAATCAGCTGATATTTCCACGGCAATGGGCGCGCGGCGCGTTTATCAACCTGCCCGAGCTGGACCGTATCAGTGTGCTGCTCGGCCATCTCGCGGACTCACCAGTGTTCGGCAGCTTGTGGCTGGAAGTGTTGGATACCAACGATGGCAAGGAACTGTCGAATTTCTGCAAGAAGTTCGAGGCACCACTGCGCAACGCGCTGACTAAGGCCGGCAAGTTGGTCGAGGATGCACAGAAGCCACGCCTGCTGTTGACCTTCAAAAGCGGCCGCGAGGTGTTTGCCGGTATGGCCGAGGTGAATAACTCGGCGTTGTGGCCTATGGGCATTCCCCGCCTGAAGTTCCCCCGCGAGGCCCCCAGCCGCTCGACCCTCAAGCTGGAAGAGGCCTGGCACACCTTTATCCCCCGTGAACAATGGGATGAGCGCCTGTCGGGTGACATGACCGGGGTTGACCTCGGCGCAGCGCCAGGCGGCTGGACCTATCAGTTGGTCAAGCGCGGCATGCTGGTCACCGCCATCGACAACGGGCCAATGGCGGAAAGCTTGATGGATACGGGGCTGGTGCAGCACCTGATGGTTGATGGCTTCACCTGGAAGCCCAAGCAGCCGGTGGACTGGATGGTCTGCGATATCGTCGAAAAGCCCGCCCGCAGCGCCGCCTTGCTGGAAGCCTGGATTGGCGAAGGCCACTGCCGTGAGGCGGTGGTCAATCTGAAGCTGCCGATGAAGCAACGCTATGCCGAGGTGCGCCGCCTATTGCAGCGCCTGGAGGATGGTTTTGCCGAGCGCAAGATCAAGGTCTCGATTGCTTGTAAGCAGCTTTATCACGACCGCGAGGAAGTGACCTGTCACCTGCGCCGCTTAAGCAAATAGTTTTAATGCCCGGCCAGTTGCGGCTGTAACAGCAGCAACTGCGGCAGCTCGACGGCCCCGCGCAGGGTGCTGTTGTGCAGTTGCCAGGAACCGTTGAACAGGTACTGGCCGCTGAAACCACTGAGCTGCAGGCCAAGCACATCGCCCGGTTGCAACTGCGCACTGACGGCGGCCAGTTCGGTGCTGGGGTGGCCCTTGAGTGGGGTGACTTGTTCGCTTAGCACTTCGCTGCCGCCACTGGCACGCTTGACCACCAGAGCAGCGAACAGCGTCGGTAGTTGCTCTGGGTTCTCCAGCAGTACGCGCGGCACGCCGATCAGTGCACTGAGTTGCTGCACCTGCTGTAAGGCAATAAACCGTGAGGGCTGCAACAGCCCGCTGCTGATTGGGCGAATTGTCGTGGCAGGCAGTTCGAAACGTTGGCTGCTCGGTAACTGCTGTAACGTTAGGCCCTGATCCAGATCTAGGCTGATGCAGAGCTCGGGAATGCTCGCAGCCACGCCTTTGCGGCCACGCAGTTTGTCTTCATACCAACTGATGATGCTCTGGTAGAGGTTGATCGCCCGACCATCGCAGTGCAGCACGGCTTCGTTATTGAACGGTGGCAGGCCGCTCCAGCGTTGTAAGGGTGGCGGCAAGATATGCCCGCCCTGCATGCCGAGCAGGCGTACGTCATGCTCGCCTTGTTGCAAGCAGTCGCGAATCGCCAGGCCCTGATTGAGCGGGAACAGCGTGTCGCGCATGCCCTGAATCAGCAGTGCGTCGGCCTGCGGGCGTTGGCCGCGTGCGCAGTAGCTGGTCAGGCTATGGTCCTTGAGTTCGGCGCGCACCGGTTCGCGCATGCGCCCGTCGGCGCTCTTCAGGTAGGGCGTCTGGATGAATTTGCCCAGGTCATAGCCAGTCGCCAGGCCCAGGCTGAGCAATACGCTGCCCCAGCCGATTTTCAGGTGGCTGTCCGGGGCCAGGGCTTCGCTGAGGTCGTACCAGGTGGCGATGGGCACAATGGCGTCGATGCGCGGGTCCGTTGCGGATGCCAGCAGTTGCACGGCACCGCCGTAGCTTTCGCCGAGCATGCCGACCTTGGGGTCGTTTGGCGCGTCCATACTCAGGCGCGGCAAGTTGGCGGCGGCCCAGTCGATCACCGCCAGGGCATCCTGCACCTCGAACCTGGGGTCCATCATTTCGATGTTGCCCTCGCTGCCACCCCAGCCGCGTTGGTCATAGCTGATCACCCAGTAACCGGCGCGCCAGGCTTTTAGCGCGGCGCGGCCGGACATCATCTGGGTGCCGTAGAAGCCGTTCGGCCCCGTGACACGCCAACCGCCCCAGCCATGGGTGTGAACGATGACTGGGGCCTGTTCGCCGACTTTGAGGGCTGGTTGGAACACCGTGGCCGACAAGCGCGTGCCGTCGCGGCCGTAGATTACCGCGTCGAAATAAGTCGCAGGCAGATCCTGCTGCGCGCTGGCGCTGAAGTCGGGTAGATGGTCACGGGCGGCACAGCCGCTGAGCAGGAGGGCGGTAAGCAACAGAAAAAGGCGCATGGCTGGCTCTTATTGGAATAGTTGGCGCTGCGCAGCGTGCCTGACCAGGCTGATGTTGCCTGCCCATCCAAGGTTGTGTGGATCTCCCTGCGTGGCGTTTGCACTGTTTCGCCACGCTTAGATGGCCTCAAGAACGGCATTGCGCGAGAATGGCCGCCTGCAACTGGAGCCCACTGATGTCTTTGCAAACCCCTACGCTTCCTGATGACACCCTCGACGCCACTGGGCTGAATTGCCCGGAGCCGGTGATGATGCTGCACAACAAAGTGCGCGACTTGCCGGCCGGCGGCTTGCTCAAGGTAATTGCCACTGACCCCTCGACCCGTCGCGATATCCCTAAGTTCTGCGTGTTTCTCGGCCATGAGCTGGTGGAGCAGGCTGAAGACGGTGCGACTTACCTGTACCTGATCCGCAAGAAGCTCGACTAATGCCTGGCGATGTGAGCACTACTGCGCTCGACCATGCTGCGTTAAAAACCGGCTCGGGCACTCATTTACAGCCAGTAAACTCTGCGTCCTCACCTGTTTTTGCCTTGCCTGGCCTTCGCTCGTTACGTGCTCACAGCACCTGGGGAAACTGGTACTTCGCCTACGGCTCGAACATGAACCCGGCGCGAATGCAGGCGCGCGGACTGACGGTGTTGGAGGCGCTGCCAGGTCATCTGCCGGGCTACAGCTTGTGCTTCAACAAGCGTGCGACCAACCGCGCCCCTGGCCGTGCCTACGCGAATATTCGCCATCAGCGCGACTGCGTGGTGGAGGGCGTGCTTTATCGCCTGCCGGACGCTGGCGAAATTGCCAAGCTGGATCACTTCGAAGGCACGCCGGTTTTTTACAGTCGCGAGTGTTTGCCGATTGTCACCGGGCATGGCGTGCAGCCGGCCTGGGTGTATATCGCCAACCCGGCCTTTCGCGAAGAGGGTTTGCTGCCCAGTGCCGATTACCTGGCCCACCTGTTGGTGGGGCGCGAGTTGCTGTCTGAGGCTTACTGGTCGGTGTTGGCGGCGTTGCCGTGCCATCCCGACTGACCGGGAGCCAAGCCGCAGCTGTTGAGCAAGCGTTGCCAGCTGCGCACATGGCGTTTGGTTGCCTGCTGGAAGTCTGCCCACAACGAAGCATCTTGCGCGCTTAGGCGCGCTAGGTAGTGCTGGCTGGCTGGCGGTATCTGCTCCACGCGGCTAAGGCGCTGCAGGCTGTTACTCCAACGTTGCCCGCGCTGGTCGACCTGGGCCAGGTAAGGCTGCAACCGGCCGGCGTAATACTTGACGAAGATGTTCTGCGCAATGCGCCCGCGCTCTGTGGCTTTGCCGATGGGGCACAGCGGCCTGGCTTGCTGGCGACTTTCCAGCAGCGCGCTGCCCTGGTTGAGTGTGTGGGTCAGGCTGGCCAGGCTGGTAATCAGTTGGCCACCCTGATCGCTGGCGTGTAGGGCAAAGAACAGCGGATCAAGCTGCTCGGCACTTGGTGGCAAGCTAGCGGGCAGGCTGTTTCCGATGTTTGCCAGTTGTGCCAGGGCATCCAGGGCGGCGTCGTCTTCCATGGCGTCCATTGGTAGCGCTAGTTTGGCGAAGCGCAGATAGCGCTCGACCTCAGGGCTGGCATTCAAGGCATTCCAGAATACCGCGTGCAGTTGTGCGCGTTTGTCCTGCGCCAGTTGCTCCAGGGTGCCGCGTAGTTGTTGCTGCTTCTGCTCGCGTAAGTGCTCGATGCAGCTGTCGAGAGTGCGCAGCAGGTCGCCTTCATAGGCCAGGCGACTGCTGGGTGTCAGTTGTTTGCCCAGGCTACTGTTGCGCAGGCTGATCTGTTGCTGCAGGGCAGGGCAGCGGCGCACCTCGACCAGCAGCTCAAGCAGGCTGATACGCAGTTCGGGAATTTCGATCAACCGCTCGCGGCGGGCAGGTAGGCGGTAGCGGGTCAGTTCGCTGGGGTTGAATGGCGCTGCTTGTTCAACATCCAGCGCGTTGCTCAAGCGCTTTAAATAGTCTGTTTGCAGCGCCAAGCCGTCATCGGCTGGCGTGCAGGCGTACAGGCAAAGTGTCGTGATCAGCAGCAATAGGCGGGCGTTCATCAGGCCATCTTAGCGGCTCGAATGCGTTTGCGCGCGCTACCGGCCAGGCGTACGGCGAGCATGCCGGCGGCGCAGGTCAGGCCGACCACCAAGCCCTGCCAGAGGCCGCTTGGCCCACTGGGCGCGCCGAACCAGTCGGTTAGGCCGAGGGCGTAACCCACGGGCAGACCGATGCCCCAATAGGCAAACAGGGTCAGGATCATGGTCACGCGCGTGTCCTGATAGCCGCGCAGCGCGCCGGCAGCGGTAACTTGGATGGCATCGGAGAATTGGAACAGCGCGGAATACACCAGCAGGGTGGTTGCCACTGCGATTACCGTGCGGTCAGGGGTGTAGATTTGTGCGATCTGCTCGCGCAGTAGCAGCATCAGGCTGGCCGATATGCAGGCATAACCCAATGCCGCCGCCATGCTGACGCCGGCAGCAAAGCGTGCCTCACGTGGTTCGCCTCGGCCAAGGGCGTGGCCTACCCGCACAGTGGCGGCCATGCCAAGGGAGTAGGGGATCATAAACACCATGGAGCTGAAATTTAGGGCGATTTGGTGTCCGGCTACCACCGTGGCACCCAGGCCGCCAATCAGCAAGGCAATCACGGCAAAGATGCTCGACTCGGCAAACACCGCAATGCCAATCGGCAGGCCGACCGAAAGTAGGCGCTTGAGCACGGCCCACTGTGGCCATTCAAAGTGGCTGAAAATTTTACTGGGCTGATAAAAACGCGCCCATTTAATCCAGCCAAGCATGCTCAGAAACATAAATATCATCACCAGGCCAGTCGCCCAGCCGCAGCCGACGCCGCCCATGGCGGGCAAACCGAGCTTGCCGTAAATGAAGATGTAATTGAGCGGGATATTCAGGGCCAGGCCCATCAGACCCATGATCATGCTGGGGCGGGTATGGCCCAAACCGTCGCTGAAGCAGCGCAACACGTGGTATAGCGCCACCGCCGGAAAACCACAGGCTACCGCCCGCAGGTAGCCCATGGCCGGGCCGATCAGGGCGGGGTCGACGTTCATCAGCTTGAGGATGATCTCCGCATTCCACAACATCACTGCCGCTGCGATGCCTACTGCCAGCGCCAGCCACATGGCCTGACGTACCAATGGGCCGATCTCGGTATGGGCCCCTGCGCCAAAGCGTTGCGCGACCTTCGGTGTAGTGGCCAGCAAAATACCGGTCATCAGCAGAAATACCGGCACCCAGATTGAGTTGCCCAGCGCCACGGCTGCCAGGTCCTGCGGGCTAACCCGGCCAGCCATCACCGTATCGACGAAGCCCATCGCGGTATTGGCCAACTGGGCAATGATGATCGGTGTTGCCAGCTTCAGCAGGCTGCACAGTTCTGTGCAGCTGCGTTGCAGGCGGGTTTGGGTGAGCATGACAAGTATCCGGCTAAATCTCAGGAAGCCGCGCAGTCTACGCCTTGACGCAGCGGTCAGAAATCCCAAAGGCGACATCTTTAATCAATCACCCTGCGGCGATACCAGTGTCCTCACCAGCATCGTGCGTCAGGTTAGAATGCCGGGCTGATCTATGGAGCCTGCCATGCGCATTGTTGCCGACGAAAATATCCCGCTGCTTGATGAGTTTTTTGCCGGCTTTGGCCCGATACGCCGCTTGCCCGGCCGTGGCATTGATGCGGCCGCTGTGGCCGATGCCGACCTGCTGTTGGTGCGTTCGGTTACCCAGGTTGATCGTGGGTTGCTGCAAGGCTCGGCGGTTAAGTTTGTCGGCACCTGCACCATTGGCACTGATCATCTGGACCTCGATTACTTCCAGCAGGCCGGCATTACCTGGGCCAGTGCGCCAGGTTGCAACGCCCGTGGTGTGGTCGACTACGTGTTGGGCAGCCTGTTGCTGTTGGCTGAGCAGCAGGGTGTTGAGCTGGCGACGCGGACCTACGGCGTGATCGGCGCGGGCCAGGTCGGTAGCCGCTTGATCAGGGTGCTGCGCGGGCTGGGTTGGCGCGTGCTGGTTTGTGATCCGCAGCGTCAGGCGCTGGAGGGCGGCGACTACGTCAACGTGCAGCAGGTGCTGGATGAGTGCGACGTGATCAGTCTACACACACCGCTTGAGCGTTTGGGCGAGCATCCAACCCATCATCTTTTCGATAGCGCGCGTCTGGCTGCACTAAAACCGGGAAGTTGGCTGATTAATGCCAGTCGTGGTGCGGTGGTGGATAACCAGGCGTTGCGTGAGTTACTCAGCCAGCGTGGTGATCTGCAGGTGGTGCTGGATGTCTGGGAGGGCGAGCCGCAGGCGGATGTTGAGTTGGCTGGCCTCTGCCGCATCGCCACGCCGCATATTGCCGGTTACAGCCTGGATGGCAAACTGCGCGGCACGGCGCAGATCTATCAGGCGTTTTGTCAGCACCAGGGCGTTATGCCTAGCGTTGCCCTGGAACAACTGATGCCTGCCGCTTGGCTGAGTAGCCTGACTATTGATGCCAGTGCCGATCCAGCCTGGGCCTTAGCCAGCATCTGCCGCAGCGTATATGACCCGCGCCGTGATGATGCGGATTTTCGCCGTAGCTTGCAGGGTAATGCGCCTACTCGACGTGCGGCTTTTGATCGGCTGCGCAAACGCTACCCGATGCGTCGGGAAATCGACGGACTGGAGGTTTGTATAAAAGGGGATGCGCCGGCATTGGTCAGCCTGGTGCAGGCATTGGGCGCAAAGCTGGAAGTGTAAGGTGGAGGGCGCTACACCCATCCACCATTTGCGCTCTTATGGTGGATGATAAAGGCGTCATCCACCCTACAAGGTGGCAGGCTTACTTACGCGTTGCTGCTTGCTGCTGGGCTTTTTCCAGCACTTTGCAGGCCTGTTGGATCATCTCTTCGGTGATCGGGATTTCACGGCCCTGGGCGTCGATGACAAAGCCACCAATCGGCATTGTCGTGGCTTTTTGCGCGTTCTGTTGTGAGCTTTGCATGATGGTCTCCTCATCGGTTAGGGCGATTTTATAAGTGTTAGATGAAGGCGCTATGACAAGTGGCGGCAGAAAACCGGCGCAAGACACAGGGCAATAACTACATACAGGCAATAAGCAGGCAACGTGCCAGTTGTCTGACGTAATTATGGATTGAGGATGCTATGGGGTTTTTCCATATTGGTCTGATCATCAACCCGTTGGCCGGGCTGGGTGGCCCGGCAGGCTTCAAGGGCAGTGATGGTATGGCGCAGCAGGCGTTGGCCTTGGGCGTTGAGGCCAAGTCAGCGCAACGCACACAAACGGCTCTTGAGGTGTTGTTGCCGCTGCGTGAGCGGCTAGAGTTCGTCACCTTCCCAGGTGCCATGGGCGCTGACTTGCTGGCTGAAATGGGCTTCGCTCACCGTGTGGTGGGCGCGTTGCCGGTCGGACCAAGTAGCGCTGCGGATACTCAGCAGGCTGTTACGTTGCTGCAAGACGCCGGTGTGGCGTTGATCCTGTTCGCCGGTGGTGACGGCACGGCGCGGGATATCTGCAGCGCTGCGCGTGAAGGCCAGCCAGTGTTGGGGATTCCGGCGGGAGTGAAGATCCAGTCGGGGGTGTATGGCATTAGCCCACGTGCGGCGGGCGAGCTTACAGCACGGCTGATCGAAGGTGGTTTGGTGCGCTTGAGCAGCGGTGAAGTGCGCGATATTGATGAAAGTGCGCTGCGCGAAGGACGGGTCAGCGCCCGCTGGTATGGCGAGCTGACGGTGCCGCAGGAAGGCGGCTATGTGCAGCAGGTCAAACAGGGCGGCATGGAATCCGAAGAACTGGTGCTGGGCGATCTGGCGGACTGGCTGCAGGACAGCTGGGAGGCCGATGTGCGCTATGTATTTGGCCCTGGCTCGACCTTGCATGGCCTGGCGCAAAACCTTGGCTTAACCACCACGCTGCTTGGCGTCGATGTGATCGAAAACGGCCAGGTGTTAGCCCGTGACGTGAACGAGGCGCAGCTGTTTGAGCTGGTGGCTGAGCATCCGGCACGTTTGCTGGTCACTGCCATTGGCGGCCAGGGCCATATTATCGGCCGTGGTAATCAGCAGATCAGCCCACGGGTGCTGCGCGCTATCGGCCTTGAGCATCTGCGGGTGGTCGCCACTAAACGCAAACTCGGCACCTTAGAAGGTCGGCCGCTGCTGGTTGATAGCGGTGATGTGCAGCTCGATGATGCCTTCCCCGATGTCGTACGCGTCTGGGCGGGCTATAAGGAAGAGCTGTTGTATCCCCTCGGTCATTGAAAGGAGCGTGTCATGCATCAGGGAGGTTGCCTCTGTGGGGCGGTGCGTTATCAGGTTGAAGGTGAGCTGGCGCCGATTCAGATCTGTCACTGTAGTCAGTGCCGCAAAGCCCAAGGCTCTGCGTTCGTTACCAATATTCCGGTGCAGGAGTCCGCATTTGCGCTGCTCAGTGGTGCCGAACAGCTCAAGGCCTACGAGTCGTCACCGGGCAAGCAGAGGGTGTTCTGCGGCAACTGCGGCTCACCGATCTACAGCTGCACTAGCAAACTACCGGGGGTGTTGCGCATTCGTGCCGGTAGCCTGGAGGGGGATCTGGCGACACGTCCGGGTTGGCATGCGTTCACCGCTTCGCGGGCCAACTGGTGGGACATACACGACGACCTCCCGCAGTCTCCGGCGTTCAAGCCGTGAGGCTGCTGGCGGCGCTGCTGTTTTTGCTGTTGGCCTTGCCGGCAGCGGCCGGGCCGATCGAGGCGCAGCGTTTGGTGCAGGATGCGCGCAGCCAGGTCGGTGTGACCTTGGGTTATGACCCGGCATACCGCCGGTTGAGTTATCCCTTGGGGGATGTGCCGCTCAATACCGGCGTGTGTACAGATGTGGTGATCCGCGCGTTGCGCCGGCAGGGGTTGGACCTGCAGCAAGCGGTGCACAAGGATATGCGGGCAAACTTTCGCCTGTATCCGCAAAGCTGGGGGCTAAGCCGGCCCGACCGCAATATCGACCACCGCCGTGTGCCCAACTTGATGACGTGGTTTAAGCGCCAGGGTTGGAGCCAGCCGCTCAGTCAGGCTGCGTCAGGCTACCGTGCCGGTGATATTGTGACTTGGGATCTGGGTGGCGGCTTGACTCACATCGGCATCGTCAGTGATCGCCAAGCTAGCAGTGGGGCACCGCTGGTGCTGCACAATATTGGGCGTGGGACTCAGGAAGAAGACATTCTGTTCGCCTTCAAAATCACCGGGCACTACCGCATTCCAGCTGTTTAAAGGCCGCGCAGGCAGGAGTTGAGCATGACCGATCAAGTACCGCCACCCTCTATCCAAAGCGGCGAGCGCGTGGTGCTGTTCGACGGCGTGTGCAAGCTGTGCAATGGCTGGGCGAAGTTTCTGATTCGCCATGATCCGCAGCAGGTGTTTCGTCTAGCTTCGGTGCAGTCCACCGAGGGGCAGGCATTGTTGCGCTGGTTTGCGCTGCCCACTGATAGATTCGACACCATGGGCTATGTTGAAGCTGGCACCTTGTATGTGCGCTCGGATGCGGTGCTGCGCATCGTCGCTCAGCTGCCGGGGGCATGGCGGTTTATGGCGTGGATGCGGGTTATCCCCCGGCCTGTGCGGGACTGGTGTTATGACCGGGTCGCGCTGAATCGCTACCGGCTGTTCGGTCGCTATGACAGCTGTTTGCTACCAAGTGCGGACCATAAAAGACGCTTTTTACATGATTGATCCGCGTTTACGGCAAGTTGCCTGGGTGGCGCGAATCACCCTGGCCCTGGTGTTTGTCTGGCATGGCCTGGTGCCGAAGATTCTTTGGTTAAGCCCGGATGAACTGATGATGATCCAAGCCCATGGCTTGCCTGCGCCGGAATGGGTGGCGCGGATGGCCGGCGCTGCGGAAATCCTCCTCGGGGGCCTGTTGCTGATGCGCAGCAGGCGTTGGCCGGTTTTGCTGGCAGCCGCGTTATTGGTTGTTCTGCTGCTTGATGTATCGCTCATGAACCCCCATCTACTGCTGCAGGCGTTCAATCCGTTGTCCACCAACCTTGCAGCCTTGGCCCTGTGTTGGGTGGTGTGGCGGCTTGAGTCCGAGCCTAAGCCGCCACTTCACTAATCGGCGCTAGCGCCCATAGCGAGTCTGCATGCTCTCGATTCTGTCTTCCCGCCAGCGCACCGCCTTGCGTATGGCTTGGCGTTTTATCGCGCCGTATCGCGGGCGTGTGCTCGGTGCCTTGCTGGCGCTGATGTTTACCGCTGCGATCACGTTGTCCATGGGGCAGGGCATCAAGTTGCTGGTCGATCAGGGGTTGGCGACTCAATCGCCGGCAGCCTTGCAGCATTCGATTGGTTTGTTCTTTGTGTTGGTGCTGGCCTTGGCCATTGGCACGTTCACGCGGTTCTACCTGGTGTCGTGGATTGGTGAGCGCTTTGTCGCGGACATCCGCATGCGCGTGTTCAATCACTTGATCGAGCTGCATCCGGGCTTCTATGAGAGCAACCGCAGTTCGGAAATCCAGTCGCGACTGACCGCCGACACCACGCTGTTGCAGTCGGTGATTGGCTCATCGCTGTCGATGGCGCTGCGTAACCTGATCATGCTGATTGGCGGTAGCGTGCTGCTGGTGGTGACCAACGCCAAACTCAGTGGCATCGTGCTGATGGCCCTGCCGTTGGTGGTCGCACCGATTCTGATTTTTGGCCGCCGGGTGAGGGCGTTGTCACGACAGAGTCAGGATCGCGTGGCGGATGTCGGCAGCTATGTCGGCGAAGTGCTCGGTCAAATCAAAACGGTGCAGGCATACAACCACCAGGCTGAAGATAAACGTCGTTTTGGTCTGTCCGCCGAGGCCGCCTTTGATACCGCGCGCAAACGTATTGCTCAGCGTGCCTGGCTGATTACCGTAGTTATCGTCCTGGTGCTCGGTGCGGTAGGCGTGATGCTCTGGGTCGGCGGGATGGATGTGATCGCTGGGCGGATTTCTGGCGGTGAGCTGGCCGCTTTCGTCTTTTACAGCCTGATTGTAGGCTCGGCCTTCGGCACCCTCAGTGAAGTGATTGGTGAGCTACAGCGCGCTGCGGGTGCTGCTGAACGCATCGCTGAACTGCTGCAGGCGCGCAATGAAATTACCCCGCCTGCCACCAATGGCCTGCAGTTGACGCAGCCGGTGCAAGGCCGGATTGAATTGCAGGGGCTGCGTTTTGCTTATCCCTCACGCCCGGGCAGCTTTGCCATCGACGGCATTGATCTGCAGGTCACGCCGGGGCAGACCTTGGCCTTGGTCGGACCTTCGGGTGCGGGCAAATCGACCCTGTTCGATTTGCTGCTGCGCTTTTTCGACCCGCAAGAGGGGCGGATTTTGATTGATGGTCAGCCTATTCAGCAGCTAGACCCCGCTGATTTGCGCAGCAGCTTTGCCCTGGTGTCGCAGAACCCGGCGCTGTTCTTTGGCACCGTTGAGGACAACATTCGTTACGGCCGCATGGATGCCAGCCTGGCGGAAGTAGAAGCCGCTGCGAAAGTGGCCCATGCCCATGAGTTCATCATGAAGTTGCCGCAGGGCTACCAAACTCATCTGGGCGATGCCGGGCTGGGCTTGTCGGGTGGTCAACGTCAACGCTTGGCAATCGCCCGCGCGCTGCTGGTTGATGCGCCGATTCTGCTGCTCGATGAAGCCACCAGCGCCCTCGATGCCGAGAGTGAGCATCTGATTCAGCAGGCGCTGCCGCGTCTTATGCAAGGCCGTACCACGTTGGTGATTGCCCATCGCTTGGCAACGGTTAAAAGCGCTGATCGCATTGCCGTGATCGAGGGCGGCAAGCTTGCCGCCATTGGCACACACAGCGAGTTGGTGACGAGTAGCCCGTTGTATGCGCGCCTGGCGGAATTGCAGTTCAGTAATGAAGCTGTAGACGAGATGCGCAGCTTTTATCCTTTGTCATAGTTAAAGCTTGCTTTGTATCTGTTCTTTGAATGGTTCGACCGAGCGCGTTAGCCCGCAGGTCAAGGTTTAAAGAGGGCTTGAAAGTATTCGTCTATGGGGGCAGGCAGTAGATCCTGTGGGTGGTCACCTCCGAGAGTGGCAATTCCACTTTTGCCTTCTATTACGACGGTGCTTTCTGTTTGGCCGGTAAATACATCTACCAGCTCAAGCTTCAGTTGCACTTTGTCGCGCATGAAATTCCACTCGGTGGCTCTATCTTCCCAGTGCAGGATGGAGGGGAAAACAAGATAGTCATAGCCACCTTGACGAGCAGCTTGAAGAGCCTGCTCCCAGTCTGCAACTCGGTTTGCTGCTGTGGCTTTTTGCATGTTCTTCAATAGTGCATTTCGGATGATGGCAGCGGTCATCTTGCCTGAGCCAGGATAAGGCTTGGCACCGTACATACCATCTTCTGGCTGAGCGACATAATAAGCTGCGCGTGCGGGCAGGCCGCCGCTATCAGTGTTTTTGATAAGTTGTGTCGAGTCCATGCACCCGCTCAAAAATAGCAGTGCGATCAATGTCAATTTGTTCATCTGCTCACTCTTTGTTAGTAGGTTTTCCGGCAAGTTTGTACTGGGTTATGGGTATGCCGGTTAGTCTATTTTCTATTTAAAGCGGCTTGGCTTTTGGCTTGATGGTCGCTGCGGCGCCGGCCGAGGCCAGGATGATGGCGCTGATCGCCAGCCATTGGCTGAGCGTGAGGCGCTCGCTGAGAAACAATAGGCCAGAGAGTGCGGCAACGGCGGGCTCCATGCTCATCAAGATGCTGAAGGTGCGCGCGGGTAAGCGGGTTAAGGCGACCATTTCCAGGCTGTAGGGCAGGGCTGATGAGAGCACCGCAACGCACAGGGCAATGGGCAGCAAGTCCAGCGAAAATAAGCTGCCGCCGGCTTGCCACAGGCCAATAGGGAAGACCAGCAGGGCGGCAACTATGGTGCCGAGTGCCACAGTTTGTTTGCCGTGTTCGGCTCCCGCTTTTTGCCCGAAGATGATGTATAGCACCCAGCACAAGCCAGCAGCCAAGGCCAGCGCCATGCCTAAAGGATCAAGCGGCACGTCAGCCTGTGTTGTGGGCAGTAGCAGCCAGAGACCGAAAACTGCTAAAGCAATCCAGACGAAATCCAGCAGACGGCGTGATGACAATAGCGCCAGGCTGAGCGGGCCGGTGAACTCCAGCGCGACGGCGATACCCAGCGGGATGGTTTTCAACGACAGGTAGAACAGCAGATTCATGCTGCCTAGCGACAGCC
The DNA here is from genome assembly GCF_046581935.1 of Pseudomonas sp. Lineage (GTDB taxonomy): Bacteria > Pseudomonadota > Gammaproteobacteria > Pseudomonadales > Pseudomonadaceae > Aquipseudomonas. Next base: position 26,476 of record NZ_JAYGFK010000001.1, read on the forward strand.
CGTAAGCCAGCAGCGAGCGGCAGGACTTTAAGGTTAGCTGCGCCTGCCAGGGGCGCATCACCACGCACAGAATCAGCGCGGCAAGGCTCAGGCGCAGGGCCGTGGTGCCGCTTGCGCCAATCTCCGGAAACAACCCCTTTGCCAGGGATGCGCCGCCCTGAATTGACGTCATGGCAATCAGCAGCAGGAGGATTGGCAAAATCACCAGAGAGAACTGGCTTGAGCGCGGCATGGTGGGTCCCTTTTACCTAGAGCATCAATTTGAATAGTGTGCAGCAGTTGTCAGCATTGTCACTGCAGGTGGTAAGCGAGCATAAAAAAGCCGGCCCTCGGGCCGGCTTTCAGGCACCAAGCCAGGCTTAGCGGTATTCACACAGGTAGGCAGTGTCAGTGGCCACCTTGAGCTGGAATTTACTGTTGGCTGGGACGGTGAAGCTGCTGCCGCCGGCGAAGGTTTCCCAGGTGTCGCTGCCTGGTAGTTTGACGCTCAGGGCGCCAGCGACCACGTGCATGATCTCTAGTTGATTAGTGCCGAACTCGTACTCGCCTGCAGCCATCACACCGATGGTGGCAGGGCCTTCAGTCATATCGAAGGCGATGGATTTGACGGTGCCGTCGAAGTATTCATTGACCTTGAACATCTGCAGTTCCTTAACGTGGGAATTAAAAGGCTCGCGGCTTTAGGCCGCAGACCATAAAAAGGCTTGCCAGTATGCCCAAGCGTTTTTTCTTCGTCATCTGCTTTGCACAGGCAAAACCAGCGGCAGTAACCGGGCTGTATTGCGCGCATCGCTGAGGGCGCGGTGTTGTTGGCCCTGAAACTTCAGTCCGGCCAGGTTAAGTGCCATTTTCAGGCCTATCGGGCTGGGGAGTTGGCGGGCCTCGGCAAAGCGCTTCTTTAAATTGATATGGGTTATTTGACTCAGATGGCTACTTAGCTCGTGGCTGCGCCATTCTTGTTCAAGCTGGCGACGGTCATAGTCGCCCCAGCTAGCCCAGCCGGTTAGTTGCTGTTTATGGTTGAGTAACCAGCGTTCAAATTGCGCCCAGACTTTGTTTAGCGGCGCTGCCGAGTCGACATCAGCTTGATTGATCTGGGTGAGATGGCGGCAGAAGTGGGTTAGCAGGGGGCGGCGCAGGGGGCGAACAAAGCGTTGAAAGTGCTCGACCTCATGGCCGGAGGCGTCGACCAGGCTGGCGCCTATTTCGATGATTTCCATATCTGTGACCGGCCAACCGCCTTCATCGGTGGTGGCTTCCAGGTCAATTACCAGCCAATGCTGCATAGGCCCTCCTTAGCGTGCTGCGAGTATGAAATCACTGCAGTCTCTGGGTAAAGCCTGCCGTTGAGGCTCATTTATAACGTTTTCGACAGTAGCAGCGGGCGGCCAGTTTAGTCGCTGGTATGTGCTGAGCGATTAGCTGGTGTCTGGTACGTAGTGTCTATACTTCAGTTGGCAGCCAGATAAGCGCTGGCTGTTACCTCTGCCCATTTTGCATACGAGCATTTTTCATGGATGAGCAACTTGCGTTCAGTGATGACCTCACCGGCAGTGCCAGTCAGCTTGTTTGGCGGGTTCTTGCGGTTGACGATGATATTAATTTTCAGCGTGCCACGGCTTTTGCCCTCGGCGACATGGCGGTGCTGGGTAAGCGCATTGAGCTGATTCAGGCATTCAGTAGCCGTGAGGCGTCGATGTTGCTGGCCGAGTACGATGATATCGCTTTGGTTTTGCTAGATGTGGTGATGGAAACCGAAGACGCCGGCCTGCGCTTGGTCAAGTCTCTGCGAGAGGTGATCGGTAATCGCGAAACACGTGTGGTGCTGCTGACTGGTGAACCTGGATTGGCTCCAGCCCATGAAGTGATGCGTGATTACGATATCAACGATTACTGGACGAAAAGCGAGTTAGGCGCAGACCGGCTGTTAACCGTACTGACTGCAGCCGTGCGTGGTTATTCCCAGCTTAAAGTCGTATCCAGTGCTCGCCGTGGGCTGCAGATGATTGTTGAGTCGAGTAATGCGTTGTTTTGCTCGAAGAGTACTCGTGATTTATCGGCGAAAATTCTCTCTGAAATAACCTCATTGCTCGGCTTGCAAGCTGAGGGAATTGTCTGTGTTCGTGTTGAGGATCAGGTTCTGGACGCAGCACCGAATGCGCGGGTAGTCAGTGCCAGTGGGCGCTTTACCAACAGCATTGATGGCGATCTGGAAAGCCTACAGGATCCCCAAGTGGTGGCTGCTCTACGCCGCTGCTTGCTAGAGCAACAAACCCTTAATTTAAGTGATTGCACGGTGCTGTTCTTTCCGCAGTATCAGGCCGGCGCTGATTACGCCTGTTATATCGCCAGTTCGCGCACATTGAGCTCCACCGAGATGGAGCTTCTCAAGGTGTTCAGCGCCAGTATCAGCCGAGGCTTGCATAGCGTTGCTTTGTTCAGTCGCCTGGAAGAAATGGCCTACCAAGACGATTTGCTGGCTATCCCTAACCGTAATGCATTGATACGCATGCTGGATATGGCGCTTAACTCAGAGGCGAAAGATCAACGGGTTTTGGTGCTTGTCGATATCGATAACTTCTCGGGTGCCAATACGGCGTTTGGTACTGGCTACGGCGACTTCATCCTTGGTTTGGTGGCCAAGAGGTTGCGTGATGCTTTTGATAGCAGTGTGTTGATAGCACGAGTGCGCGATGATCTTTTTGCGATTCTTGGCTTAAAGGAACAAGTGTGTGCCGCTGATATTGTGGCGTTGTTTCATCATCATAGCCGTGCTCATGAACTAGGCCAGGTGCATAGCCTGAGCAGCGTCACTATGCACCTGAGCGACTTTTCCGGCTCTGCTAGAGCGGCCTTGCAGGATGCTCTCTTGGCGCTTAAACAAGCGAAGCAGCTGGGGCATGATCAGCATGGTATCTATGACCCTACGCTTCAGCGGGCACATGCTGAGTCCTATCGGTTGTTACTGGCTTTACGTGATGCTGTCGATGCAGGACAGATTAGCGTGGCCTTACAGCCGCAGGTTGATCTGCAAACAATGCGTGTTATAGGTGTGGAGGCCTTGGCTCGTTGGCGTAATAGTGATGGTCAGATGGTCCCGCCACTGAGTTTTATTCCCCTGGCGGAAGCAACGGGTTACATACTGCTGCTGGGTGACTTGCTAATGCGCCTTGCTTTGCAAGCAGCCAAGCAGTTGGCCGATGCGGGGTATCCGCAGATCCGCGTAGCCATCAACGTCTCTGCGCCGCAGTTGCTGCAGCATGATTTTGTCGAGCGCTTCAAGTCTCACTTGGTATCAGCTGGGGTCGCTCCCGAGCAGGTTGAGGTGGAGATTACCGAGTCAGTGGCTATGCGGAATTTTGATGCGGTTTGCGAAAAATTAAGGGCTCTACGCAGTATGGGTGTAGAGGTGGCGATTGATGACTTTGGGACAGGGTTTTCATCGCTTAACTATTTGCGCGTTCTACCTGCAGATCGGTTAAAAATTGATCGCAGTTTTGTGCTTGAAATTGGTGAGGTAAGCGATCAGCAAATGATTGCCGAGGCAATCATCCAGATTGCTGCAAGGGTTGGTATGCAGGTGATTGCCGAGGGTGTCGAAACGCAACAGCAGGCTGACTGGATTCTTCAGCATGGCTGTCGGCAAGCTCAAGGCTACCTTTTTGCCAAGCCAATGGCCGGCGCCGAGTTGCTCGACTGGCTTGGTGCTTGGTCTGATGCCCGGTCATAAGCGTAGCTTGGCCTTGTCTCGTCCCGTCAGACGTTACTTACTGCTGCTGTTCGTGCCATGGGCGTTGCTCGTTCTGTTGTTGATGCTGCTACTTTACGAACGCATGCTTGAGGTCAGACTTGAGCCATTACTGCGCAATCAACAAGTTAGTTTGGATGAAGGAACGGGGGTGCTTGACCGGCATCTTGCAACTCTACGCGGCAATCTAAAATTCCTTATTCAGCAGCCGCTCCTGGCCAATGTCCTCGCCAACCCTAGTGCGGATAATAGAAATGCTTTGGGCCAACTTTTTGTCGAGTTTGCGCGTAGCACTGCGTTGTACGATCAAATTCGTTGGTTGGATGAAGATGGTACGGAACGGGTAAGAGTTGATTGGTTGGATGGTTCGCCAGTGGTGCTTGATCAGGTGCACTTACAGAGCAAGGCGAGCTCTTACTATTTTCTTGAAACTATGAGCCTAGATAAGGGCTCATTTTATTTGTCACGTTTCGACCTCAACAAAGAGCATGGTGTCGTCGAGCGCCCTATAAAGCCAACCTTACGCAGTGCAGAGCCCGTCTTTGATCGTGAGAATAAGCGCCGTGGAGTGCTTGTTTTGAATTATCTAGGACAGGTGCCTTTGCAGCGGTTGAATGCTGTTTCCAGGACCTATGGCAACAATTTAACCCTAGTCGATGATGGTGGGTATTGGATGCTGGCAGAGGAGGCGCAAGATGCCTGGGGTTTTGCTTTGGGTAACACGGAGGCAACGTTAGCCAGGCGTTACCCTGCTAGCTGGGCGCTTATGCAGACGGAGCAAAGTGGGGTTTTCACGGATGCAGATGGTGCATGGGCATTCAGTTGGTTCGACCCTTATCAGGGAGGCAGCAAAACATCTGCTGCAACTGGGCAATGGTTGTTGGTTTCGCATTTGCCCCGTGAGCAAATACAAGTCGAGCGTCTAGCAGCGCTCTGGCAAGTGCTGTTGTTGGGTTGTTCATTACTTGCAATAGGGCTTTTTGTTGCGCTGCGTATGGGGCTGGCTGAGGTTGAGCGTGATCGGGGGCGAGAGGCGCTGGAGGCAAGTAGTCGCGCATTGCGCGAGAGCAATAGTGAGTTGCTTGATACAGTTGAGCAGTTGCAGCGTACCCGTGGTGCCTTATTGCAGGCGGAGAAATTGTCCTCGCTAGGCACGTTGGTTGCTGGGGTGGCTCATGAGCTTAATACGCCAATCGGTGCTGCTAGTGTTGTTGGGTCAAGTTTGAACTCAGCTAATCAAAGCATGCGTAATTCGCTAGAACATGGCTTGCAGCGTTCAACACTTGAGCGATTTTTGCAGCGTAATGAGGAAGGGTTGGCGATCATTATCACCAGTCTTACGCGAATGGCGCAGTTAACGCGGGCGTTCAAACAGCTAGCGACTGATCGCGCCAGTACCGAGCGACGTACTTTCGATTTGGTTGAGCTCGTGCATGAGGTGTTGTTGCTGTTTACTCCAAAGCTTAAGCAGTCAGCGCATCGAGTTGTTGTTGAGTTGCCGCAAAGCCTGATGTTGGATAGTTATCCGGGGCCTGTTGGGCAAATTTTGCAGAACCTGATCGATAACGCGTTAGTTCATGCTTTTGAAAACCTTGAACAGGGCGTAGTGACTGTGTGTGTTCAGCATGATGCTCTGCGTCATGAGTGCGCTATCGAAGTGTGCGACAACGGCTGTGGCATGAGTGAGGAGGTGCTGGGTAAGATTTTTGATCCATTCTTCACCACGCGTCGCGGCAGGGGTGGCACTGGCTTGGGGTTGCACATCACACACCAACTTGCCGTTGATATTTTGGGGGGTGAGCTGCACGTGTGGAGTATTGAGGGTCAAGGAACGCGATTCAGTTTGCGTCTACCGCTCGCCTGAATTTATGCGTGCAGGCTGCCGGGAGTTGTTGAGGGCGCGTATCATCTGCCGCCTTTTCTGCTAAACCGAGGGTTGCCTGATGGAATGCCGTGCGGGCTGTGGCGCCTGCTGTATTGCGCCTTCGATTACTTCGCCCATTCCAGGCATGCCGTACGGCAAACCTGCGGGTGTGCGCTGCTTGCAGTTAGACGCCAATAACTACTGTTTGATCTTTGGTATGTCTGAGCGACCTGCTGTCTGTTCGACATTCCATGCGGATGTTGAGGTGTGCGGTAACAATGCCGAGCAGGCTATTCAACTGCTGGGCTGGTTGGAGCAGAGTACTGCCGTTGCGCCCTGATACTGTGATGCATGGTCATTAACAGTGGCTATTCTGGGGCTCTACATGTTGCAGGTAGATTTTTTTGTGGTCAGCGTTGAGGTTGGTGGTGGATTTTAGATGCAAAAAAGGCTGCCCAAGGGCAGCCTTTTTTGTGCGTCGGAACTGAGTTATTTCTTCAGGTCGCGTTGCGTATAGCCGGTATACAGCTGGCGTGGGCGGCCAATCTTGTATGGGCTAGAGAGCATTTCTTTCCAGTGTGAGATCCAGCCGACAGTCCGCGCCAGGGCGAAGATCACGGTGAACATGCTGGTTGGAATGCCGATAGCTTTTAGGATGATGCCCGAGTAGAAGTCGACGTTCGGGTACAGATTGCGCTCTTTAAAGTACGGGTCGGTCAGGGCGATCTCTTCCAGTCGCATGGCTAGTGCCAGCTGTGGATCATTGCTGATGCCCAGTTCTTTCAGTACTTCGTCGCAGGTCTGCTTCATCACGGTGGCGCGTGGATCACGGTTTTTGTAAACACGGTGACCGAAGCCCATCAACTTGAACGGGTCGTCCTTGTCTTTGGCCTTGGCGATGAATGTGTCGATGTTGTCGACACTACCAATCTCGTCAAGCATCGCCAGAACGGCTTCGTTAGCCCCTCCATGTGCTGGGCCCCATAGCGCAGCAATACCTGCAGCGATACAGGCAAACGGGTTAGCACCCGAGGAACCAGCCAAGCGCACGGTAGATGTTGAGGCATTCTGTTCATGGTCGGCGTGCAGGATAAAGATTTTATCCATTGCGTTAGCCAATACCGGGCTGATCGGTTTGATCTCGCACGGGGTGTTGAACATCATGTGCAGGAAGTTTTCCGCGTAGTTCAGGTCGTTACGCGGATACATCATCGGTTGACCCATGGAGTACTTGTAGGTCATGGCGGCGATGGTTGGCATCTTGGCGATCAGGCGCATGGCCGAAACTTCGCGGTGATGCGGGTTCTTGATGTCCAGCGAGTCATGGTAGAAGGCCGAAAGGGCGCCAACTACACCGCACATAATGGCCATCGGGTGAGCGTCACGGCGGAAGCCGTTGAAGAAGGTCTTCAGTTGCTCATGAACCATGGTGTGGTTCTTGATGGTGCTGACGAAAATGGCTTTTTCTTCTGCGTTCGGCAGTTCGCCGTTCAGCAGCAGGTAGCAGGTTTCCAAGTAATCAGATTGGTCTGCTAGCTGTTCAATGGGGTAGCCACGATGCAGCAAAATGCCTTGATCGCCATCGATATAGGTAATCTTCGATTCGCACGAGGCGGTAGACATAAAGCCAGGATCAAATGTGAAACGGCCCGTGGCGGTTAAGCCCCGCACGTCTATTACATCGGGACCAACGGTGCCGGTTAAAATGGGCAGCTCGACGGGGGCTGCGCCCTCGATGATCAACTGCGCTTTTTTGTCAGCCATGTGTGGCCTCCTAGTTATGCTTGAAATCATCTGACAGCCCCCCACGCAGGGCCCGCACCACTATAGTGAGATAAATGCGAATGTCAATTTGCTAAAACCCATGTGGCAGAAGGGTTTGCGGCTAATTTTAGGTGCATGAAGCTCGCTCTTTACGCCAATTATTGGTGCCACGCAATGAGCTTTTAGGTGCAGGGCTTTGCGTTGTCATTAGTAACCTAACTGTCTATACTCTGCGCCCAACTACCAAGGGCTTTACGCCTGTATTCTGGTAGTTGTCACTCCTTGGGTGATGGGTACCTGACCAGTGCACCTCCCGACAACTTTGCCCTGATAGTTAGGGGCTCTCAGTGTGATAAAAAAGCCGTGAATAGCCAAAGACCTGTAAACCTAGACCTTAGGACTATCAAACTCCCAATCACTGCTTACACGTCCATTCTTCACCGTATCTCCGGTGTCATCCTCTTTGTTGGTATTGCCATTCTGTTATATGGCCTCGACAAGTCGCTGGCGTCTGAAGAGGGCTTTGCCCAGGTGCAGGAATGCCTGACCAGTCCGCTGGCCAAGTTCGTGATTTGGGGTCTGTTGTCCGCTCTGCTGTACCACCTGGTGGCCGGTGTACGCCACTTGATCATGGACATGGGCATCGGTGAGACGCTGGAAGGCGGCAAGCTGGGTTCGAAAATCGTTCTCGTCGTATCGGCGATCGTGATCGTGCTGCTGGGGGTGTGGATATGGTAACCAACGTTACGAACTTCTCGCGTTCGGGTCTTTATGACTGGATGGCGCAGCGTGTGTCTGCTGTCGTTCTCGCGGCTTACGTGCTGTTCTTGCTGGGTTTTGTTGTGTGTAACCCGGGTCTGGGTTACAGCGACTGGCATGCACTGTTCTCCAATAACGCTATGCGCATTTTCAGCCTGTTAGCTCTAGTGGCGCTCAGCGTCCACGCCTGGGTTGGCATGTGGACAATTTCCACTGACTACCTGACACCAATGGCTTTGGGTAAGTGGGCTACTGCCGTGCGTTTTCTGTTTCAGGCTGCGTGTGGCGTTGCCATGTTCGCGTTCTTTGCCTGGGGCGTGCAGATTTTTTGGGGTAACTGATCCATGACAAGCATTCGCACTCTTTCTTATGACGCCATTATTGTTGGTGGCGGCGGCGCGGGTATGCGCGCTGCATTGCAGTTGGCTCAGGGTGGTCATAAAACTGCAGTGGTGACCAAGGTCTTCCCGACCCGCTCGCACACTGTATCTGCTCAAGGTGGCATTACCTGCGCTATCGCTTCGGCAGATCCGAACGATGATTGGCGCTGGCACATGTACGACACCGTCAAAGGCTCCGACTATATCGGTGACCAAGACGCTATCGAATATATGTGCTCCGTTGGTCCGGAAGCGGTATTTGAGCTCGAACACATGGGTCTGCCGTTCTCCCGTACTGAGCAGGGTCGCATCTATCAGCGTCCGTTCGGTGGTCAGTCCAAGGGGCCAAACAACCCTACCCAGGCTGCGCGGACTTGTGCCGCAGCTGACCGTACTGGTCACGCGCTGCTGCATACCCTTTATCAGGCCAACCTCAAGGCTGGTACCTCGTTTCTTAATGAGTGGTATGCAGTCGATCTGGTGAAGAACCAGGATGGCGCCGTGGTTGGCACCATCGCTATTTGCATCGAGACTGGCGAAACCGTCTATATCCGCTCTAAAGCAGTGGTTCTGGCCACTGGCGGTGCGGGTCGTATCTATGCGTCCACCACTAACGCCTTGATCAATACCGGTGACGGCATTGGTATGGCGCTGCGTGCAGGCGTGCCGGTGCAAGACATCGAAATGTGGCAGTTCCACCCGACCGGCATTGCCGGCGCTGGTGTACTGGTCACCGAAGGTTGTCGCGGTGAAGGCGGTTACCTGATTAACGCCCACGGCGAGCGTTTCATGGAGCGCTATGCGCCGAACGCTAAAGACTTGGCCGGTCGTGACGTAGTAGCACGTTCGATGGTTAAAGAAGTGCTCGCTGGTAACGGCTGTGGCCCGGACAAAGATCACGTATTGCTCAAGCTCGACCACCTCGGCGAAGAAGTGCTGCACAGCCGTCTGCCAGGTATCTGCGAACTGTCGAAGACTTTTGCTCACGTTGACCCAGTTGTTGCGCCGGTTCCGGTCATTCCGACCTGTCACTATATGATGGGCGGCGTGCCGACCAACATTCATGGTCAGGCAATTACTCAGGACGCCAACGGCAACGACAAGATCATTGACGGTCTGTTTGCTGTAGGCGAAGTTGCATGCGTATCGGTACACGGCGCCAACCGTCTGGGTGGCAACTCGTTGCTCGATTTGGTGGTTTTCGGTCGTGCAGCGGGTCTGCATCTGGAAAAAGCGCTGAAAGAAGGCGTGGAAGTCCGTGGTGCCAGCGAAACTGATATCGAGGCATCGCTCAAGCGTCTGTCTGGCGTGAACGAGCGTAAGGCCGGCGAAGATGTCGCGCCACTGCGTAAAGAACTGCAACAGTGCATGCAAAACTACTTCGGTGTGTTCCGAACCGGTGAGTACATGCAAAAGGGTATTGCCCAACTGGCCGACCTGCGTGAGCGGATCGCGACTGTCAAAATCGCGGACAAGAGCCAGGCTTTCAACACTGCGCGTATCGAAGCTTTGGAACTGCAAAACCTTCTCGAAGTGGCTGAAGCCACTGCGATCGCCGCTGAGGTTCGTAAAGAATCCCGTGGTGCTCACGCTCGTGAAGACTTTGAAGAACGTGACGACGAAAACTGGCTCTGCCACTCCCTGTACTTCCCAGGTGAGAAGCGTGTGTCCAAGCGTGCCGTCAACTTCTCGCCGAAGACAGTTCCGACGTTTGAACCCAAAGTCCGGACTTATTAAGGGTGGCTGATATGTTGCAAGTCAGTGTTTATCGCTACAACCCGGAGCAGGATGCTGCGCCGTTTATGCAGGACTTCCAGGTCGATACGGGCGGTAAGGACATCATGGTCCTTGACGTACTGGCACTGGTTAAAGAACAGGATGAGGGCTTTTCTTACCGTCGTTCCTGTCGTGAAGGTGTTTGCGGTTCCGATGGCATGAACATCAACGGCAAGAATGGCTTGGCCTGTATTACGCCAATTTCCAGTGCTGGCCTGAAAGGTGGCAAGCTGGTTATTCGCCCGCTGCCTGGCTTGCCAGTCATTCGTGACTTGGCTGTTGATATGAGCATCTTCTACAAGCAATACGAGAAGGTGCAGCCATTCCTGCAGAACGATACACCGGCTCCGGCCATTGAGCGTCTGCAGACGCCGGAAGAGCGTGAGAAGCTAGACGGTCTGTACGAGTGCATTCTGTGCGCGTGCTGCTCCACCAGCTGCCCATCCTTCTGGTGGAACCCTGATAAGTTCCTCGGCCCAGCTGCATTGCTACAGGCTTATCGCTTCCTGGCAGATAGCCGCGACACCAAGACCGAAGAGCGTCTGGCGTCGCTGGATGATCCGTTCAGTGTGTTTCGCTGCCGCGGCATCATGAACTGCGTGAACGTTTGCCCGAAGGGTTTGAACCCTACTAAAGCAATCGGCCACGTCCGCAACATGTTGCTGCAAAGCGGTACTTGATTCACGGTTGTTAGTTAGACCCGTAACATCTGCGGCGCTGGCCCAACGCTAGCGTCGCAGTTATAGCCAGGACTGCTGCTCACAAAGCGGTGGGCCTTAATTTGAAAATTATGACGACCAGCAGGGGCATCCGGGCTGGTGCCCGGACTATCTGCGGGATCCGTAGTGGCTACCAGTCGCTGCTTCAGGACTAGCAAGCCATACGGTTTCTTCGCCGGTGGTGTCCCCTTACCGAGGGTGACCAAGCATGCAAGAAAGCGTGATGCAGCGCATGTGGGACAGTGCCCACCTATCCGGTGGTAACGCTGCCTATGTGGAAGAGCTCTATGAGCTTTACCTGCACGATCCCAACGCTGTGCCAGAAGAGTGGCGCACTTACTTCCAGAAGTTGCCGACTGACGGCAGCGCCGCCACAGACGTATCGCATTCAACGATTCGCGATCATTTCGTGCTGCTCGCTAAAAATCAGCGCCGTGCTCAGCCGGTGTCTGCTGGTAGCGTGAGTAGTGGGCACGAGAAGAAGCAAGTCGAAGTGCTGCGCCTGATTCAGGCTTATCGCATGCGCGGCCATCAGGCTGCTCAGCTCGATCCGCTTGGCCTCTGGCAGCGCCCTGTACCGGCTGATCTGGCGATCAATCACTACGGCCTAACCGATGCCGATTTGGACACCACCTTCCATACGGGTGAGCTGTTCATTGGCAAGGAAGAGGCTACTCTGCGCGAAATTCACGATGCGTTGCAGCAGACATATTGCCGCACCATCGGTGCCGAGTTCACTCATATCGTCGATTCCGAACAGCGCAGCTGGTTTCAGCAGCGTCTGGAAAGCGTGCGCGGTCGTCCACAATTTTCTGCCGAGGTTCAGAGCCATCTGCTCGAGCGTCTGACAGCAGCTGAAGGCCTAGAAAAATACTTGGGCACCAAGTACCCAGGCACCAAACGCTTCGGCCTGGAAGGTGGTGAAAGCCTGATCCCGCTGCTCGATGAAGTGATCCAGCGCTCCGGCTCTTACGGCACCAAGGAAATCGTTATCGGCATGGCCCACCGTGGCCGTTTGAACGTTCTGGTAAATACCTTTGGTAAAAACCCGCGCGATCTGTTCGACGAATTCGAAGGCAAGAAAACTGCCGGCCTGTCCTCCGGTGACGTGAAGTATCACCAGGGCTTCTCTTCCAACGTGATGACCGCTGGCGGCGAAGTGCATTTGGCTATGGCGTTTAACCCTTCGCACTTGGAGATCGTATCTCCAGTGGTTGAGGGTTCGGTACGCGCCCGTCAGGATCGTCGTAATGACGAAAGTGGCGAGAAAGTATTGCCGGTATCCCTGCATGGTGACGCCGCTTTTGCCGGTCAAGGCGTGGTGATGGAAACCTTCCAGATGTCGCAGACACGCGGCTTCAAAACGGGCGGTACGATCCACATCGTGATCAACAACCAAGTCGGCTTTACCATCAGCAACCCGCTGGACTCGCGTTCCACCGAGTACTGCACCGATGTGGCGAAGATGATTCAAGCGCCCATCCTGCACGTTAACGGTGATGACCCGGAAGCGGTGCTGTTTGTTACTCAGTTGGCCGTTGATTACCGCATGCAGTACAAGCGTGACGTGGTTATCGACCTAGTCTGCTACCGTCGTCGTGGTCACAACGAGGCCGACGAGCCGAGCGGTACTCAGCCGATCATGTATCAGCAGATCACCAAGCAGCGCACCACGCGTGAGCTGTATGCAGATTCCCTGACTGTTGCAGAGCGCCAGTCGGCAGATGAGGTACAAGCCAAAATCGACGAATACCGCACTGCACTGGATAACGGTCAGCATGTGGTCAAGAGTCTGGTCAAAGAGCCGAACAAAGAACTGTTTGTCGATTGGCGTCCTTATCTGGGCCATGCCTGGACCGCACGTCACGACACGCGTTTTGAGCTGAAAACGCTGCAAGAGCTATCCAACAAATTGTTGGAAATCCCCGAGGGCGTGGTTGTTCAGCGCCAAGTGGCGAAGATTCTTGAAGACCGGCAGAAGATGGGCGCGGGCGCTCTGGCGATCAACTGGGGGTATGCCGAAACAATGGCCTACGCCACCCTGTTGTTCGAAGGCCATCCGATCCGTATGACAGGGCAGGATATTGGTCGCGGTACGTTCTCGCACCGCCATGCGGTGCTGCACAACCAGAAAGACGCCAGCACTTATGTGCCGCTGAAGAACCTATATGAGGGTCAACCGAAGTTTGACTTGTACGACTCCTTCCTTTCGGAAGAAGCCGTATTGGCCTTTGAGTACGGCTATGCCACTACTCAACCTCAGTCGCTGGTGATCTGGGAAGCCCAGTTTGGCGACTTTGCCAACGGCGCCCAGGTTGTGTTTGACCAGTTCATTTCCAGTGGTGAGCACAAGTGGGGTCGCCTCTGTGGCCTGACCATGCTATTGCCGCATGGTTATGAAGGGCAGGGGCCAGAGCACAGCTCGGCACGTCTGGAGCGTTACCTGCAACTGTGCGCTGAGCACAACATGCAAGTAGCGGTGCCAACTACGCCTGCGCAGATCTACCACTTGCTGCGTCGTCAGGTGATCCGCCCATTGCGTAAGCCATTGGTCGTGTTGACGCCGAAATCGCTGTTGCGCCACAAACTGGCCATTTCGACGCTGGAAGATCTAGCCCAAGGTTCGTTCCAGACCGTGATTCCAGAGATCGACGCAATCGATCCGAAGAAAGTCGAGCGCCTGGTTCTGTGTAGCGGCAAGGTTTATTACGACTTGTTGGAAAAACGTCGCAACGAAGGCCGCGAAGATATCGCCATTGTGCGTCTCGAGCAGCTCTATCCGTTCCCAGAGGATGATTTGACGGAGGCCTTGGCCCCCTACAAAAACCTCAAGCACGTCGTCTGGTGTCAGGAAGAACCGATGAACCAGGGCGCTTGGTATTGCAGCCAGCATCACATGCGTCGCGTGACAACCGCGCATAAGAAAACGCTGTTCCTCGAATACGCCGGTCGTGATGCCTCTGCTGCACCTGCTTGTGGTTACGCATCGTTGCACGCCGAACAGCAGGAAAAACTCCTGCAAGATGCCTTTACTGTTTAACGACTTCGCGTGACAGGCGACCGAATGGGTCGCCTGTTAGAAGAAAACGAATTTAAGGAATTACACATAATGGCTATCGAGATCAAAGCCCCTACTTTCCCGGAATCGGTTGCCGATGGCACTGTGGCCACTTGGCACAAGAAGCCGGGCGATGCGGTCAAGCGCGACGAACTGATCGTCGACATTGAAACCGACAAAGTAGTGATTGAAGTGCTGGCCGAGGCCGACGGCGTCCTCGCAGAAATCATCAAGAATGAAGGCGATACCGTTCTCAGTAATGAAGTGCTGGGTTCTTTGGGCGAGGGCGGTGCAGCTGCTCCTGCGCCTGCCGCAGCTGCTCAAGCCGCTGCGCCTGCTGCCGCTCCGTCCGTGACTGTTGGCGAAGAACAGATTCTTTCGCCGGCAGCGCGCAAAATCGCCGAAGAAAATAGCATCGACCCGAACAGCATTGCCGGTACTGGCAAGGGCGGTCGTGTGACCAAGGAAGATGTGGTTGCAGCTGTCGAAGCTAAAAAGAATGCGCCAGCTACTCCTGCTACTAAGCCTGCCGCACCTGCTGCCGCAGCACCGGTATTGGCTGCTGGTGATCGCGTTGAGAAGCGTGTGCCGATGACCCGCGTTCGCGCCACTGTGGCTCGTCGTCTGGTTGAAGCACAGTCGAACATGGCTATGCTGACCACCTTCAATGAAGTTGACATGACTGAAGTCATGGCTCTGCGTTCGAAGTACAAGGATCTGTTCGAGAAGTCTCACAACGGCGTGCGCCTGGGCTTCATGTCGTTCTTCGTCAAGGCTGCTACCGAAGCGCTGAAGCGCTTCCCTGCGGTCAACGCTTCGATTGATGGCTCAGACATCGTTTACCACGGTTACGCTGACGTGGGTGTTGCGGTATCCAGTGATCGTGGTCTGGTCGTTCCAGTACTGCGTAATGCGGAACTGATGAGCCTGGCTGAAATCGAAAATGGCATTGCCACCTTCGGTAAAAAAGCGCGCGACGGCAAATTGTCGATCGACGAGATGACCGGCGGCACGTTCACTATCACTAATGGTGGTACTTTCGGTTCGATGATGTCGACACCGATCGTCAACCCGCCGCAAGCCGCAATTCTCGGAATGCACAACATTCTGCAGCGTCCGATGGCGATTAATGGCCAAGTGGTGATTCGTCCAATGATGTATCTGGCGTTGTCCTACGACCACCGCCTGATTGATGGTAAAGAGGCCGTGACCTTCCTGGTGACCATCAAAAACCTGCTGGAAGACCCAGCGCGTCTGTTGCTGGACATCTAAAAGCCAATTTCTCCCACGGCGGCCCTGTACTCAGGGCCGTCCGGTTTATTCGAGAAGGAATACGTTATGACCCAGAAATTTGACGTAGTAGTCATCGGTGCTGGCCCTGGCGGCTATGTAGCCGCGATCAAAGCCGCTCAGCTTGGCCTGAAGACTGCTTGCATCGAGAAGTACCAGGATAAAGAAGGCAAAGTCGCACTCGGTGGTACTTGCCTGAACGTCGGTTGCATTCCTTCCAAGGCGCTGTTGGACAGCTCTTGGAAATACCACGAAGCGCACGAAGGCTTTGCCATTCATGGTATCGAAGCCAAAAGCGTGACCATTGATGTGCCTGCGATGATCGGTCGCAAAGCTAACATCGTGAAAAACCTCACCGGTGGCGTTGCTACCTTGTTCAAGGCTAATGGCGTGACCCTGCTTGAAGGTCACGGCAAACTGCTGGCCAACAAGCAGGTTGAAGTCACCGGTTCCGACGGCAAGACGCAGATCGTCGAAGCCGGCAGCGTGATCCTGGCCTCCGGCTCCAAGCCAATCGACATCCCGCCGGCTCCGGTTGATCAGGACGTGATCGTCGACTCAACTGGTGCCTTGGAATTCCAGAGCGTACCGAAGAAGCTGGGCGTAATTGGCGCTGGCGTTATTGGTCTGGAACTGGGTTCGGTCTGGGCGCGTCTGGGTGCTGACGTGACTGTACTAGAAGCACTAGACAAGTTCCTTCCGGCTGCCGATGAGCAGATCGCCAAAGAAGCGCTGAAGACCTTTACCAAACAAGGTCTGAAAATCCGTCTGGGTGCTCGTGTAACTGGTTCGGAAGTGAAGAAGAAACAAGTTACCGTCAACTTCACTGACTCAGAAGGCGAGCAGAAGATCGTTTTCGATAAGCTGATCGTTGCCGTTGGCCGTCGCCCAGTAACCACTGACCTGTTGTCCGCCGATAGTGGCGTCGACATGGACGAGCGTGGCTTTATCTTCGTAGACGACCAGTGCGCCACCAGCGTACCAGGCGTATATGCCATTGGTGATGTGGTGCGCGGCGCTATGCTGGCTCACAAGGCATCTGAAGAAGGCATCATGGTTGCCGAGCGCATCGCTGGCCATAAAGCCCAGATGAACTACGACCTGATCCCATCGGTTATCTACACCCACCCGGAAATCGCATGGGTTGGTAAAACTGAGCAGCAACTGAAGACCGAAGGCGTGGCAGTTAACGTTGGTACCTTCCCGTTCGCTGCTAGCGGTCGTGCCATGGCGGCCAACGACACTGGCGGTATGGTCAAGGTTATCGCTGATGCCACTACTGACCGCGTTCTGGGTGTACACGTGATTGGCCCAAGCGCTGCCGAACTGGTGCAGCAAGGTGCGATCGGTATGGAGTTCGGCACTAGCGCCGAGGATCTGGGGATGATGGTCTTCTCCCACCCAACGCTGTCCGAAGCACTGCATGAAGCTGCTCTGGCAGTGAATGGTCATGCCATCCACGTCGCCAACCGTAAGAAGCGTTAACACGTTGTTGGTTTGAGCCGTGCCTTTGCCGGCGTTGTGTCTTGGTATAGGCACGGCTTAGCCAGAAAGAACCACGGCAGACTGCCCGCGTACAGCTCAGGCGACTGCGCGGAACGTCAGTCGGATTGCTGCAGAAGCAGTCACAGGTGGTGCGGCATCACAAGTGCAGCACCGTATGCGCAATACCTAAACGAAGACGGTAGACAAGCATGAATCTCCACGAGTATCAGGGTAAGCAGCTGTTCGCTGAATACGGCTTGCCCGTATCCAAAGGCTTCGCGGTAAACACCCCGGAAGAAGCTGCAGCAGCCTGCGAAAAAATTGGTGGCACCGAGTGGGTCGTCAAAGCGCAAGTTCATGCTGGTGGCCGCGGTAAAGCGGGCGGCGTGAAACTGGTTAAGAGCAAAGAAGACGCCAAAGCTTTTGCTGCCAACTGGCTGGGCAAGCGTCTGGTGACTTACCAGACAGACGCCAATGGTCAGCCGGTCAACCAGATTCTGGTCGAGTCCTGCACCGATATCGCCAAGGAACTGTACCTGGGCGCTGTTGTTGACCGTTCGAGCCGTCGCATCGTGTTCATGGCTTCCACCGAAGGTGGCGTGGACATCGAGAAAATCGCTCACGATACTCCAGAAAAAATTCTCAAAGCCACTATCGATCCACTGGTTGGCGCTCAGCCATTCCAGGGTCGCGAGCTGGCTTTCCAGTTGGGTCTGGAAGGCAAGCAAGTTGCCCAGTTCGCCAAGATCTTCGTCGGTCTGGCCAAACTGTTCCAAGATCACGATCTGGCGCTGCTGGAAGTGAACCCGCTGGTGATCAAGGCTGACGGCGATCTGCATTGCCTCGACGCCAAGATCAACATCGACGCCAACGCCATGTACCGTCAGCCTAAGCTGAAGACTTTCCACGATCCGTCGCAAGACGATCCGCGCGAAGCGCACGCTGCCAAGTTCGAGCTGAACTACGTAGCCCTGGAAGGTAACATCGGTTGCATGGTCAACGGTGCTGGCCTGGCCATGGGTACCATGGACATCGTCAACCTGCATGGCGGCAAACCAGCCAACTTCCTCGACGTAGGCGGCGGTGCAACCAAAGAACGCGTTACCGAAGCGTTCAAGATCATTCTGTCCGACTCCAACGTCGCTGCCGTACTGGTGAACATCTTCGGCGGTATCGTTCGTTGCGACATGATTGCCGAAGGCATCATCGGTGCAGTGAAAGAAGTTGGCGTGAAAATCCCGGTTGTTGTTCGCCTTGAAGGTAACAACGCTGAGCTGGGCGCTAAAGTACTGGCAGAAAGCGGTTTGAACATCATCGCGGCTACCAGCCTGACCGACGCTGCTCAACAAGTTGTCAAAGCTGCGGAGGGCAAATAATGAGCGTCCTGATCAATAAAGACACCAAGGTTATCTGCCAGGGTATTACCGGTTCGCAAGGTAGTTTCCACACCCAGCAAGCCATCGAGTACGGCACCCAGATGGTTGGCGGCGTAACTCCAGGCAAAGGCGGCACCGAGCACCTGGGTCTGCCAGTGTTCAACACCGTGAAAGACGCTGTAGCTGCCACTGGCGCCACCGCCAGCGTGATCTACGTTCCAGCTCCTTTCTGCAAAGATTCGATCCTGGAAGCTGCTTTCGGCGGTATAAAGCTGATCGTCTGCATCACTGAAGGCATTCCTACCCTGGACATGCTGGACGCTAAAGTTAAGTGCGACGAGCTGGGCGTAGTCCTGATCGGCCCTAACTGCCCAGGCGTTATCACCCCAGGCGAGTGCAAGATCGGCATCATGCCTGGTCACATCCACTTGCCAGGCAAAGTAGGCATCGTGTCGCGTTCCGGCACTCTGACTTACGAAGCTGTTAAGCAGACCACTGACGCCGGTTTCGGTCAGTCCACCTGCGTCGGCATCGGTGGTGACCCGATCCCAGGCTCCAACTTCATCGACATCCTGAAGCTGTTCCAGGAAGACCCGAAGACCGAAGCGATCGTTATGATCGGTGAGATCGGCGGTTCGGCTGAAGAAGAAGCCGCTGCTTACATCAAAGCCAACGTGACCAAGCCGGTTGTGTCCTATATCGCTGGTGTAACTGCTCCGGCAGGCAAGCGTATGGGTCATGCTGGTGCAATCATCTCTGGCGGCAAGGGTACTGCAGACGAGAAGTTCGCAGCCCTGCAAGACGCTGGCGTGAAAACCGTGCGTTCCCTGGCTGATATCGGTAAGGCTCTGGCCGAACTGACTGGTTGGGAAGTCAAAAACGCCTAAGCGTTGCTGACTTTAGAAAGGCCACCTTCGGGTGGCCTTTTTTATTTCGGCTGAGATTAACTGTTACTGATGCGACAGCTTTTTTCATCACTCCGACAGCTTGACCTGCATCAGTGCCGTTTACTCATCAATTTCGTTAGGCTTGCAACTATTAGCATCCGTTCCGCCACAAGCGGTTCAGGGTGCTGCAGTGGTCCCGCTTAACCGGTGGGGTAACGTTTCCCCCGATCCCTCGGGAAACCCTCGGTACTTTTAACTTTCTGCCAGTGGTATTCCCTTCTATGACTCGTTTGAAAGGCTCGGATCTCCTAGCCCTTGGTTTTATGACGTTTGCGCTGTTCTTGGGCGCAGGCAATATCATCTTTCCACCTAGCGCTGGTATGGCGGCGGGTGAAAACATTGGCCCGGCTGCGTTGGGTTTCCTACTTACAGGCGTAGGCTTGCCGTTGCTGACTATTGTCGCGTTGGCTCGTGTTGGCGGTGGCATGGCGTTGCTTACCGCACCGCTGGGTAAGCGCGCGGGCGTGCTATTCGCCGTGGCGGTATACCTGGCCATCGGCCCGTTATTCGCCACACCACGTACGGCGGTAGTGTCTTTCGAAATGGGCATCGCGCCTTTTAGCGGCATGAGCAGCACGGCGTTGTTGCTGTATACCCTGGCCTTTTTTGCCGCAGTGCTATTTCTTTCCCTGAATCCAGGGCGATTGGTTGATCGCATTGGCAAATACATCACGCCGGTTTTATTAGCTTCCCTGCTGGTACTGGGTGGCGCGGCATTGCTGGTTCCAGCGGGGGAGATCGGGCAGGTATCGGCTGATTATCAGAGTGCGCCATTTGTGCAGGGTTTTTTGCAGGGCTACCTGACCATGGATACCCTCGGAGCTTTGGTGTTCGGTATCGTGATTGCTACTGCCATTCGTGATCGTGGTGTGACGGATGGAAAACTGATTACGCGGTACTCGGTAACCGCTGGCCTGATCGCGGCAGTGGGGCTCTCATTGGTCTATCTGGCATTGTTCTATCTCGGCGCCACCAGTCATGGCATTGCAAGTGGAGCGCTTAATGGTGTGCAGATTCTGACTGCTTATGTGCAACACACCTTCGGCACTGTCGGCAGCCTGCTTCTTGCTGTGGTTATTACGCTGGCGTGCCTGACCACCGCTGTAGGTTTGCTCACGGCTTGTGGTGAGTTTTTTAGCGGTCTACTGCCGGTTTCATACCGGACCGTGGTAATCGCATTCGGCTTGTTCAGCCTATTGGTCGCCAATCAGGGGCTAACCCAATTGATCAGCTTTTCGATACCGGTTTTGGTGGGGTTGTATCCGCTGGCAATCGTATTAGTCGCGTTGAGCTTGCTGGATAACTTTTGGCGCTCATCCGCGCGGGTGTTTCGTCCAGTGATGGCCGTAACGCTGCTCTTCGGGCTGGTTGACGGCATCACCGCCGCTGGTGGCAAAGCGGTGATCCCGGACTTTTTCAGCAAACTGCCGCTGGCGGATCAGAGTCTCGGCTGGCTGTTGCCGGTGTTGTTAACCCTGGTGCTGGCAGTACTGATGGATCGCCTGCTAGGCGTCCCAAAAGCGGCGGCAGCCTAGTCTCCGCTAGATAAACAAGGCCGCTCAATTGAGCGGCCTTTTTGTTGGCCAGTTGCAAGCCAGGCTTGTCTATAATCGGCGCAGGTTAACAAGGAGTTTTCATGCCGATTAGTGATTATTACCTGCCGCATCTACTGGCCGTGCTCTGGTTTGTGGTTTGTTGGGCTGGCTACACCCGCTACGCACAGGCCAAGGGCCGCACTACGCCTTGTTTGGCCAGCGTACTACACCTCTATCGTGAAGACTGGATGCGGCGCATGTTGTTGCGCGAAAACCGCATTGCGGATGCCAATGTGATTGGCAATTTGGAGCGCAATGCCTCGTTCTTTGCTTCTAGTACGCTGATCATTCTCGCCGGTGTTCTCACCGTGCTTGGTGCCTCTGATCGGGCGCTGTCGTTGCTGGCCGACATACCCTTCGTGCAACAGGCCACTCGCGGCATGTCAGAAGTCAAGCTGCTGTGCCTGGGGATGGTATTTGTCTATGCCTTCTTCACCTTCAGTTGGTGCATGCGTCAGTACAATTTCGCAGCGGTGCTAGTGGGCTCGGCCCCGATGATTGGTGAACGGCATGTCACCGAGCAGGAACGCAAGGCTTTTGCCGAACGCACTGCGCGGGTTATCTCGATGGCAGCCAACCAGTTTAACCAGGGCTTACGCGCCTATTATTTTGGTATGGCAACACTGGCTTGGTTTATCAATCCCTGGTTTTTCATGCTGGTGAGCGCTGGCGTCGTGCTTATTCTGTACCACCGCGAGTTTCACTCTGATGTGCTGGAAGTAATGGTGTATACCCAAACTCCGGCATTTGACCCACCCAAGGAGAAAAGCGAATGAGCCTGCCGTTTTGGTGCATCTTTATCAGTGCGCTGCTGATTTTCATCGCTAAGGCACCCGTGGCTAGGGCTATGGCTCGGGAGGGAGATGGGCATTACGATAACCACCATCCTCGCGCTCAGCAGGCGCGCTTGAGCGGTTTTGGCGCGCGTGCGCTAGCTGCTCATATGAACAGTTTTGAGGCATTTCCGTTGTTCGCCGTGGGCGTGCTAATGGCGCATGTGACCAATAATCACGGCATTTTGGTGGATGTTCTGGCGGTGACCTTTGTGGTGGCGCGCGTGCTGTATCTGGTTTTTTACTGGGCCGATTTGCATTGGCAGCGCAGCCTGGTCTGGGTAGTCGGGTTGTTGTGCAGCTTGCTACTTATGCTCACACCGGCGCTTTGATTGCGCTATAAACCAACAGGCCCGCATTAAGCGGGCCTGTTGGTTTTACGTGTTAGACGGCTTACTTGCCATCAACGGCATCTTTGACTTCATCGCCGGTCTCTTCGATGGCGTCTGCTGCGTCATTCGCAGCATCTTCAATTTTTTCGCCAGTGGTTGGCTCATGACCGGTCACTTCGTTGGCTTTCTGCTCAATAGCTTCGCCTGCTTCCTCTGCGGCATCACCCATGGACTCGACGGCTTCAGAAGCGGACTCCTTGGCTGACTCTAGTTTGTCTTCTGGGGTTTTCTCGCAGGCTGTCAGGGCAAGCATGGAGGCGAGAAGCAGGGCGTAGGTGAATGGCTTTTGCACGGTTAGTACTCCTTGTAAGTGATCGCAATGCTGGATTTACCAGGCATAGCCATTAAACACTGTGCTTTCGCCGAAGTTCCCTGGCATTTCTCTATATGTTCACCTGATTGCCGCTGTGTCGAGGTGTGGCGAGCATTGTCAGGGGCTATCATGCTCGCCCTCTTAACGTGATTGCGGGACTGAAATCATGAGCAATTCGCCGATTCTTGAGCGGGCGCAGCGTTTTCTATCGGTGTTGCGTCATTGCCAGGTGCTTAGGATGGCGGTGCACAGTGCCGATCAACAAGGGCTTGTGCTGCGCTTACCCTACAGCCCGCAGATTGTGGGTAATCCAGAAACCGGAGTTATTCATGGCGGAGCCATTACGACGTTAATGGATACCACCTGTGGTATCTCGATCGTCTGTGTACTGCCGGAGTTTGAGATTTGCCCGACTCTGGATCTACGTATCGATTACATGCATCCAGCTGAACCCGGTAAGGATGTTTATGGCTTTGCCGAATGCTATCGGGTAACGCCGAACATCATCTTCACCCGTGGCTATGCCTATCAGGATGATCCTTCTCAGCCCATTGCCCATGTGGTGGGGACGTTTATGCGTATGGGTAAACCGGCGGATCTGCAACGCACACCCAAGGACGGTGGCCAATGAGCACACTGAACCTCAACCAGCTGGTACGTGATGCTCACGAGCAGAACAACTACGACCCGCTGCTCAACCTGATGCCCTATGCCAAATTTCTGGGTATTGAGTGTTTGCGGCTCGGCGATGACATGGTGTTTCGCTTGCCGGCCAATAAGGACTGCATTGGCAATCCAACTTTGCCGGCGCTGCATGGCGGGGTGATTGCTGGTTTTATGGAGCACGCGGCAATGCTCCATCTGCTGATATTTATGGGTATTCCACATTTACCGAAAATTATCGACTTCTCGATAGATTACCTTCGCGCCGGCCTTTATCGTGACACCTTCGTAAAATGTCAGGTTTGGCGGCAGGGTCGCAGGGTTGCCAACGTGGCTATTACTGCCTGGCAAACTAGTCAGACCGAGCCTATTGCCACTGCCCGGGCGCACTTCAAAGTCGATGAGCCCTGAGTATGCTTCTGGCAAGCCGCTCGACTACCGCAAAGGAATATTGAATGGATGCGCTGCTGATTCTGGGTGGCTTGCTGCTGATACTTGCCGGCCTGGTCTGGTTGGTTATGCGTGCATTTGCTACCAGCCTGTTGTGGGGCTGGGCCAGTCTTCTACCACCGTTTACTTTGCTGTATGTCGTCCGTCATTGGCGTTCAGCGCGTCCAGCACTGCTTCTGTCCGGGCTGGGCATTATCCCGCTAGTAGTCGGTGTGGCCTTGTTGGCCAGCAAAGATGCTCAACGCTTGGAAGCCATCCTTAGCTTGCAATGGCTGCAGCCGGAAACGCCCGTACAGGCTGACTTAGCTATCGATTTGCGGGGAGTGCTGCATGGTCGGGAATTCTCCCCAAAACAAGCCGAGCTAATTGATGGCGTATTGAGCCTGCGTGAAGGCCCGGATTTTTTTGCGCAGAGTGAGTTGCTGATTCGCCTGCCGACGGTCTCACCAGGGCCCGTGCGAGTTGATGTCCTGCCCTCTGATGAGGGCGTGTTGCCCGAAGTCGAAGTCAGTTGGTTACTGCCGGAGCAGGAGTTACCCGAAGCGCGGCGCTTGAGCCGTGGCTATACCTTGCACTTGGATCTACAACCGGTGCCGCCTAACAAGCTGGTCGGGGATTTGCACTTAGTTCTACCTGCACAATACAAAACGACGCTTAGCGGCAAGGTCGAGTTGTTCAGCAATGGTTTGCGTTATCGCAAAGGCGCGGTGGACCGCCAGTTTGACTCGGCAGATACCCTGAGCTTTGTCATCGAAGATTACCTGCAGCGCCGTTTTGCTACGCGCAAGGTGCAGGTGCTACCGCTGGGCAATTTTAGTTTCCCCCAGCAGCGCATCGACCTGAATGTGCAGGCGCGGATCAATGGCGAGCTGCAGCAGCTCCCCGTGCTGCTAGAAAAACAGGATCAGCGTGGGTGGCAGGTGGCAGATGACCGATTCCCTGTATTGCCTACTGTCGACGCGGCTCCCGCTGTGCCCGCTAAAACCGTAATCAGCGCCGCTGCTATGCCAGAGCGGGTCAGCCGGCCCTTGGATCGCCGTGTTCGTTTCAGTCTCGAAGGTTTGTTGCGTAGCCCGAGCCGCTACCAGAATCTCAACATGCGAGCCACTACCGAGCGTGGCAACAGCGCGGAAGGGCGCTTTCAGGGTATCGATCAAGAGGGGCGAATCGTCCTGCGCCAACGCATGGGCGCGCAGGGGGAGGTCAGTTATAACCTGCTCCCGCAAGAGATTAGTCGTATCGAGTTACTGGAGCCCTGACGCAAAGCACAGTCAACCACTTGAAATCCCACAACATGCCCCCACTTCTATGACATCCGCCGCGCTGCGGCTTCGTCAACAAAGTGGAGTAAGAGAGCATGAGTGTGGAAACTCAAAAAGAAACCCTGGGCTTCCAGACAGAGGTGAAGCAACTGCTTCACCTGATGATCCATTCGCTGTATTCAAATAAGGAAATCTTCCTTCGCGAACTGATTTCCAACGCCTCCGATGCCACCGATAAGCTGCGTTTCGAAGCGCTGGCCAAGCCTGAGCTGCTCGAAGGCGGCGCTGAGCTGAAAATTCGTGTGAGCTTTGATAAAGACGCCAAGACCGTCACCCTCGAAGACAACGGCATTGGCATGAATCGCGAAGATGCGATTACCCACCTGGGCACCATTGCCAAGTCCGGCACCGCCGACTTTATGCAGCACCTAACCGGTGATCAGAAGAAGGATTCGCACCTGATCGGCCAGTTCGGCGTGGGCTTCTACTCAGCCTTTATCGTCGCCGACAAAGTCGACGTTTTCAGCCGTCGCGCCGGTAGCCCGGCTAGCGAAGGCGTGCACTGGTCGAGTAAAGGCGAGGGCGATTTTGAAGTTGCCACCGTTGAGAAAGCCGAGCGTGGCACGCGCATCGTCCTGCACCTGAAGGCTGCTGAAGACGAGTTTGCCGATGGCTGGCGTCTGCGTAATATCATCAAAAAATACTCCGACCATATCGCTCTGCCTATCGAGCTGCCGAAAGAACAAGCGGCTGCAGAAGGGGAAGAGGCGCCAGCGCTTGAGTGGGAAACCGTCAACCGTGCCAGCGCGCTGTGGACCCGTCCACGTACCGAGATCAAGGACGAGGAATACCAGGAGTTCTACAAGCACATCGGCCATGACTTCGAGAACCCGCTGAGCTGGAGCCATAACAAGGTCGAAGGCAAGCTGGAATACACCTCGCTGCTGTACACCCCGGCCCGCGCTCCGTTCGACCTGTATCAGCGTGAAGCGCCGCGAGGCTTGAAGCTGTATGTGCAGCGCGTATTCGTGATGGATCAGGCTGAGTCGTTCCTGCCGTTGTACCTGCGCTTTATCAAGGGTGTGGTCGACTCCAACGATCTGTCGTTGAACGTCTCCCGTGAAATTCTGCAGAAAGACCCAATCATCGATTCGATGAAGTCGGCGCTGACCAAGCGCGTACTGGATATGCTGGAGAAACTGGCGAAGAACCAGCCGGAAGAATACAAAAGCTTCTGGAAGAACTTCGGCCAGGTGCTCAAGGAAGGTCCGGCGGAAGACTTCGCCAACAAGGAGAAGATCGCCGCTCTGTTACGTTTCGCCTCTACTCGCAGTGAAGACGGCGAGCAAAGCGTTGGTTTGGGCGAGTACATCGCGCGCATGGCCGAAGGCCAGGACAAGGTCTACTACCTCACCGGTGAATCCTACGCGCAGGTGAAGAACAGCCCGCACCTGGAAGTATTCCGCAAGAAAGGCATCGAAGTACTGCTGCTCACCGACCGTATCGACGAGTGGCTGATGAGCTACCTGACCGAGTTCGATGGTAAGCAGTTTGTTGATGTCGCGCGTGGTGATCTCGACCTCGGCAAGCTGGATTCGGAAGAAGACAAAAAGGCCCAGGAAGAAGTCGCCAAAGCCAAAGAAGGTTTGGTCGAGCGTCTGAAAACCGCACTGGGTGAGCAGGTTGCCGAGGTGCGGGTATCGCATCGCCTGACCGACTCGCCGGCGATTTTGGCCATTGGCGAACAGGATATGGGCCTACAGATGCGCCAGATCCTCGAAGCCAGCGGGCAGAAAGTGCCTGACTCCAAGCCGATCTTCGAATTCAACCCTGGCCACCCGCTGATCGAAAAGCTGGATGCCGAGCCTGACGAAGAGCGTTTTGCTGATCTGAGCCACATCCTCTTCGACCAAGCCGCACTGGCCGCCGGGGACAACCTGAAAGATCCGGCCGCTTACGTGCAGCGATTGAACAAGCTGTTGGTCGAGCTTTCTGCCTGATCTGTTTGCGCACATAGAAAGCCCGCTTCGGCGGGCTTTTTTGTTGACGGCTGATTGACAGGTTAGCCAGGGTCGTTTGTCATGCTGTCATTGCGCCACTGGCGCGCATGCACAATCGATGTAGCCCTGGAGTGGTATGCAGTTTCTTGATCAATTTTTCGTTACCGGCTCCGATCCTAGTGTTCTTGTCCTCAGTAATTACGACCCCCTGTTAGTCGTAATGTCGCTGTGCATCGCGGTGTTCACTTCAGGTATGGCCCTGCAACTGGCAGGGGTTGCCCGTAGCAGTGAGGCCGCCTGGCCACGGCAGATGACTATTCTTACCGGCACATTGGCCTTAGGTGCTGGGGTTTGGGCCATGCATTTTCTCGGCATGCTGGCTTTTCAGTTGTGTGCAGAAGTGCGCTTTGATCTTGATGTAACGCTCTTGTCGATGTTGCCTAGCTTGGCGGCCTCCTGGGTGGCATTAACCGTGTTGGCGCGACGGAATTTGACTCTGCCGCAGTTGTGCCTCGGTGGTGTGTTGGTGGGGCTGGGTATCGGCGCTATGCACTACAGCGGTATGGCAGCGATGCAGATGGCTCCGCTGCTGCGCTACGACCCTTGGATGTTTGCCCTGTCGATTCTGGTTGCTGTCTGCTTGGCCATTCTCTCTCTATGGGTGCGCTTTGGTCTGGAAGGGCGTTTACCTGCACTCTCGGCCTTGTTGCTCAGTGCTTTGGTGATGGGCCTGGCCATCAGCGGCATGCATTACATTGGCATGGCGGCCGCTCGCTTTGTTGGCGTAGCAGAGTCGCAGCAGCCGATAGCGGTGGTCGATAGTTTGTACCTAGGTAGCGCCATATCGCTAATTACGGTCGCGTTGACGGTATTTGTAGTCGCCGTTAATACCCTACTGCGATACCGCCGTTTGAGTCGTCAGTTACAGGCCAGTGAACAACATCTGCGCTCGATCTTCGACACTGCGCTCGACGCGATCATGACCATCGATCACACCGGGATTATCCGTTCAGCTAACCGTGCTGCAGAACGTCTGTTTGGCTGGCCGCTGGATGAACTCATTGGTCTTTCCCTGCGTAGGTTACTTAATGAGCGGGACGCCGATTTGTATGAGGCGCACCTGCGGGCTTACTTGCAGAGCGGCGTCGCCCAGCTCTCGGGTTTCGAGCAAGAGTTGCAATGCATTGCTCGCGACGGCCAGGAAAAACCAGTACGCATTAGCATTGGCATCACTAAGTCGGGCAATCACCCGCTGTTCGTGGTGTTTATGGCGGATATCAGTGAGCGTATCCAGATGGAGCGGGCCTTGCGTGATAGCGAGCAGCAATACCGTTCTTTGATCAGCAATATTCCGGGGGTTTCCTTCCGCTGTTTGCTGGATGCCGACTGGACCATGCTGTTTGTCAGCGACGCTGTGCAAACCCTGACAGGCTGGAGCGCTGATGATTTCATCAGTAAGCGGCTGTCGATCAGCGCACTCTATCATCCTGACGATTATCAGCCGGTGGCTGATCAAGTGCTGGATGCCATAAATAAGGGGCGCAATTACACCGTCGAGTACCGTCTATTTGATCGTGATGGTAAGGAACATTGGATATGGGAAAGCGGCAGTGCCGTGTGTGACGAGCAAGGTATACCGCGTTGGATCGATGGCGTATTGCTCGACCAGACGGACAACAAGCTGCGCAATGCTGAGTACGAGGGCAAGGTGAATGCCTTCAGCAAAGCCATGGCGTTAATTGAGTTTGATTTGTACGGCCATGTGCTGGAAATCAATGACAATGCGCTGGACCTGTTCGGCTACCAGCGTGCGGATGTTATCGGCCAGCATCACAGCCTGTTTTGCGACCCGCTATATGCTGATAGTGACGAGTATCGAGAGTTCTGGGCGACGTTACGCAATGGGCTGTTTTTTGCTGGTGAATACCGGCGTACTGGTTACGGCGGGCGCGAGGTGTGGATTCAGGCGACCTACAACCCGATTCTCGATATCGATGGCAAGCCTTTCAAAGTGGTCAAATTGGCCACTGACTTGACGCCTCGGCGCCTGATGGAGCAGGAGACACGTGCTGCACGGGATCGTGCCGAGGCCGCAGCGGCTGCGCGAAGCAGTTTCCTTGCGAATATGAGCCACGAAATTCGCACACCGATGAACGCCATTATCGGCTTCACCGAGCTGCTTATTGATACGCCCCTGGCCGATGGCCAGCGACGGCACTTACAGACGGTGCAGCAGGCCTCGCGCTCACTT
Organism: Pseudomonas sp.; assembly: GCF_046581935.1. Lineage (GTDB taxonomy): Bacteria > Pseudomonadota > Gammaproteobacteria > Pseudomonadales > Pseudomonadaceae > Aquipseudomonas. Next base: position 55,401 of record NZ_JAYGFK010000001.1, read on the forward strand.
CTTGGCTTGCTCAACAACATTCTCGATACCTCCAAGTTGGACCGTGGCGCCATCGAGCTGGAAGACCTGGATTTCTCCCTGCGCGAACTGTGTGAGCAAGTTTGTGCGACCCAGCGCTTAACGGCCGAAAGTAAGGGGCTACTGCTCAAACTGGAGTATCCCCAGCACCTGGTAGAGTTTTACCGTGGTGACGCACTGCGTTTGCAACAGGTATTGACCAACTTGCTGGGTAACGCGATTAAGTTCACCGCTCAAGGGCGCGTATGCCTGCGCGTGCAAGGCGAGCCAGGTGCAATCCGGTTAACCGTTGAGGATACGGGGATCGGCATTGCAGCCGACCGTCTGGATAAGATCTTCGAACCCTTTGCCCAAGCGGATGCGTCCATGAGCCGGCGCTTTGGCGGGACCGGGTTGGGGACCACTATTTCACGGCAACTGGTCGAGCTAATGGGCGGGCGACTGCGGGTTGAAAGCACGCTGGGCGAGGGCAGCCGGTTTATTGTCGAGTTGTCATTATCGGCGGGGCAGCGCTTAGCGCCTCAGTCGCGCCAGGCTCTGCCGCAACTGCCCCCGCTGAACATTCTCGCCGCTGACGACGTGCCACAAAACCTGGAGCTGCTGCAGCTTAATCTGCAGCGTTTAGGCCATCAGGTAACGTGTGTGGCCGATGGCCAGGCGGCCGTCGCGGCCTTTGCCAGCCAAGATTTTGATTTGATCTTGATGGATGTGCAGATGCCGCTGGTGGATGGGCTGGAAGCGTCTCGACGGATCCGCGCGTTTGAGGCGACTCATCCACGTGAGCCAATTCCAATTATCGCGTTGACCGCCAGCGTGCTCGACCAGGACCGCCAGGCGGCCCTAGATGCCGGGATGAATGGTTTTGCTTCCAAACCGCTCGATATGGCTGCGCTGCTGGCGGAAATGGCTCGTTTACTGGGGGTTGCCACGCCCGAGCCTGTTGCGGTCAACCAAGAGTTTATCGATGGCGAGCACTTTGACTGGCGGCGCGGCGCTGCTTTGTGGGGCGGTCCGGTGCCAATGAGTCAGGCAATCCAGCGCTTTCTCGACGATCAAAGCGCGCTGGTTGAGCAACTGGGCAGCATGCTGGAGAAGAATGATTGGGATACCGGATGTAGCCTGGCACACCGTTTCCGCGGGGCTGCGGGTAACCTGGCACTGACACATCTGGCAGGCCTGGGGCTGGCTATCGAGCAAGGGTTTAGCCAGCGCAAGAGTTTATATCTGCGTAGCTTGCTGGAAGAGTTGTCCCGGGCGTTGTCGGCGGTTGCCGAAGCTTTGCCGCAGGTTCCCGACGTCGCTGTGAGTACGCAAACGCACAACGTTGAGCTAATGCGTGGGGCTCTACAGCGCCTGCAGGAGACTTTCAGTCGTGGTGGGTTGGATGACCAGGCACTCAACTATCTGAACCAGGGCTTGCACAGCGCAGCGCAAAAAGTGGCCATGGAGCAAATGCGCCTGGCGCTAGACGATTTTGACTTTGACCGGGCGCAGCAATCACTGAGTGAGCTGCTGAGTCTGTTGCAAGACGAGGAAAACCTAACGCCATGATGACGCCAGTTGATACTCGCCCGTTGCTCTTGCTGGTCGACGATGAGGCAACCAACCTGCAGGTACTTCGCCACATTCTGCAAGATGACTATCGCTTGTTGTTTGCCAAGGATGGAACCAAGGCCTTGGAAATGGCCGAGCGCGAGCGGCCTGACCTGATCCTGCTGGACGTCATGATGCCGGGTATGACTGGCTATACCGTGTGTGAGTCGCTCAAGGCGCAGGAGCCGTTGCGGGCGATCCCGGTGATCTTTGTCACCGCCCTGGCCGATGTTGAGGACGAGGCACGTGGCTTCTCCGTCGGCGCAGTCGATTACATCACCAAGCCAGTCAGCCCACCGATTGTGCGCGCACGGGTACGTACGCATCTGTCGTTGGTGCGCATGGATGAATTGCGCCAGACCCGCCTGCAGATCGTCCAGCGTCTCGGCATGGCGGCCGAGTACAAGGACAACGAGACCGGCTTACACGTCATCCGCATGAGCCATTTTTCCAAGGTCCTGGCTTTGGCTGCCGGTTTCAGCGAGGCCGCAGCCGAAGAGTTGCTCAATGCCGCGCCAATGCACGATGTCGGCAAAATCGGCATCCCCGATGCAGTACTGCGCAAGCCGGGCAAACTCGATGAACAAGAGTGGGCGGTGATGCGTCAGCACGTGGAAATTGGCGCGCAGATTATTGGTGAGCATGCCTCGGGTTTGTTGCGTACGGCGCAGCGCATTGCCCTGTCGCACCACGAAAAGTGGGATGGCAGTGGTTACCCCAATGGTCTGAGCGGCGAGGACATCCCGCTTGAGGGGCGCATCGTGGCGATTGCCGATGTGTTTGATGCGTTGACCAGTGTGCGTCCCTATAAAGCCGCTTGGTCGGTGGAGGACGCTGTTGAACTGCTGAATAGGGAGCGCGGTCGTCACTTTGATCCGCACTTGGTTGAGCTGTTTATCCAACAGTTACCGGCGATTCTGGAAATAAAAGAGCGCTGGGCAGAGCAAGCGTAGCTGCGAAACAGGCTGAAACCTTTGCCCAGTGTGTTGTCCGCTGCGGCGCTTGGTCATCCTGATGCGGCGGACTATGGTTGATGTTCTGCTCAAGCCCATCAGGAAATCGCCATGTCTACGAAAAATCTATTGCCCCTGTTATGCGCTGGAATGATCGGCATGGCCGATGCGGCCGTAGTGGTTAAACCGGTGCCGTATGAAATTGACGGTGAAGCCTTTGAAGGCCTGATGGTCTATGACGATACGCTCACTACGCCGCGTCCGGGCCTGCTGATGGTGCCTAACTGGATGGGCGTTAATGAAAACGCGGCAACCAAGGCCGCGCTGCTGGCTGCTGATAAATACGTCATATTCGTTGCCGACCTGTACGGCAAAGCTATTCGCCCGACTAATGCCGATGAAGCCAAGGTAGCGGCCACGACGGTGCGCAGCGATAGGCCATTAATGCGCAAACGGGCGCAGGCGGCGGTTGAGGTGCTCAAAGCGCAGGCCGGGCAGGTGCCATTGGATACCACGCGGCTAGGCGCTATCGGTTTCTGCTTTGGTGGCGGGGCGGTACTGGAACTGGCCCGTTCTGGTGCGCAGCTAAAAGGCTTTGTGTCCTTCCATGGCAACCTGGATACGCCTGATCCGCGTGATGCACAAAACATCAAGGCACCGGTCCTGGTGCTACATGGTGCGGATGACCCATCTGTATCAGCAGAACAGCTGGAGGGCTTTGTGGCGGAGATGAAAGCGGCGAAAGCCGATTGGCAATTGGTCAGCTACGGCGGCGCGGTGCATTCCTTCACCAACCCGGAGGCCAATGTGCCAGGGCGCAATGAATACCACCCGCTGGTGGCAGCTCGCGCGTTCAAGGCCATGGATAATCTTTTCGATGAAACCTTTGCCAAATAAACCGTGAACGGGAAGGCCGGGTGGCCTTCCCGCATCGTTGCTTACATGCCCGGCAGTACGGCGATATCAATGATATTGCCCGGCAGGCCGGCAACATCGCCTAGCGTCATTGGCTTGCCGCTGGCCAGGTCCAAGGTATGCAGCGTGGTGCCGGTCAACAGGTAGGCGGTGTTGCCGCCTTTGCCGTCGCTGGCGATGTCCATCGCCGCGTTCTTCAGACCATCGGCGACCATGCCAACCACTTGCTGGATACCATCGTTTGGCGGGTTTTGCAGCATCAGGCTGCTGCTGGCCAGGTCGACGTTGTACAGCGACGTTGCCTGGGTGCCGGCATAGGAGTTGGTGTAGGCCCCAGCCACCACTTGGGCACTTTTACCCTTATAAGGACCATCAGCGTCATAGGCTACGGAGCCATCGACTACCACTTCACCGGTGTCGACATTGACGCGGAAGTTGGTGCCGTCGGCGGCCAGCATGCGCATTTTGTCAGCCACCGGGTTGAAGTCGATTACGGCCTGGCCGCTGCCCGGCAGCTGCTTGTTCAGGCTGGCGACCTTGCTGGCTGCGCCAGTGCTCAGATCCAGGGTGTAGAGCTGATTGTCACCGCCCAGCGCATAGAGCATGCCGTTGGCCGGGCGTACATCGATGCCACGCAGCGGGCTTGGGCTGCTGGCAGACATGGTCGCGGTGATTTTCTGGCTGGCGCTGTCGATCTTGAACAGCTGACCGTCGGCGCCCAGGGCCAGTAGGGTTGCTGCGCTGGCAGTACCAGCGGCGAGGCTGAGGGTGGCAGTGGTAACGGCAGCGGTCAGCAGGGTATTGAGGCTGTTCATATGCGTTCTCTCATCTGTGGTTATCCAGCATCGATGCAAGGCCGGCTAAGAACCGCCTTGCAGGTGCCTCGATGAAACACCTGATAGCTATACCCACGAGAGAACGTTTGGATGTCGTCGCCTGAAAATAAATTCAGTTTTTTTGCAAACAACCTCAGTTGATCGATGCCATAACCGCACGACCGATATACAGCACCTTGCCGGTTGGCCGGTCCTTGGGCGAGCCGCCGGCCGGTTCCAGGGTCAGTTCGAACAGCTGGCCGGGTTGTACCGCGCCAATCTGTTCGGCAGACAGTTGCAGCGGTTTGCCCGGCTCCACCAGGCCCAGCGAGCGCGGGCCGATGGCTGGGTCGATAAGGGTCCAGAACTGCACGGAACGATCGGCCGGGATCTGATCGCTCAGCAACGGTTGCAAACGCAAGCCGCCAGTGCCGTCGACATGCACCACCCAACCTGGTTTAGCCGCCTCACCTGGCGCTTGCAGCACCACGGTGTAGCTGTTGGCGGCAGTATCCGTGCGCCATAGATCAGGCAGCACGGCGATGATCAGTGCGAAGGCCAGAGCGGCGCTGGTGAGGCGCCAGGTGGTCAGGCTCTGCCACCAGGCCAGCCAGCTGTTGACGTTGCTGACGGCTGGCGTCAGGCCGAGGCTGTCCTGCAGGCGTTGCCATAATTGCGCTGAGGGTGTCTGTGGCGGCAATTGGTCGCTTAGCTCAAGAAAGTGCTGCTGCCACTGCAGGGCCATTTGCGCGGCTTCGCTGTCGTGTTCAATCAGCTCGCGCACTTCAGCGGCTTCGGCTTCATCGAGCAGGCCCAGGACGTATTCGCCGATTAATGCGCGGCGTTCGGCAGGTTGCTGCGTAATCATGCTTGCAAACACTCCTGCAGCGCGCGTAATCCGGCGCGGATACGGCCTTTGATGGTGCCCAACGGGGTGGTCAGGCGGTTGGCGATTTGTTCATGGGTCAGGCCGCGATAGAAGGCCAGCAGAATCGGATGACGGCGATTGCGTTCGATGCCCTGCAGGCAGCGGCGCAGTTGCTGATGTTCGCCTTGTTGCTCCAGCAGTTCGGCGGCCTGCGGGCTGTCGTCGGCGGCGCGTTCGATAAAGTCGTCATCCAGCTCTACCGTACGGCCACGGCTACGTAGCTGGTTCAGCGCGCGGTAGCGCAGGATGCTGTAGATCCACGCGCGACCGCTGCCAAGGGCCCGCTGAAAACGTTGGGCGTTGCGCCAGATCTGCACAAAGGCATCGTGCACACAGTCTTCGGCTTGATCACGACGGCCGAGCAAGGTGATTGCCAACCCGAGCATCTGCGCGGCCTCCTGTTGGTAGAGCGCCTGGAATGCGCGGTCGTCCTGCTGAGCACAGGCTTCCAGATGGCTTTCGTAATCAAACAGCGACTGCGCCATGCACCGGGTTCCTGAGTGTGTGAGCGTGCCAAGGGTTATACCCGAGTGCGACCTGTTTGGATGTCGCGCGAGTGCAACAAATGTTCTCGGTCAGCGTGGCAGTTCGATTCGTGCGGTTTCGCCCGGCACACTTGGCCAATCCTGTGCGGCCCAGCGTTGGCGAGCCTGGTCAATCAGGGCCTGGTCGCTGGCGACGAAATTCCAGTTGATCCGCCGTGGGCCAATCGGCGCGCCGCCGATCAACACCACGTGGCTCTCGCTGCAGGCGCTGAGGGTGTAAGTCTCGCCTTCGGGCAGCACCAACAGGCCGCGTAAAGGCAGTTGTTGGTCATCCAATGTCGCCTCGCCATCAATCAAGTACAGCGCGCGTTCGGCATGTTCGGCGGGAACTTGCAGCGCTGCACCAGCAGCCAGCTTGATCTCGGCATAGACCGTTGGGGACAGCACCGGTACGGGTGATTGCAGGCAGAAGCCGCTGCCGGCAATCAGGCAGATGTCGACGCCCATGCTGGTACTGCGCGGCAAGCTGCTCGCGGGATGATGGCTGTAACTGGGTTCGCCTTGCTCATCCTCTGCGGGCATGGCCAACCACACCTGCAGGCCATGCATGCGCGAGCCGCTTTGCTGCAAGTCTGGCGGCGTGCGCTCGACGTGTGCCACGGCTTTGCCGGCGGTCATCCAGCTGACCTCACCGGGGCTAACTAGCTGATCCGAGCCGAGGCTGTCCTTGTGCTGCAGTTGTCCCTCGAACAGGTAGGTGAGGGTGGACAGGCCGATATGTGGGTGCTGGTTGATATTCATGCCGCTACCGGCCGGGTAGGTTTTTTCCAGCATATGGTCGAAGAACACGAACGGCCCAACGCTGCGGCACTTGGCCGAAGGCAGAGGGCGCAGGATGGGCTGCCCCGAGATATCTTCCTGGCGTGGTGTGATCAGCAGGAGGTCACTCATGATGCGTTCTCACGCAGCTGTGTGCTGATCTGAACCTCGCTGCTGGTCATCAGTTTGTGGATCGGGCATTTATCGGCAACCCGCAACAGCTGTTGGCGCTGCGCTTCATCCAGCGCGCCATGCAGAGTTAGTTCGACAGTTAAGCCGTAAACACCTTGGCGCTCCTGGCTGTTGTCGCGGCTCAGCGTTACATCAAGGCCTTCCAGTGGTAAGCCTCGTTGTTTGGCGTAGAGCGCCAGGGTCAAGGCTTTGCAGGCACCTAAAGCCGCGTCGAACAGGTCGTGCGGATCAGGTGCGGAACCTTCGCCGCCGAGCTCTACCGAGACATCGCTGTGCAAGGTGTGTGGACCGATGTTGATGCGTTGTAGCAGGCCTTTCTCGTTACTGATGCTGATCATTTGATTTCCAACGCCATGGGCTAAGTGGCCAGACTAGCCCATGGTAGGGGCCTCAGACTAGCGCCGACAGGCGAACATCTGCCCCCAATACCCTTAGCAACTGACCGCGTGAATCGAGGATGGGCACTGCAATAGTGAAGCAAAAATCATCGGTTGCTGATGAGCGATAGACCTGGGTGATATGGCTGGACAAGGTATCGGCTGCCGCGCGAAACCATGGCCTTTGCTGCCAGTCGCGGCCTTTGCAACTGCTGGTTGCGCTATGGTTCACATCGCTGGCGAAGATGTTTTCGGATATCTGCACACCATGGCTGTCGACGAGGTAGAACAGCTCAAAACGGGCGTCACAGTCGAGTGTTTCGCTGAGCTGACGTTCGGCACTGGCTACATCGCCACTCATGCTGGCTTGGCGAGCGAGCTGCTCGACACTGGCCTGGACGACATGGTGAATTTCCAGGCGGAAGTCGCCGAGGCCAGCCAGTAATCGGTCGCCATTTTCGCGCACGGCCTGGCTGTGATGCAGCACTTGCCCAGCCTTGCCCAATAACTCGCCAGCCACGCGGGCAATGTCTTGTACGTCACCATTGATCGAGCGTACGGCCTGGCCGATCTGCTCCGTACCGGCGGCAATTTGGCCCACTCGATTGTCCAGGCGATCCATGGCCTGACGGGTACTGTCGAGCCCGCTGCCAACTGCCAGCATGCCCTCGCGGCCATCTGCTACAGCCAGATGCATGTGTGTACCGGCCTCAGTGAGCTGATGCATACCGCTGCGAAAACGCTCAATGATGTCGCTGACCTGGCTGGTTGCATCGGTTGTATGCCCAGCCAAGCGCCGTACTTCTTCGGCGACCACGGCAAAGCCGCGGCCGTGCTCACCGGCACGAGCGGCTTCGATGGCCGCATTGAGTGCGAGCAGGTTGGTTTGCTGGGAGATGCTGGCAATCACCCCGATGACCTTGCTGACTTCTTCCAGTTGGCTGGTCAGTTGTTGAATCACTAACTCCAGTTGTTGCTCGCTCTTGCCGATGACTTCAACTTGTTGCAGCACAGCCTGACCGCTTTGCTGGCAAGTGTGCAGGGTGGCCGTAACTTCAGCCGAGAGCTGAGCAACCTCGGCAGCACCAGGCACCAGTTCGGCGTCGAGGGTGGTGGTTACCTGTTCGCTAGCACTGGCTATCAATTCCGAAGATTGCGCCAAGGTTTGTCCGCTTTGCTGATTGTCAGCAGCAATCCGCGCCAGTTGCGGGGCGTGCGAGGCAATACCAACGGCTGCGCCTAAGCTGGTGCGGATGCGCTGATGCAGGCCGGCGCTGAAGTCGTTCAGGCGTGACATCCAGCGATAGTTCTCGCTCAGGCGAGTGGTTAGGTCGTGTTGGTTGATCAGCGCATCAAGTGCCGCGTCATCCGTATTCTTGCGTGGGGTTGAGCGCAATAGCTGGAGCATGGCGAGTTCCTTCAGAGGTCTTGCTGTTGCATTGCAAGCCAAGTGCCATCACGGGACAGGCTACTGACGCTGGTAAATTGTCACTCGCCTCGCATCACTCTGGTGCTTTCTGCTATTGCTTGTGGCTTTTATGGTGCTATTTGCCTAGCTGGTGGCGCTAAAACGCTCAGTTCCTGAACTTGCGCTAAATAGCCACGGTCTATGTTTGTTCTGACTGTCAGGAGGACAACCGATTGCCTGCATTACGCATAAGCTTTGCCTTGTTGCTGGGTCTTGCTAGCCAGTTTGCCCAGGCTCGCGACTATCGCTACAGCGACGCACACCTTCATTACGTCGATTTCTTTCAGGAAAGCGCCGGCATGACCGAGCTGTTTGAGCAGATGGCTGCCGGCAATATTGAGCATGTGATGCTCTCTGGCATTCCAGTGGCCAAGAAATGGCACGAGAACGAACCCAAGCGACCGCGTTACTACGCCGGCGATGATGCCAATGCCTACTGGTACAGCGCGACTGACGTGCTGGTGGCGCATGCTTACAAACAGGTGCCCGCCGAGCAGCGTAAGCGCTTGCATCCGTTCCTTTCAGGTTTCAACCCGAATGACAAAAATGCCGATGCGCATGTCCGGCGCATGCTCGAAATGGACCCGGGTTTATGGCAGGGCATTGGTGAAGTATTCACCCGTCACGATGACCTCACTGCGCTGATTCATGGTGATGTGCCGCGGGCTAACAACGAGGCCCTTGCACGGGTTTTTCACCTGGCCGCCGAATATGATCTGCCGGTGATGCTGCATTCCAATATCACCTCAAAGCGCGAGCGCAACCCGCTCTACCTGCAAGAGATCGAAGACCCGCTGCGCAATCACCCGCATGTGCGGTTTATCTGGGCGCACGCCGGCACCAGCAAGGAGATCCATCGCCATCAGAAGAAGCTGGATTTTCTCTTGCCCACGCTTGAGCGAATGCTCAAGCAGTACCCCAACCTGTACATCGACCTGTCCTGGACGGTGCTACGGCCTTACCTGCTCGACGCTGACGGCAAGCCGGACCCAGCCTGGGTGAAGCTGGTTAGCAGTTATCCCGCGCGGTTTATGCTCGGCTCCGACGTGGTGGGGCGTTTTGATGGGTTGGCTGATTACCTGAATGGCTTTGCGCCATTCCTCGATGCGTTGCCGGAGGCGGTGGCGCAGCAGGTGGCGCGGGACAACTTCCTCGCCGTGTTACCGCGCAAGGTACAGGCCGAAGTCACTGAATAGAGCTGTCACAGTCTCGTCACATGGGTGTCATAGGCTCGCGCTAACTAAATTAAGGAGCGCGATATGCAATACACCCGTTTCACTGCCCTCGCGGCATGCATGCTGATCAGTGGCCTGGCGCATGCCGAAGTCACCGTGCAAGGGCCTATCGAGTACGGTGTTTTCGCCAGCGATTATCAGGACTTTCAGGCCGGTGAGCGGGTACTGACTCGCAGCAATCAGCAGATCGAACCCGGTCGGGTGATCCCTGCCAAGCTTGGTACCAAATTCGGTATGCGCTACAACCTGGCTGGCAAGGTTGCAGGCGACTCACCGCTAACGCTGTTGTACCTCACCCCAGGTGTCATCACGCCCGACGGCAAACGTCACGACAAGTTTGTGGTGACGCAACAACTGGTGCCCGGCGCGCCGCAAGATGTCATGGCATTTGAATTCACCGAGGTGCATGAGGTGGTTCCCGGCGAGTGGCGCTTTATGGTGTTTCAAGACGACCGCAAGTTACTGGAGCAGGACTTTACGGTGCGTTGAGCTTGCTAAGGTTGATATCACCAACCCGAGCTATCGCTCGGGTTTTTTATAGCTAACGATAATAGAGCGATATATAACCGCTGGTGCTGTTTTCGGGTCTGGTTAGCGGTATTACGCGCAAACTGGCGCGATGTCCTTGGTGTTACTAATCTGACCGCGAGACCAGAAAAGGAATGCGGTGACGAAATGACACTAAGAAACCTCAATATTGCCCCCAGAGCATCGCTTGGCTTCGGCCTGGTCGCGTTGTTGGTTTTGTTGCTGGGCAGTTTTTCGCAATTAAAAATGTCCGAAATGAACCGGGAGTCAGATCAGATAAACGAAAACTGGCTACCCAGCATTCTCAATTTAGGCCAGATGAACCAAGACATCATGCGCCTGCGCGCCTTGACACTGCGCATGATGCTCAACACTGATGAATTGCATCATCAACAGAACATCGCTAATGCAGAAGCACTTAAAAATAACCTGAGCGAAGCGCAAAACAGTTATGAAAAGCTGATTTCCAGTGCCGAAGAACAGGCGCTTTACGATCACTTCAAACAAGCGGAAGGTAGTTATCTGCAAGAGTGGCAGAAGATTATTGAGGCTATGCGGCGTAATGATCGTGAGGCTGCGATGAAGGTCTTTGAGGGGCCACTCAATGGCAATGCCGATAGCATGGCCAAAGCGTTGATCGAACTGTCGAATTTAAACCGTACCGGTGCAACTGCTGCCGCGCAAACTGCAGATGATGTCTTTGCCAATGCACGCTTTTGGGTCATTGCAATGATCGCATTGGCGCTCGTGTTGACCATTATTCTGGCGATGCTGCTAACTCGTAGCATCGTCAGGCCACTCAGTGAAGCCGTGCATGTGGCTGAGGTGGTGGCCAGCGGTAACCTGACTCAGGTAATCGCGGTGCAGGGTTCTGATGAGCCTGCCCGCCTGCTGGGTGCCTTGAAGAGTATGCAACAGAGCCTACGCAGCACCATCCAGAACATTTCCGATTCTTCGACTCAATTAGCTTCTGCTTCAGAAGAACTCAGTGCGGTGACGGAAGACTCCACGCGTGGCTTGCATCAGCAAAATAATGAGATCGAGCAAGCTGCTACTGCGGTCAATCAGATGACCAGTGCGGTAGAGGAGGTGGCGCGTAACGCCGTCAGCACTTCTGAAGCCTCCAGCGAGTCCAATCGTACCGCACAGCACGGCCGTGAGCAGGTACGTCAGACCGTGGAGTCGATCAGTCACCTGGCTGACGATGTGACCAATACAGCGACTGAAGTTGAACAGCTGGCCGGGCAAGTGCGTGATATCAGCAAGGTACTGGATGTGATCCGTTCGATTGCCGAACAGACCAACCTGCTGGCGCTAAACGCTGCAATCGAAGCGGCGCGGGCTGGTGAGGCCGGGCGCGGGTTTGCTGTAGTAGCAGACGAAGTACGTGCCCTGGCGCACCGTACTCAGCAGTCGACCCGTGAGATCGAGCAAATGGTTAGCGGTATTCAGCAGGGCACAGACAAAGCGGTCAATGCCATGCAAACCAGCAACAGTCGTGCGCGCTCAACGCTAGATGTGGCAAAGGCTGCTGGGCAAGCGTTGGATGATATTGCTGCTGCCATTTCGCAAATCAACGAACGTAATCTGGTTATTGCCAGTGCATCGGAAGAGCAAGCGCAGGTGGCCCGCGAAGTGGACCGCAACTTGGTGAATATTCGCGATTTGTCGATGCAATCATCGGCCGGCGCGAATCAGACCAGTGCAGCTAGCCAGGAGTTGTCGCGCCTGGCCGTGGATTTGAATGCGCTGGTGGCGCGCTTCAGTATTTGACCTGTTTCCACTAAACAATAAGAAAGGGACCATTAGGTCCCTTTTTTGGGTCGCTCTGCTTGCCCAAGTGTGCGCTTAGGAAAGGAAACCACCGTCAACATTTAACGCTACGCCAGTGGTGTAGCTAGAGGCATCGCTGGCCAGGTACAACACAGTACCGGCCATTTCGCTTGGCTCGGCCACGCGCTTGAGTGGGATGCGTTGCAGGGCGAGTTTGAGGATGGCGTCGTTCTTCACCAGCGCTGAGGCGAATTTGGTATCGGTCAGGCCCGGCAGCAGGGCGTTGCAGCGAATACCGAACTGCGCGCACTCCTTGGCGAACACTTTGGTCATGCTGATTACCGCTGCTTTGGTCACCGAATAGATGCCTTGGAACTCGCCCGGCGATACGCCATTGATCGAGGCCACGTTGATGATGCTGCCACCACCGTTGGCTTTCATCAGTTTGCCGCCTTCGATGGACATAAAGTAGTAGCCACGAATGTTCACATCCACAGTCTTCTGGAACGCGCCCAGGTCAGTGTCCAACACGTTGCAAAATTGCGGGTTGGTGGCAGCGTTATTGACCAGGATGTCGAGGCGGCCGAACTGCTCTTTGATCTGTGCGAAGACGTTGCTGATCTGCTCCATTTCACCGATATGGCAGGCAACGGCGGTGGCTTTGCCGCCCTCGGCGATGATCGCGTCAGCGACTTTCTGGCAGTCGTCGATCTTGCGGCTGGAAACGATGACGTGCGCGCCTTGTTGGGCCAGCAGTTTGGCAATGGCTTCACCGATGCCACGGCTGGCACCGGAGACGAAAGCGATCTTACCGTCGAGGTCGAACAGATGGGTCTTGGACATGATTTTTTCCTTTCTTATTGAGGGCCTGTTCGGCCGTTTACAACTGCGATTTATTGATGACCTGCAGGCTCATCTGCTCCAGTAGCTTGTTCATGTGAATGAACTGCGCGAAACGTTTGTCCTGGGTCTGGCCGTGGTAAAAGCGGTAGTAGATCTGCTGCACGATGCCGGCTAGGCGGAACAAACCGTAGGTGTAGTAGAAATCAATGCTCTTGATCTCAATCCCCGAGCGTTCGGCGTAGTAATCGGCGAACTGCTGGCGGGTGAGCATGCCAGGGGCATTACTTGGCTGGCGGCGCATCAGTTGCACGGGCGCTGGATCAGCGGCTTCAATCCAGTAGGCGAGGGTGTTACCGAGGTCCATCAGCGGATCACCGATGGTGGTCAGCTCCCAGTCCAGTACTCCGATGATCTCGCTTGGGTTCTGCGGATTGAGGATCACATTGTCAAAGCGGTAGTCGTTGTGCACGATGCCGGGCTTATGGTGGTCAACTGGCATCTTGTCCTTGAGCCATGCTTTGACGGGCTCCCACAGCGGCGCGTCAGGCGTCAGGGCTTTGTCGTAGCGATCACTCCAGCCGCTGATCTGCCGCTGCACATAACCTTCGGGTTTACCCAAGTCGCCTAGGCCACAAGCCTGATAATCAACGTTGTGCAGGTCGACCATCTTGTCGATAAAGCTTTTGCACAGCGCGTGGGTCTGCTCGGCGCTGAAGTTCAGTTCCGCCGGCATTTCTGAACGGAGAATGATGCCGTTGACCCGTTCCATCACATAGAACTCGGCACCAATCACCGACTCATCCGTGCAGTGCACGTAGGCTTTCGGGCAGTAAGGGAAACCGGCGTTCAACTGATTGAGAATGCGGTATTCGCGGCCCATGTCATGGGCAGATTTAGCCTTGTGGCCAAACGGTGGGCGGCGTAGGACGAATTCTTGGTTCGGATATTCGAGCAAGTAAGTCAGGTTTGAGGCGCCGCCGGGAAACTGGCTGATGCGTGGCTCGCCCGTCAAACCAGAAATATGCGCCTTGAGGTACTGGTCGATGACCGTAGCATCAAGTTCTTCGCCTTCGCGGATACGGGTGGACTGGTCTGTAAGCGCCATGTTTATCCCTTCTACTTATGATGGGTGCCTAAGATAATTAGCTAATCTAATGCTGCAGCCATTGCCTAACAAGGATTACAGGCCTTTATAGGCTGGCGTGTTGCTGCTCAATCAAGCTGCCTGATTAGCCGTGCAGATATAGGCTGCAGACGAAAAAAAACCGGAGTCAACGACCCCGGTTTCTTTTTCAACGATCTTGCCTTGCCGCTTAAACCGGGAACAGCTCGCCCAGTTTCATGGCCAGCATCATGTCGCCTTCAGCGCGCAGTTTGCCGGACATGAATGCTTGCATACCATCGGTTTCACCGCTGGTGATGCCTTTCAGGGTTTCGGTATCCATGATCAGGGTCACGTTAGCATTGGCGTTGTCGCCTTTCTCAACGGCGCAGGTGCCGTCTTTGACGATCAGGGCGTAGTTCTCGCCGTCTTCGATGTTGAACTGGAACACGAGATCCAGGCCGGCGGCAGCGCTGGCGTTGAACTTGGAGTGCATGGTTTGGACGATGTCTGCAACGCTCATGATGTTTTCCTTTTTCTTGGGGTTTACTAGCGCCCGTGAGGGTGCAGTGGGCCGGACTCAGCGATAGGTGATGAGTTCCGGCGCCTTCAACAGCTGTAAATGCACATGGCTGTTAAAGGAAGCCAGGCTCACTTGCTTACCACGAAACTTCAGGCAGCTTAGTGATGTGTTAACAATTTGCCAGTTCAGCTCGAAAGCCTGCGCTGGTGCGATGCTGGTAATTAGATGCAGCAGAGCAGTAATGGTGCCGCCAGAGGTAAACACTGCAATGTTTTGTTTGTTGTTTGCCTGCTCCAGCAGGCGCGCAAGCCCGCCGCTAACCTGCTCGACGAAAGCCTGCCAGCTTTGCAGGCCGGGCTTGTCATGCTCGCCGGAAACCCAGCGACCAATCAGCTTGGCAAACAGGCGCTGAAATTCGGCACGGTTCTGTGCAGCGTTGCGCAGCGTGTGCAGGGCTTCTGGTTCTTCTGGGAGTAGATCGGGGAGCAGGGCGCGGATCACTGCGTCGGCATCGAATTCATTGAACGCCGCGTCAACTTCCAGCGCAGGTGCTGAAAGTTGCGCCTCTCGCAGTTGCGTGAGTGCCGCATTGGCGGTGTCTTGCTGGCGGCGTAGCGCTCCGCTGACACAGCGATCAAGGCGCGTATCAAGCTGCGCGAGGTGTGCGCCCAGTACTTCGGCCTGGCGTATTCCGATGGCTGATAGCACATCGTAATCGTCAGCACCAAATGAGGCTTGGCCATGTCTAATCAGGTAGATACTGCCCACGTCCGCTGGATTCCACTACGGTGTAAGTTTGGCGAGGGTATGAGGAAGCTCTGTGGCTGTCAACGAAAAAACATACGCTTGTTTGAATTGCGTGGGTGCGCTGAATGTCTGTGTCTTGCTTGCTGGCCGTCAACCCATGGCCTCGGTATGCTTGAGGGCAATCAGCGTTTCGACGAAAGGGCGCTGTCACCGTAACAAGAGGGGAAGACGTGGAGTTTTTTGCAGAGTACATCGGCTTTCTGGCCAAGACAGTGACCCTGGTTGTGGCCATTTTGCTGGTGTTGGTAACAATTGCGGCGCTGCGCAGTAAAGGTCGCCAGGGCACTGGCCAGTTGCAGGTCAATAAGCTCAATGATTTTTTCAAGCAATTGCATGAGCGCGTCGAGCACGCGGTGCTCAATAAGGATCAGTTAAAAGCTGCTGCTAAGGCTGAAGCCAAGGCGGCTAAGCAGGAAAAGAAAGCCGGTATTCAGAAACCACGCGTTTATGTCTTGGACTTCGATGGCGATATCAAAGCCTCTGCGACCGACAGCCTGCGCCACGAAATCACTGCTTTACTAACAATGGCAACACCGCAGGATGAAGTGGTGCTGCGCTTGGAAAGCGGTGGTGGAATGGTGCACAGCTATGGCTTGGCGTCCTCGCAGCTGGCACGCATTCGTCAGGCTGGCGTGCCACTGACCATCTGTATCGACAAGGTTGCAGCCAGCGGCGGCTATATGATGGCCTGCATTGGCGAGAAGATTATTTCCGCCCCCTTTGCCATTCTTGGATCGATCGGGGTGGTTGCCCAGCTGCCTAACCTGCATCGCCTGCTGAAGAAGCATGAGATTGATTTCGAGGTGCTGACTGCCGGTGAATACAAACGCACGCTGACCGTGTTTGGCGAAAATACCGAGAAAGGCCGGGAGAAGTTCCAGGAAGACCTGGAAACCACCCATGAGTTATTCAAAGGTTTTGTTTCACGCTATCGCCCGCAATTGGACATGGAGCAGATTGCCACCGGTGAAGTCTGGTTGGGCCTGGCGGCGCTTGAGAAAAAGCTGGTTGACGAACTCAAGACCAGTGACGAATACCTGGCAGAGCGGGCGAAAAGCGCCGAGCTGTTTCATTTGCATTATGCCGAGAAGAAAACCCTGCAGGAGCGTGTTGGGCTGGCGGGCAGCGTAGCGCTGGATCGTTTTGTCCTGAACTGGTTGAGCCGGTTGAATCAACAGCGCTTCTGGTAATCGTCTCTCAAACAGAGGAAGAAGATGAGCAAGTTCAGTGCATTGCAGGCCCGTGAAAGTGCTGCGGGCCGTTTCGAACAGGTGGTTGTGTCGCGCGAAATTGATGATTTGCCAGCTGGCGAGTTGCTGATTCGCGTCACCTATTCCTCGCTTAACTACAAGGACGCGCTGTCGGCCAGTGGCAACAAGGGCGTTACCAAGAGCTTTCCGCACACGCCGGGTATTGATGCCGCAGGTGTGGTTGAGGCCTCCAGCGTGGCTGAATTCAGCGTTGGTGATGAGGTTATTGTTACCGGCTACGACCTGGGCATGAACACCTCCGGTGGTTTTGGCCAATACATTCGTATTCCTGCCGGTTGGGCGTTGAAGCGCCCTAAAGGCCTGTCACTGCGCGAGGCCATGATCCTTGGCACCGCTGGGCTGACTGCTGCGCTCTGTGTCGACAAGCTCGAACAGGCTGGGCTGACGCCTGATGCTGGAACCGTGCTGGTGACCGGAGCTACCGGTGGTGTGGGCAGTGTCGCGGTGGCCTTGCTGACCGCGCTGGGTTACCACGTTGCCGCCTCGACAGGTAAGGCAGAACAAGCGGATTACCTTAAAGCCTTGGGTGCGCAGCAAATTGTGCTGCGCTCTGAACTGTTAGACGGAACCAACAAACCGATGCTCAAAGAGCAATGGGCTGGTGCCGTGGACTGCGTAGGCGGGGATATCCTGTTCAATGTGGTCAAGTCGCTGCGTTACGGGGCAAGCGTCGCATGCTGTGGCTTGACTGCCGGCGTAGGCTTCAACGGCAGTGTGCTGCCATTTATCCTGCGTGGGGTAAATCTGCTGGGCGTCGATTCGGTTGAGCTACCGCTGGTGGTGAAAGCCTCGATGTGGGACCGCTTGTCAGTGCAGTGGAAGGTCAATCTGGAGGCGCTGGTCAGCGAAGTGACGCTTGAGCAGCTACCTGCGGCGATTGCTCAGGTGCTCGCAGGCAAACAGGTTGGGCGGATTCTGGTCAAACTCGGCTGAGTAGCGAGAAACAAAAAGGCCACCTCGAAAGGTGGCCTTTTTGTTTGTGCCGATTAGGCGCGGCGACGGAACAGCGGCAGTGGTTGGTCCGTCGAGGCTTGATAGACCTCACTGAATTCCTCGAAGGCTTTCAAGGCGTCCATTGGGTCTTTATCTTCGCGCAAAGCGAAGGCATCGAAGCCCACACGCAGGTAGGAGAACAACTGGTCGCGCAGCACGTCACCAATGGCGCGTACTTCGCCTGTGTAACCGTAGCGGTTGCGCAACAGATAGGCGGTGGAGCAATGGCGGCCATCGGTGAAAGCCGGGAAGTTCAACGCGATGACCTGGAAGTTGTCCAGTTGATCGGCGATCTCTTCGATTTCCTCACCGGCGTCCAGCCATACACCTAAGCCACCATCGCGTGCTTTGAGCGCTGTGCTGTGCTCGACCCAGAGGGCCAGCGGCACGATCAGGTCGTCGCAGTTGGATATGCCATCCAGCGTGGCGTCCTTGGGTAGCAGGTGCCAGCTTTCATCAACTAGCTGGCCGTTCTTAATGATTCGCTGCATAAACGCGCTCCTTGAACGGTGCGACACCGATACGGCGGAAGGTGTCGAGGAAACTCTCTTCGTCATTACGTTGTTCGACATAGACCTTGATGATCTTGTCGACGACATCAGCCATGTCTGCTTCGGCGAAGGAGGGGCCAAGGATCTGCGCCAGACTGGCGTCACGGCCGGCGCTGCCGCCGAGGGAGACCTGATAGAACTCCTGACCTTTTTTATCCACCCCGAGAATGCCGATGTGGCCGACGTGGTGATGGCCGCAGGCGTTCATGCAACCGGAGATATTCAGGTCGATATTGCCGAGATCGAACAGGTAGTCCAGGTCATCGAAGCGGCGCTGAATTGCTTCGGCGATCGGAATCGACTTGGCGTTGGCTAGCGAGCAGAAATCACCGCCAGGGCAGCAAATGATGTCGGTTAGCAGGCCCACGTTTGGCGTGGCGAAACCATGTTCACGCAGCTCGCCCCAGAGGGTGAATAGCTGCGCCTGCTCGACATCGGCCAGGATGATATTTTGGTTATGGCTGTTACGTACTTCACTGAAGCTGTAGCGATCAGCCAAATCAGCGATGGCATCGAACTGCTTGTCGGTGACATCGCCCGGTGCCACACCAGTCGGTTTGAGCGACAGCGTGACAGCCACATAACCAGGCTTCTTGTGCGCGAAAGTGTTGCGCTTACGCCAGCGGGCAAAGCCTGGATGTTCAGCATCAAGTGCAGCCAAGGCGGCGTCCTGATCGTCGAGGGCTTTGTAGGCTGGGTCGATAAAGTGTGCAGACACGCGCGCCACTTCAGCTTCGGTCAGGGTGCTAGGGCCATCTTTTAGGTGGGCCCATTCGGCGCTAACACGCTCGGCGAACACTTCCGGAGTGAGGGCTTTGACCAGGATTTTTATGCGCGCCTTGTATTTGTTATCACGGCGACCATAGCGGTTGTACACACGCAATATGGCGTCGAGGTAACTGATCAGGTGCTGCCACGGCAGGAATTCGTTGATAAAGCTGCCGACAATCGGCGTGCGGCCCAGGCCGCCACCGACAGAGACACGGAAGCCCAGCTCACCAGCGTCGTTCTGTACCGCTTCTAGGCCTATGTCGTGCACTTCGATGGCGGCACGGTCGCTGACCGCACCATTAACCGCAATCTTGAACTTGCGCGGCAGGTGGGTGAACTCGGGGTGGAAGGTCGACCACTGACGGATAATTTCACACCACGGACGCGGGTCGATGAGTTCATCCTTGGCCACACCGGCAAACTGGTCGGTGGTGGTGTTGCGGATGCAGTTGCCGCTGGTCTGGATTGCGTGCATTTGCACGGTTGCCAGCTCGGCGAGAATTTCAGGAACGTCTTCCAGGTCTGGCCAGTTGAACTGGACGTTCTGCCGGGTGCTGATATGCGCGTAACCCTTGTCGTAGTCACGGGCAATCTTGGCCATCATGCGTACTTGCGCAGACGACATCAGGCCATATGGCACGGCAACGCGCAGCATCGGCGCAAAGCGCTGGATATACAGGCCATTTTGCAGGCGCAGCGGGCGGAATTCTTCGCCGCTCAGTTCGCCAGCCAGGAAACGGCGGGTTTGATCGCGGTATTGCTTGACGCGGTCTTCGACGATTTTTTGGTCGTACTGGTCGTATACGTACATGTTGTGTCCTGTTATCAGGCTTTTTACAGCTAATCAGCGCGCACGGCCGCGCACTCCTGGCGGAGGCCGAGGAAGATACCAGCTCAGAGTTATGCGCAAAAGTGATGTTTGAGTATATGGAAAGAACTTAAAGGGATAAGACCGTAAGTGAACATAGCTGGGCGGCTTGAGGAAGCGCGTTCGCTAGTCTTAACTGCTACAGACGATTCACCTATAAACACAATAAAAGGGGTAGCCCATGAGCGAACATCGTGAAGCGGATAATGCAGACAGCGTGGTCGATGCCAAAGCCATATTTGCCTTGATCCTAATCTTCGTCCTTACCGCCATATTCTGGGTCAGTCAGCAGTAATAGCTGTCACTGGCAATATTCAGTGGCAGTTCAGGCTGTCCGCTTGGCGATAGAGCATCAGTAGTTTGCGGGTGATCGTTTGCTGGATGTCATCGCGCTCGAAGCTGGACAAGCGGGTCAGGCGGCCGACCTGTAGGCGATGCAGGTGTATGTAGGGCATTTGCTGATTTAGCTCGCGTAAATCACCTTTCATCATTATCGGTAGGAAAATGTCCCCGGCCTTCTTCTGATTGCTGATGATCTGCGCCAGCGCCGGTTTGAAGGGCATGGTTTTTGGTGCTGGACCACCTTCCTTGATCAGTGTGCTCAGCAGTAGGCCTGGCTTGTTCAAAACCACTCCGGGCAATACGCACAGCCCGGTCTTGAGTACCGACTGCGCTTCAATGCCATGCAGGGTGTCGTGGAAAGCATAGGGGTTAGGCAGCACAACCATCTTGCGTCCGAGGTCACTGGGAAAGTGCAAGTCGTAGTTGGTATAAAGCTGCCGCGTTGATTCGGAGTAAACGCACAGGCGATTCTCGAACAGCTTGATAAAACGCTCGGCTAGTTCGCGCCGAGCGATGCTGTCCAAGTCCCAGATCAGGTCTTGGTTTTGCGGTTTGCTGAGGTCGACTTCCTGATGTTCCATACTGCTCATACTTTGAACTGTCCAAGCAATCTGTTCAGTTGTTCGGCCAGTTGGCCTAGGTGTTGTCCTGCATCGCTGGATTGCTGTGCCGCCGTGGCATTGTTGTGGGCCAAGCTGGCGGCCTGAGTGACATTCTGATTGATGTCGTCGACCACATGCGATTGTTGCAGCGTAGCGCTGGCGATGGAGGCGTTCAACCCGGCTAGGTTGCGCAGCCCGCTGGCAATCTGGGTGAGACTAGCGCCTGCTTGGCTGGCCTGCTCGATGGTCTGCTGCGAGGCTTTGCTGCTGTCGTTGATGACTTTGACTGCCGCCTCTGAGTTGCCCTGCAGGCGCTCGATCATCACCTGGATCTCTGCTGTCGATTTCTGCGTACGTTGGGCCAACAAGCGTACTTCATCGGCCACCACAGCAAAGCCGCGACCCTGGTCGCCGGCGCGAGCGGCCTCAATAGCGGCGTTGAGTGCAAGTAAGTTGGTCTGCTCGGCAATGGAGCGGATTACCTCTAACACACCACCGATCTGTGTGCTTTCCTGGGCCAGCGCCTGAATCACACTGACGGCTTGGTTAATGGTGGCGGACAGCTCGTTGATCTGGCGCAGACTGGCCTCGATATTCTGCTGGCCTTGCCTGGCCTGTTCTTCAGCCGCGCGCACTTCGGATGAGGCGTGCTCGGCGTTCTTCGCTACATCCTGTACGCCATAAGTCACTTCATTTATCGCTGTAGCCACCAGCTCCATCTGCTGTGATTGCTGCTCACTGTGTTGCTGCGCCTGGCCGGAGATATACCCAAGCTCGCGGGCGGATGCATCGAGCTTGCCGGCGGAGTCGAGTGACTGCTTGATGACTTGGCGTAGCTTTTCGGTAAATACATTGAAGTGTCTGGAGAGCGCAGACAGCTCATCATTACCGTGAGTATCCAAATTACGCGTCAGGTCACCATCGCCGCTGGCAATGTTCGCCATGGCATTTGCCGCCTGTTGCAAGGGCTGAGTGATGCTACGGATGATCAGCACCACCAGTACGGCGACTAAAATCGCAATCGCCAGGCCAACGATAGAGGCATGTAGCGCCTGGGTCTGGAACTCTGCCTGAACGTCATCCACGTAAACGCCCGAGCCAATAATCCAGCCCCACGGCTGGAATAGTTCAACGTAGGAGATTTTGGGAACGGGATCATTGGCACCGGGTTTTGGCCAGCGATAATTTACCTGGCCGGCTCCTTGGCTTTTACTAATGGCCACCATTTCATTGAACAGAGCCTTGCCGTCAGGGTCCTTGAAGCCTGAGAGGTTCTGCCCCTCAAGTTTTGGATTAGTTGGGTGCATGATCATCACTGGGGTCTGATCATTAATCCAAAAATACTCCTGACCGGAATAGCGTAGGCCGCGTATCACGTCCATGGCTTGTTTCTGAGCCTGCTCATGAGACAGTTTGCCGGTAACTTCCAGGTCATGAAAATACTTCAGAATGCCGGCTGCGCTCTGCACCACGTGCTGGGTTTTCTCGCTTTTGGCGGCATATAGATCGGAATGGATCTGTTGCAGTAGCAGTGTGCCTTGAATCACCAACATGATGATCGCGACGGCAAGGATCAGCCACAGGCGGCGGTTGATTGGCAGGCTGCGCAAGCTGTTCATGGGATGGAACTCCCTGTTTTTTAGTGTGAAGCACACTTATAGGCTGGAAGCGTGGTCTTCCTACGCTAGACCTTAGGCTAATAAGAAAAATATAGAAGGCTAACGGCCAATAGCTTTTGTATGCCTGTGATATCAGTGCATCTATAGGGTGGAGGCACTGCGCCAGCATGTTCTCTGTTAGGATTTGCGCAGCTGCGTGTTAAGTGTGTGATTTAGAAGTTTTTTCTGCTTATAGGGAACCTTTCGCCAGAGCAGAATGTCGACGCCCGTGCAGATTCATCATCGTTATTGCTCGTGTCAGAAGTGCACGTATTGGGGAGTGGGATGGATCTTTGGGTTGCTGTTCAGGCACTTATTCTGGGCATTGTTGAGGGCATTACTGAGTTTCTGCCGATTTCGAGTACTGGGCATCAGATCATTGTTGCCGACCTGATTGGCTTCGGCGGCGAGCGGGCGATGGCTTTCAATATCATCATTCAGCTTGGGGCGATTCTCGCTGTGGTCTGGGAGTACCGCCGCAAGATCCTCGACATCGTTGTGGGCTTGCCCAAAGAGCCTCAGGCGCGGCGCTTTACCGCCAACCTGTTGGTTGCCTTTCTACCGGCCGTCGCGCTAGGTGTGGTGTTTGCCGATCTTATCCATCATTACCTGTTCAACCCAATTACCGTGGCTCTGGCGTTAGTGATTGGTGGGGGGATCATGCTCTGGGCAGAGCGGCGCCAGCATTTGGTCCATGCCGAGAGTGTGGATGATATGACGTGGAAAGATGCGCTGAAGATTGGTTTCGCCCAGTGCCTGGCAATGATTCCGGGTACTTCACGCTCTGGGGCGACAATTATCGGCGGTCTGTTGTTTGGCTTGTCACGCAAGGCCGCCACCGAGTTTTCCTTCTTTCTGGCCATGCCAACCATGGTTGGGGCTGCCGTGTATTCAGGTTACGAGTACCGCGATCTGTTTAAGGCCAGTGATCTGCCGGTATTCGCCATCGGTTTTGTCACCTCGTTTATCTTCGCGATGATCGCTGTACGGGCATTACTGAAGTTTATTGGTAACCACAGCTATGCCGTATTCGCCTGGTATCGCATCGTTTTTGGTTTGCTGATTCTGGCAACCTGGCAACTGCAGTGGATCGACTGGAGCACCGTGCAGGACTGACTGTTGCAACTGCATTCGGCATTTGAATTAAAGGCGCATCTTCGGGTGCGCCTTTGTCATAGTGGTGTCGAATAGCGGAGGCAGATATGGATCAGCTTGAGCATCAACTACTTCAGGTCAATGGCATCGACCTGAGCCTATACAGCAGCGGTCCTGAAACGGGGCGAGCTGTCTGGCTACTGCACGGCTTCCCCGAATGCTGGCACTCCTGGCGCGAGCAAATCGCACCATTAGCGGCTGCTGGTTATCGCGTGTTGATCCCGGAAATGCGCGGCTATGGTCAGAGCAGTGCGCCGAGTGACCCCGCTGCGTATGACGTGCTGACCATTTGCGCCGATATCCAAGCCGCCATGGACCAGCTCGGCCAGCATCAGGTGTGTGTGGTCGGCCATGATTGGGGCGCGCCGATTGCCTGGCACCTGGCCTTGCTTGAGCCGCAGCGTGTGCAGGCGGTGGTTGCTATGGCGGTGCCGTTTGGCGGGAGACCCAAACAACCGGCTACAGAGATCATGCGTCAGCTGTATGCCGGACGCTTCCATTACATCCTGCACTTTCAGCAGCCTGGTGTGGCTGAAGCGGAAATGGACGCCGACATTCCACGCACGCTGCGCATGATGATGCACAACACCTCGGCAGCCGTACCCAAGGATTTTTTTCTGCAAGAGAAACCTGCCGGCAGCGGGTTGTTCGATGGCATGCAAGACCCCGGCACGCTACCAGCCTGGTGTGACCACCAGGCATTTGCGCATTACCTACGCACATTTCAGGGGCGCGGTTTCTATGGTGCATTGAATTGGTACCGCAACTTTGAGCGTAACTGGCAGCGTAGCGAGGCTCTGGCTGAGCAGCAGATTGCGCAACCGGCGTTGTTCCTTATCGGTGATCGGGACCCCGTGGGTACGCTGGAGGCCTATACCCTCAAGCAAATGCCTAAACGCGTAACCCAGCTCGAACAGCATGTATTAGAGGATTGCGGGCATTGGATTCAGAACGAGCAGGCTGAGCAGGTTAATAGCGTGCTGCTGGCATTCCTGGGTCGCCATTACCCGGTTTGAACCGCTAAAGTGCGTGCCTTTCTAATCCGTGAGATGGATGGCTATGGAGCAGCGCGGCTTGTTGCGCAATTGGAATGACGACAAGGGCTTTGGTTTTATTCAGCCGGAGCGCGGTGGTGCAGAACTCTTTGCGCACATCTCGGCGATGCGCGGTGATCGCCGCCCAGTAGCCGGGGATCAGGTGATGTATATCGCCGGCATGGATGCCCAGGGGCGACCGCGCGCGGAACATATCCGTTTGGCTGGTGAACTCGCACTTGATCGTCCGGCTATTCGCCGTAAACCCCGCGTCGCGTCCTCCGTTGCCGCGTCAGTAGCCAAGCCAGCAACCAAACCCCGGGCGCGGCAGAAACCTGCACGCGATGGCGGGCCGATTCAACATCTGAGCTTTAAGCTGGTGCTGTTGGCGGCGCTTTGCGCGCTGCCCGTATTGGCCAGTTGGCAGTTGCTTATGCAATTCGGGGCGGTCTGGGGCTTGGTGGTCTATCCGCTGGCCAGTCTGCTCAGCTTTCTGCAGTACTGGCGGGACAAGTCCAGCGCCCAGGCGGGTCGCTGGCGCACCCCGGAAAATATCCTGCATATTGTTGAGCTGCTGGGCGGCTGGCCTGGCGCGCTGGTGGCGCAGCAGTGTTTTCGACACAAGACGCGCAAGCTGTCCTTTCAGTTGGTGTTCTGGCTGATCGTTGCCGCGCATCAAGTGCTGTTGATCGACTGGTTGTTGCTTGATGGGCAGTTGGTGTCGGGCGTGCTACAGCGATTTCTACTTGTGTAAACCGCTATACCGAGTGATCCCAGTGGCTAAAAGCCTCGCTGATGTGCTCTATCCAGGCGCGCACTGCCGGTAGCATGCCGCGGCGATGGGTATAGACCGCCTGCAGGTTACCTGTAGGCAGTGCCCAATCCGGCAGCAAGCGGACGAGCCTGCCGTCATCGAGTTCTTCCAGGCATAAGGGTTCGGGCAGCATCGTGAAGCCCAGCCCGTTCAGCGCGGCGTGTTTACGCACGTTGAAGTCGTCGATGGCCAGGCGCGCTTCCAATACGACTTCCTGCACACGGCCACTGCCATGTTGGAAGCTCAGGTGAATTTTACGGTCGGTTTCCAGGGCACCCAATGCAGGCAGTGCAGAGAGATCGTCTGGCGTTTTGATGCTGGCATCCAGCAGTAAGGCCGGCGCTGCCACCATGAAGGCTTGGGCGGGCAGCAGGCGTCGGGTGATCAGTGTTGGATCTTCATCTTCTGCACTGCGCACGCGTAAGGCGACATCCACGCTTTCGTTGAGTAGATCGATGCGGCGACTGGTTTGAATCAGCTCCAGTTGCACCTTTGGGTAGGCCGCGAGAAAACTCACCACTAGGTCGCTTAGCAGGGCGATGCCGCCTGGCGCGCTGACCCGCAGACGCCCACGTGGCTCGCTGGTTAGGCTGGCCACGGTCTCTTCAGCTTGTTCCGCTTCCTGCAGCATGGCTTGGCAGTGGCGCAGGTAGCGCTCGCCAATGTCAGTCAGCATCAGCTTGCGCGTGGTGCGTTGCAGCAGCCGAGCACCGAGGCGATTCTCCAGCTCGGCAATACGCCGCGATAAGCGTGATTTGGGGATGCCAAGGGTACGTCCGGCTGCGGCAAAGCCGCCAGCCTCGACCACTTTGGCGAAGTAGAACAGGTCGTTAAGATCGTGCATGGGTTTATCGTCCTATCAGTAGAACGAACTATCGCATTTGCGCTGACTAATCGGCTATTGCTTTCATCGATAGTATCTCCAGCATCTTGATCGCCGTGGGGCGATCTCAATTTGGAGATTGTCATGAAATTACTGCACCTTGATTCGAGCATCCTCGGCGACTCGTCTGCTTCTCGCCAACTCAGCCACGCTGTGGTTGAGGCCTGGCAGGCTGCAGCGCCTGAGGCTCAGGTGATTTATCGCGATCTGGCCAGCGATGCATTGAGCCATCTGTCCGCTGCCAGCCTGGCGGCCGGCGGCACCTCAGCCGAACTGCGTAACGCTGCGCAGCAGCATGAAGTCGAACTGGCAGAAGCAACGCTTGCTGAGTTTCTTGATGCTGACGCCATTGTTATTGGTGCACCGATGTACAACTTCACGGTGCCGACTCAGCTCAAGGCTTGGATTGATCGTGTAGCTATTGCCGGCAAGACTTTCGCCTACGACGAGAATGGCCCCAAAGGCCTGGCAGGCGGTAAGAAAGTAGTGATTGTGTCTACAGCCGGTGGTATCCACGCTGGCCAGACAAGCGGGCAGGCGCATGAGGAATATCTGTTGCTGGTACTGCGTTTCCTCGGCATTACTGATATCGAAATCGTGCGTGCCGAAGGTCTTGCGTATGGCGACGAGCCGCGCGCCAATGCAATCAAAGCGGCGCAGGCGCAGATTGCGGAGTTGTTTGCCACTGCGTAACAGCTGCCGCAAATAAAAAGCCCGCTCAAGCAGCGGGCTTTTTTTGGGGTAGAGGCTGCAGATGTCGCGTTACGGGTTAATCGCGGCGATGCACCGACTTGCCGGCAGCGAAGGTTTCTTTGATGGCACGGTCGTCGCCGAGCATGGTCAGGGCAAAGAGTTTTTCGCTCAGTGTTTTCGCCTGTTGCATGCGGTAGCTGATCAGCGGCGTGGCGTTGTAGTCGAGCACGACGAAGTCAGCGTCTTTGCCGGGCAGGAAGTTGCCCAGTTTGTCGTCCAAATAAAGCGCATGGGCTCCGCCGAGGGTGGCCAGGTACAGCGACTTGAACGGGTCGAGCTTCTTGCCTTGTAACTGCATGACCTTGTAGGCCTCGTTCAACGATTGCAGCTGGCTGAAGCTGGTGCCCGCACCGACATCGGTGCCCAGACCAACACGCACGCCATGTGCTTCCAATTTATTCAGATCAAACAGGCCGCTGCCAAGGAACAAGTTGGACGTTGGGCAGAAGGCCACGGCCGAACCGGTTTGCGCCAAGCGCTGGCATTCCTCGTCGCACAGGTGCACGCCGTGGGCGAATACCGAACGTGCGCCGATCAGTTTGAAGTGGTCGTACACATCCAAATAGCCTTTGCGCTCAGGGAACAGTGCCTTGACCCATTCGATTTCCTGGCGGTTTTCGGACAGGTGCGTGTGCATGTACAGATCAGGGTATTCAGCGAAGAGTTTGCCCGCCAACGCCAGCTGCTGCGGGGTGCTGGTCGGGGCAAAACGCGGTGTTACGGCGTAATGCAGGCGGCCTTTGCCATGCCAGCGCTCGATCAGCTCTTTGCTGTCGGCATAGCCTGATTCAGCTGTGTCGGTCAGGTAGTCCGGGGCGTTGCGGTCCATCAGTACCTTGCCGGCGATCATCCGTAGATTCAGCGCCTCGGCCGCTTCGAAGAAGGCGTCCACCGACTGCTTGTGCACGCTGCCGAACACCAGTGCAGTGGTGGTGCCATTGCGCAGCAGTTCTTTGAGGAAAATTCCCGCTACCTCGGCCGCGTGCGCCTTGTCGGCAAACTGCTGTTCAGTCGGGAAGGTGTAGGTATTCAGCCAATCCAGCAGTTGTTCGCCGTAAGAGGCAATCATCCCGGTTTGCGGGAAGTGGATGTGGGTATCGATAAAACCAGGCGTGAGCAGGGCATCCTGATACTCGGTAATTTCTACACCCTTTAGCTCGGCTAAAAGATCGGCAGCATGACCGACACGGACCACCTGACCCTTCTCGATAACCAGCAGGCCATCGGCAAAGTACTCGTAGGATTGCTCAACACCGACTACAGCTGGGTCGGCAATACTGTGCAGGATCGCGGCACGGTAGGCTTTCACTGGGTTGCTCATGTAACGCTTATCTCAATCAATGGGGCAGTTGTGCAGGGCGCACTATTCAGGTTCGGGTGCGGCGCGACACGGGCAGCAGTTTGCTGACAGTGGCTTCGCCCTTGTTGTTTTCCAAACCGCCTTCTTTGCTGCCAAAGGTGGCGTTATAGGTGGCGATCACTTCACCGGCGACAGATACCGCTATTTCCACCGGCAGTTTGCCTTTGACCTCAGCCAAGCCCATCGGGCAGCGCATACGTGCCACCACGGCTGCATCGAAGCCGCGATCACGCAGGCGGTGTTCGAATTTGGCGCGTTTGGTTTGTGAGCCGATTAAGCCGTAGTAAGTGAAATCATTACGTTTGAGGATTGCTGCCGTCAGCTCAAGGTCGAGCGGGTGGTTGTGGGTCATGACGATAAAGTAACTGCCAGTGGGCATACGCTCGACTTCATCAAGCACCTCTTCATTGACCACTTTTTCCACGCCCGCTGGTATCAGCTCTGGGAACTCGCTCTCGCGGGAGTCGATCCAGCGTACTTTGCACGGCAGACTGGCCAGTAGCGGCACTAAAGCGCGGCCCACATGGCCGGCACCGAACACGGCGATCTGTGCTTGCGGTTGGCCCATGGGCTCGAACAGCAGCACGGTGGCACCGCCACAGCACTGGCCGAGGCTAGCACCCAGACTGAAGCGCTCCAGGCGGGTGTTTTGGCTGCGCGTCGCAAGCATCTCGCGGGCTAGTTCCATTGCCTTGTATTCCAGGTGACCACCACCGATGGTTTCGAAGATGCGCTCGGCGGTGACCAGCATTTTCGAGCCGGCATTGCGCGGGGTTGAGCCGCGCTCTTCGATGATGGTCACCAGCACGCAAGGTTGACCCTGTTGCTGAAGTTCGGAGAGGGCGCTGATCCAGCTCATGGTTAGGCCTCCAGAGGGGCAGCAGGTGTTTCAGGCGTGGCCGCTGCCTTGGGGGGTCGCTGCAGTTTTCTCATGTGTTCCACGCCCCACAGCACGCGTTCCGGCGTGGCTGGCGCATCGATATTTGGCTGCACGCGGTAGTCCGCAAGGCTGGCCACTGCATCTTTGATCGCACACCACGCGGCGATGCCGAGCATAAAGGGTGGTTCGCCGACAGCTTTGGAGTGGAATACGGTGTCTTCCGGGTTCTTGCGGTTTTCCACCAAGTGGACCCTTAGATCCAACGGCATGTCGGCGATGGCCGGGATTTTGTAGCTGGCCGGGCTGTTGGTCAGCAGCTTGCCTTTGTCGCTCCACACCAGCTCTTCCGTGGTCAGCCAGCCCATGCCCTGAACGAACGCGCCTTCGACCTGACCGATGTCGATGGCCGGGTTTAGCGAGGCGCCGACGTCATGCAGGATGTCGGTACGCAGCATCTTGTACTCGCCGGTCAGGGTGTCGACGATCACTTCGCAGCAGGCTGCGCCATAGGCAAAGTAGTAGAACGGCCGGCCGGCAGCTTTATCGCGGTCGTAGAAGATCTTCGGTGTGCGGTAAAAACCGGTACTGGAGAGCGAGACTTGGCCAACATAGGCTTTTTCAATCACCTCTTCGAAGCTCAGGAACTGATCGCGCACGCGCACCTGGCCATTACGGAACTCAACGTCTTCCGGGGTGACGCTGTACTCGCGCGCGAGGAAGTCGATCAGGCGCTGCTTGAGGGTTTCGGCGGCGTTTTGCGCGGCTTTGCCGTTGAGATCAGCGCCGCTGGAGGCGGCGGTTGGTGAGGTGTTGGGCACCTTGTCGGTGTTGGTCGCGGTGATCTGGATGCGCGCAATATCCACCTGCAACACCTCGGCAACGATCTGCGCGACCTTGGTGTTGAGGCCTTGGCCCATCTCGGTGCCGCCGTGGTTGAGGTGGATCGAACCATCGGTGTAGATATGAATCAGCGCCCCAGCCTGGTTGAGAAACGACGAGGTAAAGCTGATGCCGAACTTAACCGGCGTCAGCGCCAGGCCTTTTTTCAGTACCGGGCTTTTTTGGTTGAATTCAATAATTTCACGGCGGCGTTTGGCGTAGTCACTGCTGGCTTCCAGCTCGGCGGTCATCTCGTGGATAACGTTGTGTTCGACGGTCTGGTGGTAATGGGTGACGTTGCGCTCGGTCTTGCCGTAATAGTTGGTTTTGCGCACCTCTAGCGGGTCTTTACCCAAGCTGCGGGCCACTGCATCCATGATCTCTTCGATGGCGAGCATGCCTTGCGGGCCACCGAAGCCGCGGTAGGCTGTGTTCGAGGCGATGTTGGTTTTGCAGCGGTGGCCGTTGATGGTGGCGTTACCGAGGTAGTAGGCGTTGTCAGCGTGGAACATCGCCCGGTCGACGATTGCGCCGGACAGATCCGGCGAATAGCCGCAGTTGCCGGCCAGTTCGATTTCGATGCCGTGCAGCAGGCCATTGTCGTCAAAGCCGACGTCGTACTCGACGTAGAACGGATGGCGCTTGCCGGTCATCTGCATGTCCTCAACGCGCGGCAGGCGCATTTTCGTCGGCCGGCCGGTGAGGTGCGCGATCACCGCGCAGAGGCACGCCGGGCCTGCGGCCTGGGTTTCCTTGCCGCCGAAACCGCCGCCCATACGGCGCATATCGATAACAATTTTGTGCATCGGCACGCCAAGAACTTCGGCCACCAGCTTCTGCACTTCGGTGGCGTTTTGCGTCGAGCTGTAGACGAGCATGCCGCCATCTTCAGTGGGCATTACCGAGGAAACCTGGGTTTCCAGGTAGAAGTGCTCCTGGCCGCCGATGTGCAGGCTGCCTTGCAGCCGGCGCGGTGCCGTGGCTAGTGCGGCGCTGGAGTTGCCAATCTTGTGCTGATGGCTGTCGAGAACGAAGTGCTTCTGGCGCAGCGCCTCGACCACATCGAGTACCGGCTCAAGGTCCTCGTACTCGATGACCGCTGCCATGGCGGCTTTGCGGGCGGCTTCCAGGCTGTTGGCCGCGACGGCGATAACCACCTGGCCGACGTATTCGACCTTGCCGTCTGCCAGCAACGGATCGCCAGCAAACACCGGGCCGATATCCAGTTGGCCGGGAACATCCTTGCTGGTGATGGCAATGGCCACGCCAGGAATGGTGTAGCAGGGCGCGGTGTCGATGCGGATGATGCGTGCGTGGGCACGGTCGCTTAGGCGCGCATAGACGTGCAGCTGGTTAGGGAATTCCAGGCGGTCATCGACGTAGATGGCTTCGCCGCTGACATGCTTTTCGGCGCTCTCATGCTTGACGCTGCGGCCGACGCCAGTGGTGATGTCGGCGCGGAACAGTTCGGCCAGCTCAGCCTGGCTTTTAACGACATGGCGGTTAGACATAGGCGGTCACCCGGGTTTCGATGTCGGGAGTTTGTAGCTCAAGGAAGCATTTACGCAGCAGATTTTGGGCGATGAACAAGCGGTATTCCTTGCTGGCGCGAAAGTCGCTGAGCGGGGTGAAGTCTTCCGCCAGGGCCGTGCAGGCGTGCTCGACCAGCTCGGCGGTCAACGCTGAGCCATGTAGTGCGGCCTCGCAAGCAGCGGCACGTTTGGGTATACCCGCCATACCGCCAAAGGCCACGCGTGCGCTCTGCACCACGCCATCTTCGATCAGCAGGTTGAAGGCGGCGCAAACTGCGGAAATATCATCATCCAGGCGTTTGGAGACCTTGTAGGCGCGAAATGTTTGATTCGCCCGAGGGCGCGGCACGATGACCTTCTCGATAAATTCGGCTTCCTGGCGGGCCGTCACCTTGTAGTCGAGGAAGTACTCTTCAATCGGCAGGGTGCGGGTTGTACTGCCTTTGCGCAGGATTATTTGCGCGCCAAGGGCGATCAGCAGCGGCGGGGTATCACCAATCGGCGAGGCGTTGCCGATGTTGCCGCCCAGGG
Source organism: Pseudomonas sp. (assembly GCF_046581935.1). Taxonomy (GTDB): domain Bacteria; phylum Pseudomonadota; class Gammaproteobacteria; order Pseudomonadales; family Pseudomonadaceae; genus Aquipseudomonas. The sequence continues at coordinate 87,652 of NZ_JAYGFK010000001.1, forward strand.
TGCCCTGGTTGCGGATCTGCAAGGAGGCGAAGCGCTGTAGCAGTTCGCCGAAGTCCGGGTAGTTCTGGGCCAGCGCTTGATAGCAGTCGGACAACGCGGTGGCAGCGCCGATTTCGATGCTACTTTCGGTCACTTCGACGCGCTTCATCGCTTCGATATGGCCGACGTAGATCATTACCGGTAACTCTCGGTGGAATTGGGTGACTTCCAAAGCCAGGTCAGTGCCGCCAGCCAGCAGGCGCGCGTCGGGGTTGGCCGCATAGATATCGGCTAGGTCCGCCACGGTCAGCGGTAGCAGGCAGCGCTTGTCAGCGTTGCCGAGTTCGGCGGTGGCACGCGGGATGATGGCTTGCAGTTGCGCGACGGTTTGCGCCTCAAAGGCGTCGAACTGGTCTGGTTGCTGCTGGCAGCACGCTTGTTCGGCAGCGTCGATGATGGGGCGGTAGCCGGTACAGCGGCAAAGGTTGCCGGCCAGCGCTTCCAGGGTGTCGGCTTTGTTGAAGCCGGTCTGGTTCTTTTGCAACGCAAACAGCGACATCACAAAGCCAGGGGTGCAGAAACCACATTGCGAGCCATGGCAGTCGACCATGGCCTGTTGCACGCTGTGCAGTTGGCCCTGGTGTTTGAGGTCTTCAACGGTGATCAGTTGTTTGCCGTGCAAGGCGGAAACAAAGGTTAGGCATGAGTTGAGGCTGCGATAACGCACACGCTCACCCACTAATTCACCGACGACAACCGTGCAGGCGCCACAGTCGCCAGAGGCGCAGCCTTCTTTGCTTGCAGATTTGCCGAGGTGTTCGCGCAGGTAGTTGAGCACGGTGACATTTGGGTCGAGGGCGTACTCAGTTCGCAGCTCCCGGTTGAGTAAAAACTGGATCAAGGACGACCTCCAGGCACTTTATTTTTCTCGTTCAGGCTCTGCTCAAACACCGGTGCTAGGCACGCACAGCGTTTCCATGTGGGACGCGCAAATCTAGATTTTTCTGACTTTTGGGTCAATAAATATTTAACCATTCAACTCAGTGATTGTTGCAAGGCGTAGCTAATCGCGGCAACGCCCGATATTCGGCTAAACCGCTAGCCGCTTTTGTGCCAAGCACGACCTCTGCTGAGTAAACGTACCAGCAATAAAAAACGCCAAGGGTACTGCCCTTGGCGTTCTTTATCAGTGCACTAAGTGGCGCTTAGCTATGTGTCAATTGTGAGTCGGTCAGTTGGTGCTCTTCGCCGGCGTAATAAGCGCGCACTCGCGGGTTCATCACTGCTCGCCATAGGGGCGGGAAAAGCGCCAGGACGATCATCCCTGCGTAGCCGTTGGGCAATTGCGGGCTGTCTTCGAAATGGCGCAGCACCTGATAGCGACGTTTGGCTGAGGCGTGATGGTCAGAGTGGCGCTGCAGGTGGAAGAGGAACAGGTTGGTCAGCAGAAAATTGCTGTTCCACGAGTGCGTCGGGTTGGTGCGCTCATAGCGGCCACTCTCCAGCTTGCGCCGATGTAGGCCGTAATGTTCCACATAGTTGACGATTTCCAGCAAGGTGAAGGCGACCACTGATTGCGCAATAAAGAACAGCGCACCGAGCCAGCCGAGTGCCAGGCTGAAGCCAAGCAGAAACAGTCCGCTGACGGCGTACCAGCCAATCAGCTCATTACGCCAATGCAGGGACGGCAAGTTTTTGCGTTTCAGCCGCTCGGCTTCCAGTCTCCAAGCGTTGAGGAAATTGTGCACATAGGCATGTGGCAGGAAGGCGTAGAGGCTCTGGCCGTAGCGCGAAGAGCTGGCATCCTCAGGGGTCGATACATGCACGTGATGGCCGCGCACATGTTCAATCTTGAAGCCGCCATAGCACACAGCAGCCAGTAATAGGCCGCCGGCATTCTGCTCCAACTGTGGGTCCTTGTGAATGAACTCATGGGCTACGGTGATGCCAATCGCGCCGGTAACGGTACCGACCGAGAGCACCCAGCCCAGTTGGCCGAGCCAACTCCAGGCCTCATGGTGGACGAAGACCCAGCCGGACCAGCCAAGCATGCTCAACAGTGCCGGTACGGTAGCCAGGCTTAGTAGGCGGTAGTAACCCTGCTGTTCCATCTGCGGCACCTGAATGGCTTCATCAGGGTTGGCAGGATCACGGCCGACAATGAAATCCAATAGAGGAATGATCCCGAATACTGTTAGGACTACTAGCCATGGCCAAGCATCGGCGTATTGGCTGTTCAGTGACCAGTAGTAGCTCAAGGGAATACCCAGAACGGGAATCAACCAGAACCAGTAGCCGATGCTTTTGATAACAAGCATCCAGTTGGAGGGTAGGCGTTCGAACATGGTGGCTCCGTCCTTTTTATTGTTGGAGTAGGGGTGCCGCTAGATTGTAGGACAATCAGCTTTCGTGCCCAGCCCTTGGCAGCCCTCCTTTTGGTTTGAAAGCAGGGCGGCGATGGCCTTGGCCCGGTAACACCCTGTGTTACACTCGCGCCGGCGCTCGACAGCTCAGGCCAAGCCTGGCGAGGGTTTAGCCGCTTTAAGCCTCCCTCCCCAATAGGTCAGATAGAGCCTAAGGATCATCATGACGTTCAAGGCACCGGATAGCCTCGCAGAGCAGATCGCCCATCACCTTGCCGAGCGCATCATTCGTGGTGAGTTGAAAGCTCGTGAGCGGATTCAGGAGCAGAAGGTCACCCAGGCGTTGAATGTCAGCCGAGGGTCTGTGCGTGAGGCGTTGTTGATTCTTGAGCGTCGCCACCTGATCGTGATCCCGCCGCGCTGTGGTGCTCAGGTGGCCGAGCTGACGCCGCACAACGTCAAGAGTCTTTACGCTCTGGTCATGGAGCTCTACATCCTGCTGGGTAAAGCGGTGGCTGATAGCTGGCAAGTCGAGGCCGATCTCGGGCCCTTCCTGGTGATTCAGCAACGCCTGCAGGACAGCCTGCAGCGTGAAGACATCAACAGCTTTGTAGAAAGTAGCTTCGATATCATGCGTGCTGCGTTCCCGTTCGCGAATAACCCCTATTTGCAGGAAACGGTGGAGAACTTGCTGCCAGCCATCAGCCGCACCTACCACCTGGCGCTGGAGCGACGCAAAGGTGAAATGGGTCAGTTTCTCAATACCTTCGCAGCCTTACTGCAAGCGATTATTGCCCGTGATCACCAGGCCGTGCGCGAGGCATTGCAGGGCTACGGTGAACACAATTGCCAGCTGGTGCTGGCAGCACTGGCCGAGTCCTAAGGAAGACCGTTTATGCGGCTAAAGTGCATCAAACTGGCCGGTTTCAAGTCCTTTGTTGACCCGACCACCGTGACCTTCCCCAGTAATATGGCGGCGGTAGTTGGGCCTAACGGCTGTGGCAAGTCGAACATTATCGACGCCGTACGTTGGGTGATGGGCGAGAGCTCGGCGAAGAACCTGCGTGGCGAGTCGATGACCGACGTCATCTTCAACGGCTCAAATACCCGTAAACCGGTGACCCAGGCCTCTATCGAGCTGATCTTCGACAACTCCGACGGCACCCTGACGGGTGAGTATGCCGGCTACAACGAAATATCGATCCGCCGCCGGGTCACCCGCGACAGCCAGAACACCTACTTCCTTAACGGCACCAAATGCCGTCGCCGCGATATCACCGATATCTTCCTCGGCACCGGCCTGGGGCCACGCAGCTACTCGATCATTGAGCAGGGCATGATCAGCAAGCTGATCGAGGCCAAGCCAGAAGACCTGCGTAACTTTATTGAGGAAGCGGCCGGTATCTCCAAGTACAAGGAGCGCCGCCGCGAAACCGAGAACCGCATTCGCCGTACCCATGAGAATTTGGCGCGCCTGACCGACCTGCGTGAAGAGTTGGAGCGTCAGTTAGATCGCCTGCATCGCCAGGCTCAGTCGGCGGAGAAGTATCAGGAATACAAAGCCGAAGAGCGCCAGCTCAAGGCCCAGCTCACCGCCTTGCGTTGGCAGGCATTGAATGAGCAGGTTGGTAGCCGCGAGGCGGTAATCAGCAACCAGGAAGTCAGCTTCGAAGCGCTGATAGCCGAGCAGCGCAATGCTGATGCCAGTATTGAGCGCCTGCGTGATGGTCACCATGAGTTGAGTGAACGTTTCAACTTGGTGCAGGGGCGCTTCTATTCGGTGGGCGGCGATATCGCCCGCATCGAACAGAGCATTCAGCATGGTCAGCAGCGGTTGCGCCAATTGCAGGACGACCTCAACGAAGCTGAGCGAGCCCGCCTGGAAACCGAGTCGCACCTGGGCCATGACCGCACGTTACTGGCAACCCTTGGCGAAGAGCTGGAAATGCTCCTGCCTGAACAGGAACTGACGGCCGCCGCGGCAGAAGAGTCTGCCGCGGGGTTGGAAGAGTCTGAAGAAGCCATGCAGGGTTGGCAGGATCAGTGGGACAGCTTTAACCAGCGTAGCGCCGAACCACGGCGTCAGGCGGAAGTACAGCAGTCGCGCATCGCCCAGTTGGAGCAGAGCCTGGAGCGTCTGGCCGAGCGCCAGCGGCGTTTGACCGATGAGCTGCAACAACTGGCAGCTGACCCGGAAGATGCTGCGATTATCGAGTTGGGCGAGCAGATCGCCGCCAGTGAAATCAGTCTGGAAGACTTGCAGTTAGAAGAAGAGCAGCAAGCCGAGCGTCTGCAGCAGCTGCGCAATGACTTGCAGCACAGCGGTCAGGCCCAGCAGCAAGCGCAAGGCGAATTGCAACGGTTGAATGGCCGGCTGGCTTCGCTGGAAGCGCTGCAGCAAGCCGCACTCGATCCCGGTAAAGGCACCAGCGAATGGTTGCGCGAGCAGCAGCTTAATGAGCGCCCACGCCTGGCTGAGGGCCTGCGTGTTGAAACCGGCTGGGAACTGGCCGTTGAAACCGTGCTGGGTGCCGATCTGCAGGCCGTACTGCTGGATGATTTTCAGAACCTAGATTTTTCCGGCCTGACCCAGGGCGATCTGCGCCTGGCCAGCCCGAGTAAGGGCTGTGCGCGGGTTGCCGGCAGCCTGCTGGATAAAGTTGAAGCCAGCGTCGATCTGGCGCCCTGGCTAGCCAAGGTTAAACCGGTACAGAGCCTGGATGATGCGCTGGCCGCACGCCTGAGTTTGGCTGAAGGCGAAAGTCTGATCAGCCGTGACGGCTACTGGGTCGGTCGGCACTTCCTGCGTGTGCGCCGGGCCAGCGAAGCAGAAAGCGGCCTGCTGGCCCGTGGTCAGGAAATCGAACGGCTAAGCCTGGAGCGCGATGAGCGCGAAGCCGCGCTGGCTGTGCTTGACGAGCGTTTGCTGCAACTGCGTGAAAGCCAGCGCAGCCAGGAAGAGCAACGCGAGCAACAACGCCGCGAGGCGCAAGATCAGGCGCGCCGCTTGGGTGAACTGAAAGCGCAGCTATCTGCCGGGCAAGCCAAGGTTGAACAACTGATTTTGCGCCGCACGCGTCTGGACAGTGAATTGCTGGAGCTGGCCGAGCAGCGCGAAATCGAACACGAGCAACTGGGCGAGTCGCGCTTGCAATTGCAGGATGCCTTGGATGCTATGGCTAATGACAACGAGCAGCGTGAAAGCCTACTGGCCAGTCGCGACAGCTTGCGCGAACGTCTGGATCGCGTGCGTCAGGAGGCGCGTCAGCATAAAGATCACGCGCACCAATTGGCCGTGCGCCTGGGCTCGCTGAAAGCCCAGCATGACTCCACAAGGCAAGCCCTGGAGCGCCTGGAGCTGCAAGCAGAGCGTCTGCATGAGAAACGCGAGCAACTCAACCTCAACCTGGAGGAGGGCGAAGCACCGCTGGAAGAGCTGCGCATGAAGCTCGAAGAGCAGCTTGATAAGCGCATGGCCGTGGAAGATGAGCTCAAACTGGCACGACTGGCTCTTGAAGATGCCGACCGCGAACTGCGTGACGCGGAAAAGCGCCGCACTCAAGCCGAACAGCAAGCGCAATTACTGCGCGGTCAATTAGAGCAGCAACGTATGGACTGGCAGTCGCTGACCGTAAGACGTACAGCCTTGCAGGAGCAATTGCTGGAAGACAATTACGACCTGCATGGTGTGCTCGCCAGCCTGCCGGCTGAGGCCAATGAGAAGACCTGGGAAGACGAGCTGGAGCGCCTGGCTGCGCGTATTCAGCGCCTTGGGCCGATCAACTTGGCGGCAATTGACGAATACCAGCAGCAGTCCGAACGCAAGCGTTATCTGGATGCGCAGAACGCCGATTTGGTGGAGGCGCTGGATACCCTGGAAAATGTCATTCGCAAGATCGACAAAGAAACCCGTAATCGCTTTAAGGAAACCTTCGACCAGATTAACGCTGGCCTGCAGGCTTTATTCCCGAAAGTTTTCGGTGGCGGTAACGCCTACCTGGAACTGACCGGCGAAGACTTGTTGGATACCGGCGTAACGATCATGGCGCGTCCGCCGGGCAAAAAGAACAGCACCATTCACCTACTTTCGGGCGGTGAAAAGGCGCTTACCGCGCTGGCATTAGTGTTTGCCATCTTCAAACTCAACCCCGCACCGTTTTGCATGCTCGATGAAGTAGATGCGCCGCTTGATGACGCCAACGTCGGGCGTTATGCACGGTTGGTAAAGGAAATGTCAGAAACTGTGCAGTTCATCTATATCACCCACAATAAGATCGCCATGGAAATGGCTGATCAGTTGATGGGCGTTACCATGCACGAGCCGGGTTGTTCACGTTTGGTTGCCGTGGATGTGGAACAAGCGCTGGCATTGGTTGACTCATAAGAAGCGCAGGGCGGTGTAAAGTTATCTTTCGTCGTGATAGCTTAATGCGCACTGTTTAGACGTGACGTTTAAAATCAGGGAAAGGCCTGTCAGAACATAGGCTTGGCGTTACGTAATAGGGTTAGTAAATAGGCTAGGAAGGCCTTTATCATCACATTTTTTATTAGGGGTTAAGGTATTTCATGGAATTCGGTCTGCGTGAGTGGCTGATTGTCATCGGCATTATTGTGATTGCCGGCATCTTGTTCGATGGTTGGCGGCGGATGCGTGGTGGCAAGGGCAAGCTCAAGTTCAAACTTGACCGCAGTTTTGCCAATCTGCCGGATGATGACAGTGACCCTGATCTGCTTAGCACGCCAAGGGTCGTTGACCGCAGCCATGAACCTTCTCTAGATGAAGAAGATTTACCATCGCTGAGCGCCCGTGAGTTGAATCGCCGGCGCACTGGCGAACCTCATCAGGGCGACCTGAATCTGGGCCTAGAAGAGCCGGTGCCGACACTCCTCACGCCAGTAGATGAGCAAGTTGCCACTAAATCGAGCAGCTATAACAAAGACCTCAACAAAGAATTACCGCCGGTTGAAGAAGTGCTGGTAATCAATGTTATTGCCCGCGATGAAGATGGCTTTAAAGGGCCGGCTCTGTTGCAGAACATTCTTGAAAGCGGCCTGCGGTTTGGTGAGATGGATATCTTCCATCGCCACGAGAGCATGGCGGGTAATGGTGAAGTGCTGTTCTCCATGGCCAATGCCTTGAAGCCCGGCACCTTTGATCTCGACGATATCGAAGGTTTCAGCACGCGCGCAGTGAGCTTCTTTCTTGGACTGCCGGGCCCGCGTCATCCTAAGCAGGCATTTGATGTAATGGTGGCTGCGGCACGCAAACTGGCGCATGAACTGGGCGGCGAGTTGAAGGATGATCAACGCAGTGTCATGACCGCGCAAACCATCGAGCATTACCGTCAGCGCATCGTGGAATATGAGCGTAAGCAACTGACCAACAAGCGCTGAATAACCCTACGTAATACAAGAGAGCAGCCAAGGCTGCTCTTTTCGTTTGAGAGCACACTGCAATGACCGACGCCTCGACTGCCGCCCAACGCATTCTGCAACTGCGTACCGAACTCGATGGACATAACTACCGCTATTACGTCCTCGATGAGCCGAGCGTTCCCGATGCCGAGTACGATCGCCTGTTTCGCGAATTACAAAAGCTGGAGAGCGAGCATCCGCAGCTGATAACAGCCGAGTCACCGACTCAGCGTGTTGGCGGTGAGGCGCTCAGCGCGTTTGGCGAGGTCCGCCACGAAGTCCCCATGCTGAGCTTGGGCAATGCGTTTGAGGAGGAGGACTTACGCGCCTTCGACCGCAGCGTGCAAAGTGGCTTGGGTCTAACGGGCGGAGACCTATTCGGCGCTGGTGCTGAGGTGGCGTACAGCTGCGAACCCAAGCTCGACGGCTTGGCAGTCAGCCTGCGTTATGAGAACGGTCAATTGGTACGCGGTGCCACCCGTGGCGATGGCAGTACCGGCGAAGATATCAGCAGCAACGTACGAACCATTCGTAACGTACCGCTCAAGCTACAAGGCGAGGGCTGGCCGCAAGTGCTGGAAGTGCGCGGTGAGGTGTTTATGCCCAAGGCTGGTTTTGAGGCGCTCAATGCCCGACAGGCCGAGAGCGGTGGCAAGACCTTCGCTAACCCGCGCAACGCGGCGGCGGGCAGTTTGCGTCAGCTTGATCCGAAGATCACCGCCAGTCGGCCGCTGGAATTCTGCTGCTATGGCGTTGGCCAAGTCAGCGGCGAGGTGTCGACCACTCAGGTTGGCATGCTCGAACAGCTCAAGGCCTGGGGCATTCCCATTAGCCGCGAACTGAAACTGGCCAAAGGCGTGCAGGCTTGCCTGGATTACTACCGCGATATTGGCGAGCGGCGCATGGCCCTAGCCTATGACATCGACGGCGTGGTGTTCAAAGTCAACACCATTGAAGACCAGCAGCAGCTGGGCTTTCGCGCCCGCACGCCGCATTGGGCTATTGCTCATAAATTCCCCGCGCAAGAAGAGCTGACCGAGCTGCTCGACGTGGAGTTTCAGGTCGGCCGTACCGGCGCCGTGACCCCGGTGGCGCGGCTCAAACCGGTCAAAGTAGCCGGTGTGATGGTGGCTAATGCCACTCTGCATAACATGGATGAAGTGGCGCGCCTGGGCTTGATGATCGGCGACACGGTGATTGTCCGCCGCGCCGGTGATGTGATTCCGCAGGTGATGGCCGTGGTCACTGAGCGCCGCCCGGAGGATGCTCGGCCAGTACAGATTCCCGAGAGCTGCCCGGTGTGTGGCTCCCACGTTGAGCGCACACAACTGGTTAAACGCAGCAAGGGCAAAGAAACCTTTAGCGAGGGTTCGGTGTACCGCTGTGTCGGTCGCTTGGCCTGCGCTGCCCAGCTCAAGCAGGCGATCATCCATTTCGTCTCACGCCGCGCCATGGATATCGAAGGCCTGGGCGACAAGACCATTGAACAACTGGTTGATGAGCAACTGATTGGCTCTCCTGCCGATCTGTACAAGCTGAGCTTTGAGCAGATCATCAACCTGGAAGGCTTTGCCGAGGTTTCCAGCAACAAGCTGCTGCAGGCGATCAAGGACAGTAAACAACCAAGCCTGGCGCGGTTTATCTACGCCCTTGGCATTCCTGATGTGGGTGAGGAAACGGCCAAAGTGTTAGCCCGTGCGCTGGCGTCGCTGGAGCGTGTTCAGCAAGCACTGCCGGAAGTGCTGACCTACCTACCGGACGTCGGTTTGGAAGTGGCACATGAGATTCACAGCTTCTTTGCCGACAGTCATAACCAACAGGTCATTGCGGCCTTGTTGAGCAGCGACGAGTGCGGCCTGCAATTGCAAGAACAGGGCGAGCTGGGGGCGGAGTTCAGCGCCAGCGCGACCTTGGCGGGGATGCTCGACAAGCTGAACATTCCTTCTGTCGGCCCTGGCGGTGCGCAGAAGCTGGCAGATAAGTTTGTCAGCCTAGACGCTGTGCTGGCGGCTGATTGGTTGGATATGCGCCAAGCCCTGCCCGAGAAACAAGCCAATGCGGTACGTGAGTTTTTCGCGGTTGTTGCTAACGCCGATCGCGCGCGCGCCATTGAGGCACAGCTAAAGGCTTTTGGCATGCACTGGCACAGCGAGAAGAAAGTCATCGAAGGCTTGCCGCTGGCTGGTCAAACCTGGGTACTAACCGGCAGCCTGGAGTCGTTCAGCCGCGATAAGGCCAAAGAGGAACTGGAGAAGCTGGGGGCTAAAGTGGCGGGTTCTGTGTCCGCCAAGACCAGCGTTGTCGTTGCGGGGCCTGGGGCAGGGTCGAAACTGAGCAAAGCCCGTGAGTTAGGCGTTAAGGATATCGACGAAGAAGAGTTCAAACGCCGTCTGCGGGAGTTCGGCGTTGAGCTTGGCTAGTTTGGTTTGCAGCCCGGCGCTGTGGCGAACCGGGCTGGCCAACTAGGCACTAAGCAAGTGCAAGATCAGTCGCCGCGATATTCGCAGCCGCTGGTGCAGGTCTCATGGATGCGGATGCGGGACAACTCAGGCAGCAGTGGTTTGAGTTGTTGCCAGATCCATTTGGCCAGCACTTCACTGGTCGGGTTTTCCAGGCCAGGAATATCGTTCAGGTAGTTATGATCGAGCTGTTCGTAGAGTGGCTTGAAGATCGCCTTGATCTCGGAGAAGTCGCGAATCCAGCCGGTATAAGGATCAACCTCACCTTCGATATACACCGCCACCTTGAACGAATGCCCATGCAGGCGGCCACATTTATGGCCGTCAGGGACGTGAGGCAGGCGGTGTGCGGCCTCGAACATAAACTCTTTGAACAGTTCCACGGCATTTCTCTCTGGCGGTCGGCTGTCTGGCAGCACGCTTAACAAGGTGCGAATGTTACCAGCTCATACCTTGTTAACCGAGGCCAGAGAGTTGCCAGGCTGCTTTAGGGTTGATTGCGCTCCAGCCGGTAAATGCTTACAGCCTCGTAAACCGCCTTTCTCAGGCGGTTGATGCCGCCAATCGGACGGTGCTCGGGCAGTGCATGCCAAGGGTTGAAGGACAGGTTGTCGCAAAACAGGTTTTGCTCACTGCTATCGAAGTCCTGCGCGGGCACTTTGATCGTGGCGACTGTCTCGAACGGCGAGATCGTTTCATCCCACTCCACGCTGGGGTCTTCAATGGGCATGTAGTAATCAGGGTTCTGCTGTTGTACCTGCAGGGCAAAGCAGGCCGGCGCGCGATCCAGTGACAGTTGCTGGTAGAGCGCATTACGCAGGAAGTTCGGCAGGGCATGGTTCTGCTCTGGTAACTGATACTCCGGGCAGGCTTCTGGCTGTGGAATCACCCGGTATTTGATGTTGTGCTCGCCCAACTTGAATGGGGCGATGGAGTTGTAGGTGGTTGCTACCGGTGTTTCTGGGGCCGGGGCGAGCGTCTTTAGGGCAATGATCAGGTGGCGGATTTCCCAGGTACTGGGCTTCCAGCTCGGGAAGAAGGCTGCGACTTGTTTACCATCGGCCTGGGCGGCGAAGTTGCTTTTGTATTCAGCCACATCGCGGACAAAAAACGCCGGGTGGTTGAACATCACAAAATCCTGTTCATCAGCGTGCTGTGGGCTTTGTGTAAGTTTCTCACCCGGCACATCCAGCAGTTTGATCGCCATGCCCCGCGCATCACGCGCCCTGTCGAACTGCGGATAGGCGTTGCCGTTGGACAGACGCATCCAGGCTTGCCAGGTTTTGCCAGGCTCGCTGAACACACCGCGTTGCAGGCTGCTGTCGAGATCGGCATTGACGGTGACCTCGGCCTTTACACAGCCATGCGCTTTGGCGTGGGCATCGCGCAGCACGCGGGTGTTGTCACGGTGTTGTTCGACCACGCGGATGGCATCTTCGATGATGCCTTGCGTCAGGGCGGCCTCATCGGCGGGGATCTGCTCTTCACTCGAGACCGGCCCGGAGAACTTCCAGCCGTAGTAAGCGGTGCCAATGGCCCAGCCACCCAAGCCGATCACTACTACCAACAACAGCAGCTTGCCCAGTACGCGGCCAAGCCAGAGCCAAAGTCGTTTAAACATGCGGTGAATTCCTTTTAATTATTCTCAGCGTGCCTTTGCAGGTAGCGCGGTTCAGTTCTGGCAAGAAGGGCCGGGCGTCCAGGTTTTGCCTGCAATGGGTTGCAGCTGTTGCTCCAGTGCCGGGTTACCGAGGACCTTGAGGTATTCAATCAGCGCCCAGCGCTCTTCTGGCTGCAGGGCTCGGCCAATGACGCCATCTGCACGGCACCCAGCGCGGAATTCATGGCCACGGTTGCTGTTGCCGGTGATCGTGGTGTCAAACAGAAAGCCGCCGGTAAACTTCTCGCTGTCATAGCCAATCTGTTTGGGGTTGAACTCAAAATTGCCCACCCAGAACTGGCCTTGTCGCTCGGAGACTGGTGACAGCAACTGGAACAGGCTCGGCACCGAACCGTTATGTAAGAACGGCGGGGTGGCCCAGATGCCGTCCAGCGGGCGCGCCTTGTAGCCGCGTATTTCCTGGACGCCGATGGGCAGGCCGAAACCGTCCATGTGCTGGCGTTCCTCAGCCGAAATCCCGGCATCTTGATACGCACGGTTTTCCACATAGGCGGTGACATAGGCCAGAGCCTTGGCGCTGGAGATGCTGCGCATGTCGATATCGTCGAGCTTCGCGCCAAACAGGCGGACATCCAGCTTGCTCAATTCGGCCTTGGTCCAGCCCAGCTTGCTGATGTCAAAACGGTGGTCGGCGATGTTGTCGGCAGTCGTAGGGTCTGTGCCGACAATAGATGTCTTGATCACGTGCATACGCCACTCAGGATCGCGTGCTGGAGCGTAGCTATCCTCGGGCGTTTTCGGGTCGGGGGCGTGGCAATAGGCGCAGTTTTCGTTAAACAGTGCGCGGCCACGACTGGCCAAGGGCAGGTCGACTTTGCCGAACACTTCTTCTGGCCAGGCAGGCGGCTGCAACTTCTTCAGCGTTTCTTCCAGGGTGAATAGATCACGCAGGCGCACACTGGATGCATAGCGTTGGCTTTCTACAACCGGATGCCCATCTGTATCGAGCAGCCGCAACGTTGCGCCAACGCCCAAGGCTTCGCCCACATTACGGGCCATGGGTTGCATGGCTGAGCCGTTCCATTGCACCCAGTCGAACCGCCAGATGTCCCAGACTTGCGGGTAACTCACCGGGGCATCGGCAACTCGGTAGTTGCTTGGGTCGATGGCATCGCCCATCACGCTGTTGGCAATACGCCCGAACGCATCGGTGCGGCCGAAGCCTTCTTCAGTAGGGTAGAGGCCGCGATGCCAGTCGTTGAAGGCCGTACCGAGCAGGCGGTCGAGCACCACTTTGAAGTCGCGGCGCAACTGTGCCTTGTGGCTGCTGTATTTATCGCCTAGTACCTGCTTGGCGAAGCGGTTGAACTTCAATGGGTTGTAATAGGTGAAGGCCATGCTCATGCCGAGCGCTTGACCAAAGCTGCCGCCGCGCAGTGTCGGTACGGTGGATGCCAGTGAGTGCAGCGCGGCACCACCATCGATGCGTACCGCCTGGCCTTGGTAGCGCAGCTCGCCGGTGTGACAGGCGGCGCAGCTGATATCCAGGTAATTCTCGCCGCTCTCAGCATCGCTGTGGCGGGCAAAACCGACTGGCAGGTTGCCGGGGTTTAGCTGTGTCGCTTGCTGGTCAGGGTCAATCAGGAAGCCGAAGCGCGCCAGATAATCCGTTGTGGCAAATTTTTTACTACTGAAAGGCAACTCTAAGGCGCTGAACCACTCATAACGCAGACCTTTGACCTGAGTACCTTGTGGTGTGTAGTAGTAGGTCTGGCGCTCTTCAACTGACCACTGATCGAGGTAGTGCAGTTTCTCGGGCTGCTGATAGCGCGGGAGGTTGGGATTAGCGATGAAATACAGGGCAATCAGCAGCCCCACGCCCAGCAACAAAAGAAGTCCGTACAGGGCCCGGCGGAGAGTGCGCATCGGTACGTCCTTGTGGGAGTTTTTATTTGTTCGAGTTATGCCAACTACAGTCAAGGATGGCAAGCAGCCATTACCGGACAACGTAATAATTTTGCTTCTGCCGCTCTGGAGGATGGCTTTACAGTGCGGTTTATTCAGGATTACTCAGCAGGAGTGAGTACATGCATCCATTTGACGCGCCGCAGCCACCAAAGCTGGCATTGCTGCTGGGTTATGCCGGGCTAATACCTTTTATCAGCGGAGCACTGGGCATCTGGGTGACGCCAGAGGGCTGGCGAGTAGTGGTTTTAAGGGCCTTACTGGACTATTCAGCGGTCATTCTGGCTTTCATGGGCGCGATCCACTGGGGGCTGGCCATGCGTGCGGAGAACGCTGGCGAGGCCGCACAGGTGCAACTGGGCTTGTCTGTAGTGCCGCCTTTATTGGGTTGGTTGGCGATCAGTGGCGGAATGCCCACTAGCTTGGCATTACCGCTTTGCTTGCTGGCGTTTGCGGGTTTGTATGCTGCGGATATGCGGGCAGTCAGGCTAGGTTTGGCACCGCAGTGGTACCCGGCATTGCGCCGCCCACTGACGATTGTTGTTTGTCTGAGCTTATTGCTGGCCTGGACCAGTGTGTTGGTACGTTGAACCAAGCCACTGTTCGACTGTAGCCAGTGCTTGCATGCGCCGTTCGCTCCAGTTGCCTTGAATGCACTGCAGTGGCTGATGGTGTTGGCGCAACCAGAGCTCGCATTGCTGGTAGAACGCTACACGTTGGGCAAGCTCGGGCTGGCAACGCTGACCATCATCGACCCAGGGTACGGAGGCTGGGTCCAGCAACAGGTGCAGGTGGTAGTCCCGCGCTAGCAGGGCCTGCTCGATCCAGGCCGGGCAGTCGCCAAACAGCGTCTGGCTCCAGAGGATATTGCTCAGCAGGTGGGTGTCGAGAATCAGCAATGCAGGGCGGGCTGCTCTGGCCTGATCCTCCCAGGCAAGCTGCCCTTGAGCGATGGCGCTGATGTCGGCGTAGCAGGTGTCGCGTTGCTCACGGTCAATAAAGTGGCGCACATACTCACCAACCAGCACACCGCCAAATACCGCGCGAATTTCTTCGGCGAGCCAGCTTTTACCGCTGGATTCTGGCCCTGTGAGCACCAGAACCCTCATGCGCAAGCCAAGGCGCGATCACGCCGCCAGGCTAGCCAGCCATTAACCGCTAGTAGGGTAAACAGTCCATACAGGGCGGCTGTTGGGTAAAGTCCTTGTTGCAGAAACAGCGCCACAAATAGCAGATCAAGGCCTATCCACAACGGCCAGCATTCGACGCGTTTCTGCGCCATCCACACTTGGGCAACCAGGCTGAAGGCGCTCAACGCTGCATCTTGCCAGGGCGCAGCGGCATCGGTGAACGTGGCCATCAAGTAACCGAGAGCAACAGCACCAGCAGCACCGCTCACCAAGCTAAGCAGTATGCCTTGCTGACTCAGCCGGCTGACCTGCACACCTTGTTGGTTGCTGCCACCACGTGTCCACTGCCACCACCCATAGCCTTGCAGCACGGCATAAACGCCTTGCAGCAACATGTTCGAGTACAGCTTGCCGCCATAGAAGATCCAGGTGTACATCAGCACCATCAGCAAGCCCAATGGCCAGCACCAGCGATTTTGCCGTACGGTTAGCCAGACGGCCCACACACCAAGGGCTGAGGCGATAATTTCCAGGGGCGTCATAGGGAACCAAAAGGCTAGAGAAGTGAAGGGCGCGATTGTAACTATTCGTCCGGCACTCGTCTTGGCGCACAGAAGGCCAATCGGCTTGGGATTGCCGATATTCTTCGTCAGCACTTAGGCGACTATGGCGTGTTGAAGCCTGCTTTTTACTGGATATACACCGTATGTTTGCAGGCGCTTAGCGCATTAGCGGCGGCTACTTAGGTCAGCTAGGCAGGCGCTGGTGTTCTGCCTCTGCGGAGTTTCTCAGTCCCGGATACTCCAACGAGCCACATCGACTTTAAGCAGGCTGCAGCGAATGACCTGGGCATACAGTTACGGGTTATTCATGGTGAGCGTGATACGCATTGGCTGCTACCGACAGCCTGTGAGTTGCTGGCGGAACAGTAGTTTGTTGCAGTGATTCAAACACCGGCCAAGTGCAGGACCAGCTTGACGATGCCAAAAATCGTCAGCACAAATATGGCGGTGAACAATACGCCCAGAATGATGAAGTGACTGGGTTTGCCACGGGAGAAATCCCGTGCGCGGTTCTTCCCACTCTGCACTCCAAGCGCCGCACTCAGCACACTCTGCAGCATTTCCCACAGTGTCAGCGGTTTGTTCTCTTCTTGGTTTTTCATATCG
The DNA here is from genome assembly GCF_046581935.1 of Pseudomonas sp. Classification (GTDB taxonomy): domain Bacteria; phylum Pseudomonadota; class Gammaproteobacteria; order Pseudomonadales; family Pseudomonadaceae; genus Aquipseudomonas. The sequence continues at coordinate 103,753 of NZ_JAYGFK010000001.1, forward strand.
CCCTCCTGCACTACAGAATAGTAGCTTTGGCCAGCAACGCTACATGTCAGGACTTACTGAGGCGTTTGGTGGATGCCGGGTATTTCAAGAGTTTGTCTGCTGGCCGCCGTGGTCGCAGGAGTGATTCCTCCGTGCAGTTTGGGCAGCTGTAATTCAGGCGACGCGCCCACATAGCAGCTGGCCCATGGTCAACTCCTGGTTGAAGATCTGCGCGTGCTTCGATAAGCGCTGGATGCATCGCTGCGCTTAACAGTTAATTGGCAATAAGGACAATAAGCCCACAGATATGGCTATTACAGCTTCGCCTGGGAAGCGAGTAGGAGAGAAGAAGGGCTCTGACAAGAGGGGTCGATTGGCAGCTCAGAGCCCTTGGGTACGCAGCGGATTACTCCGGCATGCTCCATGGCTCCAGGGCGAAACCTTGCTGGCTGAGTTGCTCGCGCGACTGTTTGAGCAGGTCGGCAAACTGTACCGGGTCGCTGTAAATCGTGCTCGACAGCTGGGTACGGCCCAGCAGCCGGGTACTGGTGCGATCAATCACGCTCAGGCTGAGGTTGCCGGTACCGTCTTGCGGTGCCCAGGCAACGCATTGGAAAGGTTGAAAGGCACGGTCAGCAATCAGCAGGGCTTCGTTAAAACGCAGGGGAGCGTTCATGGGGTCGGTTTCTCCGAGGTGATCCCAAATACACAAGGGCAAACACTTGACTCGTGCTTGCCAGTCATAGGTGTTGATGAGTGAAGTTGACCGTTAAGTCACATGTTTGCCAAAAAATGCAAGAAATTGTCTGGTAAATCACAATTTTAATCGGGCAAACACAGAAACCTGATGAAGGCGCTGCTGTTTAGTTCTTCTCAGGCCCGTTGCAGGCCGTTAGCAATTGCCGCAGATAGTCGGTGACATAGCGCTGAAAACCACGGTCATCCCAATAGCTCAGGTGGCTTAGTGGGGTATGGCGTTTATACCAAGGCCCCACTGGCATGGCGCGGTCCTCAGCTACCACGGCGGCATAATTGTCTAATGGACGCAGCGGGTAACCCAAAGGGTCTGCAGGTGCATACAGGTTGAGCCAGCGCGCTTGTTCAGTTACCGCTTGGGTCAGGCAATGGCCGGGAAAGCGGATCGGCACTACGGGGTTGTAGGCGAAGGTAAACAGCGGGATGTTGCAGCCGAAGGTAATCAGCCCGCTAAGGGTTTCCAGGGCTAGAAAGGGATCGAGCGGGCAGCTCTCGACTTTATTAATGCGCTGCTGATCCCAGACGAAATTGGAAAATATATGACCACCCAAGGAGTGGGCGAGGACGACCAGTGGGGTGTCTGCGTCAACCTTGGCACGTAGAGCATTCAGGCCGCTGCGCAGGCATTGGTGTACTTCTTCGTAGGTCGTGTCGTAGGCCTGGCTGACTTTGCGGTAACCACTGGCATCGCCGAGAAATAGGGTGACGACGCGGCGTAGCCACACCCAGCGCACGGGTTGATCTTTCAGCTTGTCTAGGAAGTCCAGTTGGCGCTTATCCAGCACGCTGGCCCAATACAAGCTTTGAAAGGCGACCTGTTCGGCATCTACCCCAAGGCGTTGGCGCAGCCCGGCAATCAAGCTTTGGGCAAAGCTATGTTGCCCTTCAGCGTCACGGCTATCGGGCTGGGTGCCAATGCCGTGAATAACGGCGACTGCAAGTTTCATTCTGTCCATCCGTGGTCATGTGTGCGCCGATAGATTCTTACGTGCTTGTCAAAGTGCCTGCATGCGCTCGTGGAGGCGGCCGCTGTCCGCCAATTCGAGAAACTCGTCGCCGAGTCGCTGGCTCTCACTCATGGCTTTACGCCAGTAGCGCTCGCGGCCGGCATCATCGCCCAGGTAGCGGCTGAAGTCCTTGCGGTCAGGGAGTTTGCCGTGGGGCAGGCGCGCCAGGTAGTCGTGCGAGGGGGCAAGCAGCAACACATCCTGCAGACGCTCAGCGTCACCGCGACGCCAGGGCATGCTCTTGTCGAACCAGCCGGGAATGACCTTGTCGGTGAAGTGCGGGTAGAGCACGATGTCTTCACCGCTGTATGGCAGGTCGAGGTGATAGTCGAGCAGGCCACCATCGCGGTAGGTGCCGGGGCCGGCACCGGGGATATCGCGAACCCCTTGCATGACCATCGGAATGGAGCCTGAGGCCAGCAACGCATGGCGCAGATTGCCGCTGTCTAGTTGCAGATAGCGCGAGGGAAAGTCGCTAAGCGCACCCAGCGGCGGCGCCAGGCGGGCATCGTGCAGAATCACCCGCTCGAAGTGTTTGGCCAGGCGCGGGCGGCCCAGCAGGTTGCTGCCAATCACCGAAGACAGGCCCAGGCCGAGTGCGCCGCGATTGTCGTGCTGGAGCAGGCCATGGCTTTTTACCACGACGATATTCAAGCGGTAATGCGGGTTGCTGAGGATGCTGGCTTCATCGTTGCCCAGCAACTGCTCAAGCATCAGGCTGCAGCTGTTTGACACCTGCGCCATGCTCACGCCTTTGGCAAAGCGTTGTGCGGTATACAGCTCGCCCAGGCGAATGAGCCCTGCCTTGGCATCGGGTAAGCAGGCGCTGGCAAAACGCCAGGAGCCGATCGATGCGCCAATTAATGAGCGTTCACGTGGCTCACGCTGTAGCCAGTCGCCGAACAGTGCCAGGTCTAACCCCTGAATGCCCAACGCCTTCGGCCCACCTGCGGCACCTGGCAGAATACCGACATCGGCAGGCTGCAGGCCTCGCTCGCGAATGCGCGCGAGGGCTCGTTTGCCGGCTTTGATTGTTAGGGCAGGGGACTTGATTAAAATCGCACTCATGCTGGTCTCCATCGCGCAAGGCAGCGATTATAGAGCGCTGGCCTTTTAGGCCAAGTGGCTTCAGTGCGTGAATGTTGAATACAAACGGTAGGCATTGGTTGGCGAGCAACCGGTTAAGCGCATTCAGTTTGAGTTAAGTCGTGTGCAGTAACGTGGCTTACGTCGAAAGCAATTTCCATAAGGAGCTTGAACATGAAAACACTGACTAGCGTATTTACTGCTGCTGCCCTGACTCTGACTGCCGGTTTGGTCCAGGCTCGTGATCTTGGCCCGGATGAGGCCATCAAGCTACGTGATGCAGGAACCATTCAGTCGTTTGAGAAACTCAATGAAGCAGCCTTGGCGCTTCACCCTGGCGCCAAAAAAGAAGACACCGAATTGGAAGAAGAGTACGGCCGCTACATCTACCAGGTCGAAATTCGCGACGCCCAAGGCGTGCAGTGGGATGTCGAATTGGACGCCACTAACGCTCAAGTCCTGAAAAACCAACGAGACGATTGATGAACACCACGGCCCGGGCCATGCGCCCGCTACTGTTGGGCCTGCTGCTGAGCCTGGCGTTCAGCAGCAGCGCCCGTGACTTGAATCAGGATGAGGCTTTACGCCTGCGTCGCGAGGGGCTGATTCTGCCACTTGATCAGTTGATCCAGGCAGCCATGCAGCGTCATCCCGGAGCCGTTCTGTTGGAAGTGGAACTTGAAGAAGAAGACGGCGTGCTGCTCTATGAAGTTGAGTTGGTGACCGAGCAAGGCGTTGTTCGCGAGCTGGAGTTACACGCTGGCACTGCTGAAGTGCTCAAGGATGAGGTAGACGACTGATGCGCTTACTGTTGGTTGAAGACCATGTGCCTCTGGCCGATGAGTTACTGGCTGGTTTGGCGCGTCAGGGTTATGCCGTTGACTGGCTGGCCGATGGTCGTGATGCGGCCTATCAGGGAGCGACCGAGCCCTATGACTTGATCATTCTCGACCTTGGCTTGCCGGGCAAACCTGGGTTACAGGTACTGCAAGAATGGCGCGCTGGCGGCATGAACACGCCGGTGTTGATCCTGACTGCGCGTGGCTCTTGGGCCGAGCGCATAGAGGGGCTCAAGGCCGGTGCGGATGACTACCTAAGCAAGCCCTTTCACCCGGAAGAACTGCAACTGCGCATTCAATCGTTGTTGCGCCGCGCCAAAGGCTTGGCCAACCAGCCACAATTGGAGGCTGCCGGCCTGCAACTAGATGAAAGTAGGCAGACGGTCAGTCGCAATAATCAGGAGGTCCAGCTAACTGCCGCCGAGTTTCGCTTGCTGCGCTACTTTATGTTGCATGCAGGTCAGCTGTTGTCGAAAAGCCACTTGGCTGAACACCTCTACGACGGTGAGAGCGAACGCGACTCCAATGTTATCGAAGTGCACGTCAACCACCTGCGCCGCAAGCTGGGCCGTGAAATTATCGAAACCCGCCGTGGCCAAGGCTACCGTTTCAGCGGAGACGCTGTTTGAAATCAATTCAGCGGCGTCTAAGTCTGGGCCTGGCCGGTGTGTTGCTGATTATCGGCGTGCTGCTGGCGCAAAGCAGCCTGTGGCTGTTTGATCGCAGCCTGCGCAGTTACATCCAAACAACCCTGCAGGACGAAGCGCAAACCTTGCTAGGTGCCATTGTGCGTGGCCCTGATGGGCCGCAGTTGGACGAGCGCCGCCTGAGTGCAGCGTATAAACGGCCTTACTCTGGGTTGTATTTTCGTATCGATTTTGCCGAACAAAGCTGGCGATCACGCTCGTTGTGGGATCGCGACATGCCGCAGGTTGCGCAACCCGGCCTACAGGATGATCTCGGTGATGGACCCAAGGGCCAGCACTGGTTGATCTACCGGGCCGACTACCAGCGCTTTGGCCAGCACATCGTGATTCACGTTGCTCGTGATTACACGCCGATTCTGGACAGCTTCAGCCAGGTGTTAAAGGTTCTCCTTGGTTTAGGCATCGCCGCCTTGGTGCTGATTCTGTTACTGCAACGCCTGATCGTCAGCCGTGCACTGCGGCCACTGGAGCTGACGCGGCGGCAGATCATGCAGCTGCAACAAGGCCAACGTAGTCAGCTGGACCAGCAAGTCCCGTTGGAGCTGGAGCCGCTGGTGGCGCAGATCAACCACTTGCTGATGCATACCGAAGACACCCTAAAGCGTTCACGTAATGCCCTGGGCAATCTGGGCCATGCGCTGAAGACGCCGTTGGCCGTTCTGGTCAGCCTGGCCTCCCGTGAAGAACTCAAGCAATTGCCCGAGTTGCGGGAAAATCTCAACGCCCAACTGCAGCAAATTGAGCAGCGTATTGCGCGTGAACTAGGGCGGGCGAGATTAGCGGGTGAAGCGTTGCCGGGTGCGCACTTCGATTGCGCCAGCGAGCTACCTGAGTTGTTTTCTACCCTAACGATGATCCACGGCAACCTGCTTCAGCTCGGCTGGCATGCCGCGCCTGGGTTGCGTTTGCCCTGGGACCGTGAAGACTTGCTGGAATTGCTGGGCAACCTACTGGATAACGCCTGTAAGTGGGCAGATAGCCAGGTGCAACTGAGCATCAGCCGTGAAGCTGAGGCCTATCTGCTGACTATTGAGGATGATGGCCCGGGGATTCAGGCCGAGTTGCGTGATGAAGTACTTAGCCGTGGCAGTCGCCTGGACGAACAGGTGGCCGGGCATGGACTGGGGTTGGGCATCGTGCGCGACATCATTGACGCTTGGGGCGGTCAGATGCACTTAACCGACAGTGCGCTAGGTGGGCTGTGTGTCAATGTAGTGTTACCAGTGAAGCGCGCCTGAGTGGCTCAAGCACGCCACACACCAATCACTACATGCCGTTGGCAAAAGCCGGGTCAGTCATGTCGATACTGGCGCGTACAGGCCCCAGCGCTTGCGCGTACTTAACCAGAATATCCAACGCATAATCGATACGTGTATGCAGGCGCTGATCGTTTTCATCGCTCGGCTGTGGGCTGTTCAGCACTTTTTCAACGCCCCGCACAATCAGGTGCTCGGGTAGGTAGCAGAGCCGGCAGTTCTTATAGCTTGAGGCCCGTAGCTCACTGATCGGATAAGCCCCGCCAACACCGGAAGAAACCCCAACCAGCAGGCCGGGTTTATGCGCCAGTTCAGCCTTGCTGGCGTAAATGAAGAAGTTCTTGATGGCCGGGCAAGCCATGCCGTTCCACTCTGGCGAAATGATCACCACCGCATCAGCAGCGGCCAATTGCTTGCAGAACAACGGCCACGGTCCAGTGTCGTCGCTCGGCCACAGGGGCAGGGGTGCAAGACCCAGGTCAATAACGTGACTTTGCGCATCACTGGTATGGCCCAGTTGAATCAGGCGTTGACGCAAGAATCGGGCAACTTTGCCCGATTGACTGTTGCTACGGCCTGAGCCGGCGACCAGAGCGATATTGAGCATCGTGCACCTCTTGCAAAGAAAATCGCAGACTAGCGGCCCTTAGTCTGCGCTGCAAGGAAACAGCCGCCAGAGCGGCGTTTCGATCGTGCGATGCATCGCGTTAGACGCGAAACTGGTCCATCAAGGCTTGCTGGTGATTGGCCAGCTCATTCAAGCCTTGGCTAATCTTGGCGGACTCATCGGCTTGGGCGGAAATCGACTCGGTCACATCACGGATTGAGGCCACGTTGCGATTAATTTCCTCCGCTACTGAGCTTTGCTCTTCCGCAGCACTGGCAATCTGCAAGTTCATGTCGGTGATTACGCCGACTGCTTGGCTGATCCGCTGCAGTGCGGCGACTGCTTGCCCAACCTGTTCCACGCTGCCTTGAGCTTGGCTGTGGCTACTGTGCATGGTGCTGACGACTTCCTTGGTGCCGTTTTGTAGGCCTTCGATTACTTGGCGAATCTCCTCCACCGAATCTTGCGTACGTTTGGCCAAGTTGCGTACTTCATCGGCGACCACCGCAAAGCCGCGCCCCGCATCACCGGCGCGGGCAGCCTCGATAGCGGCGTTGAGCGCGAGCAAGTTGGTTTGATCGGCAATCGAGCGGATGACTTCCAGTACCGAGCCGATTTTCTCGCTGCTGTCGGCTAGGCCTTCGACTTCCTGCATGGCCACATTCATTTCATTGGCCAGTAGTTCGATGGTTGACGTGGTTTTACCGATCACACTCATGCCTTCGCGGCTGGCCTGTTCCGCCGTGCGTGCGGCTTCGGCGGCTTGGGCGGCGTTGTGCGCAACATCCTGAGCGGTGGCACTCATTTCCTGGAAGGCGGTGGCAACCTGGTCTACTTCGCGGTATTGCTGCTGCATACCATCGCTGGTCTGGCTGGCGATCAACGCAGAATGGTCGGCGGTTTTGCGGGCATCCTGCACGCTGTGTTTAACGTCAGCGATGATCGGTTGCAGCTTATCGAGGAAGCGATTGAACCAACTGGTCAACTCACCCAGTTCATCCTTTTTGGCGTATTCCAGGCGGCGTGTCAGATCACCTTCGCCACTGGCAATATTTTTAAGCATCGCGGCGACCCCGAGAATTGGCCGGGTAACCCCCAATGCAGTCAGCCAGATCAGGAGGATGCCTATCAAACCCGCCGCCAGACCCAAGCCCAATGAAATTAAGCTGTCGCGCGAGCTCAGCTCATCCATTTGTGCTTCAAGCTGGGTGGCGGGCTCCAGCAAAACCTTCTTCGGCACCTCGAGCAAAACGCCCCAAGGTTTAGCATCAGGGATTGGCAACAAGGGTTGTAGCACCTGCAGCATATTATCTTTCTGCAGGACTTCAGGCCGGTTGCCGCCGAGCAAGCGAACCATCTCTGCATGCTGCTCACTAAACGCTGCTGCCAGCTTGCCTCCGAGTAGGCTGCTATCGCGGCTATGTGCAGCGAGTAACCCCGTGGAGCTGATTATGCTGATATGACCAGCCCCGCCGAAAAGGCTCTTGTGTCCGCTGTTGCTGAGCTCTTGCAAGCTTGCCAGGCTGATGTCCACGCCCAGCACGCCGATCACCTTGTCGCCCTGGATCAGGGGAAAGGCGATGCTGGTCATCAGGGTTTTCACACCATCGGAGTCATCGATATAAGGCTCGAGCAAGCACACGCGCTTGCTCTGCAGCGGGCAGGTGTACCAAGCGTTGTAAGGCGCACCGCTGATACCTGGAGTTGCATCGTTAAGGCTTGCCTCAGTCATGGCCTCGGCGCTCAGGTCGCCTTTTGCACCTTGTGACCAATAGAGCGAGAAACGGCCCTTGTCGTTACTGCCTAAGGCATCCTGATCAACGAACAGCTCATCCTTGCCATCCAGGGCATTGGGCTCGAACACGGCATAGATACCGAGCAAGCTGGGGTTGGCCTCCAGCGAGCTACGAATTTGGCGGGTTAGGTCTTCGCGCAGGTCAAATGCATCAAGAAAGCGTTTTTCTGCTTGTTCACGAATAAACAGCACTTGGCTCGCAGCACTGCGACCGTACTGGTAGGCATCCATAAAGTAGCGCTGCATTTGCAGTGCTTGGGATTCGCCGCGTGCTTCCATGCGCAGTTGTACTGAGTCTTCGAGCATCTTTGAGCTGGCTTGTTTGACCAGGTCGGCGTTGCGTGAGGCCTGGATCATCGAAGCTGATACCAGAACAACGACGATGGCCAACAGGCATAGGCCTGCGAGCAAGGTTATTTTCAACTGGATAGAGAGTCGGCTGAACAGCATTTTCAGAGCCTTCGTTTTACTGAGACTGAAGCGCCTATCGGCGGATATGTGCGCGTCTTTAAAGAAATACAGAGCAAATTGCAGGTCATTGCACCGCGACAGCTTGTAGCCTATACGAAATTACCAACGTATCGTGCAAAATATTTTACGGTCGTTTTGACAGGTTAGTCAGCATTGTGCAGAGTACGCGCCCTTCGCCGATCCGGCGCAGCATCCAAAGAAGGTTAAAACCTTCGCGGACCTACTTAATTGCGGGAGTAAATCGATGAACGCAGTCGTTGCGGCAGTGGGGATCATGCTGATCCTCAGCTTGTGCCGTGTGCATGTTGTGGTGGCCTTGATCGTTGGAGCATTGGCCGGCGGCCTAATGGGCGGCTTGGGTATTGAAGGCTCGCTGGCCGCATTCAACAAAGGCCTTGGCGGCGGTGCAACGGTGGCATTGTCCTATGCCTTGTTGGGCGCATTTGCTGTGGCGATTGCCAAATCTGGCCTGGCGCATGCTTTGGCAGACAAAGCTCTGGCCATGGTTGGTAAGCAGGATGCTAAAGGCGCAGGTCTGCTCAAGTGGTTGCTGATCGCGTTGCTGCTGCTTGTGGCTATTTCCTCGCAGAATATCCTGCCTATTCACATTGCTTTTATCCCACTGCTGGTACCGCCGTTGCTCTATGTCTTGAGCAAACTACAACTTGATCGCCGATTGATTGCCTGCGTGCTGACCTTCGGCCTGATTACTCCGTATATGTTTCTACCGGTGGGTTTTGGCGGGATTTTTCTGAATGACATCTTGCTGGCTAATGTCGCTAGCGCCGGTGTCGACACCACGAACCTGGATGTCACCAAAGCCATGGCGATTCCAGCATTGGGCATGTTCTTCGGGCTGATGGTGGCGGTGCTATTCAGCTACCGCAAGAAGCGCGTGTATGACCTCAGCAAGATTGAGCAGGTCGAGCGCGTAGAGGTTGCCTATAACCCGCTGAGCCTTCTAGTGGCAGGGGCGGCAATTGCCGCGGCCTTTGTTGTCCAGCTGTGGCTGGACTCGATGATTATCGGGGCCCTGGCCGGCTTCATCATTTTCTCGGTTTCCGGTGTAGTGCGCTGGAAAGAAGCTGACGGCTTGTTCACTGAAGGCATGAAGATGATGGCGATGATTGGATTCATCATGATTGCCGCTGCCGGTTTTGCTGAGGTGATGAAAGCCACTGGTGAAGTAAAAACTCTCGTCGATAGCTCGGTGGCGTTGATCGGTCAAAATAAAGCACTCGGCGCGTTGCTGATGCTGCTGGTGGGTTTGCTAGTAACCATGGGCATTGGCTCGTCATTTTCTACGGTGCCAATCATCGCCGCGATCTTTGTACCGCTGGGGCTGCAGTTGGGGTTCAGCCCGTTGGCCATTTTGTGCATTGTGGGTACTGCCGGTGCACTGGGCGATGCCGGTTCGCCAGCCTCTGACTCGACATTGGGGCCAACTTCCGGGCTCAATGTTGACGGCCAGCACAACCACATCTGGGACAGCGTGGTGCCAACCTTCCTGCACTACAACTTACCGCTGTTGGTATTCGGCTGGGCTGCAGCTATGGTTATTTAACCGGGGCATCGATACCTGCTGTGTAATGTGCACAGGTGACTCAATATTTCAGCGGGGCTACCGATACACTGGTAGCCCCGTTTTTATTTTGCAGTACTCCCTAAGTAAGGATTGGCATGATGCGCCTAACATTAAAAACAAAAGTCGTGCTGCTAGCTCTGATACCAGTGGCGCTATTTGCCTTGGTCATTAGCGGTGCAGCAGCACGGGTGCTACAAAACATGGCCCAAACGGAAATAGAAGGAAAGCGTGAGCGCTTGCTGCAGGAAAGCCGCAACGAGCTACAGAACTACATGCAAATAGCTATCGGCTCGGTAAAAACCTTGTATGACTCCGCAGCGCAAGGTGATGTAGCCGGCCGTGAACAAGCCATTAGCGTCTTGTCGAAAATCAAGTACGGCAAAGACGGTTACTTCTTCGGTCATGACTCCAATGTGGTTCGCCTATTTAGGGGCGAGAGCCCGGTGGATGTAGGCAAGAATCTGAACGACCGCAAAGATGCCAATGGTGTGTACATAAACCGTGAGTTGGTCAGGGTTGCCAAGGACAATACGTATTACGTTAATTACAGCTCGCCACTGCCTTCTGATGAGTCAGTGCAGGTGCCGAAAATGGCCTACAGCTATTACCTACCGAAATGGGATATGGCGGTGGGTACGGCAATTAACCTGGACGGCATTGAGGCGCAAATTGCCACGATACAGGTAGAGATCGATAACCGTATCAGTACCATCATTACCAGCATCATGATCGTTGCCGTCGTTTTGCTGGTTATCTTCGGTATTGTCGGCGTGGTTTTGAGTAATACCTTTCTTCGTCCTCTGCAACAGATCAAAGACAATCTGGATGATATTGCCGCAGGTGAGGGCGACCTGACCCGTCGGCTGCCGATCAATAGTGACGATGAGTTGGGCCAACTGGCTGGCTCGTTCAACCGCTTTGTCGAGAAAATCCATAATCTGGTGCGGCAGATTGCCGATATGACTGGGCAGCTGACTGAGCTGGTTGGTCAGGTTTCGGCTCAGGCTTCGCGTTCGGAAGATGCCATGGAGCGCCAGCGTCATGAGACTGACCAGGTAGCCACGGCAATCAACGAAATGTCAGCAGCCGCTCATGAAGTCGCGCAAAGCGCTCAAGGTGCCGCAGAAGCCGCGCAGAAAACCGACACTGAAGGCCAGGCAGCTAAACAGGTAGTCGATGGCAGTATCGAGCGCATTCATACCTTGGTGCAGGACATCCGTAACAGCGGCGTCTCTCTCGATACCCTGCAGAAAGACGTGTCGTCGATTGTCAGCGTGCTGGATGTGATTCGTTCAATCGCCGAGCAGACCAACCTACTGGCGCTTAACGCGGCCATTGAGGCTGCGCGTGCCGGTGAGGCAGGCCGCGGCTTTGCGGTGGTCGCCGATGAAGTTCGCGCGCTGGCTAGCCGTACCCAGCAGAGTACCCAAGAAATCCAGGGCATGATTGATCGCTTGCAGAAAGGCACTCAGGAAGCAGTGACGGCAATGCGTCGCTCCAGTGATGCCGGTGATGTGACCAGCGAGCAGGCTAACCGTGCAGGGGCGTCGCTGGATGCAATCGCGCAGCTGATCGGCACCATCAACGCGATGAATGCGCAGATTGCCAGTGCGGCCGAGGAGCAAACCGCTGTAGCCGAGGAGATCAATCGCAGCGTGCATAAGATCGCCGTAGCCGTAGACAGTGTGGCCGACGAAACTCAGCAGGGCGCGCAGACTGCACGTAACTTGGCCAGCCTAGGTGAGCGTCTTGGCGCGCTGGTTCGGCAGTTCCGAATTTAGGCAGTCGATTACGCGTAGCAAAAAGGGAAGCGTGGCTTCCCTTTTTTACGGCCATTGATTACCGCTTCTTGCTGACCCAAGCCCAGAGCATTTCGCACTGAATCGGTTCGATGCCGGCGTCATCAGTAACTGTTACTGCAACCAAGACTTTACCTTTTTCCTCGGTGTGGATGGCTTTAATCTGCTCCGGCGTGAGGCTGGCTGTAGCGCGCAGGTTACCGGTAGCGCGTTTAAGGTAGTCGACCTTGAGGCTTTTGATCAGCGGCAGCTTGTCGTCCGGCACGTTCATGCCTACCAGAAACCCCGTCGCGGACTCGGCCAGCAAAGCCATGGCGGCGGCATGCACGCCTTTGATGTGGTTTTGCACGCGGCGTTTGTTGGCGATGCTCATCACGGCTTGCTGTTGAGTCAGCGTGTGAACACGCACTTTGGCAGTACCGGCGAACTTCACCTGGGAGCCGAACAGCAACGACAGCGCCAGGCTTTGCAGGCCGCTGGGCAGTCGATGGATTTTGCCGACAATGCGGCTTAAGCGGTTACTGGACATGTTCAACCTTCAGGCTAATCCGAAACACTATAGATAGTAGGCATAAAAAAACCCCAGCATTTCTGCTGGGGTTTCTCTTCAACACACTCAACCTTGTTCGTGGTCTCGGTTGAGTGAACCTTGCTCTTAGCTGAACTGGTTCATGGTGTTGTCTTTACCGCCGGCTTTCAGAGCAGCTTCGCCAGCAAAGTACTCTTTGTGCGCGTCACCAAGGTCGGAACCGGACATGTTCTGGTGCTTAACGCAGGCGATACCTTGACGGATCTCCTCGCGCTGAACGCCTTTCACATAGGCCAGCATGCCTTGGTCTGCGAAGTAGCCTTTGGCCAGGTTGTCGGTGGACAGCGCGGCGGTGTGGTAAGTCGGCAGAGTGATCAGGTGATGGAAAATACCAGCCTGAGCAGAAGCGTCGCGCTGGAAGGTGCGGATGCGTTCATCAGCGATCTGAGCCAGTTCGGTGGTGTCGTAATCAACACTCATCAGCTTGGCGCGGTCGTAAGCAGAAACGTCCTTGCCTTCGGCAACCAGAGCATCGTAAGCCTGCTGACGGAAGTTCAGCGTCCAGTTGAACGATGGGCTGTTGTTGTAAACCAGCTTGGCGTTCGGGATGGTTTTACGGATTTCGTTAACCATTTCTGCGATCTGGCCGACGTGTGGCTTCTCGGTTTCGATCCACAGCATGTCAGCGCCGTTCTGTAGGGAAGTGATGCTGTCCAGTACGCAGCGTGCTTCACCGGTGCCAGCACGGAACTGGAACAGGTTGGAAGGCAGACGCTTAGGACGCAGCAGCTTGCCACCACGGTTGATCACCACGTCGCCGTTGCCCAGATCGGCAGCAGAAACTTCTTCACAATCGAGGAACGAGTTGTACTGGTCGCCCAGGTCGCCTGGCTCTTTGGTTACGGCGATTTGCTTGGTCAGGCCAGCACCCAGGGAGTCGGTACGCGCAACGATCACGCCGTTGTCGATGCCCAGCTCAAGGAACGCGTAACGAACAGCGTTGATCTTGGCGATAAAGTCGGCGTGAGGAACGGTTACTTTGCCGTCCTGGTGACCGCACTGCTTCTCGTCAGAAACCTGGTTTTCGATCTGGATGCAGCAAGCGCCTGCTTCGATCATGCGCTTGGCCAACAGATAGGTGGCTTCTGGGTTACCAAAACCAGCGTCGATGTCGGCGATGATTGGCACTACGTGGGTTTCGTAGTTATCGATCTGGTTCTGCAGGTCATCGGCTTTGGCTTTGTCGCCAGCAGCGCGAGCAGCGTCCAGAGCGGAGAACAGCAGGTCCAGTTCGCGGGCATCAGCCTGGCGCAGGAAGGTGTACAGCTCTTCGATCAGGCCGGAAACCGAGGTTTTCTCGTGCATGGACTGATCCGGCAGCGGACCGAAATCCGAACGCAGAGCAGCAACCATCCAGCCCGACAGGTAGAGGTACTTCTTGTTGGTGGTCTTCAGGTGTTTTTTGATCGAAATCAGCTTTTGCTGACCGATGAAACCATGCCAGCAGCCCAGCGACTGGGTGTATACGGAGGAGTCAGCGTCGTACTCAACCATGTCTTTGCGCATGATGTCGGCAGTGTACTGAGCGATTTCCAGGCCGGTTTTGAAGCGGTTCTGAGCGCGCATACGGGCCACGGACTCAGGGTCAATAGCGCTCCAGCTGCTGCCAGCAGCAGCTTTAAGGGCGGCAACGGCTTTGATGTCGTTTTGATAAGCTGACATGGTCAATCCTTCAAAGTATGTATTTGGTTGAGCACCGACTTCCCCACTGAACACCTGTGTTGCTGGAGGGTGTTGTTGCTCACTGCAGAACGTTGAGAAATTGACGTGGGACGGAATTTATCCGGGAGGAGGGTGACGAGCTCAACAAAGTGCTGGCTGCAATGGTTGTAAATGACGGAGTCATTTAGCGTTCCGGCTGTGGCTGCCGTAGAACTCAACCTGTAGTGGCCTGATGCACACTGTTGTTAAACGCTTCCCCGTCCCTCAGGACAACTTCGTTCCAGTCGCAATCTCATCGAACGGCCTTGTGGGCTTTACAACGCAAATCGGCTCTGACGGTAAGTTGGAGCGCGATCCGGAGGGCTTTTCAGCACCTCTGATTAGCGGGAGCGGGGCCATCATGCCTCCGCTTAAAGTGTTCGTCAATTATTTTGTAGTGCTTTTTTTTTACTACTACATAAATCTAAAAGCGACCGGCAAGTCAGTTTCTATGGCTCTAGTTGGCGGATTAGCGTTCCAGGATTGCGATCCGTGAGCTTACTTGGCGCTCGCCATGGGTCATCAGCGATGAACGGTGCTTCTGCAGGGGCTGAGTGCACAGAGCTGGGGGGATTTAGTTCACCACGTCGACCTTGACGCGTATGGTCATATCTTCACGGCCTTGGGTTGAGCGGTGTTGCAGGAAGTCACCTTGCTCGCCCTGGCCTTGCTCGCTGACGCCGCCGATGCTGATCCATTCACCCAGGCGGCCGCTGACCCGAGTATCGGTGCTTTGTACATCGATCGCTCCGGGTTGTGACTGGCTGAGGCGGTCACGGTTACTGCTGATGTCGATGTGCACGCGCTCACCGCTGAGGCTTGCAGTAACGTAGAAACCACGGGTGACGTCGCGATACTGGGTGTTGCTGTAGGGCTGGCCATAGGCATCACGGCCGCGAGTGGTCAACGGTACGCTCTGGCCGACTTGAATCAACGCAGGGTAGCCCTCAGTGGCCTGCACTTGTTGGGTGCCTGCGCCCCGGCTATCGGTGCTGCGACGGATGATGCGTACCTGGTCGCGACCATTGATTTCGCCCTGACCGATCTGAATTTCACCATTGCCCGCGCTAATACTGCCATTGGCGCGATAACCGCGGTCATTCATCTGGCTGGATTCGCTGGTGTCGACGCTGATCAGCAGGCGTCGGGGTTCGGTGTCGAGCTGTTGCAGCAACGTGCGTACTTCAGCAATTTTCGCAGGCTGCGCGTTGACGATCAGTTGATTGCCATACGCATTGACCTTGCCGTCATGACCGAGCATTGATTGCACTACTCCCAGCACCTCATCAGCCGTGCGGAAATTTAGCGGGATTACCTCGGTAGCAGCGCTGAGCGACAGGCTGCAGCTGAGCAGTGAGGCGGCAAACAGGGCGCGAACCTTCATAGTAAGAAACTCCGTAAGTCAGCATCGGTCATGCTGGTATCCCAGGCCTGATCAAACTGTGCACGGCGCTGGCGACTGCGGCCGGGGTCTTGATACAGGGCATAGCCGCTAGGCTGGCCAACTTCAGGCAACAGTAGCAAGCCACGGTCATCCGCCAGCAGAAACGCCAGCGCCTCATTAGGGTAGTCCGGGTGCAGTTTGCGGATATGTAGATTGCTCGACAGCCGGCGCGAAAGGCTGAGCAGGCGGTGGCCTTCCTTGACCGCACGACTGGCGTCGCGCAACAGGATGCGCAGTTGGTTGCGAGGGTTGGCCAGGAGAAAGCGAGTGCAGGCTTCTTGCACGCTGCTGTGGTGATAAAGCCATGGCTCAAGGTCGTGACTGTAAATACACAGGTTGCGTTGTGCTTGCTGCAGCATGGCAAGTGCATGGGAGCGGGCTTGTTCGGGCTGGCTAAAACGCTCCAGCGGCGTGTGCTCGCCGAGAACAAAAGGGGCCGGTTCAGCCTGTGGGTTGAGACTGCTTTGGCTGGCGGGGTTGTGCACAGCAAAACGCCCCGGTGATTGGAACTCGATGGCAGGAAGCTCTATGGGTTCCAGTGGCTCGGTTGATTCACTCGGGGCGTTTTCGTTGTTCATCTCGGCCTCTAGGCGCTATGACGCACCATATCCACGTGGGGGATGCCTGCCTCCAGATATTCTTCGCTGACAATGACAAACCCGAGCTTTTCATAGAAGGCAGTCGCGTGCACCTGAGCACTGAGCATTTGTTGTGTCAGGCCGCGATTTTCTGCTTCATCAATAACCGCTTGAATCAGCGCTACGCCCACATTCAGGCCGCGCCAATCCTTGAGTACCGAAACGCGGCCGATATGACCGTCGTCCAGCAGTCGCGCGGTACCGACTGGGTAGTCGCCCTCCAGCGCAAGAAAATGCACGGCGTCAGCATCTTCAGCATCCCATTCGAGCTCTGGTGGTACGGCTTGTTCCGCAATAAACACGGCTTCGCGAATACGCCGTAGATCAGCGTTATCCTTCTGCCAGTCAGCTAGACGAACGTGTATCTCACTCATCAGCAAACTCCAGGCTGCCTTGCTTGACCAGTTCAACCAGCAGGTTACGCCCTTCATCGTCAGCGAGCCATGGCCCTAGATTGTCGATATGCAGGGCGTCGGCTGCGCACACCAGCTTCAGCAATTCGCGCAGGCTAGCCGAGAGCAGGCGGCTCTGGCCGCTGGCAAACAACACCAGATCTTCACCCACTTCCGACCAGGCCATGCGCGCGCTGGCATTGCGGATCAGCACGGCGCCGTCCTCCATGCTGGCGAGGAATGCTTCTTCATCAATTTCGATGCCCGCAATCAACTCTGGATAACGCGGCTCGGTCATAAACTGGCCGAACCAAGTCATCAGCAGGCGCTCATCGCTCATGTGCTCGGTAAGTAGCGCCTTGAGGCGATCCAGGGCGTCACGCTGGATTTGCGTCGGGTCACTGGTCGGCTGCGCGTCGGCATCGCTGTAGCGCTCTTCGTCAGGCAGGAACTGGCCAAGAAAGTCGGTGAAATGGGTTAGAACTTCGGCAGCGCTTGGCGCACGGAAGCCTACGGAATACGTCATACAATCATCCTCGGCGGTACCACAGTGGGCTAAGCGCGGCGGCAGGTAGAGCATGTCGCCGGGCTCCAGAACCCATTCTTCAGTTTTAACGAATTCGGCGAGGATCTTTAGATCCGCGTGTTGCAGCATCGGGCTGTCGGAGTCGCACATCTGGCCAATCTGCCAGCGGCGTTTACCAAAGCCTTGTAAGAGAAATACATCGTAATTATCGAAGTGCGGGCCGACGCCGCCACCAGGGGTGGCGAAGCTGATCATCACATCGTCGATGCGCCACTTAGGCAGAAACTTGAACTCTTCCAGCAGTTCAGCCACTTCGGGGACAAATTGATCGACGGCCTGTACCAGCAGCGTCCAATCGCGTTCCGGTAGTTGGCTAAACGCATCTTCGGCAAATGGGCCACGGCGCAGCTCCCAGGGGCGCTCGCCATGCTCGATGACCAGACGTGATTCGATCTCTTCTTCAAGAGCCAGGCCGGCCAGTTCATCTGGCGATACCGGGCTTTCGAAGCCAGGAATGGCCTGGCGTACCAGCAAGGGTTTCTTCTGCCAGTAGTCACGCATGAACTCGCGCGCGGTAAGGCCACCCAGCAGTTGTAGCGGAGTATCAGGATTCATCGCTAAGCCCTTGAAATAAATAAATACCCGTAAATAAAAACGCCCGGCGCAGCCGGGCGTCTGGGTGGCTGATACCGTTTAGATACGCTTGGCCTGAGCGACGGCATTGCCGATGTAGTTAGCTGGGGTCAGCAGCTTGAGTTCGGCTTTGGCTTCGGCAGGCATGTCCAGAGCGTCGATGAAAGTCTGCAGTGCTTCTGGGCTGATGCCTTTGCCACGGGTCAACTCTTTGAGCTTCTCGTAGGGGTTTTCGATGGCATAGCGGCGCATGACCGTCTGGATTGGCTCGGCAAGCACTTCCCAGCAGGCATTCAGATCATCAGCAATACGTTGAGCATTGAGTTCTAACTTGCTGATTCCTTTGAGACTTGCTTCGTAAGCGATCACGCTATGAGCGAAACCAACACCGAGGTTACGCAGCACGGTGGAGTCGGTCAGGTCACGCTGCCAGCGCGAGATGGGCAGTTTGCTGGCCAGGTGCTGGAACAGCGCGTTGGCGATGCCCAGGTTGCCTTCGGAGTTCTCGAAGTCAATCGGATTGACCTTGTGCGGCATGGTCGACGAACCGATTTCGCCAGCGATGGTGCGCTGCTTGAAATAGCCCAGGGAGATGTAGCCCCAGATATCACGATCAAAGTCGATCAGGATGGTGTTGAAGCGGGCGATAGCGTCGAACAGCTCGGCGATGTAGTCGTGCGGTTCGATCTGTGTGGTGTACGGGTTGAATTGCAGGCCCAGGTCACCTTCGATGAACTGGCGCGCGTTGGCTTCCCAGTCGATCTGCGGGTAGGCCGACAGGTGGGCGTTGTAGTTGCCCACTGCACCGTTGATTTTGCCCAGCAGCGGTACGGCCGCAACCTGAGCGATCTGCCGCTCCAGGCGGTAAACCACGTTGGCTAGCTCTTTACCGAGGGTGGTCGGCGAAGCCGGCTGGCCGTGGGTGCGCGAGAGCATCGGTACGTCGGCAAATTGGATCGCCAGTTCGCGAATGGCTTCGGCGGTCTGACGCATCAGCGGCAGTAGCACGTCATCACGACCCGCGCGCAGCATCAGGGCGTGGGACAGGTTGTTGATGTCTTCACTGGTGCAGGCGAAGTGGATGAACTCACTGACCTTGTCCAGCTCAGGCAGCTTGGCTGCTTGTTCTTTGAGCAAGTACTCCACGGCTTTAACGTCGTGGTTAGTGGTGCGTTCGATCTCCTTGACGCGCTCGGCATGCTCGACGGCGAAGTTGTCGGCCAGTTCATTGAGCACGACTTGGGCTTCGGCGGAGAAGGGCGCAACTTCCGCGACGCCTTCATGGGCGGCCAGGCGCTGCAACCAGCGTACTTCAACCAGAACGCGGAAACGGATCAGGCCGTATTCGCTGAAAATAGGGCGCAGAGCGCTGGTTTTGCCGGCATAGCGGCCATCAACGGGGGAAACCGCGGTGAGCGAGGAAAGCTGCATGGGAGGCGTTCTCGGACAATCGGGCATTGAAAAGGGCGCGTATCATACATGAAATTGACTGCTTGATCGCGATTGGCTGCGACCGTTCAGCCGCGTTTGCTTCGAAAAATAGACAGTAGGCTGGAAGTGAAAAGCAGCATTGCAGCATGCAGGCGCTGACTCACTGCGCAGCGGGTGATAATTCAGTAACTGTAATGTGCCTGCTCAAGATCGCAGCAGCGGGTAGAGTTCCTTGAGTAACTTGCTGCGGCTGAACACCATCTGCCAGCGATGGCCGCCTAGCTGACGCCATAAGCGCGCGGAGCGAATGCCGGCGAGCAGCAGTGCGCGAATTTTCGCGGCATTGTTGGACTGTTGCAGGTGGCGCATATCGCCTTGCACCTGAATGCGCTGGCGGAAGGTGCTGATGGTGTCTTGGTACAGGCCGCCGCAGTTGGCGATGACGTTTTCGTGGGTCGGGCCGAAGTGCTCGACTTGTTGCTGCACCTGATCAAGGCGGCTGCCCATGATTTGCAGCATGTCATCACGCTTATTCAGCTGGCGTTCCAGTGCCAGCAGCGCCAGCGTATAGCGCAGTGGGTCGCGCTGCAGGCTCGCGGGGTCGCGCTCCAGGGCTCCGACCAACGCGCGGTAACCGTCGCGCAGGTTGAGGTCATCACCGCCATAGACCTCCAGCGTATCCTTCGGGTCGCGCACCAATAGGCTGTTGATCATGCAGGCCACCGCAGCGTCGCCGACTTGGCCGGTACGTGCCAGTTTATCGACCAAAACTGCTGATTCGAATACCGCACCCAGGGCGATCAATTGTTCGCGGATCGGGTTCATACGTTCTGATCCCGGCTGGTCCAAGGCTCGGCTGTTTCGATTACGCCGCCGCCCAGGCAGATTTCTGCGTCGTAGAACACCACGGACTGGCCAGGGGTCACGGCGCGTTGTGGTTCGTTGAATACGGCGCGATAGCCGCTGGCGGTTTTCTCCAACGTGCAGGTTTGGTCACTCTGGCGATAACGCACTTTGGCGGTTAGCTCGCGTGGCGCGCTCAGGTCAACCGGGTTAACCCAGTAAATCTCCGAAGCCAGCAGGGCGCGGCTGAATAGCCATGGGTGCTCATTGCCTTGACCAACTATCAGTACGTTGCGCGTCAGGTCTTTGTGCAGTACGTACCAAGGTTCGTCAGAGGCGTCTTTCAAGCCGCCGATGCCTAACCCCTGGCGCTGACCTATGGTGTGGTACATCAAGCCATGATGGCGGCCGATGATCTCGCCTTCGGTGGTTTCAATATCGCCGGGCTGGGCGGGCAGGTATTGTTTCAAAAAGTCGCTGAAGCGCCGCTCACCAATAAAGCAGATGCCGGTAGAGTCTTTCTTCTTCGCGGTAGCCAGTGCGTACTTCTCGGCGATGGCGCGTACGGCGGGCTTTTCCAACTCACCGACGGGGAACAACGTCTTGGCGATCTGCTCGCCGCCGACCGCATGCAAGAAGTAGCTCTGGTCCTTGTTTGCGTCCAAGCCTTTAAGTAATTCGGTGCGGCCATCGATATCGCGGCGGCGCACATAGTGGCCGGTGGCGATCAGATCGGCGCCAAGCATCAGGGCGTAGTCGAGGAAGGCTTTGAACTTGATTTCACGGTTACAGAGGATGTCCGGGTTCGGCGTACGCCCAGCCTTGTATTCAGCCAGAAAGTGCTCAAACACGTTATCCCAGTATTCTGCGGCAAAGTTGGCGGTGTGCAGCGTGATGCCAATTTTGTCGCACACGGCCTGCGCATCGGCCAGATCATCCATGGCGGTGCAGTATTCGGTGCCGTCGTCTTCGTCCCAGTTCTTCATAAACAGGCCTTCGACCTGATACCCCTGCTCAAGCAGTAATAGGGCGGAAACGGAGGAGTCAACACCGCCGGACATACCGACAATGACGCGCTGGGTAGTTGGATCTGGCATGGGAATACTGGACACGGCTTGGAAAAAGAGGGCGATTCTAGCAGGCAGTGGCGCTTGGCCGTTAATCGCGGATCAGTGACAGCGCAAAACATGCCCCGCCTAGGTAATCATCAATGCAGCGTAAGACCAACTCACTGCGCCAGCGTTCCGGCTGGGCGGCCAGTTCGTCGCGGCTCAGCCAGCGCGGGCCGATGATGCCGTCATCCAGGGCGTATTCGGGGCGGTGGCGCAGCGCTTTGCCGGCAAAGCAGATGCGCTGATAGGTCACACCATTGCTCGGGGCGGTGTACAGGTAAATGCCAGTCACACCGGTTAACTCGACATCCCAGCCAGTTTCTTCAAGGGTTTCGCGAATGGCTGCTTGTAATAGGCTTTCGTTCGCCTCGAGATGACCAGCAGGCTGGTTGAATACGGCACGGCCTTCGGCCATTTCTTCAACCAGAAGAAAACGCCCTTGGTCTTCAATGACGGTGGCTACGGTGATATGTGGCTGCCAGTTCATACGCATCCTGAATTGTTATTTAAAGCGCGATCATAGCGTGATTATTACCACGCAAAATGCACAAACCCCAGCAGCGCTGGGGTTTGTGTTGTTGCAGTGTTGCGCGTTCTAAACGTGCGATTTATGCCAAAGAGGCAAGCGCCGCATTGAACGTTTTGCTCGGCCGCATGGCCTGGCTGGTCAGCTGTGGATTGGCGCGGTAGTAACCGCCAATGTCCACTGGCTTGCCCTGTACCGCGCTCAGTTCGGCCAGGATGGTTGCTTCACTTTCGGTCAGCGCCTTGGCCAGCGGGGCAAACTGTGCCTGCAGTTCCGCGTCCTGGGTCTGCGCAGCCAGCTCTTGTGCCCAGTACATGGCCAGGTAGAAATGGCTGCCGCGGTTATCCAGCTCACCGGTTTTGCGCGATGGCGACTTGTTGTTATCAAGTAATTTGCCAGTGGCCGCGTCCAGGGTTGTACCCAGTAGTTTGGCCTTGGCGTTATTGGTCTTGATACCAGTCTCTTCAAGGGAAACCGCCAGTGCGAGGAACTCGCCCAGGGAGTCCCAGCGCAGGTGGTTTTCTTCAATCAACTGCTGTACGTGCTTAGGCGCTGAACCGCCAGCACCGGTTTCGTACATGCCGCCGCCGGCCATCAGTGGAACGATGGAGAGCATTTTTGCCGATGTGCCGAGTTCCATGATAGGGAACAAGTCTGTCAGGTAGTCGCGCAGTACGTTACCGGTTACCGAAATGGTGTCCAGGCCACGAATCAAGCGCTCCATGCTTACGCGGATGGCTTCGTTGTAACCCATTACGCGGATATCCAGACCGGTCAGGTCATGATCCTGCAGGTAGGCTTCAACTTTTTTCTGCAGTTCGCGATCGTGGGCGCGCTCAGGGTCGAGCCAGAAGATCGCCGGGGTATTGGACTGACGGGCACGGGTGACTGCCAACTTGACCCAGTCACGGATCGGGGCGTCTTTGGTTTGGCAGGCGCGCCAGATGTCACCAGCTTCAACTTCGTGCTGCATCAGTACGGTGCCGTCAGCCAGAACTACGCGCATGCTGCCGTCAGCAGTCATTTCGAAAGTTTTGTCGTGAGAACCGTACTCTTCAGCTTTCTGCGCCATCAGGCCGACGTTCGGCACGGTGCCCATGGTGGTTGGGTCAAATGCGCCGTTGGTTTTGCAGAAATTGATCATTTCCTGGTAGATGCGGGCGTAGGTGCTTTCCGGCATTACCGCTTTGGTGTCCTTGAGCTTGCCGTCCTTACCCCACATTTGCCCGGAGCTACGAATCATCGCCGGCATCGAGGCGTCAACGATCACGTCGCTAGGGATGTGCAGGTTGGTAATGCCCTTGACCGAGTCAACCATGGCCATTTCTGGACGGTGGCTGTAGCAGGCATGGATGTCGTCAAGAATTTCTTCCTGCTGTGATGCGGGCAGAGATTTGATCTTGTCGTAGACGCTGCTGATGCCGTTGTTCGGGTTCACACCCAGCTCTTCAAACAGCTTGCCGTATTTGTCGAATACGTCCTTGTAGTAGACGCTGACCGCATGGCCGAAAACGATGGGGTGAGAAACCTTCATCATGGTCGCCTTAACGTGCAGGGACCACATGACGCCGGTTTCCTTGCAGTCTTGCAGGGTCTTCTCGAAGAAATCACGCAGCTTTTTGCAGCTCATGTACATGCTGTCGAAGACTTCACCGTCTTGCAGGGTAAGTTGCTTCTTAACTTCGACTTTGCCGTCCTTGCCGACGAACTCGATGCGAACGTCACCGGCCTTGGCCATGGTGATCGACTGCTCGCTGGAAAAGAAGTCACCGCCGCGCATGTAGTCCGCGTGGGACTGCGAGGCCATGCTCCATTTGCCCATGGAGTGTGGGTGCTTGCGTACGAAAGCCTTGACCGCTGCTGGGGCGCGGCGGTCGGAGTTACCTTCGCGCAGCACTGGATTCACCGCGCTGCCAAGTACTTTGCTGTAGCGCGCGCGGGCGTCTTTTTCAGCGTCAGTTTGCGGATCTTCAGGGAGGTTCGGGATGTTGTAGCCCTGAGCCTGCAGTTCAGCGATAGCGGCTTTGAGCTGCGGCACCGATGCGCTGATGTTTGGCAGTTTGATGATGTTGGCTTCAGGCGAGGTAGCCAGTACTGCCAGTTTTGCGAGGTCGTCATCGACCTGCTTATCGGCATCCAGTTGGTCAGCAAAGCTGGCGAGGATGCGCGCTGCAAGAGAGATGTCGCGTGTTTCAACGGCAATCCCAGCGGTAGCTGCGAAGGCTTCTACAATTGGAAGAAGCGAATAAGTCGCCAGGGCCGGGGCTTCGTCAGTGAAGGTATAAATGATCTTCGAAGGGATGGACATTTAGAGTTAACTCTCTTCTTTGCTGAGCGTACATAGGCACTCGACATGCGCGGGTAAACGCCAAAGCCCATCATGAGTGAGCCTGAAGTCGAGGTCTTGTCGCAGTGATGTTGGATGCACCAGTAGAGTGTTGAGTATTTTGAGCCATTGAATCGCTGTAGCAGTCCGACGGTTCCAGGACGCAAGCCACTTATTTTGGCCTGCACCTTATGACTTGTTAGTCATTCGCGCAGTATATCACCGCGACAGCTCGACACAGAATGCCTAGCTGCATAAGACCAACGAACATATGGTTTCGCCTGATTCAAGTGGGGTACTCTCGGGCGATCTGATTGTTTAACCACAAGACGGAGTCCAGCATGGGATACCAAAAGATCCAGGTGCCTGCCACCGGTGACAAAATCACCGTCAATGCCGATACATCTCTAAACGTGCCGAATAATCCAGTTATCCCCTTTATCGAGGGTGATGGCATCGGTGTCGATATTAGTCCAGTTATGATCAAGGTCGTTGATGCTGCCGTGCAGAAGGCCTATGGCGGCGAGCGCAAGATCTCCTGGATGGAGGTGTACGCTGGCGAAAAAGCGACTCAGGTCTATGACCAGGACACATGGTTGCCGCAAGAAACGCTGGATGCGGTCAAAGATTATGTCGTTTCCATCAAGGGGCCTCTGACCACACCTGTAGGTGGTGGCATTCGCTCGCTGAACGTTGCGCTGCGTCAACAACTCGACCTGTACGTTTGTCTGCGCCCCGTGCGCTGGTTTGAAGGTGTGCCGAGCCCAGTTAAAAAGCCGGGAGATGTCGACATGACCATCTTTCGCGAGAACTCGGAAGATATTTACGCGGGTATCGAATGGAAGGCTGGTTCGCCAGAAGCTATTAAGGTCATCAAGTTCCTCAAGGAGGAAATGGGTGTTACCAAGATTCGCTTTGACCAGGACTGTGGTATCGGCGTCAAGCCAGTTTCCAAAGAAGGTACTAAGCGGCTGGCACGTAAGGCACTGCAGTACGTCGTCGATAACGACCGTGACTCGCTGACCATCGTGCACAAAGGCAACATCATGAAGTTCACCGAGGGCGCCTTCAAAGAGTGGGCTTACGAAATAGCCGCTGAAGAGTTTGGCGCCACGCTGCTTGATGGTGGCCCTTGGATGCAGTTCAAGAACCCGAAAACTGGCAAGAACGTCATAGTTAAAGACGCCATCGCCGACGCCATGCTGCAGCAGATCCTGCTGCGTCCGGCCGAGTACGACGTAATCGCCACCCTTAACCTCAACGGTGACTACCTGTCGGATGCCCTGGCGGCTGAAGTAGGCGGTATAGGTATTGCGCCGGGTGCCAACCTGTCTGACACCGTTGCCATGTTTGAAGCCACCCATGGCACCGCACCAAAATACGCAGGTAAAGACCAGGTGAACCCGGGCTCGCTAATCCTTTCCGCTGAAATGATGCTGCGTCACATGGGTTGGATCGAAGCAGCCGACTTGATCATCAAGGGCACTAATGGCGCTATCTCAGCCAAGACTGTGACCTATGATTTTGAGCGACTGATGGACGGCGCCAAGCTGCTGTCATGCTCGGCGTTCGGTGATGCACTGATTTCGCATATGTAAGCAACGTAGCAAGACCTGAGATGTGGTCGCTCTATTTGGTGGCCACATTAAAGAAAGGCCGGTCAAGTGACCGGCCTTTTTGTGGGCATACTAACCGCCTAGATGAAACTCATGCCTCAACTGTCGAGTCCTGGCTTTGTTTGGCTACGGTAGGCGCTTCATTGGTAGCAGTAGCTGCGCTGATGTTTACGGCATGGAGTCCTTTTGGACCCTGGATAATATCGAAGCTTACCGGCTGGCCAGCCTTCAGCGTTTTATAGCCGTCCATTTGGATAGCCGAGTAGTGGGCGAACAGGTCCTCATCTCGACCATCGGCCAGGATGAAACCATAGCCTTTGGCGTTGTTGAACCACTTGACCTTACCGCTAACCATGCTGATATCCCTCTGCAAAGGACTCCATCACTGGAGTATCATCCACTTCAATTCCATGCGTTGTTTGACTATCGCCAGTAGCGCAGTGGAACCCCTTTAATACCCACACAGGGTATCCATTGTTTGTAACACCGTTTTGCCGATAGTCAAGGCGATGCGCTAACTGGCTGAGAAGCCGTTCAAACTCTGTTTAGTACAGACCATTTGCCCATTAACGAAGCTATCCAGAATGCATGCACGTAGCCAGATTCGACTAACATTCAATCAGGATCATCCAGCAGAGCATGAGGACGACTCCTTCGGTTTAGCCGTTCAGGAATCAAAGCCTGCCCTGCAGGTCCCACCTATGTATAAGGTGGTCTTGTTTAATGATGACTACACGCCGATGGATTTTGTGGTCGAGGTGCTCGAGGTTTTTTTCAACCTGAATCGAGAGCTTGCGACCAAAGTCATGCTGACCGTCCATACAGAGGGGCGGGCAGTGTGCGGAGTGTTTACCCGCGATATTGCTGAAACCAAAGCGACACAGGTGAATCAATATGCGAAAGAGAGCCAGCATCCGCTACTCTGTGAAATAGAGAAGGACGGTTAACGCCGGCCACTTGGGCATGAGGTGAAGCTATGTTAAATCGAGAGCTCGAAGTTACCCTCAATCTGGCTTTCAAGGAGGCTCGTACCAAGCGTCATGAATTTATGACGGTTGAGCATTTATTACTGGCGCTTCTCGATAACGAGGCCGCTGCCAGTGTATTGCGTGCGTGCGGAGCCAGCTTGGACAAGCTGCGGCATGATTTACAGGAGTTCATCGACTCCACCACGCCGTTGATTCCTCAGCATGATGAAGAGCGCGAAACGCAGCCTACACTTGGCTTTCAGCGCGTTCTGCAGCGAGCGGTATTCCACGTGCAGAGCTCGGGGAAGCGCGAGGTGACTGGCGCCAATGTTCTGGTTGCGATTTTTAGTGAGCAGGAAAGTCAGGCTGTATTTCTACTCAAGCAGCAGAGCGTTGCGCGTATTGATGTCGTCAACTTTATTGCTCACGGTATTTCCAAGGTTCCGGGGCATGGCGGGCATCCTGAGGGCGAACAGGAAATGCAGGACGAAGAGGGTGGTGAGTCCTCTAGTTCTAGCAACCCGCTGGATGCTTATGCCAGCAACCTGAACGAGTTGGCACGCCAGGGTCGTATTGATCCGTTGGTCGGTCGCGAGCTTGAGGTTGAGCGCGTTGCGCAGATTTTGGCGCGCCGCCGCAAAAACAATCCGTTATTGGTCGGCGAAGCCGGTGTGGGCAAAACAGCTATTGCGGAAGGCTTGGCTAAACGCATTGTCGACAATCAAGTGCCTGACCTGCTGGCTGACAGCGTGGTCTACTCGCTCGATCTCGGGGCGCTCCTGGCCGGAACCAAATACCGTGGCGATTTTGAGAAACGCCTCAAAGCTCTGCTTAATGAGCTACGCAAGCGTCCTCATGCCATCCTGTTTATTGATGAAATCCATACCATCATTGGTGCTGGTGCGGCATCCGGCGGGGTGATGGATGCATCCAACCTGCTCAAGCCGATGTTGTCTTCTGGTGAGATTCGCTGCATTGGCTCGACCACGTTCCAGGAGTTTCGCGGCATATTTGAAAAAGACCGTGCTTTGGCACGTCGCTTTCAGAAAGTTGATGTGGTCGAACCTTCGGTTGAAGACACTATCGGCATCCTGCGTGGCCTGAAGGGGCGTTTCGAGCAGCATCACAGCATTGAGTACAGTGATGAAGCTTTGCGGGCCGCTGCTGAGCTTGCCTCGCGCTACATCAATGATCGACATATGCCTGACAAGGCCATTGATGTTATCGACGAAGCCGGCGCCTATCAGCGCCTACAGCCCGCAGATAAACGGTTGGCTCGAATTGATGTGGCGCAAGTCGAGGATATCGTGGCGAAAATTGCCCGGATTCCGCCAAAACACGTCAGCAGTTCCGACAAGGAATTGCTGCGTAATCTTGAGCGTGATCTGAAGCTGACAGTGTTTGGCCAGGATGCGGCAATTGATTCGCTGTCGACAGCAATCAAATTGTCACGTGCGGGGCTCAAGTCGCCAGATAAGCCTGTGGGATCCTTCCTCTTTGCAGGTCCTACTGGGGTCGGCAAAACCGAAGCCGCGCGCCAATTGGCCAAAGCCTTGGGTGTCGAGCTTATTCGTTTCGATATGTCCGAGTACATGGAGCGCCATACCGTATCGCGTCTAATCGGTGCACCACCTGGCTATGTTGGTTTTGATCAGGGTGGCTTGCTGACAGAGGCGATTACCAAGACACCGCATTGTGTGCTGCTGCTCGATGAAATCGAGAAGGCTCATCCGGAAGTCTTTAACCTGCTGTTGCAGGTCATGGATCACGGGACCTTGACCGACAACAATGGGCGCAAGGCAGACTTCCGTAATGTGATCGTTATTATGACGACCAATGCCGGTGCCGAAACAGCAGCGCGAGCGTCCATTGGCTTCACTCATCAGGACCACTCTTCAGATGCCATGGAAGTCATCAAAAAGAGCTTCACGCCTGAGTTCCGCAATCGCTTGGATACTATTATCCAGTTCGGCCGCCTAAGCCACGAGGTGATCAAAAGCATCGTCGACAAGTTCCTCACCGAACTGCAGGCGCAGCTTGAGGATAAACGCGTGACCCTGGAGGTTAGTGATGCGGCGCGCAGCTGGTTAGCTGAAGGTGGCTACGATGTGCAGATGGGTGCTCGACCAATGGCTCGGCTGATCCAGGATAAGATCAAGCGTCCGCTGGCGGAAGAAATCCTATTTGGTGAGTTAGCTGAGCACGGCGGCGTGGTGCATATCGATATTGAAGGCGGCGAATTGACCTTCGATTTCGAAACCACGGCAGAAATGGCCTAGGCGTATTTTCTTACGCGCACAAAAACGCCCGGCAATGCCGGGCGTTTTTACTTGAGCTTGCTGTAACAGATACCGGAAAACAGAGTTTTCAGCGGCCTGTTAACGGGCGCGATAGGTAATGCGGCCCTTGCTCAAGTCATAAGGCGTAAGTTCAACGCGAACTTTGTCGCCAGTCAGAATGCGGATGTAGTTTTTGCGCATCTTTCCGGAGATGTGCGCAGTAACGACGTGCCCATTTTCCAACTCCACACGGAACATGGTGTTGGGCAGGGTGTCGACGACAGTGCCTTCCATTTCGAAGCTGTCTTCTTTCGACATGCAGTAAAGCCCTCGGTATCCAATGAATGGCCCGGTGCAACTGGCGCCAGGCAAAAGCGGCGTGCATTGTGCCCGAAAATTGGGGTTTGCGCCAAGGGCTTCAGTTAAGACTGACCCAGCGTTGATTAATGAACAGCTCTATTGGGCGGTATTGGGTCTTGTAATTCATCTTGCGGCAGTTCTTGATCCAGTAGCCTAGATAGACTGCGTGCAGCCCTAGGCGCGCTGTTTCGGCAATTTGCCAGAGGATGGCAAAGCGCCCGAGGCTGCGGCGCTCTTCGCTTGGCTCGTAAAAGGTATAAACCGCCGATAGCCCATTGGGCAGCACATCTGTCACCGCGATGGCCAATAGGCGCTCGCCTTGGCGGAATTCGTAGAAGCGCGAGAAGGCGAGGTCGCGCACTAAAAAGGTCGAAAATTGCTCGCGGCTGGGTGGGTACATATCGCCATCGGCATGCCGCTGCTCAATGTAGTGCTCATAGAGCGCGTAATATTCTTCGGTAAATGCCGGGCGCACCAGGCGCACCTGAATATCCTGATTGCGCTTGAATATGCGGCGTTGCTGGCGATTCTGGTTGAACTGCGCCGCAGGGATGCGGGCAGGAACGCAAGCTGTACAGCGTTGGCAATGCGGGCGATAGAGGTGTTCACCACTTCGGCGAAAGCCCATTTCTGAGAGCTCGGCATAAACCTCCGCATCCATCGGCTGGCTGGGATCGAGGAACAGTGTTGTCGCCTGTTCGTCGGGCAGATAGCTGCAGGGATGTGGTTGAGTGGCATAAAACTTTAGGCGGGCCAACTCAGTCATGATCGACTCTCGAGATCAGTCTCTGGGTCTATTGAAATCGCACCACCTAGCGTGGGCGACACAATGACAGACACTAGAAGTGTAAGCCAGGCTGACCAACTCGCCTAGGCGACCCAATCAGCCTGGCTGGGTTGGTCGAGATACAGGCTCAGGAAGTCTGAAAATTCAGCGCGCGTAATGGTTTGGGCGCCAAGGCTGATCAAGTGCTCAGTTGGCATCTGGCAGTCAATCAGGACAAAACCCCATGCGTGCAGATGCTTAACCAGAGTGGCAAAACCTACTTTTGAGGCGTTATCGGCGCGACTGAACATTGACTCACCAAAAAACAATTGGCCCATGGCCAAGCCGTAGAGTCCGCCAACTAGCTCGTTATCACGCCAAACCTCCACTGAGTGAGCAATGCCGCGCGCATGTAATTCAATGTAGGCGTCCTGCATCGGGCTGGTTATCCAGGTCTCCGTTGCATAACTGCGAGGTGCAGCGCAGGCACGAATGACTTCAGCGAACGCTTGGTCAAAACTTACCCGATAGCACTGTTGGCGCAGAACCTTGGCCAGACTGCGCGAGACATGTAGCTGCTCGGGGAATAGCACGGTGCGTGGGTCTGGCGACCACCAGAGGAGTGGTTGGCCATCCTGAAACCAAGGGAAGCAGCCATGCCGATAAGCCCGAATCAAACGTTCGGGGCGTAGGTCACCGCCCGCCGCCAGCAGCCCATTGGGCTCGCGCAGTGCGGTGTTGAGTGGGGGGAAGTCCAGTGAGTCGCGTTGCAACCACGTCAGCATATGCAGTGCCGTGCTCGGGCGGGAGGAGGGCAGGGCGGGCTGAGTCAGCGCCGCCCTAGCAGCATCAGTTGTCGTCGAGGTACTTCTCGACATCCAGTGCCGCCATGCAGCCGGCCCCGGCTGAGGTGATGGCTTGCCGGTAGACATGGTCGGCCACGTCACCTGCAGCAAACACACCTTCAATGCTGGTGGCGGTAGCATTACCTTCATTGCCACCTTTGATCAGCAGATAGCCGTCACGCATCTCCAATTGCCCTTGGAATAAATCGGTATTGGGCTTATGGCCGATGGCGATAAATACGCCCGCAAGGGGTAGATCACTTGTGACGCCGGTTTCGGTATTCTTCAAACGAGCGCCGGTCACGCCCGTGTTGTCGCCCAGGACTTCTTCCAGCGAATGGTTCCAATGCAACACAACATTACCGTTGGCCGCCTTGTCGAAGAGTTTGTCTTGCAGGATTTTCTCTGAGCGCAGCTTGTCGCGGCGATGCACCAAGTGGACTTCCTTGGCAATATTCGACAGGTACAGCGCCTCTTCAACGGCGGTATTGCCGCCGCCGATTACGGCGACAACTTGGTTACGGTAGAAGAAGCCGTCACAGGTGGCGCAGGCCGATACACCCTTGCCGGAAAACAACTCTTCCGAGGGTAAGCCCAAGTATTGCGCGGAAGCTCCGGTGGCGATGATCAGCGCATCGCAGGTATAAGTGCCGCTATCGCCCTTGAGGGTAAAAGGGCGCGATTGCAACTCGGCAGTATGAATGTGGTCGTAAACGATCTCGGTTTCAAAGCGTTCGGCATGTTTTTGCATGCGATCCATTAGTGCTGGACCGGTCAAACCTTCAACATCACCAGGCCAGTTGTCCACTTCGGTCGTGGTAGTCAACTGACCGCCGGGTTGAATGCCGGTGATGATCACAGGCTTGAGGTTGGCGCGGGCAGCGTATACGGCAGCGCTATAACCGGCAGGGCCGGAGCCCAGGATGATCAGGCGTGAATGCTTGACGTCGCTCATAAAAACACCTCATAAGCCTTTGTCACAAAAGAGAATGCATGCTCCAATTGAGCCGCACGGAAGATATTTGCGGATATGCTACCCGAAGCGAGCAGGGAGCGGGAGTCAGCTGCCCATGCCGACATCGGCGAAAGGTCGAACCTGGCATCGCTTGGTCAAACCCGTACAATCGCTGCATATTTGCCGTTAACTAATTATTCGGCGCCGTTGGCGCAGGAACAGATGCGTTTTGAAGAAATCTAGCCCAACCGTACAAGCCCCTATCTGGCGTCAGCAACTACCTTCTCGATTAAAGGAAGGTGCGCTGATTGGTCTGGGAGCTCTTTGCCTTTACCTGTGGATGGCGCTGCTGACCTACGACTCGGCTGACCC
The DNA here is from genome assembly GCF_046581935.1 of Pseudomonas sp. Taxonomy (GTDB): domain Bacteria; phylum Pseudomonadota; class Gammaproteobacteria; order Pseudomonadales; family Pseudomonadaceae; genus Aquipseudomonas. The sequence continues at coordinate 135,962 of NZ_JAYGFK010000001.1, forward strand.
GGGTTGGACGCACACCAGCAATGTCGAGCAGGTGCATAACGCTGCTGGCCGAGCAGGAGCCTGGTTCGCCGACATTCTGTTTATGGCGCTGGGCTATTTCGCCTATCTGTTCCCACTGCTTTTAGCGGTTAAGACTCTGCAGGTCTTCCGCTCCCGTCACCAACCATGGCAGTGGAGCGGCTGGCTGTTTTCCTGGCGGCTGATTGGTCTTGTATTTTTGGTGTTATCGGGCGCCACCCTGGCTTATATCCACTTTCATGCGGATTCCAGCATGCCAGCTTCTGCAGGCGGTGCGCTGGGCGAAAGCCTTGGCCAATTGGCCATCAATGCACTGAACGTGCAGGGCAGCACGCTGCTGCTTATCTCTTTTTTCCTGTTTGGCTTAACGATTTTCACCGATTTGTCGTGGTTCAAGGTAATGGACCTCACTGGCAAGATCACCCTGGATTTAATCGAGTTAATCCAAGGGCTGGCTAACCGCTGGTGGAGCGCTCGCTTGGAGCGCAAGCAACTGGTGATGCAGCTACGTGAGGTCGATGAGCGAGTAAGCGAAGTGTCCGCCCCCATCACCCTGGATCGCCGTGAGCAGGCCAAGGTCAAGGAGCGCCTGCTTGAGCGCGAAGAAGCGTTAAACAAGCACATGAGTGAGCGCGTTAATCGCGTAGCACCGGTCATTACCCCACCGGCCGCGCCAAAAGCACCTGAACCGAGCAAGCGTGTACTCAAAGAGAAGCAGGTCAATCTGTTTGAAGACAATGGCTTGGCTGGCAGTCTGCCACCAATTTCTATCTTGGATGTAGCAGAGAAAGTTCAGAAAAAATACTCACCAGAATACTTGGAAGCCATGTCGCGCCTGCTCGAAATCAAGCTCAAAGAGTTTGGTGTTGAGGTGGTTGTCGAGTCCGTGCACCCAGGCCCGGTGATTACCCGTTTCGAGATTCAGCCCGCAGCTGGCATCAAGGTCAGCCGTATTTCTGGCTTAGCCAAAGACCTGGCCCGCTCGATGGCGATCATCAGCGTGCGAGTTGTGGAAGTGATTCCAGGGAAAACCACGGTCGGTATCGAGATACCTAACGAAGATCGACAAATTGTGCGCTTCTCTGAGGTGTTGTCTTCGCCCGAATACGACGAGGCCAAGTCGCCAGTAACCCTAGCCTTGGGCCATGACATCGGTGGTAAACCGGTGATTACCGACCTAGCCAAGATGCCCCACCTACTGGTGGCGGGTACCACTGGCTCGGGTAAGTCGGTCGGAGTCAACGCGATGATTCTGTCGATTCTGTTCAAGTCCACGCCAGAAGAGGCGCGCTTGATCATGATCGACCCGAAAATGCTCGAGTTGTCGATCTACGAGGGGATTCCGCACCTACTGTGCCCAGTCGTAACCGACATGAAGGAGGCTGCCAACGCCCTGCGCTGGTCGGTTGCGGAAATGGAGCGTCGCTACAAGCTGATGTCGAAAATGGGCGTGCGTAACCTGGCCGGCTTTAACCGCAAGGTCAAAGATGCGATTGACGCCGGCGAACCACTGGCTGACCCGCTGTACAAACGTGAGAGCATGGAGGACGAGGCGCCGCTGCTGAAACCTCTGCCAACCATCGTGGTGGTGGTCGATGAATTCGCCGACATGATGATGATTGTCGGCAAAAAGGTTGAGGAGCTAATTGCCCGTATCGCCCAGAAGGCCCGTGCCGCAGGGATTCACCTGATACTCGCGACCCAGCGCCCCTCGGTGGATGTCATCACCGGCCTGATCAAAGCCAACATCCCTACGCGCATGGCGTTCCAAGTGTCGAGCAAGATCGACTCGCGGACCATTCTCGACCAAGGTGGCGCAGAGCAACTGCTTGGCCACGGTGACATGCTCTACATGCCGCCGGGCACCAGTTTGCCGATTCGGGTACACGGTGCCTTTGTCTCCGACGAAGAGGTGCATCGGGTCGTTGAGGCCTGGAAGCAGCGCGGCACACCAGACTATATCGATGACATTCTTAATGGCGCTGAAGAATCCGGTAGCGGCTTTGATGGCAGCAGCGGTGACGGTAGCAGCGAAGGCAGCGAGTCAGACCCACTGTACGATGAGGCGGTGAATTTCGTTCTGGAAAGTCGCCGAGCTTCTATCTCTGCCGTGCAGCGTAAGTTGAAGATTGGTTATAACCGCGCCGCGCGGATGATCGAAGCCATGGAAATGGCGGGCGTTGTTACGTCAATGAACACAAATGGATCCCGCGAGGTCATAGCACCAAGCCCCGTTCGCGATTAATACCCAGCCCAAACTGATGAGGAGTCCCATGCGCCTGATTCGCATGTTGTTGCTGACCGTACTGAGTTTTACTAGCGCTGCCGCTATGGCAGATGATGATGTTGCCGTGCAGCGTTTGACTGAACTGCTCAACCAGGCGCAAACCATCACTGCGCGCTTTTCCCAGCTGACCCTTGATGGCGGCGGAACTCAACTGCAAGAGACTTCCGGCGAGTTAGCGCTCAAGCGTCCGGGGTTGTTCCGCTGGCACACCGATGCGCCGATGGAGCAGTTGCTGGTCTCTAATGGTGAAAAAGTCTGGTTGTATGACCCTGATCTGCAGCAAGTGACGATTCAAACCCTTGACCAGCGCCTGACACATACACCTGCTCTGCTGCTGTCTGGTGATATTTCAAAGATCCGCGAGAACTTTGATATCAGCCATAAAGAGGCCGGTGATGTGGTTGATTTCATCCTCAAGCCCAAGTCCAAAGACACCCTGTTCGACAGCTTGCGTCTGTCGTTTCGCAACAAGGTGCTCAACGACATGCAGTTGATCGATAGTATCGGCCAGCGCACCAACATCCTGTTTCTCAATGTGAAGATGAACGTGCCACAAGATGATGCTCAGTTCACTTTTCAGATTCCCGCTGGCGCGGATGTGATTCAAGAGTAAACACTCACCAGCTCGAGGCGTTAAACCGCAGTCATGGATTTGTTTCGCAAAGCCCCCGTCGCGCAACCCCTGGCTGCCCGCTTGCGTGCAGCCAGCCTGGACGAGTACGTCGGGCAGGAGCATTTGCTGGCCCGTGGCAAGCCTCTGCGTGAGGCGTTAGAACAGGGGGCGCTGCACTCGATGATCTTCTGGGGGCCGCCTGGTGTGGGTAAAACCACCCTGGCGCGGTTGTTAGCTCAGGTTTCTGATGCGCATTTTGAGACGATTTCCGCTGTGCTCTCCGGGGTTAAGGAAATCCGTCAGGCCGTGGAAGTGGCTCAGCAGCATGCTGCGCAATATGGCCGTCAGACCATTCTGTTTGTCGATGAAGTGCATCGTTTCAATAAGTCACAGCAGGATGCGTTCTTGCCGTATGTGGAAGACGGCACACTGATTTTTATCGGTGCCACCACGGAAAATCCCTCGTTCGAACTGAACAACGCCTTGCTCTCGCGCGCTCGCGTTTATGTGTTGAAAAGCCTGGATGAAAGTGCGTTACGTAAGTTGGTTGATCGCGCCCTCAGCGACCCGAAAGGCTTGGGTGAGCGTCAACTGAGCCTGCCGGAAGAGAGCTTCAAAATTCTTCAGGCAGCCGCCGATGGCGATGGCCGACGTTTGCTCAATTTTCTGGAAAACGCGGCAGATCTTGCCGAAGACGGCAGCGCGATTGATAGCGAGCTTTTGCTCAACCTGCTCGGTGATACCCGTCGACGTTTCGACAAGGGTGGCGAAGCCTTCTACGACCAGATATCGGCCCTGCACAAATCCGTGCGCGGCTCCAGCCCGAACGGCGCGCTGTACTGGTTTGCCCGCATGCTCGACGGAGGTTGTGACCCGCTGTATATCGCCCGACGGGTGGTGCGCATGGCCAGTGAAGACATTGGTAATGCCGACCCGCGCGCCTTGACCCTGTGCCTCAACGCCTGGGATGTGCAGGAGCGTCTGGGCAGCCCCGAGGGCGAGTTGGCCGTGGCCCAGGCGATTGTTTACCTGGCCTGCGCGCCGAAAAGTAACGCGGTTTATAACGCCTTCAATGCCGCCATGCGTGATGCAGCCGAGCATGGTTCGCAAGAGGTGCCGTTGCACCTGCGTAATGCCCCAGCCAAGTTGATGAAGCAGCTGGGCTATGGCGACGAATATCGCTACGCCCACGATGAGCCCGATGCTTATGCGGCGGGGGAAGATTACTTTCCCGAAACCTTCGAACCACGCGAGTACTACCAGCCGGTACCGCGCGGCCTAGAACTGAAAATTCGCGACAAGCTGCAGCACTTGAAGAACCAAGATAGCAATAGCCCTCGGCAACGGAGAAAACCATGATTGGCGTGGCACTGGCGGTGGCTCTGGGCGGTGCGGTGGGGTCGGTGCTGCGTTTTCTCAGTGCCAGTTGGGTTGCGGCGCAGTGGCCACGGCATTTCTATCTGGGCACCTTCACCGTCAATATCATCGGCTGCTTGCTGATCGGCCTGTTATCCGGCTTATTCCTGTTGCGCAGCGACCTGCCCATCGAGCTACGCAGTGGCCTGATCATTGGTCTGCTCGGTGGCTTCACCACGTTCTCCTCATTCAGTCTTGAGTTATTCAAGCTGTTTGAAAACGGCCGCACCTATGAAGCGTTGGCCTATTTGCTGTGTAGCGTCCTCGGTGGTGTTGCCGCTGTTTGGGCGGGGATTAGCTTGGCGCGGCTCTACCAATAGCCATTGCTGCTCATCTGTGGTGTGGCACCAACCCCTGTTAAAGCCTTAAACTGCGCGGCATTGCGCGCCATGGCCGAGGCCATGCAAACCCTAGTGATGTGTTGAGACCAGAACATGCTCGATTCCAAACTCGTTCGTACCCAACTCCATGAAGTGGCCGAACGCCTGGCCACTCGTGGCTTTGTCCTTGATGTTGCCCGCTTCGAAGCGCTTGAAGCACAGCGCAAGACCGTACAGACCCGTACCGAGCAGCTGCAGGCCGAGCGCAACAGTCGCTCAAAATCCATTGGCCAAGCCAAGCAACGCGGCGAAGACATTGCGCCACTGCTGGCGGAAGTTGACCAGATGGGCAGCGATCTGGAGGAGGGCAAGCGTGAGCTCGATAGCATCCAGAGCGAGCTTGACCACCTGCTGCTAAGCATTCCCAACCTGCCGCACGAGTCGGTGCCGGTCGGTGCTGATGAAGACGGCAACGTCGAGGTGTCGCGCTGGGGTACGCCGCGCAGTTTTGATTTTCCTATTCAGGATCACGTTGCCCTGGGCGAACAACACGGCTGGCTGGATTTCGAGACTGCGGCCAAGCTGTCCGGTGCTCGCTTTGCTTTGCTGCGCGGTCCGATTGCTCGCATGCACCGTGCCCTTGCGCAATTTATGATCAACTTGCACACCAGCGAGCACGGCTACGAAGAAGCCTACACGCCGTATCTGGTACAGGCACCGGCATTGCAAGGCACTGGTCAGCTGCCGAAGTTCGAGGAAGATTTGTTCAAGATCAGCCGCGAAGGTGAAGCAGACCTGTATCTGATTCCCACTGCTGAAGTGTCGTTGACCAATATCGTCGCGGGCGAAATTATCGATGCCAAACAGCTGCCGCTGAAACTTGTTGCGCATACACCGTGCTTCCGCAGTGAGGCTGGCGCATCGGGCCGCGATACTCGCGGGATGATCCGCCAACACCAATTCGACAAGGTCGAGATGGTGCAGATCGTTGAGCCGAGCCAATCCTTTGAGGCACTGGAAAGCTTGACGGCTAACGCCGAGCGCGTGTTGCAGCTACTCGAACTGCCATACCGCAAACTGGCGCTGTGCACCGGTGATATGGGCTTCGGTGCGGTAAAAACCTACGACTTGGAAGTCTGGGTGCCGAGCCAGGACAAGTATCGCGAAATTTCCTCGTGCTCCAACTGTGGTGACTTCCAGGCGCGCCGTATGCAAGCGCGCTACCGCAACCCAGAAACCGGTAAGCCAGAGCTGCTGCACACCCTCAATGGCTCCGGTCTGGCAGTGGGTCGCACCTTGGTGGCCGTATTGGAAAACTACCAGCAGGCGGATGGCAGTATTCGCGTACCTGACGTGCTGAAACCTTACATGGGCGGCATTGAAGTAATCGGCTGAGTCAGGTTTCAGTTGCCTGTAACGGGGTGGCCAGTGCCACCCCGTTTTGTTTGAATCGATTAAGAGCGCTGTTATGGACTTCCTTCCCCTGTTCCACAAACTTCAGGATCGCCTGGTACTGGTGGTCGGCGGTGGCGAAATTGCGTTGCGTAAATCGCGCCTTTTGAGCGAAGCCGGGGCCAGGCTGCGCGTCGTGGCACCGGAAATTGTCGTAGAGCTGCACGATATGGCTGTCGCCAGCAAGGGCGAAGTGTTGCAGCGCACCTATCAGCAGACTGATCTGCAAGCGGTGGTGCTAGTGATTGCCGCCACAGATGACGAGCCTCTGAATGCCCAGATATCCGAACAGGCTCAGGCGCTGGGTATTCCGGTCAACGTGGTCGATGCGCCGAAGTTATGCAGTGTGATTTTCCCAGCGATTGTCGATCGCTCGCCGCTGATCGTGGCGGTTACCAGCGGCGGTGATGCACCGGTTCTCGCACGCCTGATTCGCGCCAAAATCGAAACCTGGATTCCGGCGACATATGGCCAGTTAGCTGGTTTGGCGAAGCGATTTCGCGCGCAGGTCCGCGGGTTATTTCCGGACGTGCAGCAGCGCCGGGTGTTTTGGGAGGATGTCTTTCAAGGGCAAATCGCCGAGAGTGTCTTTGCCGGCAAACTGAAAGAAGCCCAGCACCTACTTGAGGAAAAGATCGCCGGGATTGCCCCCCGCGCACTCGGAGAGGTCTATTTGGTCGGGGCCGGCCCTGGCGATCCGGATTTGCTTACCTTTCGCGCGTTGCGTCTGATGCAGCAGGCTGATGTGGTGCTCTATGACCGTCTGGTGGCTCCCGCCATTATCGACCTGTGTCGGCGTGACGCCGAACGCATCTATGTCGGCAAGCAGCGTGCAGCACATGCGCTGCCGCAGGAGCAGATCAACCAGCGGCTGGTCAGCTTGGCCAAAGAAGGTAAGCGGGTATTGCGTCTGAAGGGTGGTGATCCGTTCATCTTCGGTCGCGGCGGGGAAGAAATCGAAGAGCTGGCAGCTCACGGCATTCCCTTTCAGGTAGTGCCAGGTATTACCGCAGCTTCAGGCTGCGCCGCTTATGCCGGAATTCCGCTAACCCATCGTGACTATGCGCAGTCGGTGCGTTTTGTCACTGGGCACTTGAAGGATGGCAGCAGCAATTTGCCATGGGCCGAGCTGACGGCAAGCAGCCAGACTTTAGTGTTCTACATGGGCTTAGTGGGGCTGCCAATTATCTGCGAGCAGTTGATCGCACACGGCCGGGCTGCAACAACTCCGGCGGCCTTGATTCAGCAGGGCACGACGAAGAACCAGCGAGTGTTTACCGGCACATTGGCTAACCTGGCAGAGCTTGTGGCTGAGCATGAGGTGCATGCGCCAACCCTGGTGATTGTCGGCGAAGTGGTGCAACTGCGCGAAAAACTGGCTTGGTTCGAAGACGCTACTCGCCGGGATTGAGTCGCGCTAACGCTTGAGCTCTTGTGTAAGGAGCTCAGGTGCCTATGCCTCAGCCTTTATAGATGCCCTTACCTGGCAAGCGTTCGCGGTCATGCGCCCGGTCTAGAAGCAATTGCGGCCCCTTGGGGATCACTCCGGTTGGGTTAATGGTGGCGTGGCTGGCGTAGTAGTGACTTTTGATGTGGGTGAAGTCCACTGTCTCGGCAATGCCTGGCCATTGGTACAGCTCACGCAGCCAGTTGGACAAGTTGGGATAGTCTTCCAATCGGCGCAGGTTGCACTTGAAGTGGCCGTGGTAAACCGCATCGAAGCGAATCAATGTGGTGAACAGGCGGATATCGGCTTCAGTCAGATACTCGCCAGCCAGGTAGCGGCGGCTGTCCAGGCTAGCGTCTAGGGCATCCAAAGCCTTGAACAGCTCATCGAACGCTTCTTCATAAGCATCCTGGCGCGTAGCGAATCCAGCCCGGTACACCCCGTTATTGATGGCGGGGTAGATGCGCTCATTGAGGGCGTCGATCTGCTCGCGTAAATGCTCGGGGTAAAAATCGAGGCGATTGTTCGTTAGCCCATTGAAGGCACCGTTGAACATGCGAATGATCTCGGCGGACTCATTGCTGACGATGCGTTTTTGCTGTGTGTCCCACAGCAATGGGACCGTCACTCGTCCAGAGTATTGAGCGTCATCGGCGGTGTAGCGTTGGTACAGGTAGCTCAGGTCGTCGAGGGCATCACCACTGGCACCGTGCTCGGTGTCGAACGTCCAGCCATGCTCGCGCATCAGCCAACTGACGACCGAAACGCCAATCAGCGGTTGCAAGCCCTTTAGTTGGCGCAGAATCAGGGTGCGGTGTGCCCAAGGACAGGCAAGTGAGACATACAGGTGGTAGCGGCTGGCTTCGGCAGCAAAGCCGCCAGTGCCGCTGGGGCCGGCTGTACCGTCGGCGGTGATCCAATTGCGGCGCTGTGCGTCTTCACGTTGGAAGCGGCCGGTGTCGCCGGTGTCATACCACTGATCTCGCCAGTGTCCGTCTATTAGCAGGCCCATAGGACTGACTCCGTGATGCATGAAGGTTCAGTCTAACGGCTTGCACTGGATAGAAAGGTGTAAAAAAACGCCTAAAAACATCAGTTAATTCGATGTTTTACGAGCCTCCCAGCAGCCTTTCGCCTCATCAAAGGCCGCCTCACGGCTGCGTCCCAAGGCGCGTAGGGCAAGCGCCATAGTGCTGATCACGGCAAGCTGGCCGTAAGCATCCTCGGCGTCGCCACGCCAGAACGCCGCCAGATGTGCGGGCTCAAGTGACTCCGGCTTGACGTGCCGTTGTGCCGACAGTGCCGGCCATTGCTCATCCCAGTTTTCACCATTAGCGGTTCCGTAGAGGTGGCTGGTGGCGTCCGGATTGATCTCGATTTCGCCGCCTTCGCCCTTGATTACGATGGCGTTATCGCTCAGTAACTGACTGGCCTCGCGATGCACTGCCTGGTAGCCCGGGTGGAAAATGCTCTGCAGGCCGCAGCGTGCGCCCAGCGGGTTAAGAATGCGGGTGAGGGAGTGGATAGGGGAGCGCAAGCCGAGGATGTTGCGCAGATCAATCATCCGCTGCAATTGCGGCATCCAGTCGCCCAAGGGAATAAACGCTAAATGCTGTTCGGCGAGTGCGTGTTCAACACTCGCCCAGTTGTGGCACAGCGGAATGCCTAGCTCCTCAAGTAGTTGCTCGCTGTATAAGCGGCCCGCAGTGTGCGGCCCACCGCCATGCAGCAGTATGCGAATGCCGCTATTGGCCAGCGCTTTGGCGGCCAATAGAAACCAGGGCAAGTGGCGTTTCTTGCCGGCATAGCTTGGCCAGTCCAGATCCACTGGAATTGCAGGCGTCTGCAAGCGCGCCCGCACGGCTTCAGCAAAACCGGCCATTTCCTCGGCGCTTTCTTCCTTGTGGCGTAGCAACATCAAGAAGGCACCCAACTGGCTCTCTTCAACCTTCTCGTCGAGCAGCATGCCCATTGCTTCGCGGGCTTCCTCGCGGGTCAGGTTGCGCGCACCGCGTTTGCCCTTGCCGAGAATGCGCACAAATTGAGCGAAGGGATGTTCCGGCGGGGTCACAAGATTCATAGGCAATTGGTCGGCTTGGGCAGGCCCGCCAGCTTGGCGGCAAGTTTGGCGGGAGCACCATTGAACAGGCGGTTGAGGTGCAGGCTATTGCCTTTCTCGGGGCCGAGTTTGATGGCAATAAATTTGATCAGCGGGCGATTGGCTGGCGACAGCTGGAACTCGTCGTAAAAGCTGCGCACCAGCCAGAGAATTTCCCAGTGATCGGCGCTCAGGTTGATGCCTTCACGTTCTGCCAAGGCTTGTGCGGCGACCTCGGACCAGTCGGCGAGATCGATCAGGTAGCCGTCCTTGTCTAGCTCTAGGCGGCGACCCTCAATGTTTAGTTGGGTCATAGCCAGGTATTGACCTTGTCGTATTGGCAGCTGAGTGCAACAAAGCCAGGGTAGTCGACCAGATTCAAGCGTGCCGGCAGCTCAAGGCTGCGAGCCAGCACATCTTCATCCAGGGCATAAAGCGCAATGGCTTCGGGCATCAGCTCGAGCGCCTGACGCTGCACGCTACCGGTTTGTAGGGCGTATACCGCGTCGCCGCACAGCAGCAGGGCATCCTGGCTGCCGAGAATGCGCAGGCAGCTGCTCAGGCGGCTATCGGTAAAGGGCGAGTGCGAGAGTACATGCAAGGTAGCCATCAGAGCGTAATTACCTGGTCGTAACGGTCAATCAAGGCGCTTAGTCCTGCATCATCGAGGTGCTCGACGGTGAGGCTGCTGGGTTGCTGATGCAGGCCACGTTCATCCAAGCTGCGCTGCGAAACATACAGCGCCTCTACACCAAACATTGGCAAGGCCTGCAGGTTGGCGCTGAGGTCTTTCTGTTGCAGGTTGGCTGGTTGTTGCGCAGCGCTCAATTGGAACACGCCGTCATCGAGAAACAGCATGGCGATCGGCAGGTCGAAAGCGCCACCGGCCAGGGCAATATCCAGCGCCTCTCGTGCGCCAGGGCCGGACCAGGGTGCTTGGCGACTGATGATTAGTAGCGACTTGCTCATTTTAAGGCCCTCCAAAGCACACCAGGCGATCGGCCAATTGCGTCGCCTCGTGCAACTGGCCTAGCCCGGAGAGTTCCCAGGGAGCATTCAGGTTGGCGGCATCGCGCTCATAGCGGGCGGCTTCTTCGTTGTTGAGCACGCCACGACGCAACGCAGCAGCGATACATACAACGCCATCCAATTGCTGCGTCTGCACAAACTCACGCCATTCGCGCGGTAGATCAAGTTCATCCTGCGCACAGACCACATTGCCTGAGGCGCTGTGAACCCCGTCCTGGTAGAAAAATAAGCGCACGATCTCGTGTCCGCCTGCCAATGCCGCCTGAGCAAAGCGCAACGCGCGCCGTGAGGAGGGCGCGTGCGGTGGCGAAAAGACAGCGATGGCGAACTTCATAGCAATCCCGATGAGCCAATTTGGCGAAATGATAAAGCTTGAGTCGGGAAGATGCGCGCAGCAGGCATAAAAAATCCCGCCGAAGCGGGACTTTTAGGGCGCTAGCTGATTAATCATCACTGCCCATGATGCCGAAAATCTGCAGCAGGCTGATAAACAGGTTGTAAATCGATACATACAGACTGATGGTCGCCATGATGTAGTTGCGCTCACCGCCATGAATGATGGCGCTGGTCTGGAACAAGATGCAGACCGAGGAAAACAGCACGAAGCCAGCGCTGATTGCCAATTGCAGGCCGCTTATCTGGAAGAAGAAACCAGCAACCATTGCGCCAAGCAGAACAAAGAAACCTGCAGTTATAAAGCCGCTCAGGAAGCTCATGTCTTTGCGCGTGGTCAGTACATAAGCCGATAGGCCGCAAAACACCAGCGCGGTCATGGCAAATGCAGAACTGACAACTTCGGCGCCGTTAGCCATGCCCATGTAGCGGTTGAGGATCGGGCCTAGGGTGTAGCCCATGAAACCGGTTAGGGCGAGCGTTGAAACCAAGCCCCAGGACGAGTTGCGTAGCTTGGCGGTGAGGAAGAACAGGCCGTAGAAACCAATCAACACGACAAAGAAATTCGGGTAGGGCACATTGGCGCGCTGAGCAATGAAGGCTACAAGGCCGCTAAAGGCTAATGTGATTGCCAGCAGACCATATGTGTTGCGTAGGACACGGCTGACTTCCTGCTGCTCAACCTGCGTGTGGTCGAGTGCATAATTGTGTTCGTTCATGGCGACACTCCTGAAATGACTGATGGTCTGCGACCAAGATCAGGCCCGATCATAGCAGAGCGATGCAAAGAGCCTATACGCAGAGTTTGACAGCGTGTTTCGTTCGGGTAATATGCGGCCCGCAATCGCCGGAAGTGTTACAGGTTGGTTGGCTAAATGATCTGAAGCAGCTAAATAGCGGTTGTAGTACGCATCACGGAAATAACGGGAAATTGGCAGAGTGGTTGAATGCACCGGTCTTGAAAACCGGCGAACGTTAATAGCGTTCCCAGGGTTCGAATCCCTGGTTTCCCGCCGCGAATTAGCAAAAAAGGGCTAGGTGAAAACCTAGCCCTTTTTTCATGCGCTAGTTATTCCACCTGCATGTTCTCGATGTTTTTTTAACTCTTGCATTGAGCGCATCTCAGGCTTGGGTAGTTACCTGTAGAAAAAGATAGGTATAGAGCGCCATTGGCTGCTACACGTTTGTTGGCGTTTGTATTTTGACGCTTATGCATTACGCAGGAATTGAGTACAATTTCCGCTATTCCAACCAAGTCCGCGATCCTTAGCGGCTGACGTAAGCCGGGGTGATATTTGATCAGGGTACTCGTTGTTGATGACCACGACCTGGTACGCACTGGCATCACCCGCATGCTCTCTGATATCGAAGGCCTACATGTGGTTGGCCAGGCAGAGTCTGGTGAGGAGTCTCTGAAGAAAGCCCGCGAACTGAAGCCTGATGTAGTCCTGATGGATATCAAGATGCCGGGTATCGGCGGCCTTGAGGCCACGCGCAAACTGACGCGCAGTTATCCTGATGTAAAAGTTATTGCCGTTACCGTCTGTGAGGAAGACCCGTTTCCTACGCGGTTACTACAAGCCGGTGCGGCTGGTTACCTGACCAAAGGGGCTGCACTTGAGGAGATGGTGCAAGCGATACGCATGGTATTCAGTGGTCAGCGCTATATCAGCCCGCAGATCGCCCAGCAATTAGCGCTCAAGTCGTTTCAGCCACAGAGCAGTAATTCGCCCTTTGATTTGTTGTCTGAGCGCGAAATTCAAATTGCCCTGATGATTGCTGGCTGCCAAAAAGTTCAGGTGATTTCTGACAAGCTGTGCCTGTCGCCGAAAACCGTGAACACCTATCGCTATCGCATCTTCGAGAAACTGTCGATTACCAGCGATGTCGAATTGGCTCTGTTGGCCGTACGCCACGGCATGATTGATGCCAACAGCTGACGGCGGCAGCGCTGTCTTTGATCCCAGCGCCTTTCTCTCTACGTGTAGCGGTCGTCCTGGCGTTTACCGCATGTTCGACGTGGACGCGAAGCTACTTTATGTAGGCAAAGCCAAGAACCTGAAAAGCCGCCTGGCCAGTTACTTTCGGCAGACTGGCTTGGCCCCAAAGACCGCTGCGCTGGTGGGGCGTATCGCGCAGATCGAAACCACCATTACCGCGAATGAGACCGAAGCGCTACTGCTTGAGCAGACGCTGATCAAAGAATGGCGACCGCCATACAACATTCTGTTGCGTGACGATAAGTCCTACCCTTATGTGCTGCTCTCAGATGGTGATTTCCCGCGCTTAAGCATCCATCGAGGCGCGAAAAAGCAGAAGGGGCGTTACTTCGGCCCTTATCCCAGCGCTGGAGCCATTCGCGAAAGCCTCAATCTGCTGCAGAAAACCTTCTTGGTGCGCCAGTGCGAGGACAGCTTTTATAAAAACCGTACGCGCCCCTGCCTGCAGTATCAGATCAAGCGTTGCAAGGCGCCCTGCGTCGGCCAGGTGGAAGCCAGCGAATATGCCGATGACGTACGCCACTCAGTGATGTTTCTTGAGGGGCGCAGCAACGCCCTGACCGATGAGCTATCCACGGGCATGCAAACTGCGGCAATGGCGCTCGACTTCGAGCGAGCGGCGGGGCTACGCGATCAGATATCACTGCTGCGTCGGGTGCAGGATCAGCAAAGCATGGAGGGCGGCACTGGTGATGTTGACGTGGTTGCGGCCATGGTCAATCCCGGTGGCGCGTGCGTGCATTTAATCAGCGTGCGCGGTGGCCGGGTGCTGGGCAGTAAGAACTTCTTCCCCCAGGTAGCCATTGAGGAGGAGAGCAGTGGCGTGTTGCTGGCTTTCCTCGCGCAGTACTACCTCAGCAACCAAGAGCGCGACCTGCCAAGTGAGCTGATCGTTAATGCTCAGCACGAGGACTTTCCCACGCTGATTGCTGCCATTGATGAGCAGCGTGGTCGTGAGCTGAGCATCAGCTATCGGGTGCGCGGCACCCGCGCTCGTTGGCAGCAGCTTGCGGTCACCAATGCCGAGCAAGCCCTTGCAGCGCGCTTGGCAAATCGACAGCACGTGGCTGCGCGCTTCGACGCCTTGGCCCTCGCATTGGATATGGATGAAGTGCCGCAACGTCTGGAGTGCTTCGATATCAGCCATTCCAGTGGCGAAGCGACAGTTGCCTCATGCGTGGTATTCGGCCCGGAAGGCCCGCTGAAATCAGATTATCGGCGTTACAACATCGAAGGCGTGACGCCTGGGGATGATTATGCAGCCATGCATCAAGCACTGACCCGGCGCTTCAGCAAGATCAAAGATGGCGAGGGCAAGCTGCCGGACATCCTACTGGTTGACGGTGGCAAGGGGCAGCTGGCTATGGCGCGCGAGGTCCTTGAAGAACTTGCGGTTCCTGATTTGATCTTGCTCGGCGTGGCCAAGGGAGCGACCCGCAAGCCTGGCCTGGAAACGCTGTACTTGAATGATGCGGCGCATGAATTCACCTTGCCAGGAAACTCACCAGCTCTGCATCTAATCCAGCAGATTCGCGATGAATCGCACCGTTTTGCGATCACCGGGCACCGCGCCCGTCGTGGTAAAGCCCGGCGTACATCAACACTTGAAGGCGTAGCGGGCGTTGGTCCGAAGCGGCGGCGTGAGCTGCTCAATCACTTTGGCGGGCTGCAGGAGTTATCACGCGCCAGCATCGAAGAGATTGCCAAAGCGCCTGGAATCAGTAAAAAGCTTGCCGAGTCGATTTATGCCGCACTGCACAGCGAGTAGAATGCCGGCTCTCTTTACCGCCAAGTTGTGTCGATGAATATCCCCAACCTACTTACTGTGCTCCGTGTATTGCTCATACCGGTGTTTATTTTGCTGTTTTACCTTCCCTTTAGTTGGAGCTATTGGGCGGCGAGCGCAGTGTTTGCTGTTGCCGCAGCAACTGATTGGCTGGATGGTTACCTGGCCCGCCGTTGGGAGCAGAGCACGCCTTTTGGCGCTTTCCTTGATCCTGTCGCCGACAAGCTTATGGTGGCGGTGGCGTTGGTTTTACTCGTCGATGAACACTCCAACCTTTGGCTGACACTTTCGGCGGCGATCATCATAGGCCGTGAAATAGTGGTTTCGGCTTTGCGTGAATGGATGGCCGAGCTGGGTGCTCGGGCGCATGTAGCTGTATCCAAATTGGCAAAGTGGAAAACCGCTGCGCAGATGGTTGCACTGGTGATTCTTCTGGCAAACCCACCGGCATTTACTGCTTGGGTGCTGCTGGGGTATGCACTATTGATCATTGCTGCCGTGCTCACCCTGTGGTCGATGGCGCAGTACCTGATGGCCGCATGGCCGCACCTACGGACCACCCCTGATAAGAAATAAGTTTTTTGAATCAAGGGGTTGACGGAAAGCTACGAAACTATAGAATGGCGGCCGTCAGCACGACAAGCGGGAATAGCTCAGTTGGTAGAGCACGACCTTGCCAAGGTCGGGGTCGCGAGTTCGAGTCTCGTTTCCCGCTCCAATTTTTGACATGCCTTTAATACGGTTTGTTTAGTTTTAAGGCTGAGTAGCAGAGTGGTTATGCACCGGATTGCAAATCCGTGAACGCCGGTTCGATTCCGACCTCAGCCTCCAATTAGAAAGGCCTCGTAGATTACTGATTTACGAGGCCTTTTCATTTAAGCTTCAGATCTTGCGAGGCTATTAAGGGCTGTATATAGTCCGAGCCTAGCAAGGTAGCGCTACCGCCCGAATGGCGAAATCGGTAGACGCAAGGGACTTAAAATCCCTCGGGGGTAACCCCGTGCCGGTTCGATTCCGGCTTCGGGCACCATGTACATGATTTCAGATGTTCCTCTATGAACCTGAAAACCACTAAAACCGGCCTTCGTAGCCGGTTTTTTTGCGCCTGTACGTTTTTGCAGGCCAAGACAGTATGGCATGCAAATGTAGGCGGGCTGACTCACGGCGACAGTGGATTACATTGAACCTGTAATCGTGCGCACAGTCGAAGCTCGGTAGCTCTCTTGCAGAGCGTTTTGGCCAAGCCCTGCAGTCAGCTGAGCTGTGTTACTTTCCTTTTTTAAAGGAATAGCCAGCCTGTGCAAGGGCATTGTAAGGCCCGCGCAGCCTGATAGACTGCTGGCGCACTTTTCACACCATTGCTCAAGGTTCCCTATGATCAAGAAATGTTTGTTCCCTGCAGCCGGTTACGGCACCCGTTTTCTGCCCGCCACCAAGGCGATGCCCAAGGAAATGCTGCCGATCGTGAACAAACCGCTGATCCAGTATGGCGTCGAAGAGGCGCTGGAAGCAGGCTTGACGGAAATCGCCATGATTACCGGGCGCGGCAAGCGGGCGCTGGAAGATCACTTCGATATCAGCTACGAACTTGAGCATCAGATTCGCGATACCGACAAGGAAAAATACCTGCTTGGTATCCGTCGCCTGATCAACGAATGCAGCTTCTCTTACACCCGTCAGGTTGAGATGAAAGGTCTTGGCCATGCCATCCTCTGCGGCCGTCCGCTGATTGGCGATGAACCCTTCGCGGTGGTTCTCGCCGATGACTTGTGCTTGAACTTGGATGGCGATGCGGTGCTGACGCAGATGGTCAAACTGTACAACCAGTTCCGTTGCTCGATTGTCGCTATCCAGGAAGTTCCGCCGGAAGAGACCCACAAATACGGCGTTATTGCTGGCGAGATGATTCGCGATGACATCTATCGGGTTAATAGCATGGTCGAGAAGCCAAAGCCGGAAGACGCGCCATCGAACCTGGCGATCATCGGCCGCTACATTCTGACCCCGGATATTTTTGACCTGATCGAGCAGACCGAGCCAGGCAAAGGCGGGGAGATTCAGATCACCGATGCACTGATGAAGCAAGCGCAGAATGGCTGCGTTATGGCTTACAAATTTAAAGGTAAACGTTTCGATTGCGGTGGTGCTGAGGGCTATATCGATGCCACCAACTTCTGCTTCGAAAACCTTTATAAAACCGGTAAAGCTTTTTAAATAAGCCCCTTGCTCGGTAATACACAGTCACCTTCAGGTGGCTGTGTGCATTCAGGGTAACGCTACCTGCTCGCAGCCTGGCCCTAATGGCTGGCCGTAGCTGAACTCGACATAGTTACCGGCTGGATCACGCAGGCCGCAGTAATAGCCAACGGGGAAGGGCTCGTCGCGCGGTTCCCAGACTAGGCACCCAGCCGAGCGCGCCCGCGCTGCAATCCTATCGACCTGTTCTCGGCTCTCTAAGGCAAAACCGAAGTGGCTGTAATCATCAGCCGCCAATTGACGATCCTGGCCACCAGGCATGATCACGAAGATAAAACTGTGCTCCTTGCCTGGCTCAGCCATCCAGACAATTTCTGCACCTTTTCCGGCGCGCTGGTGAATGACCTGCATCGCACAGAACTGCTGGTAAAACGCCACGCATGCATCCAGATCGGGCACATGCAACGCCACATGGGTAAGAGTAGGGCGCATAATTGTTTTCCTCCTGCAATGTGTGCTTCAGCTTAGGTGCCAGCGTGGCTTGGGGTATGCTTGCAGCCTGCTTTGGAGGCTGAAATGACCTACGACTTTGACCTGTTTGTGATTGGTGCCGGTTCCGGTGGTGTACGTGCGGCGCGATTTGCCGCTGGTTATGGTGCGCGCGTGGCCGTTGCCGAAAGCCGCTACCTGGGCGGCACCTGTGTCAACGTCGGCTGTGTGCCAAAAAAACTGCTGGTTTATGGCGCTCACTTCGCCGATGACTTCGAGCAGGCCGGGGGCTTTGGCTGGTCGCTTGGCGCAGCCCGCTTTAACTGGTCGACACTTATTGCTAACAAAAATCGCGAAATCGCACGACTCAACAACATTTATCGCAACTTACTGGTTAACAGCGGTGTAACGCTGTTAGAGGGACACGCCCGGATTGTTGATGACCACAGTGTCGAGTTGGACGGTAAATGCTACAGCGCCAAGCATATTCTGATTGCGACTGGCGGTTGGCCGCAGATACCTAATGTGCCAGGGCATGAACATGCCATCGGCTCGAATGAAGTGTTCTTTCTTGAACAGCTGCCCAAGCGCGTACTGGTTGTTGGCGGTGGCTATATTGCTGTGGAATTCGCCTCGATCTTCAACGGTCTCGGCGCACAAACCTCGCTGCTTTATCGTGGTGAACTTTTTCTGCGCGGCTTCGACAACGCGGTACGCCGACACCTGCAGGAAGAGCTGGACAAGCGTGGCCTTGATCTGCAGTTCAACAGCGATATTGCCCGCATAGACAAACAGGCTGACGGCAGCCTGCAAGCGACGCTCAAAGACGGCCGCGTACTGGAGACCGACTGTATCTTCTACGCCACTGGGCGCCGGCCCATGCTGGATAATCTGGGGCTGGAAAACAGCCATGTACAACTAGATGAGCGCGGTTTTATCCAGGTTGATGAGCACTATCAAACCAGCACGCCCTCAATCCTTGCCATTGGTGATGTGATTGGCCGTGTGCAGCTGACGCCGGTAGCGCTCGCGGAAGGTATGGCCGTCGCCAGGCGCTTATTCAAACTAGAAGAATATCGCCCGGTCGATTACCGGATGATCCCGACAGCGGTATTCAGCCTGCCTAATATAGGCACTGTCGGGCTAAGCGAAGAACAGGCAAAGGAGGAGGGCTACACCGTCAGCGTCTTCGAGAGTCGCTTCCGGCCAATGAAACTGACCATGACCGAAAGTCAGGAACGGACCCTGATGAAACTGGTGGTGGATAGTCAGACAGACCGTGTACTCGGTTGCCATATGGTTGGGCCGGATGCTGGCGAAATCGTTCAGGGCCTGGCGGTAGCGCTCAAGGCTGGCGCGACCAAACAAGTTTTTGATGAAACTATTGGCGTGCACCCAACAGCTGCTGAAGAGTTCGTTACCATGCGCACCCCTGTGTCCTCCTGAGGTCAGCATGTCTCAACTGTTTTATCTCGCCGACTTGTTCGGCGTTGCAGTATTCGCCATTACCGGTGCGTTGATGGCGGGGCGCAAGTCCATGGATTTATTTGGCGTACTGGTAATTGCCATTGTCACGGCCTTGGGCGGTGGCACCTTGCGAGACCTCATTCTGGACAACCACCCAGTTAGCTGGATTCGCAATGACCTGTATATCGTCGTTGCCTCACTGGCGGCTATTGGCACCGTGGTGTGGGTTCGCCTGACGCAGCCCATCCACGAAAAAGGCTTGTTGTTAGCGGATGCCTTTGGCCTGGCCGTGTTTACCGTTATTGGTACCGAAGTCGCGATGCAGTTCAACGTACCCAATAGCACTGCAGTGATTATGGGGGTGATGACCGGAGTCGCGGGCGGTGTAATGCGCGACGTGATCTGCAATGAAATCCCACTGATATTTCAGAAGGAAATCTACGCGACGGCCTGCATCGCCGGCGCGTTGGTATTCATTGGCATGCGTGCGTTGGGTACACCGCACTGGTTGGATACGGGTGTCGCAATGCTCACCGTGCTGCTGATTCGCTTAGCGGCCATTCGTTGGCACATTGCCTTGCCAAGTTTTCACCTACTGGATCGAGACTGAGATAGTTGACCCCTCTTGCGACGAAAGCAGGCATCTCCTAATCGATGCCTGCTTTCGTGGTCAGCTCAAAGGAAGTCGCATCTTTACGCCGTGTCCAAAGGAAAAGTGCGAGGCTATTCAGCATTTACTCGCGGTATGTTTTAAAATAGTCGGTTGCCGAAAGAACCGTCATGGCCATAGCCATGAAGGGCTTTCATCATTTCCAAATAGGTGTGGTGAAGATGAACAAGCCTTTCATTTCGCTGTGCCCTGAAATTACTCGGGCACACGCGCTGACGCTGATGGATTGGTTGGGGGATGAGCGCGTTACCTGCTATCTAAGTGATTCGAACAATGTCTGCCGGTCCATCGAGCAAGCCATCGATCGCACACAATTGCCGATCCTGACCCATCTATTCAACCGGGGCGGCCGATTCTTCATGGCCTATGACCGGCATGACACCCCAGTGGGCTTTGTTCGTCTGATCAAGACCGGCTCAAATTGCGAGATAGTCTTGGCTATCGGAGACCGCGACAAATGGGGGCGAAACCTTGGGGGTGGCACGATCCGCGAAGGCATGAAACTGGCTTTCCTCGACATGCGGGCCGCGAAGCTCATCGCCAAGATTCACCCGGATAACACGCGCTCGTTGAAAGCTTTTCTGCGCAGCGGCTTTCTGCTAGAGAGCGAAACACCGACATTGAAAACATTTTTCATGACGGCGGGGCGCTATCTGCAGTTCTTGCGTGAGGATGCCGTTGGCGACTCAGGTGGGATCTACATCACTGAGGTCGACAAGGCCAGGCTAGAGAGCCTGATCGCGCTCGAGGAAGGTCCTGCCGTTGTTGAGCTCGAGCATGAGCTTGAGCGGGCCATAGTCGTCAAACCGGATCAGGTGGCGTGCAATGTCGTCACGATGAACTCCAGAGCCTTGCTGCAGCTGGACGACGAAGAGATAGAAGTGGCCTTGGTCTACCCAGAAGACGCTGACAGCAGCGCCGGCAAATATTCCGTGTGTTCCGACATCGGCGCCGCCATCCTAGGCTATCAGGAGGGGGACGCCATCGACTGGCGAATTTCTGATCGGACCCGCCGGATTGAAATCAGGAAAGTGCTTTACCAACCAGAGGCCGCCGGCGATTTCCACTTGTAGTGGTGCCATTAGCTCTGTGTTCGCCAATCAGGCAGGGGCGATTCAAACCTACCAAAGGATGAGACCGCGATTGCGGATCTCATGAACATTTATGACACAGCACCTCGTTTAACATAATATACATTATGCGAAGTGATGTTTGATGAGCAGTGGACCCTTTCTGATTAGGATCCACTGCGCTCACGTTAATCGTGGCTACGGATAATGTCGCTTATGTCAGTTTGAGCCGAGATCCAACAACACACGGCCACGGCTTGGACAGGTTTCCATATAGCGATGCGCTTCGACTACATCGTCGAAATTGAACACCTTGTCGATTAGCGGTTTAAGCAAACCATCTGCTGTCAGTTGGTTGATACCTTGCAAAGCTTTGGCAACCGCAGGTTGATCTTGCGGAATGTTGAGTTCTTCCTTTCCGGTGAAGTTACCGATGCAGTGCACGAAGAACTGGATGTTCTTCTGGAACGCTGCGCAGGCTGGAAATGGCGTTTCATTACCACCTTGCAAGTCGAACAGGATCAACCGACCGCGCGGTGCAATGGCATCACCCAGCAGGCACATCTGCGGGCCACCGAGTGCATCCATCACCACATTGACGCCACGCCCATCAGTCAGCTTGCTGACACGGCTGACCAGGTCCTGCTCCTCGGTGAGGATGATGTGGTCAGCACCCAGTTGCTTGAGAAAGTCGCTGTCTTCAGCAAAAGCTGTAGCCGCTATCACTGTGGCACCCAAGGCTTTGCCCATCTGCACAATATACGGGCCCCAGCAGCGGCTCGCGGCGGTTACTAGCACGGTTTCGCCGGGCTGCAGATGCGCCAGCTCGATAAAGCCAAACCAGCCCACCATGGATGGTAGGTAATGCACGGCGGCTTGTTGCGCGGTGAGGTTGTCTGGATAACGGGTCAACGAGCTACGCGGCAAAACTACATGCTCAGCGTAACTGGGATAACGATTGGCGCTGTGACCCGGGAAGCTGGCAACTCGGTCACCCACGGCCAAGTCAGTGATCCCGGCACCAACAGCCAGCACCACACCGGCGAGCTCATGGCCAAGGCCTGCCGGCAAGTGTGTGGACGTATTGCCCAAGTTCTGCCGCCAGAGCACGTCGTACCAGCTGACACCTACTGCCTCAACACCGACCAGCACTTCGCCCGCTGCCGGCGCAGGGGCTGAACGCTCTTCAATTTTGAGGACATCGGCCTCGCCAAACTCATGGAAACGGACTATGCGGGACATTGCAAACCTCTTCGGTTGACCCATTTAGGTTGCGCTAGCTATCTGGCGGTTCTGTGCCGAATAGTTTGGACGACCTCTTATGGCCACGGACTTTATCCGGGCTTTGCCAGCAATTCCACCGCTCGGAGCTGATATTCACCATGCTTGTCGATGATGATGGACCTTATGTGGATCATTTCTTCGCACATATTGCCTGGCGATAGCGTTCGGCATTAGCCTGATCCGCGCACAAAACCGCAGCCACTCCAGAATGGACAACGGATGAACCGTAACGATCTCCGCCGCGTCGATCTCAATTTGCTGATCGTCTTCGAAACGCTGATGCATGAACGCAGCGTGACCCGGGCGGCGGAAAAATTATTCCTTGGCCAGCCGGCTATAAGCGCCGCCCTCGCCCGTTTGCGCAGCTTATTCGATGACCCGTTGTTCGTACGCACTGGCCGCAGCATGGAGCCTACTGCACGAGCCATGGAGATCGCCGCCCTGCTCTCTCCAGCGCTGGACTCGATTTCTACCGCCGTCAGCCGCGCGGCTGAATTTCACCCAGCCACCAGCAATGCGGTGTTTCGCATTGGCCTCTCAGATGATGTTGAGTTTGGTCTGCTGCCGCCGTTGATCAAGCGGTTACGCGCTGAAGCGCCGGGCGTAGTTCTAGTGATTCGCCGCACTAATTACCTGCTGATGCCGGCACTGCTGGCCTCTGGCGAGATTTCCGTGGGCGTTGCTTACACGGAAGAACTCCCGGCCAACGCCAAACGCAAGGTGTTGCGCCGCAGCAAAGCAAAACTGCTGCGTGCTGATTCAGCACCTGGCCCTCTGAGCCTGGATGACTTCTGCTCGCGCCCACATGCGCTGGTGTCCTTTGCAGGTGATCTCAGCGGTTTCATCGATGCAGAACTGGAGAAACTCGGCCGCAAACGCCGTGTGGTGCTTGCCCTGCCGCAGTTCAATGGTCTTAGCACCTTGCTATCAGGCACGGACATTGTTGCCTCTGTACCGGATTACACCGCGGCTGCTCTGACCTCTGCAGGCGGGGTGCGCGCTGAAGATTTGCCCATCCCAACACAGACCTTCGAGCTGCACATGGCTTGGCGGGGCGCGCAGGACAACGACCCTGCGGAGCGTTGGCTGCGTTCGCGCATTCAAATGTTCTGTGGTGACCCAGACAGTCTGTGACAGAACTCAACGGCACTAAAAAGCTGTATTAACCAATGCCTCTGTTTTCAGACAGAGGCTCAGAATGCAGCCGACGTGACGTTCTGTCAGGTGCACACAACAGATCTCATCAACAGCTTCGCCCTTCCCTACTCATGCACCTATCCACTTGGCTCATTTCAGGCGCCAGCCTTCACCTTCTCTGGTTATTAACCCGCGTTGTTCGAGGGACACCACATAGTTGCGATGCCCTTTTTCACTCTTGCGTCGGAACAAGGGCAATACGTACGGCAAAATTCCCGGCACGAGCATGACTAACCGTGCGGTCCAGGATTCACTGGGCCGCACGAACAGTTCTAGCCGAGGTTTTTCCAGCGCTTTAATCACCGTATTGGCCACATCTTCCGGCATTTGCGGCGGATCCATAAACTGCATCTTGTTGCCATCTTCGATGGCTTCCCGCATCAGCATCGGTGTTTCCGTCGCCGATGGATTCACGATGGAGAACCTTACACCCAAGCGTTTGCCATCGAGTCCTAAGCAGAGCATGGCTCCACGCAGGCCGAATTTTGTTGCCGAGTAAATGCAGGTTTCCGGCATGGGGAACAATCCCCCCAGAGAAACAATTGATATAACGCGGCCATCCCTGGCCTGCTGCAACATGGGTAAAAACGCCTGACACAATTCCAACGGCACCATCATATTGAGCTGAACTTCGCGCGCAATCGAAGTGACAGGCCTGATTTCGAAAGGCGTGCTGCTCAATATCCCCGCGTTATTAACCAGCAGATCCAGACGACCAATCTCGTTGCCCACATGGCTCACCAGCGCACCAAGCGCTTCGCGATCGGTAAGGTCTGCCTGGTAGGTCAATGCCAGAGGCCCGAGGGCGGCCGCCGCCTGGGCCAGGCGTGCAGCATCAATATCGACCAGCAGGCATTTGACTCCTCGTGCGATCAATGCCGCTGCGATAGCGCGCCCTAGGCCACCAGCGCCCCCAGTGATCAGCGCGACCCAGCCGGTAAATGATGTATTACTTGCCATGCAGACTTTCCTCCAACACGTCATGAACGACCGGAGCTGCGCGCGTTGCGAAAGGCCGTTCGAGTTTGATTGCCGCATACACGTCTTCAGTCAGGCGTGGCCACTGCATGCGGGTACGCAGCGTATCCAGATAGGCGGTGAAGGAACGCGCATCCAGATACACCGCATGCCGATCTGATTGAACGAACTGAATGCCCCCACTCAGGTCCGGATCGTCGCATTGAATCAACTGATCGAACTGGCGCGCGGTGTCGAGCCCATCCAGTTGCGCGCGGAAATACGCAGCCAGGGTGAGCGCCTGGGTATCGAACAGCTTGAAAGCACTGGAGTTATGATCGAGGTAACCGATGGCGCAGAGGTTACGATGGGTGCGACTGAACATCGACAGGTAGAGTAAAGGCCTGCCGTTCTTCCATTCAAAAAACTGCGCTGCGCATTCCGCGCCCCATTTGAAACCGGTGGCACAGAGAATCAGGTCGATTCTTTGCCGCGCACCATCTTCAAAAATGACGAAATCCCCCTCCAACCGGTCAATGTTTTTCCTCACCGCAATATTGCCGTGCTGCAGATGATGCAGCAGCTGTGAATTGACGATTGGGTGGCTCTCGAACAAGCGATGATCAGGCTTGGGTAAACCCCACCGCGTCAGATCTCCGACCAGCAGTTTCAGGAGAAACTTGAAGGCGGGCCTGGCCAACCACAAGGGCAGGTGCGGGCCATTTTCACTGAACACATCGGCAGGTACGCCAAATACGTGTTTGGGAATGAAGTAGTAACCACGCCTCATGCTGATAAAGGCTTCTTTGGCGTGAATGGCGGCTTCGCAGGAAATATCAGCACCGGAATTACCCGCCCCCACCACCAACACGTTTTTACCGTGGAACTCCGCCCCGGATTGAAACGAATTGGAATGGCGTATCTCCCCGTTAAACGCACCACGAAACGTTGGCAGGTTGGGCTTCCAGTTGGTCCCGGTCGCCAATACGAGCCAACGATATCGGCGCGTGGAACCATCACTTAGGCTGACGGACCAGTGCCCATCAGGGGCTTTTTCAATCAGGCTGACCGTTGTGTTGAACTCAATAGCCTCGCGCAGTCCGAATGCAACGGCGAAACTTCTAAGGTAATGAGCGATTTGCCGATGGGACGGATAGTCCGGAAAGTCCTTGGGCATTGGAAACCCGATAAAGCCCGACAGGTCCCTGGACGAAATAAAATGCGCCGAATCGTACATGGGCGTACCGACATTGCTGATGTCCCAGATCCCACCGACATCCGCATGTCGCTCGAATTGGTCATAGTCGATTTTCTTGGCTTTGAGTGCGCGTGCGGCACTCAGCCCACCCGGCCCCGCGCCAATAATGCAGGCGGCATTTCCTCGGTCGATAATCGCTGCATTTGGTTCTGAGTTCATAGCGTTTCCCTTGGATATTCAGTTCAGTGTTGAAACGAAATCTAAAGGCAAGCAGGCGCTATGGATGAGCCTTTCGCGGCCATTAAGGGGGCCTATGCGGACAGATACGCGAGGTACCCAGGAAACGTGGCTGTCATGACGAAGATAGAAGAACGGCAGGTGCTAGATTAGCGACGGTAGGGATAACCTCTACAGGCCCTTTTGATACCGAGCGTTCGCCCCATGTTAGAACCCGCAGCCGCTGCGCAGCATTGGACACAGCATCCCCAGCAAGATGAAGCTGTAGTGGTGCCAAACGTCGTGCGGGCGTTGTTCAGCCTCTTGATGGAAAGCGGGCTGTCGACGCAACGCATTTGTCGCGGCCTCGGTTTCGGTTATGCCGAGATGCTTGATCTGGACATGCGCTTATCTTACCGGCAGACCCGAACGCTGATTACTCGAACGCAGCGCGCGGTGAAAGACCCGGCGCTGGGGCTCTCCACGGGCATGCGTCAGACGCCGGTGTCCTGGGGACTGGCAGGCTTGGCCATGCTGACCTGCAAAACCCTTGGTGAGGCCATCACCTATGGCCTTGAACATCAAGGCGATGCCGGTGCGTTACTGGAGCACCGCGCCAGTGTTCATCCCACCGAGTTCATCATTGAGGTCAAACCCAAGGTATTTGACCTTGAAATAGAACCGTTCTTGATCGAAGAAGCCTTTGCCAGCGCTGTGTCCGTGGTAAGGCGGCTGATAGGGCCAGCCTTCAACCCGCTTAGGGTGGAGTTGTCCTATGCACGTCCGGATTATGCCCAGGCCTATCAGCGGGTATTTTGTTGCCCGATAAAATTCATGGCTGGGAAAAATCGCTTGATCTGCGAAGTCCATTGGTTGAACGCGCGCTTACCGGACTATGACGACATGGTGTGTGGCCCGTTGCGGGCCAAGTTGGACCAGATGATCAACCGACGCGGCTCACGCAATGACCTGGTTGAAACCCTCTCCAGTCATATCCGTCTCAACCTCGACGACCCTGAAGCGCTGCAAACGTTTTCAAAAGAACTCAACATGAGTGAACGTACCCTGCGTCGTCGCCTGACGGACCTGGGGGTGACGTACAGCGGCCTGCTAGATCGAATCAGGCACGAGCGCGCTTGCGACTTACTGCAAAACACCAATATGTCGACAGCTGACATTGCTCACAGCATTGGCTTCAGCGATGCACGGGGCTTCAGGCGCGCCTTCAAACGCTGGACGGGCGCGCTGCCGAATACGCAGCGCACCACATAAAGGACAGATAAGCCAAGCGATTATGCCGAGGTTTTCTTGAAGGCGATCACCGCTGAAGACGCGTTGCAGTCATCTGCCCGCGCCGGCAAATCCCGCCGTAAAACCCATAGCGTGAGCGGTTTAGGCAATATCACTGCCAACCGGATCAACCACCGCATAGGCCATGGAAACATGTAATCCCAGCGCTGGCTGCGCATGGCAAACAGCATATGCTCGACGGCTGCCGCCTCTGATATTTCCAGCGGTGCCGGCATGCCGTCATTCGCCGTCTGGGCGGTGGCGACAAATCCGGGATAGAGGGAAAGAAACCGGATCCCCCTGCCACCGAACTCGATGCGGCAAGTATCGATAAGCAAGCGCAGCGCACCTTTCGCGGCACTGTAAGGGCCTTGAAGTGTTACGCCCAGAAAGCCCGCCAGAGAATTGGTGTGCACTACAAAACCATGCCCCTGACGACTCATTTGCTTCAGGGCCGGGAACAGGTAGTTGACCACCACATCGTAGTTCGAGCGCATATACGCTGTGACATCCGCCGCGTTCATCTCTCGCATATCCAGCGCGGGGGCTCCGCCGGCGTTGAGCACAACCACGTCCAGGCGTCCATACAGCTCGACGATTTCATCCACGAGTCCGGCCGCCGCGTGTTCATCCAGCGCATCCACCGCCGAGACCATGCATTGGCCACCCTGAAGCGTGATCTCGCGTTGTAGGTCATTCAACAGCTCCTTGCGCCGGGCCGTTGCCACCACCCAGGCACCCTCTTGCGCCAGGCGCACCGCCAGGCCGCGGCCCATGCCGGAGGATGCGCCAACCACCAGCACCACTTTGCGCGCAAAACTGGCACGTTTGCTCGCTGGGCACAGGCGAAGTAAACCGACCAACGTCAATGCAATCAGCGATAACACGGCACTGACCAGCAACACGTACTCGGCGTTCTCCCCTGCCACCCACTGCGATGCCACCAAGGGGCCGAAGGCACATCCCAACAGTTGCATGCCCGGCACCAACGCGGCTATCCGCCCTGAAGGATCAAGCTGCAGCGCGATACGCACTTGGAACGGCGTTAGCATCAGCCAGACCAAACCAAACGCACCACACAACACCAGGAATACCCTGACGCCCATGTCGGCAGAAAAATACATACCCAGCGCAATGCCGCCCAACAACAACGCGGCGACGGCCAACAACGAAAAGTCCGACACTCGGCGCACCAGGACAATCCCCAGGCAGCCGCCCAGCACTTGCATCAACAGCGTGCCGGAAATGAGCAATTGTGAGTTTTGTGCATCAAGCCCCACGTATCTGCTTAACGGCTCAAGGTAAGCCCAAAGCCCACCAATGGCGCTGAGCTGCATAAAAACCAGGCCTAACAACAGCAGGTGATTGAGGCCCCAACCGAACCCGCCATCATCCGCGCGCTGTGCTTGCTGACTTGCCAGTCGAATGGGTTGCCACTGGACTAACAATAAAGAAGCTGCCGTCAGCGCACCTAAAAACACGAAGCCATAAGACGATGCGCTCTGAATAGGCAGTACCCAATACGCCAATACCGCAGCCACCAGCGCTTGGCCAAGGGTTTGCACCACCATGAATACACCCGCCATGCGGTCAGGTGCAGGGCCTTGGACGATCAGATTCACAGTCCCCCATAACAACAAACCTTCGGCCAGCCCGGCCAAGGCTCGCGTCAGCGCCAGTGCGCCATCCCCGGTGGTATTGGCCGTGATCAAGTCCATAGCCGATGCCGCCAGGATGGCGACAACCGTAATCAGGCGCAGGCTAAACACCGAACGCAGTAAATCGCCCAGGACTACGCCCAACCCCAGCGAGAGAATTTCGCCCATTGCGACCAAACCGACGCCTTCAAGTGAAAGCCGGTTTTGCGCCAGCAGTTCTCCCAGCAGTAAGGGTTGCAGCCCCACCATCAATACGGCAATCGAGCCCAGCGCCAAGGCTGCACTCAGGTTTTTACGGGAAACAGCGGACGACATGTGCATGGCGTTACACCTCTTGGAGGGTCTCAGTAACCACTGTTTTCCGGCGGAATCTCGCCTCGAGCAAAACATTGCGTCGCGCGTTTTTCATCTTTCATCAGTCGGCTGTTGGCCACCCACACCACCCACCAAGGCAGAAGCGTCATCTTGGCGCCTGACGCTTTGGCGAGGGTGAATGCCTTGGCGCATTTTTCGAACAGTTGCGCGTTAAGCGCCATTCGAGTGCCAGTGGTGCCTAGGGTTACGGGCACGCCCTTGATCAACACGGCGTTACCACCGCGCTGTAAGGCGGTGGCAATGTCCGGGATTGAGTCCGCCGGTACACCCATATGGCCAATATGCCGAGCTTGCTCATCAAATAAAATCGGCATCACCCCGCCAAAGTCCTTCAGGCTGCTGGCGAAATCGCCGCCGCCGAGCAGAACCGCGCCTACATCGGCGCGAGCGCGGTAGATGGCATGATGGGTCTGGCTGTCACCCATGACATGCCCCGACCAGTCGATACAGCTGGGAACCGCATCATCTAGCAGCCCCCACCACATACGTTCCTGGCCCGGTATGCGTAAAGAAACGCTACTCCCCGCCTCCACCAAGCCGACCAGCCGTTGGCGAATTTCTAGCCACTGTTGTCGCAGAACATCCTGCATCGCGCTCACCTCACACCAATTGAAAAACGGCATCGAAGCGCTCAAGCGCGTCGTCGATGACATCGTCGGTATCGGCCAGGCTGGTGTAGATCCGACTGCCGGCCAGCGTGATCAACCCATGCGCGGTATAGGCAGCGCCCATTTCTTCCATCATGTGCTTGCGCGACTTGGCTTCATTGCGTGCCCGCAGTAGCTTGAGTGGATTGCTGGTGTCCAGTAACAGCACACCCGACGTTTGCAGGTGCACGATGGAACCCATGTTATAGGCCACGTAGGGCAAGCCACGGCGGTTGATGATCTCATCGAGCCCCTTACGCATACGGTCGCCGGCGCGTCCCGCGAGGGCGGGCGCATTCAATTTGCGCGCCTCAAGTAAGGCGTAGTAACCCGCCACGCAAGACAAAGGATTGGCCGACAGCGTGCCACCGACAAACGCGCGCCGAGCAGAGGTGCCGATGCCGCCGGCGAGCAGTTGCATGACATCTCTGCGCCCACCGATCGCACCGGCCATGGGGTAGCCGCCGGTCAGGCATTTGCCAAGTACGGTGATGTCCGGCATCACGTTGAAATACGCTTGTGCGCCCCCCAAGCCGGCGCGGAAGCCGGTGACCACTTCGTCGAAAATCAACAGGGTATCGAACTCGTCGCACAGTTTGCGCAGTTGGCGGTTGAAGTCCGGGTGCACCGGACGCGTGCCGCTTTCCGGGCCAAAAGGCTCCACCATGATCGCCGCCGTGCCGCCGCGCAGGCGGTTGATCTGCAAGCGCCGGCGCAAGGCATCGAGGTTATTCGGCGGGCTCTCCTGGGTGTGGGCCGTGGCGCCACGTGGAATCCCGACTGCCTCCATACGGCCGGTGCCCGGCAAGCGCATGCCATACACCAACTGGTCACTCCAACCGTGATATGCCCCGCCGATCTTGATCACCCATTTCTTGCGGGTATACGCACGCGCCAGGCGCACCGCCGCCATGACGGCCTCCGTGCCGGAGCCCAGCAGACGCACCATGTCGACGCCGGGCATCACTTCGCAGACCAACTGCGCCAGCTTCACCTCGTACTCATGCAGCAGGCCGGTGACCGGGCCGCAGTCGTCGAGAATCCGGTTGACCTGCTCACGAATGGCTGGATGGTTGGAGCCCAACAGGGTCGGCCCACCGGCTTGCAGAAAATCGATATAGCGATTGCCGTCGACATCCGTCAGGTGTGCGCCTTTGGCCTGGGCAACGGCGAGCGGGAATGGATGGTTGAACGCCAAGTTGTGCTGCACGCCCCCGGGGATAAATTTTTTGGCCTCTTCAGAAAGTCGTTTCGAGCCCTGACAACGCTCGTCGAAATAGCCCATGACCTTGCTCAGCGCTTCACGCTTCAAGGGGCGGATCGGCTGTTTTACCAGCGCATCGAAGCGCCGATATAGCGAGTCGACGTCAGGCCATTGCGAAACCGCTGAATTGGCGATCGCAGGCAATGTGGTGGGATCAAGAGGCTTGTTCATGATGGGGTCTCGGAGGAAGAGTGGGCTTCGGCAGCGCTGGAACGCACCAGGGCGTCGACCAGGCGTGCCACGGCGGCAGGCGACTGTGATTTATGCCGGGACTGTTCAGTGATTTGGCGTAACAGGTAGTCACGGCAAAAGGTCTCGAGGTCCTCAAGGCGCGACAGAGTTGTCTCGACATCCGGGCCACAGCACAACACCCCGTGGTTGCGCATCAGGTACGCGTTGTAATCCCAACGAATGGCCCGGCCGAACTTGCCGGCCAGCCAGCTGGAGCCTGAAGGCGCGTACCCGACCAGGGGGATGTGTTTACCCAAGGAATTCCACAGTTCAGGGTTGGGCACATCCATCGGTTCGCCGAGCAAGGTGCAAGCACTGGCTACGGGCTGATGCGTGTGGATGCTGCACTGCACGTCCGGGCGCGCCCGCAGGATTTTTGCATGCAGTCCGCTTTCAACCGTGGGGGCACGTTCACCGGAGAGCTGCGCCAGATCCTTGAGGCGCAGCACGCAGACATCCTCCGGGCGCATGGTGAAATAGTCGGTGGCCGATGGCGTGACAGCGATGTGCTGCGCATCGATGCGCAGTGCGAGATTGCCGCCCGTGGCCGCAAAAAAACCGCGGTGACACAGATGCTGCGAAAGCTCGACGATTTGCTGTTGGACATGACTCATGAGGCAGTCTCCTGTGGATGGTTCAAGCGTCGATACAGCGGCGCGAGGCGCTTGCGGACCTCCTGGAACGTGGCGAATTGATCGTCGTACAGGGCGCGGGTGGCGCGGGACGGTTCAAACAGGCGATGGGGGCGTTTGAGGCTCGATAGATCGTGAAACTGCAGCTTGCCCAACGCCACCGCCGCAATGAACGCAGCCCCGCGGGCGTTGGTTTGGATCGCGTTCTGCGGTTGCTGGATAACGCGCCCGCAGACGTCAGCCATGATCTGGCACCACACGTCCGATTGGGCACCGCCACCGGTGGCCACGATCACCTCGCTGGGCTGGCCGAGAAAGCGCGAGAACGGTTCGAACATCCAGCGCGTATTCAACGCAACCCCTTCCATGAAGGCGCGAATGATGTCCTCCCGTGAGTGTTCTAACTTCAGGTTGAACAAACCCGCGCGCAGGCTCGGGTCACTGATTGGCGAGCGTTCGCCACATAGCCAGGGCGTGTAGATCAAGCCTCTAGACCCCGGCGGCACCCGCGCGGCAATGCGGTCGAGCAAGGCGTAGACATCCGGCTGTTGTTCGTCACTGAGCAGCTCATCCGGGTGGTACAGCACCTTGTCGCGCAGAAAAGAAAGGTTTGCCCCCGCCGCCGACTGCATAGCCATCGCCAAGTAGCGGCCGTTGACGGCACTGGGTACCGCAGCGATGTGGTGGCGCACGCTGGTTTTCTTGAATGGGACGTGAGCACCAACCCACGACGAAGTACCCAAATAGAGGTGCGGGGCAAAGTCGCTGACAGTGGCGCCGACGGCCACCGCCGAGGTGTCGACGGCGCCCGCCACCACTTGCGTGGAGCTTGCCAATCCGAGCGTCTCGGCAAGCTCCGGGCGTAACGTGCCGATAACATCAGTGGAACGCACAAGCTCTGGCAGTTTGCCGGCGTCGATACCCAGGGCCTTGACCAAGCCGTCGTCGTAGCGAATGCGGTGAGGGTCGCGGTTATCGGTAATCCATGCCGTCAACATCGAGTCGCTGGTGGCGCAATAGCGACCCGACAGGCGCAGGTTCATGTAGTCGAGCACGTTGAGGAACTTATGGGTTCGCTCATAGCGCAGCGGCTCGTGATCGAGGATGTAAGCCATGTGCCCGGCGGCATCCATACCGGACAACGAAGCCACGCCGCCGGTCAGGCGCAGTGAACGCCAGAGTTTGAGCGGCCCGTAGCCGGCCAGGCTGAACCGCCCTCCCCCCATACGTTTTTTTACTGCGCCGGCCCCCCGCTTATCCAACCACAACATCGCACGCCCAATGGCAGCGCCGTTCTGATCCACACACACCGTACCTTCGCCCTGCGTTGAACAGCACACGGCGATTACCTGACGCCGCCGCGCAGGATCAGCACTCAGCAGTTCGTTGGCGCCACGCAGAAAGGCATCCCACCAATCCTGCGGTTCTTGCTCGACGCTCAACCCGCTCACATGCAGCGGCACACTGTGAAACGCCCAGGCCCGAATCTCGCCTTCTAATGAAACCAGGGCGCACTTGCAGCCTGAGGTGCCGAGGTCCACCGCGAGGACGAGTTGCTCCAGGCCGGTGACCGCCTGAGGCGTCCGGGATAAGAAAAGCGAAGTCATAGAGGTTTACTCAGAAAGTACGCGAAATCGATGCGACCCAGCGGTCGTCATCCGTGGAGCGCACATGACCGCCGTCCTCGGCCATATACAACTCGCGCGCGCGCGTATTGGTGGTCACCCAGTCAAGCCCCCAATCGAAGCCCCACAAGTGATGGATCAAACCAATTGCGTAGTCGGACTCGTTCGCCTCGGAGAAGTTAACGACTTGCTGATAACCGGCATGCAGTTTGAGCGTGGTATTCATGCCGAGGGCATATTTGTAGTCCAGGTCATACAACATACTGCCCCGGGAGTTGCGGTCGCCCTTGGCGTAGCATTCCAAACCCTTGGTCGGGTCTTCACGAAACTGCAACTGGGTCCCGCATACGCCGCCGGTGTTAGCGCCACGATAGGTTTTCGACAATACGCGGGCGATGCGACCTTCCAGCGCGCCGTAGCCGACCTCTAATACGGCGAACTGGCTGTTGTAGTTGCTCGTACGCTCATCAGTGAGGGTGAAGGTTTCAAAGTCGAATTTATTCGGTGCTTTGAACTTTGCCCCGGGGAACATCTCTGCCGCCAGACCTACCCCGTAATGCCACGCTTCCGGATCGCCGAAGCGATAGCCGCCCGCGAGCAGAACATTCAGGCCATTACCTTCAAGAAATTGTTTCTTACTGACGGTGGTAAATTCGGCAAGAGCTACCAAGCCTGATTCATGGGCGACTTGAATGGTGACTTTGGCACCCGGTCGGTTCAAGGAATCCGACACCCCCCGGGTTCTGACATCGGACATGGCCTTGGCCGTGATGTCGACGGCATAGCTGGCCATCTCGTCGGCGAATGCCAAGGATGGGCTAACGACAGGCCACAGCAAAGCAGCCATCAGATAATGGTGTGTAGTTTTACGCATGAGGTTCTCCCACAAGAAAGGTCGGATTTACAGAGTGCAAACCGGTGTAGGAGGCAGTGAGGCAACGCGTTCGAATTGCTCTGTCTTGCCGAGGAGCTCGGTGCCGACAAAAGCCCGGACATTGAGGACGCCCTCTTTGACCCGAACGACGCCTTTGTATTTTTTATGATCGCGGGGATCAAAAACCCAACCATCGCGCCACGCTTTCTGGTCATAACGACCCAGTTGCATGATCTGTACGCCACAATCGCTGGTGATGGAGGCCACATCCTTGACCCAGACCACCGTTCCACACAGTGCGTCTGGCTTGTCGGCACAATCGCCGACCTTGACCACCGCATCCTTTTCCGACGTTAGCCAGAGGCCTTTGGCCTCCTGTGGCCCCGCCGCTGCATAACTGCTGGAGGAGCACACCAGTGCCAGTGAAAGGAAAAGCCATTGCCTCACATTCATAGTCATCACCTGTATTTTTTGTTTTAAGAGACCGTCACACTAGCGACGCATCAATATGATAGTCATCGCTACACGATAGTTATAACTATCATTAAAGCCCTCGGCAACATTTTTTTCTCACTTTGATAAGCTGACTCTTCAACCTCTTTTGCTAGGTACCTATGGCCAAGCCCAACACTGCCAACGCCCGCGCCGCTAACACCGGGAAAACCCAGGAACAAAAGAAACCGCCTGCACAGCAGCGCAGCACTGAGACCTACGAGCGGATTCTCGTTGCCACCGCGCAGACCCTGTGTGATGTGGGTATCGAGCGCCTGTCCACCAATCTGGTTTGCGAATGTGCAGGGCTGACGCCGCCGGCGCTGTATCGCTACTTTCCGAACAAGTACGCACTGTTGACGGTATTGGGCGAGCGTCTACTGGAAAAGCAGAACGGCCTGATCGACCACTGGATCACGCCGCAACTACTGTCCGGACCGCCCGATGCTCTGGAGTCGGCGCTCGCCGAACTGATCCTGGAAACCTATCGGGTCACCGATGCAACCCTGGGCGGCATGTGGATACTCAAAGGGCTGCGCGCGGTACCAGCGCTGGAGCACGTGAGGATCGACTCGCACCGGAAAGTATCCGGCGCACAGGCAAGTATCCTTGCGACAGTGTTCCCACAGGCGGACCCGCAACAGCTCGCCACAGCTGCCAGGGTGGCGGTGGAAATGATCCACACGACTATCGAACTGTTGTTTGATGAGTCCCTGGACCCCAAGAGCGTCTGTGCCATGGTCGCATCGATGATTGTCAGCCATTTGGATCGGCTAGCCCCTGTTCCAAGCGCGTGAAGTGGGCACGAACATGGCCGGTGCGGACCCGTTGGCAGGCCGGATCGCACCTTCAATGGTAGCCACGTGCCCATTACCCTCTCAGCAGCGAGACCACAGGTCATCTCATTTACTGCTGAACTCATTGGGTCCCTCATGCCACGTGTCGAAACACCTCAGTCACCACCCGTTCGCGATTACGCCTATTACCATCAGGTGCTGGCCGGGGTGCCGCTACCCGCCGCATTCATCGACCTGGATGCACTGACCGACAACCTTCAGCGCCTGGGCAAACGCGCCGGGCATCTGCCTGTACGGCTGGTGACCAAATCCATACGCTCGGTGGAGATGATCCGCACGATCATGGCCGCAGGTCCGTTTATACAAGGCCTGCTGTGCTACTCCGCTGCCGAAGCCGCCTGGCTGGCTGGCTTGGGGTTTGACGATATCGTCGTGGCTTACCCGACGGTCGATGAGCACAGCCTGGCAAAAGTTGCCTGCCAATTGCGCCGTGGGCGTTCGATTACCTTGATGGTCGACAACCTGGCTCAGGTCCAGGCGATCAACAAAATCGCCGTGGCCGAAGGTGTCGTCATGCCGTTGGCAATCGATCTGGATATGTCATCGGATTTTCCCGGGCTGTACTTTGGCGTGCACCGTTCACCAATCAATGACGTGGCGAGCGCACTCGGACTGGCTACCGATATCGCCGCCCATAAGGGCGTCACGCTGCAAGGCCTGATGGGCTATGAAGGGCAAATTGCCGGACTGATGGATGCGGTGCCAGGCCAAGCCGTCAAGAATGGGATCATCCGTTTTCTCAAACGCCGCTCCATTGCCGAAGTTAATAAACGCCGTGAGCAGGTCGTGCAGGCATTGCGTAAAGCAGGCCACACCCTGCGCTTTGTGAATGGCGGTGGCACGGGCAGTTTTGAAAGCACTCGACTCGACCCTTCAGTTACCGAGTTGGCGGCTGGCTCCGGCCTGTACGCGCCGACCTTGTTCGACCATTACCAAGTCTTTGAACTGACGCCCGCCGCGGGCTTTGCCTTACCCGTGACGCGCACCCAGGCACCCGGTGTAATGGTCTGCTCAGGCGGTGGTTACATCGCCTCCGGGCCAGCGGGCAAGGACCGATTGCCCCGGCCCTGGCTACCCAGCGGCTGCCGCTTGATCGACAACGAAGCCGCCGGCGAAGTACAGACGCCATTGCGGCACACCCTAGACCAGGCGTTGAACATCGGCGACCCGGTGCTGTTTCGTCACGCCAAGGCGGGCGAACTGTGTGAGCGTTTCGATGAACTGCTGGTGATCAGCAACGGACGCGTGGTGGACCGCGTGCGGACTTACCGCGGCGATGGCAAAAATTTCTTCTGACGGCCCACGCGTTCTCACCGCCCCTCCTCCTGCACTTTGCCCAAGGATTACCGTTATGAATCAGCCCGTCAGCAGCATGCCCGCTTCGCTTGAGCCCGTACCGTTGCTCAATGAACTGTTCACCGCCCAACAAACCGCCGTGTATGCCCAGGGTGCCCCCACCTACGAGCAGCGCATCGCCGCCCTGGACGCCGTGTCGCGTCTGGTCAGCGATCACCATGAGCAACTGCTGGAAGCGGTGTGTGCGGATTTCGGTAACCGTTCATTCGCCGAGACTCAGCTCAGTGAACTGATGCCCATCGTCAACGGCATCAAGCATATCCGCTCACACCTCAAGGCGTGGATGCGCCCCAGCAAACGCAAAGTGAGCATGGCATTCAAGCCCGCCAGTGCGCGGGTGATTTATCAACCGCTAGGTGTAGTGGGCATTCTGGCCCCCTGGAACTACCCACTGATGCTGACCCTGGTGCCGTTAGTGGAAGCCCTAGCGGCGGGCAATCGGGTGATGATCAAACCGTCGGAGCTGACGCCGCGTACCGCCGAGTTGCTGCAAGAGCTACTCGCCCAAACCTTTCCCGCCGATCAGGTCACCGTGGTCATTGGCGACGCACAATTGGCCAGTCGCTTCAGCGAGCTGCCGTTTGATCACTTGTTGTTTACCGGTTCAACTCAGGTCGGGCGTCTGGTTATGGCGGCCGCAGCGCGCAACCTGACCCCGGTAACGCTGGAGTTGGGAGGCAAGTCGCCGGTTGTGCTCACGGAGGACTTTCCGCTGAAGAAGGCCGCGCGGATGATCGCCATCGGCAAGCTATTCAACGCCGGTCAAACCTGCGTCGCCCCCGACTACGTGCTGGTGCCGCGACAACTGGTCGAGCGCTTTGCCACCGAATGGATGGCCGTAGCCAAGCAGCTGTATCCCACTATTGAGGGCAACAAAGACTACACTTCGATCATCTCGCAGCGGCACTACGAACGCCTGTTGAACCTAGTGGATCAGGTCATCGTGGCCGGAGCCAAGGTGTGGCAGGACAAGGCGTTCGACCAGACCACCGAGCGCAAAATCCCGCCTACCCTGCTGACTGATGTGCCGCTAAGCACAGATATCATGCGCGAGGAAATTTTTGGCCCACTGTTGCCGGTAATCGCCTATGACTCTCTCGACGAGGCGCTCGCTTTTATCAATGCGCGACCCAAACCGTTGGCGCTGTACTGCTTCTCCAATGATCGAGCCAGCATCAACCAAGTGCTGCAGCAAACCCGTTCGGGTGGTGTGACGATCAATGGCACGATGCTGCATGCCACCCAGGACGACCTTCCCTTCGGCGGCGTCGGTGAAAGCGGCACAGGGGCCTACCACGGCTATGAAGGCTTTGTGCGCCTGTCCCATGCTCGTGGCGTTTTCAAGCTGAGTCCTTTCAATATGTCTGACAAAGTTTCAGCACCGTATGGGCGGTTGGCCCGCCTGGTGATCCGCCTGATGCTGGGTAAGTAGGCGCACAACGAGGAGTACAGCATGCGCAGCCCGATACGGCACACAGCCGATTTACCCGTCAACCTGTTACGCAGCCTGGCGGACCTCCTCGTGCAATTGGGCCTGGACCCAAGCCGGCTGTGCATGGGCTTGGGTTTCAACATCGCAGACCTGGCCAACCCACAAAGCCGCGTATCGATTCGTCAAGCATGCCTGATGATCAAACGCGCCCTGGAAATGACCAAGGGCCGCGACCGAGGATTGGGGTTGGACATGAGCACGACAGAGTCCATCACCTCCATGGGCCTGGTGGGTTACGCCATGATAACCAGCGCCACCCTAGGCAGTGCGATAGCGCTGGGCGTCGAGATGCAGAAGCAGACCGGCGCATTGTTGAGCTTCGAGCACCTTGAATCGCCAGGACACATCACGCTCCAAGCCTCCTGCCCATTTCATGAGCCCGACATTCTGATCTTTCTCGTTGAAGAAGCCTTCGGCGTGCTTCTGAATATCGCGCGCACTCTGGCCGGCCCGGCGTTCAGCCCATCTTCGATTGAGCTGAGTTACCCAAGGCCAACCTACGCCGATCACTATGAGCATTTGTTCAGATACCCAGTGCACTTTGATCGCAAGCACAATCTATTTGTCTGCGCCAACCACTGGGCCAACACCCCTATCGGCACCCACGATGCGCTGAGCAATCGACAAGTCGTCGAGTTACTGGAGATGAGTTCTGATCGAGGCGGCGAAGTTGAGTTTATCGAGTCCGTCGAGCGCATTCTGGGGCGTGATCTGCGCACCCCTGTCAGCCTGTCAGCGGTTGCCTCGCAACTGTGCATGAGCGAGCGGACCCTGCGCCGTCGACTCGCACAGAACGACATGTCCTTTCAGGCGATCTTGGATAACCTGCGTAAACAGCGAGCCTTAGCGCTGCTGGGCAATGTGCGTATGACCCTGGATGAAGTCGCCTGCGAGGTTGGTTTCAGCGACGCGCAGAATTTCCGCAAGGCGTTCAAGCGTTGGACAGGGCACGGCCCACGACAAACACGAGCCTGAACACTGCAATCAATCACGCGGCTTTTGGCTGAAGGCTTCAAGCCTGAGGCCATGCCAGGCGATTGCCAGCAGGCGCAAACGACGCGGCCCATACAGCGCCTGAATGAAACGCTCGAACAGTTTGAATTTGCGCGGTGTGTAGGGGTACCAATTGGCTTCGATCTTGGTGCCGGACTTGTCGATCAGTATGGCTTTACTGCGAGTGAAGCCAAGCAACCCTTCCGGCCCACGCAGCTTGCCGAAGCCGCTTTTCTTCGCCCCACCGAACGGCAAGCCCGGATTGCCTTCGCTCATGTTGACGTTATTGATCGAAACACCGCCGACCTCAAGCGCAGCGGCCACGCGCAGCGCGCGCTGCGCATCAGCGCTGAACACACTGGCACACAGGCCGTAGTGGGTGTCGTTGGCCAACTCAATGGCCTGTGATTCGCTGGTAAAGGCCATCACCGGCAATACCGGCCCGAACGTTTCCTCGGTCCAAACCCGCATATCCGCCGTGACACGGTCGAGAATTATGGGCTGTACAGTTAGGGAATTCGCCTCAGGGATGGCGCCGAATCGCAGGCGGGCACCGCGCTTCAGGGCATCTTGCACATGCTCAATGACCTTGTCGCGCTGAAAACCGACGGTCATGCGCCCAACATCGGCGTCGCCGTTATCGCCAACACGTACGACGAGCTTTTCCGCCGCCTGAACCAAGCTGTCAACGAAACGATCAATCACGCTGTGCTCTACCAACAGCCGCTCTACGCCGCTACAGGATTGCCCGGCATTCGTGAAGCCACCCCACAACGCACCCGCCACCGACCGCGCAATTGGCGCGTCGGCAAACACAATCATCGGATCTTTACCGCCAAGCTCCAGCTCTACGGGGATCAACTCGCGACTGGCCTGAGCCATGATTTTGCTGCCGGTTGGGCCACTGCCGGTAAAGAAAATCTTCGCCGGCTGTTGCTCGATCAGCGCCGAGCCCAGGCTACCGTTGCCGTAAACCACCTGGACCAGAGCCTGGAGTATGGGAGAACACGCCAGGACGTGTTCGATCAGCCCCTTGCAAGGTGAGTGCTCGGAGGGTTTGTAGACCACCGCATTGCCCGCTGCAATCGCTGCTGCAATACCGGTGATAGCGTTATGGAAGGGATAATTCCAGGGGCAGATGATCAGCACTACACCCAAGGGTTCATGCAGCAGCAACGACTGCTTGCCCAGCAAGGTAATCGGGGTTTTGATCTTTTCAGGCTTCAGCAGCCGTTCGGCATTATTCTCCAGCCAGTTGAGCCAATCGAGAGTGCCGAGGATTTCCGCGATCAGTGCATCTGTTCGACATTTGCCAACCTCTTGCATGACCCGTTCGATGATCATTGAGCGATTGGCCAGAATGGTTTGTTTGAGTTTGGACAACTCGGCTAGGCGCGCCGGGATCGACAGCTGTGAATGAGCACGCAATGCCATGCGGGCGTTTTCAAATGCGACCTGCGAAATCTCAGCCTCACACAGCTGCACGTTGTCATGTCGGCGGGGTTTGAATTCATTGTGGGTGTTCACTCAACGCTCCTCGGGATCATCGACCAGCCTCCACAATAATTGGCTGCTGGCTCCTGAGGCAGGGTTGATACGGACGAAAAACGGTTAAAAACGGTTAAAAACGGCTACATGCCATCGCCGTATTGAGCGTCAGTTGAAGAAAGCCGCTTTAGGATTTCAACCGTTTGATAAATACCAACGCGTATTTTAGGGATGGCCCATAAGGCAAAAACTCCCTGTGTCAGAATCCGTAGTTCAAGACGCAAGGCTCGATGATGATCTAGACGCCTCACCTGAATCCGCACGCGCTCTAGCCTGAACTGCGTCGCTCGCATAGCCCAATATTGATACAAACTTACTAACCATCATTCTGAGTGATACATATCTTCGAGTCGTTCGATTCGTTGTCATCCCCCCACCGCCGCAGACTCCGCCCATTCATAACACCCTCTGGCGGAAGTACACATGGAACAGTCGAATAAGAACCTCTGGCATTTTCCCCTCGCCCTTGCCGCATTGTTGGTATTGAGCGCCTGCGGTAAAGCGCCTGAAAGTGCACAACAAATGCCTGCAGCAAAAGTCAGTGTGGCAGAAGTGATCGAACAGCCGATCAATGAGTGGGACGAGTTCACTGGCCGATTGGAAGCGCCTGAGTCGGTAGATATTCGTCCACGTGTGTCGGGTTTCGTTGACCGCGTAGCCTTCAATGAAGGCAGCCTGGTGAAGAAAGGCGACCTGCTGTTCCAGATCGACCCGCGTCCGTTCCAAGCCGAAGTCAAACGTCTGGAAGCCCAACTGCAACAAGCCCGCGCCAGTTTTGCCCGCTCGCAAAGTGAAGCCAGCCGAGGTGAGCGTTTGCGCCAGAGCAACGCCATTTCTGCCGAGCTTGCTGATGCCCGTACAAGCGCTGCGGCAGAAGCCAAGGCTGCTGTAGCCGGCATCCAGGCAGAACTGGATAACGCCCGCCTCAACCTCAGTTTTACCCGCGTTACCGCGCCGATTGATGGGCGCGTTAGCCGCGCGGAAATCACCGAAGGCAACCTGGTGAATGCCGGAGAAAGTCACCTCACCACGCTGGTCAGCACCGATAAGGTCTATGCCTATTTCGATGCGGATGAGCGCGTGTTCCTCAAGTATGTCGAGTTGGCGCGTCAGGCAGGCAGCCAGACCCGCGATGCCAGCCCTGTGTACCTGGGCCTGTCCAGCGAAGAAGGCCACCCACACCTTGGGCAGCTGGATTTTCTCGACAACCAGGTTAACCCGCAGACCGGCACCATCCGTGGCCGCGCAGTATTTGATAACACTGATGGACGCTTCACACCTGGGCTTTATGCACGTCTCAAGTTGGTCGGCAGTGGCCAGTACGACGCAGCGCTGATCAAGGATGAAGCAGTCGGTACGGATCTCGGTAAGAAGTTCGTGCTGGTACTCGATAAGGACAACGCCGTGCAGTACCGCGCCATTGAGTTGGGGCCGAAGCTAGCAGGTCTGCGCATCGTGCGCAGCGGTCTAGCCAAGGGCGAGAAGATCGTCGTCAACGGTCTACAACGCGCCTTCCCCGGTTCCACCGTCGACCCGCAAAGCGTGCCCATGGCCGATGAGCAGGCTAAAGCGCAACTGGCCGAACAACGCCAGGCGATCGAGCGCCAGAACAACCGTCGTATCGCGGTGAAAAACAGCACCGCCAGCAACGCGCCACGCGGCTAATAGGTAAACGACGATGAATTTCTCGCAATTCTTTATTCAGCGGCCTATTTTTGCGGCTGTGCTGTCACTGTTGATTCTGATTGGCGGAGCGATCTCGCTGTTTCAGTTGCCCATCAGTGAGTACCCGGAAGTGGTGCCGCCAACCGTAGTCGTGCGTGCCAACTTCCCCGGTGCCAACCCTAAGGTAATCGGTGAAACCGTTGCCTCGCCGCTGGAGCAAGCCATTACCGGCGTTGAGGGCATGCTGTATATGTCCTCGCAGGGTACGGCCGACGGCAAGATGACCCTGACCCTGACCTTCGCCCTTGGCACCGACCTAGACAAAGCTCAGGTACAGGTGCAAAACCGCGTAACCCGCACCATGCCGACCCTGCCTACTGAAGTGCAGCGTCTTGGTGTGACCGTCGATAAAGCCTCGCCCGACCTGACCATGGTCGTGCACTTGACCTCGCCGGACGACCGTTACGACATGCTGTATCTGTCTAACTACGCCGCGCTGAACGTTAAAGATGAGCTGGCGCGCCTCGATGGTGTCGGTGATGTACAGCTGTTTGGCCTTGGCAACTACTCGCTGCGTGTGTGGCTGGACCCAAACAAAGTGGCTTCGCGCAACCTGACTGCTTCTGACGTGGTCAATGCCATCCGTGAGCAAAACCGCCAGGTCGCTGCCGGTTCGCTCGGTGCGCCGCCCTCAGATGCAGGAAACAGCTTCCAACTCTCGATCAACACTCAAGGCCGCCTGGTCACTGAGGAAGAGTTCGAAGACATCATCATTCGCGCCGGTGAAAACGGCGAAATCACTCGCCTGAAAGACATCGCGCGGATCGAACTGGGTTCTAGCCAATACGCCCTGCGTTCCTTGCTGAACAATAAACCTGCCGTGGCAATTCCGGTATTCCAGCGCCCTGGTTCCAACGCCATCGCCATCTCGGATGCCGTGCGGGCACGGATGGCCGAACTGAAGAAGAGTTTTCCGCAAGGCGTGGACTACGAAATCGTCTACGACCCGACCATCTTCGTGCGTGGCTCCATCGAGGCGGTTGTTCATACCCTGCTCGAAGCCATCATCCTCGTGGTGTTGGTGGTGATTCTGTTTCTGCAAACCTGGCGCGCTTCGATCATTCCGCTGGCCGCTGTACCGGTTTCGCTGATCGGCACCTTCGCCGTGATGCATATGTTCGGCTTCTCGCTCAACGCGCTGTCGTTGTTCGGTTTGGTGCTGGCCATCGGCATTGTGGTGGACGACGCCATCGTCGTGGTGGAGAACGTCGAACGCAATATCGGCTTGGGCAAAACCCCGGTAGAAGCCACCAAGCAGGCGATGAAAGAAGTCACCGGACCGATTGTCGCCACGGCATTGGTGCTATGTGCGGTGTTTATCCCCACGGCCTTTATCTCCGGGCTGAGCGGACAGTTCTATCAACAGTTTGCGCTGACCATTGCCATCTCCACGGTGATCTCTGCGTTCAACTCGCTGACCCTGTCCCCTGCCCTTGCCGCCGTGTTGCTGAAAAGTCATGACGCGCCGAAGGACCGTTTCTCCGTGGTGCTCGACAAGCTGTTTGGCGGCTGGTTGTTCAAACCGTTCAACCGCGTGTTCGACCGCGCCAGCCATGGTTATGTCGGCACAGTGAAGCGCGTGCTGCGCGGCAGTGGCATTGCGCTGGTGCTTTATGCCGGTTTGATGGGCCTGACGTACCTGGGTTTTGCCACGACGCCGAGTGGCTTCGTACCGCCGCAGGATAAACAGTACCTGGTGGCCTTTGCGCAACTGCCCGACGCCGCGACCCTGGACCGCACTGAAGCGGTGATCAAGAACATGTCGGACATCGCCGGCAAACATCCGGGCGTGGAAAACACCATTGCCTTCCCTGGTTTGTCGATCAATGGCTTCACCAACAGCCCGAACAGCGGCATTGTTTTCGTCGCGCTGAAAGACTTTGATCAACGCAAAGGCGAGAACATGTCCGCCGGAGCCATTGCCGCCGAGCTTAACGGCCAGTTCGCCGGTATTCAGGAAGCCTATCTGGCGATCTTCCCGC
This sequence comes from Pseudomonas sp., assembly GCF_046581935.1. Classification (GTDB taxonomy): domain Bacteria; phylum Pseudomonadota; class Gammaproteobacteria; order Pseudomonadales; family Pseudomonadaceae; genus Aquipseudomonas. Next base: position 180,606 of record NZ_JAYGFK010000001.1, read on the forward strand.
CACCACCGGTACAAGGCCTGGGCACCATCGGCGGCTTCCGCCTGCAGGTGCAGGACCGTGGCAACCTAGGCTATGACGAGCTGTATCTGCAAACCCAAAACGTCATCGCCAAAGCTCGGCAACTGCCTGAGTTGAACCCGATGTCGGTGTTTACCAGCTACCAAGTCAATGTGCCGCAGATCGATGCATCCATCGACCGTGAAAAAGCCAAAACCCACGGCGTGGCGATCAGCGACATCTTCGACACCATGCAGATCTACCTGGGCTCGCTGTACGCCAACGACTTCAACCGTTTTGGCCGTACCTATCAGGTCAACGTGCAGGCTGAGCAACAGTTCCGCCTGGAGCCGGAGCAAATCGGCCAGCTCAAAGTGCGCAATAACCGTGGCGAGATGGTTCCGCTGTCGGCGTTCCTCAAGGTCAGTACCAGCTCAGGTCCGGATCGAGTGATGCATTACAACGGCTTCCTTACCGCTGAAATCAACGGTGCCGCCGCCCCTGGCTACAGTTCCGGCCAGGCTGAGGCAGCGATGGCCAAGTTGCTCAAAGAAGAGCTGCCTAACGGCATGAGCTTCGAGTGGACCGACCTGACCTACCAACAGATTCTGGCTGGTAATAGCGCGATCTTCGTCTTCCCGCTTTGTGTGCTGCTGGCCTTCCTGGTGTTGGCTGCCCAGTACGAAAGCTGGAGCCTGCCTCTGGCGGTGATCCTGATCGTACCGATGACCCTGCTGTCGGCTATCACCGGGGTGATTCTGGCCGGTGGCGACAACAACATCTTTACCCAGATCGGCCTGATCGTACTGGTGGGGCTGGCCTGTAAGAACGCCATCCTGATCGTCGAGTTTGCCAAGGAAAAACAGGAAGAAGGCATGGACCGCGTTAGCGCGGTACTGGAAGCCTGCCGCCTGCGTCTGCGGCCGATTCTGATGACCAGCTTTGCCTTCATCATGGGCGTTGTGCCGTTGGTGCTGTCCTCGGGTGCCGGTGCGGAAATGCGTCATGCCATGGGCGTTGCAGTATTTAGCGGCATGCTTGGGGTGACCTTCTTCGGCCTGCTGCTGACTCCGCTGTTCTACGTGTTGATTCGTGGTTTTGTCGAGAAACGTGAGGCGCGTAAAGCAGCCCGTTTGCAGGAGGTGAACGCATGAAAAACCTCAACGCCAAACCTCTAGCTATAAGCCTGCTGGCTCTCGCACTGACAGCCTGCGCCGTTGGCCCGGATTACCAAACGCCGCAGACTGCAGCAGCAAAACTGAGCAGTGCGCAAAGCAGTAACTACGACCGCTCGCGTTTCGAAACCAGCTGGTGGCAGCAGTTTGATGACCCTACGCTCAACCAGTTGGTAGAAACATCCTTGCAGGAAAACCGCCAACTGCGCGTGGCCTTTGCCCGCCTACGTGCAGCTCAGGCCATTCGTGATGACTTAGGCAACGACCAGTTGCCGACCATCACCAGCCGCGCCAGCGGTGAGTTCGGCAAAGCCCAGCAACCCGGCGTAACCGAACAGCGCGTGCGCAGCGAGCGCTATGACCTGGGGCTGGACATGCTCTGGGAGCTGGACCTGTTTGGCCGCATTCAGCGCCAACTGGAAGCCAGCGACGCCGAACTGGATGTTGCCGAAGCGGATTACCAGCAACTGCAGGTCAGCCTGATCGCCGAGCTGGTGGATGCCTACGGCAGCCTGCGCGGCGCGCAACTGCGTGAAAGCATCGCTCGCGACAACCTGCAAAACCAGCAGAAGTCCCGCGCCATCACCGAGCAATTGCGTGAGGCCGGCATCGGCAGCCAGCTTGATGTACTGCGCAGCGATGCCCGCCTGGCCGGCACCGAAGCCAGCCTGCCGCAGCTGCAAGCTGAACAACAGCGGGCGAAAAACCGCATCGCCACCCTCCTCGGCCAGCGCCCAGAGCAATTAAGCGTGGATCTGTCGCCCCAAGCGCTGCCTGCCATTGCCAAAGCCCTGCCTATTGGCGACCCCGGCGAATTACTGCGCCGCCGCCCGGATATCCGCGCGGCTGAACGGCAACTGGCCGCCGCCACCGCCAATATCGGTGTGGCCACGGCGGACTTGTTCCCACGGGTGAGCCTGTCCGGCTTCCTTGGTTTCACCGCCGGGCGTGGCTCGCAGTTGGGTTCATCAGCCGCGCAGGCTTGGGGCATTGCCCCGACCATCAGCTGGGCAGCGTTTGACCTGGGCAGCGTGCGGGCACGTATGCGCGGGGCCGAAGCCGAAGCCGATGGCGCGCTGGCCAACTATGAACAGCAGGTGCTGCTGGCCCTAGAAGAGTCGGCCAACGCCTTTAGCGACTACGGCAAACGTCAACAGCGCTTACTCGCCCTGCTGCGTCAATCCGAAGCCAGCCGCGCCGCTGCCGAACAGGCAGGTGTGCGCTACCGCGAAGGTGAAGTGGACTTCCTCGTACTGCTCGACGCCGAACGCGAACGCCTAAGCGCCGAAGACGCCCAGGCCCAGGCGGAAGTCGAGCTGTATCGCGGCATCGTCGCCATTTACAAAGCACTAGGTGGCGGGTGGCAACCCAACGTCTAGCCGCTTTACCAGTGCTCCTTTGGTTGGCCCAGCCAGCCCTTCCCACCCCACTGCAGTTGCTCTTTGCCGTGGGGATTTTTTATGTACTGGGATAAATTCTGCTCAAGAACAGGCGCATGAAAATACAAGGGCGAAGCTGAATTGACGTGTTCAGCATTTGAACTCTCCGCCGGCTCTGTGTGGCCCATGCCACTAACTCGCCTGCGTACAACTCGGCTGCCCAGCCGAATAGCGCACGCCAGGGCTGACGGCGGCGTTGAATTCTTTTAGGGCTGTTGAGCCTATCAACAGGGGGAATTCAAAGGCGCTGCGGTCGGTCAGGTTGACCTCAATGTTCTTCAGCTCATCACCTACGCAAATATCCATCTCAATAACCGGGCGCTCGGTGTAGAGCTGCTTGTCGCCTGGTTTGCGGTCACCGGCGCGGCGTTTGATATAGCTCATGCGAGTGATTGGTTTCTCGATGACTTGAGCTTGTTCTGGGTCTTTCATGCCCAGCTGAAAGCGCACCCATTCGCCGCCGTCACGCTTAAACACCTGAATATTCTTGGCGCTGAGTGAGGCGGTTTCTGCGCCGGTGTCGAATTTGGCCGGCAGTTTAAGGGCCAGCTCTTGTAGACCAACATGTTCATGCAGGCCATAGATCTGCGGCTGATTGGCCATCGCGCCGGTAGTGAACACAGACGCGCAAAGTGCGAACGCTGCGCTGAGCTTTTTGTGCGCTACGAGGCCGGGGTTTGCCATAACGAGACTCCATTACCTGTAAAAGTGCAGTCACAATAAAGCTGTTGGCTGAACTGAAGCTGAATCAGGCACTTGCATAAACAACTTCGCCCCGACACGAGGACCGTGACGGGGCGAAGTTGTGTGTACGGCGTTGCTTTTAGATCACTTGAGGTCGAAGCGATCCAGGGTCATCACTTTGCTCCAGGCTGCGACGAAGTCATGCACGAACTTCGCTTGCGCATCGTTGGTGGCATATACCTCAGCCTGAGCGCGCAGTTGAGAGTTGGAACCGAACACCAGATCCACCTGAGTGCCTGTCCACTTCAGATCGCCGGTTTTGCGGTCACGGCCTTCCAGCACACCTGGGGTGGTGGACTTCTGCCATTTGGTGCTCATGTCGAGCAGGTTGACGAAGAAGTCCGTGCTCAGGGTTTCCGCACGCTTGCTGAACACGCCATGCTGGGCTTGGCCGACGTTGGCATTCAGGGCACGCAGGCCTCCGACCAGTACGGTCATTTCCGGCGAGGTCAGTTCTAGCAGTTGTGCTTTATCCACCAGCAACTCAGCAGCAACATGCTCGTACCCCTTACGGGTGTAGTTGCGGAAACCATCAGCGTTTGGCTCCAGTGCGGCGAAGGATTCAACATCCGTTTGCGCCTGCGTAGCATCGGTACGACCTGCGGCGAATGGCACCACAACGTCAACACCGGCCTTCTTCGCCGCAGCTTCGACGGCGGCAGCACCGGCAAGAACAATCAGGTCGGCCAGGGAGACTTTTTTGCCGCCAGTAGCGGTGGCATTGAAGTTCTGCTGGATGGCTTCCAGTGCGGCAAGCACTTTGGCCAGTTCAGCCGGCTGGTTAACCTCCCAATCCTTCTGCGGAGCAAGACGAATGCGTGCGCCATTGGCACCACCGCGCTTGTCGCTGCCACGGAAGGTGGATGCCGAAGCCCAGGCGGTGTTAACCAGTTGCGCAATCGACAGGCCGCTGGCCAGCACGTTGGCTTTGAGGGCTGCGATGTCCTGCGCATCAACCAAGGCGTGGTCGACCGCCGGAACTGGGTCTTGCCAGATCAGCTCTTCCTGCGGCACCAACGGGCCAAGGTAACGAACACGCGGGCCCATGTCGCGGTGGGTCAGTTTGAACCAGGCGCGGGCGAAGGCATCGGCGAACGCTTGCGGGTTCTGGTGGTAGTGACGCGAAATCTTCTCGTAAACCGGGTCCATACGCAGCGACATATCAGCGGTAGTCATCATTGGCGGATGTTTTTTCACCGGGTCGTGGGCGTCAGGAATCAGGTGCTCCGGCTTGCAGTTTATCGGCGTCCACTGATGGGCACCGGCCGGGCTCTTGGTCAGCTCCCACTCGTAGCCGAACAGCATGTCGAAGTAACCGTTATCCCAGGTGGTGGGGTTAGGTTTCCAGGCTCCCTCAATACCGCTGGTGGTGGCATGAACACCTACGCCACTGCCGAGCTTATTGATCCAGCCCAGGCCTTGTTCTTCGATGCCGGCGGCTTCTGGTTCCGCGCCAACCAAGGTCGGATCGCCCGCGCCGTGAGCTTTACCGAAGGTGTGACCGCCAGCTACCAGCGCTACGGTTTCTTCATCATTCATGGCCATGCGGGCGAAGGTTTCGCGCACATCGCGGCCCGAACCCAGCGGGTCAGGATTGCCGTCCGGACCTTCCGGGTTAACGTAGATCAGGCCCATTTGCACGGCGGCCAACGGGTTTTCCAAGTCACGGTCGCCGCTGTAACGGCTGTGCGGTTTGTCGCTGGTGGCCAGCCACTCGGTTTCCGACCCCCAGTAGGTATCCTCTTCCGGCTCCCAGATATCCGGGCGGCCGCCGGCAAAGCCGAAGGTTTTGAACCCCATGGATTCCAAGGCGGTATTGCCGGCCAGCACGAACAGGTCAGCCCAGGACAGTTTGCGTCCGTATTTCTGTTTGATTGGCCACAGCAGACGGCGCGCCTTGTCCAAGTTGCCGTTATCCGGCCAGCTGTTGAGCGGGGCAAAACGCTGATTGCCACTACCTGCACCGCCACGGCCATCGTGGATGCGGTAAGTGCCGGCAGCGTGCCAGGCCATACGGATCATCAGGCCACCATAGTGACCCCAGTCAGCTGGCCACCAGTCTTGCGAGTCGGTCATCAGAGCGGTGAGGTCCTTGATCACGGCTTGCAGATCAAGGCTCTTGAATTCGTCGGCATAATTAAAGTCAGCCCCCATCGGGTCGGACTTGGAAGAGTGCTGATGGAGAATTTTCAGGTTGAGCTGGTTTGGCCACCAGTCTGCATTCTTTGGCGCGCCACCAGTCACAGTGTTTTTTCCAGCGCCGCCCGAGAATGGGCACTTAGCTTCGTTTGACATGAATTTCTCCTGCTGTTTCACCTAACGGGGTGGGCTTAGCTTGGTAGCTGAGCGGCGAACGGGCCAATAGGTTTTCGGTATGACCTTTATAGTAGTCAGGGTATATGACTGCATAACATTAGCGCCCGGCGTGCGCGTCTTCTTGAACGCCTGTGCGCAATCGGCGTATGTAATTAAGCAGTGCCTGGCTCGATGCTCATCAACCAACATTTTGCGGCTGGAAAATGCTTCTTCGCATCATTATGGGCTTGTTTGCCTATTCGCTGGCGATCATCCTTGCGCTACTGACCTTATCTGTATCAAGAGCACCGCAACTTAAACATAGGCCATGCGTCTGAGACGTCAGCGCGCTATTCGCCACAGCCAATCCAGTCGGAGATTCAGATGTCCCGCCCCACCGCACTCAAAACCCTGCTCACGCTGATTGCCCTCGCCTGCTTCGCCATGCTTGGCGGGGCGCTGCTTTTGCAGCACCAACTGGGTTGGGAGCCCTGCACCTTGTGCATCCAGATCCGTTTATGGCTCCTGTGCGGCGGTGTAATCAGTCTGTTGATTTTGACGCTGGAGGCCCTCGGCTTGCGTTGGCTGGGCCTGCCATTTTGGCTGTTGCTGCTGGCTGCTGCGGGCATGGCGGTGTATGACAACACGCATCTGGTACTAATCGAGACCGGTGTACTGGAAAGTTCCAGTTGTTCGCCCTTCCCCTTCTATAGCGCTTACCTACCGCTGCATGAATGGTTGCCCAGCGTGTTTATGAGCGGTGGGGTATGTGGGCAGAACAGCTACACCATTCTGGGGATGTCGTTCACTCACTGGACGCTGCTGAGCGTTGTACTTCTGCTAGTACTGAGTTTGTTTACTGGCTGGCGAGCTATTCGCCGCTAATCATTCGTGGGGGTCTTCCTGCGGGAAGGCACTTTTCAGTAAGCGGTTTCTTGCTTGTCTTGGCATTATTTTGGCGGCTTTCCGCCAGGTCATGTGCGCCCGCTCACATGACTTTTCTGAGTCCTCAAGCGCTACAGCGCAGCTGCCACTCTGGCATAGGCATTGCGATATATGCAGCGCATTGCGAACAGCCATGCAGTGGCAACCTGTTCCTGCTTGACTGTTGCAATGTCATCTGGCGTGTTGTCACCACCTCACATAAGAAGAATAGGTATACCGCTTATGCTCAAGTCGATTTGCGCCCTCGCTGTAGGCAGCCTGCTACTCGCTTCCACTTCTTTGCATGCGGCATCTGACAGTGGGCCGATTGTCATCAAATTTTCCCACGTGGTTGCAGACAACACCCCAAAAGGCCAAGGTGCACTGCTATTCAAGACGCTCGCTGAAGAGCGCCTGGGAGATAAGGTTAAAGTCGAGATATACCCCAACTCCACGCTATACGGGGATGCCAACGAGCTCGATGCCCTGAGCAAAAATGAGGTGCAATTACTAGCACCGTCGCTGGCCAAGTTCGAGCAATACACCAAACAATTGCAGGTATTTGACCTGCCCTTTCTGTTTGATGATTTAGAAGCCGTTAACCGTTTTCAGAAACGTTCTAAAGGTCGCCAGCTACTGCGTTCGATGGAGAGCCAGAACATTGTCGGGCTGGCTTACTGGCACAACGGTATGAAGCAGTTATCAGCAACCAAGCCGCTGTTGGTGCCCACGGATGCTGCTGGCCTAACGTTCCGTATTCAGCCATCCAGCGTGCTGCAAGCGCAGTTTAGTCAGCTGGGTGCAACGCCTCTGGTTCTGCCATTTGCCGAAGTCTTCGAGGCCTTGAAAAGCGGCAAGGTGCAGGGGGCGGAAAACCCTTGGTCGAATATTTACAGCAAGCAATTGCATACCGTACAGCCGTATATCACCGAGACCAACCACGGTGTGCTCGACTACATGCTGGTGAGTAACCCACGCTTCTGGTACGCCATTCCGCATCAGATTCGTACCCAGCTCGAAGGCATCATCGATGAGGTGACCTACGAGGTTAACCGCCAGGCCGAAGCCGCGAACCAAGCAGACCGCAATCGCATAGCGGCTACCAGCGGTACGCAGATCATCAGCCTCACTGATGAACAACGTGATGCCTGGCGACAGGCCATGAGGCCGGTATGGCAGCAATTCGAAGGGGTGATCGGCGCAGACATCATCAAAGCGGCGCAAACAGTTAACCGCAATAAGCGTTAAGACGTGAGGCGTAGCACTCCACCTTCGCCATAACTGAAGTAACCTCCACGCCGCTCTAGTTTGAGCCATCTACAAGCCCCCTGGTTGCTCACCAGAGGGGCTGGCGAAAAGCCGCTACGCTTGAAAATGCGTACAGCGCCTAAATTCCCTGATCAATCAGAACTGCCCTGCCTCAACCAAGGACGCCTCAATGTTCAAGTCGATTGCTGTTATAGCTGTTGGCACCCTGCTGTTCGGTGCACTCAACCTCTGCACCGCCCAAGAACAGGAGCCCATCCTTATTAAGTTCTCTCATGTAGCCGATGAGAAGACCCCTAAAGGCCAGGGAGCTTTGCTGTTCAAGCAATTGGTCGATCAGCGTCTGGCAGGTAAGGTTCGTGTCGAGGTTTATCCGGCTTCCAGCCTATTTGGCGACGACAATGAGCTGCAGGCGCTAGCTGACGACAAGGTGCAATTACTGGCACCGTCACTGGCCAAGTTCGAGAAATACACCAAACAGTTGCAGGTGTTCGACCTGCCTTTCTTATTCGATGATCTTGAAGCAGTCAATCGCTTCCAGAAGCGCGCCAAAGGCCGCCAGCTGCTGCGTTCAATGGAAGCTAGCAACATTATTGGCCTGGCTTATTGGCATAACGGCATGAAGCAGCTCTCAGCCACCAAAGCGCTGCAAGTACCGACAGACGCTGCAGGTTTGAAATTTCGAATTCAGCCGTCCAGCGTACTGGAAGCGCAGTTCTATCAGGTCGGCGCAACACCCGTGGCCATGCCTTTTGCAGAAGCCTTTGACGCCTTGAAAAGCGGCAAAGTGCAAGGTGCCGAGAACCCTTGGTCGAACATCTACAGCAAGCAGCTGTATACCGTGCAGCCGTTTATTACAGAGACGAACCACGGCGTACTCGATTACATGTTGGTGAGTAACCAGCGTTTCTGGTTTTCCATCCCGCACGCCATCCGCAGTGAGCTGGAAGGCATCATTGATGAAGTGAGTTTCGAAGTTAACCGCCAATCCGAAGAAGCCAACCTGGCCGACCGGCAGCGTGTGCAGGCGTCTGGCCGCAGCCAGATCATCAGCCTGAGCGATGAGCAACGCGCGGCCTGGCGTGCTGCTATGCAACCGGTTTGGCAACAGTTTGAGGCCGATATTGGTGCTGAAACAGTCAAAGCGGCGCAAACGGTTAATCGTAAATCGCGCAACTAAACGTCCCCCGCCGCTTACCCGCAAGCGACAATGCTGGGTGGCTGTTGAGCATTGGTGGAAATGCGCCAGTAACTGGCGGGGCTAAAACGCTGCGTTAGCGCCAGCATCAAGGTGATGCTGGCCATCATCAACAACCACGTTGTGGAAAAACCGCCGGTCATTTCGCGCAGCAAACCACCGGCGGCTGGAGCAAGCGCATTGATTAGGAAACCAAATCCCTGCACAAAAGCAGCTAGCTGACCCGCCGCACTAGGCTCCTGCAAATGGTCCAGGGTGAGAATCAAGCTCAACGCAAAACACGCACCTAGCCCGAAACCGATCAGCGCCACCCACAGTAGTGCAGCCTGTTGTGGGGCGAGCAATAGCCCGGTAAAACCCAACAATTGCGTCATCAGGCTGAAGCTCAGCAAACCACGGCGCTCACGCATACGTTGGGCAAGCGCTGGCATGCCCAGCGCAGCCAACACCTGAAACACCGTCATCCAGGCCAGTAACGCGCCACTGTTCTGGCTGCTCCAGCCCAAGTGCTGGTAGTAGGCCGGCAACCAGGCCACAACAGCCATATAACCGCAGTTGCTGAAGCCAAAATACAACGCCAGCGTCCAGGCGCGTTTATTGCGGATAAACCGACTCAGTCGTTGCTCGACAGATAGGCTTTGTGCGGCGCGCCAGGGTGTTTGCAGCCATAGCAGCAAGGCGAGCAACGCGGGTAAAGCCCATAGAGCCAGCCCGGCATGCCAATGGCCGAAGCTATTCGCTAGACGCGGACTAAACCAGGCGGCGAGGCCACCGCCGCTCATCAATGCCGCCGAATAGATGCCCATCACCAGAGCTACGCGGCCGACAAAGCGACGCTTGATCAACCCAGGGACTAGCACCTGAATCAGCGCAATCCCCAAACCACCCAACAAGGCCGAGCACACCAGCAGCCCGCTGTGATCGATTAATCCACGAGCCGCACAAGCCAGCAAAATACACAGCAAACCGAGGGCAATGCCCCTGCCCTCACCTAAACGGACCTCGACCTGGGCACTTAGCAGCGCCACCAAGCCCATGCACACCACCGGCAAGGTGGTAAGCAGGCCGGCCATCTGAAAACCCATACCAACACTGCTGCGAATGTCATTCAGCAGCGGGCTGATAGACGTCAGGCTCGGTCGCAGATTAAGCGCCAGAACAACCAAAACCCCGACCCAGGCGCACGTACGCAGACCAGGGCCGGCATGGCGTAACGACTGCTTAAGCATGCTGGGCATACCAGCATTGATACGCAGGGGTTATGGCGCTGTGGGCGGCATGTTCAATGCGCAGACCCTGCTGCGCCAAGGAATCAAATCTAGCGGTCATCTGGTTACTGACTTCAGCCAGGCGGATGGCCTGCTCAAGAAAATCGCGATCACAACCCATGCATGCACTCATCATTTAGCTAATCAATAACGCGCTGATTATCCCGCTGCCACAAAGTATGCTGAAATTAAATATAAGCATGCTTACAAGTTGATCTAGGAATACTTTGATGCTCGATCATCTGCTCTTGCGCAGTTTTGTTGCCGTGGCCGATTGCGCTAACTTCACCCGTGCGGCTGAACGCCTGCACCTCACCCAATCAACCGTTAGCCAGCAAATACGCCGACTGGAGGACAACCTTGGCTGCCGTCTACTTGATCGCAGCGCGCGGCAGATACTGATGACCGCAGAAGGCGAGCAACTGTGCAGCTATGCCCGGCGCATTCTGGCGCTGCACGATGAGGCCGAGGATGTGCTGCGTAACCAGCAAATTCAGGGGGTACTGCGCCTCGGCGTTCCGGAGGATTTTGCCGCTGAACGCCTGATGCCGCTGCTCGCCGATTTTGCCGACACGCAAACCAGTGTGCGTTTAGAGGTAAGCAGCGGGCTCAGCCCAGAACTGCTACGGCAATACCGCGAAGGCGAGTTTGACCTGCTGCTGAGTAAGCAGATGAACCCCGGCAATGATTGCCTGGCCGCCTGGCCGGAGCCGTTGTGTTGGGTGGACAGCCGGCATAGCCCGGCCTGGCCACGTGAACCGCTAGCACTGGCGGTATTTGCCCCGGGTGGTCTGTATCGCCAGGAAATGCTCCAGACCTTGGAAATGCAGGCCCGCAACTGGCGTATTAGCTATTCAAGTGCCAGCCTGGCCAGCGTCTGCGCCGCGGTTGCTGCTGGCCTTGGGATAAGTTTGCTACCACGCCGCGTCCTGCAGGCTGAACACCAGGTCATCGACAGCCTACCGGCTATCGAGGGCATGCACCTGGTGCTGTATGCCCGGCCCAACCTAGGCCAGGCCGGCACCCTGCTCAAGGAGCGGCTGTACCATCTGTGCCAGGAGCAGTCTGGGATGCAGCCTTAGGCGGCTCATCCAGCAACAGCTGTTGCTGCCAACCACCGCCGAGCGCGGCAATCAACTGCACGCTGGCGGTCAAACGACTGCCCAACAGAGTGAGGTTGTTACGCTCATTATTCAGCGCTGTAGCCTGCACACTGACCACGCTGTTGAAGTCGACTGTTCCTGCTCGGTACTGATTTTCGATCAGACGCAGGGATTCGCGGGCGGCGTCCAGCGCTTCTTGTTGCACCACTGCTTCCTGTTGCAGCACGCGCAGCTGCACCAGGTAATCCTCCACCTCACGGAAGCTGTCGAGTACTGACTGACGGTATTGCGCCACAGTCTGATCGTAAGCCGCCTCCGTGCGCTCCAGCTCAGCGCTGCGTGAGCCTCCGTCAAACAACGTTAGCGCCAGCTGTGGTCCGATAGACCAGAAACGATTGGGTAAGTCGATCCAGTCGGCAAAGCTGCTGCCACGGTAGCCGCCGCTGGCGGAAATAGTCAGGTCCGGATACCACGCTGCTTCAGCCACGCCAATATCGGCGTTGGCGGCCATCACCCGGCGTTCGGCGGCGGCCACATCCGGGCGGCGCTCCAGCAGTTGTGATGGCAACGCCACAGGAATTGTTGGCAACACCGGCAATTGCTCGCGTACGGCAATGCTCAGCTCACTTGGTGGTACACCTATCAGCACAGCAATCGCATGTTCCAACTGGGCACGTTGCCATTGCAAATCAATAGCTTGCGCCTGGGTGCTTTTAAGCTGGGTTAAGGCCTGACTGACATCGGATTTCGGCACAATGCCGGCGTTGTACTGGTTTTCCGTGAGTTTCAGCGAGCGCGCATAGGCCGCGACCGTGGCATCGAGCAGGCGCTGTTGATCATCCAGCACGCGCAGTTGCAGGTAATTCTGCACCAGCTCTGATTGCAGGCTGAGCTTCAGTGCAGCCAGATCGGCGGCACTGGCCTCATAATCGGCACGGCTGGACTCCAACGAACGGCGCAGTTTGCCCCAGATATCCAGCTCCCAGGCAGCATTCAGGCTCAGGTCGTAGCTCTTGCTAATACCTCCAGAGGTTGTCGTAGTGCCGCTGCCCTCGCTACTGCGGGTAGCGCCGGCGCTGCTCGACAAGCTGGGGTAGAACTCCGCTCGTGCACCACGAACCAACGCACGGGCCTGACGGTACTGTGCCTCGCTGTCGGCCAGGTTCTGGTTGGAAATATTCAACCGCTCAACCAGCGCATTCAGCTCGGTATCGCCATACAACTGCCACCAACTGCCGCGCTCCAACACATCGCCGGGCTTGGCCTGGGTCCAGCCTTCAATCTGTTTGAACTGCGCTGGGGTTTGCAGCTGCGGGCGCTGATAATCCGGGCCGATGGCGCAGGCACTCAGGGCCAAGCTCAAGGCCAACAAAGTGGGTAAACGGTAGGCAGCGAAAACATTCATAGCGGGGTTTCCAGAGCAGCGTCAGTGCGCACACCGCGCCAGCGGTTAACCCGATGGCGCAGGCGGTCGAAATACAAATAGATCACTGGGGTGGTGTACAGGGTCAGCAGTTGGCTCAGCACCAAGCCCCCCACAATAGTGATGCCGAGCGGCTGGCGCATTTCCGAACCTTCGGCAGTGCTCAGCATTAGCGGCAGCGCGCCAAGAATCGCCGCCAGGGTGGTCATCATGATGGGCCGAAAGCGCAGCAGGCAGGCTTGGCGAATCGACGCCTCGGGGCTCATGTGTTGCTGACGCTCCAATTGCAGCGCCAGGTCGATCATCAGGATGGCGTTCTTCTTAACGATACCGATAAGCAGGAATAGACCGAGCAGTGAAATCAAGCTGAACTCGATGCTCATCAGTTGCAGCGCAAGCAATGCGCCAACCCCGGCCGAGGGCAAGGTAGACAGAATGGTCAGCGGATGCACATAGCTCTCGTACAGCACGCCTAGGACGATATACACCACGACCAAGGCCATCAGAATCATCCACGGCTGGTTTTGCTGGGTCTGCTGAAAGGCTCCGCCGGTGCCACCGAGTACGCCTTGCACTTCAGTTGGCAAGCCAAGCCTGGCAATAGCGGTATTAATCGCCAGGCTGGCTTGATCCAGGCTGACCCCTTCGGCCAGGGAAAAGCCGATATTTTCCACGGCAAATTGCCCTTGGTGACTCACCCGGTCTTCCTCCAGGCTGCGCTCCCAGCGGGCAAAGCTGGATAACGGCACCCGTTCACCGTCGTCAGTGATTAGCTGAATCTGGTCGAGGGTTTCCGGGTACTGGGCAAACTGCGGGTTGATCTCCATGACCACGCTGTACTGATTGAGACTGTCATAGATGGTCGAAATCTGCCGCTGGCTGAAGGCATTATTCAGCACGGCGGTGATCATGTTCATGTCCACGCCCAGGCGCTTGGCCACATCGCGCTCAACCACCAGACGAATCTGTTGGGTGCCCTCGACTTCCTTGGCGTCGATATCGGTCAGTTCAGGCAAGGCACGCAGCGCCTCGCGCACGGGCGGCAACCATTTGCGTAATTGGTCCAGATCTCCGGACATCAGCATGAACTCGTTTTCCGAGCTGCGCCCTTCCCGTCCGCCGATCTGCAAGTCCTGATCGGGCATCAGGAACATCCGCCCACCCGGCACTTTCGGCACCTCTTTGCGCAGACGGTTAATCACTGCCTGGGCGCTAATCTTGCGCTCAGTGATTGGTTTGAGACGGACGATCATAAAGGCGTTGTTGATTCCGCCACTGCCACCAATAAAGCCCGCCACGCTGTCCACCGCAGGGTCAGCCAGTACAGCGCGGCGGTAGATTTCCATTTTCGGCTGCATCACCTGGAATGACAGACCGTCATCGCCACGAATAAAACCGATCAGCTGGCCCGTGTCCTGTTGCGGCATAAAGGTCTTCGGCACGATGACAAACAGAAAGATGTTCAGCGCAATGGTCGCCAACAGGCTGAACAGCATCAGCAACGAATGCCGCAGCGCCCAGTCCAGGCTGCGCTGGTAGCACCCTAACACCCGCGCCTGCACGGCCCCGCCCCAACGCTGCATGGCGCTGGGCTGGTGTGCGACGGTTTCGGCCTTGAGCCAGCGGGCGCAGAGCATCGGCGTCAGGGTCAGCGATACCAGCAGGGAAATCACGATGGCCACCGCCAAGGTGATGGAAAACTCGCGAAACAAGCGCTCGACGATGCCGCCCATAAACAGGATCGAGATAAACACTGCGACCAGCGACAGGTTCATCGCCAGCAAGGTAAAGCCCACTTCGCGTGCGCCCTTGAAGGCCGCTGCCATGGGCGTTTCACCGGCTTCGATATGCCGCGAGATGTTCTCCAACACGACGATGGCATCGTCCACCACCAGTCCAGTGGCGATGATCAGCGCCATCAACGACAGGTTATTCAGGGAAAAATCCAGCAGGTACATCACCGCAAAAGTACCGACCAGCGAGACCGGCACGGCTAACGCCGGAATCAGCGCCGCGCGCCAACGGCCAAGGAAGGCGAATACCACCAGAATCACCAGCACCACAGCAATCAGCAGAGTTTGTTCGGCCTCATGCAGGGTGGCGGTGATCACCGGCGAGCGATCCATGGCCACCTGCAAGGTGATACTGGCTGGGATCACCGCTTGCAGCGCCGGCAACTGCTCACGAATGCCGGCGATGGTCTCGATGATATTGGCTCCAGTCTGCCGGTTGATCACCAGCAACACGGCTTGTTCGTCATTGAAGAAGCCGCTGTTGTAGCGGTCTTCAACGCCATCGGTAACGGTCGCCACATCGCCCAGGCGCACCGCTGCGCCGTCTTGGTAGTGAAGAATCAGCGGCAGGTAATCGGCGGCTTTTTCCAACTGATCGCTGGCTTGCACCTGCCAATGCTGCTCGTCATCTTCCACCGCACCTTTCGGCCGTTTGGCGTTGGCCGCGCTGATGCTCTGGCGCACCTCATCGAGGGCAATGCCGTAGTGATCGAGCAAACGCGGCTCAAGGGATACGCGCACAGCAGGCAGTGAACTGCCGCCAATCTGCACTTCCCCAACCCCGGTTACCTGAGCCAGTTTTTGCGCCAGGATGGTCGACGCCACGTCGTACAACTGGCCCTTGTTGAGTACATCGCTGGATAACGACAGCACCATGATCGGTGCTTGCGACGGGTTGATCTTGGCGTAGGTCGGCATGCTGCGCATACCGCTGGGCAGCAGATCACGCGAGGCATTGATGGCGGCCTGCACCTCGCGGGCGGCGGCGTTGATATCGCGATCCAGATCGAACTGGATCATGATCCGCGTGCTGCCCTGGCTGCTGCGGCTGTTCATCTGGCTGATGCCGGCGATGGTACCGAGTGAGCGCTCCAGAGGCGTGGCCACGCTGGAGGCCATGATCTGCGGGCTGGCACCCGGCAGGCTGGCCTGCACGGTAATGGTGGGGAAATCCATCTGCGGCAACGGCGCTACCGACAGCAAACCAAAACTCACGCCGCCGAGCAGGATAATCGCCAGGCTCAGCAATAACGTGGCGACTGGCCGACGAATAAAGGGCGCAGAGAGGTTCATCGGCTGACCACAAGCCCGGCCGCAGTGCGACCACTGATGCGCCGCGAAAGGCGATCGAAGTAGAGGTAGATCACCGGCGTGGTGAACAGCGTCAGCACCTGGCTAAGCAGCAACCCACCGACCATCACCAAGCCCAGCGGCTGGCGCAATTCAGCGCCAGAACCGGTCGCCAACATCAGCGGGATCGCGCCGAACAGCGCAGCCAGGGTGGTCATCAGAATCGGTCTGAAACGCAGCAGCGCCGCTTGGTAGATCGCTGCTTCCGGTTGCATGCCCTGATTACGTTCAGCGTCGAGGGCGAAGTCGATCATCATGATCGCGTTCTTCTTGACGATGCCGATCAGCAAAATAATGCCGATGATCGCGATCAGACCCAGCTCATTACCGCTTATCAGCAACGCCAGCAGCGCGCCAACTCCAGCCGAAGGCAAGGTGGAGAGGATGGTAATCGGGTGGATATAGCTCTCGTAAAGCACGCCGAGCACGATGTACATGGTGATGATGGCCGCCAAAACCAGCAGCAACGTGCTCGACAGCGAGGCACGGAAGGCTTCCGCTGCGCCCTGGAAGCGGCTCTCCACGGCTGTTGGCACGCCAATCTCCTGCTCAACCCGTTCGATTACCGCCACTGCATCACCCAGCGATACGCCGCTGGCCAGGTTGAATGACAGGGTGGCCGCGGGGAATTGGCCGATATGATTGATCAGCAAGCTAGCAGCCCGCTGATCAATCTGCGCCAGGCTCGACAGCGCGACCTGCTGGCCATCAGCCGCCTTGACGTGAATCTGCCGTAGCGCCGCCGGGCCGATACTGCCGGCATTCTCGCTTTCCAGCACCACGCGGTACTGGCTGGCCTGAGTGTAGATCGTGGAAATCTGCCGCTGGCCGAAGGCGTCGTAGAGGGCATTATCGATATCCGCCACACTCACCCCGAGGCGGCCGGCCATGTCGCGGTCGATCTGCAAATACACCTGCAGGCCACGGTTCTGCAGGTCACTGGCTACGTCGGTGAGTTCCGGTTGCTGGCGCAACGCGCTGACCAGTTTAGGCACCCACTCTTCGAGCAAATCGATATCCGGTGATTCCATGCTGAACTGGAACTGGGTACGGCTGACCCGATCCTCGATGGACAGGTCTTGCACCGGCTGTAGATACAGCTCAATACCGGGAATCTGTGCCAACTCGGGGCGCAGGCGTTCGATGATCTGGCTGGCGCTGACATTACGCTCGGCCCGTGGCGTCAGGTTGATCAGCAGGCGACCGCTGTTCAGCGTTGGGTTATCGCCATCCACACCGATATAGGACGACAGGCTGGCAACGGCTGGGTCCTGCAGAACCACCTCGGCCAGGCGCTGTTGGCGCTCGCTCATGGCCCGGAAGGAAATTGACTGTGGTGCTTCAGAAATACCCTGAATAACGCCGGTGTCCTGCACCGGGAAGAAGCCCTTGGGCACCGCCAAGTACAACACCACGGTCAGCGCCAGGGTGGCGATGGCGACCAGCAGGGTCAGTGGTTGATGCTTGAGCACCCAGGTCAGCCACACACCGTAGCGGGCGATCATGCCGTCAATCACTGCGCCGGCTGCACGGTAGAAGCGCCCTTCTTCCTCAGGCTTTTCTGCCTTGAGCAGGCGCGCGCACATCATCGGCGTCAGGGTCAGCGAAATCACCAAGGAAATCAGGATCGCCACCGCCAGGGTGATGGCGAACTCGCGGAACAGCCGCCCGACCACATCGGCCATAAACAGTAGCGGAATCAGCACGGCAATCAGCGAGATGGTCAGCGACACCAAGGTAAAGCCAATCTGCTTGGCACCTTTCAACGCGGCATTCAGCGGTGTTTCGCCCTCCTCCAGATGCCGGGCGATGTTCTCTAGCATGACGATGGCATCGTCCACCACAAATCCGGTGGCGATGGTCAGGGCCATCAGCGTCAGGTTGTTGATGGTGAAGCCGGCGAGGTACATCACGCCGAAGGTGCCAATCAGTGACAGCGGCACGACGATGGACGGAATCAGGGTGGCCGAGAGCTTGCGCAGAAACAGGAAGGTCACCAGCACCACCAGGGCGATGGCCAGGAGCATTTCATGCTGCACGCCGGTTACTGCCGCGCGGATGGTTTCCGTACGATCCGTCAGCACGCTGACCTCAACGCTGGCCGGCAGGCTCTTGGTCAGGCTGGGCAGCAGGGTTTGGATGCGGTCGACCACGTCGATGACATTGGCCCCAGGCTGGCGCTGCACATTAACCAGCACCGCTTCGTTGCGATTGGCCCAGGCCGCCAGGCGCTGGTTCTCCGCGCCATCGACAATTTCCGCGACGTCCTTCAGGCGTAAAGCTGCGCCGTCCTTGTAGCCGAGGATCAACTCGCGATACTCGTCGACAGATTTCAGCTGATCGTTGGCATCCAGTTGCGACACCCGAGTCGGCCCGTCGAAGTTGCCTTTGGGCTGGTTGACGTTGCTGTCAGTGATCAGCGTGCGTACATCACTGAGGTTCAAGCCATAGGACGCCAGCAGCTCCGGGTTGACCCGCAGGCGCACGGCAGGCCTTTGTCCGCCAGCCAGACTGACCAAGCCGACACCGCTGGTTTGCGCCAGTTTTTGCGCCAACCGGGTATCCACCAAATCGAACACCTTAGGCAGCGGCATAGATTTGGAGCTGATGGCCAGCGTCAGTACCGGGGTGTCCGCCGGGTTGACCTTGTTGTATACCGGCGGCGCAGGTAGATCGCTGGGCAGCAGATTGCTCGCACCGTTGATCGCGGCCTGTACTTCCTGCTCGGCGACATCCAGTTTCACTTCCAGGTTAAAGCGCAGGCTAATCACCGATGCGCCGCCGGAACTGGTTGAGGACATTTGTTTCAGCCCGGCCATCTGACCAAGCTGGCGCTCCAGCGGTGCAGTGACCGCACTGGTCATCACGTCCGGGCTGGCTCCGGGATACAGGGTCATCACCCGAATCGTCGGGTAATCCACTTCCGGCAGCGCTGATACGGGCAGCAGCCGGTAAGCGATCAGACCGCTCAAGAAAATCGCCAGCATGATCAGCGTGGTGGCGACCGGGCGCAGGATAAACAGGCGTGAGGCGTTCATTGGGCGCGCGGCGCTCCCTTGCCCTCAAGCGTTGCTGGCTCAGACGGTGGCACGGCAGGTTTGTCGTCGATGACTTCAACCTTATTGCCCGAACGCAGGCGGTCAGTGCCTTCAAGAACCAGGCGATCGCCCAGCTTGAGGCCCTGCTCGACCACATTCAGTTGGCCATCGCTGGGGCCGACGCTGATGGGGGTCAGCTGCACTTTGTCTTCAGCATCGACCACATAGGCGAAGGTGCCGCTGGCACCAAACTGCAACGCTGCTGCGGGCATCAGTGTGACGTTTTGCAGGGTTTTCACCCGCAGGCGTACGTTGACGAACTGGTTGGGAAAGAGCATTTCCTCGGCATTGGCGAAGCGTGCCTTGAGCTTGACTGTACCGGTGGCCGTGTCGATCAGGTTGTCGATGCTTTCCAGCTCGCCTTCGGCCAATTTGAGTTTTTCACTGCGGCCCCAGGCCTCAACAGCCAAGGTTTTACCCGCGCGAATTTGTTGCACCACGGCTGGCAGCTCGGCTTCCGGCAAGGTGAACATCACAGAAATTGGCAAGGTTTGGGTGATGACCACCAACGGTAGGGTATCGCCGGAACCGACCAGGTTGCCGACATCCGCCTGACGGATGCCGAGGCGTCCGCTGATAGGTGCGCGTACCTGGGTGAAATCGAGATTGAGCCGTGCAGTGGCAACATCGGCTTGCAAACTCTTAAGGCTACCGCGGTATTGGTTTACCAGCGCTTCCTGGGTGTCGAGGGTTTGCTTGGCAATCGAGTCTTCGGCGTACAGGCCGCGATAACGTTTCAGGTCTAGTTCGGCGTTACGCAGTTGCGCCTGGTGCTCCTGCAGCGCGCCCTGGGCTTGCTGCAAGGCTATCTCGTAGGAGCGTGGGTCGATCACCGCGAGCAGATCGCCCGCCTTAACCAGCTGACCATCCTTAAACAGCAGCTTGACCAGCTCACCATCCACCCGGCCACGCACATTCACCGTGTTATAGGCAGTGACGGTCCCCAGGGCTTTGAGCTCAACCGGGAAGTCGCCCTGGCTGACACTGGCCACACGCACCGGCACGGCCCCCATATCGCCGAAAGGCCCGCCGCGCATTGGCGGTGATTGCGGCTTGCTTGGCCAAAACCACCAGAGCAACACGCTCAGTAGGACAAGCAATAGCAGGCCAATCAGCCATTGGCGCGAGAGGTTACGAGGACGGAGGGTGGACTGTGTATCAGGCATGGCAACGATCACTTCCTTGGAGAGCGTGAACGATATTGACTATCAGCCAGTCTGCAAAGCCTCTTTACCGGCTATTTACCTTTCCCTTACGTAACTAAATGTCTGATACGCAAATAAAATTCGTCAATTAATCTGAGCTTTGCTGGGTGTGCTCAGCGCCTCAAGCAACGAATCAACGGGTTTCGGCCACGGCGAATAGCTCAATCAACCAATCGATAAAGACCCTCACACGTGGGGAAAGCTGGCGATGTGGCGGATACAACGCGGTAAGCGGAAGATCTGGCGGCGGCACATCGGCGAGTATCTCGTGCAAGCCGCCCTGCTCTAGTTGCTTACGCACGTGGTAGTACGGAACCTGGATGATGCCCAGCCCCGCCTCACACGCGGCGACATAGGCTTCAGCACTGCTGGTGCTGATACGCGCCGGCAGCAACATCTCTACCAGAGCGCCATCCACGATGAACTCCAGGGCAAAACAGCGCTCCGTTAGTGCCGAGAAAAAATTCACGGCCTGGTGCCCGTGTAGTTCAGCCAGGCTGCCTGGTGTGCCGTGCTTTTGTAGATAGCCTGCACTGGCACAGGTAACCTGGCGCAAGTTGGCAATCGCCCGCGCAGCCAGGCGGGTGTCATGCACTTCTCCTGCACGTAAAACGCAGTCGACGCCTTCACGAATCAGATCCACAGGGCGGTCATTGGCGCCCAGTATCAGTTCCATCTGCGGGTAGCGCTGCATGAAATCAGGCAGTGCCGGCACGATCACGCGCTGGGCAAGTGAAGCAGGCATATCCACCCGCAGCTTGCCATGGGGACGCGTACCACCCTCGGCAAACGCCTCTTCAAGCTCATCCAGCTCTGCGAGCAACGCCACACAACGCTGGTAGTAAGCCTGCCCATCGAGTGTCGGGCTGACATGCCGTGTTGTGCGATGCAATAAAGCGGCCCCAAGGTGGGCTTCTAATTGTTTGATCAGTTGCGTCACGGACGCACGTGGCAATGCGAGGCTGTCAGCGGCTTTACCAAAAGCCTGCAGTTCAACAATGCGGGTAAACACACGCATGGCTAACAATCGATCCATGGAACACCTGATTGTTTTGATTAAGCAAATAGTGAAAGACCTTTTAACCGGTTTATTCACCGTTACTCAAGCTGCAAGCTGGTTCCTCTATCTACCGATGAGGACATTTCCATGAAAACCCGTTTGCTTGGCCGTAATGGCCCACAGCTTTCTGCCATTGGTTTGGGCTGCATGGGCATGAGTGAGTTTTATGTGGGTAACGTCGATGAGGCCGAGTCGATTGCCACCCTGCATCGGGCTCTGGAGCTGGGTTTGAATTTTTTCGACACGGCCGATGCGTATGGCCCACACAGTAATGAGCAGCTATTGGGGCATGCGCTTGGGAGCAAACGTCAGAAGGCCTTTATTGCCACTAAATTTGGCTTGCTGCGTGACCCTAGCGACCCGCAAAAACGCGGTGTCAGTGGACACCCGGCGTATATTCAGCAAGCGATTATTGGCAGCCTAAAACGCCTGAATAGCGATTATGTAGACCTGTATTACCAGCATCGCATCGACCCCAACGTGCCGATTGAAGACAGCGTTGGCGCCATGGCCGATCTGGTGCAGCAGGGCAAGGTGCGTTACCTCGGCTTGAGTGAAGTGGCTGCTGAAACCCTGGAGCGCGCCCATCGCGTGCATCCAATCAGTGCTGTGCAGAGTGAGTATTCACTCTGGACGCGAGACCCAGAACAAAATGAGGTGCTCGCCACCTGCCGTCGCTTGGGGATTGCCTTTGTGCCTTACAGCCCCTTGGGTCGAGGCTTTCTCACGGGTGCCTTTAAAAGCGCGGAGGATTTTGCTGCTGACGACTATCGGCGCTTCAGCCCGCGTTTCCAGGGTGAAAACTTCACGCGCAACCTGCAACTGGTGAAACAGGTGGAAGAGATCGCCGCAGACAAAGGCGTCAAAGCATCACAACTGGCGCTGGCTTGGGTACTGGCTCAAGGTGATGACCTGCTGCCCATCCCGGGGACCAAACAGCGGCGTTATCTAGAGGAAAACATCGCTGCACTGGAGATCACCTTGAGCCCTGAAGAGCTCGCCGCAATCAGTGCGGTTTTTCCTCCACAGGCTGCTGCGGGTGAGCGCTATTCGCCTGAGTCGATGGCCATGCTTACTCAGTAATCCAGATTGTTTACGCCATAAAAAAAGCGGCCTACCGAGGTAGGCCGCTTTTTCACAACGTCACGCCGTTACTTGAGCACAGCCATGGCTGTTTCATAGTTCGGCTCGTCAGCAATTTCCGCGACCAGCTCGGTGTGCAGCACTTTGTCATTCTCGTCCAGCACCACCACCGCGCGGGCGGCAACGCCTACCAGCGGACCGCTAGCAATCGCAACGCCGTAATCCTTGAGGAATTCAGCACCGCGCATGGTCGACAGGTTGATCACGTTCTGCAGGCCTTCAGCACCGCAGAAACGCGCTTGGGCGAACGGCAGGTCGGTGGAAATGCACAGCACCACGGTGTTGGCCAGTTGGCTGGCATTGCTGTTGAAAGTGCGCACCGAAGTAGCACAGGTTGGGGTATCAACGCTTGGGAAGATGTTGAGAACTTTACGCTTGCCGGCCAGGCTGGCCAGGCTCACATCACTCAGGTCACCTGCGACCAGGCTGAAGGCCGGGGCTTGCTGGCCAACCTGTGGCAGTTGACCGGCGACTTCAACCGGAGAACCTTTGAGAGTGACTTGTGCCATGGGGTAGATCCTTATCTGTGGATTTAAGGGAGTGGAAGCAAGTAAGGGCGTGAACCCCGCAAATGGCAAGTTCACGCCCTTACAGACCGGCGAACCGGTCTGGCAAAAAACTCAGACTACCTTGCTAGCCCTGATGACACATCAGTTTTTCGCGAAATAGTCTTTGCTCAATTTGACCACGATAGGGCTCAGCAACAGCAATGACAGCAAGTTAGGAATCGCCATCAGACCGTTCAGGGTGTCTGCGACCAGCCAGGCGAAGTCCAGTTGCGCAATTGCGCCAAATGGCACCGCTACCACCCACAGAATGCGGAATGGCAGGATCGACTTGGTACCGACCATGTACTCCCAGCACTTCTCACCGAAATAGCTCCAACCGAGGATGGTGGTAAAGGCAAACACCACCAGGGCGATAGTCAGGATATAACCACCCACGCCCGGCATGGCCTGCTCGAAGGCTGCCGCCGAGAGTGCTGCACCGCTGGCACCGCTGGTCCATACGCCGGAGGTAATGATCGCCAGACCAGTCATCGAGCAGATGATGATGGTGTCGATAAAGGTCCCGAGCATGCCGATCATCCCCGAGCGCACCGGGCTGTTGGTCGTGCCCGCCGCTTGTGCGATACCTGCAGTACCCAGGCCGGCCTCGTTGGAGAAGATCCCGCGCGCCACACCAAAGCGAATCGCCGCCATCACTGCCGCACCGGCAAAGCCACCGGTAGCAGCCGCTGGGCTGAAGGCGTAGGTGAAGATCATTTCAAAGGCTGCCGGAATCTCCGAGGCATTGACCACCAGCACCACGAACGCAGCGATGATGTAAGCCACGCACATAAATGGCACCAGGGTCGCTGCCACTTTACCGATGCGTTTGATACCGCCAAGGATCACCATACCGACGAAGACCATGGTCACTACACCAGTGACCCACAGCGGCACATTGAAGGTGGTTTGCAGAGCAGCAGCCATGCTGTTGACCTGCACCATGTTGCCGATACCAAAGCCGGCGAAACCACCAAAGATGGCAAACGCAGTACCCAGCCATAGCCACTTTTTGCCCAGGCCATTCTTGATCGCGTACATCGGCCCGCCAACGTGCTCGCCGCGCTCATCTTTCTCGCGGTAATGCACAGCCAGCACCACTTCACAGTATTTAGTGGCCATCCCCACCAACGCGGTGCACCACATCCAGAACAACGCACCCGGGCCGCCAAGGAAGATAGCGGTGGCAACACCGGCAATGTTGCCGGTACCAACGGTGGCCGCCAGGCAGGTCATCAGCGCTTGGAACGGACTGATCTCACCGCTTTCCGCGTCGTCTTTTTTACGGCCCTGCCACATCAGCTTAAAGCCTGCGCCGATCTTGCTCAGCGGCATAAACTTCAGACGCAACATGAGGAACAGGCCAGTACCGAGAATCATCACCAGCATGGGTGGCCCCCACACCACGCCGTTGAGTTGATTGACCAGGGTGTTGATGAATTCCATGCTTATTTCCTTATTCTTCTAGTGAACGCGAGGCGGGTACCTCTGCGCTTATCCGATTGCCGTGTAGGCGCTGCTGTCTGCAGGGTTGGCGCACCAGCAGCAGATCGGGCTATACCAGCCAGCACAATGGCTGCCCGGCTATCAGCGGCGGCCAGTATATGAAGACTGTGGTAGTGGTTTTCACTGTTTAGACTTGAGCGCTCAGACGTTTTGAGCGAGACATGCAATTTAAACGCGAAGTAACTGGCTCAATCCAGTGTTACCCCGCAGAAACATGGCCTAAAAGTCGCGACGGTAGAACAAGTCCAAGGAGCTGGCCAGTCCGCTGGCAGCCTCAAGATAGAGCTTGCGGCTTAGTTCGTAGCGCAAAGCGATGGTGTTGGCCGGCTCAAATACCCCTACGCCGTACCGTAGGCTCAGGCGCTCTGACAGATTACCGCTGGCGATCACGCTGGTGGTCACCCCAGAGCCTTGGGTGTCGAGTTGGAAATCACTGATGCCAAGGCCTTGCGCCAGGTTATTAACCAGCGGGGTGCTACCCGCCATGCCCAAGGCCAAAGCGGCCTGTGCGAGCATGTTGTTATCACCACCGCCCTGCCCTAACGGTCGCCCCATCACTAGGTAAGACAGCGCCTGCTCCTGACTCATGGCCGGTTCGGAAAATACCGTACTGGTCGGTTGTGCAGCATTACCGCTGAGGCGTAGGCCAGCCGTCACGTCATCGACCTTGCGCACTGCCTCGATATCCAAAAATGGCTGGTCGATCGGCCCGGCAAACATCAAGCGCGCTCGGCGTACATTCAAACGCTGGCCATAGGCGCGGAAACGGCCCTTGTTCAAACTCAGCTCGCCGCGGGTGTCGAGGTCATTGCCGATATGCACACGGCCCAACAATTCGGCATCCAGACCAAAACCACTGAAGGTCAAGCGTTGCTGACCGACCTCAACGTCAATATCCATGGCAATCGCCGTGGACTGCTGCGTTGAGCTGTCGTGACCGATTACCCGCGCATCGCTGGAAATCTGCACCGTCGAGGGCGGTAATTCGCGGACTTCGATCTTGCCGCTAGGGATCAGCACCTTACCCGCCACCGACAGCTGCTCATCACGCAGGCGCACGCGCAGATCGGGTTCAACTTCCAGCGTTGCATAGGGTTCAACCGTCACGGGCAGCCGGTTGCCGTTCAGTTGCATGTCCACCAGCAACCCATTGGCCCAACTCAGCTCGCCATTCAGGCTGCCCTGACCCTGCTCGCCACTGCGCCAATCGCCTTCCAGCTGTAACCGCTCACCCTCAATCTGCGCCTGCAGCTGCAGTTGCTCGATGTTCATCGGCAACTCACCACCGGCTATTTCGCCATTCTCTATGCGCAGGTTGCCGTTGATCTGTGGTGCCAGCAGCCCACCTGACAAGGTGCCAGCCCCGTTGAGTTGCCCTGCGATGCGCTCAACCATCGGCACAAACGGGCGGGCCAGTGCCAGGTCCAGGCCGTTTAGGCGGAAACTGCCGGATAACGGTTTGTTCTTCGCCCGAGGGTCAAGCTGAGTCTGCAGAGTCAGCTCACCGATGGCTGGGCCGTGCAGCTGCAGCGAACTGTCGATCCGTTGTGGGCGCAGTTGCGTACTCAGACGCAGACTGTCGTAGGCAAATTCCAACCATTGCTGTTGCTCACGAATGCGCCAGACACCACTGCCCGCATCCAGCTCCAGGCTGCCATTCGGACCACTGCTCGGCAGCTCCAACTGCAAGTGGCCGTTGAGCTGGCCTTGCCAGCTGAAATCCTTGGGCCATAGCGCCGCCAGACTATCCATGGGGAAGTTGCTGAGTTGATAGTTGAGCTTCGGTTCAGGCAGCAGGCGCTGCTCCGTTGCGCACAGGCTGGCGTCACCTGAACGCCAACAATGTGCGCCCAGCGTGAGCTGGCCACTGGCGAGTCGCAGCAGTGTGGCCGGCTGTTGCAAACGCCAGTCCTGACCGCCGCTTTGCACCTCAGCCTTGCTCAGGCTGCCGCGCCAGTTGCCTTTATCCAGCTGGCCGGCCAGGGCCAAGTGGCTTTGCAGTAACGGGCCTTGCAGCTGCAACTCAAGGTTTTGCTGCGTCCGGTCACCGGCTGCATTAGCGGTAAGCTGGCCGAGGTCCGTCTCACCGAGTTGGATCCCCTGCGCATCCAGCGTTAGCTGACCATGCTGGGCGCTATTCAGGCTGGCATCGAGTTTCAGCTGCCGCAGGCGTTGATCGTCATAGGCCAGCCGCTGACCTTGCAGCTGCAACTGGCCCTGAGGTGCCTGTAGGCTGCCGGCCAGGTCCAGTTGGCCCTTGAGTTGCCCCTGCAAGCCTGGCCAAAGCTGACCCAATCGTGGCATCGCAATCAGTAACTGACCATTCAGTTGTTGCTGCAAAGCGGCCTTGCCGCTGATGCGGTTATCCCCCAGGCGCAGATCCAAAACACTTAGCTCGCCCTGCTCCAAGCCACCAGCAAATTTCGCCAGCAACTTGGCCGGCTGACCGCGCAAACGGCCATTGAGATCGATGTCTGCATTGAGCTTGAGCTGTTGCTTGACCAGACTGCCAGAACTATTCAGTGGCCCCGCCAAATTGCCAGGTAAACCAGCCAGCCAATACGCCGGATCGAGTTGACTCAACTGCAGGCGCACATCCCAACTCAGTTGCTCAGCAAAACCCAGACTGACCTGACCTTCAGCGCGGCCCTGCCCGGCTTGCAGGCGCAGCTCGGGCAGATATAGGTGCTGCAAGTCGCCACTCAATGGGCTTTGTAGGTTGAAGGCACCTGCCGGGCCGTCTAGATCCGCGATGAAATGGCCGAGGTAGTTGCCATTTTCATAAGCCAGCTCACCGGTTAGCGTACGCAACAACACTGGTGGCTCTTCAGCCAGCGGATACAGGCGCTGCCATGGGAAGTTCTGCCAATTGAAGCGGCTGTCCAGGCTCAGCCCTTGCTGCCAGTTCAGCTGGCCACTGAGCTGCACCTGTTGCTCGGGGCTGGCGGTCAGACTCAAGTTGCTGATTGCCGCGCCGTCAGCCTTGAGCAAGCCCGCTAGCGCCAGCGCAATCGGCCCTTCGCTTGCTGGTAGGCTGGCCTTGCCGGTGACTTTATAACCGTCTTGCAGATCGCCCTGCGCATGCAGCTCAAGCTGTTCCAGGTTGAGGCTATCCGGCATATCGGCGCTGGCTTTGAAGGCAGCGACCTGCAGTTGCAACTGTGCGGGCAGATGCTCAGCTAAAGGCTGCAACCAACCGTTAAGTTCTCCCTGCAAATAGCCACTGCTGCTGGCGCTAAGTTGCACTCGCTCCCGCAGCTCACCACTGAGTTGCAACGCCACGGGCCAGGCCTGTTGTTCGGGTGCCGGCAGTTGCAGTTGACCGGTGAGTTGCAAGGGCCAGTTACCGCTGGTTTGTAGCTGCCCCTGCAATGCCAGCTGCAGCTCGGCAGCATGCAGGCTGAGGTGCTCAATCTGCATGCCCTGTGCCGTCCAGCGCGCAGCAAGCTGGAGCTGCTGCAACTGTTCAACGCCATTGAGTTGCAGACTTGCGAGCTGTACCTGCTCTACACGCAGCGCCAGCGGCAAGCTGAGATCCGGCAGGCTGAATGGTTCGCTACTGGGCTGCCCATCATCGGGAAAGACCAGGCTGACCGGCCCGCTTTGCAACTGCTCGATACACAGCGTAAGACGCAGTAAGCAGCTAGGTGACCAGGAAAGACTAGGGGTCAGCACTTGAACGCGGTCATCACCCTGCTGCCACTGCAGCCGTTGAGCGCTCCAGCTACCGGCCAAGCGACCACTGAAACCATCAACCTGCAGCCCAGTCACCTGCGCCAATAACCAGCGGCTACCGCCCTGCGTACCGAGCAGCAGCGCCAAGCTAAGCGCCAATACCAGCAACAACCCCAATAGCGCGAACAGTGTTCGCCGCAGAACAGGCTTCACAGTTCCGGTCCCATGGAAAAATGCAGGCGTATGCCACCTTGATCATCCAGCGGGTGGGCAAGGTCTAGACGCAGCGGGCCGAGTGGCGAAACCCAGCGCACGCCAACACCCACGGCACTTTTCAGCGAGGGCAGTTGCAGCGAATCGAAGGTATTGCCCTGATCAAAAAAGCTCGCCACTCGCCAACGCTCGGTCAAGCTGTATTGATATTCCAGGCTACTGGTAAATAGATAACGCCCGCCGACCTTATCGCCCTCACTGTTTTCCGGGGACAGGCTTTGGTAGTCATAACCGCGCACGCTTTGATCGCCCCCGGCAAAGAAACGCAGTGACGGCGGAACCTTGGTGAAACCATTGGATTCAGTGCCGCCCACCTGCACCCGACCGAGAATTCGGTGCCGCTTGAATACTGTGGTCAGCCCTTTGAGCTGAATATTGCCGTTAAGCACATTGGCATCGGACAACAGCCCTTTGGCTGCGCCGGCCAAATCGAACTGCACCCGGTAGCCGTAGTTGGGGTCGATCTGATTATCGCTGTGCAGGTAGGAGTAACTCAGCCCCGGCATCAACAGCGTGCTAGTGCCCGCGTCATCGCCCAAATCGTACTGCTCATGCCGCCACTTGAGTGACAGCACCCGCTGCCAGCCGTTATCCAGTTTGCTGTGCCATTCAGGGCCGACTGTCAGGAGACGACTGCTGCTATCGGTATCAGCCAAGTCTTCGGCTTGATAGCCGCCAGCCACACGCAGTTTATCGGTCAACGGCGGATCAAGGGGTACGTCATACCACAGACCAATATTTTGCCGTGGAGCGGATAACTCGAACTCCGCGCCGTAGCTGTGCCCCTGCGGGTTGGCCCAGTGCCGGGTCCAGTTGGCCCGACCACGCGGCCCGACGTCGGTCGAAAAGCCCAAGCCCAGTCCCATGCTGCGCGGCTTACGCATCTCTAACTGAACCTGCACCGGGATCTGCTCGGCCTCTGCACTGCTTGGGTTGGCGTCCACTTGCACCGATTCAAAATAACCGCTGGAACGTAGCGCCTGATACAGCTCAGCAATCAGCACAGAGTCATAGGGGCTATTGGCCGGAAACGGCACCATGCGCTGTAGCAACTGATCATCAAGCGGAGCGTCACCGGCAAAATGCACCTCACCGAGTTGGTAGCGTGGGCCGCTGAGGTAAACCAGTTCGATATCCGCAACGCCGGCATCCGGGTCGATGGTCAGGCGTTGCTGAGTGAAGCGCCCCGCGAAGAAGCCATAGCGCGATGCCTGATTCTGGATTTCACGCTTAGCGGCGTCGTAACGACCGTGGTTAAGTTGCGCTCCACTGCGTAGCTGTGGGTCATTCGGCGGTCGAAATGCAGCTAGCTGCGTGGCGGGGCCTTCAACACGCACCACCACGTCACGTAAATGCACCGGCTCACCCGGTTGTACATGCACGGTGAGCCGTGGCGTGCTGCCCTCGCGGACCTCCGTACTGATTATCGCCTGGTAGTAGCCCAAGGCCTGTGCGGCCTTTTCTGCCTGGCTTTCGGCAACCCGGCTAAAGCGTTGCAAGGCCTCAGCATCGCGCTCGCCCACGCTGCCGATATAGCCTTCAATATTGCTTTTTAGCGCCGCATTGGCCGGTTCAACCCGCACGCGCAACTGCGCTTCGGCCAGGACCGTAGCACTCAGCAACATAAGGAGAAGACCGACGAGAAGGTTTGGGAAAGCAGGCATGGCGCAGATGCTAGCACGAGCTCAAGGCCGATTTAGTTCATCAGTGCGACTCGGTGGGTAGCCAACCACACCGAGCACGCTATTTTCAGGCGCTGGCCTTGATCGCCAGTTGTGGGCTGGGATGGAAGAATACGTGTTCGATGATTGGCCCGATGGCCACCTCACCGACTTCCTCGTAACCCTGGCGTTTGTAGAAATCCAGGTAGTGGCCGTTGCCTGTATCGAGCACCACGCCTTGTGAGCTGGCGTCTTCCGCGCACCAGTTGTGCAGCGCTTCGAGCAACTGCTCACCCAGGTGTTTACCTTGATATTGCGGATGCACCCCAAGCAATGGCAACACGTGGTAAGGCCCCGGTGGCAAGCAGGCAATCACCGCATCGTGGTATTCCAAATAGCGCTTGGTGCAACGAAAACCTGTCGTTAGCAGCATGCGCATGCGCCAAGCCCAGCTTTCGGTGATGTCCATACGCCGCTGCGGCGGTGCGATCAGTGCCATACCGATTAAGCGGTCATCAATCAGTAGGCCAATGGCTGGTAAGTCTTCGGCAAAATGCTGCTGCACTAACTCACGCACGGTAGCCCGCACGCGT
Organism: Pseudomonas sp.; assembly: GCF_046581935.1. Taxonomy (GTDB): domain Bacteria; phylum Pseudomonadota; class Gammaproteobacteria; order Pseudomonadales; family Pseudomonadaceae; genus Aquipseudomonas. Next base: position 211,343 of record NZ_JAYGFK010000001.1, read on the forward strand.
TGGTCATAACCTGGCCGCTCGGCTTCGAACAGGTAGGCGAAGGTAGGGTCGTGGCGATAGGCTTGATACAGCAGCGAGCGCGCCTCACGCGCGTACCCCCTATCGAGCATGCGAACTTCGGCGAGACTGTTAGGCATGTGTTTGACCTCGGTTGTTGTTGATTTATCGGGCCTGCTGTCACGTTAGCACCGTGCATCCGCTGCCGCCATAAGCTGGCCGGTAGCGCCCGCAATGGGCTAGCATCGCGGCTTTTCCAACGCCCTATTCAGGACCGCCGCCCATGAAGATCGTCTCCTTCAATATCAATGGCCTGCGTGCACGCCCGCATCAACTGGCCGCATTGATCGACAAGCACCAACCGGATGTCATTGGCTTGCAGGAAACCAAGGTGGCTGACGAGCAGTTCCCTGAGGCAGACATCCGCAAACTGGGTTACCACGTGCATTATCACGGGCAGAAAGGCCATTACGGCGTGGCCCTGCTCTCGCGCCAAGAGCCTTTGAGCCTGCATAAAGGCTTTCCCGGTGATGGCGAAGATGCCCAGCGGCGCTTTATCTATGGCACCTTCGCCGACGCCCAAGGCAACCCGGTAACCGTGATGAATGGCTACTTTCCGCAAGGTGAGAGCCGCGACCATCCAACCAAGTTCCCGGCCAAACAACGTTTCTATGCTGACCTGCAAAACCTGCTGCTAAGCCAGTTCAGCCCAGAGCAGGCGCTGGTGGTGATGGGCGACATTAATATTTCCCCAGAAGATTGCGACATCGGCATCGGCGAGCCAAATCGCCTGCGCTGGTTGAAAACCGGCAAGTGCAGCTTCCTGCCAGAAGAGCGCGAATGGCTGGCCAGCCTGAAAAACTGGGGCCTAGTCGACAGCTTCCGCAGTCTCAACCCAGCGGTGAATGACCGTTTTAGCTGGTTCGATTACCGCAGCCGGGGCTTTGAGGACGAGCCCAAGCGTGGCCTGCGTATCGATGTAATCCTCGCCTCGCTAACGTTGCAGCCGCGAATCCAGGATGCGGGTATCGATTACGACCTACGCGGTATGGAAAAGCCTTCAGACCATGCGCCGATCTGGCTGCAACTCGGCCAGTAAGCCCAGCGTAGAGCGGGCGCGTAAATCAGTGACTGTCATATTGCAGTCACTTGTTTGTCTTATCGTCGCGGCACTTTCACTCACCCATACAAGGTGTTTGCCGCATGTCCCGCCCCCGTTCTATTTCCGACCGCGAAACCTGGATTCGCACCGTCAGCTTTCTGCTGCTCGGTTCAATCTGCTATGCCCTGCCCTGGTCGGTTTTCGCTGCCCTGCCAACTGCCGCCGATAACGGCAGCGTGTTGCGTATTCAGGGTTCCAACACCATCGGCGCAAAGCTGGGGCCTGCGCTGGTTAAAGGGCTACTCGAAGAACAAGGCCTGAGCGCCGTGCACATTGAAACCGGCGCAGTGGAAAACGAGCAAAGAGTGCTCGGTAACACGGCCGATGGTCGTAGCGTAAGCATTGCTATCGCCGCCCACGGTTCGGGCACCGGGTTTACCTCATTAGCCGATGGCAGCGCAGAACTGGCCGCCGCATCACGGCCTATCAAGGACAGCGAAGCCGCTAGTTTGCAGGCCTTGGGCGACCTGAAAAGCGCGGCAGCCGAACAGATTATCGCGCTGGATGGCTTAGCTATCATCCTGCATCCGGGCAACCCCATCAGCGCCTTGAATACGCTGCAATTGGCGCAGATTTTCGCCGGCGAGATTACCGATTGGGCGCAACTAGCGGCGCCAGCCGGGGCCATTCATGTGTATGCCCGCGATGACAAATCCGGCACTTATGACACCTTCAAGGAGCTGGTACTCAGCGCCAATGGCAAAACCCTGTCTGCCACCGCCAAGCGTTTTGAGTCCAGCGAAAAACTTTCCGATGCGGTCAGCCAGGATCGCAACGGCATCGGCTTTATCGGCCTGCCGTATATCCGTCAGGCCAAAGCCGTGGCCATCGCGGCCGGCGATTCACAACCGATGCTGCCCACCCTGACCTTGATAGCCACCGAGGACTACCCGCTATCGCGTCGGCTGTTTTTATACAACCCGCCACAATCGACTAACCCTTGGGCTCGCGCTCTGGTGCAGTTCGCGCAAAGCCCGCGCGGCCAGGCAATTGTCGAGCAAAACGGCTTTATCGCGCAGACGGTGCAAGCTGTCACCATCCCCGTCCAAGCGAATATGCCAGCCGATTACCAAGATCTGGCCAAGCATGCTCAGCGGCTGTCAGTGAACTTCCGTTTTCAGGAAGGCAGCGCCACTATCGACAACAAGGCTCGCCGTGATCTCGACCGTGTGATGGCTTACCTGCACGAGCAAGACAAACTAAAAGGCAAGGTGGTGCTGGTTGGCTTCGGCGATGCAAAGGCCGATCCAGCCCGAGCCGAGCTGTTATCCAAGCTGCGGGCCATGGCGGTACGGCGTGAGCTGAATAAGAGTGGGGTTAGCTTTCGCGACATTATCGGCATGGGTGATGAGCTACCCGTGGCCGCCAACAATGCGGATGAGGGGCGAATCAAAAATCGCCGTGTGGAAGTCTGGGTCTACTGACTGCTTCAGCCGCGCCAAGAACGTATGCGGGTAAGGATTAATGCCTGTGTATGAGCCTCAGCGCACTGATCTGCGGCGTGATATTGTCGCGGTTAAACCGCCGAGTATCAGGGTGAAAGATTGAAGGATTTGCCCCCAAGCGCAGTTGTCATCGAGCCACAGATGCAACATGGCCGCCTGCATTGGCAAGTGCGCGTTGGCCGTCGTGCTCTGACCTTTCATGAGGAGCTAGCAGCACGCAGCTTTGCGGCTCAACTGCATATGCGCCTGCTTTGGTTAGAACAAAACGCCAACCTCAATGATGAGTCTGCCCCGCCTGGATTACTTCGTTAAGCACAATGCACAAGGCCCGCAACTGCGGGCCTTGTGCTTATTGCCGGGGCCTTAGCGGCTGGCTTTCATCACGTCTTTAGACACGTACTTGCCGATCTCGAACTTGCCAATTGCCGCACGGTGCACTTCGTCCGGGCCATCGGCCAGGCGCAGGGTGCGCTGCATGGCGTACCAGTAGGCCAGCGGGAAGTCATTGGAGACCCCTGCACCGCCGTGCATCTGGATCGCCCGGTCGATCACTTTCAGCGCCACGTTCGGTGCTACCACTTTGATCTGGGCGATTTCGCTGGCGGCAATTTTGTTGCCCACGGTATCCATCATGTACGCCGCGTTCAGGGTCAACAAGCGCGCCATATTGATCTCCATGCGCGAGTCGGCGATGTGATCAATATTGCCACCCAGGCGGGCCAGCGGCTTGCCGAAAGCAGTACGGTTGATCGAGCGCTCGCACATCAGCTTCAGTGCACGCTCGGCCATGCCGATGGAGCGCATGCAGTGGTGAATCCGGCCTGGGCCCAGGCGACCTTGAGCGATCTCGAAGCCGCGCCCTTCGCCCAGCAGCACGTTCTCGTAGGGAACACGCACGTTCTCGAACAGCACCTCAGCATGGCCATGCGGCGCATCGTCGTAGCCGAATACCGGCAGCGGACGCACCACCTTCACGCCTGGGGCGTCCATCGGCACGAGAATCATTGAGTGCTGTTGATGACGCGGGCCGTCCGGATTGGTCAGGCCCATAAAAATCATGATTTTGCAGCGTGGGTCGCAAGCGCCCGAGGTCCACCATTTACGGCCGTTGATCACCCACTCATCACCCTGGCGCACAGCGCTGGCCTGCATGTTGGTGGCATCAGATGAGGCAACGCCCGGCTCAGTCATGGCGAAGGCTGAGCGGATGGTGCCGTCCAGTAACGGCTTGAGCCACTGCTCCTTTTGCGCGTCGTTGGCATAACGCACCAACACTTCCATATTGCCGGTGTCCGGCGCGGCGCAGTTAAACGGTTCTGGACCAATCAACGAGCTGCCCATGATCTCGGCCAGCGGCGCATATTCGGTATTGGTCAGCCCGGCACCCAGCTCAGAGTCCGGCAGAAACAGGTTCCACAAGCCTTCGGCTTTGGCCTTGGCCTTTAGCTCTTCCATGATTGCGGTGGGCTGCCAACGGTCGCCTTGATTGACCTGCTGCTCGAATACGGCTTCGGCTGGATAGACATGGGTCTCCATAAACGCGGTAACGCGCTCACGCAGTTGCTGAACCTTAGGGGAGTAGGCGAAATCCATGGATGGCTACCTTCTGACGCTGAGTGTGAGGGAGTTCGGTGAAGTAGAAATGATGCTAGAACAGCGCTTAAGATTTACCTAATCTATTCTCGCCGTGTATAAACATTCATCACCGATATATGATCCACCCATAACAACAACCTGCGGAGCGAGTGCGTCATGAATCTCAACAAGGTCGACCTCAACCTCTTTGTCGTCTTCGATGCCATCTACACCGAGGCCAACCTGACCCGCGCCGGGCAAATCGTCGGCATTACTCAGCCTGCAGTGTCCAATGCGCTGGCACGGCTGCGCGAAACCTTTAATGACCCGCTATTTGTGCGCACGGCCCAAGGCATGGTGCCTACGCCTATGGCGCAAAACATCATTGCCCCGGTACGCAATGCACTGCAGCAACTGCGCATCTCCGTGCAGGAAAGCCGCATCTTTAACCCGGCCCAGGCCAACAAAACCTTCCGCATCAGCATGACCGACCTCACCGAGGCGATTGTGCTGCCGCCGCTGTTTCAGCGCCTGCGACGCATGGCGCCGAATGTGAATATCGAAAGCATGCTGGCGCGCCGCCGCGAAACCACTAAAGAACTGGCCGCCGGCCGCCTGGACTTTGCCGTGGATGCCCCGCTCAACACGGACCCACAGGTACGTCACGTTAAGCTGATGGAAGACCGCTACGTCTGCGCCATGCGCCGTGGCCACCCCATGGCCAAGGAAAAAATCAGCCTCGACGAATACATGGCCATGACCCATATCCATATCTCCAGCCGGCGTAGTGGCCTCGGTCATGTCGACTTGGCCTTGGGCCGCATGGGTATGCAGCGCAAGATTGCCCTGCGCTCACAGCATTACCTGATGGCCACCACCGTGCTGCAGAACACCGACATGGTCATGACCGTGCCAGAGCGCTTCGCCCGGCGTAACGACCTGCATTTTGTCGAGCTGCCGGTCAAGGATATGACGCCGCTGGAAACGCATATTTACTGGCATGAAAGCACCGACCAGGACCCGGCCAACCGCTGGATGCGCGAGCAGATTATCGAAATTTCCCAACAGGCCACGGCTCAGGAGGCCAGGGCGGCAGTAAAACCTTGAGCCGCCCCGCAAAGTGAATGATGCAGCCTGCTCGTTCACCGCACCACACAGGACCGTGTGGCGTAATGCCTGCGGCTAACGCCATACACTGCTGCAAGCCAGCATGGCGTTACCGCCGAATTGCTGGTCAGCCCCAGTGCTTTATAGGCAGACGTACAGATCAGAGGCTGCGGGCAATTACCATTCGCTGCACGTCACTCGTACCCTCGTAGATTTGGCATACGCGCACATCACGGTAAATGCGCTCAAGCGGAAAGTCTTTGAGATAGCCGTAACCTCCCAGCGTCTGGATAGCTGCCGAGCAGACCCGCTCGGCCATCTCCGAGGCGAATAACTTGGCCATCGACGCCTCGGTTAAACAGGCCACGCCAGCCTCGCGCAGGCTCGCGGCGTGATGCACCATCTGCCGCGCCACGGCAATCTGGGTGGCCATATCAGCCAGCCTAAACGCTACCGCCTGGTGCTCGATGATCGGTTTGCCGAACGTGATCCGCTCATGGGCGTAGTCGCGCGCCGCCTCGAACGCCGCTCGCGCCATGCCAACGGCCTGCGCGGCGATACCAATGCGTCCACCCTCCAGGTTAGCGAGGGCAATACGATATCCCTCGCCCTCCTCACCCAAGCGCAAACTGGCCGGAAGTCGCAGCTCATCAAGCTGGATCTGGCAGGTGTCCGAGGCATGCTGGCCGAGTTTTTCTTCGACCCGCACCACCGAGTAGCCGGGCGTATCGGTAGGCACGACAAAGGCGCTGATGCCCTTCTTGCCGGCTGCCGGATCGGTCACGGCGAAGACAATCACCATGCCGGCATGGCTACCCGAGGTGATGAACTGCTTGCTGCCATTGAGCACATAGTGCTCGCCGTCGCGCCGTGCGCGGGTGCGCAGGTCGCTGGCATCAGAACCGGCCTGGGGCTCGGTAAGGGCGAAGGCGCCGAGCATCTTGCCTTCGGCCAACGGCTGGAGAAAGCGCTGCTTCTGTTCTGCACTGCCGTATTTGAGGATCGGCATGCAGCCCACCGAGTTGTGCACGCTCATGATGGTCGAGCAGGAACCATCGCCAGCGGCGATTTCCTCCAGAGCCATGGCGTAAGCCAAGTGGCCGGTCTGCGCTCCGCCCCAGTCTTCCGGCACCAGCATGCCCATAAAGCCGAGCTCACCCATCTCACGCAAGGCTTCGGCCGGAAAGCGGTGCTCGCGGTCCCAATCGGCGGCGAAGGGTTTCAACCGCTCTTGGGCGAACTGACGGGCCATGTCGCGGATTTGCAAATCTTGTTCTGAAGGAATCATGGCGTTCTCCCGGTTCAGTTGAGCAACTCGATGGCCATGGCCGTGGCTTCGCCGCCGCCGATGCACAGCGATGCGACGCCGCGTTTGAGGTCGTGCTGGCGCAACGCGCTAAGCAGGGTCACCAGTACCCGTGCGCCAGACGCACCAATGGGATGACCAAGGGCACAAGCACCGCCATGTACGTTGAGCTTGTCGTGGGGTATATCGAGGTCGCGCATGGCCGCCATCGGCACCACAGCGAAGGCCTCGTTGATCTCGAACAGGTCGATCTGGCCGACGTCCCAGCCGGTGCGCTTCATCAAGCGTTGCAGGGCACCAACCGGTGCGGTGGCGAACAGCCCAGGGGCATGGGCGAAAGTGGCATGCCCACGGATCGCGGCCAGCGGGGTCAGGCCACGTTTCTCCGCCTCGGACAGGCGCATTAACAGCAGCGCGGCCGCGCCGTCAGAGATCGAACTGGCATTGGCCGCCGTCACCGTGCCACCCTCGCGAAAGGCCGGTTTGAGGGTCGGGATCTTGTCCGGGCGCGCCTTGGGCGGCTGCTCGTCACAGTCAATCAGACGCGACTCGCGGCCGGCCTTGGCCTCCACTGCGACGATTTCGCTATTGAAACGCCCGCTACTGATAGCGTGCTGTGCGCGAGTCAATGAGGCGATGGCAAAGGCGTCCTGCTGCTCACGGGTGAAGCCATAAGCCTCGGCGCAGTCCTCAGCAAAAGTGCCCATCAACCGGCCTTTGTCGTAGGCGTCTTCGAGGCCGTCGAGGAACATGTGGTCGAGCACCCGGCCATGGCCCATACGGTAACCGCTGCGCGCCCGCTCCAGCAGATAAGGCGCGTTGGACATACTCTCCATGCCACCGGCGATTACCACCTCGGCATTGCCGGCGAGCAGCAAGTCATGGCCGAACATCGCCGCCTTCATGCCCGAGCCGCACATCTTATTGACTGTCGAACACACCGTGCCCTGGCTCAGGCCTGCGCCCAGTGCCGCCTGACGCGCTGGTGCCTGGCCTTGGCCGGCCTGGAGCACGCAGCCCATGATCACCTCATCCACCGCATCGCTGGCCAAGCCAGCGCGTTCGAGGGTGGCGCGGATCGCCGCAGCGCCGAGTTGTGCGGCGGTGACATCCTTAAAGTCGCCGAGGAAGCCGCCCATAGGCGTGCGTGCGGCACTGACGATAACGACCGGATCGGAATTCATGGACATCTGCTTACCCCACATAACCTAAGTAGTCTCGGTGGCCCAACCAGCAGGCGAGCCACCCTTTCAAATTCATTGCAGCGTTTTATTTAGCAGCCATGCGCAAAGCCCCATCCAGGCGGATGACCTCGCCATTGAGCATCGGGTTCTCGATGATGTGTCGCACCAGCGCGGCGTATTCACTCGGGCGGCCCAGACGCGGCGGGAACGGCACGTTGGCGGCCAGCGAGTCGTACACCTCCTGCGGCATGCCGGCCATCATCGGCGTTTCGAAGATGCCTGGGGCGATGCACATAACGCGGATGCCGGAGCGGGCTAAGTCGCGCGCGGCTGGTAGGGTCAGGGCGGCCACACCGCCCTTGGACGCCGCGTAGGCGGCCTGGCCCATCTGCCCATCGAAGGCGGCAACCGAGGCAGTATTGATGATCACTCCACGCTCGCCCTGCGCGTTCGGTTCGCCCTCAGCCATGGCCTCAGCGGCCAGACGCAGCATGTTGAAGCTGCCGATCAGGTTGATCTGGATGACCCGACTGAAACTGTCCAGGCCATGCACGCCACCCCTTCCTAGAATCTTCTCCGCCGGTGCCACACCGGCACAGTTAATCAGCCCATGCAGGCCGCCAAAGGCCTGCAGCGCCGCGGCCACCGCACGGCGGCCGTCTTCCTCGCGAATGATGTCTGTCTGCACGAAGCGGGCATTGCTGCCTAGCTCTGCGGCACGCGCCTCGCCGGCCTCAGCATTAATGTCAGCCAGTAACACCTTGGCGCCCTGGCCGATCAGCACTTGGGCAGTGGCCAGACCCAGCCCGGAACTACCCCCGGTGATTAGAAATACCCGGTCTTCGATATGCATGCTTGTGGTTCCTTGTTCAGTTGACGGCCGCCTAGGCCTTAGCGATTTCCTGGTTGCGCAGGAGAAAGCGCTGGATCTTGCCGCTGGGGGTCTTCGGCAGCTCGGCGACGAACTCAACCTCACGCGGGTAGGCATGCGCCGACAGACGTTTGCGCACATGCAGTTTGAGTTCCTCGGCCAGCGCGGCGTCGGCGCGAAACTGCGGATGCAGGACGACGAAGGCCTTGACCAGCTCGGTGCGCTCCGGGTCCGGCTTGCCGATTACAGCGGCCTCGATTACCGCTGGATGTTCGATCAGCGCGCTCTCTACATCGAACGGGCCGACCCGGTAGCCAGAGGTAGTAATCACGTCGTCACTGCGACCAACGAAGCTGATGCTGCCGTCCTCGTTCAGCTCGACGGTGTCGCCGCTGAGGTAGTAATCGCCGACGAAAGCCTTGGTCGGCATACCTTGATAACCGGGAAACCAGAACAACGGCGAACGCGCCCGGTCCAGCGCGAGGATGCCCGGCTGGCCGTGCGGCAGCTCACAATGCTGTTCGTCCAGCACCACCACACGGTGCCCAGGCATGGCGAAACCCGCAGCGCCGAGACGTACCGGATGGGCCAGCGCATGGTGATTGCACAGCACCATGCCCAACTCAGTCTGGCCGTAATGATCGTGAATCGTGGTGGCCAAACCGTCGGCGAACCAGCGGATCACCTCAGGGCTCAAGGGCTCGCCGGCACTGCTGACCGCGCGTAAGTGCCCGCGAAGTAAAGGCTCAACCTGCGCCTTGGCGGCCAACAGTAAGCGATAAGCAGTCGGTGAGCCGGCCAGATTAGTGATGCCGTACTTGCGGATAATCCGGCAGGTACTTTCCACCGTGAACGCCCCTTCGTAAAAGGTGGTTGGATGCCCCATGGCCAACGGACCGGTCACCGCATAGTAGAGGCCGTAGGCCCAACCCGGGTCGGCCAGGTTCCAGAAAGCATCCTCGGGGCGCAGGTCGACCGCCTCGCGCATGTAGCCAACGAAGGCCAGGATCGCCTTGAGCGGCACCAACACCGGTTTAGCCAGGCCAGTGGTGCCGGAGGTGAACATCATCAGAAATGGGTCTTCGGCCGAGCGCAGCACCGGCTCGAACTCGTCAGAATGGCGCTCCAGCTCGGCCCAGAAGCTGAAGTCACCGCGCTGGATACCTTGGCCCTTGGCACCGGCGACGGTAACCAGTAGCGGTGCATCTTCGACCTCATCGAACTTGCCGCGGTTGGCCCCGTCAGTCACTACCACCTTGGCGCCGGAACCCTGTAAGCGATGCTCGATAGCCTTGGGACCAAACGCCGTAAACAGCGGCTGGTAAACCGCGCCCAGACGCCAAGTGCCGAGAATGGTGATCAGCAACTCAACGTTGCGCGGCAGCATGCCCGCCACGCAATCACCGGGGCGTACGCCCTGAGCATGGAGGTAGTTGGCGAAGCGCGACGCCTGTTTCTGCAACTCACAGAAGGTGTAGCTGGCGCTGCTGCCGTCGCGGCTTTCCCAGAACAACGCGATGCGCCCCGGCAAGGCATGCCGATCACAGCACTCAATACAGGCGTTGAGGGCGTCGAGGGAACCCGTCAGGGTCGTGGCGGCCGTACTGGGCAAATCGAAGTCGCGAGCAGCGCTCAGATAATCCTGCATGTCGGTAACTCTCGTTTTGTTGTTGTCCTGAAATAGTCGCGTTGCAGGCTGACGGCGACAATGTCGACAGGCGTCTATCAGCCTGAGCGATTTGGACAACTGCGCGCAGAGGCTCTGGAAATAGCCAGCACCATCGGGAGACGGGCGTTTTTACAGCCTCTATTGCTCTGGATGCATCAGTGCGCGGTACTGCCCTGGGGTAATGCCGGTCCATTTTTTGAATGCTTTGTAGAAAGCGCTGCTGTCGGCAAAGCCAAGCTCGAAGGCCAGCTCAGTGAAGTTGCCCTCCCCGCTGTCCAACCGAGCGATGGCCTGGTCGCGTCGTACTTGGTCCTTGAGCCCTTGGTATGACTGGCCCTCTTGGGCGAGCTTGCGCCGTAGGGTCGACGGGGCCATGAAAAAGTGACTGGAGAGCGCCTCAAAATCCGGCCAACGCTCTGCTTTGAGGTTACGCAGGTAGACCTTGATCCGCGCCGTATGGCTGCGCGGATCACGGTAGCGCACCAGAATGTTGGCCGGCGCGCCGGCGAGGAATCGCTTGAGCTCGCGCTCGCTGCGCCGTAGCGGCTGCTGCAAACACTCGGCATTGAACAACAAGCGACTGCGCGGCCGGGCAAAGCGCAAGTTGCTGCTGAACATCACCCGGTAATCTTCGAGATAGTCCGGTGCTTGGCAGTGCAGTTCCACCGCCAGGATCGGGATGCGTCGTCCCACCAGCCAGCAGGCCAGCCCATGCACGATCATCCACAGAGTGAAACAGCCAAACGCCCGACAGGCTTGCCCTGCAGGTTCGTCGATGACGATAGCGGCCATCCCGCCTTGGCGTTCCAGACGCGGAGTCAGGCCATCAAATACCAGCCCGAGAAACGCCAAAGCGGTGTCCAGGGCCGCACCCAGAGTCGGCTCGCGTGACGCCGTAGTGGCCATGAACGCGTAGCTGCCAGACTTCATCCGTCGCGGGTTCATGCCAAAAAACTCGTCGTCCATCGTCTTGGACAACCCCAGCCACAGGCGCGCATAAGCCTGCGCGGAAACCCTCGCATAGGGTTTGTTGAGCAATACTGGGGGGATGCCGGCTTGGGTCAGCAAGGTGTCACAGTCCTGACCCTGAGCGCGCCACTGTTGCAGGGCCTCACCAACCAAGTGCACGGAAATGGTGCCCTTCTCGACCGGGTTCGCTGGCATGCCCACTGCCCCAGCGTCACCAGCAACGGCCGATCTATCTAGCAACGCAGCGGCGCTACTATCGATCTGTTCGCCCTCCAAGGCCTGGTCTTGAGGGTCACGGGTATGGCTGGGCTGATGCATCACGTGCCTTTCTGTACGGGTAATGGGGTCTACTGCGCGTTGGGAGCCAGGTGTAAAACCAGCCAAACTTTACGTTAACGGCAAGCTATATCAAGGCCTCGGCGGCAATTCAGCTAGCGCGCGTTTGACTCGATCAAACGCCCTCTTCTATGCCAAAACACTCGCCCTGCTTGGCTCGGCACAGGGCTATCGCACTGCCTGAATCACAGGTGCGATGCACCTACTCCATGGCCAGGTAGTGCATTTCGCTCGACTCGCCCATCAGGAGCGGACGATTGATATCTGCGCAAGCGCGCAGGTACTCGGCGGCCAGCGTCACGCGTTTTAGCTTGCGCAGGTCTTCGCTGTACGAGAGCCAAAACTGACGAATGATATCGACCTGATCCGGCAACACTTCGCACAGGCGCTGATCTGGCCCGGCCAGGAAACACGGCAGAATAGCCATGGCCCGTCCTTGCAGAGTGGCGTGGTATTGGGCAATCACGCTGGTGCTGCGCAGGTGGCTGGTGGCACCGGGGAGTAGATCGTTGAGGTAGAGCAACCTGGAGCTGAATGCCAGATCATCGACATAGGTGACGAAGGGGTGGTCCGCCAGGTCCTCGCGCGTATGGATCGGTGCATGGCCGGCCAGGTAGCCTGGCGTGGCGTAGATACGCAGGCGATAGTCGCAGAGCTTGGAGCAGACGTAGGGCCCGCGCTCAGGGCGCTCCAGGGTGATGGCGATATCCGCCTCGCGCCGCGACAGACTGACGAAGTGTGGCACCGGCAGGATGTCCAGGGAGATGTGCGGGTAGCGCTCAAGAAAGCCACTCATCTGGGTGCTGACAAACCAGCAGCCGAACGCTTCGGTACTGGCGATGCGCAGGTGTCCGGAGAGCCCCTGGCGTGTGCCGGATACCTGCTCGCAGGCAGCCAGCAAGGTGCTTTCCAGGGTTTCCGCATAGCCCAGCAGGCGCTGGCCCTCTACGGTGAGGGTAAAACCGGTCGAGCGCGATTTCTCGAACAGCAGAGCACCGAGGCTTTGCTCCAGGGTGCGGATACGCCGCGACACCGTGGTGTAGTCCACTCCTAGGCGTCGGGCCGCTGCGCTGGCGGTGCGGGTCCGCGCCACTTCAAGAAAGAAGCGCAGGTCATCCCAATTCAGCTTCTCGCCAACCATATTTTTTTGCATATGCATTCGCCTACTTTCAAGGGTGGTCGTCGTAAATATGCACAGATATACCCCGAGCAACCCGCCTTGGCGAGGCCGATTTGGCTAAATAACCGGCTGATCGAGCCATCTCAAATATTATATTTATGCATATCCATTCGGTTTATTTACGCCTTCTTACTGCGCAAATGCCTACCTATACTCAATCCACAAGCCTGGTCTAACCGGGCATCAGGCCAGTCCCTACAACAACAAAACAGGGCCAGATTCATGAATAGCAACTGCATCCCCTTTCTCGCTGCCCGCGACTTCCTGCTGACCCACCGCAGTGACTATGCCACCGCCGTGCGCGACTTCCGCTGGCCGCAGCTCGACACATTCAACTGGGCGCTGGACTATTTCGACAACATGGCAGCGGGCAACCAAGCGCCAGCGCTGTGGATTGTCGAGGAGGACGGCAGCGAACAGCGTTACAGCTTTGCCGATTTGGCCGAAAGCTCCAATCGCGTGGCCAACCACCTGCGCCACCTGGGTGTTCGGCGCGGTGAGCGCATTCTGTTGATGTTGGGCAACCATATTGCCCTGTGGGAAACCATGCTCGCGGCCTTCAAACTCGGCGCTGTGGTGATCCCAGCCACCGCCCTGCTTACCGCCGACGACCTTCGCGACCGTATCGAGCGAGGCGGAGTGCGTCACCTGGTAGTGGGCAGCAACCACACCGACAAATTTGCTGAGCAAGCCCAAGGCTGCACCCGCATTTGCGTAGGCGAGAACGTTAGCGGTTGGATCAATCACGCCAATGCCGTCGACTATCCCAGCCAGTTCCACGCTACAGGCATCACCAAAGCCAGCGATCCGTTGCTGCTGTATTTCACCTCCGGCACCACCAGCAAGCCGAAGATGGTTCTGCACAGCCACCAGAGTTATCCAGTTGGCCACCTGTCGACTATGTATTGGATTGGCCTGCAGCCGGGCGACCTGCACCTGAATATCTCCTCGCCGGGCTGGGCCAAGCATGCCTGGAGTTGCTTATTCGCTCCGTGGAACGCGGGTGCCTGTGTGTTCATCCACAACACGGCGCGCTTCAGTGCCACAGCACTGCTCGAGGTGCTGGAGCGCTATGGCATCACCAGCCTGTGCGCCCCGCCCACGGTGTGGCGCATGTTGATTCAGGAAGATCTGGCCGGCTGCCGCGAGCGCCTACGCCTACGCGAACTGGTCGGCGCCGGCGAGCCGCTCAACCCGGAGATCATCGAGCAAATCCAGCACGCCTGGGGCCTGTCGCTGCGGGACGGCTTTGGCCAGTCGGAAACCACCGCGCTGGTTGGCAACACGCCCGGTCAGCCGCTCAAACCCGGCTCCATGGGCCGTCCGTTACCCGGCTACAGCGTGGCCATGCTCAACCCGGATGGCGCGCCTGCCAGCGAAGGCGAAGTCGCCCTACCGCTGGCCCCGCATCCACTGGGCCTGATGCTCGGTTACGAAGACAGCCCTGAGAAAACCGCCGAAGTGATGCGGGACGGTTTCTACCGTACCGGTGATACCGCAGCCATCGACGCCGACGGCTATATCACCTTTGTTGGCCGCGCCGATGACGTATTCAAGGCCTCCGACTACCGCATCAGCCCCTTCGAGCTAGAGAGCGCGTTGATCGAGCACCCCGCCGTGATGGAAGTGGCCGTGGTACCCAGCCCCGACCCCGTGCGTTTAGCCGTACCCAAGGCGTTTCTGATTCTGGCCCACGACCAACCCGGCAGTGCCGAACTGGCCGAGAACATTCTTGCCTTCGCCCGCGAGCACCTGGCGCCCTACAAGCGTGTGCGGCGCATCGAGTTTGTCAGCGAATTACCCAAAACCATCTCCGGCAAGATCCGTCGGGTGGAACTGCGACAGATGGAAGTGCAGCGCCGCCAAGGTGACAACCGCGGACCGCAGGAACACTTCGAAGACGACTTCCAGCTGCTCAAGAGCTGAAACCGGGCCGGCCCGCCGGCTCTCTCCGACCTCACCGCTCGGCCAAGCAGGCCGAGGGCTTTATTCGAACCAACAAAATCAGGCAGGCCACGACTATGACCGTTTCTAGCATCCCCACCGTCAAGCTGCTCATCAATGGCGAATTCGTTGAATCGAAGACCACCGAGTGGCGCGATGTCGTCAACCCAGCCACCCAGGAAGTATTGGCGCGCGTGCCCTTCGCCACTGCCGATGAAATGAACGCCGCCGTGGCAAGCGCCGCTGAAGCCTTCAAAACCTGGCGCAAAACCCCAATCGGCGCACGTGCGAGGATCTTCCTCAAGTACCAGCAACTGATCCGCGAGAACATGAAGGAACTGGCGGCGATCCTCACCGCCGAGCAGGGCAAAACCTTGCCGGACGCCGAGGGCGACGTTTTTCGCGGCCTCGAAGTGGTCGAGCACGCCGCCAGCATCGGCAACCTGCAGATGGGTGAATTGGCCAACAACGTCGCCAGTGGCGTCGACACCTACACCCTGATGCAACCACTGGGCGTGTGCGCCGGCATCACCCCGTTCAACTTCCCGGCGATGATCCCGCTGTGGATGTTCCCCATGGCCATCGCCACCGGCAACACCTTCGTGCTCAAGCCGTCCGAGCAGGACCCATTGGTGACCATGCGCCTGGTTGAGTTGGCGCTGGAGGCCGGCGTACCCAAGGGTGTGCTCAACGTCATCCACGGCGGCGTCGAGGCGGTGAACCTGATTTGCGATCACCCAGACATCAAGGCTGTGTCCTTTGTCGGCTCGACCAAGGTCGGCACCCATGTTTACAACCGTGCCACGCAGAACGGCAAACGCGCGCAGTGCATGATGGGGGCGAAAAACCACGCCATCGTGCTGCCTGATGCCAACCAACAGCAGACGTTGAATAGCCTGTTGGGAGCCTCCTTCGGTGCTGCCGGCCAGCGTTGCATGGCCCTGCCAGTGGTGATCCTGGTGGGTGAAGCGCAGACCTGGCTGCCGGACCTGATCGAGCGCACCAAGACCCTCAAGATCAATGGCGGCACCGAGCCTGGCACCGATATCGGCCCGGTGATCTCCTGCGCGGCGCTGGATCGAATCAACAGCCTGATCGCCAGTGGCATTGAAGAAGGCGCCACGCTCGAACTGGATGGCCGCAACCCGACGGTGCCCGGCTATCAGGACGGCAACTTCGTCGGTCCGACGATCTTCTCCGGTGTTACGCCGCAAATGTCGGTGTACCGCGAAGAAATCTTCGGCCCGGTGCTGTGCATCATGCACGCCGCCAACCTCAACGAGGCTATCGAGCTGATCAACGCCAACCCGAACGGTAACGGCACCGCACTGTTCACCCGCTCTGGCGCGGCGGCGCGACACTTCCAGGAAGAAATCGACGTCGGCCAGGTCGGTATCAACGTGCCGATCCCGGTTCCGGTCCCGTTGTTTTCCTTCTCCGGTTCGCGCGGCTCCAAACTCGGCGACCTAGGCCCTTACGGCAAGCAAGTGGTGACCTTCTACACCCAGACCAAAACGGTCACCCAGCGCTGGTTCGACGAGGACGACAGCAGCGCCGTGGTCAACACCACCATCACCCTCAAATAAGGTTGCCGGGCCGGCATTGCGCCGGCCCTTTGGAGACATGCCTATGGACTATCAAACCCTGCTGGTCGAGGTACGCGAACGAGTCGGCCTGATCACCCTCAACCGACCGCAAGCACTTAATGCGCTGAACAGCCAGTTGATCAGCGAACTCAACCTGGTGCTCGACCGCCTGGAAGCCGACCCAGAGGTCGGTTGTATGGTTATCACCGGTTCGGCCAAGGCCTTCGCCGCTGGCGCCGACATTAAGGAGATGGTCGACAAGGAATACCCGTCGATCTACCTCGACGACTTCTTCGCCGCCGCTGATCGCATCGGCAATCGGCGCAAACCGCTAATTGCGGCGGTCGCTGGCTACGCCTTGGGCGGTGGTTGCGAACTGGCGCTGATGTGCGACTTCATTTATGCCGCCGACAACGCCCGCTTCGGCTTGCCTGAGCTGAGCCTCGGGGTGATTCCCGGAATCGGCGGCACCCAACGCTTGACCCATGCCCTGGGCAAAGCCAAGGCCATGGAGCTGTGCCTGACCGGCCGTCATCTGCTCGCCGCCGAAGCCGAACAGGCTGGTTTGGTGGCGCAAATCTTCCCCGCTGCCGAGCTACTGGAGCAGACCCTGAAGGTGGCCCAAGGTATTGCGGCTAAATCGCTGCCGGCCAGCATGCTGGTCAAGGAATGCGTCAACCGCGCCTTCGAGCTTGGCCTCAGCGAGGGGGTGCGCTTCGAGCGGCGGGTATTCCATTCGCTGTTCGCCAGCCATGACCAGAAGGAAGGCATGCGCGCCTTCGTGGAAAAACGCCAACCGCTGTTTCAGCACCGCTGAGCCAACCTAATTACAGAGGTATCCACCATGCATATCGGTTTTCTTGGTCTCGGCAACATGGGCGGCCCAATGGCCCGCAACCTGCTCAAAGCAGGCCACCGCGTCACCGTGTTCGACCCCAGCGCCCAAGCTGTCGCCACCCTTGTAGAGGCTGGTGCCACGGCTGCGGCCTCCCCCGCGGCGGTGGCTCAAGCCAAGGTCGAGGCCATCGTCACCATGTTGCCGGCGGCGGCTCAGGTAAAACAGGTTTACCAGGGTAAAGACGGCTTGTTAGCGCATGTCGGCCAAGGCGTGCTGTTGATCGACTGCTCGACCATTGATCCGCTCACAGCCCGCGAAGTGGCGACGCTGGCCCTCGCCCAAGGCAATCCCATGCTCGATGCGCCGGTTTCCGGCGGCACCGGTGGTGCTGCAGCTGGCACCCTGACCTTTATGGTGGGCGGCTCAGCCAGTGCCTTTGAGCAAGCGGGGTCCATTCTCTCAGCCATGGGTAAAAACCTCGTTCACTGCGGCGCCAGCGGCAACGGCCAGGTGGCCAAGATCGCCAACAACATGCTGCTCGGCATCTCCATGGTCGGCGTCGCCGAAGCCATGGCCCTCGGTGTGGCCTTGGGCATGGACGCCAAGGTACTGGCAGGCATCATCAATACCTCCAGTGGCCGTTGCTGGAGCTCGGAAATCAACAATCCGTTCCCCGGTGTGCTGGAAAATGCCCCCGCCTCGCGAGGCTACAGCGGCGGTTTCGGCACCGATCTGATGCTCAAAGACCTTGGTTTGGCGACCGAGGCAGCTAAGCACGTACGCCAGCCAGTCATGCTCGGCGCCGCCGCCCAGCAGCTGTACCAGAGCTTCAGCCAGCAAGGTAATGGTGGACTGGATTTCTCGGCAATCATCAAGCTCTATCGCCGGGACAGCGAAGCATGAACAGCGGCGAAACGGTGATCCTGGCTGATGTACGCAACCGCATCGGTCACCTCACGCTCAATCGCCCGAGCGGTCTCAACACCCTGACCCTGCCCATGGTGCGCTTGCTCCAGCAGCACTTGCAGGCCTGGGAACAGGATGACCAAGTGCTCGCTGTGGTCTTGCGTGGCAATGGTGAAAAAGCCTTCTGCGCCGGCGGCGATATTCGCATGCTGTACGACAGCCACACCTCGGGCAGCAAGCAGCACGAGGTGTTTCTCGCAGAGGAATACGCCCTCGACCAGTACCTGCATGCTTACCCCAAGCCGGTGCTGGCGCTGCTCGATGGTTTCGTCCTCGGCGGTGGCATGGGCCTAGCCCAGGCGGCCACCCTGCGAGTAGTCAGCGAGCGGGTGAAGATGGGCATGCCGGAAGTCAGCATCGGCTTCTTCCCGGATGTCGGCGGCAGTTACTTCCTGCCCCGGCTACCTGGCCGACTCGGCTTTTATCTGGGCCTTACCGGCCTCCATGTGGGTGCTGCCGACGCACTCTACGCGGGCCTAGCCGACCATTGCCTGGCCAGCGAGCGACTGAGCGAATTCGACCAGATGCTGGACACGCTGAGCTGGTCGGCACCAGCGTTGGAGAGTTTGCAGCAGGTGCTCGACAGCATGACCTGCAGCGAGCTGCCCGCTGCTAAGCTCAGCGCCCTGCGCCAGGCTATCGATGAGCACTTTGCCCTGCCCAACCTGGCGGCGATTCGCGCGGCCCTGATGAGCGAAAATCACCCTGAGCTGCAGGCCTGGGCGCAAGACACCGTAAAGGTGCTCGACAGTCGCTCGCCGCTTGCCATGGCGGTAACGCTGGAGTTGCTGCAGCGCGGTCAGCAGCTGACGCTGAATGATTGCTTCGCGCAGGAGCTGCACCTGGACCACCAATGGTTCGAACACGGCGACTTGATCGAAGGCATCCGCGCACTGATCATCGACAAAGACAAAACACCACACTGGAACCCAGCCACCCTGGCCGAGCTTGATCCGCAGCGGGTGCAGGCCTTCTTCAAGGACCTCCCCACGTTAGCCAGCACCACCTAAAGAGTGCCGCAATGGTGCGACCTGAACAGAGGAAAGCAGCGCAATGCACAACAGCCAATTGACCGAAGAACAATGCATGATCCGCGATATGGCCCGCGACTTCGCCCGCAGCGAAGTCGCCCCGCATGCTCAGGCGTGGGAAAAATCCGGCTGGATTGATGACGCCGTGGTGGCGCAGATGGGTGAACTGGGTTTGCTCGGCATGGTCGTCCCGGACACCTGGGGCGGCAGCTACACCGACTATGTGGCTTACGCCCTGGCCGTGGAAGAAATCTCCGCTGGTGACGGCGCACTTGGCGCGTTGATGAGCATCCACAACTCAGTCGGCTGTGGCCCGTTGCTGAAATACGGCAGCCCCACACAGCAAGATAGCTGGTTGCCGCTACTGGCCAGCGGCCAGGCGATTGGCTGCTTCTGCCTGACCGAGCCACAAGCCGGCTCCGAAGCACACAACCTGCGTACACGTGCAGAACTGCAGGGCGGCCAATGGGTACTCAACGGTGCCAAGCAATTCGTCAGCAACGGCAAACGCGCCAAGCTGGCCATCGTCTTCGCCGTCACCGACCCGGATCTGGGCAAGAAGGGTCTATCGGCCTTCCTAGTGCCGACCGACAACCCCGGTTTTGTCGTCGACCGTAGCGAGCACAAGATGGGCATCAAGGCCTCCGATACCTGCGCGGTCACCCTGAATAACTGCACCATCGCCGAAGCCAACATGCTCGGCGAGCGCGGCAAGGGCCTGGCCATTGCTCTGTCCAATCTGGAAGGCGGACGTATCGGTATCGCCGCCCAGGCTTTGGGTATCGCCCGCGCCGCCTTCGAAGCCGCCCTGGGTTATGCCCGTGAGCGTATCCAGTTCGGCAAGCCGATTGCTGAGCACCAGAGCATCGCCAACATGCTCGCCGACATGCACACCCAGCTCAACGCCGCGCGCCTGCTGATCCTGCATGCGGCACGCCTGAAGAGTGCCGGGCATGCCTGTCTGTCGGAGGCATCGCAGGCCAAGCTGTTCGCGTCCGAGATGGCCGAGCGCGTGTGCTCCAAAGCGCTGCAGATTCACGGCGGCTATGGCTATCTGGAGGATTACCCGGTGGAGCGCTACTACCGCGACGCGCGCATCACCCAGATCTACGAAGGCTCCAGCGAGATCCAGCGCCTGTTGATCGCTCGCGAACTGGCGCACTACCCGCTTTAAGCAGAGTCCAGCAGTCAGGCCGAGCACAGCCTGCAACCTTAATCAGCGGGCGGCGGAAGTTGGCCGCCGCGTTTTGCTCATGGCTGGTAACCGGGGCTAAGCCTCCCCTCATTACACCAAGCTATGGCCAAAACGCTCAGTCATTCTGAGCGCCGGCGACCTTGGTTTTGCGCGGACGACAGGTCAATGTTTAGGGCACCGACACGTTGCCCAGTGCAACGCAAACAATGGAAGCCATCACGCCATGAGCGACGCCCAATTACTCTGCGCCCTCTTCGCTACGCCAGCAGCGCCACAGCGACCACTGATAAACGCTGGCAGCAATACGCGCTACCAGGACACCCGCCTCAAGGCGTTGAGCCTATTTGCCAGCCGCGGTTTCAGTACTGTCAGCATGCGCGATCTGGCCAAGCACCTGGGCATCAGGCCAGGCTCCCTCTATAACCACATCGAAAGCAAGGAAGTGCTGCTGTTCGAGCTGATCGAGGAGCTCTACGAACAACTGCTGCACTGCGCCCGCCAGGTTCAACGGCGCGCCACTACACCCACCGAACGGCTGCATGGCCTGATCGACGCCCATTTGCAGTTGCACAACAGCATGGGCGCGTATTTTCGTCTCGCTGAATACGACAGTCACTGCCTGGCCGGCGAGCAACAGGCGCACATCCGCGAGCTTCGCACGCGCTACGCGCAGCAGTTAGAGGAAAGCGTGGAGCGCTTTACTGGGCAGCCACTAGGCAACAGCCGCCGCGCGGCATTAAGCGGCATTCTGGCCCTGCTCAATCAGTTACCGGCTTGGGTCGAGACGCCTGAGATGAATTCAACGGCACGCCACGAGTTGCTGCGTGACATGGTGCTGAGTGCACTGCGCAGCGCGCTGCGGGCTACCCAGCACTGAGCGCTGCCAGCCAAGAGGTTATTGCGTTGTTGAGGGAACGCCTTGCAAAGCGGCGCGGCAACGCTCTTCAGCCGTATCCAGTTCTAACTGCATCTGCTCGATGTCCAGCAACTGCTGCTCCAGCTGAAGGCGCCGCTCGGCGATCTTGCCCAGCATGATCTCAAGCTGATTACGGTTGTCGCCCTGCGGGTCGTACAGCTCGATCAGGGTTTTGCATTCGGCCAGTGAGAAGCCAATGCGCTTGCCGCGCAAAATCAGTTTTAGTGCCACCCGGTCCTTGGCGGTATAGATCCGCTCCTGGCCGCGACGGGTTGGCAACAGCATGCCCTGCTCTTCATAGAAGCGAATGGTCCGAGTGGTCACATCCAACTCGCGCGCCAGTTCAGAAATGCTGTAGGTCTTGGCAGTCATGCGTGGTCCTTGGTCGATTGCCCTTGAAACATGCCGCCCAGAGGCTCGTGCGACATGGTGCCATGGCTATTAGCCGTGGAACGCTAACAATAGATTACGTTAACGTCAACGCGACAGCTCGCACAGTGCCTTACTGGCGGTACAGATGGGCGGGCTGAATCTAGCCGGGCCTAAGTCACGGGGCAGACAAAAAAACCGGGCCACAAAGGCCCGGTAAACTTCACACCGGAGAGCAATCAAATTGAGCGACTAGCCCGGCCTCACCAAAGCGGCAAGCTGTAGCTGACGATAAAGCGGTTCTCGTCCAGGTTGCTGCCGAAGTTGCTGCGGGTGGTGGCGTTACGCAGACGCAGGCCGACGTTTTTCAGCGGGCCGCTCTGTACCACGTAGGCGATATCGGTGTTGCGCTCCCAGGTTTTACCTTCACTCAGGCCCGCACCGCGATCGACGTTGTCACCAGACAGATAGCGGGTCATCAGGCTCAGCCCGGGAATCCCCACAGACGCGAAGTCGAAGTCGTAGCGCAGCTGCCAGGAACGTTCGTCTTGGTTACCGAAGTCATTAATCTGCACAAGGTTGATCAGCGCGTTGTCGGCGCCGGCAATGTAGGCAAAGCCGGTGTCGCCGCTCATGTGCTGGTAGCCAGCGGTAAAGCCATGACCACCGAGGCGGTAGTTGAACAACGCGCCGAAGGCGTCGTTGTCGACGTTGCTGCCACCGTCATCAGTGGAGTGGGCGTAGCGGATATCGGTTTTGAAGCTCTGCCCCTCACCCAGTGGAATTTGGTGCACCAGATTGACCAGGTGCTGCTTGTAGATACCGTCGAGACCGCCGTAGTAGTAGCTGGTGGCCAGTTGCGGGGTCCATTGGTAGCGACCGCCGCCGAACAGGAACTCATCGCTGGTTTTACTGCTGCCCAGCACGATATTGCGCTTGCTACCGTTGTAAACAGTCATCTCCTGGTTATCCGAGGAATCTCGCTGATTGATCCGGTCGAGGCGGCCGAGGTCGAGATTCAACCCCTTTACTTCGTTGCTATTGAGCCATGCCCCACGGAAGGTCACCGGCAGCAGACGGCTGTCGTTGCGCATCACAGCCGGCAACACTGGCTGCAAAGTGCCTAGCTTGAGGGTGCTGTTCGATGCACGCAGCTTGGCGGTGAAACCGGCCTCGCCGTAGGCATCCTGAGCGCGTTTGGGTGCCTCACGGTCGCTCTTGAGAATGCCGGTGCCGACCCTATCCGGGCTGGAGTCGAGCTTGACCCCAAGCAAACCGATGGCGTCGAAACCAACGCCAATCGGCCCCTCGGTATAGCCGGACTCAAAGCGCAACATAAAGCCCTGGGCCCACTCCTCCGCCTTGGACTGGGGCGCATTGTCCTGACGGAAATCGCGGTTCATATAGAAGTTGCGGGTATCCAGCACGGCCGTGCTATCAGCGATTAGCGCGGCCGAAACAGGTGCGCAAACGCCGATGGCGGCGGCAAAGCCGGACAGCATAAATACCTGGGTGGGTCTTAATAGGTACATAGATCTCTCTTCTTGTTAGGTGGGTAGTGCTGCAACACCAGCAAGCAACTGCCAAGCAATACCCGCGACGGCCGAGCAACCGACCTATTACCCACGGGGTTTCCCGTGGCGTCTAAACAACCCCACCAATGACTCGCAGGGCGTAAAGCAGGCAAACAGCCTCCCCGTGCGGCTCACGCGCCGCACCTTGAGCAAACAACAGGAGGCTTGTTTTAGAAGTTACGTTTCGCCAGTTTCAGCACCCAACCAACGATGCCGACTCGGAACAGCAGCACGCAGATGACAAATATCGACCCGAGAATCACGTGCACCCACTCACCCAGTGGGCCGTTCGACAGGTAGCTCTGTAAAGTGATCACCACACTGGCCCCAACTACCGGCCCGAGCACGGTGCCGACGCCGCCGAGCAGGGTCATCAGGATCACCTCGCCGGACATGTGCCAGTGCGCGTCAGTCAGCGAGGCCAGCTGGAACACCACGGTCTTGGTCGAGCCCGCGAGGCCGGTCAAGGTTGCGGAAATAACAAAGGCCAGCAGTTTGTGTGCATCGACGTTGTAGCCGAGGGAAATGGCCCGTGGCTCGTTCTCACGGATCGCTTTCAGCACCTGGCCATAGGGTGAATGGATGGTGCGCTGGATGATGGCAAAGCCAACGATGAACACCGCAAGGACGAAGTAATACAGGGTCATGTTGTTATTCAGGTCAAACAGCCCGAACAACTGCCCACGCGGCACGCCTTGCAGACCATTCTCACCGCCGGTAAAGGGCGCCTGGACAAAGATGAAGAACACCAGTTGCGCCAGCGCCAAAGTAATCATGGCGAAGTAGATGCCTTGACGACGAATCGCCAACAAGCCGAACAACAAGCCGAGCGCGGCCGACGCCAGGGTGCCGGCGAGGATTCCCAGCTCTGTGCCCAGACCGCTGTACTCACTCAGTAAGTAGCCGGTGATATAGCCGCCGGTGGCGAAAAAGGCGGCATGCCCAAAGGACAACAAGCCAGCATAGCCGAGCAGTAGGTTGAAGGCGCAGGCGAACAACGCGAAGCACAGCAGTTTCATCAGAAAGATCGGGTATACCGCCAAGGGCGCGACCAACGCGATGCCCAACAGCGCTAGGTAGAACCACAGTTTGCGGCGCTGCGCTGCTTGTTGGCGCTCGCGTACCACTTGCGGAGGCAGAAGCTGGCTGGCCTGTTTGATGTGCAGATTACTCATGCTTATGCCTCCTTCCCGAACAGTCCTGCCGGGCGAACCAGTAGCACCAGCACCATCACCAGAAACACAATGGTGTTGGCCGCTTCCGGATAGATCACCTTGGTCAGCCCCTCAATCACGCCCATGGCCAGCCCCGTGACGATTGCGCCCATGATCGAACCCATGCCACCGATCACCACCACGGCAAACACCACGATCAGCAAATTGGCCCCCATGGTCGGCGTAACCGAATAGATCGGCGCGGCCAACACCCCGGCCAATCCCGCCAGTGCAGCGCCATAGCCATAAGTCAGGGTAATCAGCAGCGGTACGTTGATACCGAAAGCCTGCATCAACTTGGGGTTTTCAGTGCCGGCCCGCAGGTAAGAGCCAAGCCGGGTGCGCTCAATCATGTACCAGGTGAACAAGCACACCACGATTGCTGCAACCACCACCCAGGCGCGGTAGGTAGGCAGGAACATAAAGCCAAGGTTGTAACCGCCCTTGAGCAGCTCGGGCATCGGGTAGGACGCGCCGGACACACCGAATAGCTTGACGAAACAACCCTCGACGATCAGCGCCAGGCCAAAGGTCAGCAGCAAACCATAGAGGTGATCCTCGCCAGCGATGCGACGCAGCAGACCACGCTCGATAAGCATGCCGAGCGCGCCGACCAATAACGGGGCCAGAATCAGCGCCATCCAATAGTTAATGCCCAGGTAGTTGAGGCCGAGTACGGCAGCAAATGCTCCCAGCATGTACTGAGCGCCATGGGCGAAGTTGATGATCCGCAGCAGACCGAAAATGATCGCCAGACCCAGGCTGAGCAAGGCATAGAAAGAGCCATTGATTAGCCCAAGCAACAGCTGGCCGAGCAATACGCTCAGCGGTATGCCGAATACCATAGTCATGAGTTACCACCCGCTGAAAGTCAGTGACACCCGGCTGTAGGCAGCCGGGTGATGAGTTCAATCAGTTCTGCGACAGCAGCTTGCATTTGCTCTCGGCCAGCGGGCGGAAGGCTTCGTCACCCGGAATGGTGCGGACGATCTTGTACAGATCCCAAGCGCCCTTCGACTCAGCCGGGGTTTTCACCTGGGCCAGGTACATATCGTGGACCATGCGGCCATCAGCGCGGATCTTGCCGTTTTTCGCGAACATGTCGTTGACCGGCGTCGCCATCATCTGTGCGCGCACTGTCTGCGACTCGTCGCTGCCGGTGGCCTTGATCGCGTTCAGGTAATGCATGGTCGCCGAGTAGATACCCGCCGGCACCATGCCTGGCTTGCTACCAAAGCGTTCTTCATAGCGTTTGGCCCAGGCGCGGGTTTCCTCGTTGAGGTCCCAGTACCAACCGGTGGTCAGCATCAGGCCTTGGGTCACGTCCAGGCCCATGGCATGAATGTCGTTGAGGAATACCACCATGCCGGCCAGCGTCTGACCGGACTGGGTAACGCCGAACTGGCTGGCGGTCATCAGCGAATTGACGGTATCGGCACCGGCATTGGCCAGGGCGATCACATCGGCACCGGAGCCCTGGGCTTGAAGGATGTATGAGGAGAAATCACTGCTCGGGAATGGGTGGCGTACGGTGCCCAACACCTTGCCGCCATCGGCATTGACCACCTTGGTGATGTCAGCTTCCATGGCATGGCCAAAGGCATAGTCGGCGGTCAGGATAAACCAGCTCTTGCCGCCATTGGCCAACACTGCCTTGGCCGTACCGTTGGCCAGCGCGTAGGAGTCGTAGGTCCAGTGGATGTGGTTGGGCGAACAGAATTCGTTGGTAATGCTGGAGGCTGCGGCACCGGAAATCAGCGCCAACTTGCCGGCCTGCTCGACCACCTGGCTCGCCGCCAGAACTACTGACGAAGCGACCAGGCCAGTGACCATGTCGACATTGCGCTCATCGACCCACTGCCTAACGGTATTAGCACCGACATCCGGTTTGTTCAGGTCGTCAGCACTGAAAATCACAATCTTCTTACCATCAACCTGGCCACCGAAATCCTCGACCGCCATTTTTAGTGCTTCCAGTCCGCCTGGGCCAGAGAGGTCGCGATAAGTACCGGACATATCGGCCAGGTAGCCGATGCGAATTTCGTCGTCGCTGATCTGCGCCTGAGCGGCACTGGCAATCAGGCTGGTGGCGAGGATGGTGCTTGCAGTCTTCTGGAACAGATTCATCTCGTTACCTTCCACAGTTATTGTTGTTGTGCTGGGCAAAGCAACCCCGATCCGGCGTGCATGGGCCACGCCGTACTACATATTTCGAGGGTGAAACTGGGTTTAGACGCCTAGACAGCGATGTAGCAGTTCTTGCTTGGATGACAGTTCGGCAGCGCTGATTTCCTCGACGATTTGCCCGTGATCCATCAGGTAATGCCGATCTGCCAACGGGGCGGCGAAGCGGAAGTTTTGCTCCACCAATACGATGGTCAGGCCCTTGTTCTTGAGCTTGATCAACACCTCGGCGAGTTTCTGCACGATCACCGGAGCCAGGCCCTCGGTGATCTCGTCGAGCAGCAACAGATTGGCGCCGGTGCGCAGGATGCGGGCCATGGCCAGCATCTGCTGCTCGCCGCCGGACAGCCGCGTACCTTGGCTGAAACGCCGCTCATAGAGATTGGGGAACATCTCGTAGATGTCATCGAGGCTCATGCCGCCGCTGCGTACCATGGGTGGCAAGAGCAGGTTCTCCTCGACATTGAGGCTGGCGAAAATGCCGCGTTCTTCCGGGCAAAAGCCAACGCCCAGACGCGGAATAAGGTGCGCGGCGATACCGAGGGTTTCATTGCCGTTGATCACGATCGAACCGGTGCGCCGCCCCACCATGTTCATAATCGCGCGCAGGGTGGTGGAACGGCCCGAGCCGTTGCGCCCGAGCAAGGTCACCAGTTCGCCGCGACGCACCAGCAGGTCAATGCCATGCAGAATGTGCGACTCGCCGTAAAAGGCATGCAGGTCGCTGACCCGCAATTGCTCGTAATCGGGGCTATGCAGACTGCTCATGCGCTGGCCTCCTCGCTGACGGCCGCTTCGCTGCCCAGGTAGGCCTCGCGCACCAGAGGGTTGGCGGACACGCTGGCGTAGTCGCCTTCGGCGAGGATCGCGCCACGAGCCAGCACCGTGATGCGGTCGCACAGCTGACTGACCACACTGAGGTTGTGCTCGACCATCAACACGGTACGGCCCACTGCAGCGCGGCGAACCAGGCCGATGACCATTTCCACGTCCTCACCGCCCATGCCTTGGGTCGGCTCGTCGAGCAACAGCACGGCAGGGTCAAGCGCCAAGGTAGTGGCCAACTCAAGCGCACGCTTACGGCCATAAGGTAGTTCGACGGTCAGGGTATCGGCGTATTCGAGTAAGCCCACCTCGTCGAGCATCTGCAGGGCACGCTCGTTGAGGGTCTCGAGACTGCGCTCTGACTTCCAGAAGTGAAAGGAATTGCCCAGCTTACGCTGCAGAGCCACGCGGACATTTTCCATCACGCTCATGTGACCGAATACCGCGGAAATCTGGAAGGAGCGCACCAGGCCGAGACGGGCGATCTGGTTCGGCTGCAGAGCGGTGATTGGCTTGCCCTGATAGATAATCTCGCCGCTAGTGGGCGCGAGGAACTTGCTGAGCAGGTTGAACACCGTGGTTTTGCCGGCCCCATTGGGTCCGATTAAGGCATGGATGTGCCCCTTCTGCACATGAAGATCGACCGAGTCCACAGCGGTGAAGCCGCGAAATTCCTTGGTCAGACCGCGTGTTTCCAACACGAACTCTGGTGACATGTGAAGCCCTCTAACCTTGATTGTTTTTATTCGGTTATGGCGCTACTGACGATATTACCTTTACGTAAACGACAACACTCGACCAAGGTCTAATCTCGACTTATGAGTCTTTATCCAATCGAGATATAAGTATTCACCCTAGAAATGCTGCTATTGGCTGGTCGCCGTCTCTAAAACCAGCTTGAGTCGAGTATAGGCAGGCATTTATAAAATAATAATGAGCAAATAATCAGATGCGTTATGCATAAATACACTATCAACATGAACTACCGCCATGCTGAGCACAGCCCAGCCCACGCCCTTAAAACGCAATGTAAAGACACCGAAATTATGCTCAGCTCTCCACGATGGCCGGGAGCCTGGTTGCAGCTATAGGTGTTATGTCACTGTTTTACCCTGGGCACACGGCCCATCAGGTAAAACTCGGCGTTGGGTGGCGTACCCGCCAACGACACAAGGCGATTGGACAGGCTGAAGAAGGCGGTGATAGCGCCAATGTCCCAGATATCGTCGAGGCTGAAGCCGACGGCTTGCAAGCGTGCCTGCCAATCGCCATCTAGACCTCCCCCTTCGAGACCGACGTAGAAAGCAAAGTCGAGCATCAGGCGCTGGCGCTCGCTAATCGGCGCGGTGCGATGGTTGACCGCCACCTGATCGGCAAGTAGCGGATCCTTGCTGTAGATGCGCAACACTGCGCCATGCGCCACCACGCAGTACAGACAGCCGTGACGAGCACTGGTAGCGACCACGATCATCTCCTTCTCTGTCGGCGTCAGGCTATCGGACTCGCGATCCATCAGGGCGTCGTGGTAGGCGAAGAAGGCGCGAAACTCGTCCGGACGATGGGCCAGCATGAGGAATACATGGGGCACGAAGCCAGCCTTCTCCTGCACCGCGAGTATTCGCTGGCGCAGGTCGTCGGGTAATTGTTCGAGGTTTTCGGGAAACGCAAAGCGACTGAGTTGCGGGGACATCGAATTCTCCATGACCTGAAGCGGCACCCGAGTTAGCGGTGCCGCAGATGCCAAAATCTAGGATTTGCCGGTGAGTGCCAGTTGCTCAATGCTGAGCTCGCGCATACGGAATTTCTGCACTTTGCCGGTAACCGTCATTGGGAACTCGTCGACCAAGAGAAAGTGGCGCGGCACCTTGAAATGCGCGATTCGGCCCTTGCAAAACTCGCTCAACTCTTGCGCTGCCACGTTGTGACCCGGGTGACACTTGACCCAGGCAACGATCTCCTCGCCGTACTTATCATCAGGAATGCCCACCACCTGCACGTCGGCAACTGCCGCGTGGTTGAACAGGAACTCCTCAATCTCGCGTGGATAAACGTTTTCGCCACCACGGATGATCATGTCTTTGTTACGCCCGACGATGCTCAGATAGCCCAATTCGTCCATCACCGCCAGATCGCCAGTGTGCATCCAGCGCGCCTGATCGAGGGCTTCGGCGGTAGCCGTGGGGTTGTTCCAATAGCCGAGCATCACGCTGTAACCACGGGTGCACAGCTCGCCGACCTGCCCGCGCGGGACGATGCGCCCCTGCTCGTCGATCACCTTGCTCTCCAGATGCGGCTGGGTGCGGCCGACACTACTGACCCGGCATTGCAGATCATCATCGGCAGCGGTCTGAGTAGACACCGGGCTGGTCTCGGTCATGCCATAGGCGATCTGCACCTCTGCCATGTGCATCTCGCCGATCACCCGCTTCATTACTTCGATCGGGCAAGTGGAGCCAGCCATGATCCCGCTGCGCAGGCTGGACAGATCCAGCCCGGCACGCTCCGGCAGATCAAGCTCGGCGATGAACATGGTCGGCACGCCATAGAGCACCGTGGCCCGTTCCTCGGCCACCGTCTGCAGGGTTGCCAGCGGCTCAAAGGCTGCGCCCGGGTAGATCATCGTGCTGCCGTGGGTTAGACAACCGAGGTTACCCATGACCATGCCGAAGCAGTGGTAGAGCGGCACAGGGATCACCAAGCGATCATGCTCGGTCAAGCCCAGGCTCTCGCCGACCATGTAGCCGTTATTGAGGATGTTGTAGTGACTGAGGGTCGCACCCTTCGGGAAGCCAGTGGTGCCCGAGGTGTACTGGATGTTGATCGGATCATCGAACTGCAATTGGTCGCTGCAGCTGCGCAACTGCTCTGGGGTGATCGCATCATTGCGCGCCAAAAATGCCGACCAGCCGAACATGCCGGCAGCTGGCTGCTGGCCAAGGCTGATGACCCCGCGCAGCTCAGGCAGCAGTTGGCTTTGCAGCGCACCAACGGTGCAGCCAGCCAGTTCGGGCAACAGTTCACCGAGCATCGCGTGGTAGTCGCTGGTTTTAAACGAGTCGGCGCAGATCAGCCAACGGCAACCGGAATGCTTGAGCGCGTATTCAAGTTCGCTAAGCCGGTAGGCAGGATTGATATTGACCAGCACCACGCCAACCTTGGCGCTGGCGAACTGAGCGATACACCACTCAGCACAATTTGGTGCCCAGATGCCGAGGCGCTCGCCGGGTTGCATACCAATGGCCAGTAGAGCACGGGCACAGCGGTCCACCGCCGCCCCCAGCTCACCCCAGCTATAACGTAGCTGTTGATGGCGTACGACGAGCGCTTCACGCTCAGTGAAACGCGCCACTGTCTGGTCGAACGCTGCACCTATGGTCATGGCCAGCAAGGGCTTGTCCTGCGGGCCACAGGTATAACTGGGTGAAGTCATGGTATCCCTCAATTTTTTGTGCTTGTTCTGGGGGCTCAATGCACGCTCATCACTCTGCGATGAGAGTTGACAGCCAGCAAAGTCACCTTTACGTTAACGTAAAGAACAGAAGCCTGACAACCAATACCAATTGCCTAGCCAATAATGACAATCAAGGTGACCCCATGAGCTACCCATCCCTCAACTTTGCCCACGGCGAAACCATCGACATGTTGCGTGACCAGATCCAGGCCTTCGTCGCCGCGGAATTGGCACCGCGCGCGGCGGCCATCGACAGCGACAATCAGTTCCCGGCCGACATGTGGAAAAAGTTCGGCGATATGGGCCTGCTCGGTATCACCGTTGAGGAAGAGTACGGTGGCTCTGGCCTGGGTTACCTGGCCCACGTGATTGCCATGGAAGAAATCAGCCGTGGTTCGGCCTCGGTCGCCCTCTCCTACGGCGCGCACTCCAACCTGTGCGTCAACCAGATCAAGCGCAACGGTACGGCTGAACAGAAGGCCAAGTACCTGCCCAAACTGGTCTCCGGCGAGCATATCGGCGCCCTGGCGATGAGCGAGCCGAACGCCGGTTCCGACGTGGTTAGCATGAAGCTGCGCGCCGACAAGCAAGGCGACCGCTATGTGCTCAACGGCAGCAAGACCTGGATCACCAATGGTCCAGACGCCAACACTTATGTGATCTACGCAAAGACCGACCTGGATAAAGGCGCGCACGGCATCAGCGCCTTTATCGTCGAGCGCGACTGGAAGGGCTTCAGCCGGGGCAGCAAGTTCGACAAGCTCGGTATGCGTGGTTCCAACACCTGCGAACTGTTCTTTGACAATGTCGAAGTGCCGGAAGAAAACGTCCTCGGCCAGCTCAATGGCGGTGTGCGCGTTCTGATGAGCGGCCTGGATTACGAACGCGTGGTGCTGTCTGGCGGCCCGACCGGGATCATGCAAGCCTGTATGGACGTCATCGTGCCGTATATCCACGACCGCAAGCAGTTCGGCCAGAGCATCGGCGAGTTCCAGTTGATCCAGGGCAAGGTCGCCGATATGTATACCCAGCTCAACGCCAGCCGCGCCTACCTGTATGCAGTGGCTCAGGCCTGCGACCGTGGCGAGACCACGCGCAAAGACGCCGCCGGGGTCATCCTCTACACCGCCGAACGCGCCACGCAAATGGCCCTGGACGCGATCCAGATTCTCGGCGGCAACGGCTATATCAACGAATACCCCACCGGCCGCCTGCTGCGCGACGCCAAGCTCTACGAGATCGGCGCGGGCACCAGCGAAATCCGCCGCATGCTGATCGGTCGCGAGCTGTTCAACGAAACCAAGTAAGCCAGATATGTAGAACGTAGGATGGGTTGAGCAGAGCAATCCCCATGCCGATGCTTGCGATGGGTATCGCAGGCTCAACCCATCCTACGACCCTAATCCGTAGCCCGGATGCAATCCGGGAAACACAGTGATGCCCCGGATTACAGCCGGGCTACCAATGGAGTGAGCCGAATGGCCATCCTGCACACCCAAATCAATACCCGTTCAGCGGAGTTCGCCGCCAACAGCGCCGCGATGCTTACCCAGGTAAACGACCTGCGCGCCCTGCTCGCTCGCGTTCATCAAGGCGGCGGAGCTAAGGCTCAGGAGCGCCACACCTCGCGCGGCAAGCTACTGCCGCGTGAACGCATCAATCGCTTGCTGGATATCGGCTCGCCCTTCCTGGAAATCAGCCAACTGGCCGCTTATGAGGTCTATGGCGAAGATGTGCCCGCCGCCGGTGTTGTAGCGGGTATCGGCCGGGTCGAAGGCGTCGAGTGCATGATCGTGGCTAACGATGCAACGGTTAAAGGCGGTAGCTATTACCCGTTAACCGTGAAAAAGCATTTGCGCGCACAGACCATCGCTCAGCAGAACCGCTTGCCATGTATCTATTTGGTGGACTCCGGCGGTGCCAACCTGCCGCGTCAGGATGAGGTGTTCCCGGACCGCGAGCACTTCGGCCGGATCTTCTTCAACCAAGCCAATATGAGTGCCATGGGCATCCCGCAGATCGCCGTGGTCATGGGCTCCTGCACCGCTGGCGGCGCGTATGTGCCGGCCATGGCGGATGAAGCCATCATGGTGCGTAACCAGGCGACCATCTTCCTCGCCGGCCCGCCGCTGGTGAAGGCCGCCACGGGTGAAGTGGTCAGTGCCGAAGACTTGGGCGGTGCCGATGTGCACTGCAAAACCAGCGGTGTTGCCGACCATTATGCTGACGACGATGAACACGCCCTGGCTCTGGCGCGACGTGCAATCGCCAACCTCAACTGGCGCAAGCTCGGCGTGCTGAACAACCGTGCGCCGGTCAACCCGCTGTACAGCACTGAGGAGTTGTACGGGGTAATTCCAGCGGACGCCAAGCAACCATTCGATGTGCGCGAAGTGATCGCCCGCACTGTCGATGGCAGCGTGTTCGATGAATTCAAGGCGCTGTTTGGCGCGACTCTGGTTTGCGGGTTTGCACACATCCACGGCTATCCGGTGGCGATTCTCGCCAATAATGGGATTTTGTTCGCTGAGTCGGCGCAGAAAGGCGCGCACTTTATTGAACTGGCCTGCCAACGTGGCATTCCGCTGGTGTTTTTGCAGAACATCACCGGTTTTATGGTCGGCCAGAAATACGAAGCCGGTGGTATCGCCAAGCATGGGGCCAAGCTGGTTAACGCGGTCGCCTGCGCCAAGGTGCCAAAGTTTACCGTGATCATCGGCGGCAGCTTCGGCGCGGGTAATTACGGTATGTGCGGCCGCGCTTACGACCCACGCTTCCTATGGATGTGGCCAAACGCACGGATTGGTGTGATGGGTGCCGAACAGGCTGCCGGCGTGCTGGTGCAGGTCAAGCACGAGCAGGCAGCCCGCGCTGGGCAACGTTTCTCCGCCGAGGATGAAGCGGCGCTCAAACAACCGATCCTCGAACAGTATGAACGTCAGGGCCACCCGTATTACTCCAGCGCCCGACTGTGGGACGACGGCGTCATCGACCCCGCGCAAACCCGCGAGATTCTGGGCCTGGCGTTGTCTGCCAGCCTCAATGCGCCGACCGAGCCGAGCACTTTTGGCGTGTTCAGAATGTAATCCGTGGGAGGGCTGGGCGGCATTCCGCTTTAGCCGCGATGCTCGTGAAAACTTCGCGGCTAAAGCGGATCGCTGCCCGGCCCCTCCCACAAAAACCGGACAATCTTTGAGCCTGACACCATGACCGATTTCACCACCATCCAGTTGGAAACAGACCCACGCGGTTTTGCCACGCTCTGGCTCAACCGCGCGGACAAGAACAACGCCTTTAACGCCGAGATGATCCGCGAGCTGATTCTCGCCCTCGATGCGGTGATGGCCGACAAAACCCTGCGTTTTCTGCTGCTGCGCGGCCGTGGCAAGCACTTTTCTGCCGGTGCCGATCTGGCCTGGATGCAACATGCGGCGACGCTGGACTACAACGCCAACCTGGCCGACTCGCGCGAGTTGGCCGAACTGATGCACAACCTATACCAGTTGAAGATCCCGACCCTGGCCGTGGTGCAAGGCGCGGCCTTCGGTGGCGCGCTGGGCCTGATCAGTTGCTGCGACATGGCCATCGGTGCCAGTGATGCCCAGTTGTGTCTGTCGGAAGTGCGCATCGGCTTGGCTCCAGCGGTCATCAGCCCCTTTGTTGTGCAGGCCATTGGCGAGCGCGCAGCACGCCGCTACGCCCTGACGGCCGAGCGTTTTAGCGGTGAGCGCGCCCATGCACTAGGGCTATTTGCCGAGTGCTATCCAGCAGCTGAACTGGAGACTCAGGTCGACAGCTGGATCAATAACCTGCTGCTCAACAGTCCGCAAGCCATGCAGGCCAGCAAGGATCTGCTGCGCGAAGTCGGCAGCGGCGTACTGACGCCAGCCTTGCGCCGCTACACCGAGAACGCCATCGCCCGCATCCGTGTCAGCGCTGAGGGGCAAGAAGGCCTCAAGGCGTTTCTCGAAAAACGCACACCCGCCTGGCAGGAGCCAAAAGCATGAGCCAGAAATTCAAAACCATCGACACCCTGCTCGTCGCCAACCGTGGCGAAATCGCCTGTCGCGTCATGCACACTGCCAAGCAGCTGGGTATCCGCAGTGTCGCCGTGCACAGCGCCATTGACCGCCAGGCGCGTCACGTCCGCGAAGCCGATGTGGCGGTGGATTTGGGCGGGGCTAAGCCGGCAGACAGCTATTTGCGTATCGAGGCGATTATCGATGCAGCCAAAGCCAGCGACGCACAAGCAATTCATCCCGGCTACGGCTTTCTTTCAGAGAACGCCGCGTTTGCTCGCGCCATCGAAGCAGCTGGCCTGATCTTCCTCGGCCCGCCAGCCTCAGCCATTGATGCCATGGGCAGTAAGTCAGCGGCTAAAGCATTGATGGAACAAGCCGGTGTGCCACTTGTGCCCGGCTACCACGGCGAGGCCCAGGATGCGCAAACCTTCCGTGAGGCTGCCGCACGCATTGGTTACCCGGTGCTGCTCAAGGCCACTGCCGGCGGTGGCGGCAAAGGCATGAAGGTGGTTGAGCAAGAGTCTGAGCTGGCTGAAGCGTTGGCCTCTGCGCAGCGTGAAGCGCAGTCATCCTTCGGCGACTCGCGCATGCTGGTGGAGAAATATGTACTCAAGCCCCGCCACGTTGAAATCCAGGTATTCGCCGACCAGCATGGCAACTGCCTGTACCTCAATGAGCGCGATTGCTCGATTCAGCGCCGTCACCAAAAGGTTGTAGAAGAAGCGCCAGCCCCTGGCCTGTCGGTAGCGCAGCGTAAAGCCATGGGCGAAGCCGCCGTTACCGCAGCGCAAGCCATTGGTTATGTCGGTGCAGGCACCGTTGAGTTCTTGCTCGATGCACGCGGCGAGTTCTTCTTTATGGAGATGAACACCCGCCTGCAGGTCGAGCATCCGGTGACGGAGGCGATTACCGGCCTTGATCTCGTTGCCTGGCAAATTCGCGTGGCACGCGGCGAACCTCTGCCGATGACTCAGGAGCAAGTGCCCCTGAACGGCCACGCGATTGAAGTGCGCCTCTATGCGGAAGACCCGGCCAACGACTTCCTGCCCTCCACCGGGCACCTGAGCGTTTATCGCCAAGCACAGGCTGGCGAAGGTCGGCGCATTGATTCGGGTGTGGCGGAAGGTGATGAAGTATCACCGTTTTACGATCCAATGCTCGGCAAGTTAATCGCCTGGGGCGCAAACCGTGAAGAAGCGCGCCTGCGCTTACTGGCCATGCTTAAAGACACTTATGTGGCGGGGGTACGGACCAATCTGGCCTTCTTGCAGCGCGTCCTTGCGCACCCGGCATTTGCTGCAGCGGAGCTGGATACCGGGTTTATTCCTCGCTATCAGGATGTGCTGTTACCTGCGCCAAGCGAGTTGCCCGAAGCATTCTGGCAACTCGCCGCTGAAGCCTTTGTACAAAGCCAGTCACCATCCACGAACGAGCAAGACCGCTATTCACCCTGGGCGCAGAGCTCAGGATGGCGCGCCGGACTCGCCAACGAGATTGATCTGCAACTGGTTACCGGCGATCAGCAGCAGCGCGTGCAACTACGCACGAGTGCGCCGTCACTGCTGACCTTGCGCGGCGAGAAAATGTGGGTTGAGCGTGACGGTTTACGCACCGCGCACCTGGTTATTCGGCGCGGGCACAGCCTATTTATTGAGTGGACAGGCGAGCTGCACAAGGTCGACATGTTCGACCCCATTGCCGCCGCGCAACGTAGCCATGGCCAGCAAGGCGGCCTGACCGCACCGATGAATGGCAGCATCGTGCGGGTTTTGGTTGAGCCTGGTAGCCACGTTGAAGCTGGCACTGCGCTGGTCGTGCTTGAGGCGATGAAGATGGAGCACAGCATCCGCGCGCCTCAAGCGGGCACGGTGAAAGCCTTGTTTTGCGCTGAAGGTGAGATGGTCAGCGAAGGTACCGTGCTGGTCGAACTCGAGGAAAGCAACGCATAGGGTGAGCGCGCCGTGGGAGGTGGATAAGCGGCGGCTGAAGCGAGAAAGGCTCGCCGCTAAAGTGCCTCCTACAACGTAATGTGGCCAGGTAACGCAATCTGTGCGCGATACCCATCGATATAAACAGCGAGGTAACGATGAACCTACCCAAGCAAGTGCGCCTGGTCGAAGTCGGCCCCCGCGACGGTTTGCAGAACGAGAAACAGCCGATCAGTGTGGCCGACAAAGTGCGTCTAGTAGATGACCTGACTGATGCCGGGCTTGGCTACATTGAGGTCGGCAGTTTCGTCTCAGCCAAGTGGGTGCCGCAGATGGCAGGCAGCGAAACGGTATTTGCCCAGATCAAACAGCGAGCGGGCGTTACCTATGCAGCTCTGACGCCGAACCTGCGTGGTTTAGAAGGTGCAATCGCCGCTGGGGTTAAAGAGGTGGCGGTATTTGCCGCCGCCTCCGAGGCGTTCTCACAGAAAAACATCAACTGTTCGATCAAGGACAGCCTGGAGCGCTTTGAACCCGTCATGCAGGCGGCCAAGCAGCACGGTATTCGCGTGCGTGGTTATGTGTCGTGCGTACTCGGCTGTCCGTACGAGGGTGAGATAGCGCCTGAGCAAGTCGCCTGGGTTAGCCAAGCCCTGTTTGATATGGGCTGCTATGAAGTGTCACTTGGCGACACCATCGGCAAAGGCACCGCTGGCGCAACCCGCCGCCTGCTGGAAAGCGTTGCCCGGGTGGTGCCGCGCGACAAACTGGCCGGGCATTTTCACGACACCTACGGCCAAGGCCTGAGCAATATCTACGCAAGCCTGCTTGAAGGCATCAGCGTGTTCGATAGCTCAGTGGCAGGTTTGGGCGGCTGCCCGTATGCCAAAGGCGCGACTGGCAATATCGCTACGGAAGATGTGCTCTATCTGCTCAACGGGCTAGGCATTGAGACCGGCGTAGACCTGAATAAACTCGCGGCGGCGGGCCAACGCATTTGCACGGTACTGGGTAAAGCCAATGGCTCACGCGCCGCCAGTGCACTGCTCGCAGCCACGAACTGACGGTTTAACGTTTATCTAGCCAATGCGCCGATCCGGGTGGGCAGTGCACAGCTTAGCGGCGCAGCTCTAACGCTGTACGGCGGCGCAAGAAGCCTGATTTAGACAGCAAGCGTATAGCCTCACGAGCTTGATTCGGCGACACTCAACGGCACCGGTTAAACCCACTGCAATGGCGATGCTCATCGGCGCTGCAGTCATAAAAACAACATAGGATCGACCATGTTCTCATCAATAACCGCCTTGAGCGTAAAGCTCGTGCAGCGTTACCTACCCTCTCCGTTTGTCTTTGCCATTCTGCTGAGTTTGATCGTACTGGTTGCCAGTATGCTCAGTACCGGCCAGGGTCTGCCGCAAATGGCCCAGCACTGGGGTAGTGGCTTCTGGAACTTGCTGACCTTTGCCATGCAAATGGCGCTGATTCTAGTGACTGGTCATGCCCTGGCCAGCGCTCCGCTGGTCAATCGTCTGCTGGCCAGTTTGGCCCGCGTAGCCAAATCACCGGGCCAGGCGATTGTGTTGGTGACCTTGGTGGCATTGGCCGGTGCGTGGATCAACTGGGGCTTTGGTCTGGTCATCGGTGCCGTGTTCGCCCGTGCCCTGGCGCGAGAAGTTAAAGGGGTTGATTACCCGCTACTGGTCGCTTCGGCTTACTCAGGCTTCCTGATTTGGCACGGCGGCCTGTCTGGCTCAATTCCGCTGTCTTTGGCTACCGGCGGCACAGATGTGGCACGCATGACCGGTGGCGTTGTCACCTCGGCGATTGGCGTTGGCGACACCCTCTTCACCCCGATGAACCTGACCATCATTGCGCTGTTGGTTATCGGCCTGCCGCTGCTAAACCGTGCCATGCACCCGAGCCAGCCGAAAGTAGCGGACCCACGTTTACTAGTAGACGCCGAAAACCAAGACTTGCCGCGCGAAACCTTGGCCCAGCGCATGGATGACAGCCGCATTCTTAACCTGATCATCGTCGCACTGGCCGCGGTTTACTTCGCTTACTACTTCGCCAGCAATGGCTTTGCCCTGAGCCTGAACATCGTTATCGGCCTGTTCTTGTTTATTGGTTTGTTCCTGCATGGTTCCCCTGAACGCTACATGCGCGCAGTACAGGAAGGTATTGGTGGGATCAGCGGCATCGTCATTCAGTTTCCGTTCTATGCCGGCATCATGGGCATGATGGTGGGCGCCAATGCTGACGGTCTGTCACTTGGCAAACAGATGACTGACGCTTTTGTTGCCTGGTCTAACGCTGACACCTTCCCGGTGTTGGCATTCCTTAGCGCCGGCTTGGTCAACGTCTTCGTACCGTCCGGTGGTGGCCAGTGGGCGGTGCAAGGCCCAATCATGCTGCCTGCCGGTCAAGCACTCGGGGTGGCTCCTGCAGTAACCGCAATGGCCATTGCCTGGGGCGATGCCTGGACCAACATGATCCAGCCGTTCTGGGCCTTGCCGCTACTCGGCATCGCTGGGCTGGGTGCACGCGACATCATGGGCTATTGCTTATTGATGTTGGTGTACTCGGGGATTGTGATCTCAGGCTGCTTGTACTTCTTCGGCTAAGCCGCTGGCAACGCTATAACCGGGTCAGGCCGCCACGCCGCCTGACCCGGTTGAGAGCAGCACCTTTCAACGCTTGCAGTAGCTGATCGCATTGCAAACAAG
Organism: Pseudomonas sp.; assembly: GCF_046581935.1. Taxonomy (GTDB): domain Bacteria; phylum Pseudomonadota; class Gammaproteobacteria; order Pseudomonadales; family Pseudomonadaceae; genus Aquipseudomonas. Next base: position 250,913 of record NZ_JAYGFK010000001.1, read on the forward strand.
GGCAAAGACTAGCCCAGGCGGGCTAAATGCCTTGCCGGCCTGGGTCTTCTGGCGGCGCGTCCTGTTCAATATCTTCTAGCTTCAACTCAAGCCCCCAATCTGCAGCCGGAGCAACCGGCACTGGCTTGGCCTGGACAGCAGGCTGAGCGGCCGGGCTTGACGCAGGTGCGGCCGGAGTTTCGCGGTACAGCTTGAGTTTAAGACGCACGTTGTTCGCCGAGTCGGCGTTTTTTACTGCCTCTTCTTCGTCGATTGAACCGTCGTTGACCAAGTCAATCAACGCCTGGTCAAAGGTCTGCATACCGAGGTTTTTCGACTTCTCCATGATCTCCTTGATTTCGGAAAACTCGTTGCGCTTGATCAGATCACGAATGGTCGGCGTACCGAGCAGCACTTCAACAGCGGCGCGCCGCTTGCCATCGACGGTTTTTACCAAACGTTGAGAAACAAAGGCTTTGAGGTTGTTGCCCAGGTCGTTGAGCAATTGCGGCCGGCGGTCTTCTGGGAAGAAGTTGATGATGCGGTCCAGCGCCTGGTTGGCGTTATTGGCGTGCAAGGTGGAGATGGCCAGGTGGCCCGTGTCGGCAAAGGCCAGGGCATGCTCCATGGTCTCGCGATCACGGATTTCGCCGATCAGGATCACGTCCGGGGCCTGACGCAAGGTGTTTTTCAAGGCGGCATGGAAGCTACGCGTATCGACCCCGACCTCACGCTGGTTGATGATCGACTTCTTGTGTTTGTGGACATACTCGACCGGGTCTTCGATGGTGATGATATGCCCGCCGCTGTTGCGATTGCGGTAGTCGATCAGCGCCGCCAGCGAGGTCGACTTACCAGAACCGGTGCCGCCCACAAACAACACCAGGCCGCGTTTTTCCATCACAGTTTTCAGCAGCACTGGCGGTAGCTTGAGGTCTTCGAACTTGGGAATGTCCAGCTTGATATTGCGCGCGACAATCGACACTTCATTGCGCTGCTTGAAGATATTGATACGAAAACGCCCGACGCCCGCAATGGAGATTGCCAGGTTCATCTCCAGCTCACGCTCAAACTCCTCACGCTGGGCAATGTCCATCACCGAATCAGCGATCTGCGCCACCTCACCCGCCTTCAGCGGCTCGGCACTGAGCGCTTTGAGCACGCCATTGAACTTGGCGCAGGGCGGTGCTCCGGTGGACAGATAAAGATCGGACCCGTCCTGGCTGGACAGGATTTTCAGCATGGCATTGAGGTCCATAACGCGCGATTCCGTGAGGTGGATGTATTACGTTAGGCCAATTTGGCGCAGCGCTCCCGGGAAAATCGGAGCCTGCCTGGCTTAGGCGCTAAGCGGCTGAAAATACTGGCACAATATGCCAATTGATAGCGAGGACCCGTTCATGGCAAAGGCAATGGCCCGCCACATTTTGGTAAAAACCGAAGCAGAAGCCGCTGCGCTGAAAAAACGCATCGCTGCTGGCGAAGCCTTCGATGTGCTGGCGCGTAAATATTCGACCTGCCCTTCCGGCAAAAAAGGCGGCGACCTCGGCGAGGTGCGGCCGGGGCAGATGGTGCGCGCGATTGATCAGGTGATCTTCAAAAAGCCAGTGCGCGAGGTACATGGCCCGGTGAAAAGCCAGTTTGGCTACCACTTGGTGCAGGTCTTTTACCGTGAGTGAGTCACGTATGAGCGTCGAGCAAATCGCCGCCTTCTGCCTAAGCCTGCCGGGTGCCCGTGAAGACATCAAATGGGGCGGCGTACGGGTATTCTCGGTGGCACAAAGCAAGATGTTCGCCTTATTTCACCTGGACAGCCGCGATGGCCTGGCCTTTAAGGTCGACGATGATCTGTTTCTCGGTTTCTGCGACCGGCCGGGCATTCGCCCTGCCCCTTATCTGGCCCGTGCCCGCTGGGTCAGCATGAGTGCGCCCTACCCGCTAAGTGACAGCGAGCTACAAGAACGGCTGACGCGCTCCCATCAGTTGGTAGTGGCTAAACTGCCCAAACGCTTGAAGCTCGGCTTGCTGTTGTAGGTGCACGGCATCGGCCTTTCAGGCGTTGTCGTAGGTCCGAGGGATTGGACGAGGTGATCGCTGGCCAGTGTTAGCCAGCGCTCCCCGCCGTTGGCGATTAGTCTTGCAACGATTCCACGCCCATCTCGTCCCACACTTCCTCGGCCAGGTGGAAAGTGGCGTTGGCTGCCGGGATGCCGCAATAAATTGCGCTCTGCATCAGCACTTCCTTGATCTCATCGCGCGTTACGCCATTGTTCTTTGCTGCCTTGAGATGCAGGCGCAACTCACCTTCGCGATTCATTCCGATCAGCATGGCGATAGTGATCAGGCTGCGGGTATGGCGTGGCAGGCCGGGACGGGTCCAGATATCGCCCCAGGCATGCCGGGTGATCATCTCCTGGAACTCTTCGTTAAACGGCGTCAGCTTCTCGAGGCTGCGCTCGACATGTGCATCACCGAGCACGGCGCGGCGTACTTGCATACCGGCTTCGTAGCGTTGTTTCTCGTCCATTTCTGGCTCCATTTAATCAGTGTGCTGCGCGCAACTAAGTAGGCTCAGGCGCGCAGAAAATCCATTACGTGCTGGGTAAACAACTCGGCAGCTTCGACGCTAGACAGGTGCGCGGCATGCAACTCGACCAGTTCGGCCCCACGGATGCGCTCCTGCATAAAGCGGCCATGCTCGGGCGTCGTCACCACATCAGCCGTGCCGCACACGATCAAGGTTGGCAGCTTGATGTTGGCAACTTGCTCACGGAAATCCGCATCACGTACCGCTGCACAATTGGCCGCGTAGCCTTGTGGTGAGGTGGCGGCCAACATGCCGACCACGGGCTCGACCTTAGCCGGCTCAGCCGCCGCGAACTCCGCCGTGAACCAGCGAGCGACTGAAGCGTCGCGTAGTGCCAGCATGGCCGCTGGGCCATCGCGCAGCACCGTTTCGATGCGTGGGTTCCACACGTCGTCGCTGGCTATCTTTGCCGCCGTGTTGCACAGCACTAGACGCCTAATGCGTTGCGGCGCATTGAGTGCCAGCCACTGACCGATCAATCCGCCCATCGACAAACCACAGAACGACGCGCGCTCGATATGCAGTGCATCCAGCAGTGCCAGCACGTCGCGGCCGTTCTGCTCAATGCTGTAACTGCCATCAGTCACCAGCGAACGGCCATGGCCGCGGGTGTCGTAACGCAACACACGGAAGTGTTGCGTGAAGGCTGGGATCTGCACGTCCCACATATGCAGGTCAGTGCCCAGCGAGTTAGACAGCACCAACACAGGTGCGTCTTCAGGGCCGTCAACGGTGTAATAAAGTTCGCCATCGGCGAGTTGTACGACAGACATGCAAAGCACTCCTAATACGAGAAATTCTGGTGTTCGGCCACTGCCCGCTCGACCCAGCGGCGAGCCTGGCCAAGGTACAAGGCCGGATCGAGCAACTGCTCAATTTCGGCGGCAGACAGCTGCGCGCTGACCTCAGGATTAGCGTCGAGCACCTGGCGCAGGTGCACACCTTCGCGCACGGCCTGTTTGCAGCACTGTTCAAGTAGGTGATGGGCGGCGTCACGGCCGATGCGTTGAGCCAGGGCAATGCTTACCGCCTCTGCCAGCACCAAGCCCTGTGTCAGCTCAAGGTTGCTGCGCATGCGTGCGGCATCCACTTCCAGGCCTGGCACCAGCAACAGCGCTTGCTGCAACGCGCCGGAAACCAGGCAGCACAGCTCCGGCAGGGTTTCCCATTCGGCATGCCACAAACCCAGACTGCGTTCGTGCTCCTGTGGCATGGCGCTGAACATCGTCGCGACCAAGCCTGGTGCACGCGTGGCCGCGCTGATCAGCACAGCAGCGCTAACCGGATTGCGTTTATGCGGCATGGTTGAAGAGCCGCCCTTCCCCGGCGCTGCCGGTTCAAAGACTTCACCCGCCTCGGTCTGCATCAACAGGCTGAGGTCGCGACCGAACTTTCCCAAGCTGCCAGCGATCAGCCCAAGCAAACTGGCGAACTCAACCAAACGGTCACGTTGGGTATGCCAAGGCTGCTCTGGCAACAGTAAGCCGAGCTCCCGAGCCAAAGCTTCACTCACCGGCCAAGCCTGCTCGCCCAATGCCGCCAAACTGCCGGAAGCGCCACCGAACTGCAGCACCAACAAGCGCGGTTTAAGCTGCGCCAGACGCTGGCGATGGCGGGTAATAGCACCAAGCACGCCGGCCAGCTTCATGCCCAACGTCACCGGAGTGGCGTGTTGCAGCCAGGTACGCCCGGCCAGCGGCGTGTCAGCATGGCGCTCAGCCTGTACGGCCAAAGCCGCCGCGAGCTGCGTCAAGTCGGCCTCAAGCAGGTTGATAGCGGCACGAAGTTGCAGGATCAAACCGCTATCCATGGCGTCCTGGCTGGTGGCGCCGAGGTGCACGTAACGCTCGGCCTCAGTACTTTGCGCAGCGACCTGCTTGCCCAGCGCCTTGACCAACGGAATGGCCGAGTTGCCAGCCGTGACGATGGCCTGAGCCAGCGCCGCAAAGTCATAACGCTCGGCCTGGCAGGCGGTGCCAATAGGCTGCACCGCCGCCTGCGGAATCAGCCCGCAGCTTGCCTCAGCTCGCGCCAAAGCGGCCTCGAAATCCAGCATGCCCTGCACCCGGCCGTGATCAGAAAAGATCGTGCGCATGGCAGGCTGGGTGAAATAGGCGTCGAAGAGTTGGTTACTCAAGAGGTGTATTCCCAAAGGCGCGTGATTACAGCCTAGGTTCGCAGCACTGGCGTGATGAATCCAGCGCTTGTCATGGCGGCATGGGTATCGCTGCGCTCAACCCATCCTACGCGGCAGTCTCTCGCGGCTTTCATCCGGGCTACGCACGGTATGGGCGGCGAGATGGGAAGTTTTTTAGCCACGAAGCTACAACCATCGTGCTGCTAAAAAACCTCCCACAGCGTCAATCACACGCGTTCGATAGCCAGCGCTAAACCCTGACCGACGCCGACGCACATGGTCGCCAAACCGTAGCGGCCGCCAGTTTTCTCCAGTTGATGTACTGCGGTCAGCACCAGGCGGTTACCGCTCATGCCCAACGGATGACCGAGAGCGATGGCACCGCCATTCGGGTTGACCTGGCTGCTGTCATCGGCCAGGCCCAGTTCGCGAGTGACCGCCAAGCCTTGTGCGGCAAACGCCTCGTTCAGCTCAATCACGTCGAAGGCTTGGATATCCAGATCAAGGCGCGCCAACAGCTTACGCACCGCCGGCACCGGACCGATGCCCATAACGCGCGGTAGCACGCCACCGCTGGCCATGCCCAACACCTTGGCGCGAGCTTTGAGGCCGAACTTCTGCACCGCTTCGGCGCTGGCTAGAATCATCGCCGAGGCGCCGTCATTCAGGCCCGAGGCATTACCGGCGGTAACCGTTTTGTCTGCGCCATTAACCGGTTTGAGCTTGGCCAAACCTTCAGCATTGGTATCGGCACGCGGATGCTCGTCGGTATCGACGATGAACTCGCCCTTCTTGGTTTTGATCAGCACCGGGACGATTTCCTCGGCGTAGTAACCGGCTTCCTGGGCGGCGGCGGCGCGCTGCTGGCTGCGCAGGGCGAAGGCATCCTGGTCGGCACGGCTGACGCCATAGTCTTCGGCGACGTTGTCACCTGTCACCGGCATCGGCTCGGCGCCGTATTGCTCTTTCAGCGCCGGGTTGATGAAACGCCAACCCATGGTGGTGTCTTCCAGTTTCTGCGCGCGACCGAAGGCGCTGTCAGCCTTGCCCAGCACATAGGGCGCGCGGGTCATCGATTCGACGCCGGCGGCAATCGCCAGCTCCATCTCACCCGAGGCTATCGCGCGGTATGCCGCGCCCACTGCCTCCATACCCGAGGCACACAGGCGGTTCAACGTCACGCCCGGCACGCTGGCCGGTAGGCCGGCGAGCAGCAACGCCATGCGTGCAACGTTGCGGTTGTCTTCGCCAGACTGGTTGGCGCAGCCCATAAACACTTCTTCGACAGCTGCCGGATCGAGTTGCGGGTTACGCTCGATCAGCGCACGCAGCGGAATCGCCGCCAGGTCGTCGGCACGCACCGCCGACAACCCGCCGTTGAGACGACCGATGGGCGTGCGAATGGCGTCGCAGATAAATACTTCGCGGCTCATTCCTCACCTCCGGCTTGGCCGTGGGCGGCAGCGGTACGCGCTTCCAGGGCACGCAATGCTTCCAACTCAAAGGCCTGAGGCGCTTCAGTCTCAGTCACCTGCTCGGCGAAGCGAATCTGCCAGCCAGTTGCGGCAATGATTTGCTCGCGGCTAACGCCTGGGTGGACCGATGTCACCACAAACTCTTTGCTGCCGGCTTCCGGTTCCATGATGCACAGGTCGGTAATGATCGCCACCGGGCCAGCACCCGGCAGGCCCAGCTGCTGGCGGTGATCACCGCCTTCGCCATGGCCAACCGAAGTGATAAAGGCCAGCTTATCGACGAAGGTGCGGTGGCCCTGCTTAAGAATAATGAACACCTTCTTCGCCGAACCGGCGATCTCCGGCGCGCCACCGGCACCTGGTAAACGCACTTTCGGGTTGTGGTAGTCACCAATCACGGTGGTGTTGATATTGCCGTACTTGTCGACTTGAGCCGCGCCGAGGAAGCCGACGTCGATTCGCCCGCCCTGCAGCCAATAACGGAAGATTTCGCCAGTCGGCACCACGGTGTCGGCCGTTTCAGCCAGCTCACCGTCGCCGATGGACAGCGGCAGCACGGTGGGTTTGGCACCAATCGGCCCGGACTCGTAGATCAGCGTCACGTCAGGGGCGTGGGTCAAGCGTGCGAGGTTGGCGGCCTTGGATGGCAGGCCGATGCCGACGAAGGTTACGTCGCTGTTGCCGAGACGACGCGATGCGGCCACGGTCATCATTTCATTGGTGCTGTAGGCGCTCATTATTTGGCCTCCGCTGTATTGGCTTGGGCCGTCTTGGTTTGAGAAATAAGAGCTTGGTAGGCGGCAAAGTCGGCGGTACCACGAATATAGGTGTCGATCCAGGCGGTGAACGTTTCGCGGTCACGGGCAATCGGGTCCCAAGCCTGGTAGAAGCGGTTATCGCGCTCGTAGTAGCCATGGGCGTAGGACGGATGCGCCCCGCCCGGCACCAGGCACACAGCGGTCAGTGCCCAACCGGGCAATACGCAGGCGTTCATCGGTGCATTCAACTCGTCGACGATTTCCTCGACGGTGACGATGCAGCGCTTGGCAGCCAGGGCAGCCTCTTTCTGTACACCGAGAATGCCCTGAATCAGCACGTTGCCCTTACGATCGGCCTTCTGCGCGTGGATCACCGTGACATCTGGGCGCACGCTAGGTACGGCGGCTAGTTGCTCACCGGTGAACGGACACTGGATGAACTTGATATCCGGGTTGACCTTGAGCAGATCCGACCCCTGATAGCCGCGCAGCACCGCAAACGGCAGACCGGAAGCACCGGCCACATAAGCATTGGCCATGGCAGCGTGGCTGTGCTCGCTGATCGCCAGCGGCTGCGGCCAGCCCTTCTCCACCGCGTCACGCAGGCGATGCAGCGAGCCTACACCGGGGTTGCCGCCCCAAGAGAACACCAACTTCTTGGCACAACCGGCACCAATCAACAGGTCGTAGACCAGGTCTGGGGTCATGCGGATAAGGGTTAGATCCTTGCGGCCCTGACGGATGATTTCGTGGGACGCCGCCGTGGGGATCAGGTGGGTGAAGCCTTCGAGGGCGATGCTGTCGCCGTCGTGGACGAAGCGCTGGATGGCTTCGCGCAGGGAGAGGATTTCAGCCATGGGGATTCTCGTATGGTGTCGTGGCGTTACTACGCCGGTGAGCAGACGTTACCGCCAGGTCCGAGGCCAAACAATCCGATAATCGACTATTGGTTCGTTTATCGAACACAACTATCGCGTTCAGCTAAGGCCGGGCACAAAGCCCGGCCCGCCAGGTTTAAAGCAGGTTCCAGCTGTAATTAAAAATCAGCCGGTTCTCGTCGATATCGCTGCGGTAGTTGGAGCGCGCGACGACGTTGCGCATGCGCACGCCGAGGCCTTTGAGCGTTCCGCTCTGCACTACATAGCCAATATCCAGGTCGCGCTCAAAGTCCTTGCCATCAAAACGTGAGCCGCCACGGTTGGTGGCCTGGGCATCGACGTTGTCACCACGGATATAGCGCACCCCGGCAACCAGACCGGGCACGCCGATGGCACTGAAGTCGTAGTCATAACGCACCTGCCAGGAGCGCTCGTCAGCCGAGGCGAACTCGTAGGTCGGCACCTCGTTGCCCAGCGGCGTGATGTTGGCGAACACCCGTGGAAAGGCGCTGTCGCCATACATGGCCTGGTAGCCCAAGTAGAGGGTGTGGCCGCCGTGCTTGACCGACAACAGGGCAAACAACGCCTGGTTGTCGATATCGCCGAGCAGGCGCTCGCCGTCCTCCTGGGCATCGTAGTAACCGAGGTTGGCGCCTAGGGTCCAAGCACCCAGCGACTGGCTGTGTTTGAGACCGAGAAAACGCTGGTTGTAGATATCCTCCAGCTGGCCGTACCAGACGCTGGCAGTGCTGCGCGCGGCATTAAAGGCGTAGTCGCCGCCGGTATAGTTGAAGGCATCACTGACCGCGCCGCGCTGCGGCAGGTGGCCGAGCATAGCCAGCATTTTGTCGTCGCCGGACTCGTTGCGCAGGCTGGTGGAGTTAAGGTGGCCGGCTTGCAGGGTCAACCCGGCGATCTCGTTAGAGGTGACGCTGAGCCCCTGATAGCTCGGCGGCAGCAGACGGATATCGGAAAACGCCAACACCGGCAGGTTCGGCTGTAGCTCGCCGAGTTTCAGCTCGGTCTTGGAGATACGCACCTTGCCGGTCAGGCCCAAGCGGCTGTAGTCATCAGCTGCCTCACCATCTTCCTGCAGCGGCAGCAGGCCGCTGTTGACCCGCCCGCGACCGCTGTCGAGTTTGATCCCGAGCAGGCCGATGGCGTCCACGCCAAAACCCACCGGACCCTCGGTGTATCCGGACTTGAAGTTGAGGATAAAGCCCTGGGCCCACTCCTCTGCCCTGGACTGCTGATTCGGCCCAACGATGTCGGAAAAATCACGACTGAAGTAGTAGTTGCGCGCGTTCAGGGTCGCCGTGCTGCCATCGATAAAACCGCCGTCGGCGGCGTTGGTCAGGCCAGGAATCGCGCCCGCGATAGCCAGCGGTAAGAAACGAAGAGAAATGCTGCAGATAGGGTTCATAACGGGCTCTTATTGTTATTTCAGGTTGCACAAACCCACCCCAGCGCGCTTGGCGGGCCGGTGCTGCAAGGCGTGGTGGGGGTTAGGTGGCGGCTTTCAGGGCCGCGCACAAAGGGGAATTGAATTGCTCAGGACTTGGGCTCAGCGGCCGGATCCACAGGTTTGTTGGATGGGGCCGCTCGGCGTGGAGACGGGTGCCAGCTCAGCAGCAGGTGCGCGGCAATGCCGAACAACAAACCCCAGAAGGCGGCGGACAGACCGAGAAAACTCATGCCCGAAGCGCTGACCAGAAAGGTGATCAGCGCCGCCTCGCGGTCAGCCGGCTGCCCCATGGCATTGGCCAGCGCACTACCTATTGCACCGAACAACGCTAGGCCCGCCAGGGAGGCAATCAGCGCCTGAGGGAAGGCGGCGAACAGCGACACCAGAGTCGCGCCGAACAGACCGAACAGCAGGTAAACCACGCCACCGACCACCGCCGAGACATAGCGCTTGCGCGGGTCTTCATGCGCCTCGCGGCTGGTGCAGATGGCTGCAGTGATCGCTGCCAGATTCAGCCCATGGCAAGCAAACGGTGCCAAAAAAAGGCTGCCCAGGGCGCTGGCGCTGATGATAGGACTTGCTGGCGTCTGATAGCCGGCGGCACGCAGCACCGCCATGCCCGGCACGAACTGCCCGGTAAGCGCCACCAGCACCAGCGGCAAAGCGATATTGAGGGTCGCCGCCAGGCTGAACTCGGGGCTGATCCATTGCGGCATGGCCAGTTCGAACACCAGCGCATCCTGACGTAGTTGGCCGCTGGCCAGGGTAATCAGGGTACCGACCAGCAGCACCACCATCACGGCATAACGCGGAGCCAGGCGTTTGACCAGCAGGTAGGTGGCGAACATCGCCAGCACCAGGGTCGGCTGCTCATCAATCGACAGAAACAGTTGGGCACCGAAGCTGAACAGGATTCCGGCGAGCATAGCCGCAGCAATAGCACCGGGCACCTTGCCGATAATGCGGTCAAAGGTGCCGGACAGGCCCACCAGCAGAATGATCAGGTTGGCCACGATATAGGCACCGACCGCCTCGTTCAGGCTGATCTGCGGCAACAGCGACACCAGCAGTGCCGAGCCTGGTGCCGACCAGGCGATCACGATGGGCACCCGGTAACGCAGACTCAGACCGATGCCGAGCACGGCGCTGCCAATGGAAATGGCCCACACCCAGGATGCCACCAGGGCATGGGATAGACCGGCGCTTTCGGCGGCCTGAAAGATGATCACCAGCGGTCCCGCGTAAGAGATGACGGTGGCGATAAAACCGGCCACCAGAGCGGATAGGCTGAAGTCTTTGCACAAGGCTTTCATGATCCCTCGCAAGGTCTAGCTGGCGTTCCTTGGGAAACGCTCTTGTTGTTCGATGTGCGGCCTCACCCCAATCGTCTCCCGCGAACAGAAGACGATTGGCAGAGCAAAACTTGGACTGCTTAAGCACCCTGCAAAGCCCGCGGACGGCCGCTGCGCTGCTCGGCCGCGGGAGCCGGGGCCTGCTGCAGCTGGAAGTTGAATTGCAGCGTGGCGAAGCGACTGCCCTCGACACCGCGATCACGGGCCGCAGCGGCATCCTCGATAAACTGGATATCGCCAACCAGGCCATCACGGGTGGCATAGGCGAAATCGTCCCACAGGTACTGCTCGCCATCCAGGTTGATCTGGGTGGTCAGGTGCCGATGGCCCGGCGCAGAGATAAAGAAGTGGATATGCGCCGGACGCTGACCGTGGCGGCCGAGCAGGTTTAGGCACTCCTGGGTCGGGCCGTCAGGCGAGCAGCCGTAGCCACTCGGCACGATGCTGCGCGCGCGATAGCGGCCCTCGCTGTCGGTGACGATACGGCGGCGCAGGTTGTAGGCGCTCTGGCTCTGGTCAAAGTAGGAATAGTTGCCCTGGGTATTTGCATGCCACAGGTCGACGACCGCGCCAGCAACCGGCTGACCGTCGGTGTCACGCACCACGCCTTCGAGGAACATCACGGTGGCCTGGTCCAGTTCAGTGCCATCATCCATCCGCGCCTCGCCTTCGCAAACTGGTGCACCGGCCACGTAGAGCGGGCCTTCGATGGTACGCGGGGTGCCGCCGCTGAGGCCAATCTGAGCATCCTTGGCATCCTGCAAGATGTCGAGGAAGTGCTCCAGGCCCAGGCCCGGCACCAACAGGCCGGCTTCGTTGCGCCCGCCCAGGCGGTTGAGGTAATCCACCGCGTGCCAGAACTCGTCGTCGGTGATTTCCAGGTCTTCGATGAGCTTGGCCGCGTCATTGATAAGGCGCAGCATGATCTGCTTGACCCGTGGGCTGCCCTGGTCGTTGTTAAGGCCGGCAGCTTCGTTGAACAGATTCTGGATTTCGCTAGTGTGGCTAACTTTAACGGTCATGGTGGTGTCCTCGATTTTTGTTCTAGGGTTAATCAACGGTCGTCGTCACGGATCGACGAGGGATGGCGGCAGACGCCGTCAATTTCGATATCCATGTAGGGGAACAGCGGCAGCTGCAGCAGGGTGTCGTGCAGGGCCTCGACGCTGACCACATCGAACACGCTGTAGTTGGCGTAGTGCCCGGCGATGCGCCACAGGTGGCGCCACTTGCCTTCGCGCATCAGCCCCTGGGCCAGTTCCTTCTCGTCGGCCTTGAGCTGGGCAGCTTGCGCTGGGGGCATGTCGGCCGGCAGTTTTACGGTCATTTTTACGTGGAACAGCATGCTGGTTACCTCTTTGGTCACTTGCGGGCGAAGAACGCCAGGCGCTCTTCGTCTAGGGTCAGGCCGAGGCCAGGGGTACGCGGCACCTGCAGGGCAAAGTCGCGGTAAACCGGAGCCTCGCTGACGATTTCCTCGGTCAGCAGCAGCGGGCCGAACAACTCGGTGCCCCAGGTCAGCTGGCGCAGGGTGACGAAGGCATGAGCCGAGGCCAGGGTGCCTATCGCGCCTTCGAGCATGGTGCCGCCGTACAGCGCGATACCCGCCGCTTCGGCAATTGCCGCCGTACGTAGCACGGCCCGTAGGCCACCGTTCTTGGCGATCTTCAGGGCGAAGATGCTGGCTGCGCCGTCGGCCGCCAGGCTGAAGGCGTCTTCCACGCTTTCAATCGATTCGTCGGCCATGATCGGTGCCGGGCTGCGCTGATTGAGGCGCACTTGCCCTGCCCGGTTGATCCGCGCAATAGGCTGTTCGATCAGATCGATACCGTTGTCGCCCAGCACCTGGCAAGCGCGGATGGCCTGCGACTCGTCCCAGCCCTGGTTGACGTCCACACGCACACTGGCGCTGTCACCTAACGCCCGCTTGATGGCAATTACATGCTTGAGATCCTGCTCAACCGGGTTGGCACCGATCTTCAGTTTGAAGATGCGGTGGCGGCGCAGGCCGAGCATCTGCTCGGCTTCAGCGATATCGCGGGCGGTGTCGCCACTGGCCAGAGTCCAGGCCACTTCCAGGCTGTCACGCACGCGGCCGCCTAGCAGCTCGCTGACGGGAAGGCTGAGGCGCTTACCCTGGGCATCCAGCAGCGCGCTTTCCAGGCCGGACTTGGCGAAGGTGTTACCCTTGGCCGCCTTGTCCAGGCGCAGCATAGCGGCATTGATATTGGCCGCATCCTGACCGACCAGCAGCGGGCCGAGGTGGCTGTCGATGTTCTGCTTGATGCTCTCCGGGCTCTCGTTGCCATAGGCCAGGCCACCGATGGTGGTCGACTCACCGATGCCTTCGAAGCCGTCACTGCAACGCACGCGGATCACCACCAAGGTCTGCTTCTGCATGGTGTGCATCGCCAGCTTGTGCGGGCGGATGGTCGGCAGGTCGACGATGCTCGCTGCCACACTTTCAATCAGGATTTGGCTCATTTCAGGGTTCCCTGTTGCGATAAAAGGCGTCAGGCCTTGGCCACGTTCAGCGCCATGGGCGCGCTCTGCCGGCGCTTGGCGCTGATGGCAAACACGGTCATGGCGATGGCAGCAATGGCGCCGGGTACGGCGAAGACGAGGAAGTTCAATTGCAGCGGCAGGTTGATGCCCATCAGCGCGCCGCCCAGCAGCGGACCGACAATGGCGCCGTTACGGCCGATGCCCGAGGCCCAACCCAGACCAGTGGAACGGATCGACAAGCCGTAGAACTGCGCGGCACCGGCGTACAGCAGGATCTGCGTGCCGATGGTGGTGGCCCCGGCGATAAAGATCAGGCCATAAAGTATCGGCGTCGGGCTCTCAAAGCCGAGCAAGCTGATCGACACGGCGGCGGTAACAAAGAACGCCACCATCACCTTGTTCAAGTCGAAGCGGTCGCCCAGCCAGCCGCCAAGGATCGCCCCGGCCATGCCGCCAAAATTCAACGCCAGGAGGAACGATAGGCTCGAACCCAGACTGTAGCCGGCGTTAGCCATCAGTTTGGGTAGCCACGAGCCCAGCGCGTAGACCATCAGCAGGCAGCAGAAGAACGCCAACCACAGGCACAGGGTGCGTAGCCCGCGGCCATCACGGAACAGCTCGAACACCGCCACGCCCCGGCCTTTGCTATCACTCATCTGCAGTTGGTCGGCAGCGTCAAGCTGTAGGCCCGGCTGGATTTTCTGCAACACCGCACGGGCCTGCTCGTGGCGCCCCTGGCGCACCAAAAAACCCACCGACTCCGGCAGCTTCCAGATGATCAGCGGCAACAGCAGCAGCGGAATGGCGGCGGCGAAGAACATCGACTCCCAGCCGAAACGCGGCAGCATGTAGATACCCACGCCGGCAGCGAGCATGCCACCCACCGAATAACCGCTGAACATGATGGCCACCAGAGTGCTGCGCAGCCGCTTGGGGGCATATTCACTCATCAGCGCCACGGCGTTGGGCATCAGGCCGCCGCAACCGAGACCAGCGAGAAATCGGCAGATGCCGAATTCGGTGGGGTTGCTGGCGAAACCATTAATGATGGTGGCGCTGGAAAACAGCGCAAAGCAGATGGCGATGCCCTTCTTGCGGCCGATCTTGTCGGCCAGGGTGCCGAAAGCCAGGGCACCGAACATCATGCCGAACAGCGCGTAGCTGCCAAGCGCGCCAGCCTGCAGCGGGGTCAGGCCCCACTCCTGCATGATCGACGGCAGCACCACGCCGTAAATAAACAGGTCGTAGCCGTCGAAGATCAACAACAGCGCGCAGAGCGCCATGACCATCCAGTGAAAGCGGTTAAAGCGCGCGGTGTCGATGATTTGGTGGACGTCTATCTGTCGCATGGCATGGGTTCTCTCTGTTGTTTTTGTTATGAACTGCGGTGTTTGCGCTGGGTAGGATTGGGCGGGCCGCGCAGGTTGAGCACAGCGATACCCATCGACCGATATGATGGGTATCGCCTATGCCTCAACCCATCCTACGAACCCCGGTTATCCCTGGTCACCGCCACCCACTGGCAGGGTCACGCCGGTGATGTAGGAGGCTTCGTCGGAGGCGAGAAACAGGATCGCGCCGACCTGTTCGTCAATCGTGCCGTAGCGCTTCATCAGGCTGCTGTGCACGGTCTGATCGACAATCTGTTGATACCAGCGCTGCTCGTCCACGCTCGGTTCGGCGCTGTTACGTGGGATACGCCGTGGCGGCGCATCGGTACCGCCTGGGGCGGTGGCATTGACCCTAATGCCACGTTCGGCGGTCTCGAACGCCAGGCAGGCGGTGAGTGCATTCACCCCGCCCTTGGCCGCGCCGTAGGGCACGCGGTTGACCCCACGGGTGGCGATGGAGGAGACGTTGACGATGGCGCCACTGCCCTGCGCCAGCATTTGCGGCAGGGCGGCGTGGCAGCACCACAACGTTGGGAACAGCGAGCGGCGCACCTCGGCCTCGATCTGCTCGGTGGCGTAATGCTCGAACGGCTTGGCCCAGATGGTACCGCCAACGTTGTTGATCAGGATGTCTAGGCGGCCGAAGCGTTCGACCGCAGCCTGCATCACCCGCTGGCAATCGGCGGCTTGCTCCAGGTCGGCGGTCAGGCACAGCGCGCCTTTATGCTCAGCCAGCTCGAAGACCAACTCGGAGCGGTCCACCGCCAGCACCTGCGCGCCCTCCTCCAGCAGCCGCTCGGCGACGCGGCGGCCGATGCCTTGGGCGGCACCGGTGACCACGGCGACCTTGTCTTGAAAACGCTTGTTCATATTGCCGACCTCAATCCCTTAGCCCGGATGCAATCCTGGGCTGTTTGGCGGATTCCCCCGGATTTCATCCGGGCTAAGACTGTCACCCTTGCACCTAGGCGCTAGCAGCGAACTTCTCGTAGTAGAAATTGGCCGGGCTGATGCCCTGCTCGCGGATGTAGCCGCTGACCACCTCGACCATCGGCGGCGGGCCGCACAGGTAGATGTCCACTTCGCCGTCGTTGAGGTGCTTGGGTTCGATGTGCTGGGTGACGTAACCCTTGTGCGGATAGCTGCTATCCGGGTTGGCCACGCAGGCGCTGTAGGTAAAGTTGGGGATTCGCGCGGCCAGGGCCTCGAGCCGGTCCATTTCCACCAGATCAAAGTCGTTGGTCACCCCGTAGATCAGGTGCAGCGGATGCTGGCTACCCTCGGCGGCGATCTTCTCCAGCATCGCGGTAAAGGGTGCCAGGCCCGTACCGCCCGCCAGCAGCAGCAAGGGCCGCTTGATCTCGCGCAGATAGAAGCTACCCAGCGGGCCGGCCAGGCTTATGCTGTCGCCAGTTTTCGCCAGGTTGGTGAGGAAGCTGCTCATCAAGCCACCCGGCACGTTGCGGATCAGGAAGCTGACTTCGCCGTCCTTGGGCAGGCTGCTGAACGAGTAGGCACGGCTCTGTTCGCTGCCCGGCACCTTGAGGTTGACGTACTGGCCCGGCAGGAACGCCAGCTGATTAAGCGCCTCGCCCTTGATCGACAGCGCGATGGTGCTGTCGGACAGCTGGTGCACCGCGCTGATCGCCGCCTCGAAGCTGGCCTGCTGGGTCTTACACACCTCGCTGGACGCCGGTACGCGGACCACGCAATCACTCTCGGCGCGCATCTGGCAGGTCAGCACGTAGCCCTGCTCGGCTTCGGCCTCGCTCAAGGCGTCCTCAATGTACTCCTCACCAAGGTCGTACTGGCCGGCTTCGGCGAAACATTTGCAGGCACCGCAGGCGCCGTCGCGGCAATCCAACGGAATGTTGATGCCCTGGCGATAGGCCGCGTCGGCCACAGTTTCGCCGAGCTTGGCGTCAATAAAGCGGGTAACCCCGTCTTCGAAATTAAGGGCGATCTTGTGGCTCATGGCACACCTCGCGAAAGTAGTTCTGGCCGATAGCGGCGCGCAGAGGCCCTAGGCGGGAAGCCATGCCTCCCACCGGCTGCTCTGCAACGGATTCAGATGTGGTAGACGTCGATGATCTGCCGTACGTAGTCGTTCTTCAGCACGACCTTTTTGGCCTTGATCAGCGGGTTCTCGCCACGCGTATCGAGGGTGTAGAAGCTACTGCCGTAGAAGTGATCGACGGTCTTGTAGCGAAAGCTCAGGGTGTGCCAATTGAAGCGCACCTGGCACAGGCCGTCGGCCTGCTCGACGATCTCGATGTTGTTGATGTTGTGCGAGGTGCGGGTGTCCGGAATGGTCGCGCTGGAGCGCTCGGTACGGATGCGGAACACCCGGTCTTCCAGGCCGCTGCGGTTGCCGTACCAGATCAGCGAGATTTCCGTCTGTGGATTTTCCACCAGCTCGTCGCGGTCATCCCAGGCCGGCATCCAGAACTCTACGTCCGGGGCATACAGCTCCAGCCACTCGTCCCAATGCTTGTCGTCTAAGTAGCGCGCTTCGCGGTAGAGGAAGTCGCGCACGGCGTCATAGGAAAGGCTCATTTACGCGCCCTCCACATGGATCAGCTGGTCCTGCTGCTTGTGCAGCGCCTTGATCATCTGCTGTTGCCAGTAGTGGTGCTGCAATACGAACAGGCCTTCGTCCTCCGTGCGCACACCGCTCATCAGCGGATGCAGATCGATTTCCTGGGCCGATTCATCGGCACCGTCGACCCAGTGCTTGGCCCCTCGCGACATATCGTTCCATTCCATGGCGCGGCCGGCAAAGCCCTGCTGGCAGGCGCGGAATTCTTCCAGGTCATCGGGAGTGGCCATGCCGGAAACATTGAAGAAGTCTTCGTACTGGCGGATGCGCCGGGCACGGGCGGAGGCAGCCTCGCCTTTCGGCGCGATGCAGTAGATGGTCACTTCGGTCTTATCCACCGACAGCGGCCGGGCCACGCGCAGCTGCGAGCCGAACTGGTCCATCAGGTACAGATTGGGGTACAGGCACAGGTTGCGTGAATTGCCGATCATCCAGTCGGCACGCGCCTCGCCGAACTCGCCAGCCAAACGCTCGCGCTCGGCGAACAGCGGGCGGTCCTCAGGGTTGTCCCAACGGGTCCATAGCAGCAGGTGGCCGTTCTCGAAGGAGTAAAAACCACCGCCCTTCTTACCCCAGCCGCCTGCACTCATCGCGCGAATGTCGTCGCCCGCTTCTTTGAGTTTGCGCTGCTGCTGGGTGGCGGCGTAGTTCCAGTGCACGGCGGTGACATGGTAGCCGTCGGCACCGTTCTCGGCCTGCAACTTCCAATTGCCTTCGTAAACGTAGGTACTGGAACCGCGCAGCACTTCCAGACCCTCGGCGGACTGATCACAGATCATGTCGATGATCTTGCGCGACTCGCCGAGAAAATCTTCCAGTGGCACGACATCGTCGCTCAGGCTGCCAAACAGGAAGCCACGGTAGGACTCGAAACGGGCGATCTTCTTCAGGTCATGAGAGCCGTCGCAGTCGAAGCTATCCGGGTAGCCGGCTTCCTTGGGGTCCTTGACCTTGAGCAGCTTGCCGCTGTTGTTGAAGGTCCAACCATGGAACGGGCAGGTATAGGTGGCCTTGTTGCCGCTCTTGAAGCGGCAGAGCATGGCACCGCGATGGCTGCAGGCATTGATAAAGGCATTCAGTACACCGTCCTTGTTGCGCGCGATAAAAACCGGCTGACGCCCCATGTAGGTGGTGTAGTAGTCGTTGTTCTGCGGGATTTGGCTGTTGTGGGCCAGGTACAACCAGTTGCCTTCGAAGATCTGCTGCATCTCCAAATCAAACAGGCGCGGGTCGGTGAACATCTCCCGCTTGCAGCGGAAAATGCCCTGATCTTTATCTTCTTGCAGCAGGCCGTTCAGGTAGTCGAGTCCCAGGTTCATCGCCATGGCTCCGTTGTTATTGTTCAGGCCAGCCCAGATTAGGACCCTCCCCGCCACGGCAATATCCACTTTGTGCAGACCTCTATCCGCTTTGTGCATTGCCCCTTCTCACTGCAACAGCAGGCATTAACAAAGACGCTCAAACGAAACTGTTCATCAATTGAACAGCCCGCCGCCCAACTGTTCATAAACTGCACATTCCAGAGCATCAAAAGCTTGTATTTACGGAGTTGGCACAGCTCGTGCTGTTCGGCTTTCACAGCGAGTCAAACGCTGCATTCCAAAAAGCCCCGAATCACGAGGATGACCCATGAACGAGACGTCAACGCTGCTGCCCCCCGATCTCTGGAATGAACGCCTGTTCAGTGGCACCTGGGAAAAAGGCCCGCAGGCTACCAGCGCAGTGATCGAACCGGCCACCGGCAAGATCCTCGGTAAGGTGGCCCTAGCCAACGCCGAAACCGTCAACAGTGCCAGCCTGACCGCCCGTGGCGTACAGAACGACTGGTTCAACCGCCCTTACGACGAACGTGCAACGGTGCTGCGCCGAGCAGCACAAATCGCCGAGCAGCACTTCGACGAAATCGCCGACTGGATCGTTCGTGAAAGCGGTTCGACCCGCGCCAAGGCGGCCTTTGAAACCGGACTGACGATCAAAGCCTTGCACGAAAGCTCGGCGCTGCCATCGCGCAGTCAGGGCGAAGTATTACCCTCCACACCCGGCCGTTTGAGCCTCGCACGCCGACGTCCCTTGGGAGTGATTGGGGTGATTTCACCGTTCAACTTCCCGCTGTATCTGGCCATGCGAGCGGTCGCCCCGGCTCTGGCTGTCGGCAACAGCGTACTGCTCAAACCTGATCCGCGCACGGCGGTTTGTGGCGGTTTTGTCATCGCCCGTCTGTTCGAGCTGGCCGGCTTGCCCTGCGGCGCCTTGCATGTCCTTCCGGGTGCTAGTGAAGCCGGCGCGGCGTTGGTGGCCGAGCCGAACATCGCCATGATCCAATTCACCGGTTCGACCGGCGCCGGGCGCAAAGTCGGTGAAGCAGCTGGACGAAACCTGAAGAAGGTATCCCTGGAACTTGGCGGCAAGAACTCACTGATTGTGCTCGATGACGCCGACCTCGATATCGCCTTGGCCAACGCCACCTGGGGCGTGTATTTGCATCAGGGCCAAATCTGCATGTCCACCGGACGGTTGCTGGTACAGCGCGGAATTTATCAGCGCTTCCTCGACCGACTGGTCACCAAGGCCGCGAGCCTGACGGTCGGCGACCCGGCACAAGACGCAGTACACCTAGGCCCACTGATCAATGCCCAGCAGCGCGATCATGTGGCGCGTGTTGTACAGGCAGCGCAACAGGCCGGCGCCCGACTGGAAGTCGGCGGAGCCTATGACGGGCTGTTTTACCAGGCGACTGTCCTCAGCGATGTACAACCGGACAACCCGGCGTTCCATGAGGAAGTGTTCGGCCCAGTGGCCGTGGTGGTGCCGTTCGACACCGACGAAGACGCGATCCGCCTCGCCAATGACACCGAGTACGGGCTGTCGGCTGCAATCATTTCCAAAGACGTTGGCCGCGCTCTCAAGCTCGGCGAAAGCCTGCGCACCGGCCTGTTGCACATCAACGATCAGACCGTGAACGATGATGTGATCAACCCCTTTGGCGGCGTCGGCGCATCGGGCAATGGCACCAGTATCGGCGGTGCCGCGAACTGGGAAGAGTTCACACAATGGCAATGGCTTACCCTCAAAGGCGAAGCCCCTGCGTACCCCCTGTAAATACCGGAGAACAATAACAATGAGCACTACCATCTTTCGCGACATCAAAGCTGCCGTTACCCGCACCCAAGGGGCGCCGTTCGTCATCGAATCCGCACGCATTCGCGAGCCTCAGGGCGATGAAGTGCTGGTCCGCGTGGTTGCCACCGGCATGTGCCACACCGACATGATCGTCCGCGATCAGTACTATCCCGTACCGCTGCCTGCGGTACTCGGTCACGAAGGTTCCGGCGTGGTCGAAGCGGTGGGACCGTTGGTACGCGGCCTGGAAATCGGTGACCATGTCGTTCTCACCTACGGCTACTGCGGGCACTGCCTGCCTTGCGGTGGTGGCCACGCCGCCTATTGCCAGGAATTTTTCGCGCGCAACTTCAGCGGTACCGACCCCCATGGCCATTGCGCCCTGGAAGACGCCAACGGCGAACCGTTGCACGACCACTTCTTCGCCCAATCGTCGTTCGCGACGTTCGCCCTGAGTCGCGAGAACAATGCGGTCAAGGTTTCCAAGGCAGCCCCACTGGAACTGCTCGGCCCGTTGGGTTGCGGTATTCAGACCGGCGCCGGTGCGGTGATCAACTCGCTGAAAGTTACTCCGGGCAGCCGCTTCGCCGCTTTTGGTGCAGGCGCCGTAGGTCTATCGGCCGTACTGGCGGCCAAGGTGGCCGGCGCGACCACCATCATCGCCATCGACGTGGTGCCATCGCGCCTGGAGCTCGCCCTGGAACTCGGCGCGACGCATGCCATCAACAGCCGTGACACCGACGTCGTTGCGGCAGTCCGCGAAATTACCGGCGGTGGCGTCAATTTTGCTCTGGAGTCCACCGGGCGCCCGCAGGTACTGCGCCAGGCTGTAGATACGCTCGGCGGGCTCGGTGTGGTGGGCGTCGTCGGCGCGCCACCACTGGGCACCACTGCAGAATTCGACGTCAATGATCTGTTGCTCGGCGGCAAGAGCATCCGTGGCATTGTCGAAGGTGACAGCGTGCCGCAGCAGTTCATTCCACAGCTGGTAGACCTGTATCTGCAAGGGCGCTTCCCGTTCGACAAGCTGGTTAAGTTCTACCCCTTCGACCAAATCAATCAGGCCGCAGAAGACAGCGAAAAAGGCATCACTCTCAAACCGATATTGAAGATCGGCGGCTGATCAGACCCGGAGGGGCCAGCGCCCCTCCTTCCGCCCGCACAACGCCCATAACAAAAATCAAAGGATCTCTCTCATGCGACCTACTGTGCGCCTTCATGTCTTGCATTCGGCTGTTCTGCTGACCGGTTCACTGCTGTCCGCCAACGCCCTTGCCGTCGACGTCAACGCCGGCGACTACACCGCACTGCCCAGCGGCACCAATGTTGCCGCCTGGTATCAGCAATTCAGCCGCTCCGACCAGTTCAATCCGGACGGCGGCCAGAACAGCTCCCGAGCCACCAGCCTGAAATCCAACATCAGCATTCTGCGGTTGATCCACTTCACTGAAATCGCCGGCATAACCGTCGACCCGCAAATCCTGCTGCCCTTCGGGCATGTCTACAATGCCCGGATCGGCGGGCAGTCGCTGGGTAGCGCCAGCGGCCTGGCCGATCCTATTCTCGGAGCGACATTCTGGCTGATCAATCAGCCGGACAAGGGCGCCAGTGGGCGTTACTTCGGCGTCACGCCGCTGGTCTACCTGCCCATAGGCAGCTATGACCGACAGAACGCGCTGAACCTTGGCGAAAACCGCTACAAATTAGACCTGCAACTGGGCTGGGTCGAACCGCTGTGGGGCAAGGCCTCTATGGAGTTATATGGCGATGCGGTGCTCTATGGTGACAACGATGACGCCGGTTCCGGAAAGCAAACCCTCGAACAGGATCCGACCTACCAGTTGCAGGCCAACCTGCGCTACGACTTCAACACGCGCCAGCGCGTCGCCCTTGGTTACTCGGCGAGTACTGGGGGCAAACAGTTCCTCGACGGCAATTACCTCGGGCAAAAAACCTCGGTTCAACAGGTACGCCTCGAGGTTCAACAGATGGTTGCGCCCACCGTTCAGCTCAGCGCTCAACTGACCCACGACACACAAGTTGAAGGCGGCTTTCGCGAGGATCTGGGGGTCAACCTCCGAGCGTTGTTTCTGTACTGAGTGCACCTGTCGACTTGACGCTGTCGGACGTTTGAATTAACAAGCAAGGGCCGACTCGTGACTGCCCGGTCGGCCCTTGCTTGTTCAATAACAACAAAGGTGTCAACCGATGGATACCTATTTGCTGCCGGATTCCCAGCGTCTTGAAGGTGCTCGCCGCCGCCTGTGGGAGGGCGAATCGCTACCTGCCGATCTGCTGCCGCCTACGGTTGCCCGCTCATGGGAGCGCTCCCGGGATGCCGGGGTATGTCCATGGGAACCGCGTTTCGCCCATGGCAATATCCCGGTGTTCAGCCTCGACGCCGCCGACCGGCATTTGGCAGCCTGCGTCAAACCGGAGATCGAACGGCTCTGGCAAATTTTCGGCGGGCAGTCCTGGAGTCTGTTCTGCGTTAATGCCAGTGGTGTGATCGTCCACTCGCGCCACGCACCCACAGGCGGCCCTCTCGACGCTTTACACGTCGGCCGGCGCGTCCACGAATCGGACATCGGCACTACAGCGCCCAGCTGCACGCTGGTTGAAAACCAGCCCATTGTTTTGTGGGGCTGCCAGCATTATCTCAGTGAGTTCGAACAGTTTTTCTGTGTATCGGTGCCGATGTACGGCATTCAGGGTGAACTGGTCGGCGCACTGGACATCACTGGCATTGGCAATCGCAATGCCGGGGCCTTACTGGAGCAATTACAAACTGCCGCCATGGCCACCGAAAACCGCCTGTTTGCGAGCCTGGGCGGCCACCAGATTCTCAGCCTGCAACACGATCCGCGCATGATCGGCACCCCTCTGCAAGGCTTGCTGGCACTGGACGGTAACGGCCGCATCCATGCAGCAAACGTCACTGCCCGCCGCCTGCTCGGGCTACAGGCGCTACCCAGCGAAGGCCCTCAACACCA
Source organism: Pseudomonas sp. (assembly GCF_046581935.1). Lineage (GTDB taxonomy): Bacteria > Pseudomonadota > Gammaproteobacteria > Pseudomonadales > Pseudomonadaceae > Aquipseudomonas. The sequence continues at coordinate 274,152 of NZ_JAYGFK010000001.1, forward strand.
TTGGGACTTCCTCTTCAAGCACGACCCCACAGCGGCTTCACTTCAGGCAGCGCCCGGCCTGGTCAAGCTCAACGACGGTTCCTGCCTGTATGTTCATGCGGTCTCGCCTGCTGCGCAAAAAACTGCCATGCAAGTGCAATACCGTAGGCCACACGCTTCCCCGCTGGGCGACGATCCCGCGCTGAATCAACAATTCGTAGCCGCCAACAAAGCCTTCAAGGCGGGTATACCGGTATTGCTGCTAGGCGAGACCGGTACGGGCAAGGAAGTCTTCGCCAGAGCCCTGCACGATCAGGGCAATGCCGAGGCGCCGTTTGTCGCGATCAACTGCTCGGCCATTCCGGAAAGCCTGATCGAGGCTGAATTGTTCGGTTATACCGACGGCACCTTCACCGGTGCTCGGCGTGGTGGGGCCAAAGGGCGTATCGAAGAAGCCAATGGCGGCACACTGCTGCTGGATGAGATCGGCGACATGCCCGCCGCCCTCCAAACGCGCCTGTTGCGAGTCCTCCAAGAACGCCAGATTACCCGCCTCGGCAGCTCGGACACTCTACCGCTGGAGATTCAGGTCATCAGCGCAACCCATTGCGATCTGGCGCAGAAAATCAACGAACGGAGTTTTCGCGAAGACCTTTATTACCGTCTCAACGGCATTCAGATTCGCTTGCCAGCCTTGTGCGAACGAGAGGATCTGCATTCCCTGATCGAGACCTTGTTGCGACGATTTGGTGGTGGACACCTGCATGCCGACAGCCTGACAATACTTCAGGCCCAGCGCTGGCCTGGCAATATCCGCCAACTGGAGCAGGTGTTGCGTCTGGGCGCCGCATTGGCGGGTGCAGGGGAAATAATTCATCCAGAACATCTGCCAGATTTTGGCACGCCCGGCGAGCCGCCCGCGGCATCACTCAAGGCCGCTGAACAACGCACCATTGAGCAGGCCCTGCACGTCAACCGAGGCAATATCTCGGCGACCGCTAACCAGTTGGGTATCTCGCGCACCACGCTATACAAGAAGATAAAAGGCACTCCCGGGAATTAACGCACTACAGCAGCCTGAGTTTGCGCCACAGCAAGCTCAGGCCTTCAATACCGCCGCTTAAGCGTATCCGACGGCAACTCGCCAAACGCTGTTGCGATAACTCTCGAAAAAACGCCCCAAATGCAGGAAACCGAAGTCCATCGCCAACTCGGTTGGCATTGTGCACATTGCAATTCGAATAACCCAGACACGCGCTCACCTGCTCGGGCGTTTTCTAACGGATTTAGTGTTTAGGGTGATCTTTGCGTTGCGCTCGAACAGGCGGAGCGAACGCAAACTCATCTGCGCTTGCAGGGCCAACTCTTCACCGAAGATATCCTGCTTGAGGTTACGCTCGATATAGTCGGCACTCAGCTCGAACGTTACCGATGTCCCGCCCAGTTCAGCGCGGCGTAAATTGGTTTTCATCAGGCTGAGAATTTTGCTGACGAGGATCTTTGCGTAGTGCTCCTGCACCAGCTGCATGCACTCGGCAGCCTCAGCCTCGCGGCAGACCATATTCAGCAAACCGACAAACCCCTCCAACTTATCGAGCGGTGTTCCGCACGATAAAGATCGACTGGTGGCCCGTGGTCGTGGTGAAGAAGTCGTTCTTCTAGGGAATCTGGCTTTCGTGAACAAGGTACAGCCAGTTGCCCTCGAAGATCTGCTGCCCCCCAGATCGAACAGGCATGAATCGGTGAACATCTCAAGCTTGCAGCGGAAGATGCCCTTATCCTTGTCTTATTCAAGCCAACGTTCGATTGCGGCGGGCAAGCTTTGCGTTGTCCACCCTACCTCGCCAGAGTCGTGTAATCAGGTTCGCGGCGACGCAAGGTTTCGGAGGGTAATTCGCCAAAGGCGCTTTTGTAGCTTTCGGAGAAGCGTCCGAGGTGGAGGAAGCCGTAATCCAGCGCCACCTCAGTGATATTGCGTACCCGTGAGGCCGGGTCACTCAAGCGGCAATGAATTTGCTCCAGTTTTTTCTGGCGGATAAAGCTCTTGGGCGTAATGCCAGTGTGCCGCTCGAACAGTGCATAGAGTGAGCGTGGGCTGCAGTGCGCCAGCTGCGCCAGTTGCTCGACGTTGATGTCCTGTTTCAGGTTGTCCTCGATAAACTGCAGAATCCGCTCGAAACTGGCAGCGCCCTGCTCCGGCACCATTCGACTGACATTGTTATCCAGCAGGGTCAGCAATTTGGTGGCGATAATCCGGGTGTACTGCTCCTGCACCTGCTGCACCGTCTGCGAACTCTCGGCCTCGCTGCACACCAGCTGCAGCAAGCCGGTAAATCCCTCCAGCTGCTGCAAGCTATGCCGCGAATTGAAGCGTACGCCTTCGTCCGGACGCTGCCACTGACTGTCGCGGCAGGTTTTGTCGAGTAGGGTCGACGGCAGCTTGACGATGAATTTCTCGCAGTCATCGGAATAGGTCAGGTCGACAGGGTCATCCGGGTTGATCAACAGCAACTCACCCGGACTGAAATAGTGTTCCTCGCCATGCCCGCGCCACAGACAATGACCGCGCAGCAGCACTTGCAAATGATAGATGGTTTCCAGCGCCGGCGAGGTAACCCTCACGCTGCCGCCATAGCTGATACGGCACAGATCCAGACTGGCGAACTTGCGGTGATTGAGCGAGGCCTCAGGGTGGCTGATGGTCGGCAGACGGATATCGTGGCAGCCGACGTGTTCGTTGACATAGCTAGAAACCGCGTAGGGGTCGGCACGGTCAAACACGCAACTCGCTGCGCTGAGCAGGCAATTGTCCATCAACTAGGCACTCAATTTTTTGTTATGTCACTGCGCACGGTTTCGGCGCAGTTATTTATCAGGCTATGGCTGATTCTATGCGAGCCAGAGCGGTCGCCAGCAGCGGCCGGATAAGCGGTCGCAAGAGGCGTCAGGCAACACCTACAAGCAGCCGACAGTACCCGGAGCAGGGCCTGTGACTCAATCCAACCCACAGCCAAGTGTGCGATTAACGCACACTGCTTGCACCACGTCCTCAGAGCCTGTTTACGATCTTTTGAGCTAGAGCCCAACTTCAACGCAGCATGGCCGACGATAAAAAGATCGTCGGCAGGCTCTCAGTGAAACAGCCGTGTGCTCAGCTCCCGACTAGCTTCCAGCAACACCGGCAAGTAGCGCGTTTCTAGCTCCTGGCGCGAGATGCGACTGACGTGGGTACCCACGTTGAGCGCGGCCAGCACCTGCCCGGCGGAGTCCTTGAGCGGCACGGCGACCGAGCGCAGGCCGATCTCCAGCTCCTGGTCGATGATCACCCAGCCCTGCTGGCGTATTTCTTCGATATTGCCGCGCAGGGCTTCACCGGTGTGCAAGGTGCGGCTGGTCTTTACCTGCAGGTCGGCATGCTCCAGGTAGTCGTCCAGGGCCAGGTCATCGAGGCCGGCCAGCAGGATGCGGCCCATGGAGGTGCAGTAAGCCGGCAGCCGGCTACCGACGCTGAGGTCGACCGAGATCAGTCGCTGCGGGGTAGCGGAGCGAGCGATGTAGAGAATCTCGTCGCCCTCCAGGGTGGCCATGGAACAAGCCTCGTGCAGTTGCTCGCTGATACGGTCAAGAATCGGCTGGGCGGTAACCGCCAATGGCGTCGATGAGAGGTAGGCATGGCCCAGGGTCAGCACCTTGGGCAACAGCGAATAGGTGCGCCCGTCGGTGGTGGCATAACCCAGCTTGATCAGAGTGTGCAAACAACGGCGCACGGCGGCGCGAGGTATCTCGGTGCGGTGGCTGATCTGGGCGATGGTCAGGTGGCGCTTACGCTCCTGAAATGCATGGACTACCGCCAGGCCTCGGGCCAGGGAGGTCATAAAATTGGGGTCGCCGGTCAATGCGTCAATACGCTTGGCCGGTGAAGCAACGATGGGTGGTGCCAGGGTCGAGAGTGGCAGGCGGGAGTCTTCACTCATTGTTATTGTCCTGTGCAGTGAGCCCAAACTTTGCGCGATTATCGAACCCTGGTTCGATAATCGCAATTTCTCTTTACTAACCTCAAACGCCAAGTACTGCCGCAATCAGTCAGCCTAGTGGGCACCTAGCAGGCCGATAAAGCTGCTAATCGTCAGAAACGACAGCACCGTAGCGCCCAGCAACGCCGCCGCACAGCGCCCGGCTTGACCGAAGCGTTGGCCGATAATCGGGTAGATGCTCATCATCGGCGAACAGGCAAACAACACCCCGGCCATACGCAATACCGGGTCCTGCACGGGGATCAAGGTAAACATCAGCAGTACCGCCAGCGGGTGCAGAATCAGCTTGCCAAAACTAACCTGCAGCACATCACCAACCATGCCACCAGCCTTGAGCCCGACCAGACTGGCCCCGATCACAAACAGCGCTATCGGTGCTGTGGCCTGCGCCAGCATGTCGACGACCCTCAGCGGTACTGCCGGCAGGCGCACATCCAGCAACGCCAGCAGTAGGCCGAGACTGAGCGCGATGATGATCGGATTACTCGCCAGACGCTTGAGAGTGCCGAACAATACCGCCCTCAGCCCGCCCCCTTGCTGTACACCGGCCTCGGCCAGCATCAGCCCCAGAGGTAGCATCAGCAGATTTTCCACCAGAATACCCAGCGCCAGACCCACGGCAGCTTTTTCACCGACGACCATGGCAACTATCGGATAACCAATAAAACCGCTGTTGGATATCGACATGCCCATGGCCGTGATGGCGCTGCCGCTGGTGCTTTCGCGGCGCAGCAGGCGCGCGAAGAGAAAGCCCAACACGAACACCGCCAGCGAGCCCAAGCCATAGGCCAGCAGGTAATTACGGTCAAACACCTCGTGCAGCGGACGCTCAAGCAGCGCTTTCATTACGAGGGCCGGCAAGGCCAGAGTGACCACGAAGCGGCCCATGCCGGTAACCTGTTCGGGGCTGACCAAGGCATTGCGCGCGGCCAGGTAGCCAATACTGATCAGGATAAAGATGGGCGCGGTGATGCTGAGAATCTGCAACATCAGATGCCCTCAGTTAATGCTGGCGACAGTCAGCGGCACCGCCTGCAACTGTTGCAAGCGGCTATGGGTGCGCGCGAAATCATCATGCAGGCCGCGCGGAAACAGTTCATCCAGACTGCCGGCACAGCCGAGCAGCAGCTGGACGCCACTGTCGTACGCAATGTCGATGAAGTTCAAAAAACGCTGTTGCACATCAATGCCCTCACCGGCCAGACATGGCACACCGCCAATGGCCAGCTCACGAAATTCGCCACACAACCACAGATAATCGGCGCTGGAGCGTGGGCTACGAAACAACTCGGAAAAGTCCAGCCAGGCCCGCGAGCCTTCATAGCCGCGTAGATGCAGCGCTCGCTGATTGACCAGCAGACTCGAATCACACTTAGCCGCACGGCTCAAACCCAACTCAGCACCCAACCAGTCCGCTTGCTCCTGCAGCGGCCAGCATAGGCTACCCCAGGCACGCGCCGAACGCTGCCGGTAGTCACTGCCGCCGTCCAGCGGCAACACATCAAAACGCTGCTCCAGTAGCGCAATGCTTGGCTGAAATCGCGCGCGGTACAACTGATGGGCACACAATCCGGCTGGCGGGTAATTGGAGGTACACACCACTCCTACGCCCGCCGCCACTAACACGTTGAGCACGCGGCCGAGGAGCATGGCATCGCCGATGTCGTGCACATGGAATTCGTCGAAACATAACAAACGCGTTTGCCTGGCGATTTCGTCGGCAGCCTTGATCAACGGATCGGCCTGGCCGGCGTAGGCGCCCATACGCTGCTGCAACTCCCGCAGAAAGGCATGAAAATGTACACGGCGCTTCTGTGCCACTGGCGCGGCGGCGAAGAACGCATCGAGCACAAAGCTTTTCCCGCGCCCTACGCCACCATGCAGGTAAACCCCAGCACTACGGCGGCGCAGCCAGCGCCTACGCGGCTGCAAAAACGCAGAAAGCCATTGACCGAGATGGTCAATGGCTGCCTGTTGTGCGCTATCTGCCCGGTAACCATGGGCCGCTAGCAAGGCATCGAAGTGGCGGCGAATCAGTTGATCCGCCGCCGGCCCACTAGAAGTCAAAGAACACCGTCTCACCGTCACCCTGGATGCGCATGTCAAAGCGATAGGCCGGTTTGCCGTCCACCTCACAGGGATGGGCCAGCAAAGTCTCGCGGCGTTGCGGCTGTTCGATCAAGTTGAGCACCGGATCCTTGGCATTGGCCTCCGCCTCATCAGCAAAATACAGGCGGGTTTGCAGATGGATATTGATGCCGCGAGCAAACAGCGAAACGTTGATATGCGGTGCCATCAGCACGCCGGCAGCGTTATTGACCACGCCCGGCTTAATCGTCTGCAGCGTCCACCCACCGGCGTCAAAGGTGGTGGCGGTACGACCGAAACTGTTGAACGGTTTTTCCAGATCAAAAGCGCTGTCATAACGGCCCTGGTGATCGGCTTGCCAAAACTCCAGGAAGGAATCACGTACCAGGTGGCCATTACCGTCGTAGACATTGCCAACCAGGATGATGTGCTCGCCCGGTGCACCCGGTTTGGCCATCTGATTCCAGATTTCCTGTGGGCGGCTCGGGTTACCGGCGGCCTCCAGGGCCAAGCCGATGTGCACGTAGGGGCCGGCGGTTTGCGAAGGGGTTTCCGGCAGCAGTTGGATAGGCATAGTCGGTTCCTCCTTAGCGGTTTTCGAAATGGGTTTGACGTTGCCCGCGCAACACGATGTCGAAGCGATAAGCCAGGCAATCCATCGGATTAGCCGCGCTCATGTCGAGCTTGGCGATCAGGCTCTGTACCGCTTCTGGGTTGGCGATTGATTTGACGATCGGGCACATCGGGATCAGCGGGTCACCCTCGAAATACAGCTGGGTGATCAGCCGCGTGGAAATCGACGGACCACTGATGGAAAAGTGGATATGCGCTGGCCGCCAATCATTCGGGCCATTGCGCCATGGGTACGGACCGGGCTTGATCGTGCGGAAGCTGTAATAGCCCTGGCTGTCAGTCAGCGCACGGCCGACGCCGCCAAAGTTGGGATCGAGTGGTGCCAGGTAGCGGTCGTTCTTGTGCCGATAGCGACCACCGGCGTTGGCCTGCCACATTTCTACCAGCGTATGCGGGATCGGCTTGCCGTACTGGTCGATGACCCGTCCAGCAACGATGATGCGCTCCCCCACCGGCAGGCTACCGGTGTTGAAGTTGAGCAGCAGATCGTTGTCATGCTGGCCCATCTGCAAGTGGGAAAAATCCGGACCGCTGGTTTCCGAGACCGACTGCGGAATGCTCACCAGCGCCTGGCGCGGGGAACGGGCAATCGAAGTTTTGTAGTCAGGGGTAAAGGCCTTGGGGTGCCAGTTACGGTCACGAATGACAAAGCGACTGTTCTGCGCATCAAGCATATCGATCTCCTCTTATTGGAATGGCTGGAGCGGCCTGCAGGCTCAGGCATACCAAAGTTTCCAACAGTGGGGGCTTGCTGGAAATTGAAAAGATCACCCTTACCCATAACCCAATGGTTATGGATAAGGGTTTTCGCGATAGTCAGCCGCCGCCTCTCGCAATGCTTCGCAGCACCATTGCGCCGCCAAAGAAAGCGCCGCCGTGGGGTTACTGCAAATACCTACCGAACCACCCGGCTCACTCAGACCAATATCCAGCTCCAGCAATTCACCACGCGCCAGGTCCTGGCGCACGGCATCCTGCGGCGCAATCCACACCGCATCGCTGCTTTGTACATAGCGACGGCTTAGCGCCACCGAGAGAGTTTCCAGGCGCTGCTGCGGCATGACGATGCCGCACTGCACATAAAGGCTGTCGGCATAACGGCGAATGGTAGTGCCGGCCAACGGCAGCACCACCGGATAGTTGCCCAACTGACTGCGATCACGCAGGTCAACCTGGAGCAGCGCATGCCCAGGGCGCACTACCAACACCATCGATTCACTGTACAGATGCTCAAAGGTCAGCCCCTCGATCTGCGGGCTGTCAGTCATACGGCCAACGACCAGGTCCAGCGTACCGACCCGTAACTGATCAAGCAGATTGGCGCTAAGCCCGGTCACAACGCTGACCACCAACGCCGAATGCTGTTCGTGCAAGCGCCGCACGACATCGGGCAACAGTGAGCTTTCCACCGTCGATAACACGCCCAGACGTACCGCCCCGGCTTCATGCTCGCCACTGCGCAGGCTGCGTACACCCTCACGCAGCGCCTGCACACTCGGCCCGGCGTAGCGCATAAAAGCCAACCCAGCCGCCGTTGGCGTAACGCCCTGCTTGCTGCGCTCGAACAGACTGGTAGCGAGGACTTCCTCCAGCTCCTTGAGGGTCTTCGACACCGCTGGCTGGCTGATCGCCAATACCTCGGCGGCACGCGCCAGGCTGCCCTGGCGCGCCACTTCGAGAAAGCACAGCAGGTGACGAAACTTGATGCGGTTGTCGATATTCACGGCAAACCCGTAGCGGATAGTGAGCCACAAGCCTAACGCCAAGCGGCTGTACAACCAAAGAATTGGTTATGGGTAACGCAGTGCTACTGCTTACAGAGCTGCCATTTACCCAGCGCTGTCATTGCCCTAGGCGCTTTACCGCTCAAACACGTAAAAAACGGGCGTTAATCGAACAGGCTTTATGCCTGTGATAGAGCCACACCAGCAAGCCGCAAAAGCTGATGCTGCAAGGCCTGACGCGCAGCCAAGCAATACATAACCCCCTCATTACACAGCTCGCATCAGGCAACAGATAAGAATTGCAGCACTAGGCCAATTGACCAAACTAACCGTTTAGTACATTTTTATTTGCAGCGACGTACAACTACCTGCAGCCAACGCACAATAACAAGCAGAGGTCATTGCAATGAATCACAGCCTTCTGGTACTTAACGGCCCGAATCTGAACATGCTCGGCACCCGCGAGCCGGCAAACTACGGCTATGAAACCCTCGCCGACATCGCCCAACTTTGCCAAAACACAGCCAGTCAGCACGAACTGCAACTGGAGTTTCGCCAGACTAACCACGAAGGCGAACTGATCGACTGGATTCACCAGGCACGCGGTCGCTTTGCTGGCATCGTGATCAATCCCGGTGCCTGGACCCACACCTCGGTGGCAATTCGCGACGCGCTGGTAGCCAGCGAGCTGCCGGTGATCGAGGTGCACCTGTCCAACGTGCACAAACGCGAAGCGTTTCGTCATCACTCCTTTGTTTCCGGCATTGCGGTCGGCGTGTTGTGCGGTTTGGGCAGCAACGGCTATCGCTTGGCCATCGACCATTTTGCTCACCTGTTAAAAGCCTAAACCATGACCCAGACCACCCAGAAATCGATTCTCGCCGGCCTGATTGGTGCCGGTATTCAGGCCTCGCGCACCCCTGCCCTGCATGAGCACGAAGGCGATGCCCAGGGCATCCGTTACCTCTATCGACTGATCGACCTGGATGCCCTCAAGCTGGACATCCACGCCCTGCCCGAACTGCTCAAGAGCGCCGAGCAGATGAGTTTCACCGGCCTCAATATCACCTTCCCCTGCAAGCAGGCGATTATCCCGCTGCTCGATGAGCTATCGAATGAAGCGCGCGGCATTGGCGCGGTTAACACCGTGGTGCTCAAAGACGGTAAACGCGTCGGTCACAACACCGACTGCCTGGGCTTTGCCGAAGGCCTGCGTCGAGGGCTGGGCAATGTAGCCAAGCGCCGCGTGGTGCAGATGGGCGCGGGTGGCGCTGGCGCTGCAGTGGCGCACGCCCTGCTCAGCGAAGGAGTTGAGCAACTGAGCATTTTCGAGGTCGAACCGAGCCGAGCTCAGGGCCTGGTGGACAATCTCAATGCGCATTTTGGCCATGGCCGCGCCGTGCTCGGCAGCGATCTGGCCGACGCAGTGGCCACCGCCGATGGACTGGTCAATACCACCCCAGTAGGCATGGCCAAGCTGCCCGGCATGCCGTTGCCTGCTGAATATCTTCACGCCGGTTTATGGGTAGCGGAAATCATCTACTTCCCGCTGGAAACCGAGCTGCTCAAGCATGCCCGCACCCTCGGCTGCCGCACCTTGGATGGCGGCACCATGGCAGTGTTTCAGGCGGTCAAGGCGTTTGAACTGTTCAGCGGCGTTGCCGCTGACTCCGAACGCATGCAGGCCCACTTCCACAGCATGAATGGCTAAGCCTGCGGTCATGGCGAGATCGCCATGGCCGTTTCTGCACGATATGAAAATCAGGCCTGCAGGTAGCGCAGCACCGACTCGCAGATAACCTGCTTGTGCCGCACCTTGAGCGCGTCATCATCGGCCAGGTTGATCTGGAAGATATGGCTGAAGGTGTGTCGATTGGACACCCGGTAGAAACAGAACGAGCTGATCAGCAGGTGCACATCCAGCGCCTGCAGACCCTGACGAAACGCGCCGCTAGCCTCACCACGGCGCAGGGTTTCATCCAGCAACTGCAGCACGTTATGGCTCATCGCGCGGATGGTGCTGGACTGTTTAACATTCTCGCCATTGTGGATGTTTTCGATGCAGACGATGCGCACGAAATCAACGTTGCGGTCGTGGTGATCGAAGGTGAACTCAACCAACCGCGCCAGCGCCTCACGCGGCTCCAACTCGGCCAGTTGCAAAAGCCCTTCAGTACGACGGATATCGCCGTAAAGCTTCTCCAGCACCTCGACATAGAGTTGCTCTTTACTGCCGAAGTAGTAATAAATCATACGTTTGGAGGTCTTGGTGCGCTCGGCGATAGCATCAACGCGGGCACCGGAGAGGCCATAGCTAACGAACTCAGAGATAGCCGCCTGGAGAATGTCCTCACGGGTTTTTTCCGGGTTGTTCTTACGGCTCTTGCGCGGAGTCTCGAGCGCAGGCTCGAGCGCAGGCTCGAGCAATTCAGTTGTCATTGTTATGGGCTCACGGCCAAGTACTGATAATGCCGATTATGGGCGCGACGCCATGCCGAAGGAAGACGCCAGAGCTACTGAGCAGTTGCCCTGGCAACTAGCGAGCACTCAGTTGCGCGCGCTGCGACTCTTAGCCATGGCCGCCAGACGTACTGCGACGTTGGCCGCACCGTAGCCGATATATCCGTTCTTGCGCTGGATGATCTCGAAGAAGAAACGCTCATCAAACGCCTCGGTGTACACATGGAACAGCTCACCACCCTGGGCGTCGCGGTCGTACAGTACGTTGTAATAGGCCAGCTCGCTGAGGAACTCGTCATCAAAATCAAAGCGCGCAGCGAGATCGTCATAGTAGTTCAGCGGGATATCCAACAACGGCACGCCGGCATCCTTGGCCCGACTGATCTCGGCAAAGATGTCCGCGCAGGAAAAAGCAATATGGTGCACGCCCGAGCCACGGTAACTCGACAGCGCGTGGGAAATCGCCGTGTTGCGGTTTTCCGAGACATTCAGCGGCAAACGCACGGTGCTGCAGCGGCTGCGGATCGCGCGGCTTTTGACCAGGCCGTAAGGGTCCGGCAACACCACTTCGTCGTCCGCTTCGAAATCCAGCAGGCTCTTGTAGAACAACACCCAGCTATCCAGGCTATCCGCCGGTAAAGCCATAGCCATGTGGTCGATGCGCTGTAACCCACCACCTACACCTGCCTGGCTGTCGAGGTCGAAATCGCTATCGTAAATGGTGCTGCCCGGCTCGGCGCCCTCTACCAGATAGATCAAACTGCCATCTGGCGCACGTACAGCAGGAATCTCGTGCTCGTTAGGGCCGACCAGGCCACGGTAAGGCTGGCCCTTGAAGGCGCGGGCGCGCTCCAGCGCCGAGGCACCATCCTTGACCCGCAAGGCGGTGGCGCACAGCGACGGGCCGTGGGCCTCGAAGAAGCTGTGGGCAAAGGAATAGGGTTCGGCATTCAACACGATTTTGATATCACCCTGGCTGAGCAGGCTGACGGCCTTGGAGCGATGCACGCCGCTGCGGGCAAAACCCAGGCGTTCCAGCCAACCAGCCAGCTTGGCACCCTGCGCCTCGTCCACGGCAAATTCGAGGAACTCCACGCCGTCGTAGCGACTGGCTGGCGGCGGCGCAAACAGCAGTTGCGGGTCTGCCGGCAGAGCCGCCTCTTTCTCCAGGCGCAGACGGGTCTTCTCTTCGAGGTACAGCAGCGAACGCAGGCCGTCGGCGGCATTGGCCCGAGGCGGTGCGGCACGGAAACCGTCGTTGAAGATTTCCAGCGACAACGGGCCGCTGTAGCCACTTTTCAGGATAGGCGCGAGGAAGCCAGCCAGGTCGAACTCGCCCTGCCCCGGAAAGCAACGGAAATGCCGGCTCCACTCCAGCACATCCATGGCCAGGATCGGCGCGTCGGCCATCTGCACGAAAAAGATCTTGTCACCGGGGATATCGGCAATTGCCTGTGGATCGCCTTTTAGCGACAGGGTATGGAAACTGTCCAGCAGCACGCCTAGGGCCGGATGATCCGCCTGGCGCACGATGTTCCACACCTGCTGCCAGGTGTTTACATGGCGCCCCCAAGCCAGCGCTTCATAGCCGATGCGCAGGTTGCGCGCGCCCGCGCGCTCACCGAGTAGGCGCAAGTCATCGACCAGAATCTGTTCATCGCCGAGCGAGTCGGCTGCCACGTTGCTGCACACCAGCACCAGGTCGGTGCCCAACTCCTGCATCAGGTCGAACTTGCGTTCGGCGCGGTCGAGGTTCTTTTCCAGGCGGTCGCGGCGGCAGCCTTCGAAGTCGCGGAACGGCTGAAACAGAGTAATGGCTAGCCCTAAGTCGGCGCACATCTTGCGCACATCGCGCGGGCTACCGGCGTAGTAGAGCAAGTCGTTTTCGAAGATTTCCACACCGTCAAAACCAGCGGCGGCAATAGCTTCGAGTTTTTCCGGCAGAGTACCGCTTAACGAGACAGTGGCAATTGAACGCTGCATGCTGCGACTCCAGTGAGTGAATCGGCACCGTGGGCGGCGCTTATGGGGATTCGACTGAGGGTAATCTGGAGTATTGGCAGGTCATTGTATGGGGGCAAGCAAAATGTTCTAACTAGTTACTTTTGTGTTCGATAACCGCACACAGCAGTACTCCGAGCACTCAGCCAAACCCAACGCACCCTGCCACACGCGTATCCGCGCGCTAATAAAAAAGCCCGTCGCTAGGACGGGCTGAAAGGTTCACACAAAGGAGTAATCAATGCCGATGTTGCGCTGGATTACAGAATCGACAGCGGGTAGTTGATGATCAGGCGGTTCTCATGGACGTCCTGGGCAGTGCCATCACGGCGCACGTCGGAGTTGCGCCAGCGCACGCTCAGATTTTTCAGCGTGCCTTCCTGCAGGGTGTAGGCCAGCTCGGATTCGCGGCCCCACTCCTCGGCGTCATCACGTCCGCCGAGGCGGGCGTTATCACCGCTTACGTAGCGGTTCATCAGGGTCAGACCCGGGATGCCCATGCCGGCGAAGTTGTAGTCATGACGCAGCTGCCAGGAGCGTTCTTCCGGGTTGTCGTAGCTGTTGGTGAAACCGTCGTTGACCAGGGTGCCGCCGCTGGCGCCGTCGATACGCATGAACTTGGTGTCGCCGCTCAGTTTCTGGTACGCCACGGTGAAGGTGTTGTTACCCGTCTTGGCGGTGAACGCTCCCTGGTAGACCTTGTTGTCCAGCTTGCCAGCCTTGGCCGCGCCTTCGTCTTTACCGTTGACGTAGCCGAGGTTGGCAGCCAATACCCAGTCACCGACCGGTTGGCTATGGGTCAGTTGCACGTAGCTCTGCTGGTAAACGTCTTCTAAGCGGGCATGCCAGACGCCGACCATGGTGTTGTTGCCGTTGAACTTGTATTCACCGCCGGCGAAGTTGAAGTCATCTCCTTTCACACCGCCGAAGGACATGTCTTCGCGACTGGCATCGTTACGCTGGCTGTTCTTCCAGAACTGGCCGCCGTACAGGGTCAGACCGTCGATCTCGTTGGATGTCAGTTGCGCGCCCTGGAAGGTTTGCGGCAGCGAGCGGCCGTCGTCAGCGCGCAGGACCGGCAGCACAGCGACCCACTCACCGACTTTTAGCTCGGTTTTGGAGAGTTTGGCCTTGGCTGCGACGGCGGTGCGGCCGAATTGGTCGGCGGCCTGACCGTCGTCATGGATCGGCATCAGCTGGGTGTTTGCGGCACCACGATTACCGTCCAGTTTCACGCTGTACAGACCGAGTACATCAAGACCGAAGCCTACGGTGCCTTGGGTGAAACCGGAGCGGGCGTCAAGGATAAAGCTCTGGCTCCAGCCTTCGGCTTGGCCCTGGCGTTCGCCGTTAACGGTCGGGTCAGTGCCGTTGAGATAGTTACGGTTGAAGTAGTAGTTACGCAGACCGAGGGTGACCTTGGCGTCGTCGACAAAACCGGCAGCCATGGCGCCAGACGGCAACGCCATTAACAGGCCAAGCGAGGCAGTACCAAGAGCGCCGAAAATCAGGGTGTCGTGCTTTTTCATTGTTGTATACCCGTGTTATTGGGACGAGCGCTGCCCTGCAAATCCCTGAAGGACTCGCATAGGCAATGCGCAAGAGTTATGCAGCTACTGAGTCATAGCTGCGTTAGATACCGGGCAGCGCTAAATCGCCACTTGAACCCGGCATGACACAAGCACTGGCCGTGCCCGGAGACACAGCCGGCTCAGCTCACTGAGCCGCGCGCACTTTGGCAATCTCGTCGTACATCATCTTCACCAGATCAGCATCCAGATCTTTGGAGAACTTATCGATCACCGGCTGTACGCGCTCGCGGAAACGGTCCTTCTCCTCGGCAGAGATATCGTTGACCGCCATCACGCCTTCAAGCGCGGCACGCGACTTGTCCATGCTGGCAGCAGTGACTTCGCGCTGGAACTTCTGCGCCTCACTGGCAGCTTGACGAATCAGTGCCTTTTCATCGTCATTCAGACGATTCCAGGTTTTCTGGCTGATGATCAGCGACTGCGGATTGAAGATATGCCCAGTAACCGACAGGTACTTCTGCACTTCGAAGAACTTGTTGCCTTCGATCACCGTGAAGGGGTTTTCCTGGCCGTCGATGGTGTGCTGCTCAAGGCCGGTATAAACCTCGGGGAATGCCATCGGTACCGGGTTGGCACCCAGCGCGGTGAAGGTTTCCAGATAGATTGGCGACTGGATAACGCGAACCTTCAGACCCTGCATGTCTTCAAGCTTGGTCACCGCACGCTTGCTGTTAGTCAGATGACGAAAGCCTAGGTCCCAGTAACCCAAACCAACCAAGCCCTTGCTGTCCAACTGAGCGGAGAGTTTTTCGCCAACAGGCCCGTCAATCACCGCATGCGCTTCCTCAACACTGTTGAACAGGAAGGGGAAATCGAGCATCGCGTAATCAGGGGCTTGTGCCGCCAGAATGCCGGAGTTGAGCACGGTGATATCCAGGGTTCCGCCCTGCAGGGCTGATACCGTCTGCACATCGCCGCCTAGCGTACCGCCCGGAAACAGACGCACCTTGAGCTTACCGCCGCTCTTCTCGCTAAGCAGGTCGGCGAACTTCTGCGCGCCCTGGCCCTGCGGGTGTTCTTTGACGTTCTGGAAGGCGAAACGCAGGGTGCGTTCACGGATCTCGTCAGCGTGGCTGACTACGCTACCGAGCAGCAGACCTGTGGCGCATGCGCCGGCAAGCAGGGTTTTCATCAATTGTTGCATGTCACTCTCCGATCATTGTTGTTAGAGGTCGAGTTACTACAGCTGCACCGGGATTAGCCGGTGAAGAACTTCAGCGGCCCGAGGACCAGTTGCGGGAACAGCACCAAGAGAAACAGCACCGTCAGTTGCGCGAGCAAGAACGGCCACACGCCGCCGACGATTTCCTCGATCTTCAATTTGGAGACCCCACTCACCACGTTGAGCACCGTCCCCACGGGAGGCGTGATCAAACCGATGGCGGTGTTGATCAAAAACAGCACACCGAAGTACACCGGGTCGATACCTGCCTGGGTAATCGCCGGCATCAGCACCGGAGTGAGAATGAGGATGGTCGGGGTCATGTCCATCACCGTGCCAACCATGATGATCAGCAGCATGATCACCACCAGCAGCAGCGTTGGGTTGCCCATAAAGGGCTCGAGGATATCCGCCAGTTGGCCAGGCAAATCGGCAATGGTCACCAACCAAGAAGACACCATGGCTGCAGCGACCAAAAGCATCACCACCGAAGTGGTTTTAGCCGACGACAGAATCACCTCGTACAACTGGCTGACTTTCAACTCGCGGTAGATCACCAACGCTACAAACAGCGAATAGACCGCCGCGACTACCGCTGCTTCCGTCGGGGTAAAGATGCCGAACTTGAGACCGAAAATGATGATCAGCGGCAGCCCCATCGCCCAACTGCCCTCGATCAGAGCACGTGTAATTTCAGCACGTGAGCGTTTGGGCGGCGTCTCGACGTTCTCACTGCGTGAGATAAACCACCAAGCGATGGCCAGCGCGGCACCAAGCATTATCCCCGGCACAATGCCGGCGAGAAACAGCTTGGAAATCGACACCCCAGATGCCACGCCAAAGACAATAAAACCGATGCTCGGCGGAATAATTGGCGCAATGATGCCACCAGCAGCAATCAAACCAGCCGAACGCGCCCGGTTGTGCCCTGCCAACACCATCATCGGCACCAGCAAAGCGGCTAGTGCCGCAGCATCGGCCACCGCTGACCCAGAGAGCGAAGCCAGCAGACAAGAAGCAATAATCGCCACATAACCAAGCCCCCCGCGTTTATGCCCAACCAGCGCCATCGCGATGTTGACGATGCGTTTGGACAAACCACCGACATTCATCACCTCACCGGCCAACATAAAGAACGGCACTGCCATCAGCGGAAAGCTATCAGCACCATTGAGCAGGTTCTGCGCAATGATCTGGGCATCAAACAGATCCAGGTGGAACATCAGCGCCACACTGACCAGCAGCAAGGCAAACGCGATTGGGATACCCAACGCCATACTGCCAAGTAACGAACCGAGGAAGATAACCAAGGTCATGGACGGATACTCCCGGAGTTGTTCTGCTGTTGGATTACCTCGGCGCTGCTGTCTTCGATCAGCACTGGCTCGTCATCGCCAAGCTTGCCGAACAAGGCCAGATAAAGTTCATAAAGAATGATCGCAGCGGCGCTGGCACCGAACACTAGGCCGGCGGCATAGAACACGGCCATCGACATGCCAGATGCCGGAGCCACCACATTGAGATTGATCACGGCTTGCTGCCAGCTGCCTTTAAAGATCAGCCAGCAGATAAACAGCATCAGCACATGACCGATCACCAAACAAATGCGCTTACCCAACGGCGGCAAACGTTTGATCAGGCTGTCCAACCCCAAGTGGGCGCGATCTTTGAGGGCAACCAGGGCGCCGAGAAAGATCATCCAGACGAAGAGCCAACGTGACAGCTCCTCCGACACGCTGATCCCTGAATTGAAGGCGTAACGCAGGACGACATTGCCAAACACCAGCACGATCATCATGACCATACACAGCACGATCAGCAGCTTCAGCAGTTTGAAATACAGATCGACGATTCTTGTCATTATGGGAACCTCTCAGACTCGTTGAGTACAGCGACCCACGCCGCACAACAAAACCCGCACGAATGCCGGTCACAGTTGAGCCGCACGTGTTTCGCCAGCGCGCTAAGCCTGAAGCAGTGGGTAAAGGGCTATCTGCGACGACGAGAGGCCATTGCGGGCCACAGGACAGGTGCAGAGCAAAATGAGGGAGGCGGTATTGAACGCCTGCATGCTGTACGGCATAGGGTGTTCCTCTATTTTTATTGTGGCCATTGGCAATGCTAGCCAAGACACGTGCTGACTAAAATGTACTAACTGGTTAATACGGTCAATAACCTATGCGCTGTTTCACCACCACAAGTAGGCTTGTTGGACGCCATCAAAGGCCCATGAAAAAACAATATAAGTCATTGTATATAAAGGATATTAAGTCATTTAATCGGCCTTGAAAGCAGTTCTCCGAAGCGACCTTAGGCCGGCACAAAGCGTGCGATTATCGACTATTTACCCTGCCCAACTCACCCTCTTACCCATCGCCCCCACTGGCTCTCTGCGCCGTACGCGCAGCGTTCTGTTCCGCAGGCTGATCGTCGCAGTTGGCAGCCCAGCGCACAGGTTGTATCTGCCAGCGTGGATCAACGACCGCTGACCTCAGCTGGGTTAACCTGCTTAACGTTCCCACTGCGATACAAGGCCATAACGTGTTTTCCTCTGAACGCTTGAAAGGTATTGACGTGTTCGTTTGCGTCGCCGAACTCGGCAGCTTTGCCGCCGCGGCTGAGCGCCTGAGCCTCACCAGCTCGGCGGTGAGCAAGGGCATCGCGCGTTTGGAAACCCGCCTGGGTATTCGCCTTTTTGAGCGCACCACACGCCGGCTGGCGTTGACGGATGCGGGCACAGCGTTCTACCGAACCTGCACGCGAGTGCTCGCTGATCTGGAAGAGTCGGAGCTGGCATTGCATGCCGAGTTCTTCGAACCTCGCGGACGGATTCGTATCGACTTGCCGGCGTCCTACGGCCGCATGCACGTGCTACCAGTGATCCTGCAATTCGTAAAACAGCATCCGCTGCTGATGCCGCATATCTCCTTTACCGATAGTTTTGTCGACCCAGCCGATCAGGGCATCGACATGCTGGTGCGGATTGGCGGTTCGGATGTTTGGTCATCTACGCTGGGCCACCGCTACCTGGGCGCCGAGCGCCTGATCTACTGCGCGGCTCCCGAGTACCTGTCCCGGCGCGGTGTGCCAACAAGCGAAGCGCAGCTTGAACAGCATGACTGCGTGCTCTATGGCCATAACGATGGCCAGGTCAGCCCGTGGTACCGAGAAGGTCCTCAGGCTGGCGATAAAAAGCGCCGAATCATGCCGGCGCGAATCGCTGTCGGCGATGGCGAAGGTGAGGTGCTGGCCGTTTTGGCGGGCTACGGCATTGCGCAATTGCCAACCTGGCTGGTGCAAGCACACTTGAATAGCGGCGCACTGGTCGAGGTGCTACCGCAGCTGTCCACCGACGGCCTGCCGATGAACCTGGTCTGGCTGAAGAAGCGCGAAGCGTTGCCCAAGGTCAGCGCCCTGCTGGAAGCACTCGCGGCCTGCCTGTCTCCCGCAGGCCACGTCTTGCCCGCGCACACCGACAAGTGAATTTAAATCACTAATAGCCAGAAAAAACGCCAGCAATAGACGCCCGAAGAATCAATACCATGACGCCCTCCTCGAACAAAGAGCGGCGTCATGAGTGCTATCGAATCACCCCGGCCACAGGCTGTATCTGCCACAGGCTCCACGCTAAGCATCATCATCCTGGCCATCTCGGCCTTTCTGATTGTGACCACCGAATTCCTGATTATCGGCCTACTGCCGGCGTTGGCCCGTGACCTGGGCATTTCAATTACCGCTGCCGGTCAGTTAGTCACGCTGTTCGCCTTCACCGTGATGCTCTTTGGTCCACCACTTACCGCCGCCCTCGCCCACCTGGACAGGAAAAAACTGTTTATTGCGATACTGCTGGTCTTCGCATTTGCCAACGGCCTGGCGGCGCTGTCATCGAACATCTGGATACTGGCCCTCGCACGCTTTATCCCGGCGCTGATGCTGCCAGTGTTCTGGGGCACAGCCAGTGAAACGGCAGCGCAACTGGCCGGCCCGGCAAAGTCAGGCCAAGCCATTGCTCGAGTCTATCTGGGTATCACCGCTGCGCTGCTGCTGGGTATTCCCCTGGGCACACTGGCGGCCAACGGCATCGGCTGGCGGGGCGCATTCTGGCTGTTGGCGGGTTTATCACTGCTGATGGCCATTGCCATAGCGGTCTATATGCCGAAGGTCGCGCGCACCGCGCGGGTCGACTTCCTCAAGCAAGCGCGCATCTTCAAAGAGCCACTTTTTCTGGCCAACGTCGCGCTGTCGATCATCATCTTCAGCGCCATGTTTGTCGCTTACACCTACCTGGCCGACATCCTCGAGCGGGTGGCCGGCGTGGCTCCCGCGCATGTCGGCTGGTGGATGATGGGCTTCGGCGCCATAGGCCTGATTGGCAACTGGGTTGGCGGCAAAGCAGTGGATCGCTCGCCACTCAAGGCCACAACCCTGTTCGTGGTGCTGCTGGCGGCGGGCATGGCGGCCGTCACGCCCTTGGCCACCTCAGGCCTACTGGTTTGCATTGCGTTAGCGCTTTGGGGCATTGCCAACACAGCGCTTTATCCGATCTGCCAGGTGCGGGTGATGAACTCCGTGAGCCATTCCCAGGCCCTTGCAGGAACAACCAACGTTTCTGCAGCCAACGCCGGGATAGGCATCGGCGCGATCATCGGCGGTTTGACCATCCAGACCGCAGGCATAGCCAGCGTTGGCTATGTAGCAGCGGCCGTTGCCGGGCTTGCGTTGCTGATGACTCCGTTGGTAAGCCGCCTTGCCGCTCGCAATTAGCGGCTCATTAGCCGGCTTGTCGAGACTCAGCGCGTTAGGCGAAAGGCCTTGGGCGACATCCCGCTGCCGCGTTTGAAGAAGCGGGAAAAGTACGCCGGTTCGGAAAAGCCCAAACTGTCCGATATTTGATTGACCGTCATGGCGGTGTAAACCAAGCAGCGTTTGGCCTCTAGCAGCAAGCGCTGATTAATCAGCTGCAAGGCTGATTGCCCGCCCAAACGCCGGCACAGGGCATTCAGGTGCGCGGCGCTGATGCCCAGTTCGGCGGCGTAATGCTCAATAGGCCAATGCTCGCGGTAGTGAATTTCCAGCAGGCGAGTAAAGCGCAGCAAGTGTTCGCGGCCACGGTCCGGGTTCTGCGCCTCGGCATTTTCAAGAGCTATCGCGCGGCGTCCAACCCATACCAGCAGCGCACTGATCAAGGATTGCAGCATCAGCTCACGTCCCGCCTGTGAGCTGCTGTATTCCTCATTAATGGAATTGAACAACGCATCCAGATAAGGCTGCTGCTCACCCACCGGATAGCAGGCCGCACGCGCCAGTGGCTGACTGCCGAGCAGCGTGCCGAGCTGCTCCACCAGTGGCAACGCCAAGCTGAGTACGTGGCCCTGAATGTCCTGCGAGAAGCGAAAGCCATGCACGCTGAGCGCGGGCACTACCTGTAGCGAAGGTTGCTGCACGCAATTGATTACACCCTCGACCTCCAGCTCCGCACTGCCACCTTGCACATACAGCAGTTGCACCAGATCGCCATGCCGATGAGGTTTGATCTCCCAATCGTGCAAGCGGCTGCGCTCAGGAATCGACTCGCAATGGATCAAGTCTGGCGTCGGCCAGGCGGCCGTTTCGCCGTATAGCTTGAACACCGGCACCGCCGTGGCAGGAAACTTATGCATCACGTAGCAATACTCGAAAAGTCCATAAACATAATCGGATAGTGCCTTCAAAGCCCAAGGCTATCCACCAAAAATACAGGAGAACCAATCAAGGCAAGCACTAGTGGCCTGCCCTATCGCCCAAGGACAATAACAATGAAGACTCAAGTTGCGATTATCGGTGCCGGTCCCTCCGGCCTTCTGCTCGGCCAGCTGCTACTCAAAGCCGGCATCGACAACATCATCATCGAACGCCAAAGCCCCGACTATGTGCTCAGCCGTATCCGCGCTGGTGTGCTGGAACAAGGCATGGTTGACCTGCTGCGCGAAGCCGGTGTGAATGAGCGCATGGACCAGGAAGGCCTGGTGCATGACGGCTTCGAACTGGCCTTCGACGGCCGCCGCGAGCGCATTGATCTGCGCGAACTCACCGACGGCAAAAGCGTGATGATCTATGGCCAAACCGAAGTCACCCGCGACCTGATGGCCGCACGTCAGGCCAGCGGCGGCATCACCCTGTACAACGTCACCGACGCCCAACTGCACGAACTCAAGAGCGCGCAACCGCACGTCATCTTCAGCCATAACGGTGAGACAGTTCGCTTGGACTGCGACCATATTGCCGGCTGCGACGGTTTCCACGGCGTCTCGCGTCAATCAATCCCGCAGGGTGTGCTGAAAGAATTCGAGCGGGTTTACCCGTTCGGCTGGCTCGGTGTACTGGCTGACACCCCGCCGGTCAATGAAGAGCTGATCTACGCCAACCACGAACGCGGCTTCGCCCTGTGCAGCATGCGCTCGCCGACCCGCACCCGTTATTACGTGCAAGTTGCCAGCGAGGAAAAGGTCGAAGACTGGTCCGACGAGCGCTTCTGGGACGAACTTAAAAGCCGCCTACCCGCCGAAACCGCCGCACGCCTGATCACCGGTCCATCCATCGAAAAAAGCATCGCGCCGCTGCGCAGCTACGTGGTCGAGCCGATGCAGTACGGCCACCTGTTCC
Source organism: Pseudomonas sp. (assembly GCF_046581935.1). Classification (GTDB taxonomy): domain Bacteria; phylum Pseudomonadota; class Gammaproteobacteria; order Pseudomonadales; family Pseudomonadaceae; genus Aquipseudomonas. The sequence goes on from NZ_JAYGFK010000001.1 coordinate 296,467, forward strand.
TGGTCGGCGATGCCGCCCACATCGTCCCACCAACTGGCGCCAAAGGCTTGAACCTGGCCGCCAGCGACGTCAGCACGCTGTACAACATCCTGCTCAAGGTTTATCGCGAAGGCCGTAGCGATTTGCTGGAGCGCTACTCGGCCGTGTGCCTGAAACGCATCTGGAAAGCCGAGCGTTTCTCCTGGTGGATGACCTCGATGCTGCACAAATTCCCAGGCACCGACGCCTTTAGCCAGCGCATGCAGCAAACCGAGCTGGACTACTTTGTCGGCTCCGAAGCGGGGCGCAAAACCATTGCCGAGAACTATGTCGGCCTGCCCTACGAGGCTATTGAGTAACGGCTTCCGGCTCCCGCTCGCGGGAGCTTTTACCGCCGCTGGAGTCAGTGCAAGGACGTTACTTCCAACGCACCACTCCCAAACCTGAATGCCATAAGGATTTAAATCACTGCTACAGACCGAGTCATGGCCAAAACACACCCGCCTTGGGTAAGCTCTGCCGACTTATGCGCCACAACGATTAATCAGGCGTAATCAAAGGATGGGCATTCAAGGGATCGACCATGGCAGTCAGCAGTAACTTCGCATTTCTCCAGGAGCACGATCCCATCTTCCTGCAACTGGCGAGCACAGCCGAGCAGGTCTTCCCCAGCGATCCCAACACCACCCTGATCAAACTGCGCCAACTGGGTGAAGCCCTGGCCCAGGATTTGGCCAGCCGTGCCGGTATCGAGTTCGATGCCAACACCACCCAGTCAGACCTGCTCTACAAGCTCAGCCGCGAGATTCAGCTGGATCAGAACATCCGCAGCCTGTTCCACACCCTGCGCATCGAGGGTAACAAGGCCACCCACCAATTCCGCACCCAACACCGTGAGGCCATGGATGGTTTGAAGGTCGCGCGAGCTCTGGCCATCTGGTTTCACCAGTCCGTTGCCAAGGCCGGCAGCAGTTTCAAACCGGGCCCCTTTGTCACGCCTGCCGACCCCAGCGCCCCGCTGCGCGATCTGCAAAACCAGATCGAACAGCTCAAGGCGCAGCTCAGCGAATCCAGCCAGCAATTGGAGAGCAACCAGCAGCTTGCCGAACTGCACAAGCGAGAGGCCGAGGAATACGCGGTACTCGCCGAACAGATGGATATCGAATCCCGCACTCACAAACAACTGGCTAGCGAACATGAAGCGGCTCTGAGCACGCTTCGCCGCGAACACGAACAACGCATCAAGGCTTTGCAGCTCCAGTTGTTGACCCAGCCCCAGGCTACTCAGCAAGTCATGCATCGCACCATGCAGGCCACCAGCAGCTTCGACCTATCGGAAGATCTAACGCGCATTCTGATTGATCAGCAGTTGCTTGAGGCTGGCTGGGAAGCTGACTCCCTCGACCTCACTTACAGCAAAGGTGCGCGCCCGCAGAAAGGTAAGAACAAGGCCATCGCCGAATGGCCCACCAGCAGCCCCAAAGCCTGCGCCGACTACGTGCTGTTCGCCGGCCTGATGCCTATCGCCATCGTCGAAGCCAAGCGCAAACGGATCAACATTGCTGACCGCATCCCTCAAGCTGAGCGCTACGCCCGCGAGTTCCAGCTAAGTGCCGAACACCAACAACCCGGGCTGCTAGCCGGTCAGGAGCAGTCCTGGCCTGATGGCCAGGGCGGCCACTTCCGTGTGCCCTTTGCCTTTGCCTGCAACGGCCGGCCCTTTATCAAGCAGCTCGCCGAACAGTCCGGCACCTGGTTCCGAGACCTACGCAGCCCGGCCAATACGCGTCGACCGCTGCACAGCTTTCACAAACCGGATGCCCTGTTAGACCTCCTCAAACGCAGCCGCGCCGATGCAGAAGCCAAGCTCAAGGACGAAGGTTTCACCTACCTCAAGCTGCGTGATTATCAGGAGAACGCCATCCGCGCCGTGGAGCTGGCCCTGGCCAACAACCAACGCGATTGCCTACTGGCCATGGCCACCGGCACCGGTAAAACACGCACCATCATTGGCTTGATGTACCGCTTCCTGAAAGCCGAACGCTTCAAGCGCATCCTCTTTCTGGTCGACCGTAGCGCCCTTGGCCAACAAGCCATCGACGCATTCAATGACACCACCCTTGAGCAAAACCAAAGCCTGGCGCAGATCTACAACATCAAAGAGCTCGGCGACATGGCGGCCGAGGCGCAAACCCGTGTGCAAGTGGCCACCGTGCAGGCCATGGTTAGCCGCATCTTCCGCTCAGACAACCCACTGCCCGTGGGCGAGTTCGACTGCATCATCGTCGATGAAGCCCACCGCGGTTATACCCTCGACCAAGAGATGACCGAAGGTGAGCTGACCGTACGCGACCACAACCAATACCTCTCGCAATACCGCCGCGTACTGGACCACTTCGATGCCTGCCGTATCGGCCTCACCGCCACCCCGGCCAAACACACCAGCGAAATTTTCGGCAAACCCGTATTCATCTACAGCTACCGCGAAGCCGTGGCCGACGATTGGCTGGTGGATCACGAACCGCCAATTCGTTATGAAACCCAGCTCAGCCAACACGGCATCCATTTTGAGAAAGGCGAGTCGGTCAGCGTCATCAACACACAGACAGGCGAAGTCGACGTAACCGAACTGGAAGACGAACTCACCTTCAACATTGAATCGTTCAACCGCCGTGTCATTACGCCGGCCTTCGACAAAGTCATCTGTGACGAACTGGCTAAAGAGCTGGACCCGTTCGGTGATGAAAAGGCCATGATCTTCTGCGTCAACCAGGCCCATGCCGTTCGCGTAAAAAACTTGCTCGATGACGCTTTTAAAGCCGCTTACGGCGAGCAATACAACCAAGCCGCCGTGCAAATCATCACCGGTCAGAGCGATAAAGTTGAGCAACTGATTCGCCGCTACAAGAACGAACCCAACCCCACTATCGCCATCACCGTCGACCTGCTCACCACCGGCATCGACGTGCCGAGAATCTGCAACCTGGTGTTTATGCGCCGTGTGCGCTCGCGCATCCTCTACGAGCAGATGAAAGGCCGCGCCACCCGTCGCTGCGATGACATTGGCAAAACCGTATTCCGCATCTACGACCCCGTCGACCTCTATGCCAGCCTAGAAGCGGTCGACACCATGAAGCCCCTGGTGAAGAACCCCAACATCAGCCTGGAGCAACTGGTCAGCGAACTCACCAACGGAGCCAGCCATGACGCACCCGGCAGCCAGGACGACAGCAGCCACGCCCATGACGTGCTCGACCAACTGAGCCAGCGCGTTATGCGTATTCTGCGCAAAGCCCAGCACAAGGCCGAGGACAAACCCACGCTGAAGAAAAAGCTCGATGAACTGCAAGACGTGTGGGGCGTTGAGCCGGCCCAACTGCACAAACACCTGCACGCACTCGGCCCACAGCAAGCCGCCAACTTCGTCCGCCAACACAGCCAACTGCTCAACCAGCTTGCCGCCGTCAGCGCCCTACTCGGCTCGGAGAACTACCCGGTAATCGCCACCCACAGCGACGAATTGGTGGTGCGCGAACAGAACTACGGACAAAACCAGAAACCCGCTGACTACCTGGAGAGCTTCAACGACTTTATTCGCCAGCAGCTCAACCAGTCAGCCGCCCTTGGCGTAGTGGTCAATCGCCCCAAAGACCTCACCCGCGAGCAACTGCGCGAAGTACGCCTACTGCTCGACCAACACGGCTTTAGTGAAGCCAACCTGAAAAGCGCCTGGCGCAACCAGACCAACCAGGAAATTGCCGCCAGCATCATCGGCTACATCCGCCGAGCCGCTATTGGTGAAGCCCTGCAACCGTTCGACCAACGCGTGGCCCACGCCATGCAAACGATCTACGCCCTGCAACCCTGGACGACCGTGCAGCGCCGCTGGCTAGAGCGCTTGGCCAAGCAGTTGGTGCATGAAGTGGTGATCGATACGCAACAACTCAACGACGCCTTCCGCAATGACGGCGGCATGAAAAGCCTGGATCGCAACCTGGGCGGGAACCTGGGTCAGGTATTGGAAGCCTTGAATAACAACCTCTGGTCGGCTGCGAGTTAAGCGCTAAAGCAACCCAGCGGGTGCCACTTCGACTGTCCTCTGTCCTAGGACAGAGGACAGTCGCTAACAAACCGTCGAGCCGAACGCCATCTCTCAAACATGAGAAGACGGCAAATAACACCTTGCATCAGGCCTAACAAAAGACAAGAATCAACAAAATTTCGTTAGAAGTTAAAGAATATGATCAAATCCATCCGTATCTCGAACTTCTACAGCTTTGTTGGCGAAACCGAAGTCGACTTCACCCTCGGCAAAAAACCCACGCCCTCCGGCTTCGACATCGATCTAGCCGATGGCAACCGCCTGAACAAAGTCATAGCGGTGGTCGGGGCCAATGGCTCAGGCAAGACGCAGCTCATCAAGCCGTTGGCGTTTCTCAGCTGGTTTGTCTGTGATTCGTTTCTGGAAAACGCCCCAGACAGCGCGATTTTTTACCGACCCCATCGCCTGCACGCCGCTGAAGAGACACGCATTGAAGTCGACTTCCTGCTGGGCGGCATCGAACATCGCTACCAGCTCGCCCTTCAGTCAGGGCTGGTGCTCCGAGAAGTCCTGCAACAACGAACCAGCAGCCAGTTCAGTTATTTGTTCCGTCGCGAGCGGAATGGTGATGGCTTCAGCTTCAAACAAAAAGGCTTTCCCTTCCCCAAGGCCCAGGCCGAAAGCATTCGTGCTAACGCGTCGCTGCTTGCCGCCGCACACAGCTACGATATTCGCGAAGCCAGGCCTTTCATCGAGTATTTCGAGCGGGTGACCAGCAACGTCAATGCCATGGGCCGTAGCCATTTCCAGCATGGGGAGGTGTTTGTTGCGGCAAGGGATTATGAGCAAGCGCCGCAGCTCAAGGCGCGTATGGTGGAAGCCATGCGCGAGTTTGACCTTGGCCTGAGCGACATCGCCATTCGTCAACGCGTAATCACCCGTGAAGATGGCAGCGCCAGTACGCTGCATGAACCCTTCGGACTGCACCGCAACAACGCTGGCCAAGAGTTCGAGTTGAACTTCTTCGACGAATCCAGCGGTACGCAGTCCGCTTTCGTGCTGCTGGGAAAAGTCCTGCACGCGCTGGAGTTTGGCGGTATCGCCGTTATCGATGAAATCGACAACGACCTGCACCCGCACCTGATGCCACGCATTCTCGACTGGTTCCGTTTCGAGCACAGCAATCCGCATCAGGCCCAGTTGATCTTCACCTGCCATACACCGGAGTTGCTCAACCATCTGCAGAAGCATCAGGTCTATCTCTGTGAAAAGCGTGACCAGTGCTCCGAAGCCTGGCGACTGGATGAAGTTCAGGGCCTACGAGCCGACGACAACCTCTATGCCAAATACATGGCGGGTGCCCTCGGCGGGGTGCCGGATCTATGAAGCGAGCAGTGCGCAAAGGACCGCGCAACCTCATGCGCAGCACACTTCTGGTGGTGGGTGAAGGTGCGGATGACCGAGCCTTCATAACCCTCATGAAACAGCTCTACTGCCCGCGCGACAGTGGCATGAGCATCAAGGTCGAAGCAGGTGATGGCGGCTCACCGGGCAACGTCATCACCCACGCCATTCGCAAGTACCAGGGCAAAGACTATGACCGACGCCTGTTCCTGCTCGATGCCGACCTGCCACCTAACGAGGCTGACTACAAACGCGCCGCCAAAGAGGGCTATGCAATCATTCTTTGGCAGCCACAATGCCTTGAAGGTGCCTTGCTCGATACGTTGGGCGAGCCAGTGGGTCAACACGAAAACAGCCAACAGCTCAAGGCTCGCCTACATCCTCGGTTGGATGGCAGACACACTGACGCCTTCGCCTACGCAACCCTCTTCACCCGGCAGATACTGGATGCCGGACGAAATGTCGCCGTCACTCAGGTACGCGAAGCATTACAGCCCCCCGCTTGTAACTAAGGCGCGCATGGCCATCCTTGAAAAGCCCCGCCTTGACCACTACCCTCGGCAACCACATACCCGCCATGCCTCTGACTGCCCCGGCAGCCACGCACAAATCGTGCGGGTTTTTTATTTCTGGTAGGAAGCCCCATGACCAACTCCGATATTGTCCAGAAGCTCTGGAACCTCTGCGACGTGCTGCGCGACGACGGCATCAACTACAGCGACTACGTCACCGAGTTGGTGCTGCTGCTGTTTATCAAGATGGAATACGAGCAGGTACAGAACAACGCCAGCTTCGCCCACAAGCTGCCCGAGGGTGCGCGCTGGCCGGATTTGGCCGGTAAATCCGGGCTTAACCTGCTGGATCACTACCGGCAAATGCTGCTCGACCTCGGCAAAAACACCGACCCGTTGATCGCCGCCATTTATGCCGATGCGCAAACTCGCCTAAAAGAGCCGCGCCACCTGGAGCAACTGATCAAAAGCCTGGACGGCATCGACTGGTTCAGCGCCCGTCAGGATGGCCTCGGCGACCTCTACGAAGGCCTGCTGGAAAAGAACGCCAGCGAAACCAAATCCGGTGCCGGCCAATACTTCACCCCGCGCCCGCTGATCGACAGCATCATCAACTGCCTCAAACCGCAGCCCGGTGAAACCATTCAGGACCCGGCCGCCGGCACCGCCGGTTTTTTGATTGCCGCCGATGCCTACATCAAGCGCCACACCGATGATCACTACGACCTCGACGCCAAGGCGCAAACCTTCCAACGTAACCGCGCCTTTGTTGGCGTCGAGCTAGTGCCCGGCACCCGCCGCTTGGCGTTGATGAACACCCTGCTGCACGGCATGGAGGGTGACGAAGAAGGCGTGGTACACCTCGGCAACGCCCTCGGCCAAACCGGCGCGAACCTACCCAAAGTTGACGTGATTCTCTCCAACCCGCCGTTCGGCACCGCCAAAGGCGGCGGCGGCCCCACCCGTGATGACCTCACGTTTAAAACCAGCAACAAGCAACTGGCCTTCTTGCAACACATTTACCGTGGCCTAAAACCCGGTGGCCGCGCCGCCGTGGTATTGCCCGACAACGTGCTGTTCGAGGCCGGAGTCGGCACCGACGTGCGCCGCGACCTGCTCGACAAATGCAACCTGCACACCCTCCTGCGCCTGCCCACCGGCATCTTTTACGCCCAGGGCGTAAAGACCAACGTGCTGTTCTTCCAAAAAGGCACCGCCGCCAACCCACGCCAGGAACACGGCTGCACCCAGCGCGTGTGGGTGTATGACCTGCGCAGCAATATGCCCAGCTTCGGCAAACGCACACCTTTCGGCGCAAACCACCTGAAACCCTTTGAGGATGCCTATGGCGCGGACGCCAACGGCAACAGCCCACGCGCCGAGAATGTCGAAGGCATCGGCGAACTTAGCCGCTTCCGCGTATTTACCCGCGAACAAATCAAAGAACGCGGCGACTCGCTGGATATCAGCTGGCTAAAAGATGCCGACAGCCTCGACGCCGCCGACTTACCAGCGCCGGAAGTGCTGGCCGGCGAAGCCATGGCCGAACTGACCGAAGCCCTGCATGAGCTGGAAGAACTGATGAAAGCGCTGGGGGCTGGGGATGAAGTGGCGGCGCAGAAGCAGTTGATGGCGGAAGTTATGGGGTTGGCGGTGGTTGAGGGGAATGGGGAATGAGTGAGTTGCCGAGTGGGTGGGTTGTCTGTCAATTGTCAGATATTGGCCACATCGTTACGGGGAAGACGCCAAGCACCAAAGAGCCGCGCTTTTATGGCGGGGAAATACCCTTCATCAAGCCGGGTGACCTTGATCACAGCGGCCCAGTGATCTCAACCGAAGTGTATTTGACAGATGATGGGCTGGCTGAGGTGCCAGCTCTGCCACCAGACAGTATTGTGGTTACCTGTATTGGGAACCTTGGCAAGGTGGGGATTACAACTAAGCTGTCGGCTTCGAACCAGCAAATCAACGCGGTAGTCCCAGATCAAGGCGTTGATCCCACATACATCTTTCACTACTGCAAAACGCTGAAGCCTTGGCTTGAGAGTGAGTCGTCAGCGACCACGATTTCAATTGTTAACAAGGGCATCTTTTCGACTGCTCCAATCCCGCTGCCGCCACTCGCCGAACAAACCCGCATCGCCCAAAAACTTGATGAACTGCTGGCCCAGGTCGACACCCTCAAAGCCCGCATCGACGCCATCCCCGCCCTGCTCAAACGCTTCCGCCAATCCGTCCTCGCCGCAGCGGTTTCTGGGCGGTTGACAGGGGGGTGGCGAGCGCAGATTGGCATAGGACTCTCGGTAGAGTGCTCTGAAGACTTTGCATGGCCTGCAGTCCGCCTCGGTGAAGTCGCCCGTGACTTCTCATATGGCAGCTCTGCCAAGTCACAGCCAACTGGTAACATACCGGTCTTGCGAATGGGGAACATCCAAGGCGGCCGCCTTGTTTGGGACGATCTAGTTTTCTCTTCTGACCAAAAGGAAATTGAGAAATACGCGCTCAAATCGGGAGACGTGCTTTTCAACAGGACGAACAGCCCGGAACTGGTTGGAAAGACGGCAATTTACAAAGGGGAGCAACCTGCGATTTATGCCGGATACCTGATTCGCATCAGGTGTTCCGAGCATCTTTCTCCTGATTTTCTGAACTACTGCTTGAACAGCCCGCAAGGTAGGGACTACTGCTGGCAGGTCAAGACTGATGGCGTCAGCCAGTCAAACATCAACGCAAAAAAGCTGGCTGATTTCAGGCTTGGCTTGCCCTCAATCGAAGAGCAAACCGAAATCGTCCGCCGCGTCGAACAACTCTTCGCCTTTGCAGATCAACTGGAAGTCAAAGTCGCCTCAGCCAAAAGCCGCATCGACCACCTGACCCAAAGCATCCTGGCCAAAGCCTTCCGTGGCGAACTGGTACCGCAAGACCCCAACGACGAACCGGCCAGCGTGCTGCTGGAACGCATCCAAGCCCAACGCGCCGCCGCACCCAAAGCCAAGCGCGGCAGAAAGAGCGCATAACCCCTAAACCACAACAAACCCGCAACCCACAAGGGCGCAGAAGATGCCCACTTACCCCAACACTCAGCCAACAACTGGATATGAAAAAGTGAATATGGACGCCAAGATCAAAAATACGCCCGCAAAACTAATAGCCTGGATGACCGGAGCCTTATCCAGCGTGATTGGCATTTGCTGGGCAATCGTGACCTATGTATTCCCGGACCCATCGATTTTCGGGCTGGGTGTCGTGAACTGGAAAAACTTTCTGTCTTTTTTCGCGGCCTTCGTTTTTATGATGGCCATGATGATCGCCATCTTTGCCTTGCGCCTGCCAACTTTTCCCCGCCGCCTGGTCAACTTCATATTGGCTGCAGGGCTGTCAGCCGGCTTCTTCGTCATTGGTATGGAATACGCAAAACCGTCGTTCGAATTTGCCAAAGCCCAGGACCGCATCGTAGAAAACGACAGCCCAACACTCTTTGGTAAGCGCATGGAAATGGTCAATAACGTGCGTATCAGCCTGGTCAACTGCAACTTCATCGCCCAAACACCTTCTTGCGTATTTGAGTTCAACAGCACCAACAAAGACCGCGAAGTTCAGGTGCGCAGCGTAAGTGCAGTGTTCGAACAGGACGGCAACAACCTGCGATTGGAAAAAACCTTAGTGGGTAATGAGGAGCTGAAGTACGGCTCTATCGAGCTGGTGCGTAACCTCAACACCAAGGTGACCTTAATCTTCAAGCAAACGCGCAACGACCTGAGCACCATCCCCTCGGTCAAGCTGGTACTTAATGGCCTGGATAACCATGAGCGGGTAATCAAGTTCAATGACGTCACCGCCGCACGCTGACCGAGCCTGCCGTAGCCGTAGGATGGGTGGAGCGTAGCGATACCCATCACGCTGACCGCCCCACACGCCCCGCCCCGAACACGGTTACACCTATGGCCGGGGCTGCGGCAATTGCCCCGTGCGCGCCGCAACAGCGCAGCCGCGAATAATCGCCCCGCCTCACCTTGTGGCACTTAAACCAGTGCCACAGCCTGCCCTCAACTGCATTAACAGGCTCGGCCGGGCTAAGGGCGCGCAACCACTGCACGCCAATAAACCCATTGAATGCCACCCCGCTTGTCCCATCTGCTGCCTTTTATGGCCATAAACCGCTACAATCGCGCCCCTTTCGCGCCCGTGCGCCCGCTCAACTGGACCAAGATTCGTGATCTCCACCGCCAACATCACCATGCAATTCGGCGCTAAGCCGCTGTTCGAGAACGTTTCCGTCAAATTTGGCGGCGGCAACCGTTACGGCCTGATCGGGGCCAACGGCTGTGGCAAGTCGACCTTTATGAAAATTCTCGGTGATGATCTGGAGCCGTCCGGTGGCCAGGTGATGCTGGAGCCCAATGTGCGCCTGGGTAAGCTGCGCCAGGACCAGTTTGCTTACGAAAACTTCAGCGTGATCGACACCGTGATCATGGGCCACGAAGAGCTGTGGAAGGTCAAAGCCGAGCGCGACCGCATCTACTCGCTGGCGGAAATGAGCGAAGAAGACGGCATGAAGGTCGGCGAGCTTGAAGGTGAATTCGCCGAGATGGACGGCTACACCGCTGAGTCCCGCGCTGGCGAGCTGCTGCTCGGCCTGGGTATTCCGCTGGAACAGCACTTCGGCCCGATGAGTGAAGTGGCTCCAGGCTGGAAACTGCGCGTGCTGCTGGCTCAGGCGCTGTTCTCCGATCCGGACGTGCTGCTGCTCGATGAACCAACCAACCACCTGGATATCAACACCATCCGCTGGCTGGAAACGATTCTGACCACGCGTAACAGCACCATGATCATCATTTCTCACGACCGTCACTTCCTCAACAGCGTGTGCACCCACATGGCTGACCTGGATTACGGCGAGTTGCGCCTGTTCCCCGGCAACTACGACGAGTACATGACGGCGGCTACTCAGTCACGCGAGCAACTGCTCTCAGACAACGCCAAGAAGAAAGCGCAAATCTCTGAGCTGCAAAGCTTTGTTAGCCGCTTCTCGGCCAACGCTTCGAAATCCAAGCAGGCCTCGTCGCGCGCCAAGCAGATCGACAAAATCCAGCTGGCCGAGGTCAAGCCGTCCAGCCGTGTCAGCCCGTTCATTCGTTTCGAGCAGAACAAAAAGCTGCACCGCCAGGCGGTGATGATCGACAAACTGGCCAAAGGTTTTGACGGTAAAGAGCTGTTCAAGAACTTCAGCTTCCAGGTTGAAGCCGGCGAGCGCGTGGCGATTATCGGCCCGAACGGTATCGGTAAAACCACCCTGCTGCGCACCCTGGTCGGCGAACTGACGCCGGATGCCGGTAACGTGAAATGGACCGACAGCGCCGAGCTGGGCTATTACGCCCAAGACCATGCTCACGATTTCGAAGACGACGTTAGCCTGTTCGACTGGATGGGCCAGTGGACCACCGGCGAGCAGATGATTCGCGGCACGCTGGGGCGCATGCTGTTCAGCAACGACGAAATTCTCAAATCGGTGAAGGTGATCTCCGGTGGTGAGCAAGGCCGCATGCTGTTCGGCAAGCTGATCCTGCAAAAGCCTAACGTGCTGGTGATGGACGAACCGACCAACCACTTGGACATGGAGTCCATCGAGGCGCTCAACCTGGCGCTGGAAAACTACCCAGGCACGCTGATCTTCGTCAGTCACGACCGTGAATTCGTTGGCTCCCTGGCCACGCGTATCATCGAGTTGTCGGCCAACGGCATCACCGACTTCAGCGGCACCTACGATGACTACCTGCGCAGCCAGGGTGTGATCGTTTAAGCGCCATTAGGCAACAAAAAATCCCGCTCAATGAGCGGGATTTTTGTTTTATCTTCTGGGTTAATTAGCGGGCTGCTGATTTCTTCTTGCTCGGCAGCAAGTGCGAAAACACCGCGTGCAGGTCGCCAGATGCAGCTTCGCCATCCAGGTTGAGCTTGGCGTCGACGCTATCCATGTGGCGCATCATCAGCTCTACCGCAGCATCAACATTGCCGGCCTCAATCGCATCGATCACCAGGTCGTGTTCGGCATCCGAGCAGTGCGTACGGCTCTTGCTTTCATACAGCGCGATGATCAGTGATGTTTGGGAAATCAGGCTGCGCAGAAAGCCCAGCAGCGTCAGGTTACCGGCAGCCTCGGCCAACTTGAGGTGGAACTCACCGGAGAGGCGAATGCCCATGCCGCGATCACCACGGGCAAAGCAATCGCGCTCATCAATGACCATCTGGCGCAGCGCGGCAATCTGTTCAGGCTTGGCATTTTTGCAGGCCAACTCGGTTATCGCCCGCTCGATCATGCGCCGCACATAGAAAATCTGCCGCGCTTCTTCCGCTCCAGGGCTGGCCACTACCGCGCCGCGATTAGGCCTTAGCAGCACCACACCTTCGTGGGCCAGGCGTGATAAAGCACGACGAATAATGGTGCGGCTGACGCCAAAGATCTCACCGAGCGCCTCTTCACTGAGCTTGGTGCCAGGCGCTAAGCGTTGCTCAAGAATGGCGTCGAAGATATGCGCGTAAACGACATCATCCTGGGTTCCACTTCGAGTGCCCTTGCCGGCGCGCGTCTGCTTCTTTAAGGGCTGCAATTGTTCGTTCATTGTGGCTCGCGTGATCAAGGTTCGTCGGTTACGGATGCAACTTTACTGCCGTTTACACACCCTATGGCAAGCAGGAAAGCAGTAATAACTCACAAATAAAAAGCCCGGCATTGTACACAAAACAACCAAACCATACCTATTCAGCAGCGCTCAACAATACCCGCAAAACACTGCATGCCAGGACAGATGAGCAGACTGTCTGCACGTCGCCACCGGCGTTAAAACCCTAGCACCCTCACAAGCTATTCCCGCTTTGTACAGCAAATAAGCAGGGCCAGATGGCAGCAGACAAACAAATACTATTTTTGTATACAATGCCCAGGACAATCCTAGTCGCATTTCTGACCATCGCTCGTTGTGCTGCAAAACAACAAGCACACCCTCACGCAAGCTGAAGCCTCGGCATGAGCACTGAGCTTTGGCCCCCTTGGAGAATAGGTAATGAGCCTGGAAACCTGGCTGCTGTTCGCAAGCGCTGCACTGGTTGTGATTCTGATACCAGGGCCACTGTCACTGTTGATGGTCAGCAATAGCCTGAATTACGGCCTGCGCCGCTCGGCCCCGGCCTTTATCGGCGGCGTATCAGCTTCAATCTGCTTGTTGAGTGCCTCGGCGCTGGGGCTTGGGGCATTGCTACTGGCCTCGGAGCAGCTGTTTAGCCTGCTGAAACTTATCGGCGCGCTGTACCTGTTCTACCTCGCCTGGCAAAGCTGGCAAGCCTCCCGCCAAGCAGCCAAACCCGTGACGCAAGAACTAGCAGCACTTAACCCAAGCTTTCGCAGCATGTTTTGGAAGGCCTTTGGCTTGGGAGCCAGCAACCCCAAAGACATTCTGTTTTTTGCAGCTTTTCTACCGCAGTTCATCAGCGCCGAACGGCCCATGCTTGGCCAGCTACTCGTGATGATCGCCACTTGGGCCGTACTCGACCTAACCTGCAAGCTGTTCTATGGCCTCAGCGCTCAAGGCGCGGCGCGCTACTTGCGCTCAGGCAAAGGCCAGGTGTGGTTCAACCGTATTAGCGCTACCCTGTTTGGCGGTGCTGGGGCTGCGTCATTGCTCAGCCGCTAGCAATACCAAGCGCTCAAGCCCCCTTCGCCGGTAGCTTGAGCGCTTTGTCGAACGCGCGATGAATAAGAGTGGATTGCAGGACTGTCTGTATGCGGCTAGCCATGCAATCAAGTTGCGCAGAGGCAAGAACTTGCTTCAGCTACCGCGGTAGGTGGAATAGCTGTACGGGGAAATCAGCAGCGGGACGTGGTAATGCTCCTGCTCAGCATCAATCCCAAAACGCAGCACCACCACATCGAGAAACGCCGGTTCCGGCAACGCGACGCCGCGCGCGCGATAGTAATCACCAGCATGGAAATGCAGCTGATAAACGCCACTGCGATAATCATCACCTTGTAAAACCGGCGCAGCACAACGGCCGTCATGGTTGGTGACAACGCTGTTGAGCAGCACAAGCTGAGCCCCATCAACGCGATACAGTTCGACTTTTAACGCGCTGCCTGGGCAGCCATGGGCAGCGTCTAATACGTGCGTGGTCAATCGTCCCATTGCTTATGGGCACCTGCGTAAATAACCAACACAGATGCCACGCCTCCTCTGATTTATTGGGCTTGGCAGGCTCATCGGGCTAACGTCTTGAATGAGCGCTAGCATAGTATGCTAAATGCACAGACCGAGACACTTCGATAAAAAACTGTGCACAATAATCAAAATATTAATTACTTAAAGCGCACCTTAATAAAGCAATAAAACGCTCTTAGATGCTTGTGCGCACTGGTTTCTGGCAAAACTACGCACATAGCAGCACCAGAAACACACAAGCGCCAGGAAAAATAAGCAGATTTTAGATTTACAATGCGCAAATCACTTTGTATACAATTCACCATCAAGACATATACAGCACCTGCGCACGCCCAATGACCGCCGCAAACAGCAATAAGGAATACAGCAGTGAGCGCTGACTACCCACGCGACCTGATTGGTTACGCCAACAACCCGCCTCACCCGCACTGGCCGAATGAGGCGCGTATCGCCCTGTCATTTGTCCTCAACTATGAGGAAGGCGGCGAACGTAACATCCTGCATGGCGACAAAGAGTCCGAGGCATTCCTCTCTGAGATGGTGTCTGCGCAGCCGCTGCAAGGCGCACGCAACATGAGCATGGAGTCGCTTTACGAATACGGCAGTCGCGCCGGCGTCTGGCGCCTGCTCAGGCTGTTCCAGAAGCACAATATCCCGCTGACCATTTTTGCTGTGGCAATGGCTGCGCAGCGCCATCCGGATGTGATCAAGGCAATGGTCGCGGCCGGTCATGAAATTTGCAGCCATGGCTATCGCTGGATCGACTATCAGTACATGGATGAAGCGCAAGAGCGCGCCCATATGCTTGACGCCATCCGCATCCTCACCGAGCTAACCGGGCAACGTCCGCAGGGCTGGTACACCGGGCGTACCGGCCCCAACACCCGACGCCTGGTACGCGAGGAAGGTGGCTTCCTCTATGACAGCGACACCTACGACGACGACCTGCCCTACTGGGACCCGGCCAGCACGGCGGCCAAACCGCACTTGGTAATTCCCTATACCCTGGATACCAATGACATGCGCTTCACCCAGGTGCAGGGCTTCAATAAGGGCGATGACTTTTTTGAGTACCTGAAGGACGCCTTCGATGTGCTCTACGCCGAAGGCGTGGCCGGCGCGCCGAAGATGCTCTCGATTGGCATGCACTGCCGCCTGCTCGGCCGGCCTGCCCGCTTGGCGGCCCTGGCGCGCTTTCTGGACTATGTGCAGGGCCACGAAAAAGTCTGGTGCGCCCGCCGGGTCGACATTGCCCAACACTGGTACACCACCCACCCACTGCAGGAGCAGCAGGCCCAGGAGCGCGCAAAATGAGCCGCTTTCAAACCCTGACGCCATCACTTGTTAGCCGTGAGGCGTTCGTCGCGGCCTTCGCCGATATTTATGAGCACTCGCCCTGGATTGCCGAGAAGGCCTTCGATCTCGGCCAGGACCAGAGCATTGATGACATCGACGGCCTGCACCAGCGCATGGCTGATCTGCTGCTTAACGCTGATCACGATAGCCAGTTGGCGCTGATCAACGCTCACCCGGACCTGGCCGGCAAGGCCGCAATCCAGGGCGAGCTGACCGCCTCCAGCACCTCGGAGCAAGCCGGTGCAGGCATTCATGCATGCACCGCCGAAGAGTTCGCCCGCTTCACCGAACTTAACGCTGCCTACAAGGCCAAGTTTGGTTTCCCTTTCATCATGGCGGTGAAAGGCAGCAACCGGCATCAGATCCTGGCGGCCTTTGAAGCGCGCATTCACCACGCCCCAGAGCAGGAGTTCGCCTGCGCCCTGGCCGAGATCAACAAAATTGCGCTGTTTCGCCTGCAGCAGCTTTAAGCCGCAAGCCCAGCACCCCTTCGCCATCAACTAAGGCAGATACGACATGAAAGCTTACGCCGTACCCTTCGAAAAATACGTCAACCTGGCCGACGCCCGCCTCGGCACCCAAGCTATTTCGGTTACTGACGACTGGTTCGCCGACGTTAACCGCCTGTTTCAGCCAACCCCTGCTGTATGGAAAGAAGGGGTTTTCGATGATAACGGCAAGTGGATGGATGGCTGGGAGTCGCGCCGCAAGCGTTTTGAAGGCTACGACAGCGCCGTGATCCGTTTGGGCGTTGCCGGCTCGATCAAGGGTGTGGACATCGATACCAGCTTCTTTACCGGCAACTTCCCGCCATCAGCCTCTCTGGAAGGTTGCTTTGTCAGCGCAGGCGATCCGACCGACGCCACCGAGTGGAGCGAAGTGCTGGGCGCAGTTGAGCTGCAAGGCAACAGCCATCACTACCATGAAATCAACAACAGCCAAGCCTTTACCCACCTGCGCTTCAACATCTACCCGGACGGCGGTGTAGCGCGCTTGCGGGTGTACGGCGTGCCGTTCCGCGACTGGTCTAGCGTGGCTGAGCATGAAGAAATCGACCTGGGTTCGGCGCTCAATGGTGGCCGCGCACTGGCCTGCTCGGATGAGCACTTCGGCCGTATGAGCAATATCCTCAACCCTGGCCGTGGCGTTAACATGGGCGACGGCTGGGAAACTGCGCGACGTCGTACGCCGGGCAATGACTGGGTGATCGTCGCCCTTGGTCATCCGGGTGAAATCGAACGGATCGTCGTCGACACCCTGCACTTCAAGGGCAACTACCCCGACAGCTGCTCGATCCAAGCCGCTTTCGTCAAAGGTGGCACCGACAGCCAGATCGAAACCCAGAGCCTGTTTTGGCGTGAACTGTTGCCAAGCCAAAAACTGCAAATGCACGCCGAGCACGAGTACAGCGAGCAGATCAAACAGCTTGGGCCAATCACTCACGTAAGACTCAACGTGTTCCCGGATGGCGGTGTCAGTCGCCTGCGCCTGTTCGGTAAAGTCGCCAAGTAACACTGATAACTTGTAGGAGAGGCTTTAGCCGCGATGTTGCTTAACGCTCGCGGCTAAAGCGGCATGCAGCCCCCTCCCAAACAAACGCACAAGCAACCGAACTTAAACACAGAAGACCAAGATGCGCACATTGATCATTGAGCCGCTGAGCAAAGAAGCTTTCGCCCCTTTTGGTGACGTTATCGAAACCGATGGCAGCGAATACTTCATGATCAACAATGGTTCCACTCGCCGCTATCACAAACTGGCCACCGTTGAGACTGCGCAGCCAGAGGATAAGGCGATCATCAGCATTTTCAGGGCTGAGGCTCTGGATATGCCGCTGACCATTGGCATGTTGGAGCGCCACCCGCAGGGCAGCCAGGCGTTTATTCCGCTGCTCGGCAAACCTTTTCTGATTGTGGTCGCGCCACATGGCGATGCACCTGAGTCAGCGTTAGTCCGTGCCTTCCGCAGTAATGGCAGGCAGGGCATCAATTACCATCGCGGCGTTTGGCACCACCCAGTGCTAACGATCGAAAAGCGGGATGACTTCCTGGTGGTTGATCGCAGCGGTTCCGGTAACAACTGCGATGAGCATTTCTTTAGCGCCGAGGAGCAACTGCTGCTCGCGCCCCACCAATGAGAGAAGTACAGAGGACCGGCGTGCCGGCACTGGGAAAGAGGTTCTATTGTGGAAGCACATTTAACTGAGTGGCTGAACCTGAGTGTGCGCTGGGTGCACATGATCACCGGCATCGCCTGGATCGGCGCATCCTTCTATTTCGTCTGGCTGGAAAACAACCTCAACCGCGCCAATCCGCGCGAAGGCTTGTCCGGCGACCTCTGGGCGATCCACGGCGGCGGCATTTACCACCTGGAAAAGTACAAATTGGCTCCTGCAAAAATGCCGGAGAACCTGCACTGGTTTAAGTGGGAAGCCTACTTCACTTGGTTATCCGGTGTGGCCCTGCTGATGGTGGTCTACTACCTCAACCCGAGCCTGTACCTGATTGCCCCCGGTAGTGATATGCCCCCGGCCAGCGCAATTGCCATCGGCTTCGGTTCACTGGCCGTAGGCTACGCGGTCTATCACCTGCTCTGTGACTCGGTCCTGGGTAAACGCCCCGCCCTGCTCGGTGTCGTGCTGTTTGTTCTGCTCATTGCCGCCGCGTATGGCTTCAGCCTGATTTTCAGCGGTCGCGCCGCCTACCTGCATGTTGGTGCAATTATCGGCACCATCATGGTCGGCAACGTGTTCTTCACCATCATGCCGGCCCAGCGTGCGCTGGTTAAAGCCATCGAAACCAACACCACGCCAGACCCCAGCCTGCCGGCCAAAGGCCTGCTGCGCTCACGCCACAACAACTACTTCACCCTGCCGGTGCTGTTCATCATGATCAGCAACCACTTCCCGAGCACCTATGGCAGCCCATACAACTGGTTGATTCTGGCCGGCATCGCCGTCATCGCGGTATTGGTGCGCCATTACTTCAATACCCGGCATAACAGCAGCAAGTACGTTTGGACCCTGCCCGCCGCCGCCTTGGGGATGATTTGCCTGGCCTTCGTCACAAGCCCAGAGCTGAAAACAGCTGCGCCACAACCGCAAAACACCTCACCACAAAGCACCAGTAGCCCTCAAACCAGCAGTGCTGAGGTTGCACCCGCCGCAGGTGGCTTTGCTCAGGTTTACAGCGTGATTCATCAGCGTTGCAGCGTGTGCCACTCGGCCACCCCAAGCAGCCCGATGTTCACTGCTGCACCTGCCGGTTTGATGCTCGACACCCCAGAGCAGATCAAGGCACAGGCCGCGAAAATACACGCCCAGAGCGTGGCATCGCAGATCATGCCGTTGGGCAACATCACCCAAATGACTCAAGAAGAACGCAACCTGATCGGTTCATGGATTGAGCAAGGCGCACCACTCAATTGATCACTCGATATCGCCCCTTCGGGGGCGCTATCTGCTTGTAACCTCAGACATCCCACGCTCAACTCCCGCCTACACAACGCAACGTCCCTCGATAGTCGCTAGTCATCAACGATCACATGCGACGTTTATGTCGAATCGCGCAAACAGCGCGCCACTCATCGCGTGGAGACTCCAGCCGGCATGCAGGCAAATCGGGTCTGCCCAGCGAAAACCTAATCATTGAACATGCCGCACAACGTCTTCGGCATCGCAGCGCTCAGTGGCTCAGTGGCTCAGTGGCTCAGCCGATGGCATGACTGGGCGGTATAAATGCAGGCCTTAACTTGACGCACCGTTCTGGCGCAAAAAATAGGTTTGTTCTGCTGAGCCAGGCAGAAAGCCACCCATTGCAATCAACCAAACGATGATTGCCAGCAATAAATTAACGGCACGGTAGGAATATAGAACTCAAAAATACGATTTTTTGTACACAAATATCCAAAATATAGTGTTCTAAATCGTATTTCATATGTACAACTGCGCTGTACTCAGTCTGTTCTACAAATTTTTCGGCAATCAGCATAAAAACAGTCGAAAGCGGAATGGATAGTGCTTACCCCTGCTCAGATAGGCGCCTGCACAGACGCACATAACAAAATTCGAGGAGCGGCTCATGCCCACAGATGACTTTCGCATCAAACAAATTGATACCTCGCTGTACAACGAGGACCTGGCCCCGCTCCCGCTGGAAAAGCGCAAATGGGGCTGGTTTGAGATTTTCAACGTCTGGTCCAATGACATCCAAAGCTTGTTCGGCTACACCCTGGCCGCCACCCTGTTTATCTCTTACGGCCTGAACGGCTGGGCAGTGCTGGCTGGTATCGTTCTGGCGGGGTTCATCGTGATGGGCCTGGTGCAGCTGACCGGCAAACCCAGCGTTAAGTACGGCATCCCCTTCCCCGTTATGGCCCGCGCCAGCATGGGCGTACGCGGTGCCAACTTCCCGGCCGTGGTGCGCGGCATCGTCGCGATCTTCTGGTACGGCGTGCAAACCTACTTCGCCTCAACCGCTGTGGCCTTGCTGCTTAACTCGCTGTTCGACAGCACCTCAAGCGCGACCTTTTTAGGCATGACCACCATCGGTTGGGTGTCTTATGTGATCGTCTGCGTATTTCAGGTCGGTCTGTTTATCCGCGGGATCGACTGGATTACCAAATTCCTCAACTGGGCCGGCCCATTGGTCTACCTGGTGATGATCGCGCTGATGCTGATGATCTGGTACAAGGCCGGCCCCAGCCTGCTCAGCGAACTGGGCGAGATCTTCCGTGGCACCGGCGAATATGCTGCTGGGCCGGTTGCCGCCTTTGTCGCCGTGGTGGGCACCATGGTCGCCTACTTCGCCGCCGTGGTGATCAACTACGGCGACTTCGCGCGCTTCGTCAAAAGCGAAAAACAAATGACCGTCGGCAACTTTCTCGGACTGCCGGTGAGTTTGGCGATTTTCTCGCTGATCGCCCTGGTGATCACCGCTGGCACGGTGGTGGTGTTTGGCGAGACGCTCACTAACCCGACCGATATCGTCGCCCGAGTAGACAACCTGACCCTAACCATCATCGCGGCACTGACCTTCTTTGCCGCCACAGTCGGCATTAACCTAGTCGCCAACTTCATCCCGCCGGCCTACGACATCGCCAATTTGGCACCGGCACATATCAGCGCGCGTACCGGCGGCTTTATTACTGCGGCCATCGCCTTTTTTATTGGCGCGCTGTGGGTGTCATTTATCAGCAACGTTGGTATCGCCGCCTTCGTCGACACCCTGGGCGCGGTGCTGGCACCGCTGTACGGCATTCTCGTCGCGGACTACTACCTGATACGCAAGCAGCACCTGAACCTGCAGGATTTGTTCAGCGCTGAAGACAGCTCGAGCTATTACTACAATGGCGGCTGGAACCGTAAGGCCATGATCGCCTTCGGCGTGGCATCGGTCTTCTCGGTCGCTTCGGTATGGACACCTGGCCTTAACCAGCTATCCGGTTACTCCTGGCTCTTCGGCGCGCTGCTCGGTGCGTTGTTCCACTACGTGTTAATGCGCAAACACTGCGCTGTGAAAGTCCTAGGCAGCTCCTTGAACTAAGCCTGCAGCCTGGATGCCGGCATCGAAGCTCGGCATCCAGGCTCGATCCAGACTTTACCTCGCTACGCACGGTCAAGCCTGACAGGCTCCTAGCGCTAGGTTTTTAAACGCGCTGAATGCACTTGACTGAAAAGTCAGATAGCCCCGCAAAGCACGCCCTGCAAGCCTTGAGACGCGCGCGAAGCGGGTGCTACCATGCCCGCCGCTGCCCAGCCAGGGCGACCGAAAAGCCAAGAGACTTATGACCAGTATTCGCGAGCGCAACAAAGAGCTGATTTTGCGCGCGGCCAGTGAGGAGTTCGCCGACAAAGGTTTTGCTGCCAGTAAAACCAGCGATATCGCCGCCAAGGCTGGGGTACCCAAGCCCAACGTTTACTACTACTTCAAGTCCAAAGACAACCTCTACCGCGAAGTGCTGGAAAGCATTATCGAACCACTGTTGAATGCCTCAGCACCCTTCAACCAGCCGGGCAAACCTGCCGAGGTACTGCGTGCCTATATCCGCTCGAAGATCCGCATTTCTCGCGAGCTGCCCTCGGCCTCCAAGGTATTTGCCAGTGAAATCATGCATGGCGCGCCACACCTATCCACCGAGCAAGTCGCGCAACTGAATGCCCAGGCCAAACACAATATCTCCTGCATCCAAGGTTGGATCGACCAAGGCCTGATGGCCAAGGTTGACCCGCACCACCTGCTGTTCAGCATCTGGGCAGCCACGCAAACCTACGCGGATTTCGACTGGCAAATATCCACCGTCACGGGCAAAGCCAGCCTCGACGAAAGCGATTACGAGGCGGCCACGCAGACCATCATTCGCCTGGTAATCAAAGGCTGCGAGATCGATGAAACCCAGCCCAGCAGCTCCGAAGAAGTCACCAACGCATAAACCTGACCGTTTGATCACTGCATAGAGACAGCACGCGGTCTGAATTCGGTGCTGCTCTGCTACCGTTCTGAGCCTCTCTCAGCCACACCTGCCTAGCACTCAGCAACGCTAAGGCTTGCATCGTCAGGCAAAAACTCCCTAGGCTGCCAGGCAGCTCGCGCGATAAGCGAGCACCGTATAGGCAACAACGGGAGCACCATGAACACGCCGCAGAATCTGCGCCAGCAGTTAAACAGCATTATTTTTCACACAGATACCCCTGCCGGACAGCGCTTCGACCGCTACTTGTTGCTGTGCATCCTGGCCAGCTTAGTAGTGGTGATGCTGGATAGCATCGACAGCATTCACAGCCAGTACGCAGGGCTAATGGCCGGCATTGAATGGGCCTTTACCGCGCTGTTCGCCGTCGAATACGTGGTGCGCCTGTACTGCTCGCCAAAGCCTCTGCGCTACGCCTTCAGCTTCTTCGGTCTGATTGACTTGCTGGCGATCCTGCCGGGCATCCTGGCGCTGTTCTATGGCGACGCCCAATACCTGTTGATCATTCGGGTGATCCGCATGCTGCGGGTGTTCCGCGTACTGAAACTGAGTCCCTACCTACGCCAGGCCAACTTCCTGCTGACTGCGCTGCGGGGCAGCAAGCAAAAAATCATCGTGTTCTTCGCCTGCATCGCCACCCTGGTAACCGTGTTCGGCACACTGATGTACGTGATTGAAGGCCCGCAGCACGGCTTTACCAGTATCCCCAAGGGCATTTACTGGGCTGTGGTGACCCTGACCACGGTTGGCTTTGGCGATATCGTGCCGAAAACGCCATTGGGCCAGGCGCTATCGACCCTGGTGATGATCACCGGTTACTCAATCATCGCCGTCCCTACCGGCATCTTCACTGCTGAACTGGCCAATGCCATGCGCGGCGGTGACCAACTGAACCATGACTGCCCAAGCTGCGCGAAAGACACCCACGAATATGGCGCGGGATTCTGCTCACGCTGTGGCAACCCGCTGTTCCCAAGGCAGAGCGAGTCGCCGTAAAGCCATAGGCTGGAGATAAAAAAGCCGCAGTTAGCTGCGGCTTTTAATCGCGATATCAACCGCGCTCGGCCGGACTGGACGTCAGCTCAAACGGGCTGTTACTGCGGCGCTGGTTGCGGTCTTCGCGCGGGGTTGCGCCAAAGAAGTTGCGGTAGGCGCTGGAGAAGTGCGGGCCGGAAGAGAAGCCGCAGGACAAGCCAATCTGGATGATCGATTTGCTGGTTTGCATCAACAGCTGACGCGCCTTGTTCAGGCGTAGCTCTAGGTAATACTGGCTGGGTACGCGGTTGAGGTATTGCTTGAAGATGCGCTCCAGTTGACGGCGCGACACGCACACATGCTGGGCAATTTCGTCGGTGGTCAGTGGCTCTTCGATATTGGCTTCCATCAACAGCACAGCTTGGGTCAGCTTGGGATGACTGGAACCCAAACGATTCTGCAATGGAATACGCTGGCGCTCGCCGCCTTCGCGGATGCGCTCGACCACCAACTCCTCACTGACCGCACCGGCCAGCTCAGCACCATGATCACGGGCCAGCAAGGCCAGCAACAGATCAAGCACCGCCATGCCGCCACAGGCACTCAGACGATCACGGTCCCAATCGAACAAATGACTGGTGGCGATCACCTTGGGGAAGCGCTCACTGAAATCATCCTGCCAACGCCAGTGCACGGAAGCGCGGTAGCCATCAAGCAGGCCTAACTGCGCCAGCGGGTAAACGCCGGCAGCAATCGCCCCGATCACGCAGCCGTTACGCACCAGTTGTTTGAGCGCGCCAGACAGAGCGGCCGGAATCGGCCCAGGTGGTTCGTCCGCAAGAAGAAACAGCTTCTGGCAGCCTTCAAGCTTGCCTACCCAGGATTCCCCCGGCAGTCGCCATGCCTCTTCACGCGGCGCCTCGGCCTGTAAAAACACCAGTTCGTAAACCACCTCGGGGTGGACGCGCTGGGCAACACGCAGCGCCTCCTCGGCCAAGGCCAGAGTAAGGGGCTTGGTGGAGGGCCAAAGCAGGAAGCCAATTCGGTGGGCATTCATGGGGGGCAGTTTAGGCTCTGACGGCAATTAGTGGCATAGCTGAATCGTTGTAGAGGGTGCCGCTGGTTATTTAAGACTGCCAGAGAGGAACTGCTGTAAGCGCTCGGATTGCGGATTAGCCAGCACTTCGCGAGGGCAACCGCGCTCTTCCACCAGGCCTTTATGGAGAAATACCAGTTGGTTTGATACTTCACGGGCAAAGCCCATCTCGTGAGTTACAACCACCATGGTACGACCTTCCTGGGCCAAGTCCTGCATAACCTTGAGCACTTCGCCAACCAGTTCCGGATCGAGGGCCGAAGTTGGTTCGTCAAACAACATGACTTCCGGCTCCATCGCCAGGGCACGGGCAATCGCTACACGTTGCTGCTCACCACCACTCATGTGCGCGGGGTAGGCATCTTTGCGGTGCGCTACGCCAACTTTATTCAGGTAGTGCTCGGCTTTTTCCAGGGCTTCTTTCTTGCTCATGCCGAGCACATGCACCGGTGCTTCGATGACGTTTTCCAGGGCGCTCATGTGCGACCACAGGTTGAAGTGCTGAAACACCATGGACAGGCGCGAACGCATGCGTTGCAGTTGCTTAGGATCGGCTGCCTTGAGGCCGCCATCTTTGTTGGCCACCAGCTTCAGCTCTTCGTTATTGAGCAGAATCTTGCCACTGTTCGGCTGCTCCAGCAGATTGATGCAGCGCAGGAAGGTGCTTTTACCAGAGCCGCTGGAGCCAATGATGCTGATCACGTCGCCCGCCTTGGCCGCTAGCGATACGCCCTTCAATACTTCGTGGCTGCCATAGCGCTTATGCAGATCCTGAACTTCAAGTTTGTACATGGTTTCCACTCTCTTGAATCAGTCGCTGAGCAAGCGACCCTGGCGAATAGGGGTATGACCGGCCACTTTGGCCAGCCACAAACCGGGCTGGGCAAAGCGCAACCGCTCACGGGCATAGAGCACACCATCGGTAGTGGCACAGACCGTTGTGTGGCGATCGCTCAACGGATCAATCACTTCAAATAGCGGGTCGCCAGCGCTAACCAAAGCGCCAACCGGCTGCAAAAAACTCACAACACCGGCATGCGGTGGGTAAACGTACTCGGCCCCGGCAAAGGGCGTAGCGGCGCAGCTTGCGGCCGGCGCTGCCGGCCAGTCACCGGCAATCAGACCTTGTTCGGCGAGAAACCCCAGAATGCTTTCGGCACTGGCTTCAGCTTCTGCTTTGCCGGTATCAGCCATGCCGCCCAACTCAACCGTAACTGCCAGGCAGGCCAGCGGCACAACGGCTTGGGGAAACTGTCGTGCCAGCTGCACCCACGGCAAGGCGCAGGCCTCATCGAACGAGTTAGCACCGCTGTCTTCAAGAGTGAGCGCTGCGCCGGCGTGTAACCGCGCAGCCAGTGAACGTAGTTGCGGCCATTGTTGGGGCAACAAATACAGGTGCACCGCCGCATCAAAATCACAATGCAGGTCGAGCACCACATCAGCATCGCAGGCATGCTTGAGCAGCAAGCGCTGCATGCCTTGAAGCTCAGAACTGGCAGGTGCTAAAGCGTCCATCGCGGCCTGCATGGCAGCGCGAATTAGCCGCACATTACTGGGCCCGTCACTCCCCAAACAACCGCCTAGTGCTGGCGCGATAGCTGCTGCCAGGTCAAAGAAATCACGGTTGAAGTTCTTCCCGCTGGCCAGTTCGAAACGGCCGTGATGGGACGCCTGGAACACCTGCCCCAGACCAATCGGATTAGCCATTGGCACCAGCTCGATCACGCCGGTCAGGCGTCCCTGGGCCTCCAGCTCATGCAAGCGGCGCTTGAGTTCCACCGCTACGCGCATTCCGGGCAGCTCATCGGCGTGCAAAGAGGCCTGGATATAGGCCTTGCACGGACCGCTGCCAAAACGGAACACGCTCAAGCGTCGTTCTGTTCCGGGGCAGCCCCAAGGCAATGGATGATCGATACGCTGCATGCTGTCGCCCTCAAGCCTTACGCGGCGCTAGATAAGCCAGCCAACGACGCTCGGCCAGTTTGAACAAGCGTACAAGGATAAAGGTCAGGCACAGGTAGAACAGGCCGGCAGTGATAAAGGCCTCAAACGGCAGGTAATACTGCGAGCTGACGGTACGCGCCGCGCCGGTAATGTCGATGAGCGTAACGATCGACGCCAGGCTGGTGGTGTGCAGCATCATGATCACTTCATTGCTGTACTGCGGCAGCGCCCGGCGCAGGGCCGAAGGCAGCAAAATTCGGCTATACAGCTTGAAACGCGACATACCCATGGCCTTGGCTGCTTCAATCTCGCCATGCGGTGTAGCTTTCAGGCTGCCGGCGAGAATCTCGGCACTGTAGGCGCTGGTGTTAATCGCAAATGCCAAACAGGCACAGAAAGTGGCACTGGAAAAATATGGCCAGAGAACACTCTCACGCACGACCTCGAACTGCGCCAAACCGTAATAGATCAAAAACAGCTGGACCAACATCGGTGTACCGCGAATCACATAGGTGTACAGCCAGGCTGGGAAGTTAACCAGCTTCGACTTGGACACCCGCATCAGCCCCAGGGGGATGGCCACGGCCAGGCCGCAGACCAGGGAAATCAGCAGAATCTTCAAGGTGACCAGCACGCCACCAAAGTACAGCGGCAGGCTGTCCCAAATTACGTTGAAATCAAAAATCATCGCTGCGCTCCCCCGCTCACAGATCAGCGGCTTTAGTGCCGACCGAGTAACGTTTTTCCAGGTAGCGCAAAGCCAGCAGCGACACACTGGTCAGCACCAGATACAAGGCCGCAACAGCCAGGTAGAAAGTAAACGGCTCGCGGGTGGCATCGGCGGCACTTTTCGCCTTGAACATCATGTCTTGCAGACCCACCACGGAAATCAGCGCGGTGGCCTTGGTCAATACCAACCAGTTGTTGGTAAAGCCGGGAATGGCGAAGCGAATCATCTGCGGCACAAGAATGCGAAAGAACACCTGCATACCACTCATGCCATAGGCGGCACCAGCCTCGGCCTGACCTTTGGGGATGGCCATAAAGGCCCCGCGAAAGGTCTCCGACAAGTAGGCACCAAAGATAAAGCCCATGGTGAACACGCCGGCAATGAATGGATTGATATCGATGTAGTCGTCGTAGCCGAGCATGGGCGCAAGACGGTTCACCATGTCCTGGCCGCCGTAGAAGATCAGCAGGATCAGCACCAGATCAGGAATCCCGCGAATTACCGTGGCGTAGGTTTCGCCCAGCAGCGCCAACCACTTGATCGGCGACAGACGAAACGCTGCCCCCAACAACCCCAGCACGATGGCCAACGCCATCGACGTCAGGGCCAGAATCAGGGTGAGCCAGGCACCCTCCAGAATGGTCGAGCCGTAGCCGTTGAGCATGCTCTGCTTACCTCATGCAAACGCCGGGCGGCGCCTGGGAGTACAACGAGAAAATTACCGGGAGCAATTTTTGACGTCGCTCCGCGACGGCCAGAAGGGTAATCACCACGGATGGTGATTACAAAAAGTGGTGTAAACCGCTGATCTAGAGCGGGCTTACACCACTTTCAGTGAAGACGACTGGGTTAACTCAATCAGTCGCCGTAGACATTGAAATCGAAGTACTTGTCTTGCACTTCCTTGTACTTGCCGTTGGCACGGATAGCCAGAATGGCGGCGCTGATTTTGTCAGCCAGGGCTTTGTCGCCCTTACGTACTGCGATGCCTTGGCCTTCACCAAAGTATTTAACGTCAGTGAAGTCCGGCCCAACAAACGCGAAGCCTTTGCCTGCATCAGTTTTCAGGAAACCGTCGTCGATATTGACCGAGTCCGCCAAGGTGGCATCCAGACGCCCAGAAGACAGGTCGAGAAAGACTTCATTCTGCGAGCTGTAACGCACGATCTCGGCACCTGCCGGCGCAAACACATCGGTGGCGTAGCGGTCATAAACCGAGGAGCGTTGCACGCCAATCTTCTTGCCCTTCAAATCCACCGCCGGATCTTTAATCGCGCTGCCCGCTTTCATCGCCAGCTTGGCCGGGGTGGCGTAGTACTTACCGGTGAAGTCCACGGACTTCTTGCGGTCATCGGTAATGCTCATCGACGACAGGACAGCGTCGAACTTGCGTACTTTCAGCGCAGGAATCAGGCCGTCAAACTCCTGCTCGACCCATTTGCACTGCACCTTCATCTCTTCACACAGGGCGACGCCGATATCGTAGTCGAAGCCACTGATGGCACCTTCAGGGGTTTTAAAGGCAAATGGCGGGTAAGCCGCCTCAATACCAATACGCAGGGGCTTGGCCTCTTCAGCCATGACCAGCGGCGACAGCATGGACAGCGCCAATGCGCCAAGAAGTGCAATCTTCTTCATTGTGTGACTCCTAGAAATGAGTGTGGCCTTGCGCTGGTATAAAGCAGCGGCACAAGCAGTGGCAGCGAATGTTGCGCGCATCCAGCCTTGCATGAATTGTAGTGAGTCACCGTCAGGCTGCGCATTGCGCAAAGCCCAGACAGGCCCAGCCGGGTGAGCGGCATTCTAGCGATAGCTCGAAAGTCGATATTTCTTCAATGCGACAAGTAATTACAAAAGGCCCGAACGGGCACAACGAGGATATTGACAGCACGATAAAAAAGTGCAGGAAAGAAAAGACAGTCAACCTCAGGATAAAGCAATAAGCGCGCCCGATTTTAATCGACCCTTTATTTACGGGGCTTGATGGCGAAAATCATTTTCTAAAACAAGCACGAAGTCGCACCAACCTGACGCACAGCGTTCCCGCACGCCTCATAAAAGCACCCACTGTGGCCGCCAGGTAACAGCCAGTTACCCAGATGAAAATCGAGATTTACGCAAAAGACACGGTAGCGGAGCTTATTGGAACGCCATAAGCCCCAACACAATGCACAACGCCCTGCCCGGCTTATGGCCGAAACAGGGCGTTGCTTACAGGTGGTTCAACCGAAGTTAGGCAACCTGCATTTCGCGGTGGGTGTCGATAAGGTGCTGCACCACGCCAGGATCGGCCAGCGTGGAGATGTCGCCGAGTGAATCGTATTCGGCGGTGGCGATCTTGCGCAGGATACGGCGCATGATCTTGCCCGAACGGGTTTTCGGCAAGCCTGGAGCCCACTGAATGACATCTGGCGAGGCAATCGGACCGATTTCCTTACGCACCCAGTTTTTCAACTCTTGGCGTAATTGCTCGGACGGCTCCTGCCCACCATTCAGAGTGACGTAGACATAAATGCCTTGCCCTTTGATGTCGTGCGGCACGCCAACCACGGCAGCCTCAGCGACTTTCGGGTGAGCAACCATGGCGCTTTCGATCTCGGCGGTGCCCATGCGGTGGCCGGAAACGTTTAGCACATCGTCAACGCGTCCGGTAATCCAGTAGTAGCCGTCTTCGTCGCGGCGCGCACCGTCGCCGGTGAAGTACATGCCTTTAAAGGTCTTGAAGTAGGTATCAACGAAACGGTCGTGGTCGCCATACAACGTACGCGCTTGGCCCGGCCAGGAGTCGATGATGACCAGGTTACCTTCAGCAGCGCCTTCGATCAGGTTGCCAAGGTTGTCCACCAGTGCTGGCTGCACGCCAAAGAACGGACGCGTTGCCGAACCTGGTTTGAGCGCGGTAGCGCCTGGCAGTGGGCTGATCAGAATGCCGCCGGTTTCTGTCTGCCACCAAGTATCGACAATCGGGCAACGCTCTTGGCCGACGGTCTTGTAGTACCAGTTCCAGGCTTCTGGGTTGATTGGCTCACCCACCGAACCCAGCAGGCGCAGGCTGGAACCATCGGCACCGGCAACAGCCGCATCGCCCTGAGCCATCATCGCGCGGATAGCAGTAGGTGCGGTGTAGAGGATATTGACCTTGTGCTTGTCGACGATTTTCGACACGCGGGTGATATCCGGATAATTCGGGATGCCCTCGAACAGCAGCGTGGTCGCGCCATTGGCCAGCGGGCCATAAACGATGTAGCTGTGACCAGTAACCCAGCCCACGTCGGCCGTGCACCAGTAAATATCGCCAGGCTTGTAGTCAAATACCCGCTCATGGGTCAGTGCCGCATACAGCAGGTAGCCGCCAGTCGTATGTTGAACACCTTTTGGCTTGCCGGTAGAACCCGAGGTGTAAAGGATAAACAGCGCTTCTTCAGCACCCATTTCCTTCGGCGCGCAATGGCTGGACGCAACGGCCATCAGGTCTTCGTACCAGATGTCGCGGTGCTGGTTCCACTTGATCGGGCTGCCCGTGCGCTTGCACACGATAACTTTCTGAATGCTGGCCGTTTCCGGGTTAGTCAGCGCATCGTCGACATTGGCTTTCAGGGCTGTTTTCTTGCCGCCGCGCAGACCTTCATCGGCGGTGATCACCACCTTGGACTGACAGTCAATGATGCGCCCGGCCAACGCCTCAGGCGAAAAGCCACCGAACACCACCGAGTGGATCGCGCCGATGCGGGTACAGGCCAGCATCGCCACGACAGCCTGCGGAATCATTGGCATGTAGATGGTTACCACATCGCCACGGTGCACATCTTGGCCACGCAGCGCGTTAGCAAACTTGCACACCTGCTCGTGCAATTGGCGGTAGGTGATTTCCTCGTGCTCGGAAGGATCGTCACCTTCCCAGATGATCGCCACCTGATCGCCACGCTCTTCCAGGTGACGGTCCAGGCAGTTGTAGGAAACGTTCAACGTACCGTCAGCAAACCATTTGATATCGACATGGTGATCATCAAAGGAGGTTTGCTTAACCTTGGTGAACGGCTTGATCCAGTCCAGACGCTGAGCCTGCTCACGCCAGAAACCGTCGGGGTTAATCACCGACTGCTGGTACATGGCTTTATAGGTGGCTTCATCAGTCAGCGACTGAGCTACCACCTCTGGGCGCACGGGATACAAGGACGCAGCACTCATCTGAAACACCTCGGTGGGTTGTTGTTCTATATGCCCCATTTTGTAGCCAAGACCCCCACCCAGAGCCATTCGACCATCGTATTACCGCTCTACGACCATGGTCTTGCAGATAGCCTGCGGACCAAGCACGGCGCGCCCTGCACTCAGCTCATAGCCAACCAGTTAGGCAGTACCATGGACACGGCTGGCACGTAAGTGATGATCATCAGAAGGCTGAGCAGCAGCATTCACAATAGACAAACGCCGCCATAAATGGCGGCGTTTAACTGGCTACTGCGGCTGCGAGGGCTCGCAGTGCCAGGGAGCTTAGTGGCTAGCTTGCAACAGCGCCGTTAGTGCTGGTTTGCCGCTTTAGCCGCCTCGATCAGATCAGGACCGATCTCGGCTTCAAACTTCTTCCAGGCTGGGCTCACAGCCTCACGCCAGGCTGCACGTTGCTCAGGCGTCAGGGCGATGATCTCGCTCTTACCCGAATCAATGATGCCCTGACGCGCTTCGGCGTTAAGCGCTTCGGCACGCTTGTTCACCTCAACAGTGACTTCATCGATGATCACCTCCAACTCACCGCGAATGTCTGCCGGCAAGCTGTTCCAGAACTTGGTGTTGGTGATCAGCAGGTAGTTACCGATGGCATGGTTGGACTCGGTCATGTACTTCTGCACCTCGAAGTATTTCTGCGAGTAAATATTCGACCACGGGTTGTCCTGGGCGTTAACCACGCCAGTTTGCAGGCCCTGATAGATCTCAGCGAAGCTCATCTTGCGCGGCACGGCGCGCAGCTCGCTGTATTGCGCAGCCTGCAGATCCGAAGGCTGTACGCGGAATTTCAAGCCACGAGCATCGGCTGGCTCACGCAACGGTTTGTTGGCGGTGAACTGACGCATGCCATTGAGCCAATAAGCCAGCCCCGTGATGCCTTTACTCTCCATGGACTTGAGCATCGCTTTGCCCTTGTCCGAGGACTGGAAGCGCTGAGCAGCCGCTGCGTCGTCGAAGAGGAACATCATGTCGAACAGCTGCAGTTGCTTGGTGTATTGCTCCAGTTTGGATGGTGCGGGTGCGAGCATCTGCACTTCGCCGAGCAGCAGCGCCTCCATCTCCTTGCCATCGCCGTACAGCGAGGAGTTTGAGTACACATCAACCTTGACCTTGCCAGCCAGGCGCTCTTCTACCAGTTTTTTGAACAGCAGCGCACCTTGACCCTTTGGGGTGCTGTCGGCAGTGATGTGGGAGAACTTGATCAGAATTGGATCAGCAGCGTGCACCGACAGCGCACCAAACAAGGCGCAACCGGCGAACAGGCCAGCCAAACCGCGGCGGACGGATAAAGACTTCATGGAGAGCTCCTGTTGTTTTTTTGTCTGAGCGTCGGGGGCGGACGCCCCTCGATTGAACGAACTCTACTCCGCACGCGCTGGCGACTTAAATTCACATTTGGACAACTCCGCCTTCGGCATTCACGAAGGCAATACCTATATCAGACTGTTTTGCTCGCTGCTGCAGAGGTGTTCGAGCATCTGCTTCGCGGTCAGCGAAAGGCTGTCTAGGTGGCGAACAGCGATCTTCAGCTCACGTCTGGCCCAGTCATCGCGTAATGGAATAACCCGAACATCAAGCGCCGGTAGATAGGTACGCACGGCCAATTCAGGCAACACGCCAACCCCCATGCCGGTGTGAATCATCCGGCAGATGGCCTCGAAGCTGCGCACCTGAATGCGCAGGCGCAAGGCCACGCCCTGGCTTTGTGCCGACTGCTGTAGCAAGCCATGCAGCGAAGCATCCTGTTGCAAGCCGATAAAATCGTAGCCAACCGCCTCACGCAGGTGGATGCCCTCACGCTCAGCCAGTGGGTGCTCACGCGGCGTGACCAGCACCAACTGATCGTGGCGATAGGTAAACACCTGCAGGTCTTCGGCGGGCACGTGCCCGGCAAAAATGCCGATATCGGTCAACCCTTCGCGGACGGCGCGGATGGTCTCGCTGCTCACCCGCTCTTCCAGATCGATCTTCACCTGCGGGTGAGCACGGCAGAAGCTGGCCAGGTCCTCAGGCAAAAACTCGATCACCGCCGACGTGTTGGCGTGGATACGTACATGCCCTTTAACCCCCTCACTAAACTCGCTGAGGTCAGCATTGAGCTGCTCCAGGTTGTCCATCATGTTGCGCGCATGGTGTAACAGTGCGTGGCCGGCGGGAGTCAACTCGACGCCCTTGGGCTGGCGGTAGAGCAAGGCAATACCGAGCTGATTTTCCAGGTCACTGATGCGCTTGCTGACGGCGGCCAGGGCCAGATGCTCGCGCTCGGCGGCACGGGTCAGGCTGCGCTCATCGGCAATGGCGACAAACAGTTTGAGGGTAATAAAGTCGATACGCCGCATAATAAACGCCTTCTGTTTCGTATATGGCGAAGCTGTCGAGCCACAAAGCCCTTTAGCTGCTTAAACACAGCATGACACTTCGCAAGCCACGAAGCCTAGCTTGGCGATTGATCAATTGTTCATCCTTCAGCACTGGGCCATTCTTCGCCTCACAAGAACCACATACTCTGGATCGATGCCGTCATGACGGAAGCAAACGCAAGCAACATGGCCCTACAAGGGCTGAAGGTGATCGAAATGGGCCAGCTAATCGCCGGCCCCTTCGCCAGCAAGCTACTCGGTGAGTTCGGCGCTGACGTGATCAAAATCGAACCGCCTGGCGTTGGCGACCCGTTGCGTAAGTGGCGCAAGATCAAGGACGGCACCTCGCTCTGGTGGCACGTCCAGTCGCGTAACAAGCGCTCGCTGACCCTCAACCTGAAAGAGCCTGAAGCGCAGAACATCGTCCGTCAGCTCGTAGCCGAGGCCGATGTGCTGGTGGAGAACTTCCGCCCGGGCACCCTGGAGGCCTGGGGACTGGGCTATGCCGACCTGAAGCAAATCAACCCACGCCTGATCATGCTGCGCATCTCCGGCTACGGCCAGACGGGCCCCTACCGCGACCTACCCGGTTTCGGCGTAATCGGCGAAGCCATGGGCGGCCTGCGCCACCTCTCTGGCTACCCCGGCCAGGCACCGGTGCGAGTGGGCATCAGCATCGGCGATTCGCTTTCCTCACTGTATGGCGTAATCGGCGTGCTGCTAGCCATGCAAGAGCGGCAACGCAGCGGCCTGGGCCAGGAAATCGACGTAGCACTGTACGAGTCGGTGTTCGCCATGATGGAGAGCCTGATTCCCGAGTACGACGCCTTCGGTTATATCCGCGAGCCCGCTGGCAGCGCCCTGCCCGGCATAACGCCATCCAACTCCTACCCCTGTAATGACGGCGCTTACGTGCTGATCGCTGGCAATGGCGACAGCATTTATAAGCGCCTGATGAACCTGATTGGTCGCGATGACCTGGGCAACGACCCACGCCTGGCGCAGAACGACGGGCGTAGCGAGCATGCCGACATGATCGACGCAGCCATTGCCGAATGGACAGCTCTACGCAGCCGTGACGACGTCATCGAGGCACTCAAGGCCGCGCGCGTACCGGCGGGCTACCCCTACACCGCCGCAGACATCGTTCAGGACCCACATTACCTGGCGCGCCAGATGATTGAGCAGGTGCAAACCAGCACAGGCCCGCTCAAGGTGCCAGGCGTACTGCCAAAACTGAGCCGCACCCCAGGGCGCATCGGCAGCGGCGGCCCAGAGCTGGGCGAGCACAGCGACGACATCCTCGCCGGCCTCGGCCTGAGCGACGAACAAGTCAAAGGCCTGCGCGAGCGCGGGATTATTTGAGATACAGATAGCTCCCACGCTCTGCGTGGGAGCTAAACCCAGGACGCTCCGCGTTCGCCTTTGATACCAACGGACGCAGAACGCCCCGGATGCATTCCCACGCAGAGCGTGAGGAACGATCAGTCCGTGACAGCGGAGGAACGATTAGTGAACTTGTCCACCGCCCTGCGGCTCGCCAGAACAACAGGACTCCTCTCATGAGCAAACGTCTCTATATCCAAGAAGTCGCCACCCGCGACGGCTTCCAGATTGAATCGTCATTCGTGCCCACCGCAGACAAGATCAGCCTAATCGACCAACTGTCGCGTACCGGCCTGGCGAAGATCGAGGTGACCTCCTTCACCTCGCCCAAGGCGATCCCTAACCTGCGTGACGCGGAGGACGTGATGCGCGGCATCACCCGCGTGGCGGGTGTGGAATACACCGTATTAGTACCCAACGTGAAAGGCTGTGAACGCGCACTGTCGTGCCAAGTCGATGAGATCAACTTGGTCATGTCGGCCAGCGATACGCACGGCCTGGCCAACTTGCGCATGACGCCTGAGCAATCCTTACAGCAGTTTCGCGAGATCATTGAAGTCAGCCGTGGCAGCGGCGTGTTTATTAATGCCTCGCTGTCCACCACCTTCGGCTGCCCGTTTGAGGGCGAAGTAGCCGAGGCGCGCGTCTATACCTTGATCCAGCAGTTGCTGGACATTGGTGTTCAGGGCGTCACCCTCTGCGACACCACCGGTATGGCTGACCCGGCCCAGGTCGCACGCATCAGCAGCACCGCCCTGCAACGCTGGCCCGAAGCGCAGTTCACCGCGCACTTCCACAACACCCGAGGCATGGGCCTGGCCAATGCACTAGCGGCCCTGAATGCCGGCATCACACGCTTTGATGCCTCGCTTGGCGGCCTCGGCGGCTGCCCGTACGCACCAGGCGCCAGTGGCAATATTTGCACCGAAGACCTAGTGCACATGTTCCAACGCATGGGCCTGAACACCGGCGTGGACCTCGACGCACTAATCAGCGCCGCTACCAGCCTGCCGCAACTGCTCGGCCATGACGTACCTGGCGCGGTCCTCAAGGCCGGCAAAGCTGACCGGCGCTACCCTAAGCCCAAGTGGATGCAGGAAGCTGAGCGCGGGTAAGCGCCACGGCACAGACAGAAGTCGACTAACAAAGCCCCAGCGTTATCTCCGGGGCTTCTGCTTTTATAGGGAACGAACGCGGCGCGGCTTAGGCCTAAGGCTCTACAACTAGCATGAATCCCACTGCAGGTGGGTTGAACACTGCAACGCCCATCTGATGATTCGCCATTAACCCTGGAGAAGCCTAATGTCCCTTGCCCAAGCGCAATGCCAAGCCTGCACTGCTGACGCGACTAAAGTCAGCGAAGGTGAACTAAGCGAACTGCTCCGCGAAATACCGCACTGGAACATTGAAGAGCGTGACGAGCACAAGGAACTGGAGCGGGTTTACCTGTTCAAGAATTTCAGCCACGCCCTGGCCTTTACCAATGCGGTCGGCACCATCGCCGAAGAAGTTGATCACCACCCGGCCCTGCTCACTGAATGGGGCAAAGTCACGGTGACCTGGTGGAGCCATAAGCTGCGCGGCCTGCACCGTAATGACTTCATCATGGCTGCCCGCACCGATCTACTCGCCGCCAACGCCGAGGGCCGCAAGTAAGGCCATACAATCGCAACACCGGCAAACCTCGACGCCTGATGGCTCCCTAGAGCGCCAAACTTGCCTGCGCGATCCAGCCTGGCCGCAAGTGGCGATGAGCTTGCTATAGTCGCAGCACATTCATCGCGCCGAGACGCCTGTGTCCCGTTTCTCCAATATCGTATTCCGCCTTTATCAGCGCGCATTACACAGCCTGGCCCTCTACCCGACGCTGATTGCCTTGGGCTTCCTGGTCTTGTGCCTGCTGTCCATGAGCATCGAGTATCAGCCGTGGCTGATGACGCTCAAAGGCAACATTGATGTCGGTTTAGTGCGTAATGCTGATAACGCCAGGCTGATTCTCGGCACGCTGGTTGGCGGCATCATGACGCTGATGGTGTTTAGCTTTTCAATGGTGATGGTGGTGCTCAACAACGCCGCATCGACGCTATCGCCACGGGTAATACCAGGCTTGATCAGCGATAAAGGCCATCAGAAAACCCTGGGCTTTTACCTCGGCACTATTCTCTATTCGCTGTTGCTCATAACCAGCATCGAGCAGAACAGCTCAACCCAGGTGCCCAGTCTCGGCGTACTTATCGCCCTGTGCCTGGGGATTGCCTGTCTCGGCCTGTTCGTGCACTTCATTCACTCGATTTCCCGCTCAATCCAAGTCGAATACATTCTTAACAACCTCTACCGCACCACCCTGGAGAAACTTGCCGCCAGAGAAGCCAAACTGGCTGACATCGACGATATACCGAGCTGGCCGGATGACCAGCGCTGGCAACAGGTGCCCGCCCGGCATACCGGTTATTTCAAAGAGCTAAACATCAACGCGATCAACACCCTCTTGTGCGAACACGACCTACGCATGACCGTGATGATTCATCGCGGCTTCTTTGTAATGAGCGGCCGGCCGTTGTTTAAACTGAGTCGCGAGGTCGAACCAGAAATTGCCAGCAACCTGCTCGACTGCTTCGATTTTTTTATCGAAGAATATGCTCATGCGCACTACCTCTTTGGCTGCACACAGATCTCCGAAATCGCAGTAAAAGCACTCAGCCCAGGGATCAACGACCCCGGCACGGCGATTACCGCCATCGATATGCTCAGCGTACTGTTGAGCAAACGCATAGCCTTGCCAGATCTCGATATCGCCCCGCTGGATGATGAGCCACCCCGCCTCTTCCATTACGAACTATCGCTGGATGAACTGCTGTTATTGGTGTTTGGCCCCATCCGCCACTACGGCAGCGCTGATGCCAATGTCCTGCTCGGCCTGCTGCAAACCTTCAAAAACCTGCTATACCTTCCGCTACGCCCGCAACAGAAAAAGGATCTGCTCAGGCATGCGCACAGCGTGCAAGAAACGGCGGATCAGCATTTGGACAACAGCCGCGATCGTGAAGCGATCAATCAAGTTATTGAACGCATCAACCAGCTAAGTGAAGAAAAACCCTCTATTGCACTGCTCGCAGTAGCCGGCAAAGAGGCTTGCCAAAAAAATAATTAGCACCCTTATCAATAAAATATAAACCAATAAAATCAACAACTTATAAATAAACTAAAGACTTAGATTAACTGCCCTTGATTTGCCAACCGCGCACGTTTTCCTTAGGGTAGTGCTCTATGTTGACTTTAATTGCCCCTATCAGCTCATTGCTGGGAGGAGTTGCGTTACTCCTTCTCGGCAATGGCCTGCTCAACACCCTACTGACCTTGCGTGGCGTCGCCGAAGGCTACTCCACCTCAATGCTCGGCCTGATTATGTCCGGGTATTTTGTCGGTTTTCTTCTTGGCACCTGGCTGGCGATTCCGCTGGTCCGCCGCGTTGGGCATATCCGTGCATTTGCCTTTTGTGCCGCACTGGCCGCCATCACCGCACTTCTCCATGTGCTCATAGTCGACCCTTGGGTCTGGCTGGGTTTGCGCGTGCTTTACGGCCTGGCACTGGTCAGCCTGTATATGGTG
Source organism: Pseudomonas sp. (assembly GCF_046581935.1). Lineage (GTDB taxonomy): Bacteria > Pseudomonadota > Gammaproteobacteria > Pseudomonadales > Pseudomonadaceae > Aquipseudomonas. Next base: position 334,765 of record NZ_JAYGFK010000001.1, read on the forward strand.
ATCGAGAGCTGGCTTAACGCGCAGGTGCCGAACGACAAACGCGGGCAAGTGTTCGCGGTGTATATGGCGGTCAACCTTGGCGCACTGGCTGCCGCACAGCAGCTGCTCAACCTGGCATCCCCCACTGACTTTGTGTTGTTCATTCTGGCGGCCATCCTGATCAGCGCCGCCTTGATGCCCATCACGCTAACCCGGCAAGTGCAGCCCAGCGTGCCGGAATCCCTGCACACCAACCTGCGCAAGATCGTTGGTATCGCACCGCTAGCGCTTGCCGCCGCCGGCTTATCCGGCCTGGCCCTCGGCGCGTTTTGGGGCATGGCCCCGGTGTATGCCAACCTGAATGGCTTTGACGCTACCGGGGTGGGCTTATTGATGAGTAGCAGCATCCTAGGCGGTGCTCTGCTGCAATGGCCTATCGGGATTTACTCAGACAAACATGACCGCCGCCTGGTCCTGCTCTGGGTGGTAACCCTCGCGGTGCTGGTGTCGCTATTGATGAGCCTGCTGCCGGCCGGCCCATTGCTGCTCGGTTTGATATTCATCTGGGGCGGCCTGACCTTTGCCATCTACCCGATCGCTGTGGCGCAGCTGATCGACCAATTGCACACTGACGAAATCCTTTCAGGCTCCAGCAGCCTGCTGATGGTCAACGGTATTGGTTCAGTCTGCGGTCCGCTACTCGTGGGTGTACTCATGGAGCACCTGGGGCCACAGGCATTGCCACTGTATTTTGCCGCTGTGCTCGCTGTGCTGGCGGCTTACACGCTCTACCGCCTGCGCCATGTCAGCGACCTAGTCAGCGCACCCGCTGGGCACTTTATGCCCATGCTACGGACCAGCCATACGGTGCTTGAGCTAATGCCCGATGCACCACCAACCGACTCCACAGCCCCTCACGAGGAACCGCATAACCCGGCGCCGCAGACGCCTGGGTAAAAAGAAGAGGCGAACGCAGCATTGCGCATTCGCCACACAGCTCGTCGGCTTTTGTCGGCGCGTCACTGCACCCACTTAACTGGACAGGAAGACAGCGCATGTTACTTGCCACCGATCTCGATGGAACCTTTCTCGGCGGCGATCCCAAAGATCGCCTGAGCCTTTACCAGACTATCGCCGCACACCCGGAAATCCGCCTCGCCTATGTCACCGGACGTAGCCTGGAGTCGGTCTTGCCGCTGCTGGCCGACCCAACCCTGCCACAACCCGACTTCATCATTTCCGATGTCGGTGCCAGCCTGGTGCATGGCGAAACCCTACAGCCAATCCAACCCCTGCAAAGCGCAGTAGACGCCCTCTGGCCGGGCGACAGCCAAGTTGCCAGCGCCATCGAGCGCTTTGCCCTGGAGCGCCAGGACGTACCGCAAGTGCGCCGCTGCTCGTACTTCTGCAGCCCCGAAGAGGCCGCTAACCCGGAACTGCTAGAAATAGCCGAAAGCCTTGGCTGCGACCTGCTTTACTCAGCCGAACGTTACCTGGACTTACTGCCCAAGGGCGTCAACAAGGGCAGCAGCCTACAAGCGCTGGTCGAGTGGCTGGAACTGGACAGCGACCAAGTGTTGACTGCCGGCGATACCTTGAATGACCTGAGCATGCTCAGCGGCCAATTCAAAGGCGTGTGTGTCGGTTCCTCTGAAGACGGCCTGCTGCAGGCCACCCGCCAATACTCCCGCGTATTTCATGCTGAGCGTGCGGGTTGCGGCGGCATTCTTGAGGCCTTTGTGCATTTTGGCTTTCTCGGCAAACAGGGTATCGCCGCCGAAGGCAAGCAAGTTGCCGAGCCGGGCAAAGCTGATCTGGTCATGGTTTATCACCGCCTGCCCTACGAAGAATTCCGTGGCGCCGATGGCAAGCTGCAACGCCGGCGCCCCACCTCACCAAACGGCATTATCCCGACCTTGTTGAGCTTCTTCGGTGACGGCCGCGCAGGCTCTTGGGTGGCCTGGGCCGAACATGACGAGGCCAGCGGCGAAACCTTCGACAGCCACACCACCGTAGATGCCGAGCGCTACCCCAAGCTGACGGCCGCACGGGTAGCCCTGAGCAAGGAAGAAGTCGATATCTTCTACAAGCGCTTCTCCAAAGAAGCCTTCTGGCCAACCCTGCACACCTTCTGGGAGCGTGCGCAGTTTCGTGAAGACGACTGGCAAGTGTTCCTCAAGGTCAACCGTGCCTTTGCCGAACGTACGGCCCTGGAAGCAGCCGAGGGCGCCACCGTCTGGCTACACGACTACAACCTGTGGATGGTCCCCGGCTACCTGCGCGAGCTGCGCCCAGACCTGCGTATCGCCTTCTTCCACCACACCTACTTCCCGTCGGCAGATGTGTTCAACGTACTGCCTTGGCGTAAGCAGATCATCGGCAGCCTGCTGCAATGCGATTACATCGGCTTCCATATTCCGCGCCAGGTGGAGAATTTCGTCGATGCCGCACGCGGCGTGATGCCGCTACAAACCGTAAGCCGGCAAAACTGCGCGCCACGCTTTATCACCTATGGCTGCGCGGTGGGACTGGAACGCATGACCACTGCCGTTGACACCGGCACTCGAGTGGTCAAGCTCGGCGCTCATCCGGTAGGTCTGGATATTAAGCGTGTCAGCAGCGCCCTTGAATCGCCGAAAATCCAGGAAATGATGGAGCGCCTGCGTGCGGAGTTAAGCGGGGTGAAACTGATTCTGTCGGTTGAGCGCCTCGACTACACCAAGGGCATTCTGGAAAAACTCAACGCCTACGAACGCCTGCTGGACGAAAATCCGGAGCTGCTGGGCAAGGTCACGCTAGTGACTGTTTGTGTACCCGCCGCCAAGGAAATGACCATCTACGACGAGCTGCAAGGGCAGATCGAACAAGCCGTGGGGCGTATCAACGGCCGCTTCGCCCGCATCGGATGGACGCCGTTGCAATTCTTCTTCCGCAGCCTGCCCTTCGAGGAAGTCAGCGCCTGGTACGCCATGGCCGACGTGATGTGGATTACTCCACTGCGCGACGGCCTTAACTTGGTGGCCAAAGAATTCGTCGCCGCTCAAGGTTTACTAGGTGGACGCGGCGTGCTGGTGTTGTCCGAGTTTGCCGGCGCTGCGGCTGAACTCAAAGGCGCGCTGCTGACCAACCCGCATGACCCGGTGGACATGGTGCAAACCTGTTATGTCGCGCTGAACATGCCCAAAGCCGAGGCTCAGGACCGACTGCGTGAACTGTTCGATATCGTCAGCTACAACGATATCCGTCGCTGGGGCGATGAATTCCTTGCAGCCGTCAGCGACCCAGAAGAAAAGCTGGACCGCGCGCTGGGTCTGGTTGGCTAAAAGGCACGAGGCACCCGCGTATGGCAAGGCATACGCGGGTGGCCAAGAAGCCTATGGCTAGAGCTTTGACGCGTTTTTGCGCATCAGTTGAACGGCATAAATCGAAAATACGCGTTAGCCTGCATCACCCAGATGACAGCTCAGGTAATCGAGAAAGCATGTGATGCGCGACGCCAGCGCCGTGTTGCGGTAGTACACCGCATGGATAGGCTGGCGCACCTCAATGGTGTCGCGCGGCAACACCTGCACCAGCTCGCCGCTGGCTCGGTCGGCAGCGGTCATGAAGTCTGCCAGGCAAACGATTCCTACCCCGGCCAAAGCCAATTGACGCAGGGTTTCACCACTAGAGGCACTGAGGCTCGGGTTAATGCCGAAGGTCTCGCCTAAAGCGTGGCGCAGCGGCCATTGATTGAGGCTGTCCGGCTGAGTAAAGCCAAGCAAACTGTGATCACTTAACACCGTAACACTCTTCGGTGTGCCATGGGCTTTGAGATAAGCCGGGCTGGCCAGCACTCGCAGGCTGTTGCTGCCCAGCGGACGTGCATGCAGGGTGGAATCACGCAGCGGGCCAATACGGATCGCGACATCGGTGCGTTGCTCCAACAGATCGATGATCTGATCGCTGCTGTGCAGTTCCAGCTGAATTTCCGGGTACTGCGCGCGAAACCCAGCCACTAATGGCACCACCGCATGCAGCATAAAAGGCGCAGCTGCATTCACCCGCAAACGTCCTGCAGGCTTCTGCCGGCGAACTTTCATCTGTTCTTCAGCGTTCTCTACTGCATCGAGAATTTTGCGTGCTTCGGCTAGAAAAGCCTGACCTTCTTCGGTTAATTCCAGCCGGCGAGTTGTGCGGCGCAACAGCGTGACATCAAGTTTTTCTTCCAGGCGACTGAGCGCCCGGCTAACGCCAGACGCCGTCTGCGTCAGTTGCTCGGCGGCAGCACTGATTGAGCCGCAGTCCACCACACTGACAAAGGCCAGCAACTCATCGAGGGTCGTTTTCATTCGTGCACATTACTCAAATATCACAGCCTTTAAATCTTATTTCACGGCATGACTAAGCAGAAAAAGTGCACCCACCACGCATATCAGGATTTGCTCTGCGGAGCACTTCCCTGCTGGCACCTGCCTTAAAGGCCAATCTACAGAAACGGACCTTCGTGCAAAACGCCAATGCCGTGATACATACACGGCCACATCATTGAAGGCGAAGCGTCCTGCAATGTAACTCGAAAGACTAGAAATCCACTTTGCCCCTGCCCGCCTTGATTGCTCCACGCTTGGTCTTGCCTTCCAGACGGCGCTTTTTCGAGCCCATCGTTGGCTTCGTCGGGCGACGGGCTTTTTCTGTTTTAGCGGCGCTGCGAATCAGCTCGGCCAGACGCTCCAGTGCATCGGCGCGGTTCTGCTCCTGAGTGCGGTACTGCTGGGCCTTGATGATCACCATACCTTCGGCGGTAATACGACTGTCGCGCAGCGCCAACAAGCGCTCTTTATAGAACGGCGGCAAGCTGGAAGACTGGATGTCGAAGCGCAGGTGTATCGCGCTGGACACCTTATTAACGTTCTGACCACCTGCACCTTGAGCGCGGATAGCAGTCAGTTCAACTTCAGCGTCAGGTAGATGAACGCTGTTAGAAATAACCAGCATGGACAGGCTTCAACACAAGTAAGGCCGCTCAGGATAACGCGAACGCACACCAACTGCCCGCTCACATCCATGTCTACTTGCTAACTCACTGCATGCTTTCCGTCCACGGCGGCCCCACTCCAGCGCAGAGACGACGCTAGCGTGACTAACTGTGAAAAATGTCTAGCAGTTACGCATACAGTCAGTCCTGCTTTAACGCAGTAAAGCGCAGCCGCAAGGCGTTGCTGATCACCGAAACCGAACTCAGGCTCATCGCCAATGCGCCGATCATTGGCGACAACAGCCAGCCGGTGAATGGAAACAGCACACCGGCGGCCAGCGGCACGCCGAGCATGTTGTAGAGGAAGGCAAAGCCGAGGTTCTGCTTCATGTTGCGCACCGTGGCCACCGACAACTCACGAGCTGTTGTAATGCCGCGCAGATCGCCCTTGACCAGGGTGAGCTGCGCGCTGTTCATCGCCACGTCGGTGCCGGTGCCCATGGCGATGCCGACATTGGCCTTGGCCAGCGCCGGGGCATCGTTGATGCCGTCCCCCACCATCGCCACGATTCGCCCCTCTTTTTGCAGGCGCTCGACCAGCTGCAACTTGTCCGCCGGTTTGACCTCACCATGCACCTCCTCTATGCCCAGACGCTTGCCCACAGCCTGCGCCGTCGTCAGGCCATCGCCAGTGGCCATGATGATGCGCAGTCCAGAGGCCCGTAACGAATCCAGCGCGACGGCCGTGGTGGCCTTGATCGGGTCAGATACCGCCAGTAGCCCCGCCAATTTGCCGTCCACTGCCAGGTGCATAACGCTGGCGCCCTGCCCGCGTAACTCTTCGGCTTGGCTCGCCAATGACGTCACATCGATATCCAGCTGCTGCATTAACGCGGGGTTACCAATGGCCAGCGACTTACCGCCCACAACACCCTTTACGCCGATGCCTGACGCCGAGTCGAATTGTTCGGCTTTCTCCAACTCCAGCTTGCGCTCATGCGCTGCGCTGACAATAGCGGCAGCCAAGGGATGCTCACTGCCCTGATCGAGGCTGGCAGCAAGCCGTAGCACCTCGTCGTCGCTGAAGCCATTAACGCCCAACGCGCGCTCAAATGCTGGTTTGCCCTCGGTTAACGTACCGGTCTTATCGACGATCAGCGTATCAACCTTGCACAGGTTCTCGATGGCCGCCGCATCGCGAAACAACACGCCATGCGTGGCGCCTCGACCCGTGGCGACCATGATCGACATCGGCGTGGCCAGCCCCAGCGCGCACGGGCAGGCAATGATCAAGACCGTCACGGCAGTGATCAGGCCAAAGACCCAGCTCGGCTGCGGGCCGAAGAGGCCCCAGGCGAAGAATGTCAGCAGCGCGATACCGACTACGCCATAAACAAAGTAGGCCGCCACGCTATCCGCCATGCGCTGCATTGGCGCCTTCGAGCGCTGCGCCTGTGCCACCAGCTGCACAATCTGCGCGAGTACGGTGGTTGAACCCACGTGTTCGGAGCGCATCAGCAGCGCACCGCTGGTATTGAGCGTGGCACCGATGAGCTTGTCGCCAGCGTGTTTGCTGACGGGCAAGGGTTCGCCCGTCAGCATTGACTCATCAAGCGAGCTGCTGCCTTCAAGTACCACACCATCGACCGGCACCTTTTCTCCTGGTCGCACGCGCAGGCTATCGCCTTCGTGCACATGGTTCAGGGGAATGTCTTCCTCACTGCCGTCTGCATTAACCCGGCGAGCCGTTTTCGGGGCCAGGCCAAGCAGCGACTTGATCGCCGCCGAGGTTTTTGAGCGGGCCTTCAGCTCAAGTAACTGGCCGAACAACGTCAGCGAAATAATCACCACGGCGGCTTCGAAGTAAACGGCCACCCGCCCCATCGAGATAAATGAAGCCGGGAACACGCCAGGCGCTAAGGTCGCCACCACGCTGTAAATAAAAGCAGCGCCGGTGCCCAGGCTGATCAGCGTCCACATGTTCGGGCTGCGCTGCAACACGGATTGCACGCCGCGTACAAAGAACGGCCAGCCCGCCCATAGCACCACCGGCAGTGACAGAATCATCTCGACCCAACTCTGCGTGGCCATGTCAAACCAGCCAAGCTGATGACCAAACATGGCGAGCACCATGACAATCACCGACAGCGGCAGCGTCCACCAGAAGAGCCGGGTAAACGAGGCCAGTTCTGGGTTCTCGTCATCGTCGAGTTCGGGAACAACCGGCTCCAAGGCCATGCCGCACTTGGGGCAATTACCCGGATGCGACTCACGGATCTCCGGGTGCATTGGGCATGTGTAAATTGTCGCGGCCTGTGATGCCGGCTCCTCCGCTTTTTCTGCTGCAGGCGACGACTGCTGGCTGTACTTGCCCGGTTGAGCGCTGAATTTTTCCTGGCACTTGGCACTGCAAAAGTAGAACGGTTTGCCCTCATGTTCGACCTTGTGCGCCGACTGAGCGGTGACCTTCATACCGCAGACGGGATCCTCAAGGGTAGCGATCTGTGTTGAAACCGCTGGATTCTGCTCGTCGTGGCCAGTTTTCACTTTCGTATCCATGGGCTGCCCCATCTCCGTTCGGCAAATGCGTTGTGGTGCTCCGACCTACTGCTTAGCAGGCACCTGCTGGTCAAGCATGAGCTGCATCATCTCCATGCGACGGTCCTCGCCGGTGCAATCTATTGGCATGCCAGTACCGCCCATGTGATTACCCATGTGCATACCAGCCCCCATGTCCTTGCGCATCTGCCCCATCATCGCCATGCCGTTCTGCATGGATGCCATACCTTCATGCCTTAACGCGGCACGCTCTTCAGGCGAACGGGCGGCCATCATTTTTTCGTGTAGGTCGTGCATCGCCTTGGTGTGCTGTTCGAACGTGGCGGCCTCGAACTGAGGCTTAGCAGCTGCAACCGGGGTATCAGTCGACTGATCGCTCTGTGTCGTTGGCGTGGCGGCATGTGCGCCGGCAACGAACGTGAATGCCAGGATGGCGATGACGTGTTGAGTGTTCATGGTTGCCTCCATTGAGCTGGGGTAAATCTATGTTTTGCCAACACAGCGCGTTGAACGATATCAACGCGCTGTGTTGGCGCTGTTTAATGGCAACAGCAACCGCCAGCCTTCTTCGCCGGCGCACTAATGGCCGGTTCGCCAGTTGTCACAACCGGGGAGTAACCCGCCTGCACAATGGCCTGGCTGAGTTCGGCTACAGCGCTTGCCGACTCAATCTGTACCCGATGCGATGGCAGGTCGATCTGCACGTCGGCCTGCGGATCGACAGCCAGCACCGCTTGGGTAATAGTTTTTATGCAGTGGCCGCAGGTCATGTCTTTTACGTCGAAGGTAATCATCGCGCGTTCCTTATAGGGCTGTGGTTGATGATTCGACTTTCCCCCTTGCCACGGTGGCAAGGTCAAGCACAGAAAACCCGCAACCAATTTCTTAACCGCCACGTAACGTCACTTGGCCCTTCTGAGCGGAGGATTTCGTCCAAGTCCGTCAACAATAGGCAGATGCACTTTTCTGCATTTCACTGACTATCCGCCTGCGCTGCCGGTTGGTCTGTTCGCTGCGACACGCAAGCCGGTGCCGGTAATGAAGTCGGGGGGCGTGCTCAGCTGGCTTGCAAGCCGCTGCCAATTGCGAGCCAAAACTCTCGCTCAAAGCATGTCGCTCACCAGAGTCTATAAAACCGAAAAAACGGGAACTCAGGCTGCCAGAGCCAATCCACGCTCTTTGCGGTGGGCAACAAAAAACCCGCAGAAGCGGGTTCCTTCATGAGCACTCCGAAACGATCTCAGCCGTCTAAAAGAGGCTCAAAAATCCGCAAAAAGGCGGCCAAATAGCTAGGTTAAATGCCCTTACCCAGCATCTGCCCGTTAACGGTTTTACCGTATAGATTCACCCCATCATTGGCGTGGTATTTGTCGCGGGTCTTCTCGACCGAGCCATCGATCAAGCGCGGGTCCTGCGGGCGTTCGTGGCTATTCATAAAGGCGGCTACGTGCCAGGCGTCGTCATTCGACAAGCTACCGCCTTTGCCCAACGGCATGTTTGCCTTGATAAACGCGGCAGCCGTGTTAATCCGGTGCATGCCCGCGCCCCAATTGAAAGAGTCCGCGCCCCACAGGGGCGGTAACACATAATCATCGCCAGCTTTTTGCCCTTCACCGCTTTTGCCATGGCACACCGCACATTGCGCGGTGTAAACCTGCTGCCCTTTGGCAAGATCAAACCCGCCCTCAGGTTGTGGCACTTCTGGATAGCCGCGACCCGGCAGCTATTGACCGGCGGGGATGCCGATGGCGAGCCAGGATGAGTAAGCCGAAATGGCCACGATAGTGAGTCGGCATTCTTCGACCGATACCTGCGCTTCTGGCCGATATCTGCCTGACAAACGGGCAGATATCGATCTGCGTTAAGGCGTGAACTGGATTAGCGCTGCTACTCAACTCAAAAAAATCATCAGCTCAATGTGAGTTAGCAGAAGGACGGGGGCACAGGCACCCGCCTCGGCTTTACCGCTGAACGTCACAAGCCGGCGAGCGCCCAACCGGCCAACAATGGCAAGAGCACAGCGCTGATCACACCCAGCAAGCTCATGCCCAAGGCGGCAAAAGCCCCGCACTCGGAACCTTCCTCCAGGGCGCGTGCGGTGCCAATCGCATGAGCATTGATGCCATAGCTCAGCCCCCGTGCCGCCGGGTGAGTCACTTTGACCAACCCCAACAACCAAGGCCCCAGTGCCGTACCAATCACGCCGGTCAGCATCACGAACACCGCAGCCAGAGAGGCAAGGCCGCCGAGTTGTTCCGCCGCCAGCATGGCAATCGGCATGGTCACCGACTTGCCCGACAGGCTCGCCAACACCGGCAGTTGTGCGCCCATCGCATGGGCGATCACCAGCGTCAGCGTAACCGTCAGCGAGCCACCAAGCAGGACGGTCAATAAGACCGGCCAGGCCAGCAGGCGAATGCGTTTAATGTTGTTATACAACGGCACGGCCAAGGCGATGGTCACCGGGCCGAGGAGAAAGGCAATGGGCGCGGCACCCTGGCGATAGGTGGCGTAATCCATGCCACAGGCCAGCAACACGCCCACCACCAGCAACATGGAAACCATCACCGGCTGCAACACCAACCAACCGCTGCGCCGGTACAGCCACAAGGCGAACTGAAACGCCAGAAGCGTCAGCCCCACGGGGAACAGCGGATGATCAACCACCAACCGCCCGACAGTCAGCCACGACCACTCACTCATGGCGACCCTCCTCGCGTTGCTCCACACGAATGGCCAAACGCTGCATCATCCAGCCGCACAGTGGCACCGTGACCACCAACGACAGGCACAGCGCAGTAAGGATGGCCGGCAGGTCAGCGAGCAATGCATCGCTGGCCAACATGATCCCCGCTGCGGGCACGACAAACAGCAGCGGCAGGTATTGCAACAAGATACCGGACGCCTGGCCCAACGGCTCACTGACCTGGCCGCGCAGCAATAGGTAGCCAAACAGCAACAGCAGACCGATCACGCTACCGGGCAGCACAGGCAGCAGCAGCTCACTGATTAAACTGCCGAGAATTTGCAAGAGGACCAGCCAGGTCAGCCCTTTCAACACCATCAGAACACTCCTTATGTACGCCGCCGGAACAATGGCCGCGGCTCGATTGCCGACCGTCCATATACCACACTCATCCCGGCCAAGCCCTTGAGCGCATCTGCCACAGACTTGTCTGCACGTACAGCAAAGGCATCAAAACCGCACTGGCGCATATGGCTGAGCTGGTCACGCAGCACATCACCCACGGCGCGCAATTCACCCAGCCACCCCAATCGTGTACGCAGCAAGTAAGCCTGGCTGTAGCCACGGCCGTCACGAAAGCTGGGGAAGTCGATGGCAATCAACGGCAGGACCGGTAGGTAAGCCTGCAGGCTCTCCACCTCATCGTCCGGTGCCAGGCAAACACCATCGAGACTAAATCGCTCGCCACGCAAAATTCTCGCATCTTGCCGCTCAAGCCAAGCTGCCAGCGGCAGGATCAGCGGTCCAGCCGGGCGCGGCGCAAGGTTGTCAGCCAATAAGTGCCAAGGGTCGTTTTCGACGATACTCGGCGTGCCATCAATCAGCTTGATCAGATTGTTCATGCAGGCACCTGCTGCTTGCGATAGACCTGCTCCTTGAATGGCTCCAGGCCGATTCGCTGCACCGTATCGACAAAGCGCTCCTCGGCCTCGCGATAGTCGGTAAAGGTGCGTACCAGCCCATCGATCACCTCGGGAATCTGCTCGGCACTGAACGCCGGACCAATCACCTTACCCAGCGCACTACTCTTACCCTGCGAGCCACCAATGGTCACCTGGTACCACTCGCTACCATTCTTATCGACGCCGAGAATACCGATGTTGCCAATGTGATGATGGCCACAGGCATTCATGCAGCCGGAGATATTCAGGCTGATATCGCCCAGGTCATGCAGGTAATCGAGATCATCAAAACGCTGCTGAATCGCCTGCGCAATCGGGATCGACTTGGCATTGGCCAGGGCACAGAAATCGCCCCCCGGGCAAGCAATCACATCCGTCAGTAAACCAATATTCGGCGTCGCCAACCCCACCTCGCCCGCCGCCTGCCACAAAGCATACAAATCCGCCTTGCGGATATCAGGCAGCACAATGTTCTGCTCATGGGCAATACGCAGCTCAGCAAAACCAAAGCGCTCGGCTATATCGGCAAGCGCCTCCATCTGCTGCGCAGTCACATCACCGGGCGGCGCGCTGATACCCGGCTTGGTCGACAGCACCACAGCGCTATAACCCGGCATTTTGTGCGCCAGGGTATTACGCGACACCCAACGGGCGAACTCGGCGTTCTGCGCCAGAGCAGTACCAAAACCGAGGTCCACCTCAGGCAGACGCTCATACGGCGGCGCAACAAAAGCATCAGCCACCCGCTGATATTCTTCCTGGGTCAATTCGGCCGGGCCATCCTTGATGTGCTGCCACTCAGCTTCAACCTCGCGAGCGAACGCTTCAATACCTAGGGCTTTGACCAGGATTTTGATACGCGCCTTGTACTTATTGTCACGTCGGCCATGGCGGTTATACACACGCAGCACCGCCTCAACGTAAGACAGCAAATGCCGCCACGGCAACGCCTCGCGAATCTGCTGGCTGAGGATTGGCGTACGTCCAAGGCCACCGCCCACCATCACCCGTAACAACAGTTCACCGGCCTCATCGCGGTAAAGGTACAGGCCGATGTCATGCATCATCACCGCCGCACGATCTTGCTCAGCGGCGCACAAGGCGATCTTGAATTTGCGCGGCAGGTAAAGGAACTCCGGATTAATGGTCGACCACTGCCGGAGGATTTCCGCCAGCGGCCGAGGGTCCAGCAACTCATCGGCGGCGACCCCGGCAAAGGCCTCGGTGGTGATATTGCGCACACAGTTGCCGGACGTCTGGATCGCGTGCATCTCCACGTCCGCCAAGTGCTCGAGAATGTCCGGCACCTGTTCCAGCTCAATCCAGTTGAATTGGATGTTTTGTCGAGTGGTGAAGTGCCCATAGCCACGGTCGTACTGCCGCGCAATATGTGCCAATACCCGCATCTGCCGAGCCGCTAGCGTCCCGTAGGGAATCGCCACCCGCAGCATGTAAGCGTGCTTCTGCATATATAGGCCGTTCTGCAGGCGCAGTGGCAAAAACTCTTCTTCGCTCAGCTCACCACTAATACGGCGCTCAACCTGATCACGAAACTGCGCCACACGCTCGCGCACCAGCGCGTGGTCATATTCATCGTATTGATACATCGGCGGCCTCGCTGTTATCGATGCCGGCACTATGCCCGCGGCACTGATACCGAAACAGCGGCAGATAAAGCGGAAAAATACGGAGCAGATGCTGCAGCTAGTTTCTCAGGACGCCGCAGCGCGGAAATTCATATCGGTTATTTTCAGCCAGATGCGGTCGCTGAAAAACCTTACACCGGGCTATTCTACGACGCATTGAATTCACGCTGAGGAAGCGCCATGACCACTCTCAACTCAAAAAAACTGCATATCGACATCGTTTCTGATGTGGTTTGCCCGTGGTGCATCGTCGGTTACCGACAGCTGGAAAAGGCGCTGCAAGCCAGCGGGACCGACTATGAGCTGCATTGGCAACCGTTTGAGCTGAACCCCGACATGGCACCCGAGGGGCAAAACCTGCGCGAACACCTCGCCGAGAAATATGGGGCGACCAAAGAGCAGTCGCAAGAGAACCGTCTGCGGATAACCCAAGCCGGCGCAGAGCTAGGCTTCGAGTTCAGCTTTGCCGATGACATGCGCATGCACAACACCTTCAACGTTCACCAGCTTCTGCATTGGGCTGATCAACAGGGCCGCATGCACGACTTAAAGCAGGCCCTTTTCGTCGCGCACTTCACCCATCGCCGCAACCTTTCGGATAACAACGTGCTAGCCGATGTGGCCGCAGAGATCGGGTTAAATCGTGACGAGGCGCTGGCAGTTCTTGAAGATCAACGCTTCGCCAGCGAAGTGCGCGCCGCTGAAAGATCGTGGATAAGCCAAGGCATCAGTGGCGTCCCAGCGGTAATCTTCAACCGCCGCCACCTTGTCACAGGCGCGCAAGGGGTCGAGAACTACGCACGTATTCTTGAACAGCTAGCAACAGCCGACGCTTGAGTATTCCCCCGTTGCCGGCACTGAACTGCTGGCGAAATGCTGAGCGCTGATGATAAGTAAACCCTGCGTGGTAATGCGGTTATCGCACAATGCCGGCAGACGCTCTTGAGCAAAAAAGAGCACGGTATCAAGTTAGCTGCAAACAACATAAGCGCTGCATAGCCCCTGAGCGTTCCGCTGTTGCTCTTGCGCCTAACGTTTGGTTAAGGGGCCGGCTTTAGCCGGTCCCGAGTGAGCGAAGCGAACGACTTGAATGCTGTAATGGACTCTCCCCGCGCCACCGTTCTATACCGAAAACGGTGTTGACTGAAATTGGGAGTGTCGTGATGAAGCGAATAGCAGTTGATCTGGCCAAATCCGTTTACCAAGTTGCCGAGAGT